>NZ_BARG01000064.1 GCF_000376565.1 Streptomyces hokutonensis | reverse complement strand
AACGAACCGCAGGCGACCCACAACGAACCGTAGGCAAACCACAACGAACCGCAGGCAAACCAAGCACCCCCGCCGCCCCCGGGCGGAAGCACCTTGAAGCGTGCGGGACAATGGGGTACGTGACTCGGATCGTGATCATCGGTGGCGGACCCGGCGGCTATGAAGCGGCGCTGGTGGCAGCGCAGCTCGGCGCGGAGGTGACCGTCGTCGACTGCGACGGTCTGGGCGGGGCGTCGGTGCTGACCGACTGCGTGCCGTCGAAGACCCTTATCGCGACGGCCGAGGTGATGACCACCTTCGACTCGTCGTACGAGGAACTGGGCATCATCGTGGCCGACGACACTCCACCGCTGGAACAAGCAGCCCGGGTCGTCGGCGTGGACCTCGGCAAGGTGAACCGCCGTGTGAAGCGACTCGCGCTCGCCCAGTCGCACGACATCACAGCCTCCGTGACCCGAGCGGGCGCCCGTGTCATGCGCGGCCGGGGCCGGCTCGACGGCATGCAGGCGATCGACGGTTCCCGCAAGGTGATCGTCAAGGCGGCAGACGGCACCGAGGAGACCCTGGTCGCGGACGCCGTCCTCATCGCGACCGGCGGCCACCCCCGCGAGCTGGACGACGCCCGCCCCGACGGCGAGCGCATCCTGAACTGGACCCAGGTCTACGACCTCACCGAACTCCCCGAAGAGCTGATCGTGGTCGGCTCCGGTGTCACCGGTGCCGAGTTCGCCGGCGCCTACCAGGCCCTCGGCTCCAAGGTCACCCTCGTCTCCTCCCGCGACCGGGTCCTGCCCGGCGAGGACCCGGACGCGGCCGCCGTACTCGAAGACGTCTTCCGCCGCCGCGGCATGAACGTCATGGCCCGCTCCCGAGCCCAGTCCGCCAAGCGGGTCGGCGACAAGGTCGAGGTGGTCCTCGCCGACGGCCGCGTCATCACCGGCTCCCACTGCCTGATGGCGGTCGGCGCCATCCCGAACTCCGCGGGCATGGGCCTGGAGGAGGCGGGCGTCAGGCTCCGCGACTCGGGCCACATCTGGACCGACAAGGTCTCGCGCACGACCGCCCCCGGCGTCTACGCGGCCGGTGACGTGACCGGCATCTTCGCGCTCGCCTCGGTGGCCGCGATGCAGGGCCGTATCGCGATGTACCACTTCCTGGGCGACGCGGTGGCCCCGCTCAACCTGAAGACGGTCTCCTCCAACGTCTTCACGGACCCCGAGATCGCCACGGTCGGCTACAGCCAGGCCGACGTCGACGCAGGCAAGATCGACGCCCGGGTCGTGAAGCTCCCCCTCCTCCGCAACCCGCGGGCGAAGATGCAGGGCATCCGGGACGGCTTCGTCAAGATCTTCTGCCGCCCGGGCACCGGGATCATCGTCGGCGGTGTGGTCGTGGCGCCCCGCGCCTCGGAGCTGATCCACCCCATCTCGATCGCCGTGGACAACAACCTGACGGTCGAACAGATCGCGAACGCCTTCACCGTCTACCCGTCCCTTTCGGGCTCGATCGCCGAGGTGGCCCGACAGCTGCACACGCGCAAGGCGACGGGCGAAGTCTGAGGCCGCACCGACTCCCCGCTGGTCACGGGGAGTTGCCGCCCATTCGTACGGCATAGGCGCCGGGACTACCCCCTATACCACTTCTCGCCCTCCTGTGCGAACAACTTCTGCTATTCACCGCAAACAGCTGAAAGCAGACGGTCGTTGGGGTTACTGTCAGTTTCGTGTTCGCTGCAGAACGTCGCCAATTGATCCTCGAAATGGTGCGAGCGAATGGGGCTGTATCGCTCCGTGAGCTCGCCCGCGTCGTCCAGACCTCCGAAGTGACCGTACGGCGGGACGTGCGCGCACTGGAGGCAGAAGGACTCCTCGACCGCCGGCACGGCGGTGCGGTATTGCCGGGCGGGTTCACGCGGGAGTCCGGCTTTCCGCAGAAATCGCATCTCGCGACCGCCGAGAAGACGGCCATCGCCGATCTCGCCGCGAGCTTCGTCGAAGAGGGCGAAGCGATCGTGGTAGGGGCGGGTACCACCACACAGGAGCTGGCCCGCCGGCTCGCCCGGGTCCCCGGACTGACCGTCGTCACCAACTCCCTCCTTGTCGCCCAGGCGTTGGCGCATGCCAACCGCGTGGAGGTCGTGATGACCGGGGGCACCCTGCGCGGTTCCAACTACGCGCTGGTGGGCAGCGGGGCCGAGCAGTCCCTCCAGGGGCTGCGCGTCTCCCGGGCCTTCCTCTCCGGAAGCGGGCTCACCGCCGAGCGCGGTCTCTCCACGTCCAACATGCTCTCGGCGTCCGTGGACCGGGCCCTCGTGCAGGCGGCGGCCGAGGTCGTCGTCCTCGCCGACCACACCAAGCTCGGTACGGACACCATGTTCCAGACCGTGCCCACGGACGTCATCACCCGCCTCGTCACCGACGAGCCCCCGGGCCACGACGACCGCGCCGCCACGGAGTTGCAGGCGCTGGCCGACCAGGGGGTGCAGATCGCCGTGGCCGGCGCGGCGGGCGGCCAGGGGGGTGATCAGACCCCGGCGCGGGAACAACGCCGCCGGGACGTACCCCTTCCGGCGCCGCGACGGGGTCAAGTACCGGGGCTGCGGTCGGCGGGCGTACTGACGGGGGAGTCCCCGGAGCGGGAGCGCGCGGCCAGGGTGGCGGACTTGCGCAGGCGTTGATCGGTGCGGTTTTCGGCTGCGGCGCC
>NZ_BARG01000065.1 GCF_000376565.1 Streptomyces hokutonensis | reverse complement strand
CTCCAGGCCCTCGACACGGTCGCTGACGTCGCCGGACGCCGTGAGCATCAGCACGCGGGTGGGCATGCCGAGCTCGACGATCTTGCGGCAGACGTCGTCGCCGTGCACGAGCGGGAGGTCGCGGTCGAGGACGACCACGTCGTAGTCGTTGACGCCGATGCGCTCCAAGGCGGCCGCACCGTCGTACACGACGTCGACGGCCATGGCCTCCCGGCGCAGTCCGGTGGCCACCGCATCGGCGAGCAGCTGCTCGTCCTCGACGACGAGTACGCGCACGTCGCTTGTCCTTCCTCTGTCCACCCGCGTAGCGCGTTTCGGCGCACGCGGGCAGGGTCTTCGTGGCTGTGTGACCTCCATCCTGCCCTTTTCGGCCATAAGTCGGCTGTAAGGCGGCGGGGCGCAAGATGAAGGTCGGGTATGAGGCCCGGGAATGCGGGATTTTCTCGATGGGTTGAGGTTTCCACCGGAGGGACTGCGGGGAGGACGGCTTTACACCCCGCGATCACGCTCTGCATGTGGCAAGCCACCTTGTGGTACGTCCAACGCTTCCGCAGAGCGGGCGTGGGTGTCCGGCACCGTCGCCGCCCAGCCAGGGCAGCGCTGGGCACCCGCATCCGCAGACGTGATCGCCCCTTCCGAACGGCACACCCCCGTGCCACCCGACCCACGACCCAGGACGAGGGGGCGCAGCATGGACGCATTCACCGCAGGACTTCTGCAGCGCATAAGGGCGACCGAGACCGACCTGACGCGGGCTCGCGACGAGGGCGACGACTTCCTCGTCGAGGTGGAACAGGCCGAGTTGGACGACCTGCGCCGCCTCGCCGCCGACCACGGTGTGGAGGTCAGCGCGACGAGCGTCTGATCAGCGCAAACAGCAGAAAAGCGGAACCCTGGCGAATCCAGCGCCGGGGTTCTGCTGCTTTTTGTCTTTCGGGTAGCCGGGCCGGTGTTGGGCAGGCGCCGTGCGCGCGCACCTCTTTTGGTTCGGTCGCCTTCGGGGCGCCTCAAGCCGGTGTCGAGAGCCCCACCGTGCTCGGCGCTGCGCGCCTCCGCGCGCTGGGCCTCTCGACACCGGCGCGCCCCTACGGCTCCCTCTCGGCCGACGCGTGGGGACAGTGGGAGTGGGTGGGCCCTCGCCGTTGGGTGAGGGCTCGCGCCGTTGGTCTTGTGAGCGTCAGTCGTGCCAGGCGCCGAAGTCCTCCAGGAGGCGCTGGAGGGGTTCGAAGACTCCCGGGCTTCCCGCCACCGCCAGATCACGCCCGGGCCGCTCTCCGGGCCGTCCACCGGTCAGGGCGCCCGCCTCACGGGCGATCAGGTCCCCCGCGCCGAGGTCCCACGGGTTCAGCCCCCGCTCGTAGAAACCGTCCAGCCGGCCCGCGGCCACATCGCACAGGTCGACGGCCGCCGAGCCGCCCCGCCGGATGTCCCGCAGCAACGGGATCAACTTCTGCGCCACATCGGCCTGATGGACCCGCACCTCGGTGACGTAGTTGAAGCCGGTCGACACCAAAGCCTGCTCCAGGGGCGGCGCGGGCCTGCACGCGAGCCTGCGTTCGCCCTCCCACGCGCCCGTGGCCCACGCCCCGCCGCCGAGCACCGCGTGGAACGTCTCGCCGCGCATCGGGACCGCGACGACCCCGGCGACGGTCTCGCCGTCCAGCTCGGCCGCGATGGAGACGGACCAAGTGGGCAGTCCGTAGAGGTAGTTGACCGTGCCGTCGAGCGGATCGATGACCCAGCGGACACCGCTGGTGCCGGTGACGGAGGCACCCTCCTCGCCCAGGAAACCGTCGTCGGGCCGCTGTTCGGAAATCAGGTCTGTGATCAACTTCTCGGCCGCGATGTCCATCTCGGTGACGACGTCGATCGGGCTGGACTTGGTGGCGGCGACCGCGAGGTCGGCCGGGCGGCCGTCCCGCAGCAGCGCGCCGGCCTTGTGGGCGGCCTCCTGGGCGAGTGCCAGCAGTTCCTGGTGGAGGGGGTCGGTCACGGCGCTCCTCATGCGTAGGGGCTGTCGGCGCCCGCGGCGGCGGGACGCGGGGCGCGGGCCGGGCAGCAGCCCACCGGGCAGAGGTTGTGGCTCGCGCCGAGGGCGCCCAGGGCGCAGGGCGTGACCTGCTGCCCGCGCTCCGCTGCGGAGCGCTCCAGGACGAGTTCACGGACGGCGGCGGCGAAGCGCGGGTCGGCTCCCACGGTGGCCGAACGGCGGACCGGCAGGCCCAGTTCCCCGGCCTTGGCCGTGGCCTCCGTGTCGAGGTCGTAGAGGACCTCCATGTGGTCGGAGACGAAGCCGATGGGCGCCATCACGACCGCGGGGACGCCGGCCTTGTGGCGCTCCTCCAGGTGGTCGCAGATGTCGGGCTCCAGCCACGGGATCTGCGGGGCGCCGGAGCGGGACTGGTAGACGAGCTGCCAGGGGTGGTCGATCCCGGTGCGTTCGCTGACCGCGTCGGCGATCAGCCGGGCCACGTCCAGGTGCTCCTCGACGTACGCCCCGCCGTCGCCGTGGCCCTCGACCGGCCCGGAGCTGTCGGCGGCGGCTGTCGGGATGGAGTGGGTCGAGAAGGCGAGATGGGCGCCGGAACGGACGTCCTCGGGGAGGTCGGCGAGGGATTCGAGCACCCCGTCGATCATCGGCTCCAGGAAGCCGGGGTGGTTGAAGTAGTGGCGCAGCTTGTCGACCTTCGGCACCTCGAGCCCCTCGGCCTCCAGGGTCGCCAGGGACTCGGCGAGGTTCTCGCGGTACTGGCGGCAGCCCGAGTACGAGGCGTAGGCGCTGGTGGCCAGGACGAGGATGCGGCGGCGGCCGTCGGCGACCATCTCGCGCAGGGTGTCCGTCAGGTACGGGGCCCAGTTTCGGTTGCCCCAGTAGACCGGCAGGTCCAGGCCGTGATCCGCGAAGTCCTTGCGGAGGGCGTCCAGGAGGGCGCGGTTCTGGTCGTTGATGGGGCTGACCCCGCCGAACAGGAAGTAGTGCTGCCCCACTTCCTTGAGGCGTTCCTTGGGGATGCCTCGCCCGCGCGTCACGTTCTCCAGGAACGGAACCACGTCGTCCGGGCCCTCGGGGCCGCCGAACGAGAGCAGGAGCAGGGCGTCGTAGGGAGTGGCATCGAGCACGTCTGGCATGTCTCCGATCCTGCCACCCGCCACTGACAGCCGGGAAACGCAGGGGTGCCGGGCCGCGAACCCGGGGCTTCCGGGGAGGTGCGCCGGGGGCAGCACGGGCGGGTGCATCGAGCGCGGTACGGGCGGGTGCATCGAGCGCGGTACGGGCGGGTGCAACGGGCCCCACCTGCTCGTAAGCTGTATCAGCCGCATTTGCACCTTACTGAGCCGTCATCACATCGCCGCCCCCGCACCACCGAGCCGCCACCGCGCCCTTTCGACCGGAGTCACCAGTGCCCAGCCCCTACCGCGCCCTGTTCGCCGCCCCCGGCTCCAAGGGCTTCTCCGCCGCGGGGTTCCTCGGCCGGATGCCCCTGTCGATGATGGGCATCGGCGTGGTCACGATGGTCTCCCAGATCAACGGGCGCTACGGCCTCGCGGGCGCGCTGTCGGCCACCATCGCACTGGCCGCCGCCGTGATCGGGCCGCGGATCTCACGGTGGGTGGACCAGTACGGGCAGCGGCGGGTGCTGCGCCCGGCGACGCTCGTCGCGCTGACGGCGGCGGCCGGACTGCTGCTGGCCGCCCGCTTCGGGTGGCCGGACTGGGTGCTGTTCGTGTGTGCCGCCGGGATCGGCTCGGTGCCGAGTCTGGGCGCGATGGTCCGCGCGCGCTGGGCGGCCGTCTACCGGGGCACCCCGCAGCTGCACACGGCGTACTCCTTCGAGTCCGTGGTGGACGAGGTGTGCTTCATCTTCGGGCCGATCATCTCGATCGGGCTGTCCACGGCGTGGTTCCCGGAGGCGGGGCCCCTGCTGGCCGCCTGCTTCCTGGCGGTGGGCGTCTTCTGGCTGACGGCTCAGCGCGCCACCGAGCCAGCCCCGCACCCGCGTGTGAAGGGCGCAGAGGGAGGCGGCTCGGCGCTGCGGGCGGCCGGTCTCCAGGTGCTGGTGGCCACCTTCGTGGCGACCGGGGCGATCTTCGGGGCGGTCGACGTGGTCACCGTCGCGTTCGCCGACGAGCGGGGTCACAAGGGCGGCGCCAGTGTGGTGCTCGCCCTGTACGCGGCGGGGTCCTGTGTGGCCGGGGTCGTGTTCGGGCTGCTGCGCTTCCGGGGAGCGCCCGAACGCCGGTGGCTGCTGGGCATATGCACGATGGCCGTGAGTATGATCCCCCTCCTACTGGTCGGAAACTTGCCGCTTCTGGCCGTGGCGCTGTTCCTTGCGGGACTGTCCATCGCACCCACGATGATCACGACTATGTCCCTCATAGAAGAGCACGTACCTCGCGCGAAGCTCACCGAAGGCATGACCTGGGTGAGCACCGGCCTGGCGGTCGGGGTCGCGCTCGGTTCCTCGGTCGCCGGCTGGGTGATCGACGCAGCCGGAGCGCGGGCCGGGTACGGGGTTCCGGTGGTCGCCGGAGCCGTCGCGGTCGCGGTCGGTTTCCTCGGGTTCCGCCGGCTCAGCAGACCGGCACCGGGTCGGGGAGGCACCGTTGTTGGGCACCACAGCGAGCGCGAAGAACGGCACGTGGCGTAACTGGGGCGGGACGGTCGCGTCCCGGCCCGCGCGGGAGGTCACGCCCGCCTCCGTCGAGGAACTGGCCGCGGCCGTCCGGAGGGCCGGCGAGGACGGTCTGACGGTGAAGGCCGTCGGCAGCGGGCACTCCTTCACATCGATCGCCGCCACGGACGGCGTGTTGATCCGTCCTCAACTGTTGACCGGCATCCGCAACATTGATCGCGATGCATTGACGGTCACGGTCGAGGCGGGCACCCCGCTCAAGAGACTCAACATGGCTCTCGCGCGCGAGGGTCTGTCTCTCACGAACATGGGCGACATCATGGAGCAGACGGTCTCCGGGGCGACCAGCACCGGCACCCACGGCACCGGACGCGAATCGGCCTCCATAGCCGCCCAGATCAGGGGACTCGAGCTGGTGACGGCCGACGGCTCGGTGCTCACCTGCTCCGAGAAGGAGAACCCGGACGTCTTCGCGGCGGCCCGGATCGGCCTCGGCGCCCTGGGCGTCGTCACCGCGATCACCTTCGCCGTGGAGCCCGTCTTCCTGCTCACGGCCCGCGAGGAGCCGATGACCTTCGACGAGGTCACCGGACGCTTCGACGAACTCTGGGCCGAGAACGAGCACTTCGAGTTCTACTGGTTCCCGCACACCGGCAGCACCAACACCAAGCGCAACAACCGCAGCGCGGGCCCGGAGCAGCCGGTGGGCAAGGTGGCCGGCTGGATCGAGGACGAGTTCGTCTCCAACGGCCTCTGGCAGGTGGCCAACTGGGTCGGCCGCGCGGCGCCCGCGAGCATCCCGACCATCGCGCAGATCTCCACCCGGGCCTGGTCCACGCGGACGTACACGGACATCCCCTACAAGGTCTTCACCTCGCCCCGCCGGGTCCGGTTCGTCGAGATGGAGTACGCCGTCCCGCGCGCGGCCCTGGTGGACACGCTGCGGGAACTCAAGGCGATGGTCGACCAGTCCGACTTCAGGGTGAGCTACCCGGTAGAGGTCCGCACCGCGCCCGCGGACGACATCGCCCTGTCCACCGCCTCCGGCCGGGACAGCGCCTACATCGCCGTACACATGTACAAAGGCACGCCGTATCAGGCGTACTTCACCGCCGCCGAGCGCATCCTCACCGCGCACGAGGGCCGGCCGCACTGGGGCAAGGTGCACACCCGGGACGCCGAGTACTTCGCCGGGGTCTATCCGCGCTTCGGCGAGTTCACGGCGCTGCGCGACCGGCTGGATCCTGAACGGCGGTTCCAGAACGACTACTTGCGAAGGGTGCTGGGTCAGTAGCCGTCGGGCGACTCGGGCGGGGAATCGGCCGGACCCGGTTCCCCGCGACGAGCGGGAGGCTCAGATGGTTCCGTTTCGGGCTATTGCGTGAAGTACGCCACTTCCAAGATCGCCCGAACCCCGCTCCGGACCGTCAAGTCCCGTCCCCCACAAGAAGTTGGGTGGCGTGCCAATCCACGCACGTGGTCCAAATGGAGTACTGTTGCGAGCCCTGGGTGCGGTCTCCTGCCAGGGCGTCCGCGGCCTTTTGGACCGCCCAGAGGGGGCCAGTTGCACAGGGTGACGTAGTTGGTCACTTAGCGTTGCGAATAGGTAACCGTGCCATAACGGCGAGTCCGGGCCCGTGCCCGACACGCCGGGCAACTCGGCAAGGTTGTGGCAGGCTGCACCCGGGCAGGCCACACTCGACTAGCGGAAGCAGCGACGCACGTGACGTCGGCAGGCACCACCCGGGAGGTCCCCATGCCCGAACTGCGTGTCGTGGCCGTCTCTAACGACGGCACACGGCTGGTGCTGAAGGCTGCGGACAGCACGGAGTACACGCTTCCGATTGATGAGCGTCTGCGCGCCGCCGTACGCGGCGACCGTCCCCGCCTCGGCCAGATCGAGATCGAGGTGGAGAGCCATCTCCGCCCCCGAGACATCCAGGCACGTATACGTGCCGGCGCCTCAGCGGAGGAAGTCGCGCAACTCGCCGGCATCCCCGTGGACCGGGTGCGCCGCTTCGAGGGTCCCGTGCTCGCCGAGCGTGCCTTCATGGCCGAGCGTGCCCGGAAGACCCCTGTCCGCCGCCCCGGTGAGAACGCCGGACCCCAGCTCGGCGAGGCCGTGCAGGAACGTCTGACGCTGCGCGGCGCCGAGAAGGACACCGTCCAGTGGGACTCCTGGCGCCGCGACGACGGCACCTGGGAGGTCCTGCTGGTCTACCGGGTCGCGGGCGAACCGCACTCGGCGAGCTGGACGTACGACCCGCCCCGGCGGCTCGTCCAGGCCGTCGACGACGAGGCGCGCTCGCTGATCGGCGAGTCCGACGACCTCTCCGCCACCCCCGAGCCCAGCTTCCCGTTCGTGCCGAGGATCGCCCGGCTGCCCCGCGACCGCCCGCTCGACCGTGCCCTGGAGCGCCCGGAGCGTCCCGCGCTGCCGTCGCCCGAGGTGGTCGAGGAGAGCGAGCGCGACTCGCTCACCAGCCTCCTGGAGGCGGTACCGAGCTTCCGCGGCGACATGGTGGTCCCCGAGCGCCCCTCGGAGACCCCGGAGGAGCCCGTCGAGGAACCGGAGGCGGAGGAGCCCCCGGCACCCGCCGCCTCGGCCGGTTCGGCCTATGCGGACGTCCTCATGCCCCGCTCCGTCGGCGCCCACCGCGACCGGCTCATCGGCTCCACCGACCGCCAGGCCGAGGCGGACGGCGTCCGCCCGGGCCGCAGAGCGGCGGTCCCGAGCTGGGACGAGATCGTCTTCGGGACGCGGAGGAAGAAGCAGGAATAGCAGGACAGTTGCTCGTAGGCGAGGGCCCGCTGCAGGTTCGGCAGCGGGCCCTCGCCGTCGTACGGGCGGTTACTGGGGATCAGGACCCACGGCGACCGGTCGCTCCGGGTCCGAGGACCACTCCGACCAGGAACCGACGTAGAGCGCGGCCGGAATGCCGGCGACCGCCAGCGCGAGTACCTCATGGGCGCCCGAGACACCCGAGCCGCAGTACACGCCGACGCCCGCGGCTTCCGTGGCGCCCAACGACTTGAAGCGGGCGGCCAGTTCCTCCGCCGGGAGGAAGCGGCCGTCGGTGCCGACGTTCTCGTTGGTCGGCGCGGACACGGCGCCCGGGATGTGGCCGCCGACCCGGTCGATCGGTTCCACCTCGCCCCGGTAACGCTCTCCCGCGCGGGCGTCGAACAGGACCCCGCTGCGGGCCAGTGCGGCGGCTCCGTCCGCGTCCAGGAGCTGCACGGCCCCCGGCTCCGGCGCGAAGTCGCCCTCGGCCGGCGTCGGCGTATCCGTCTCCAAAGGACCCTCCCAAGAGGGAAGGCCCCCGTCGAGGACCCGCACGTCCGGGTGACCCGCCCAGCGCAGCAGCCACCACGCGCGGGCCGCCGCCCAGCCCTGACCGCCGTCGTACACGACGACCGCGCGGTCGGCCGATACGCCCGCCCGGCGCATCGCGGCGCCGAAGCTCGCGGTGCCGGGGAGGGGGTGCCGGCCGCGGGCGCCGGGGGCCGAGGCCAGCTCCTGGTCGAGGTCTACGTAGACGGCGCCCGGGATGTGCCCGGCCGTGTACTCGGCGCGTCCGTCGAAGGGCGGTTCACCTGCGGCCTTCGCGACGCTGAGCTGCCAGCGGATGTCGAGGAGGACCGGCGGGGTCGTCCCTGCCAGAGCGCTCGCCAGTTCGGGTGCGGAGATGATGGCGTTCATGGCCACCATCCTCGCGCAAGGGGTGGCCGACACGGCCGGGTCCGACTACTCTGCCCGCCGGACAGTCTCGATCACGAGGCGTACGGGATCGAGCACATGGTGTACAACCGATGGACACCCCACGGCAATCAACCAGAAACGGACGAGGGGCCACAGACCGGGCATCCTCCGTACGTGGGCCGCCCGTCGACGGCGCGGCCGGGGCGCGCGGCGCCGCAGGGGGTGCGAGCATCGGCTCGGGGCGTGACGCGGTTGCGGCACGCGGATCCGCAGTGCGGAAGAAACGGCCACCGCGAGGGGCCGAGGAGAAGGTGACGATGACCGAGGCACGGGGGTCGGCCGGCCTGAACGGCGACACGCACACTCGGCGTACGCAGGGCACACCCTGCTGGGTGAGTCTGATGGTGCACGGCATGACGACGACTCAGGAGTTCTACGGGGAGCTGTTCGGTTGGGAATTCCAACCCGGTCCCCATCAGCTCGGCCCCTACGTGCGGGCCCTGCTCGACGGGCAGGAGGTGGCCGGCATCGGCCAGCTGCCGCCGGACCGGCATCTGCCCATCGCCTGGACGCCGTATCTCGCCTCGGACGACGTGGACCAGACGGCCGAGACGGTACGGATGTGCGGCGGCACGGTAGGGGTGGGCCCGCTGGACGCGGCCGAGGCCGGCCGCCTGGCCATCGGCTCCGACCCGTCGGGGGCGGTGTTCGGCATCTGGCAGGTCGCGGAACACCTCGGCACGTCCATCACGGGCGTCCCCGGCACCCCCGCCTGGAACGAGCTGCTGACCTTCGAGACCGCGAGCGTCGCCAAGTTCTACGAGGCGGTCTTCGGCTACGAGGAGGTCCCCGTCGAGTCCGCCGACCTCGACTACGTCACCCTGCACCTGGACGGCACCCCGGTGGCCGGCATCCACGGCGTCGGCACCGCCCTCCCCCGCGACCGGGGCCCGCACTGGATGACGTACTTCGAGGTCGCCGACACGGACGAGGCCCTTCGCCGCGTCACAGCCCTCGGCGGCCACACCCTCGAACCACCTCACAACAGCCCCCACGGCCGCGTGGCCACGGTCGCCGACCCCGAGGGCGCGATGTTCTCGGTGATCCAGGGGCCGCGGTAGCTCTTCGGGTCGCTTCCAGGGTGGTGCGGGCGGATCATGGGGCTCATCAGCCGCTCCGCACACCTGGAGGAGCGATGCTTCGTCGTACGGCACCGCTGTTGACTTGCCTACTGGCAGTTCCGGCGCTGGCTCTGGCGCCGGTGTCCGACACCAAGGTTGGAGACACGCTGAGTCTCACCGGCATCAACACCGGTGAGAAGCTCGACGTGACGGTCGTGAAGGTCGTCGATCCGGCCGGCGCCGGGCCGTACGACCATCCTGCCTCCGGGGACCGTTTCGTATCCGTGCAGGTCAAGCTCAAGAACACGGGCACCGCTGTCTACAAGGACTCGCCGTCCAACGGGGCGACCGTGATCGACAAGGACGGACAGCGGTTCACCGCATCGTTGAACAATTCAACGGCCGGTCCGCCGTTCCCGGGCGCTATCACGATCGGCACCGGGAAGACAGCCCTCGGCTTCATCACGTTCGAGGTGCCGAAAACCTCCCGTGTCGTCACCGTCCAGTTCGCCATGAACAGCGGTTTCTCCGACGACGTCGGCGAGTGGCAGGTGCACTAGGCCGACGTCATCGGCAGTACATCCGGTGACAGCGCCGCCGCCCGTGCCGTGGCCGACGTCATGCGGCGGCGGTGGTGGCGGCGGCACAGGACCTCGTAGCCGACGGCTTCGGACTGGTTGACGTCGCCGACGACGACCTGGGCGCCCTCGACGACCATCTCGCCGCCTATCGTGCGGGCGTTGTGGGTGGCGCGGGCGCCGCACCAGCAGAGGGCCTCCACCTGGAGGACCTCGACTCGGTCGGCGAGTTCGACGAGGCGTTGGGAGCCGGGGAAGAGCTTGGAGCGGAAGTCGGTGGTGATGCCGAAGGCGTAGACGTCCAGGCCCAGGTCGTCGACCACGCGGGCGAGTTGGTCGATCTGGACGGGTGCCAGGAACTGCGCCTCGTCGGCGATGACGTAGTCCGCGCGGCCCCCCTGGGAGAGGTGGTCGACGAGATACGCGTACAGGTCCTGCTCGTCCTCGACCTCCACCGCGTCGGTGACCAGGCCGAGGCGTGAGGAAAGCTTTCCCTCGCCCGCGCGGTCGTCCCGCGTGAAGATCACCCCTGCCAGGCCGCGCGCCGAGCGGTTGTGCTCGATCTGGAGCGCCAGGGTCGACTTCCCGCAGTCCATCGTTCCGGAGAAGAACACCAGCTCGGGCATGGGAAGTTGAGCACCTTTCGGCAAACAGGAGGACGGTGGGGCTTCAGGAGCGTACTTCGAGGAGGGGGACCAGCTGTTCGGCAGGGGTCATGGAACCGTGGTTGCCGACCATCGCCGACTCCTTCGGCTCCCGCTCGGATGCGATGACCAGGACGTCGTCCCGGGCCGCCACGATCACGTCGCCGAGGCGGTCGTGGACGCGCCGGTCGATCGTCGGGCCGAACCAGCCCGCCGTGATCGCCTCGTCCCTTGAGGCCACCCAGAACTGTTCGCCGAGGACCTCGCGCCAGCAGGTCAGTACGTCGTTCTCGGCGCCGCGGACCGCGTAGACATGGCGGGCGCGGCCCTCGCCGCCGAGGAGGGCGACCCCGGCGCGCAGCTCCCAGTCCGCGTCGAAGTCGATGCGGTGCTCCTCGTCGAAGGGTACGTCGATCATGCCGTGGTCGGCGGTGACGTAGAGGGCGCTGCGCGGCGGCAGTTGCTCGGCGAGGCGCTGGACGAGCCGGTCGACGTACATGAGTTGGCCGCGCCAGGTGTCGGAGGCGACGCCGTAGCGGTGGCCCGCGCCGTCGAGTTCGGCGTAGTACGTGTAGACCAGGGAGCGGTCCCCTGCGGCCAGTTGTTCGGCCGCGAGGTCCATGCGCTCCTCGCCGGTCAGCCGCCCGAGGAACGTTCCGCCGCTGAGCGCGACCTTCGTCAGCGGGGTGTTCTGGAAGGTGGGGGACGACACCTGGGCGGCGTGCACGCCCGCGTCCTGGGCGAGTTGGAAGACCGTGGGGTACGGCTGCCAGGACTTCGGCTCGGTCCACGGCTGCCAGCGCAGCTGGTTCATCAGCGCGCCGGTGTCCGGGTTGCGCACGGTGTAGCCGGGCAGACCGTGCGCGCCGGGCGGCAGGCCGGTGCCGACGGAGGCGAGGGAGGTCGCGGTGGTCGCCGGGTAGCCGGCGGTCAGCGGGCGTCCCGTGCCGCCGCGCGAGCTGCCCAGGAGCGCGTGCAGGTAGGGCGCCTCGTCGGCGTGGTCCTTGATCTGCTCCCAGCCGAGGCCGTCGACCAGGAAGACGCAGTTGCGGTCGGCCGCGGTCAGTTCCGGGATCGCCGCGGTCGTACCGGGTACGCCCATGCCGGCGGCCAGCGTGGGCAGCAGGTCGGCGAGGGAGCCGGAGCCGTACTCGGGGACGGGCGCGGAGGTGACGGCGAGGGGTTCGGGGTGGTCCCAGGTTGCGGGCTGCGCCATCAGCGGGGTACGTCCGCGGTCGCCTCGGAGAGCGACTGCGCGAAGGCGAGAGTCTGCTGCACCGTCTCCGGGCCGTCCCCGGCCTCGCTGACGCGCAGGCTCAGGTCGTCCGCCGTCGAGTTGCCCGTGTAGCCGTGGTCGGCCTCGCAGTTGGGGTCACCACAGGCCGCCGGCTCCAGGTCGATCCGGGAGACGGCGCCCCAGCCGATGGTCAGCACGACCTCGCGGGGCGGTGTGCCCGGCTTGTACGACTCCGGGTTGGCGACCACGCGGCTGAGCACCACCGACGAGATCCGGCCGATCTTCACGGACTCCGTGGACGTCGTGGCGTACGGCGTCGGGGACGTGCTGTCGGCGGCCTGCTCGTCGGTGTGGCTGACGATGAAGCGGTTGCCGGTGAGGACCAGCACGGTCACATGCCGGCGCACCTCGTTCTGGTCGAACGTGGTCTCCTGGTGGACCAGGAACGACCGGATCGGCTCGCCGCCGACGGCGGCCTCCACCGCCTCGGCCACGAGGGCCGGGTAGTAGCCGCTGCGCTCGATCGCCGCACGCAGCCCCTGGGTCGTCGTACTGGTCTTGGCCATGACGTCCATCCTACGGTGGCCCACTGACTGCGAGGCACCGCCGAGCACGGTCTTGTCACAGCCGTCTCAGTACACAGGACCAGCACCCGGAAGCGCCGATCCGCGCGCGGGAGGTCCGTCAGTACACGGGAAGCGTCCTCGGGCCGAGGTCGTCGCGGACCGGCGGCGGTGCCAGGCGGACGGAGGCGCCGAGCACGCTCAGACCGTGCGCGGCGACGACGACCGGCTCCAGGGTCACCGCGACCACCTCGGGGTGGTCGTCGACCAGCCGCGACACCCGCAGCAGCAGCTCCTCCAGGGCAGGCGTGTCGACGGGGGTCGAACCGCGCCAGCCGAAGAGGAGGGGTGCCGTCCGGATCGACCGGATCAGCGAGGCGGCCTCCCGGTCCGTGACCGGAACCAGCCGGTGCGCGGTGTCCCCGAGCAGCTGCGAGGCGGCTCCGGCGAGCCCGAACGACAGCACGGCCCCCGCCGCCGGGTCGATGACGGCCCGTACGACGGTGTCGACCCCGCGGGGCGCCATCCGCTGCACCACCGGCCGCAGCTCCTCCGGCCTGCCGAACAGCTCGCCCAACTCGGCGTACGCCCGCCGCAGTTGCTCCTCGTCCGCGAGATCCAGGCGTACGCCGCCCAGGTCGGCGCGGTGGCGCAGGTGCGGGGCGGTGGCCTTGAGGGCGACCGGGTAGCCGAGGGCGCGGGCTGCCTCGGCGGCGGCATCGGGGGTGGGCGCGGGCAGCGCGCGGTGCACGTCGACGCCGTACATGCCGAGCAGTTCGCAGGTCTCGTCGACGCCGAGCGTGAGGCCCTGCCCGCGCGCGAGGAGCCCGCCGATCAGTCCGGCGGCCCCCTTCTCGTCGATGTCCTCGTACTCGGGAACCCGGCCGGGGTCGACGGCCTCGCGCCGCCACTGGGCGTACTTCACGGCTTCGGCGAGGGCGCGGACCGCGCGTTCGGCGGCGGGGTAGGCGGGGATGAGGCCGACGCCTTCGGAGGCCTGCACCGCGCTGGGCGGTCGCTCCTCGGAGCGCTGGGAGTCCTCCCGCCTGGAAACGGCCCGCGGTGCCGTACTGGTCGCCGCCGACAGCGCCGCCGCGAGCCCCCCGAGCTCCACATGCACCACCAGTACGGGCTTCCCGGGGACGGTCTCCGCCGCCGACCGCAACGCCTCGGCCAGCGCCGCGTCCTCCGCCGGCCCCTCCCCCACGGCGGGTATCGCGGTCACCACGACCGCGTCGCACGCCTCGTCGGCCAGCGCCTCCGACAGCGCCCGGTGGAAGTCCCGCGCGGAAGCCGCCGTGGTGAGATCCAGCGGAGGGAGCGGGCGCAGCCCCTCGGAGAGGCACGCGTCGTACGTCAGCAGTCCCAGCGACTCGGAGTTCCCGAGGATCGCCACCCGTGCCCCGCCGGGCAGCGGCTGGCGCGCGAGCAGCAGCCCCGTGTCGACGAGTTCGGTGATCGTCTCGACGCGGATCACTCCGGCCTGTCGCAGCAGCGCGGACACCGTGGCGTGCGGCAGGCGTGTCGCGCGTACGGCGTGTCCCTGGGGAGCGGATCCGGCGCCCTGGACCACTACGAGGGGCTTCGCCGCGGCGGTGCGCCGGGCGAGGCGGGTGAACTTGCGGGGGTTGCCGATGGACTCCAGGTACATGAGGGCTACGTCGGTGTCGGGGTCGTCGTACCAGTACTGGAGGACGTCGTTGCCGGACACGTCCGCGCGGTTGCCGGACGACACGAACGTGGAGACACCCGTGACGCCGGTGACGCCGCCGCCCCGCCGGTGCAGCCGGGAGAGGAGGGCGATGCCGATGGCGCCGGACTGGGCGAACAGGCCGATGCGTCCGGGGCGCGGCATCTCGGGAGCCAGGGACGCGTTCAGCCGTACGTCTACGGCGGTGTTGATGACCCCGAAGGCGTTCGGCCCGATGATCCGCATGCCGTACGTGCGCGCGTGCCGGACGAGTTCGCGCTGGCGCTCGCGTCCCTCGGGGCCGCTCTCGGCGTAGCCGGCGGTGACCACGACGAGCCCCTGCACCCCGTGTTCGCCGCACTCGGTGACGACCTGGGGGACGTGTTCGACCGGGACGGCGACGACCGCGAGGTCGACGGGGCCTTCGATGTCGCGCACCGAGCGGTGGGCCGGCACCCCGTCGAGTTCCTTCTGCCCTTCGGGGAAGGCCTTGTTGACGGCGTACAGGTCGCCGGTGAAACCGGCGTCCCTGATGTTGTCGAGCACGCTGCGGCCGACCCCTCCGGGGCTGCGGCCGACGCCGACGACGGCGACCGAGCCGGGCACCAGCAGCCGTCGTACGGACCTTGCTTCGGCGCGCTGCTCCCGCGCGCGCTGCACGGCGAGGGAGCGGTCGGTGGGTTCGAGATCGAACTCCAGGCGTACGACGCCGTCCTCGAAGCTGCGCTTCTGGGTGTAGCCGGCGTCCGTGAACACCTTGATCATCTTGTTGTTGGCGGGCAGCACCTCGGCGGCGAAGCGGCGGATGCCGCGCTCGCGGGCGACGGCCGCGATGTGTTCGAGGAGGGCGGAGGCGACGCCCCTGCCCTGGTGGGCGTCCTGCACCAGGAAGGCGACCTCGGCCTCGTCGGCGGGGGCGGACGCGGGACGCCCGTCGGCACTAATGCGGTCATAGCGTACGGTGGCGATGAACTCGCCGCCGACGGTGGCCGCGAGTCCCACCCGGTCCACAAAGTCGTGGTGCGTGAAGCGGTGGACATCCTTGGCGGACAGGCGAGGGTACGGCGCGAAGAAGCGGTAGTACTTCGACTCGTCGGAGACCTGCTCGTAGAAGCTGACCAGGCGATCGGCGTCGTCGACGGTGATGGGCCTGACGCGCGCGGTACCTCCGTCGCGCAGCACGACGTCGGCTTCCCAGTGGGCGGGGTACTCGTGCCGGTCCGACGAGGTCTGCTGCATGGGCCCCAGCGTACGGCTCGCGTCCGACAACGGCGCGAGGCAGTCTGTGGGGAAAGCAGCGAGGGGAAGTGGGGCCGAGGCCGCGGTCCGACACCCCTTTCCGGACGGTCCGCGAGGCCGCTCCGGGCTCGCTTCACGTGTGGGAAACTGGTCTAGACAACCCTGAGACTCTGAAGGGCAGCATCACATGGCTGAGCGCCGCGTCAACGTCGGCTGGGCGGAGGGCCTTCACGCCCGTCCCGCCTCCATCTTCGTCCGGGCCACCACGGCCGCAGGTATCCCCGTGACGATCGCCAAGGCCGACGGCAACCCCGTCAACGCGGCCTCCATGCTCGCGGTCCTGGGCCTGGGCGCCCAGGGCGGCGAGGAGATCGTCCTCGCGTCGGACGCCGAGGGCGCGGACGCGGCCCTCGACCGGCTGGCGAAGCTGGTCGCTGAGGGTCTCGAGGAACTCCCCGAGACCGTCTGAACAACCCGCAATTGATGGTTGCGGTGATTTCGCCGCAAAACCGATGTGCCGCAACCTCGAAGGGCTCGCCCGAATTACCGGGCGAGCCCTTCGCAATTCCACTTGCGGGCAGCAGAAATAATCCCCCGCGAATTATCCCCTCTTTGTATACGGCGCCCTTGTTAATGCCGGAGGCCCGACATGTTTACGGGAGGTTGCGAAGTCCTCACACGGTCCGTGCCGTTCGCGCCGCCGGGAAAGCGCAGCCGGTGCGCGGTGCCCGCGCGCTCGGTGTGCAGGGCCGTGATCGCCCGCGCGCGCTCGGCGTCGCCGCGCGCCACGGCGTCCACGATGGCCCCGTGCTCCGCCCAGGACTCCACGGGGTTGGCCGGCGCCTCCACCGCGTACATCCACGCGATCTTGTGCCGCAGCTGGGTCAGCATCGAGGTCAGGGCGGGGCTTCCGGAGGCCTGGGCCAGCGTCTCGTGGAACCAGCTGCCCAGGGAGCGCAGATCCTCGCTGTTGCCCCTCCTGGCGCGCTCCTGGCCCAGCCTGACGAGGCCGCGCAGCACCTTGAGGTGGGCCTCGGTGCGCCGCTGGGCGGCCCGTGAGGCGCCGAGCGGCTCCAGCAGCATCCGCATCTCCAGCAGGTCGGCGGCCTCCTGCTCGGTCGGTTCCGCGACGCACGCGCCCGCGTGCCGCCGGGTCACCACGAACCCCTCCGCCTCCAGCGTGCGCAGGGCCTCCCGCACGGGGACGCGCGAGACGCCGTACCGGCGCGCGAGGAGTTCCTCCGTGAGCCGGCCGCCGCGCTCGTAGACACCGGCGACGATGTCGTCCCGGATCGCCGTGCATACCGAGTGCGCCGGAATACGCATGTCCGACCTCCGCCTTAATCCCCGTGAAACGTCGACGATTGACGTGTGTTCCGTGACTCTATTGCAATCAGCGGGAATTTCCGATGGCGGACCGGAATCCATGGATATTTTTTGGACAGGAGGGGTCCGGAAACGCCGAAAGCCCCGGCCGACGGGCCGGGGCTCCGGGAAGTGCGGTGGTGCGTCGTCAGACGTTGACGCCGTGCTTGCGGAGGTAGGCGACGGGGTCGACGTCGGAGCCGTACTCGGCGGTGGTGCGGGCCTCGAAGTGGAGGTGCGGTCCGGTGACGTTGCCGGTCGCCCCGGAGAGGCCGATCTGCTGGCCCGGGGTGACCTTCTGGCCGACGGAGACGCCGATGGACGACAGGTGGCCGTACATGGTGTACATGCCGTCGGCCATCCTGATCACGACCTCGTTGCCGTACGAGCCGCCCCAGCCTGCCTCGACGACGGTGCCGGAGCCCACCGCGTGGACGCTGGTGCCGGTCGAGGCGTGGAAGTCGATGCCCGTGTGGGCGCCGGAGGACCACAGGGAGCCGCCGGTCTTGTAGCCGGTGGACACATAGGAGTTGGCGACCGGCGCGACGAAGGTGTTGAGCCTCTTGCGCTCGGCCTCGCGGGCGGCGCGCGCCTGGGCCTCGCGGGCCGCCTCGGCCTGGGCGGCGGCCTTGGCGCGGGCGGTCTCCTCGGCCAGCGTCTCGGCGGCGGCCTGCTGCTGGGCGACGGCCTGGGCGTCGATCTTCTCGGCCACGGCATCGCCCATGGCGACGACAGGGGTGAGGCCGGTCTGTTCGGGGGTGGGCTCCGCGGCGAACGCCGGGGCGGCGGCCAGGGTGCCTACGACGCCGGAGGTGGCGAGAGCCGCGACACTCGCGGCGCGAACGGTGGTGCGGTGGGTCCGGCTCGGGCGACGGTGCTTCCCGGTGGCGCGGGTGAACGCCATGAAGTGGCTGGTCCTTTCCTTCCTTCTCGCCTACCGGGTTAGCTGACGGGTTCGGAGCAGGAAGGTCTCCTACGGACTCCCCCGCCACACGCGCGGGCGTCCGATTCACCCCAGGGACTCATGTGGGTCCCCGGCTCCCCTGGCTCGCGCCGTACGGGGACTCGGCGATGACTGTCCGGTGCCGCGAGTGCGGCGCGGTGCCTGACGGACAGCCGGACCGACGCTAAGGGGGGCCACTTTCAATCCCCAAACGGATCACGGTTTTTGTAGCGCATGCCACAGGGCAGACAGGCAACCTCTCCCCCAATTCGGACAATAGGGAGCCCTGACGACCGTTCAGTCATCAGGGCTCCCCACACGCGCGTGCCGCCGTTGCGTCTACTCCGCCGGAACGACGGTCACTTCGCCGATACCGAGGGCCTCGACGGGCTCCTTGATCTGCTCCGCGTCGCCGACGAGGATCGTCACCAGACGGTCCACCGGGAAGGCGTTGACGACCGCCGCGGTGGCCTCCACGGTGCCGGTCGCGGCGAGCTGCCGGTACAGCGTCGCCTGGTAGTCGTCGGGCAGGTGCTGCTCGACCTGGTCGGCCAGCGTGCTCGCGACGGCCGCGGCGGTCTCGTACTTGAGTGGCGCCACGCCGACGAGGTTCTGCACGGCGATGTCCCGCTCGGCGTCGGTGAGTCCGCCCTCGGCGAGCTTGCGGAGCACCGTCCACAGGTCGTCCAGGGCCGGACCCGTGTTCGGGGTGTCCACGGAGCCGCTGATCGCCAGCATCGAGACGCCGGTGCCGTCGGGTGCCGAACGCAGCACCTGGCCGAACGCCCGCACACCGTAGGTGTAGCCCTTCTCCTCGCGCAGGACGCGGTCCAGGCGGGAGGTGAGGGTGCCGCCGAGGCAGTACGTACCGAGCACCTGCGCGGGCCACACACGGTCGTGCCGGTCGGCTCCGACGCGGCCGATGAGCAGCTGCGTCTGGACGGCGCCGGGCCGGTGCACGATCACGACCCGCCCGGTGTCGTCGGCGGTCACCGGCGGCACGGGGCGCGGCTGGGCGGTGGAGCCGGTCCACGAGCCCAGGGTCTCGGCGAGCAGCGCGTCCAGGTCGATGCCGGTGAGGTCGCCGACGACCACGACGGTGGCGGTCGCGGGGCGGACGTGCCGGTCGTAGAAGGCGCGTACGGCCCCGGAGTCGATCTTCTGGACGGTCTCCTCGGTGCCCTGGCGCGGGCGCGACATGCGCGAGCTCGCCGGGAACAGCTCCTTGGAGAGCTCCTTGGCCGCGCGGCGGGAGGGGTTGGCCGTCTCGTGCGGGATCTCGTCGAGGCGGTTGCGGACCAGCCGCTCGACCTCGCTGTCGGCGAAGGCGGGTGCCCTGAGGGCGTCCGACAGCAGGCCGAGGCCCTTGGCCAGGCGCGAGGCCGGGACCTCCAGGCTCAGGCGCAGCCCGGGGTGGTCGGCGTGCGCGTCGAGGGTGGCGCCGGAGCGCTCCAGCTCGGCGGCGAACTCCTCGGCGGAGTGCTTGTCGGTGCCCTCGGAGAAGGCACGCGCGGTGATCGTGGCGACACCGTCCAGGCCGGCCGGTTCGGCCTCCAGGGGCGCGTCGAGGAGCACCTCGACGGCGACGACCTGCTGGCCCGGGCGGTGGCAGCGCAGAACCGTCAGGCCGTTGCCGAGCGTCCCGCGCTCGGGCGCCGGGAAGGCCCACGGCCGGGCTTCGCCCGCCTGGGGCTGCGGGTGGAATTCCATCGTGGCGAGCTCGGTCACTTGGCCGCCTCCTCGTTCTCGTCGCCGGCCTCGGCCGCTGCTTCGCCGGCGTCGTCGCCGGCATCCTCGTCCGCGATCGGCTCGTAGACGAGCACCGCGCGGTTGTCGGGCCGCAGGCGCGCCTTGGCGACCTCCTGGACCTCCTCCGCCGTCACGTCCAGGACGCGCTGTACGGCGGTCAGGGCGAGCTGCGGGTCGCCGAACAGGACGGCGAAGCGGCACAGTTCGTCCGCGCGGCCCGCGACCGTGCCCAGCCGGTCCAGCCACTCGCGCTCCAACTGGGCCTGGGCGCGCTCCATTTCCTCGGCCGTGGGGCCCTCCGCGGCGAACCGGGCGAGCTCCTCGTCGATGGCGGCCTCGATGACGGGCACCTCGACGTCACCGGACGTCTTGACGTCCAGCCACCCCAGGGAGGGCGCTCCGGCCAGCCGCAGCAGCCCGAAGCCTGCGGCGACGGCCGTACGGTCGCGTCGTACGAGGCGGTTGTAGAGGAGCGAGGACTCGCCGCCGCCCAGGATGGTGAGGGCGAGGTCGGCCGCGTCGGACGCGCGCGTGCCGTCCTCCGGGAGCCGGTAGGCGCACATCAGGGCGCGCGCCGGAACCTCCTCCTCGACGATCTCGCGCAGCTCGCCGCCCATCGTGTCGGGCAGTGCGCCGTCACGGGGCGCGGGCTTGCCGTCGTGCGAGGCGATGGACCCGAAGTACTTCTCGATCCAGGCGAGCGTCTGCTCGGGGTCGATGTCGCCGACCACGGAGAGGACCGCGTTGTTGGGCGCGTAGTAGGTGCGGAAGAACGCGCGCGCGTCCTCCAGGGTGGCCGCGTCCAGGTCGGCCATCGAGCCGATGGGCGTGTGGTGGTAGGGGTGGCCCTCCGGGTACGCGAGGGCGGTCAGCTTCTCGAACGCCGTCCCGTAGGGCACGTTGTCGTAGCGCTGGCGGCGCTCGTTCTTGACGACGTCCCGCTGGTTCTCCATCGACTCCTCGTCGAGGGCGGCGAGCAGGGAGCCCATGCGGTCGGCCTCCAGCCAGAGGGCGAGCTCCAACTGGTGGGTGGGCATGGTCTCGAAGTAGTTGGTGCGTTCGAAACTGGTGGTGCCGTTGAGCGAACCGCCCGCGCCCTGCACCAGTTCGAAGTGCCCGTTGCCCTTCACCTGTCCGGAGCCCTGGAACATCAGGTGCTCGAAGAGGTGAGCCAGGCCGGTACGCCCCTTGACCTCGTGGCGGGAACCGACGTCGTACCAGAGGCACACCGCCGCGACCGGGGTCAGGTGGTCCTCGGAGAGCACCACGCGCAGACCGTTGGCCAAACGGTGTTCGGTCGCTGTCAGACCGCCGGACCCTGCCTCGGCGGTGGCCGTGTGACCCATGGGCATGTACGTCCCTTCGATCGCGGATTCTCTGGCTGGAACCGCAGAAATCCTGCTCGTCCCGCCACTGTATGCAAGCGTGCGGACCGTCGGCGAAGTTCCCGGCGGACGTACGCCGAGAGCGAGATCGCGTAGCCTGCGGGCAGTCGCACACGTGGACCCACGCGGCAGCCGTCGGTGACGGAGCCGAGCGGCCAACGCCGGGTCCTGGTCCGCGTTGTCAGTGCCGCGGTCCACAATGGTTCACGTCAAGACCCCGTTCACGCTTCAGCAAGAGTGAGCCGAAGGGGAGCGACCCCCAGGCGAGCGACCAGAAAAGAGGAGCCGGCAGCGATGGCCCGCCGCAGCACGAAGACCCCGCCGCCCGACGACTCGTTCGAGGAGCGGATCCTCGACATCGACGTCGTCGACGAGATGCAGGGCTCCTACCTTGAGTACGCGTACTCGGTCATCTACTCCCGCGCCCTGCCGGACGCCCGGGACGGCCTGAAGCCGGTCCACCGCCGGATCGTCTACCAGATGGACGAGATGGGCCTGCGCCCCGACCGCGGCTATGTGAAGTGCGCGCGTGTCGTCGGCGACGTCATGGGCAAGCTGCACCCGCACGGCGACGCGTCGATCTACGACGCCCTGGTGCGCATGGCGCAGCCCTTCTCCATGCGCGTCCCCCTGGCCGACGGCCACGGCAACTTCGGCTCGCTGGGCAACGACGACCCGCCCGCCGCCATGCGGTACACCGAGTGCCGGCCGTCCGAGGCCGCCAACCTGATGACCGAGTCGATCGACGAGGACACGGTCGACTTCGCCCCGAACTACGACGGCCAGGAGCGGGAGCCGGTGGCCCTGCCCGCCGCCTTCCCGAACCTGCTGGTGAACGGCTCGTCGGGCATCGCCGTCGGCATGGCCACCAACATGCCGCCGCACAACCTGGGCGAAGTCATCGCGGCGGCCCGCCATCTGATCCGCTATCCGAACGCGGACCTCGACACCCTGATGCGCCACGTCCCCGGCCCCGACCTGCCGACGGGCGGCCGGATCGTCGGCCTGAGCGGCATCCGGGACGCCTACGAGACGGGCCGCGGCACCTTCAAGATCCGCGCCACCGTCGCCGTGGACAACGTGACGGCGCGCCGCAAGGGCCTGATCGTCACCGAACTGCCCTTCTCCGTGGGCCCGGAGAAGGTGATCGCCAAGATCAAGGACCTGGTCGGCGCGAAGAAGCTGCAGGGCATCGCCGACGTCAAGGACCTCACCGACCGCGCGCACGGCCTGCGCCTGGTCATCGAGATCAAGAACGGCTTCGTCCCCGAAGCGGTCCTGGAGCAGCTCTACAAACTGACGCCGATGGAGGAGTCCTTCGGCATCAACAACGTCGCCCTGGTGGACGGCCAGCCCCTCACCCTGGGCCTCAAGGAACTCCTGGAGGTCTACCTCGACCACCGCTTCGACGTCGTACGGCGGCGCAGCGAGTTCCGCCGCACCAAGCGGCGCGACCGCCTGCACCTCGTAGAGGGTCTGCTCACCGCGCTCGTCGACATCGACGAGGTCATCCGGATCATCCGCTCCAGCGACAACTCCGCGCAGGCGAAGCAGAGTCTGATGGAGCGCTTCTCGCTGTCGGACATCCAGACGCAGTACATCCTGGACACTCCGCTGCGCCGGCTCACCCGGTTCGACCGGATCGAGCTGGAGTCGGAGATGGAGCGCCTCACCGCGGAGATCGCCGAGCTGTCCCGCATCCTGGAGTCGGACACCGAGCTGCGCAAGCTGGTCTCGACCGAACTGGCCGCGGTGGCAAAGAAGTTCGGCACCGACCGGCGTACGGTCCTGCTGGAGTCGGCGGGCTCCCCCGACGCCACCGTGCCGCTCCAGGTCGCCGACGACCCGTGCCGGGTGCTGCTCTCCTCGACGGGCCTGCTGGCCCGCACGGCGAACGGCGAGCCCTTCCCGGAGGACGCCGACGCCCGGCGCGTCAAGCACGACGTGATCGTCTCGGCGGTCCCGGCGACGGCCCGCGGCGAGCTGGGCGCGGTCACCTCGACCGGCCGCCTGCTGCGCATCAACGTCGTCGACCTCCCGCAGCTCCCGGAGACGGCGTCCGCGCCCAACCTCTCCGGCGGCGCGCCGGTCTCGGAGTTCGTCTCCCTGGAGGACGGCGAGACGGTCGTCTGCCTGACGACCCTCGACGAGTCCTCCCCGGGCCTGGCCATCG
The DNA here is from genome assembly GCF_000376565.1 of Streptomyces hokutonensis. Classification (GTDB taxonomy): domain Bacteria; phylum Actinomycetota; class Actinomycetes; order Streptomycetales; family Streptomycetaceae; genus Streptomyces; species Streptomyces hokutonensis. Next base: position 80,038 of record NZ_BARG01000065.1, on the reverse strand, counting down.
GCACGGAGCAGGGCGTCGTCAAGCGCGTGGTCCCCGACTACCCCACGAACAAGGAGGAGTTGGAGGTCATCACGCTCAAGGACGGCGACCGGATCGTCGGCGCGATCGAACTGCGCACCGGCGAGGAGGACCTCGTCTTCATCACGGACGACGCCCAACTCCTGCGCTACCAGGCCTCCCAGGTGCGCCCCCAGGGCCGCCCGGCCGGCGGCATGGCGGGCATCAAGCTCACCGACGGCGCGAAGGTCATCTCCTTCACGGCCGTCGACCCGGCCGTGGACGCGGTCGTCTTCACGGTGGCGGGCTCGCGCGGCACGCTGGACGACTCCGTCCAGACGACGGCCAAGCTGACCCCGTTCGACCAGTACCCCCGCAAGGGCCGCGCCACCGGCGGTGTCCGCTGCCAGCGCTTCCTGAAGGGCGAGGACTGCCTGTCCCTGGCCTGGGCGGGCGCCGTACCGGCCAGGGCCGCGCAACGGGACGGCACCCCGGCCGAACTCCCCGAGATGGACCCGCGCCGCGACGGCTCGGGCGTGTCCCTGCCGAAGACGGTGTCGGTGGTGGCGGGCCCGGTGTAGCCCGCGCCCTCGACCCCTACGGTTCCGAGTACGGGTCGGGTTCCGGCTCGGATTCCGGTTCCTGACTCTCCGGTTCCTGTACGTAACGCAGGACGCCCCACATGCCGTGCTCGTCGGCCTGTGGGGCGTCGCCGTCCCGGCACGCCTCCAACTCCTTGCCGAGCGCGGCCAGTTCAAGACCCGTACCGATCAGCACGAGCTGAGTGAGCCGGGCGTCCCCGCTCGCCCAGGGCTCGGGATAGAACCGCAGGAAGCGTCCTACGGCGTGCACGGCGTACCGGTTGCGGGGATCGTGGGCGCCGAAGTCGACGTACCCCTTGATCCGGTAGAGCCCCTCGGGCCTGCTGTCCAGGAACGCCATCAGCCCGCGCGGGTCCATGGGCACGTCGGAGGCGAAGGAGAGGCTGTCGTAGGCGGTGTGCAGATGGCCGGTGTGCTCGTGCTCGTCGCCGGTGTGCTCGTGCAGGTCGTCGAAGGTGAGCTGCCCGACGCGCTCCTCACTGGGCCTGCAGTCGAAGAGGAACTCCGGGTCGATGCGGCCGTAGGTGGCGGGCACCACGGCGGCCCGGTCGGTGAGGGAGTTGACGAGTCCGAGGACGCGCGGGGCATCGGCTGCCGCCCGGTCGAGCTTGTTGACGACGACGAGGTCGGCGAGGGAGAGATGCCGGTCGATCTCGGGGTGCTTCGCGCGGGTGTCGTCGAACTCGGCGGCGTCGACGACCTCGACGAGTCCGCCGTAGACGATCCCCGGGTGTTCGCTGGCGAGCAGCATGCGCACCAGTTCCTCCGGTTCGGCGAGTCCGCTGGCCTCGATGACGATGACGTCGATGCCGGTGGAGGGGTGGGCGAGCCGCTCCAGGTAGACGTCGAGTTCACTGGCGTCGACGGCACAGCACAGGCACCCGTTGCCGAGGGAGACGGTCGAGTCGCCGAGGGCGCCGGCCACGGCGAGCGCGTCGATCTCGATCGCCCCGAAGTCGTTGACGACGGCGCCGATACGGCTGCCTCCGCTGCGGTGCAGGAGGTGGTTGAGCAGAGTCGTCTTGCCGGAGCCGAGGAATCCGGCGAGGACGACGACGGGGATCTGCGGGGGACTTGGAACCGGCGCCCCGCTCTCGCTCGGGCTCGGGTGTGCGCTCGGGTTCTGCGGGCTCAACGTGCGACCTCTTTCACGCCGACGCGTGCACCGGATCGCGGCCGGGTGCACGTACGGAGGTTGAATGCCGCCCCAGGATACGAGCCGGAAGAATCGCCGCGAAGTGAACGATTGTTAGCACTCCTTGCGGGGCACACGTTGGGGAAGGCGCCGGTTCGTGCGACCCTCGCTTCCCTCCGTGCGCCTCCTCTCCGCCTCCCTGCCGATCAGAGCCGCTCGGCACTCTGGGAGACGGCAAGCGCCGCCCATCGCTCGCCGGTCCCCATCAGTCGACCCGCACCCCGACGACCGGCGGACGGCCGCCTGATTCGGGGGTTGACATGGCCACACAGAACCGCGGGACGCGAGGGCCCAGTGCCACCGCCGCCGTAGGACTCGCCTTCGCCGCGGGGGTGCTCGCGGCGCTCGCCGCGCAGCGACACAAGTTCGAGGAGCTTCGACTGCGCGTCGCCGAAGTGGAGCAGAGCGACAGGCAGGCGATGCTGACGGAGCAGCAGCGGCTGCAGTTCTACCTCCTGACCAAAGCCATGGAGGATCCGGACCTGGCCGCCGTCTACAGCAACGTCCAAGTGGACTCGCCAGTCAAGCAGCGCCAGTACCTGTTCGCGAACGCCCTGTACAACAACGCCCTGCTTGCCTACCGCGTGGGCATCGTCAACTGGGAGGAACTACACGGTCACCTTCGGACCATCTGCCAGAACACCAACTTTCGCGACTACTGGCATGCCCATCAGCCCCATCGAGCCAGCCTCAAGGCAGAGTCGACCGAAGCCAAGGTGGGCCGAATGGTGGACCGCCTGATCCGCGATTTGGACGAAGCAGACACAGAAGAGTGGTGGGTGGTCGGCGAACCACCAGAAGAATAAACGGAGTTGACACACCGTCAACAAGACATGCCATTCCGGAACCCCCTGTCAGGACCCGACAACATCGACAGCTACCCTGTCCCCGCCCAGGTGGGCTACCATCCGCCCCTTTGAAGGACAGGGATCTCTTTGAACATCGTGCGCCGCATTGGTGCGTCCCCACGCGAACGAGGCAGTTTGTCCGGCGACACATGCCCGGACATCTTCGAACTGAGTGACGGACGCTTCGCCGTCATCGGGACGGAGGCCACGGCGGCGCTCGATCAGGAACTTCCCCCTGACGCCGCGCGCGCGGACTACGAACGCATCGTGATCATCAGCCGCGACACACTTCTGCGCGCCAAGGCCGATATCCCCGACGAATAAAACAGCAGGGCCGCACCATGGACTAAGCCGTCAACTGTTGAGGTCCACTCGGCCGCCCCTATGGAGGGGCACCCTCCGGAAGACGAGTCCCCCGCAGGCCCGCTCTCCACTCGCTTCACTTCACCTTGCGCACGACCCCCTGACGCATCGGGAACACTTCGAGACGACCGGCACCCACCCCGCCGCGCAGTGCTCGACCATGACTTGGTGGGGTCCGGCACCAGACCGGTGCCTGGCCCCACGCATTTCTCAGGCGATCTCAGGCACCGCGACCGGCGCCTCCACCCCCACATACCGCGCGACCGGCCGGATGATCTTCGAGTCCTCCGCCTGTTCCACCACGTTCGCGCTCCACCCCACCACCCGCGCGGCGGCGAACGTGGGCGTGAACATCTCCCGTGGCAGCCCGCAGAGTTCCATCACCAGCCCCGCGTAGAACTCGACGTTCGTGTGCAGCTCACGCCCCGGCTTGAGTTCGGCGAGGATCGCCTCCACCTGGCGTTCGACCTCGACCGCGAACTCGACCCTGGAGCCGCCGAACTGCTGGGCGACCTCGCGAAGCATCCGGGAGCGCGGGTCCTCCGTGCGGTAGATCGCGTGGCCGAAGCCCATGATGCGGTCGCCGGCGAGGACGCGTTCACGGATCCAGGGGTCGATACGGTCCGGGGTGCCGATCGCGTCCAGGGTGTCCAGGGCGCGGCTGGGAGCGCCGCCGTGCAGTGGGCCGGAGAGCGCCCCCACGGCCCCGACCAGGCAGGCCGCCACGTCCGCCCCCGTCGACGCGATGACCCGCGCGGTGAAGGTTGACGCGTTGAATCCGTGGTCAATGGTTGAGATCAAGTATTGCTCGATCGCCCTGGCCTGCTGCTTGTCCGGCTCCGAACCCGTCAACATGTAGAGGTAGTTGGCCGCGTAGGAGAAGTCCTCGCGCGGCTCCACCGGGTCGAGCCCCTGCCCCAACCGGTACAGCGCCGTCAGCAGCGTCGGTACGGCGGCCGAGGCCACGAGGGTGTCCGCGCGCCGAGCGTCCGCGTCGATGTCGTACACCGGGCGGAAACCCTTCGCGGCGCCGAGCAGCGACAGCGCCGTACGCATGCCGGACAGCGGTCCGGACGTCCCGCTCGCCGCCGCCACGGCGGGCAGCGCGGCCCGCACCTCGTCGGGCAGCCGGCGCAGCGCCGCGGTCTCGGCGGCGAAGGCGGCGCTCCGTTCGGCGTCCGGCAGTTCGCCGTGGGCCAGGAGATGCCAGACGTCCTCGAAGCCGCGGGTCCGCGCAAGCTCGACGGCGGAGTACTGGCGGTAGTGGTAGAAGCCCTCGGTCCCCCGGACGTCACCGATTCGGGTGTCGGTGACGACGACGCCCGCGAGTCCCCGCGGAACCTCGATACGAGTGGCTGCGGCCCTGTTGATGGACATGTTTCCTCCCTGGACTTGATTCAAATGTCCATGGTTGACTCAATCTCTGTCAATATTGATTGAATCAATGCATCCCGGGGATGGATACCGTGACCTCCATGCGCGATCAAGAAACCGCTCCCGGTCACCCCGAGCGACGGCTCAGCACCAAGGAGACCGCCGAGCTGCTCGGCGTGAAGCCCGAGACCGTGTACGCCTACGTGAGTCGCGGGCAGCTGGGCAGCAGACGCGAGCCCGGCGGCCGGGGCAGCACCTTCGACGCCAAGGAGGTGGAGGCGCTCGCCCGGCGCAACAGGCGGGAGAGCAGCGGGAGTTCGGGGTCGGGAGGCGAGCTCTCCGTACGGACCCGGATCACGCTCATCGAGAAGGACCACTACTTCTTCAGGGGCGTCGACGCGACCGAGCTGGCCGCGCGCCACTCCTACGAAGAGATCGCCGAGTGGCTGTGGACCGGGGAGTTGCGTCCCGGGATCACGTTCACCGCGCCCAGGGCGAGCGTCGCCGTCGCCCGCCGCACGGTGGACGCACTGCCCGAACACACCGGCCCCACCGACCGGTTGCGGGTCGCGGCCATCGCGGCGGCGACCGCGGACCCGCTGCGCTTCGACCTCTCCGAGGACGCCGTGCTCGGCACGGCGCGCACCCTCATCCCCACCCTCGTCGCCGCCCTGCCACCGGTGCGGCGCGCGCATCGCGACGAGGGTCCGCTCGCGCACCGACTGTGGGCACGGCTGAGCGGGCAGACAGCTGACGAGGCGTCACTGCGCGCCCTGGACACGGCACTTGGCCTGCTCGTCGACCACGACCTGGCCGCGTCCACCCTCGCGGTGCGGGTCGCCGCCTCGGCCCGCGCGCACGCCTACGCGGCCGTCTCCTCCGGCCTGGGCGTCCTCGAAGGCCCCCTGCACGGCGCGGCCAGCGGTCTGGCGCACCGGATGCTGCTCGACGTGCTCGACCAGGGCAGCGCCGCCCCGGTGGTCGCCGACGAACTGCGGGCCGGCCGCCGCATCCCCGGACTCGGCCACCGGCTCTACCCGGGCGAAGACCCACGCGCGCGTGCCCTGTTCGCCCTCCTGAAGGACGTTCCCGGCGCGGGGCCCGCACTCGCCGCGGCCCGGGACATCGTCGCCACCACGGCCCGCCACACCCCGCTGCACGCCAACGTCGACCTGGCACTCGCCGTGCTCACCGTCTCCTCCGGGATGCCCTCCACGGCGGGCGAGACGATCTTCGCGGTCGCCCGTACGGCGGGCTGGATCGCGCACGCCCTGGAGGAGTACGGCGAGCGCCCGCTCCGCATGCGGCCCAGCGGTCACTACGTCGGCCCGAAACCGCCTCAACCACTACCGGAGTAGGACACGAGCCCGGCCGGAAGTCACCCCGGACCAAGTCAGGTTAGGCTCACCTCTGTGAGTACGTGCGCGACCGTCTCTCGGGACCTCGACGAACCCATTTCCGGAACCGCGGCCACGGCGACGACGTGGCTGCTGCTGGAACAGCCCGGTCCTTGGGGTGCCAAAGCGCTCACTTCGAGCCACCTGGACCCCGTGCTGGGCCGCGCCCTGGAGACCGCGGCCGTGAACACGGGTGTACGGATCGCGCTCATCCGGCGTCCCGGGCGGCACGCCGACCCCGCGCCGTCACGGGTACGGCAGGTGTACGCGGCCCACACCGTTCCCGGGAACGCGTGGCTGCACAGCGCCACGACGACCGACCCGCGGCAGCTGCTCGGCCTCGACTTCGCGGCTCTCGGCGCGGGCGACCCGCACTCGTTCGGCTCGGCGCTCGGCGGGCGGGCGCACACCGGCGATCCGCTCGCGCTCGTCTGCACCAACGGCAAGCGCGACCGCTGCTGCGCGCTCCTGGGCCGTCCGCTCGCCGTCGAACTGGCCGCTTCCGGGGTCGCGGGCGCCTGGGAGGTCACCCACTTGGGGGGCCATCGTTTCTCGCCCACGGTGCTCGTCCTGCCGTACGGCTACGCGTACGGGCGCGTCGGCGCCCACACCGTCAAGGAGATCCTCCAGGGCGTCCAGGAGGGCCGTGTGGTCGTCGAGGGCTGCCGGGGCGGTTCGGCCTGGGAGCGGCCCGGACAGGCAGCGGAGCTGGCCGTGCGGACGGCGGCGCGCGAGTACGCGGCGGACGCGGTGAGTGTCGTACGGACGGACGGCGGCGCGCCCCGCTGGGAGGTGACGGTCGCGCACACCGACGGCCGCCACTGGCGCGTGATCGTCGCCCAGGGCGCTTCCCTGCCACCCCGGCCGGAGAGCTGTGGGGCGTCGGTGCTCGGGGCGCCGGCGCGGATGGACGTGGTGGCGGTGCGCGAGCTGACGACGGCCCTGGCGGGCTGACCCGCCCGGCACCGGGCCACCCGCCCGGCTTCCACGGGAAATCGCGCACTACTGGAGGCCACTTTCCCCAAGAATTGGTCAAGAGATCCACGCCACACCCCTAGGGCGGGTCCCGTCCCGGCACGTACCTTCGTGGGTATGAGCCCCACCCCTCTCGCACGCCGCCGTCGCCTCGGGCTGCCGCGGCGGGTGTTCTCGCAGGTGCTGCTGATGCAGCTGGCGATCGCCGCGGGAGTCGCGGTCCTGGCGACCGGGCTGTTCCTCGCGCCGCTGAGCAAGCAGCTGGACCAGGAGGCGATGAACCGCGCCCTGGCCATCGCCCAGACCACCGCGCAGCAGCCGCAGATCATCAAGGACCTCCAGAACACCCCTCCGCGCGCGGACGGGCCCGTGCAGAAGGAGGCGGAGCGGATCCGGAAGGCCACCAGGGCCGAGTACGTGGTGGTGATGGACTGGCGGGGCGTGCGCTGGTCGCACACGACTCCGAGCGAGATCGGCCGGTTCGTCTCGACCTCTCCGGGCCAGCCTCTGGCCGGACAGGAGGTCAAGGAGATCGACAAGGGCACCCTGGGCCGCTCGGCCCGCGGCAAGGTGCCCATGCGCGGCACCGACGGCACGATCATCGGGGCCGTCTCCGTGGGCATCAAGTACGACAGCGTGCGCGCACAGCTGATCAGCGCGATCCCCGGGCTGCTGGCGTACGCCGGGGGCGCACTCGCCGTCGGCGCGCTGGCCGCCTGGCTTGTCTCCAGGAGGGTCCAGCGGCAGACCCGGGACCTCGCCTTCTCGGACATCTCGGCGCTGCTCTCGGAGCGCGAGGCGATGCTGCACGGCATCCGGGAGGGCGTCGTCGCCCTGGACCGCGCGGGCCGCATACGGCTCCTGAACGACGAGGCGCGGCGCCTGCTGGGCATCGGTGACGAGGCGGTCGGCCGCTCCCTGGACGAGGCGCTCGGCGAGGGCCGTACGACCGATGTCCTGGCCGGCCGGGTGACCGGAACCGACCTGCTCGCCGTCCGGGGCCAGCGGGTCCTGGTCACCAACCGGATGCCCACCGACGACGGGGGCGCCGTCGCCACCCTGCGCGACCGCACCGAACTGGAGCAGCTGGGCCGGGAGTTGGACTCGACGCACGGTCTGATCGACGCCCTGCGCGCCCAGGACCACGAGCACGCCAACCGGATGCACACCCTCCTGGGGCTGCTCGAACTGGAGATGTACGACGACGCCGTGGACTTCGTCGGAGAGGTGGTCGGCGATCACCGGGCCACCGCCGAACAGGTCACCGAGAAGATCCAGGACCCCCTGCTCGCCGCCCTGTTGGTGGGCAAGGCGACCGTCGCGGCCGAGCGGGGCGTCGCCCTGTGGATCGCCGACCGGACCTGGCTGCCGGACCGCCTGATCGACCCGCGGGGGTTGGTCACCGTGGTCGGCAACCTGGTGGACAACGCGCTCGACGCCGTCGGAGGCACACCGCACGCGCGCGTGGAGGTCGAATTGCGGACGGAAGGGCGGACGGCGGTGCTCCGGGTGCGGGACACGGGGCCCGGAATCCCGGAGGAACAACGGGAGTTGATCTTCACGGAGGGGTGGTCCACGAAGAAGCCCCCGGCCCACGGCAAACGCGGAATCGGCCTCTCCCTGGTGCGTCGGCTCGCCGAACGGCAGGGCGGCAGCGCAATGGTGACGGAGGCGTTCGGCGGGGGCGCGGAGTTCGTGGTCGTCCTGCCCGAGGCACTGACCGAACCGGACCTGGAACCCGCTCTCACCGTGCCCGGGGAGACCGTCACCGAGGAGGACTCCCGATGATCGAGGTCCTGGTCGTCGACGACGACACCCGGGTCGCACGGGTCAACGCCGCCTACGTCGAGAAGGTGCCCGGCTTCCACGTGGCCGGCGAGGCCCACAACGCGGCCGACGCGCTGCGCCAGTTGGAGACGCTGCCCCGCCTCGACCTGGTCCTCCTGGACCACTACCTGCCCGACGAGACGGGCCTGGCGGTCGTCCAGGAGATGCGCCGGCGCGGCCACCAGACAGACGTGATCATGGTGACGGCGGCCCGGGACGTGACGACCGTACAAGCGGCGATGCGGCAGGGCGCGTTGCAGTACCTGGTGAAGCCGTTCGCCTTCGCGGGGCTGCGGGCCAAGCTGGAGGCGTACGCCGAACTGCGCCGCACCCTCGACGGCGGCGGCGAGGCCGAACAGGCCGAGGTGGACCGCATCTTCGGCGCCCTGTCCACGCCGTCGGAGCCCGGGCTGCCCAAAGGGCACTCCCCCACCACCGCGGAACTCGTGCGCCAGTCCCTGATGAACGCCGAAGGCCCCCTGTCCGCCCAGGAGATCGCCGACCGCACCGGGGTGAGCAGGCAGACCGCCCAGCGCTACCTGAAGCTCCTGGAGCGCACCGGACGGGCCAGACTGACGCTCAAATACGGCGACGCGGGCCGCCCGGAACACCGTTACGTGTGGGCGACCCGCGCCTGAGAGGCACGGCCGGTCAGCCTGTCGCGTTCTTCACGAACTCGGTCGTGTACGTCTTGTCGAGGTCCACGTCGGCGTTCTTGATGGTGGGGTTGAACGCCTTGAGCACCTTCTCGACGGTCTCCGGGCCGTTGGCCGGCATCACGCCGTCCTTGGTGAACATCGGCAGCGTGCTCTTGATCGCGTCGGCGTAGAGGGTCTTGTTGCCCTGGGAGTAGTCGGCGGGCATCTTGTCGGCGATCTCGGTGGCGCTGTGCGTGGACATCCACTTGAGCGTCTTGACGAATGCATTGACCATCTTCTGCACAGTGGACTTGTGGCTGTTCACCCAGTCCGTCTGCATGTACAGACTTGACGAGGGGTACGGCCCGCCGAGCGCCGCCTGCGATCCCTCGGGCGTCCGCATGTCGACGAGGATCGTGCCGGCCTTCTTGTCGAGGATCGTCGCGACGGTCGGGTCGGTCGTCATGCCGGCGTCGATGGAGCCCTGCTGGAGCGCGGCGACGAAGGTCGGTCCCGCGCCCACGGCGACCGGGGTGAACTCGCTGACGTTGACGCCGTTCTTGACGGCGAGGTACTTGGTGAGGAAGTCGGTGGAGGAGCCGAGGCCGGTCACGCCGAGCTTCTTGCCCTTGAAGTCCTTGGCCGACTTGACCTTCCCGGCCGCCTTGGTGGACACGACCTCCACCTCGCCGGGCGCCTGCGAGAACTGCACCACGGACTCGACCGACTTGCCCTTGACCTGCAGGTCGAGCGTGTGGTCGTAGAAGCCGACGGCTCCCTGGACCTGCCCGGAGACGAGCGCGGTCTCGGCCTGGACGCCGGCCGGTTCGCTCAGCAGCTCCACGTCGAGGCCCTCGGCGTCGAAGTAGCCGAGCCGCTGGGTGAGCATCGCGGGCAGGTAGATGACCTTGTCCAGGCCACCGACCATGATCTTGACCTTCTCGCCCTTGCCGTCGCCCTTGGCGCCGGAGCCGGTGGAGGCGGTACTGGCCGCGTCGTTGGCGCAGGCGGTGAGCGAGGAGAGGGCGAGCAGGCCCGAGGCGGCCAGGGCTGCGTATCTGGCGGTCTTGCGCATGGCGGTTCACGTCCTTGTGAGGGTGCGGGGAGGAGAGGAAGGGAGCTCTTCGACAGGGGCCCCAGGAGGGGCCGTTCAGCTGTCGGAGCCCGACGGCTTCCAGCGGAAGATGCGGTTCTCGGCGAAGGTGAGCAGCCCTTCGGCCACGAGGGCGACGACCGCGAGGATCACCATCGCGGCGTACACACCGGCCGCGTTGAAAGTGCCCTGGGACTGCGCGACGAGCAGGCCGATGCCCTTGGTCGCGCCGATGTACTCGCCGACGATCGCGCCGATGAGGGCGAAGCCGAAGCTGACGTGGAGGCTGGTGAAGATCCAGGAGGTGGCGGACGGGATGACCACCTGAAGGGTCACCCTGCGGTCGCTCGCGCCGAGGATGCGGGCGTTGGCGACCAGGTTGCGGTCGACCTCGCGGGCGCCCTGGAAGGCGTTGAAGAACACCGGGAAGAAGACGAGCACGACGGCCGACGCGACCTTGGAGGCCGGTCCGAGCCCGAACCAGATCACGAAGATCGGAGCGAGGACGATCCTCGGTATGGAGTTGAGCACCTTGATGTATGGACCAAGGATGTCGGCGAGCAAGGTGATCCGCCCCAGAGCGATACCGAACACGACGCCGGCGATGACACCGATGATCCAGCCCAGCAGCGCCTCCTGGAGCGTGAACCAGATCTGCTCCCCCAGGGAGCCGAGCGCGGTCCCGTGCATCACCCAGGTGTAGATCTGGTCCCAGATCTTCGACGGCATCGAGAAGTTGAACGGATCGATGACCTTGGCCCGGGAGAGCGCCTCCCACAGACCGAGCACGGCAACCAGGAGCAGCACTCTCGCCGCCCCGACACCGAGCTTGCGTTTACGGGCGGCACGCGCGCGTGAATAGGCGCGGTCCGTCTTGCCGCCGGGCTCGGCCGCGGTCGGCACGACCCGGTCCTCGGGTATGACGTCAGGCGACATTGGCCGCACCCCTCTCGCGCGTGATGCGGACCTCTTCGCCGAGGGACTCCCAGATCTCGCGGTAGATCTCGATGAACCGCGGCTCCAGGCGCACGGATTCGACCTTGCGGGGCCGCGGCAGGTCGATGTCGAAGACCTGCTTCACGGTGGCGGGCCCGGCGGTCATCACGACGACCTTGTCGGCCAGCGCGATGGACTCCTCCAGGTCGTGGGTGACGAAGACGACCGAGGCGCCGGTGCCCTCCCACAGCTCCAGGAGCTCGTCCGACATCAGCGCCCTGGTCTGCACGTCGAGCGCCGAGAACGGCTCGTCCATCAGCAGGATCTCGGGGTCGTTGACGAAGGTCGCGGCGAGCGCGACGCGCTTGCGCATACCGCCGGACAGCTGGTGCGGATAGCGGTCCTCGAAGGCGGAGAGCCCGACCCGGGCCAGCCACTCACGCGCCTTCGCCTTGGCCTCGGCCTTCGGTACGCCGCGGAAGCGCGGGCCCGCCATGACGTTGGAGAGGACCGTGCGCCAGGGGAAGGTGGCGTCCTGCTGGAAGACGAAACCGACCTTGTCGCCGACGCCGGAGACCGGCTCCCCGGCCACCAGCACATCGCCCTCGGAGGGCTCTTCCAGCCCGCTGACGAGGGTCAGCGTGGTCGACTTGCCGCAGCCCGTGGGGCCGACGACCGCCACGAACTCGCCACGCCCTACGGTGAGATCAAGCCCCCGTACGGCCGTGTGCAGACCCCCCGACGGGGTCCTGAAGGTCTTGCTCGCGCCCCGCAGCTCGATGGCGGGGCTGGTGTCTGCGCTCATGGCCGGGACCGTAGATGTGGCCCGGACCACAACAGGAGTCTTCTGGGCGCAAGCCGTTCTTTTGCTCGCAAGAGCCTGTTGTGCTCGTTTTGCTCGCGCTACAACTGCGGAGCCGAAACACGGGCTTAACGCTCGCCTGGCCTTGAGGAAAGAGGCCCAATGATTGACGTCATGGTCGTGGACGACGACTTCCGCGTCGCCGAGATCAACGCGAAGTACGTGGGAAAGGTTCCCGGTTTCCGGGTCGCCGCCCGCGCACACAGCGCTGCGCAGGCGCTGGCCACCGTGGAACGCGGAGCCATCGACCTCGTACTGCTCGACCACTACCTGCCCGACCAGACGGGTCTCGAACTCGTCCACCGCATGCGGCAGCAGGGCCACACGACCGACGTCATCATGATCACGGCGGCCAGCGATGTGACGACGGTGCAGCGGGCGATGCGCCTGGGCGCCCTGCACTACCTGGTCAAGCCGTTCACCTTCGCCGCGCTGCGCACCCGCCTGGACTCGTACGCCGCCCTGCGCCGGACCGTCGACCGCGTCGGCGGGCGCGGCATCGCCGGCCAGGAGCAGGTCGACCGCATCTTCGGCGCCCTGCGCACGACCACCGCGCCGGCCTCCCCCGGCCTGCCGAGCGGCCACTCGGAACCGACCACCGACCTGATCTGCGGCGTCCTGCACCGTGCCGGCCACCCGCTCTCGGCCCATGAGGTCGCCGCCGAGACCGGCCTGAGCCGCTCCACGGCACAGCGCTACCTCCGCCACCTGGAACAGGCGGGCCGCCTCCGCCTCTCCCTCAAGTACGGCGACACGGGCCGCCCCGAACACCGCTACGCCTGGGTGGCGCCGTAGCCGCGTGGAGTCGGCAGCGGCTTCCCGTACGACGGTGGTGGGCGCCCCGGCTACACGGCCCCCGCCCCCGTCAGTGCCCGTACCTCGGTCTCCGCGTGTTTGGCCTCGTCCGGGATCTCCGGCGAGGTGACTGTGCCGAGCCAACCGGCCAGGAAGCCCAGCGGGATCGAGACGAGGCCGGGGTTCTGAAGCGGGAAGAACTGGAAGTCGACGCCCGGGAACAGTGAATCGGGGCTGCCCGACACGACCGGTGACAACAGCACGAGGGCCAGCGCGGGAATCAGTCCGCCGTATACGGCCCAGACGGCGCCGCGGGTGGTGAAACCGCGCCAGAACAGGGAGTAGAGCAGCACCGGGAGGTTCGCGGAGGCGGCGACCGCGAAGGCGAGGCCCACCAGGAAAGCGACGTTGAGGTCCCTGGCGAGCAGACCCAGCGCGATCGCGATCACCCCGATGCCGACCGCCGCCGTCCGCGCCACCGCGACCTCGCTGTACGGCTTGGCACGCCGGCGTCGCAGCGAGGCGTAGAGGTCGTGGGCCACGGAGGCCGAGGAGGCCAGGGTGATCCCGGCGACCACCGCGAGGATCGTGGCGAAGGCCACGGCGGCGACGATCGCGAACAGGACCGTGCCGCCCGTGGAGTCGGCGCCGCCGCCCAGGTCGAGTGCCAGCAGCGGGACCGCGGTGTTCCCCGCCGCGTTCGACTTCTTGAGGGCATCCGGTCCGACGACGGCGACCGCGGCGAAGCCGAGCACGATCATCATCAGGTAGAAGCCGCCGACCAGCCCGATCGACCAGACCACCGAACGGCGCGCGGCCCGCGCGGTCGGCACGGTGTAGAAGCGGGACAGGATGTGCGGCAGTCCGGCCGTCCCCAGCACGAGTGCCAGGCCCAGGCTGATGAAGTCGAACCGCGCGGTCCAGTCGCCGCCGTACTTGAGCCCCGGCGCCAGGAACAACAGGCCGTGACCGCTGCGGTCGGCCGCGGTGAGCAGCAGTTGGTCGATGTTGCCGTGGAAGCGCAGCAGCACCAGCACCGTCAGTGCGACGGTGGTGCTCAGCAGCAGGATCGCCTTGACGATCTGGATCCAGGTGGTGGCCCGCATCCCTCCCAACGACACATAGATCACCATGAGCGCGCCGACGCCGATGACGGTCCACGCCCGCGCGGCCGGGCTCGTCCCGCCCAGCAGCAGTGACACCAGACTGCCCGCGCCCACCATCTGTGCCACCAAGTACAGAACGGACACGGTGACCGAGGAAGTTCCCGCCGCGATCCGCACGGGCCGCTCGCTCATCCGCGCGGCGACCACGTCGGCGAGCGTGAACCGCCCGCAGTTGCGCACCAGTTCGGCGACCAGGAACAGCACCACCAGCCAGGCGACGAGGAAGCCCACCACGTACAGCATGCCGTCGTAGCCGTACAGCGCGATGAGTCCGGTGACGCCGAGGAAGGAGGCGGCCGACATGTAGTCGCCCGCGATGGCAAAACCATTCTCCATGGGGGAGAAGAGGCGCCCGCCCGCGTAGAACTCCTCCGCGGAGCCGTGGCGGTTGCGGCTCACCCAGGTCGTGATCCCCAGGGTGACGGCGACGAACCCGCTGAACAGCAGCAACGCCAGCGTCTGATGATTACCGGTCACAGAACACCGCCTCGGGCACCACGCGTCAGTTCCTGGGTGTCCCACCGCAGTTCGAGCGCGGCCCGGTCCCTGCGCAGCCGCGCATGGCGGGCGTACGCCCAGGTCAGCAGGAACGTGGTGAGGAACTGCCCGAGCCCCGCGACCATCCCCACGTTCACGGCGCCCGCCACGGGCCGGGCCATCAGTCCGGGCGCGGTCGTCGCGGCCACCACGTACGCCACGTACCAGGCGAGGAAGACGATCACGCCCGGCACCACGAACCTCAGATACCGGCTGCGCACCTCCTGGAAGGCCGCACTGCGCTGCACGTCGAGATACACGTCCCCGGCCCGCAGCACCGGTCCCCCGTCCTCCCTGCGCGCGGCCGGCACCTCGGGAGCGGGCACCCCCGTGCCGTCCAACTCGCCCCAGCCGGACGCGAGTGCGTCGTACCACGGGTCGTGGTACCTCACCTTTCCGGATGCCTCGGCGGGGGTCGGGTCATGACCTTCGTGGTTGTCGGCCGGACCCTCGTGACCACTCGCGCCACCGCGGGGACGACCGTTGCTTGACTGCATGCCCAAGGATGGACAGAACGGGAAGATCCCCGACTCTTCTTCTCCTGGGTCTTCACCCCATCAGGTGACTCAACCCGCTGGTGGCCGCACCAGTCCCTTCCCGTAGGCGTAACGCACCGCCTGCGCACGGTCCTTGAGCCCCGTCTTGGCGAACAGGTTGTTGATGTGGGTCTTCACGGTCGCCGTGGAGACATGCAGTTCGCGGGCGATCTCCTGGTTGGTCAGGCCCTCGGCGATCAGCACCAGCACCTCGGTCTCCCGCGCGGTGAGCCCGTCCGGCAGCTCGGCGGGACCCGACGGGGGCTGCGGCCCGGGGTCCGACAGGCGTTCCAGCAGCCGCCGTTGGATGCTCGGCGACAGGCCGGCGTCCCCGGAGAGCACGCTCTCCACGGCCCGTACGATCTCGTCGCCGCCCGCGTCCTTGGTGAGGTAGCCGCGTGCCCCCGCGCGCAGCGCCGGGAAGAGTGACGCGTCGTCCGCGAAGGTCGTGAGCACGACGACCTGCGTTCCGGGATGCTCCGCGCGGATCCGCCGGGTCGCCTCGACACCGTCGCAGCGGGGCATGCGCAGGTCCATCAGGACCACGTCCGGGGCGAGTTCGGCGACGAGCCGCACCGCCTCGTCCCCGTCGCCCGCGGCACCGACGACCTCGATCCCGGGCAGCAGCCCCAGCAGCATGACGATGCCTTCCCGTACGACGGTCTGGTCGTCCGCGACCACGACCCGCGCGGGCCTCTTCACGGCCTCCTCCGTCATGCGGGCACCTTCAGCGTCACCACGAATCCCTCCTCCTCCGGCCCGGCCCGCAGTGAACCGCCCAGCAACTCGGCGCGTTCCCGCATGCCCAGCAGACCGTACCCACCTCCCGCACCGGTCAGTTCGCCGGGCGAACCGCCCGAGTCCCGTACGTCCAGCCTCACTTCGTGCTCGCCGTACTCCAGCCGAAGCAGCACCTTGGCGCCCGGGGCATGCTTGCGGACGTTCGTCAGGGCCTCCTGGGCGACCCTGCGCACGGCCTGCGAGGCCTCGGCCGGGAGCTGCCGCCGGTCACCCGTAACGGTGACCTGCGCACCGGCCGTCGTAGCGACGATCTCCGTCAGGAAGTCCTCCAGCGGGGTCATCTCGCCCCGCAGCGCGGACAGTGCCTGCCGGGTCTCGGCGAGGCCGTCCCGGGCCATCCCCCTTGCCGCCACGACCCGTTCGAGGATCGTCTCCCGGTCGGCGCCCCGCTCGATCAGCAGCCGGGCCGCCTCCAGGTGCACGAGCTGGGCCGAGAGGCTGTGCGCCAGCACGTCGTGGATCTCCCGGGCTATCCGGGCCCGCTCAGCCAGCGCGGCGGACTCCGCCTCGGCCGCGCGGGCCATGCGTTCCTGAGTGAGCAGCCGCTGCGCGTTGCCCCGGGCCTCGGCGTCGAGGCGGAGCGTGTAGCCGGCGAGGGCCAGCCCCGCCGTCGTGACCGCGGTGGTCAGCCATACGTCGTTGTTGACCGCGGCGAAGGTCGCGAGGGAGACCGATGTCACGGGCAGGGCGACCGCGATGGGCAGCCGCTCCAGCGAGGTGACCGCGCATCCGCACCAGACGACGAGGGCCGGGACCGTGAAGCCGGCCGCCTGTCCCGCGATCGCGATTCCGAGGAGCGCGGCGATGAGGGCCAGCGACGGCCAGAGTCTGTGGGCGAGAGTGGTGCGCCAGAAGCCCCAGGCGAGGGCCGCGGTCACGAGGATTCCGGCAATGCCGCCGACGAGGGCCCAGCCGTGGAGGTGGTGGCCGGTGTAGGCGCCCCACAGGAGCACGCCGAGCACCAGTAGCCGGACGGCCCAGGCGAGCAGGCGCCGGGGCCGTGAGACCCCCGCTCGGCTCAGTGCCTCCCGCGAGGGCCAGCGCGTCCACGCGTTCTCCGTCACGCGCGCTCCTTCCGGGCGGGCGGCGCCATGCCGAAACCGTACGCCGGGGCGGATCCGGACGTCCCGGTGAGGGACTGGGCCCGCCAGACCAGGACGCCGGAGCGGACCAGCAGCGTGGCCGCTAGACCGAGCATCAGGGCGGAGCTGTTCTGGTGCACACCGATCAGCGCGCCCAGGGCGAAGAGACCGACGCGCAGGGCTATGCCGACGATCCAGACGCCCCCGCTCGCCTTGGTGCTCTTGCTCCACACGGAACCGTCCGTCTCCACCCACAGGCGTGTGGTCCAGGCCCAGCCGGCTCCGGTGGCCAGCCCGATGAGCAGTTCGACGCCGAGCAGGAGGGCCGACCCGGTGTGGTGGTGAGCGTCGAGCAGGCCGGGCTCGCGGAGGGCGACGACGGCGAGGACGGCGGGGAGGAGCCACCAGCGCCGGTCGGTCCCGATCTGACGGGCGCCGAACTGTCGCACGATCACCAGGGCGGCGACGGCCACGATCACCAACGCGTTGACGAGCCCGGACATCAGAGCCTCCGTGAGCGGAAGGGGATGTCGGCGGCGAGCGCTGCCGACGCCTTCGAAGCTACGGAAATTCGCAGGTCGGCAGATCGGCGCCAGGGTGGATCGTGGGTGGATCCGCCGACCCCACCGACCTCCACCCACGGGTGGAGCAGACCGACGGCGCCGGGCTTCGGCCGGTGCCTGGACTACGGCCCCGGTGCGGTTCCGGGCCGGGGCCGACCGGGGATCGGAGTCATGGCCCGAGCCGACCCGGCCGAGACCAGAACCGGACCTCGAATCGGGACCCGAGCCGAGGTCCGGCGCCACCGGGCAGACGTTGAGCACCAGGCAGTGACCGTCAGACGTCGAACGCCGGGCACCGGCCGGGCCTCGGTTCCGGGCCCGGATCGGGCTCGGAACGGGACCGGAGCCGATGCCCGGCGCCGTCGGTCACACGTCGGCGGTCACGCGTCGATGCGCGACCGGTCCAGTGTCGCGGCCGAGCTGGAGATGAACTCCTTGCGCGGGGCCACGTCGTTGCCCATCAGCAGATCGAAGACCTGCTCGGCCGCGTCCAGGTCGGAGAGGTTGATCCGGCGCAGGGTGCGGTGACGGGGGTCCATCGTGGTCTCGGCCAGCTGGTCGGCGTCCATCTCGCCGAGACCCTTGTAGCGCTGGATGGAGTCCTTGTACCGGACGCCCTTGCTCTGGAACTCCAGGAGCTTCTCGCGCAGCTCGCGGTCCGAGTACGTGTAGACGTACTTGTCCTGGCCCTTCTTGGGCTGGACAAGCTCGACGCGGTGCAGCGGCGGCACCGCGGCGAACACCCGGCCGGCCTCGACCATGGGCCGCATGTAGCGCTGGAAGAGGGTCAGGAGCAGACAGCGGATGTGGGAGCCGTCCACATCGGCGTCGGTCATCATGATGATCTTGCCGTAGCGGGCCGCGTCGATGTCGAAGGTGCGGCCCGATCCCGCCCCTATGACCTGGATGATGGCGCCGCACTCGACGTTCTTCAGCATGTCGGTGACGGACGACTTCTGGACGTTGAGGATCTTGCCGCGGATCGGCAGCAGCGCCTGGAACTCGGAGTTCCGGGCGAGCTTGGCGGTACCGAGCGCGGAGTCTCCCTCGACGATGAACAGTTCGCTGCGCTCGACGTCGTCGCTGCGGCAGTCGGCGAGCTTGGCGGGCAGCGAGGAGGACTCCAGGGCCGTCTTGCGGCGCTGCGCGTCCTTGTGCTGCCGCGCCGCGATGCGCGTACGGGCCGCGGCGACGGCCTTCTCCATGACCACCCGGGCCTGTGCGGCCGCGTCGCGCTTCGTCGAGGTCAGGAAGTCCTTGAACTCCTTGGTGACCACGTTGGTGACGATGCGGCGGGCCGCCGACGTACCGAGCACCTCCTTGGTCTGGCCCTCGAACTGGGGTTCGGCGAGCCGGACGGTGACGACCGCGGTGAGGCCCTCAAGGGCATCGTCCTTGACGACGTCGTCCTCGGCGACGCGCAGCAGTTTCTTGGCGCGCGCCACCTCGTTCATCGTCTTGACGATGGCCTGCTCGAAGCCGGCCACGTGGGTGCCGCCCTTGGGGGTGGCGATGATGTTGACGAACGACTTGAGGTTCGTGTCGTAACCGGTCCCCCAGCGCAGCGCGATGTCGACGCCGAGTTCACGCGTGACCTCGGTGGGCGTCATCTGGCCGTGGTCATCCAGGACGGGCACCGTCTCCTTGAAGGTGCCCTGGCCCGACAGGCGGAGGACGTCGCAGACCGGCTTGTCGCTCGCCAGGTACTCGCAGAACTCGCTGATGCCGCCGTCGAAGCGGAAGGACTCCTCGCCCTTGCTGCCGCCCTCGCCGAGGCCGTACTCGTCGCGGACGACGATGGTCAGCCCGGGCACCAGGAACGCGGTCTGGCGGGCCCGCTGGTGCAGGTTCTCCAGGGAGAGCTTGGCGTCCTTGAGGAAGATCTGGCGGTCGGCCCAGTACCGCACACGCGTGCCGGTGCGGGTCTTGGGGATCCGCTTGGTCTTGCGCAGGCCACCGGGCTCGAACGCCGCGTCGGGGCCGGCCGCCGTGAAGGAGCCGGGCACACCGCGCCGGAAGCTGATGGCGTGGACGCTGCCGTTGCGGTCGACCTCGACGTCGAGCCGCGCGGACAGGGCGTTCACCACGGAGGCACCCACGCCGTGCAGACCGCCGGAGGCGGCGTACGAGCCGCCGCCGAACTTGCCGCCGGCGTGCAGCTTGGTCATGACGACCTCGACACCGGAGAGGCCGGTCTTGGGCTCGACGTCGACCGGGATGCCCCGGCCGTTGTCCCGCACCTCCACGGAGGCGTCGTCGTGCAGGATCACCTCGATGTGGTCGCAGTAGCCCCCGAGGGCCTCGTCCACGGAGTTGTCGATGATCTCCCACAGACAGTGCATCAGGCCACGGCTGTCGGTCGACCCGATGTACATGCCCGGGCGCTTGCGTACGGCCTCTAGCCCCTCAAGGACGAGCAGGTGCCGCGCGGTGTAGTTGGAACCGTCCCGGTCTGCTCCTGCCAGCAGCGCTGTCGACGGCACGGACGTTTCGGCGGTCACGCGGTTCGCTCCTCGCTGAATTTCAGATGAGGCCCTTTTGGGTAAGGGCCCGGCTTCGGTTGCCGCTCAGAGGGTACCGAGGCCTGGTAGAGCCGTTGTAACGCCACCCTCGTCTCCTCCTCACAGTAGTCCAGGGTCGTATACCTGTTCGATCCCTCGATGGAGTGAAGTACATATCACGTTCCCTTCGGGGCATGAACCATTTAGGCTCCGGGCACGTCCTCATGAACAACCGGCAACCCAGCCGGGAGGACCGACCCCGACCCACAGCGCGAACCCGTACAGACACATAGACACGCAATACGGCACATTCGCCGCCAACCGGCAGCAGACAGCCGCCCCGGAAGAATTTTTCGAGGAAAAGCCCAGAGCGGGAACGTTTTCGGGCTGGTTGGATGTTGACCCTGGTACGACAGCTCGTCGAGCTAGAGAAGAGGCGACGTGACTACTGTTCTGACCCCCGCGAGCCCGCTGACGGCCGCCGATCGCTGCGACCGCTGCGGCGCCCAGGCATACCTGCGCGTCGTCCTGCTCAGCGGCGGAGAACTGCTCTTCTGCGCCCACCACGGCCGCAAGTTCGAGCCGGAACTCAAGAAGATCGCCGCTGAGATACAGGACGAGTCGGAGCGACTGACCGCCGCTCCCGCAGCAAGCACTCCTGAAGAAGAGCGCTGACACTTCGCGTCCACGACGAGCCAGCACCGGCACAGGCCGGCGACGGGCGGCCCCGCTCCTGAACCACAGGAGCGGGGCCGCCCGTCCTCGTATCCACCGATGCCCCTCAGAGGCCGTCAGGTGCCCTTGTGCGGGCCCGGAGCGCCGCGGTGGCGGCCCAGCGTCCGGACGACGTCGGACACCCGCGTGTAGACGCCGGGGCTCCCCGCCCGCCCGCACCCACTGCCCCACGACACCAGTCCGATCAGCCGGCCCTGGGCGACCAGCGGCCCCCCGCTGTCCCCCTGACAGGCGTCACGGCCCCCCTGGGGCTCTCCGGCGCACAGCATGGCCTCGGGGAGGTAGGTGCCGTCCGTACTGCCCGGATACGCCTCCTCGCAGCGGGCGTCGGGCAGCACATGGACGCGCGCGGCGTGCAGGCTGCCCGCGTAGTCGCCGCCGCCGCTGAGATCGCCCCAGCCGTAGACCGTGGCGGCCGTGCCCGGCCGGTAGGCCGTGTCCCCCGTGGCCGCCATCCCGATGACCGAGCTCTGGGGCAGCGGCGAGGCGAGGGTGAGCACGGCGAAGTCGCCGGCGTTGCTGACGGTGTCGTAGTCCGGGTTGACCCACACGTCCCGTACGGCGATCGCCTGGCCGCCGGCCGAGAGCAGGTCCGTACGGCCCGCGAGGACCTTGAGGTCGCCCGCGCGGTGCGGTGGCGCACCCAGGACGTCGTCGCCCATGCAGTGGGCCGCGGTCAGCACGGTGGTCCGGGTCACGGCGACACCGCCGCAGAACTGTCCCGCCCGGGTACCCCCGAACCGGTCACGGCTGGACAGCGCCACCGTCCAGGGGCTCTCGGAGACATCGACCGGGAACCCGCCGACGACGATGCTGTCGGCGGCCACGGGAGCCGCGGAGACCAGCGGTATGGCGGACGCGGCGGCCGCCAGGACCAGCGGCCGGGTCAGCGCCCGGGCAAAGGGACGACGCATGCACGTTCCTCACTCTGGGATGGTGATCGGAGACCCAGAGTGATCCAGCGTGCCGCACCGCGCACCCGCGGACGGCACGAAGGCCCGGCTCCTCGAAGGGAGACCGGGCCTTCCGTGACGTACGACTACGACCTAGTCGAGGTAGTCGCGCAGCACCTGCGAACGCGACGGGTGGCGCAGCTTCGACATGGTCTTGGACTCGATCTGGCGGATGCGCTCACGGGTGACCCCGTACACCTTGCCGATCTCGTCGAGGGTCTTCGGCTGACCGTCGGTGAGACCGAAGCGCATCGAGACCACGCCGGCCTCGCGCTCGGACAGGGTGTCCAGGACGGAGTGCAGCTGCTCCTGGAGGAGCGTGAAGCTGACCGCGTCGGCCGGGACGACGGCCTCGGAGTCCTCGATGAGGTCACCGAACTCGCTGTCGCCGTCCTCACCCAGGGGGGTGTGCAGGGAGATCGGCTCGCGGCCGTACTTCTGGACCTCGATGACCTTCTCCGGGGTCATGTCGAGTTCCTTGGCCAGCTCCTCCGGGGTGGGCTCGCGGCCCAGGTCCTGGAGCATCTGGCGCTGCACGCGCGCGAGCTTGTTGATGACCTCGACCATGTGCACCGGGATACGGATGGTGCGGGCCTGGTCGGCCATCGCGCGGGTGATCGCCTGACGGATCCACCAGGTGGCGTACGTGGAGAACTTGTAGCCCTTGGTGTAGTCGAACTTCTCGACCGCGCGGATGAGGCCGAGGTTGCCCTCCTGGATGAGGTCCAGGAAGAGCATGCCGCGGCCGGTGTAGCGCTTGGCCAGGGAGACCACCAGGCGGAGGTTGGCCTCCAGGAGGTGGTTCTTGGCGCGGCGGCCGTCCTCGGCGATGATCTCCAGCTCGCGCTTGAGCTTGGGGGCGAGCTTGTCGGCGTTGGCCAGCTTGTCCTCGGCGAACAGACCGGCCTCGATGCGCTTGGCGAGCTCGACCTCCTGCTCGGCGTTGAGGAGGGGGACCTTGCCGATCTGCTTGAGGTAGTCCTTGACGGGGTCGGCGGTGGCACCGGCGGCGGCGACCTGCTGCGCGGGCGCGTCGTCCTCGTCCTCGTCGGAGAGTACGAAGCCGGCGCTCTCGGCGCCCTCGGGCTCGTCCCCGGTCTTGCCGGGGGTCTCCTCGACGGCCTCGTCGTCGACGATCTCGGCGTCGTCCTTCTTGGCGCTGGTCTTCTTGGCCGCCGCAGCGGTCGTCTTCTTGGCGGCGACCTTCTTGGCGACCGCCTTCTTGGCGGGCGCCGCCTTCTTGGCAACGGCCTTCTGGGCGTCGTCCTCGGCGGGAGCGTCGGCGAGGGGCGCCGCCGGAGTCGCGGTGGCGGTGGCCTTCTTGGCGGTCACCGTCTTGGCGGCGACCGTCTTGGTGGCGGTGCGCTTGGCCGGACTCTTCGCTGCGACGCTCTTTCGGGTGCGCTTGGGCTCCGCGGCACTGACCATCAGCGTCACACCCTCTTCCTCGAGGATCTGGTTGAGGCTGCGCAGTACGTTCTTCCACTGAGTGGCCGGAATCTGGTCAGCTTCGAAGGCCCGACGCACGTCATCGCCGGCGATCTGCCCCTCAGCCTTTCCCCGCTCGATGAGCGCCATGACAGAGACGGACTCGGCGATCTCCGGCGGGAGCGTACGGGATGTGCTGGCCGACACGAACAACCTCTCGGAACGATGGAAAACGGCTTCCGGCCCCGTCCGGTACGGACAGGAACCGACGACCGCCGACTGGGGATGGGCCGACGGCGCGGGCTGGGGCCGGGAAGAATCACAGCGCCTTGAACGGCGTCCGTATTCCCTTCCGCGGCTGTCACCTCTTAGGTCATCGCGCAGTTCCCGCGAGCGTTACGCCCAATCTGCGTGGCCCGAGTCACACCCCGTAAGCGCTCAAAAACGGTCAGACACGGGCAGAGGAGGTCACCCAGGGCCGCGAGAGGCACTTCTCAGCGAGATCCGGCGCCCCGTCGCACCGCCGGACCCCGCCGGTTCCCTGGAGGATCCTGCGGGGTCCGGCGGAAGACGGCGACCAGGCCGGGCGGCGCCACGGGAGTGCGGCGCGCCTCGACCGCGCCTGCCACCCCGCGCGTCAGTGTTCGCGCGGGGCGGGCACCACGCGCTCCACCTCGGGGTGCACGATGAGCAGCTGCCGCATGGCCGCCTCGGCCGCCGCGCCGTCGCCGGCGGCGAGGGCGTCGACGATCCGGGCGTGGTGCGCCAGGGAGGCGTCGTTCGGGCGGTCACAGCCCGTGACCGGGCCGCCGGAGACCTGCAGGGCCGAGGAGACGATCCCGGAAAGGTGCTCCAGCATGCGGTTGCCCGCGACCTGGATGAGCAGCGAGTGGAACTCGGCGTCCGCGCGGGAGAAGGTCAGCGCGTCGCCCTGCGCCATGGCGTGACCCATGATCTCCACCATGTCGGAGAGGCGCTGCTGGACGTCCTCGCGCCCGTGCCCGGCGGCTAGGCGCGCGGCCAGCGGCTCGATCGTCCAGCGCAGCTCGCTCAGCTCGCGGCGCTGGTTGTCGCGCTGCGGGCCGAAGGCGCGCCACTCGATGATGTCCGGGTCGAGGAGGTTCCAGTCGCTGACGGGACGCACGCGCGTGCCGACGTTCGGGCGGGCGCTGACCAGGCCCTTGGCCTCCAGGACGCGCAGCGACTCGCGGACGACGGTGCGGGAGACCTCGAAGCGCTGGCCGATCTCCTCGGGCACCAGCGGGCGGTCGGCGCCCAGGTCGCCGGAGACGATCATCTGGCCCAGCTGCTGGACGAGTTGGCCGTGCAGTCCGCGTCCGCGGCTGCCCGCGGCACGACGGCCCACGCGGCCCAGCTCCGGGTCGGAACCGTCCCAGGAAGGGGCTCCGAGGCGCTCGGTGACGGGCGCCTCGGCATAGGGGTAGCGGTCGAGTTCGCCCGGGCCGGCGAGGCCGGAGTCTGCGGAGCGGGCGGCGGTCATCATGGTGTGCGCAAGGGTACTCACGGATCCTTTGTCGGCGTTGGTCCCAACTCCCTTGAGGTCTTTGGTGAAAAGCACACGAAAGGGTGATCGCTCACCCCGTCGCAATTGACGCCTTATCGGAAAGAAATGGGCTTTCTCCGGGGAGTTGTGCGCAGAGCGGGACCCGAAGGGTGCGCACGGTCGTCATCGGACCCTGCTACGCAGGGTCGTGAGCAGATACGCGCAGAGCAGTGCGGTCAGCGACAACGCCAGTGCCCCGCCCACGGGTTGGACGATCACCCGCGCCGCCGCGGACAGATACCGCTCGCCTCCGAAGGGCCACTGCAGCAGGAACACCTTCCGCAGCCGCAGGGGAAAACCCGCCGCGGCCCGCACGGCCGGCCCTTCCAACGCCTTGTGCACGAGGGGTACGACGAGAATCGGTACGGCGACCACCGCGGCGAGCCCGGCCGTGGTGGACCGGAAGATGCCCGCGGCCAGCACTCCGGCCCAGGCGCACCCGACGACCAGTCCGGTCCAACTCGCGCCCGTCGAAAGCCAGTCGGCGGGAACCTGCGCGAGCTCCCGTCCGTATACGAGATAGAGCACCTCGGCGTCGCAGCCCACCGTGAGGAAGCCCAGCAGCAGCGCGGTGGCCGCGGAGACGAGGAGCTTCGCGAGGAGCAGCCCCATCCGCCTGGGGACGGTGCCGCGGTCCGCCGCCAGGGCGGGGTGCCGGAACTCGTCGCCGAACGCGAACGCCCCGAGCAGCCCCGCGCCGAGCGCCGCGGGCGGCAGGGGCAGTTCCCGCGGCCACGCGGCCAGCAGACGCGGCTGCGGGGTGTGCCCGATGCGGGCCAACAGCAGTGCGGTGAGGGCGGACACGACGAGTACGGCGGCCCCGGTGAGGAACCCGGTGCCGATACCGGTGGCCCGGCGCAGCTCGTAGCGGAGCGGGCGCAGCGGGCTGGGGGCGGAGCGGACGGAGATGGGGGGCGGGAGCGGGGACAGGGCATCGAGGGTGGCGGCTCGCGAAGGGCGCGGGGCACGCGCGGAGGGCAGTGCGCCGGTCGCCTCTTCGGGGTCGACGAGAGGGACGAGTCGGGAGCGGGCGGGGCTCGGCGCGCGGGGGCCGGGGGTCGCAGGGAGGCCTGCGGTGGTCGGCTGAGCCGCGGGGTCAACGGCGGTGTCCCGCAAGGGGCTGACGGCAGCCGCCTGTTCCTCGTACGGCGGGTGGGCTTGGGCGACGGGTTCGGGTGCTTCGGCGGTGGAGGGCTCGGAGGTGGGCAGCTCAGGTCTGATCGGGGGCGAGGGCTGCTCGGCGAACGGCACGTCCGTGAGAGGCGATCCCGTCATGGCCGGCGACGAGGGGGCAGGCACGCGCGGCTCGTCAGTGGTTTCCGGCTCGCCTCTGGCGGACGTACCGGCGCCAGGCCCCATGTCGCCGATCTCGTCGGCGAGTTGGTGTACGAGGATGTCGTGCCGGAACGCCGTCTCACCGACGTCCGCGCACGTACTGCCGTACACGGAAAGGCGGTTGCCCTCCTCGCGTACGACTTCGACGGAGCGGTGCGCGGTGCGGGCCTCCTTGGTGAGGAGGGCGGCGAGGCGGGCGGCGTGCGGGGTGCGGACGGCGACGCGGGGGCGCAGGCGGGTGCGGGCGAAGTCTCCGGCCTCCTGGTCGGCGAGGAGTCTGCCCTGTTCGAGGGTGACGACCCGGTCGGCGCTGCGGGCGGCCTCCTTGGGGTCGGCCGTGGTGAACAGGACCGTGCCGCCCTGGGCGGCGTGCGCGTGCAGCATGCCGTACAGCCAGCGGCTTTCGCGGGCGGAGAGTTCGCCGGCGGGTTCGTCCAGCACCAGGGTGTGCGGGTCGGACAGCAGGGCGCAGGCGAGGCCCAGGCGGCGGTCCATGCCGCGGGCGAGGCTGCCGAGGCGTTCGTCGCGCAGGCTGACGAGGCCGACCACTTCGAGGACCTCGTCGGCCCGCCGGGCCGGAACACCCGCAGCGGCACACAGCATCCGCAGATGGCCACGGACCGAGCGGGCCGGATGTCCCGGCACGTCGCCCAGGAGCACGCCGACCTCGCGCGACGGGTGGGCGATGCGGTGCAGGGGGCGGCCCCTGAAGTAGGTGATTCCACGCCCCTGTTGGAGTTCTAGCATGAGCCTGAGCGCGGTCGTCTTTCCCGCACCCGGGGCTCCGAGGAGTGCGGTGACACTGCCCGCACGGGCCTCGAAGGAGACGTCGACGACGGCGGGCGGATGCTCCTTGCGGGCGTTGCTGGTCAGTCCGAAGGCCTGGATCACCCACAGCAAGATAGCGCGCTATGTCCGTTTTTTCGGGCACCGAACGGCCCGTACCGCAACGCTTGGTCAACCCGTTCGCGCTGCTACGACGTCACACCTCGGGGCGCAGCATGGGCGGGTTGAGCAGCGTGGCCCCGCCGGCCCGGAACAGCTGCGCCGGGCGTCCGCCCTGACGGGTCGTCGTACCGCCGGTCGGGACGAGGAAGCCGGGCGTGCCGGTCACCTTGCGGTGGAAGTTGCGCGGGTCGAGCGCCACTCCCCACACCGCCTCGTAGACGCGGCGCAGTTCACCGACGGTGAATTCGGTGGGGCAGAACGCCGTGGCCAGGGAGGAGTACTCGATCTTCGAACGGGCGCGCTCCACCCCGTCGGACAGGATCTGCGCGTGGTCGAAGGCGAGCGGCGCCACCGGGTCGCCGTCGCGTCCGAAGCCGCCCTGTTGCAGCAACTCCTCCACGGGTGCCCAGCGCGCGTTGCTGGCGTCGCCGCCGGCGCGGGGTGCGGGCAGGTCGGGGGCGAGTGCGAGGTGGGCAACGCTGACGACACGCATCCGCGGGTCACGCTTGGGGTCGCCGTAGGTGGCGAGCTGCTCCAGATGCGCTCCGTTGTCCTGGGCAGGGACCGCCGGGTCGTGGGCACGCAGTCCCGTCTCCTCGGCCAGTTCGCGGGCGGCGGCCTGGGCCAGATCCTCGTCGGCCCGCACGAAGCCGCCTGGCAGCGCCCAGCGTCCCTGAAAGGGCGGCTCGCCCCTGCGTACCGCCAGCCCGCACAGAGCATGGCGGCGCACGGTCAGCACGACCAGGTCCACGGTGACGGCGAAGGGCGGATACGCTGACGGGTCGTAGGACATGCGGCGATCATAGTCGTCTGCCTGACGATAAACACTCCCTTCGTCGGTACCGCCGTGACTGATCCACTTCGGTGCGATACGCGGTTGATCCTCCGCTTACGGCCGTCGACCGAAACGGACTCGTGCGAGGTCACGCCCCCAATTGCAGTCCGGCAGCCGCCTCCTCGACCATGGCGACACCGAGTCGGCCGACCCGTACGGAGAAGGGGGCGCCCGCGATCCGCAGTCCGGTCAGGCCGATCTCGCCCAGGGGCGCGCTGCGGACCGGACGGAGGGTGACCGTCCCGGCGGGGGCGTCCGGGCGGATGCCCGCCAGGGTGGCCAGCAGCAGGACTCCGGCGGCGGCTGCCGTGGCCGCCGGGCGGCAGGCGGCCGGGTGGGGAACGGGAGCGCTCCCCTCCGTCCGCTGCTCTCCCGCGTACATCTCGGGGAGCCGGTGTCCGAACGCCTCGGCCGCCGCCAGGACTCCCCGCAACAGCGAGGTGGCCTCCTTCTCGTAGCCGCCGGCGGCCAGGCCCGCGACGGCGATGGCCGTCTCCTGCACCCGCACGGCGCCGCTCCGGTGGCCGAACGGGCTGAATCCCGGTTCCTTCGCGCCCAGGCCGCGCAGTCCCCAGCCCGAGTCCATGGCCGGGCCTCCGAGCAGCCGGGCGAGTTGTTCGGCCCGCGCCTTGTCGAGCAGGCCGGGTGCGTACTCGCCGCCGCCCAGCAGTCCGGTGTCGAGGAGGTGGGCCGCGGTCGCGCCGA
The DNA here is from genome assembly GCF_000376565.1 of Streptomyces hokutonensis. Lineage (GTDB taxonomy): Bacteria > Actinomycetota > Actinomycetes > Streptomycetales > Streptomycetaceae > Streptomyces > Streptomyces hokutonensis. The sequence goes on along the minus strand of NZ_BARG01000065.1, from coordinate 51,447 downwards.
GGTGCGGTACAAGGCGTCCGTCCGGAAGCCGGGCCGCCGCCGGGCGACCGCCGCCCAGGTCCCCGATCCAGAAGTCCGCGCGGAAGACGCTGCGCAACTCCTGGGCCCATTCTCGGAGTTCGGCAGCGCCGGGTCTGCCGAACGCGTCCAGCAGGTCGGCTCCGAGCAGCGCCGCCCGGTGGGCATGGGCCTGTGTCTCGCAGCGGACGGGTCCGCCGGGGTGCGGGTCGCGCAGATAGGTGCCGTCGCCCACGGTGGTCCGCAACCAGGTCAGACAGCGCTCGGCGGCCGGCAGCAGCTCCCGTGTCTCCTGCTCTGGGAGCCCCCAGCGGCGGGCCTCCGCGAGCAGCACCGGGAAGAGCAGGGTCGCCTCCGTCCCCGTGCAGCCCGGCGGCAGATGGGCGCCGGCGTCGCGGCGCGGTCCCGGGATCATTCCGAACTGTGCTCCGGGGCGCGGGAGTTGGGTCCGGGCCAAGGTCCGCAGTGTGCCCGCGGCGAGCCGGGTACCGAGGGGCAGCGTCATACGGGCCGCCGTGAGCGACTCCGCCGGGGCCAGACCGCACCGCCAGGGCGCGCCCGCCGCGAGGTGCGTGTCGGAGGGGTGCGCGGGGTCGCGCAGCAGCAGTGCCTGGAGATCCTCGACGCTGGTTCGCAGCAGCGCCTGGACTCGGGGGTCGTCACCGGCCGCCCGCGCGGAGGCCAGGGGGCTGGTCGCCCCGTGGCCCACGGCCCGGACCGGTCCCGCGCCGTCCGGCCGTACCCGCAACTCCACGCTCGCCGTACCGCCCGGCGGCAGTTCGAACTCCCAGCGCAGCAGCCCTGCGGAGGCCAGCGCGTCGGCGGGCGGCGGGTCGGCGGTGACCGTCGAGTTCCCGGTGGCGCCGGACCAGCGCAGCCCGGAGTCGTGCACGGTGGCGGGGAGTTCGGGTCCCGTGCCGCCCGCGGCGATCGCGCCGAGGTCCGCAAGGTCGGTGCCGAGCGCCACCTCGACCGGCAGCCGCAGCGGGCGCCAGGACACGCTGCGCAGGGTGATGCGCTCCGTACCGTCGGCGTGCCGGGTCCGCTCGACCACGAGGTCGGGGTCCGGGCCGCAGTCCGGGGACACCCGCACGGTTCCCACGAACCGCGCACGGTCCGCTGCCGTCATCCTGGCCTGCACCGGCAGCGGTTCACGTCCGGCCACCCGCACCTGACAGCGGGCGAGCACCCGCCTGCCCGCACGGTAGAACCCCTCCAACCCCCGGCCGTTCAGCTGGCCCTGCTCGGTGGAGACCGCGAGTCCCGGGAGAGCGACGCAGATCAGCGTGTTGTGAGTGGGCGGCAGTTCGAGGGAACGGCGGGGCGTCGGACGAGGCGTGTGCGGCACGGGGCTCTGCGGCGGGGAGAGCGAAGAGGACCGGAGTGGGGACGGGGATGGGGACCGTGATGGGGGTGGCGGCGGACGACGGATCTGGCCGGGCGCCAAGCCTCCCGCCGGCCGTTGCGACGGCTGCGACGGCTGCGACGGCTGCGACGGCTGCGACAAGCTTCCGCCAGGGCGGCCACCGGCATCGGAGGGCGGAGTCGGCTGATGCATGGGCGGCTTCTTCTGCGCTCTGTGCGCCTCGGACGTGTTCGGCGCCGGATGGAGAGTCCCGAGAGGACAAGGGCTGTACGGCGACACGACCCGATCAGGCGTTCCGCCACTCAGGTGAACGGAGCCGGGCTCCTCCTGGTCACGCCCGCGACCCGGGAAGCCGACCGAATGGCGGCGGGCCGGAGGAGACAGCCTCTCGACATCGGTCCTCCACCTCTTGATCACCCGTCCCCCTCAATGCCGTTGCTCCCCGGCAGAGGCCGCTCCGAGCAGGTGTCACGGCGCCGCGAACCGCTCTTCCCGGAGGTGCGTGTACGCGTGCCGCCGGGACGTGCGGTGCCCTGAGCCGATGTGCGAGGGCGGGAACCGTCCGGTTCCGCAGAACGCGGACGGTCCTCGACTCCGTCGGCAGTTCGCGCGCGGCGCCGACGGCGCGAAGCCGTGGGCGTTGCCACCGGTGCTGGGACGTCGCTGGAACCGCTCGCCCCCTGCGGTACGGAACCATCGGCAACCGCCGATTCACCCACCCCAGCACGGTCCTTCCGTTCCGCGCGCAGGCAGCGGCGGATCGACTCCGGGTCCAGGCCCTCGTTGCAGGCCTGGTGCAGGAGGCGGGCGAACAGGTAGTCGGAGTCGGCGCCCAGGGCCATGGCCAGGGCCTCCCGGGCCTCCAGGTCGTCGCCGGTCGACCAGGCGACCCAGCCCGCGAGTGTGAGCGGAGCCGCGGCGTGTTCGCCGTAGGGCCCGACGCAGCGGCGGGCCAGCGCGCGCCAGAGGCGCAGAGCCGCAGCCGCCTCGTCGCCCTCCATCCATTCGGCCGCGCGGTCGCGGGTCGAACGGTCCTGAAGACCGAGGATCAGTGTGGCCGCTTCGTCGTGGGCGAGCAGTGCGTCGTCGCGCAGGTCCGACTGGAGCGGGCCGGACACGGGCGGTGCCGCGGCGAACCGGCCGATGATCAGCTGGGCGAGGTCCAGCGTCTCGTGCGCCACGTCCGCGCGGTAGGCGTCGTCGAGGATGCGAGGTACCAGGGCCGAACCGGCGGCGTCGAGGGCGGCTTCCTGCTCCAGCGCGGCGACGGTCTCCCACGGTTGCAGCCTGCTGCGCAACTCGCGCAGTGTGCCGCGTACTTGGAGTCCCGCGTAGGTCGCCGCGGCGGCCAGCACGGAGGTGCCGGGCAGGCCCATCGGGGATCCGTCGACGGGGCAACATCCCTCGATCGGGCAGCAGTAGGACCAGAAACGGCCGTCCGAGATGCAGAGCGCCTCGATGACCGTCACATCGAGCCGGCCGCACTCGGTGCGCAGACTCTGCACCAGCGGACGTAGCCGCTCCATGACCTGGCGCCCCGTCTCGCCGGGCGCCGGTTCCTGGCAGACGTAGGCGATCATCTGCTCGGGCCGGGTGCCCCTGCGCTCGCTGCCGGTGACCAGGCCGTGGGCCAACTGTCGTGCCACGGAGGCCCAGTCGTCCGCGCCGGCGGGAATGCCCAGCCGGGCTCGGCCGCCGAACCGGCCCCGGCCGCCGCGATCGTGCAGGGCGACGAGGACGATGCTGTCCTCGGGGCGGTATCCGAGGAGGTAGGGCAGGGCGTCGGCGAGTTCGGCCGGGGTGCGCAGGGTGACCTGGTGGTCGGCGCCGTGCCGGTCGTACGCGGTGGGCTCGATGTCGCCGTTTTCGGAGGATCCGGTCGTTTCGCTGTGATTCGTCATGCGTTGACGATCTCGCGAATCGCCCCATTCCGCTTGAGCCTGTGGATAAGTCCGGTCAGGGGCACGTCATATGGAGTTCGGTGCGGCCAAGTCGGCCCGGGCGACCGGGACATGCGATCCGGAATCGCCCGCTCGGCCGCCTGCCGGCACAGATCCCGCTACGGAATCTCAGCCCGCCGCAGCAAGGACCAGCGGAAGCACCTGTTCGCTGCCTGCACGGCGGAGCAGGCGGGCGGCGACCGCCAGGGTCCAGCCGGAGTCGGTGTAGTCGTCCACGAGCAGGACGGGGCCTGGATTGGCAGTCAAGGCCGCGGTCAGTTCCTCGGAGACGGCGAAGGCGTCGGACAGTGCCCTGAGGCGTTGGGCGGAGTTGCTGCGGCGGGCCCCGTGGGTGCCGTCCGGGCCCGTGTGCGTCAGGGTGCCCAGGAGGGGGAGGCGACCGATGGTCGCGATGCCCTGGGCGAGGGAGCCGACCAGTTGCGGGCGGGCCAGGGACGGTACGGCCACGACGCCCACGGGACGGGCGGAGGCGTCGGTGACGTTCGGTGCCCAACCACCCGGAGAACGCGCCCAGTCGGCGAGGACCGCCACCGCGGCCTTCAGGACGTCGTCGGGGACCGGGCCGTCGGGTGCGTTCTCGGCCAGCAGTGGGCGCAGCCTGTTGCCCCAGCCGATGTCCGAGAGCCGCCCCAGGGCACGTCCCGTGGAGCACTGGTCCTTCGCCGGGATGCGTCCCTTGAGGTCGACGCCCAGTGCGGCCATTCCGGTCGGCCACATCCGGCGCGGCTCGATCTCCGTGCCCGGGCGGTCCAGTTCCTTCGTCGCCCCGGTCAGCGTCTCCGCCGAGACCGACGCGTCGATCCAGGCGCCCGCGCAGTTGTCGCAACGGCCGCAGGGCACCGCCCCTTCGTCGTCCAGCTGCTGGCGCAGGAACTCCATCCGGCACTGGGACGTACTCACGTAGTCGCGCATGGCCTGCTGCTCGGCCGCTCGCTGTTTGGCCACCCAGGCGTACCGCTCGGCGTCGTACACCCAGTCGGCTCCCGTGGCCGCCCAGCCGCCCTTGACGCGCTTGACCGCTCCGTCGACGTCCAGGACCTTCAGCATGGTCTCCAGGCGGCTGCGCCGGAGGTCCACCGCCGTCTCCAGGGCGGGTACGGACAGCGGCCGTCCCGCATCGGCGAGGGCCGAGAGGGTCTGGCGGACCTGTGTCTCGGGCGGGAAGGCCGTATCGGCGAAGTAGCGCCAGATGGCCTCGTCCTCCCTGCCCGGCAGGAGCAGTACGTCGGCGTGGGCCACTCCGCGCCCGGCACGGCCCACCTGCTGGTAGTAGGCGATCGGCGAGGAGGGCGAGCCGAGGTGGACCACGAAGCCCAGGTCCGGCTTGTCGTAGCCCATGCCCAGGGCCGACGTGGCGACCAGTGCCTTGACCCGGTTCTCCTGGAGGTCGATCTCGGCCTGCAGCCGGTCGGCGTTCTCCGTCTTCCCGGTGTACGAGGCCACCTTGAAGCCGCGCTGCCGCAGGAAGGCGGTGGCCTCCTCGGCGGCGGCCACGGTGAGCGTGTAGATGATCCCCGAGCCCGGCAGCTCGTCCAGGTGCTCGGCGAGCCAGGCCAGGCGGTGAGCGGCGTCAGGGAGTTGGACCACCCCGAGCCGCAGGCTCTCCCGCTCCAGCGGGCCGCGCAGCACCAGGGCCTCACCGGCGCCGGTGCCCAACTGCTCGGCCACATCGGCGGTCACGCGCGCGTTGGCGGTCGCCGTGGTGGCCAGCACCGGTACGCCTGTGGGCAGTTCGGCCAGCATCGCCCGCAAGCGGCGGTAGTCCGGGCGGAAGTCGTGTCCCCAGTCGGAGATGCAGTGGGCCTCGTCGACCACCAACAGGCCGGTCGTGGCGGCCAACTTGGGCAGCACCTGGTCGCGGAAGTCCACGGAGTTGAGCCGCTCCGGGCTGACGAGGAGGACGTCGGTCTCGCCCTTTTCGACCTCTCCGTAGATGCTCTCCCACTCCTCCGGGTTGGCCGAGTTGATGGTGTGCGCCCGGATGCCCGCCCGTGCCGCCGACTCGACCTGGTTGCGCATCAGGGCCAGCAGCGGCGAGATGATCACCGTGGGCCCGGAGCCGCGCCGGCGCAGCAGGGCCGTGGCGACGAAGTACACCGCCGACTTGCCCCAGCCGGTGCGCTGCACCACCAGCGCGCGCCGGCGCTCCTCCACGAGGGCGGCCACCGCCTGCCACTGGTCCTCGCGCAGCCGCGCCGTACCACTCGGATCACCGACCAGCTCGGCGAGGATGGCGTCGGCTTCGGCACGCAGCTCCTGGTTGCTCATGTCCCCATGCAACCTCACGCCACTGACAACGGCCCAATCCCCCGCCGCGGTAAAGAGGCGCTTCCGGCCGTCCCGACCGCCTGTCCCGGGCGCCCCACGCCCCCTGGCCCACCTGCACCCTCTGGACCTTCCGCACCTCAATGGCGTACGAAAGTGTCGTGCTCGAACGTCCCAGGCGTCGCCGGACGACGCATTGGGTAGGGATATAAGCCACAGACCATCAGATAAGGGGCTGTGGCCCCATTTGCTCGTTGCCGCATCCCAGTTCGACAGCAAGAATTGGAGTCCGCTCCCCGCACGGTTCGTCCGTGATCCGGTAGGGCTCTGCTGCGGTGTGCGCTCCCCCGAATCCGACCTCGCCCGCAGTGTGGGCGCGTAGCCGAAGGGAGGACCGTGACCTTCGGATTCGCTCCGTCCTCCGCGGCATCCACGTCGACGTCAGCCGACCTGTCCGCCGCTTCCGCCAACCCTCTGGCCCGTATGCTCGAACCCTCCGAGTGGGCCGCCGCCGGAATCCCCTTGCTGCGCAATCCCCGCGAGGTCGTCAGCGGGCTGCACTCCCGGCACCGCCCGAGACCGGCGACCGCGATCGTGGCCGTCCTCGACCCGGACGAGCGGCTGCTCGCGAGCGCCTCGTTCGTCCGCCGGTCCGCCCCGGCCGACGGCTGGATGTTCCGCAACGCGCTGCTCGCGCAACTGCGCCGGGTCATCCCGCACGACCTGCGTCGCCGCACCCCGGTGCGCACCGCCGTGCTGCTCTACTGCCGTGAGGGCGACGCGCGTTGGACGGAGGAGGACGGGGCGTGGATGTGGGGGCTGCGCGACGCCTGCACACTGCACGGGCTGCGCTGCGGGGCGTACATCACACTGACCCGTGACGGCTGGCAGGTGCTTGGTGAGGGGCGTGGCGGCCGACGCCCGAGCGCGGACTCGACGCCGGAACCTTTCGCCATGTCCGAGGTACCGCCCCTGCTGCCCCGCACCGGCGGCGCCGCCTCGGAGGTTCTGCGCCGCGCCGCTGCCCGCTGAAACCCGGTCCGGGCTCCGCGCCCGGACCGTACGGCGGCGATACGAGACCCCTACAGGAGAAGTCCGTACGACGCCGGGCCGCGCCGGGTGAAGACTCCCGCCCGGCCGATTCACCACGCACGGGACGGGACGGAACGCCTGTGGAAGGCACCCTTCGTCAACCGCGCCCGGTCTTACGGGCACGGCGAATCGCTCACCCTGCGCAGCCGGACGCAACGGCGCCCGAGGTGGCCACCGTCGGTCTCAGAGAGCCTTCCGGACGTTCCGGAGAGGGCTCTCAGACGCCCGCGCCCAGCACCGAGTTGATCTGCTGCGGGTCGCCGCAGACGATCAGCAGGGCGCCGGCCCGGCCGAGGGCCAGCGGCAGTGCGGTGGCGGCAACGGTGTCGAGGCCTCCGTTGACGGCGACCACGACGACGGGTCGGGACGCGGCCCGGCCCGCGACGGCGGCGTCCGCGTAGAAGACGTCGTCGCGCGCGTCGTGCTGCGCCCAGTAGGACGCTTCACCGAAGGACAGTTCGTGGGCGGCCCACGGGTGCGGTTCGCCGGTGGTGATCACCAGCACGTCACCGGGGGTACGGCCCGACTCCAGAAGCAGGTCGACGGCTTCCTCGGCGGCGTCCAGCGCACCCTCGGCCGAGGCCGGGACGAGCTGGATCTGCGGGGTCGCCGCAGCGGTGCCGGAAGCGGCGGGGGCAGCCGGACCGGACGGTCCGGGCTTGACGGCGGCCACGTCACGCGGCGTGCGTTGCACCGGCGCCGTGGGCCGCAGGGGGCCGGGGCGACCGGGACGCAAGGGCGCCGCGGGGCGGGGGCCTGGTACGGGACGGGGGGTCGGCGCGACGCGGCCGCTGGCCGGAGTGGCGCGGGGACCCTGGGCACTCTCGTGAATCTGAGGCTCCTCGGGAATGAGAGGCATGAGCTGATTTTTATCAAACGTTGGCGCCGCTCGCGTCGGCGGGTGGCACATGAGTGCGAGCGGAACGGTCAGAAGTCGAAGCCGAGCTGCCCCTCGATCTCCGGAACGTTTCCCTCCGCCCAACTGCGGGCCTTCTTGAGGTGCCGCCACTGGGGCAGCGCATCAAGATAAGCCCACGACAACCGGTGGTACGGGGTGGGGCCCCGCTCCTCCAGCGCGGCCTTGTGCACGGGTGACGGATACCCGGCGTTGGCCGCAAAAGCGAAGTCTGCATGGTCGATGCCCAGTTCGGCCATCATTTTGTCGCGCTGAACCTTGGCGATCACCGAAGCCGCGGCCACCGCCACGCACGACTGGTCGCCCTTGATCACCGTACGGACCCGCCAAGGGGCCCCGAGGTAATCATGCTTCCCGTCGAGAATGACCGCGTCCGGGCGAACCGGCAAGGCCTCAAGGGCACGCACCGCGGCGAGCCGCAGCGCGGCCGTCATCCCCAGGTCGTCGATCTCCTCCGGGGAGGCGTGTCCCAGGGCGTACGCCGTGACCCACTTGCGGAGTTCCTCGGCGAGTTGGGCACGGCGCTTGACCGCGATGAGCTTGGAGTCGGTGAGTCCTTCGGGGGGTCGGCGCAGTCCGGTGACCGCCGCGCAGACGGTGACGGGGCCGGCCCACGCGCCGCGCCCCACCTCGTCGACGCCGGCAATGACCTTGGCTCCGGTCGTGGCGCGGAGTGAGCGCTCGACGGTGTGAGTAGGTGGTTCGTACGGCATGGCGACCTCAGGGTACGCCGCCCGGGACCCCCTGCGACACCCCGGTTTCCCAGGGTCCCCTCAAGAGCGTCCCGGCCCGGCTTCAGGCACCGCTCGGCCGGAGCAGCGGAAGCATCAACTGGTCGAGCATTTCCTCGATCTCCTGGTCGCTCCATTCACTGCCGCACACCTTCGATCTGTACATCATCATCGCCGGGATGGCGTCGAAGACATAGCTGTTGGAAGCGTCGGGACGAGCCTGACCCCGCTCGATTCCCCGGTCGACGGCGTCGCGGATCAGCCGGAGCGTCGGTTCCACGACCCCTTCGATGATCACGCCGTGGAAGCGCTCCGCCTGCGCCATGTCGCATTCGTGAATCACTGAGCGCAGGGCGGATCCGGGGCGCGAGAACATCGCGTCGCGCGCCCGCGTGCACAGCGCCAGCAGATCCGCACGCACATCGCCGAGGTCGGGCATCTCTTCCAGACTCGGCAGTCCGGCCTGCAACGCGTCCGCGACGAGGTCCTCCTTCGAGGACCAGCGGCGGTAGACCGCGGCCTTGCCCGTCTGGGCGCCGGCGGCGACGCCTTCCATCGTGAGGGCGTTCCAGCCGACCGTACTGAGTTGCTCCAGTGCGGCGTCCAGGATCGCGCGTTCGAGCACGGCGCCGCGACGGCGGAGGGAGGTCGCCCGAGCGGGGGCGGCCGTCCAGCCCGAAGTAACCATCTGAGTCTCTCCAGCGAGCAGTGGAATGGGGAATTCCGGGGATGGGGGACACGTCGCGCGGCAGCGACGGGGGACGCGTCATACGCGGGCGAGTTAAGTGAACGCTTGCGTTCACTGTCGGGGACTCACTACCGTTGACGCGGCAGTGAACGCGGGCGTTCACTAACACACTTGTGGGGGACCCATAGTGACAACCTCTCAGTTGACCCAGAAGCCAAAACCAGGAGCGGCCCGCCGGGAGGGACATCCCGGCATCGCGCTCGCGGTCATCGCGGCCTGCCAACTCATGGTGGTACTCGACGCGACGATTGTGAACATCGCTCTCCCGCACATTCAAGCCGCACTCAGTTTCAGCACCACCGACCTCACTTGGGTCGTCAGCGCCTACACGCTCACCTTCGGCGGCCTGCTGCTTCTCGGTGGCCGGGCCGGCGACATCCTCGGCCGGCGCCGGGTGTTCATCACCGGCATCCTGCTCTTCACCTTCGCCTCGCTGCTCGGCGGACTGGCCCAGGAACCCTGGCAGTTGCTGGCCGCACGCGTCCTGCAGGGCGTGGGTGGCGCGATCGCGTCGCCCACCTCGCTGGCGCTCATCACCACCACGTTCCCCGAAGGGCCGGAACGCAACAGGGCGTTCGGCGTCTTCGCCGCGGTCTCGGCGGGCGGCGGCGCGATCGGCCTGCTCGCGGGCGGCATGCTCACCGAGTGGCTCGACTGGCGCTGGGTGCTCTTCGTCAACGTGCCGATCGGTCTGCTGATCGCCGTCCTCACACCGCTGTACATCAGCGAGTCCGAACGGCACACCGGCCGGTTCGACATCGCGGGCGCGCTGACCTCGACGGCGGGCATGGCATCCCTCGTCTACGGCTTCATCCGCGCGGCGGACAAGGGCTGGCGCGACAGCCTGACCATCGGATCCTTCGGCGCGGCGGCCGTCCTGCTGGTGGCCTTCGTGATCATCGAAACGCGGGCCAAGGAACCGATCACCCCGCTCAGGATGTTCGCCGACCGCAACCGCTCGGGCACCTACGTGATCATGCTGAGCCTGGCCGCCGCGATGTTCGGCATGTTCTTCTACATCGTGCTCTTCGTGCAGAACGTGCTGGGGTACAGCCCGATCCAGGCAGGTCTCGCCTTCCTGCCGGTGACGGTCGTGATCGCGGCCGGCGCGGGGCTGTCCCAGCAGTTCCTGCCGCGGTTCGGACCACGGCCGTTCATGCTCGTCGGGTCGACCCTCGCGGTGATCGGGCTGGCCTGGCAGACCCTCATCAGCTCGGACAGCTCGTACGTCGGCGGAGTGCTCGGCCCCATGCTCGTGTTCGGCTTCGGCATGGGCCTGAACTTCGTGACGCTGACGATCACCGCGGTGTCCGGTGTCGCCCCGCACGAGGCGGGCGCCGCGTCCGCGCTCCTCAACGCCATGCAGCAGGTGGGCGGTTCGCTCGGTCTGTCCATCCTGACCACGGTGTTCGGCTCGGCCAGCAGGGACGAGGCGAAGAAGCAGCTGCCGAAGTTCCTGGCCGACGGTTCGGCGGAGCAGAAGCAGGAGTTCGCCAAGTCGCACCAGCTGCCCGCGCCTTGGGGGCACGAGGTGCTCGCGCACGGCATCTCGACGGCCTTCATCCCGGCCGCCGCGATGGCCGTACTCGCCCTGGTCACGGCCTGGTTGGTGATCCGGGTCCGCAAGAGCGACCTCGACGCCCTCGCGGGCACGGCGGGTCCGGGGATCGGCTGACCGGTCGGGCCCGACGCGGGCCCGACCGACCGGCAACAGCACCTGCCTCGGCATCGGCGAAAACCCCATGACCACCCCCGCAACTCTCGCGTCCTGTCTGTCCTGTGTGGACTCATGTGTCACACAGCGACTGCCAGGACAACGGCCGGGCGGTCACGCAGAGTTCCCATCGGGCACAGAGAGTTTCCGTCGCGTGCGGGTGGCGCTGCCGACAGGGACGTCGGAGCCGTCAGGCGGCTGTCGGCGCCCAGCCCGGCAGGGCCTCCGTCCGCTCCACCCACTCGGCGGGCGGCGTCCCGGCCTTCCCGCCGGCGATCACGCCGCCCACGATGGCGCAGGTGGTGTCCACGTCCCCGCCGACCTGCGCGGTGGTCCAGAACGCCTGTGCGTAGTCGCCGAGACCGCGAGCGGCCGACCAGAGCGCGAAGGGGACCGTGTCGTGCGCTGTCGTACGACGTCCGCAGCCCAGCACCGCCGCGACGGTGTCGGCATCGGCGTAGTCGAGCATGTCGCGGGCGCGCCGCAGTCCCGTGCCGACGGCGCTCTTCGGGACGAGGGCGATGACGCCGTCGAGGAGTGCCTCGGCGCTCGGCGGGCCGCCAGGGGCTGCGGTCAGTGCGGCTGCCGCGGCGACGGCCATGGCGCCGACGACGCCCTCACGGTGCTGGTGCGTGGGGTAGGCCGAGATCTCGGCCTGGTGGGTCGCCTGCTCGGGGTCGTCCGCGTACCAGGCGCCCAGGGGTGCGATGCGCATCGCCGCGCCGTTGCCCCATGAGCCCTGTCCGTTGAAGAGCGCGGCGGACAGCTCGCGCCAGTCGCCGCCCTCGCGGACGAGGCGCAGCAATCGGTTGACGGCGGGGCCGTAGCCGCGGTCGAAGTCGTGGTGCTGCGCGAAGGAGTGGGCCAGGGCGTCCTGGTCGACACGGTGGTGGGCGGCGAGGACCGCGACCACGGAGCAGGCCATCTCCGTGTCGTCCGTCCACTGCCAGGGGTCCGGGGGCAGCTCACGGCGCTTGAGGAGCGGGTAGTTCACGGGGACGAAGAACTGGGAGCCCAGCGCGTCCCCCACGGCGAGTCCGCGCAGGCTGGCCAGGGCGCGGCCCAGGCGCCCGCCGGGAGAGTCAGGAGAATCGGAAGGATTGGAGGAGTCGGAAGAATTCGAATAGGAGTCGGTTGTCATCGGTCCGCCAGCCTACCCACTGATCCCGTACGGCTCCGGATCCCGCCAGCTGTCGAACGGCCGGTCCAGCGCGTACCGGCCGTCGTCTCCGAGAACGAGCATCCGCATCTCGGCGTTCCCCGGATTGGACAGCGACTCGAACTCCGCGACCGTCCAGTGGAACCAGCGCATGCAGAAGAGTCGCATCGCCAGGCCGTGTGTCACCAGCAGCACGTTGGGCGGGTGGTCCGGGGCCTCGAAGCTGCGGTACAGGCTCTCCAGGAAGCCGCCGACCCGGTCGTAGACGTCGGCGCCGGACTCGCCCTGGGCGAAGCGGTAGAAGAAGTGCCCGTAGGCGTCCCGGTACGCCTTCTGGAGGCGTACGTCGTCCCGGTCCTGCCAGTTCCCCCAGTCCTGTTCGCGGAGCCTGGGTTCCTCGCGTACGCGTACGAGGTCGGGGTCGAGGTGGAAGGCCCGGAAGGTCTCGTGGGTGCGGCGGTACGGGGAGACGTACACGCTGATGCGCTCGCGGCCGAACACCTCCCGCAGCCGCTTGCCGGTCTCCTCGGCCTGACGCCATCCCTGGTCGGTCAGCGCCAGGGCATGGTCGGGTTCACGCTCGTACACGGTGTCATCAACATTGCCCGTTGACTCGCCGTGCCGGACAAGGACGATGCGCCGTGGTCGTGCCATGCCAAAACCCTAGATCCAGTGGTGGCATATCGAGCACTCGTACGGGCTCCATACGGCGTAGGTCACACGAATTCTGCCCGATGGGCCACATAGGGGCGCACGATTCACACACCGGGACGTCGGTGACGGTGCTCCCGTCAGTCCGGATTTCAAACCGTCCAGCTCGGTTCCAGCTCCACGATGTCCCCCGTGAGGGACGCCACGTCCGCCTCGATCTGGGCCCTCAGTGCGAGCCGTTCCACTCGCTCGGTGCGGTATTTGCCGTGTTCGGCGGCCGAGTGCCACATCGAGAGCACCATGAACTCGTGCCCCGGCGCCTCGCCGAACAGCCCGCGGAGCATGCCCGGGGAGCCGGCCATCGCGGGGTTCCACACCTTCTCCTGCATCAGCGTGAAGTGCTCGGCGCGCTCCTCGTGGACACGGCACAGGGCCACTCGCACCAGGTCGGCGTCGGTGAAGCGCGGCTCGAAGCCGGTCTTCACGTCGAAGCGGTGGTCGAACAGCTTGACCTGCGCGTCCTTGAAGGTGCCCGCCTGGGCCGACGCCAGCCGGTCGTGGGATCGGGCCATGAAGGAGTCGTAGAAGGCACGGCTTTCCCAGAACGCGAAAATGTGTGCCACTCCTGGCCGCGCTCTGCTCCAGCCGCCCCCCTGTCCCCGAAATCCCGGCTCCCCCAGAAGCCCCGCCCACTTTCGCTGCCCGCGCTCGAAGCCGCGGCGGTCCATCACGGTGCAGCGAATCCACTTGACCAGCACCGCGCCATCGTAAGGCCACGGAGCGTGGCGCCGGTCACGCTCCGGCGGAGATCGTCCGCGCATACGCCCCCGCGCGCGTGGCACGATGGACAACGAACGCTGATCGCCCGGCAGTTGGGGCGCGCGATCGAGGCGCACGGGGAAGGGGAACTGTGGTGAACGGCCTCAACAAGGGGATCCGCAAGGCGGAAGTCGGGCTCCAGTGGGATCCGAGTCCCACCGGGCAACCGCCTGTCGATCTGGACATCGTTGCCACCACGTATGTGGCGAACGATCTCTACGGCACTCCCGCATACGCGGTGTACTTCGACAGCCGGTCCCCCGACGGCACCATCTATCTCAACCGCGACAGCAAGGACGGCAAGGGCTTCGGCTGGGACGAGGTCATGACGCTGGAACTCGACCGGCTCGCCGACCGGTACGCGCGCGTGGTGGTCGGTGTCGTCATCCAGCAGCGGGTGGCCCACCGCACATTCGTGAACGTCCTCAACCCGAAGCTGCGCATCCGCGAGGGGTACAGCGTCCTCACCGAGGAGGACTTCGGTGACGTCCTCGGTGCGACGGCGGCGACGGTCGGGGAGTTCACCCGGGACGAGTCCGGAAGCTGGGACTTCCATCCCGGCATCCAGGGCTTCGACGACGACCCGGCGACCTTCACCAGGACGATGGGCAGGGCTCGGCAGTCCTGAGCCCCGCCCCGGGCAACGTGTCAGCCGGCGGTCCAGCCCGGGACCGTCGGCAGCACCGCCTCGGCGATACGGAACAGCGCCTCGTCGTCCGGCGGCACGTCGTCCTGGCGCCAGATGGATATCTCGAAGGAGTCGCCGCCGTCCTTGGCGCTCGTGGAGACCAGCAGGCTGCGGGCGATGCCTCCGGGGCCCGTACTGGCCTTGCCGCCGCCGAGGTTGAAGCTGATGGCGACGGTCCGGTCCGAGTAGAGGACGGCCGGGTGCCCCAGGACCTTCTTCACCTGCGAGGTCGAGTCCACGTAGCGGGCCGCCTGGGCGACGGGGATGTCGTCGTAGGACGCCGACAGCCGCACGGAGTACGTCCTCAGGTCCACGTCGGCCTCAGGGCTGGCGATCTTCGTGCCGCCGGCCAGCGTCATCCAGCCCGCGCTGCCCGAGGCGGTCTCCGCGTGTTCGTCCGGAGTCCCCAGGAGCACCGGTAGGTCCGCGCGGTTCAGCGCGGTGCAGAGCGCTGTCGGCGAGACATACTTCGCCGGCAGGGTTTTGTCCGTACTCGCCGAGCAGATCGCCGGCTTGGTGTCCTGCGTCGTCTTCGGCAGGACTCCCCCGAGTCCCCACAGACCACCCACGACACCGCCGACCACCACGATCGCCGCGACTGCCTGGGCCCCCGCCCGCATACCCTTTTCGGGCTCGACGAAATCGTCGGCCATGTCCCCCACCCTCCCCTGTGCGCACGCTATGCGCGCTGAGGGAGATTAACCGCTGATCGTTCTGCTGGGAAACCGGATTCTCCCCGGGGCGGGAAAAGCCGAGGGCGGCGAAGCCGGAACACCGACTCCACCGCCCTGACCAGCTAGTTCACTTCAAGCAGATGCCCTGGCTCAGCTGCATCCGCTGGTGGAGCCGCATCCCTCGCAGATGTAGCAGGAACCGGCCCGCTGCATCTTCGTACCGCAGGAGAAGCAGAGCGGGGCGTCCGCCTGGATGCCCAGCTGCATCTCCACCAGTTCGGCGCTGGTGTGCGCCTGCTGCGGGGCGGGCTTGGCCGCCTCGACGACGGCCTTCGGCGTGGCCACCGCCTTCAACTCCTGGGCACGCGGCGCCGACTGGGCCAGGCCCTCGACGTCGACCTCGTCCTCGGTCGGCTCGTACGAACCGGTCTCCAGGTGACGCTGGCGCTCCTCGGCGGAGTGGATGCCGAGCGCGGAGCGCGTCTCGAAGGGGAGGAAGTCGAGCGCCAGGCGGCGGAAGATGTAGTCGACGATCGACTGCGCCATCCGCACGTCCGGATCGTCCGTCATGCCGGCCGGCTCGAAGCGCATGTTGGTGAACTTCGAGACGTACGTCTCCAGGGGGACGCCGTACTGCAGGCCCACGGAGACGGCGATCGAGAAGGCGTCCATCATGCCCGCGAGGGTGGAGCCCTGCTTGGACATCTTCAGGAAGACCTCGCCGAGACCGTCGTCCGGGTAGGAGTTGGCGGTCATGTAGCCCTCGGCGCCGCCGACCGTGAAGGAGGTCGTGATGCCCGGGCGGCCCTTGGGGAGGCGCTTGCGGACGGGGCGGTACTCGACGACCTTCTCGACCGCGGTCCGGATGGTCTCCTCGGCCTTCGCCGTGACCTCGGCCTTCTCCTTGTCCTTGGTCTTGGCGGAGAGGGGCTGGCCGACCTTGCAGTTGTCGCGGTAGATCGCGAGCGCCTTGACGCCCATCTTCCAGGCCTCGAAGTAGACCTCTTCGACGTCCTCGACGGTCGCCGTCTCCGGCAGGTTGACCGTCTTGGAGAGCGCGCCGGAGATCCAGGGCTGGATGGCGGCCATCATGCGGACGTGGCCCATCGCGGAGATGGAGCGCTCGCCCATGGCGCAGTCGAACACCTCGTAGTGCTCGGTCTTGAGGCCCGGGGCGTCGATCACATTGCCGTTGTCGGCGATGTGGGCGACGATCGCCTCGATCTGCTCCTCCTGGTAGCCCAGGCGGCGCAGGGCCTGCGGGACGGTGCCGTTGACGATCTGCATCGAGCCGCCGCCGACGAGCTTCTTGAACTTGACCAGGGCGAGGTCGGGCTCAAGTCCCGTGGTGTCGCAGGACATCGCGAGACCGATGGTGCCGGTCGGGGCGATGACGGACGCCTGCGAGTTACGGAAACCGTTCTTCTCGCCGAGGCGCAGCGTGTCCTGCCAGGCCTCCGTGGCGGCAGCCCAGATCGGCGTGTCCAGGTCGTCCACGCGCGGGGCCGTGGTGTTGGCGTCGGCGTGCTGCTTCATGACGCGCAGGTGCGGCTGCTCGTTGCGGGCGTAGCCGTCGTACGGGCCGACGACCGCGGCGAGTTCGGCGGAGCGCTTGTACGACGTGCCGGTCATCAGGGAGGTGATGGCACCCGCGAGGGCACGGCCGCCGTCGGAGTCGTACGCGTGGCCGGTCGCCATCAGCAGGGCGCCGAGGTTGGCGTAGCCGATGCCGAGCTGGCGGAACGCGCGCGTGTTCTCGCCGATCTTCTGCGTCGGGAAGTCCGCGAAGCAGATGGAGATGTCCATCGCGGTGATGACGAGCTCGACGACCTTGGCGAAGCGCTCGACCTCGAAGGACTGGTGGCCCTTGCCGTCGTCCTTGAGGAACTTCATCAGGTTCAGCGAGGCGAGGTTGCAGGACGTGTTGTCCAGGTGCATGTACTCGCTGCACGGGTTCGAGCCGTTGATACGGCCGGACTCCGGGCACGTGTGCCACTGGTTGATGGTGTCGTCGTACTGGATGCCCGGGTCGGCGCAGGCCCAGGCGGCCTCGGCCATCTTGCGGAACAGCTCCTTGGCGTCGACCTCCTCGATGACCTCGCCGGTCATACGGGACGTCAGCCCGAACTTGTCGCCGTTCTCGACGGCCTTCATGAACGTGTCGTTCACGCGGACCGAGTTGTTGGCGTTCTGGTACTGCACCGACGTGATGTCGTCGCCGCCCAGGTCCATGTCGAAGCCCGCGTCGCGCAGGGCGCGGATCTTCTCTTCTTCCTTGACCTTGGTCTGGATGAAGTCCTCGATGTCGGGGTGGTCGACGTCCAGGATGACCATCTTGGCCGCGCGGCGGGTGGCGCCACCGGACTTGATGGTGCCCGCGGAGGCGTCGGCACCGCGCATGAAGGAGACCGGTCCCGAGGCGTTGCCACCGGAGGAGAGCAGTTCCTTGGAGGAGCGGATGCGGGACAGGTTCAGGCCCGCGCCGGAACCGCCCTTGAAGATCATGCCCTCTTCCTTGTACCAGTCGAGGATCGACTCCATGGAGTCGTCGACGGCCAGGATGAAGCAGGCCGAGACCTGCTGGGGCTGGGGGGTGCCCACGTTGAACCACACGGGGCTGTTGAAGCTGAAGACCTGGTGCAGGAGGGCGTACGCCAGCTCGTGCTCGAAGATCTCGGCGTCGGCGGGCGAGGCGAAGTACTTGTGGTCCTCGCCGGCCTTCCGATACGTCTTCACGATGCGGTCGATGAGCTGCTTGAGGCTCACCTCGCGCTGCGGGGTGCCCACGGCACCGCGGAAGTACTTGCTGGTGACGATGTTGACCGCGTTCACCGCCCATTCGGCGGGGAACTCGACGCCACGCTGCTCGAAATTGACCGAGCCGTCGCGCCAGTTGGTCATGACGACGTCACGACGCTCCCACTCCACCTCGTCGTACGGATGCACGCCGGGGGTGGTGTGAATACGCTCGATGCGCAGTCCCTTGGTGGTCTTGGTGCCCTTCGTGCGGGAACCTCGTGCCGGACCGCTCGCCGTCTCTGTCATGCCGCCTCCCTGTACAGGCAAAAACGCCCTGAAATGCCACGATGTTCCCGTGGCAGAGTGTTTGTCTGGTGTCACGGCAGCCCACACGCTCATGGCTCCGCGACAAGTCCTGGTCCGCCGCCGTCCGGCCGGATCCGGGGTCTCCGCCCGGTTCCGGCCCGCCGGTCAGTCGGCGGAGTGGGCGGGCACCGGGACCTGAACAGTCCCTCCGGGCCCGCCGTCGTCTTCCTGGCTCCCCGATCCCGCGTCTTCGTCGTCCGCGGCGGGGCCTGGCGTCGCTTCCCTCAGTTCCACGATCGCGGCCTCGAAATCGTCCAACGAGTCGAACGCCCGGTAGACGGAGGCGAATCGCAGATAGGCGACGAGGTCGAGTTCCTGCAACGGGCCGAGTATGGCCAGCCCGACGTCATGGGTGGTCAGTTCGGCACTTCCGGTGGCCCGCACCGCTTCTTCGACCCGCTGGCCGAGCTGGGCGAGTGCGTCCTCGGTGACAGGCCGTCCCTGGCATGCCTTGCGCACACCGTTGATGACCTTGGTACGGCTGAAAGGCTCGGTGACTCCGGACCGCTTGACCACCATGAGCGAGCACGTCTCCACGGTCGTGAAACGACGGGAGCAGTCAGGGCACTGGCGGCGCCGGCGGATCGACGTGCCGTCGTCCGTCGTACGGCTGTCGACGACACGGCTGTCGGGGTGCCTGCAGAAGGGGCAGTGCATGGTCTCCAACCCTCCCTCACAGCAGACTCAATAGCCTCGTAAGACCCCTTGGGCCTCTCGAAGCAGCCCCAAGCATAGGCGATGGCCGAGACGATGGAGACCCGGGGGACCACAACTTCTGGGCTGCTGCCGCAATCCAACCACTAGATGTGGTGATTGGCTTACACAAACACGCCGTACGCGCGTGTCGCACCCGTATTGGCATGTGCCATACGGCCATACCGTCGCCCCGAACACGCGGGCGCACACCCGTACCGCCAGGGCACTTACGGAGATACCGTGAGCGCGGCACGGAGAAGACGTGGGGCTCCCGCACAGACCCGGACCGGCCCCCGGCCGCCGGAACACCGGGTGGCAGACTGGGGCGACAACCCGCAAGGTCACCACCCGCGCGGCGAAGGGCCCGGCAATGGGCCCCTTTGTCCGTCAGGTGACGCGCTGGCCATACACCCAGACACATGATCGCGGCAGGCTATCCGCGTTTTTTCACTCGAACGTGTGTTTGGCGCAACCTTTCGAAAGCAACTACCGTTGTCCAGCAGGGAGAACATCGAGAGGGGCCGACGTGACCACCACCGCAGACAGTGCCACCATCACTGCCCAGGATCGCTCCCAGGGCCGACTCGAGCCGGTGCATGCAATGAACGAAGCCGCGAATCCCGAGGGACACAAGCGCTCGCTGCCGGGCCGACCTCCCGGCATCCGGGCGGACAGCTCGGGGCTCACGGACCGGCAGCGCCGGGTGATCGAGGTCATCAGGGACTCGGTGCAGCGACGGGGCTACCCGCCGTCGATGCGCGAGATCGGACAGGCGGTCGGCCTGTCCAGCACGTCCTCGGTCGCACACCAGCTGATGGCACTGGAGCGCAAGGGCTTCCTGCGCCGCGACCCGCACCGCCCGCGCGCGTACGAGGTCCGCGGCTCCGACCAGTCCTCGTCGGTGCAGCCCACGGACACCGCGGGCAAGCCGGCCGCGTCGTACGTCCCGCTGGTGGGCCGGATCGCCGCCGGTGGCCCGATCCTCGCGGAGGAGTCGGTCGAGGACGTCTTCCCCCTCCCCCGCCAACTGGTCGGTGACGGTGAGCTGTTCGTCCTCAAGGTCGTCGGTGACTCGATGATCGAGGCGGCGATCTGCGACGGTGACTGGGTCACCGTACGCCGCCAGCCGGTCGCGGAGAACGGCGACATCGTGGCCGCCATGCTCGAGGGCGAGGCCACCGTCAAGCGCTTCAAGCGCGAGGACGGCCATGTCTGGCTCCTCCCGCACAACTCCGCGTACGAGCCGATCCCCGGTGACGACGCGACGATCCTCGGCAAGGTGGTGGCGGTGCTGCGGCGCGTGTGACGGCCGCGGCGGGCGGGGCCGTATCGGCCCGGCCCCCTGACCGGACCCCGGGACCCCTGCGCCGGTTCCGGGGTCCTGTGCTGTCCCGGGTCCGGCGGGAGCCGCTGTGGATCGGCGGTTGCCCTGAGACACCAGGGCAACCGTCGTTCACTCCGTCTCCGCTTCCGCCTCCGCCTCCGCCTGCTTCGCCTTAGCGTCGATCGCGGCCAGCGACCTCCGGGCCTGGTTACGGTCCGTGGTGTACCAGAAGTCGGGCAGTGACGCCTTGAGATAGCTGCCGTAGCGGGCGGTCGCCAGCCGCTGATCCAGTACGGCGACCACACCCCGGTCGCCCGATGCCCGGACGAGACGGCCGGCGCCTTGGGCCATGAGCAGCGCGGCGTGCGTCGCGGCCACCGCCATGAAGCCGTTGCCCCCGGCGTCCTCGACGGCCTTCTGGCGGGCGCTCATCAGCGGGTCGTCGGGACGCGGGAACGGGATCTTGTCCATGACGACCAACTGGCAGCTGGGGCCGGGGACATCGACGCCCTGCCAGAGGGACAGCGTGCCGAAGAGACAGGTCTTCGGGTCGGCCGCGAAGTTCTTGATCAGCTCGCCGAGCGTCTCCTCGCCCTGGAGCAGGATCGGGTACTCGGGGATTCGGGAGCGCAGCTCCTCGGCGGCGAGTTGGGCACCCCGCATCGAGGAGAAGAGGCCCAGGGTGCGACCGCCCGCCGCCTGGATCAACTCGGTCAACTCGTCCAGCATGTCGGCGCGATCGCCGTCCCGCGCGGGACGCGACAGGTGCTTGGCGACGTACAGGATGCCCTGCTTCGGGTAGTCGAAGGGCGAGCCCACGTCGACGCCCTTCCACTGCGGGAGCTCGTCGCCCGCTGTGCCCTCGGGGGCGAGGCCCAGGGACGCTCCTACGCCGTTGAAGTCGCCGCCGAGCTTCAGCGTCGCGGAGGTCAGGGTGACCGAGCGATCCGCGAAGAGCTTCTCCCGCAGCAGGCCCGACACGGACATGGGGGCGACGCGCAGGGAGGCACCGAAGCGGTCGTGGCGTTCGTACCAGACGACGTCCCACTCGGAGCCGTTGGTGACGCGCTCCGCCACGTCGTGCACGGCCTCCACGGAGGCCAGCGCCTGCTTGCGGACCGCGTCCTCGTCCTGCACGGACTTGTCGCGGGTGGCGCCGATCCCGGAGATCACCGTACGGCAGGCGTCCCGCAGTGCCATGAGCGCGTAACCGAGGTCCTCCGGGATCTCCTCAAGGCGGCCCGGCAGGGCGAGCTCCATGAGCCGCTCGAAGCCCTCGGCGGCGGTCTGGAGCTGGTCGGCCGCCTTTTCGTTGACCAGCTTCGCGGCGCGGCGCACCGCGCGGTTGACCTGGCCCGGGGTGAGCTCGCCGGTGGCAACTCCGGTGACTCTTGAGACCAGTTCATGGGCCTCGTCGACGATCAGCACCTCGTGCTGCGGGAGGACGGGGGCGCCTTCGATCGCGTCGATCGCGAGCAGCGCGTGGTTCGTGACGACGACGTCGGCGAGCTTGGCGCGCTCGCGGGCCGCCTCGGCGAAACACTCCGCTCCGTAGGCGCATTTCTGGGCGCCCAGGCACTCGCGCGAGGACACCGACACCTGCGCCCAGGCGCGGTCGGAGACGCCGGGCGTGAGGTCGTCGCGGTCGCCGGTCTCGGTCCCGTCCGTCCAGTCGCGCAGCCGCAGCAGGTCCTGGCCCAGCTTGCTGGTGGGGCCCGCAGCCTCGAACTGGTCGAAGAGGCCCTCCTCCTCGTCCTGCGGCACGCCCTCGTGGAGGCGGTGCAGGCACAGGTAGTTCGACCTGCCCTTGAGCATCGCGAACTGGGGGCGGCGGCGCAGCAGGGGATGCAGTGCGTCGACCGTGCGCGGCAGGTCGCGCTCCACCAGCTGGCGCTGGAGCGCGAGGGTGGCGGTCGCCACGACCACACGCTCCCCGTGCGCGAGCGCGGGCACCAGGTAGCCGAGCGACTTTCCGGTACCGGTGCCGGCCTGGATCAGCAGATGGGAGCCGTCGTCGATCGCCTCCGCGACGGCTTCGGCCATGGTCACCTGGCCGGGGCGCTCCGAACCGCCGACGGCAGTGACGGCAGCATGCAGGAGTTCGGGGAGTGAGGGCTTCGTCATAGCGCGACCAACCCTACGGGGCGGGACTGACAACAGTCCGATCAAGGCTGAGAGAGGGGGTGGATCAAGACCGGTGGGCTTTCGGAGGGGGCGGTTTTCGTTCGGGTGGGGATCGGATGGAGATCGGGTCGGATCGAACGGGGATTGGGTGGGATCGAACGGGGATTGGTTTGGGCGAGGTGGAACCGGATCGGGCCGGGCGGTGTACCAAAAGTGATGGCGGCGCCGCATGGCGCTACAGCAGATCGCGCACGGAACGGTCCCGGATCATGAGGGCGGCCCGCTTGGCCGGCAGGTCCACCTCGGCGGAGAACCGGAAACCGGCGCTCAGGAACGCGGCTACGGAGGGGGTGTTGCGAAGGTCCGGTTCGGCGACGACTCGGGCGCAGGCGGGGCGCTTGTCGAGTACGAGGTCGGCTACGGCCCGGAGGAGGGCGCTGCCCACCCCTCGTCCCCTGTCGACGGCGTCAGCGACGAGCAGGTGGATGCCGGTGTCGTGCGGTCGGGCGGGGTAGTGGCGGGCCAGGGGGTCGAGGTCCGCCCGATAGATCTCCCAGTAACTCATCGGGCTGCCGTCCAGCACGCCGAGGCAGGGAACGCTGCGTCCGTCGCCGGCGATTTGGGTACGCAGATGGGCCTCGGTGAGCGTCTGAGGGCCGGCCAGTTCCCAGAACGCCGCGACTGCGGGGTCGTTCATCCAGCGGGTGATCAGCTGCAGGTCGCGTTCGATCCCTACGGGGACGAGCTCGAAGGCTCCCACGGATGTACGGGTCCTCCCCCAGTCTCCGACACGGTCGAGGAGTTCGTCGCGGGTGGCGTCCGCGTCCGCCTTGGCGCAGAGCGCGAGGAACTCCTCGGGCAGGCGGAGGTGGAGGGTGTCCTCGCCGTCCGTGGCCGGGCTCCGACCGGCACTCGCGTCGGAGCCGGGGGCGGTCGCGGTGTCAGCGCTCGCGTCGGTGGGAGGCACGGTCGCGCTCCTCTCAGGAGACGGGGTGGGTCATGTTCCTCAGCGGCAAAGGGAGTTGAGGGTGGTCAGGAATGAAGGGGGTTGGCGATGGTGACGTAGACGGACTGGGTGTCGACCGGGCCGACGAGTTCGTCGAGGCCGTGCAGTCGGGTCAGGAGGTTGGCCTTGCAGCGCAGGACGGGTGAGTCGAGCAGGCGGGCCGGCAGGGAGGTGCGCAGCGGGGTGGGACCGGAGGCCACGTCACGGAGGAAGCGGCGGAAGGCGGAGAGCAACAGCCCTTCGTCGGCGAGACCTTGGGAACCGAACGCTCCGATGAGACCGAGAACGTTGTTGATCGCGAGGTAGTACGCGAAGCGTTCGTCGGTGACCTCGTCGGAGACGAAGGTGTCGCTGCGTTCGCCGATGCCGGGCAGGCGGGCGTCGAGTTCCGCGCGCCGGGACGCCCGGAAGTAGTAGCCCTGGTTGTCGCGGTAGCGGCCCCCTGCGGGCCAGCCCGCACCGTCCAGCAGGAGCAGCGTGTTCTGCTGGTGTGCCTCCAGGGCGATGCCCGCCTCGCCGTCCAGCCACAGCACGGGACGGACGACCTGCTCCAGGTAGCGCAGGAACCACTCGGCGGCGACTGCTTCACGGGGCCGGCCGGTCCGCTCGGCGAGGCCGGTGACGACTTCGGCCAGCCGGGACCGCAGCGGAGGCGCACCGGACGCGGCGTGGCCGGAGTTGCCGGTCCGCGAAGTCGCCTGCGGTCCGCCGACGTTGCCCCTCCGCGCGGTGTACGGCCGGGGCGACACAAGCCCGGCGACACAGGAGACGTCGTCGGACGGGCCGAACGGGTTGTGCCGGATCACCACGTCGATTCCGGGCAGGGGCACACGGGTACCGCCCGCGCTCCCTTGGCCCCGGTCGGCACCGCACCCGTCCGCCGGCGCGTCGACGGCCAGCCAGGCCGGGTCACGGACGATGTCGAAGCCCGGGTGGACGGCCTGCCACTGCTGGGACAGTCCGCTGCGCAGCAGGCGGTGCACTTCTACGCCGCGATGGAGTTCTTTGCGGAGGTTCTCACGACGGGAGTTGGTGATGCGGAGGCCCAAGGACAGCTTGAGCATGGCGGGGGCGCCGGATTGATGGACGGTTCGCACGGAGGACGTGGGGTGCCACGGGGTGCCGTAGGGACCGAGGTCCTGGATGGAACCGGCGTCGAGCAGGGCCGCGATGTCGGCGCGGTGTCGGATCTCGCGCCACTGCCAGGGGTGCAGGGGCAGTGCCGCGTGTCCGTCCGGCAACGGCAGTCCGGTTCCGGCGAGTCGGGCCGTGAGCCGGGCGGCGGAGACAGGTCGGCCGCGTTCCGTCCAGGCCGAGTCGGTGGCGAGTACGGAGGGGGCGACGGCCAGCCAGTGCAGTGCGAAGGAGCCGCGCAACTCCGGTGAGTACAGCCGGACTTCGGCCTCGGAGAGACCCTCTCGACTCTTCGGGGTCGGGTGGAGCGGGTGCCCGAGGAGCAGTGCCTGTTCGGCGGAGAGGAAGAGGTCTGGGCCGTCGGACGGGTGTGCGCGGCGGTCGGTGATGAAAGTGACGGTACGTCGGAGGGAGTCGGCGACCCGGGCCACCAGATCGGTGCCGGTGTCGGGTGTCGTCGCAACTGCCACCGCCGATTCCCGTGCGGCGTCGCCGTCGCGCGCGGCCGTCTCCCTGGCGAGCAGCGCCGCGATCGTCAGCGCGTCGGCCGGTGGCGCGCTGTGGGGAGCATTGGACAGGTACGGAGGGCCGAAGCGGTGCCAGCCCGTCGGGGACCAGTAGTGGACCTGGGCGTGGAGGGCCGTGCCGCTGGCGGGGAGGGGGATGCGGAGGGTGCCGTCGCATGGGGCGGGGAGGTTCGTTTCGCGCACCCAGCAGCGCAGCAGGTTCTCGACGGCCGCTGCCTGGGCGGCAGTTCCGGGGTCCGGATGTTCCAGGAGGTCGGCGTCCGTGCCTCGGGGCCTGCCCGCTTCCGGGCTGCGCGGCTGCTGCCGGGGGACGGACTCGGTCGACGCCACCGCCAGGGTGTGCGGGTGGGAGTGGCTGTCAGAGGTGGATGTGGGGTTCAAGACTGTTCCTCGGGATGTGAGATCTCGCGTCGCCCCGGGCACAGCGGACCACCCACCGAACAGCAGCCCCCTCCGCCCCTGTCGAAGCCAACTCCCGTACCGCCCAACGGGTTACGGGTTGCTTCAAGATCCTTGCCGTAGCGAAACCGTTGCCGTTCCGTCGGAAGTCCCCCACAGCGAGCGCATAGTGTGTGATGCCGTTCCCGAAGGTCGTGAGTTCGGCGTGAACTCACCATGAGTTCCGGCTGAGATCACAGCCGTGGCGCACCATCCGTTCACTCCAGGGGGAGTCAAGACCATGCGATCGATACGGCCGTCCTTCACCGCCCGGCGTGGGAGGGGTGCGCGTCGCGGAACCACCCCCGTACTGACCGCCGTTGCTCTCGCCTCGGCGCTCGCGCTCACCGCGACGGCCTGCGGCTCCGGTGACACCAAGGCGGACGGCCAGGCCACCGCGTCGGCGACCAGCGGTGACACCGGTGACGGCAAGATCAAGATCCCGGACGACATCAAGAACAAGCTCAAAGAGCACGGGATCGACATCGACAAGTGGAAGCACGGCGCCTGGAAGAACTGGGACAAGGACGACTGGCTGCGCGAGGCCAACGACTACATCAACCCGATCATCGACGGGCTGTGGAGTTCCGGCCGGATGCGGGACGCAAACGACCCGGACAAGGGTGTCGACACCAACGACATCTCCGGTGACCAGGGCGTGACCGACCCGACGCCCGCGGTGGTGGACGCGAAGGCCGTGTCGCCTACGTACCACGCCAACGCGGCGACGGCGGGCAAGGTGTTCTTCGATGCCCCCGAGGGCACGATGGTCTGCTCGGCGACGGTCGTGGAGGACCCGGCGCACCCGGGCAAGTCCAACCTGGTGTGGACGGCGGGCCATTGCGTGCACGCCGGCAAGAAGGGCGGCTGGTACCGCAACCTCGCGTTCGTGCCGTCGTACAACAACTCGGGTATGTCGACAGCCCAGTTGGAGACGGCCACCCGGGCCCAGGTCGCTCCGTACGGCGTCTGGTGGGCCGACTGGGCGCAGACCTCGCAGCAGTGGATCGACCAGGGCGGCGAGACGGGTGGGCAGGGCTCGTCGTACGACTACGCCGTGATCCATGTGACGCCCGAGAAGGGCAGCGGGGGCAAGTCCCTTGAGGAGACGGTCGGTTCGGCGCTGCCGGTGAACTTCGACGCGCCCGCTGTGCCGAAGGTGTCGAGCATCACGGCGACCGGCTATCCCGCGGCGAAGCCGTACGACGGTTCGACGCTGTACCAGTGCGCGGACAAGCCCGGGCGGCTGTCGATCAACGCCTCGGACCCGACGATGTACCGCATCGGCTGCAGCATGACCGGTGGTTCCTCCGGCGGCGGCTGGGTGGAGACGGGCACGGACGGCAAGCCGGCGCTGGTGTCCAACACCTCGATCGGCCCGGTGACTTCGGGCTGGCTGGCGGGTCCGCGGCTGGGCGATGTGGCCAAGGGTGTGTACGACTCGGTCAGCAAGAAGTTCGCAGGGCAGTAGACGCGACTGAGGCTCGCCCCGGGTGATCCGGGGCGAGCCTCAGGACGTGCTGCGCTACGACCGTCAGGCCAGCGGTGCCGGGACGTACGGCGCGAGTTCCGCCGCCAGTTCCTCGTGCACCCGCACCTTGAGCTGGGTGCCCTCCGGGGTGTGCTCCTCGGAGATCACCTCGCCCTCGGAGTGGGCGCGGGCGACCAGCTTGCCGTGGGTGTACGGCACGAGCGCCTCGATCTCGACCGAGGGGCGCGGCAGTTCGGCGTCGATGAGCGCGAGCAGTTCGTCGATGCCCTGGCCGGTGCGGGCCGAGACGGCGATGGACCGCTTCTCGTTCCGCATCAGCCGCTGGAGCGTCAACGGGTCTGCCGCGTCCGCCTTGTTGATGATCACGATCTCGGGCACCTTGGTGGCGCCGACATCCCGGATCACTTCGCGTACGGCGGCCAGCTGCTCCTCCGGGACCGGGTGCGAACCGTCCACCACGTGCAGGATCAGGTCGGCGTCGCCGACCTCCTCCATCGTGGAACGGAAGGCCTCGACCAGGTGGTGCGGCAGGTGCCGGACGAATCCGACCGTGTCGACCAGCGTGTACAGCCGCCCGCCCGGCGTCTCGGCCCGGCGCACGGTCGGATCGAGGGTCGCGAACAGCGCGTTCTCGACCAGAACGCCCGCGCCGGTCAGCCGGTTCAGCAGCGACGACTTGCCGGCGTTGGTGTAACCGGCGATCGCGACCGAGGGCACCTTGTGGCGACGGCGCTCCTGGCGCTTGATGTCGCGGCCGGTCTTCATGTCCGCGATCTCCCGGCGCATCTTCGCCATCTTCTCGCGGATACGGCGCCGGTCCGTCTCGATCTTGGTCTCACCGGGACCACGGGTGGCGAGGCCGCCGCCCGAGCCGCCGCCCATCTGACGGGACAGCGACTGACCCCAGCCGCGGAGCCTCGGCAGCATGTACTGCATCTGCGCGAGCGCGACCTGCGCCTTGCCCTCCCGGGACTTGGCGTGCTGGGCGAAGATGTCGAGGATCAGGGCCGTACGGTCGATGACCTTGACCTTGACGACGTCTTCGAGGTGGATCAGCTGGCCCGGGCTCAGCTCACCGTCGCAGATGACGGTGTCGGCGCCGGTCTCCAGGACGATGTCCCGCAGTTCGTTGGCCTTGCCGGAGCCGATGTAGGTGGCCGCGTCGGGCTTGTCGCGGCGCTGGACGACACCGTCGAGCACGAGCGCGCCCGCGGTCTCCGCGAGAGCGGCCAGCTCGGCCAGGGAGTTGTCCGCGTCCTGTGCCGTACCCGTGGTCCAGACGCCGACGAGTACGACGCGCTCCAGGCGGAGCTGTCGGTACTCGACCTCGGTGACGTCCTCGAGCTCGGTGGAGAGGCCCGCGACGCGGCGCAGGGCCGCGCGCTCGGAGCGGTCGAACTGGTCGCCGTCCCGGTCTCCGTCGATCTCGTGGCTCCAGGCGACGTCCTCTTCCATCAGGGCATCGGCCCGAAGACCTTCGGGGTAGGTGTGCGCGAAGCGCTCAGTGTCCTGGGAAGGGGAAGAAGAGGAGGTCATTGGGTCCTTACGTCGATGGGAGTCCTGCAAAGGTGACAACGTGCGAGGGCCTCCGGAGATTCCCGATGACCGGAGATTCCGGGCGATCCGCGCCGCCGACCCGACGATGGTCGCACGGTACGGATCGCCTCGTCACGGCCTTATTTCACAGGTGCCTGCGACACCCAGTCCGGGTGACCCGGCATCGGCGGGGTCTTCGCGCCGTAGAGCCAGGCCTGGAAGAAGTCGCTCAGGTCACGGCCGGAGATCGCGGAGGCGAGGTCCTCGAAGTCGGCGGTGGTGGCCGCGCCGTCCCGGTGGACGCTCACCCAGGTGCGCTCCAGGCGCTCGAAGGCGGGGCGGCCGATCTCCTGGCGCAGGGCGTAGAGGACGAGGGCGGCGCCGTCGTAGACGTTGGGGCGGAAGATGCTGATCTTCTGGCCGGGCGCGGGCGCCTTGGGAAGCGCGGGCGGTCCGCCGGCGGCGCGCCAGCCGTCGGAGGCGCCGTAGGCGGCCTTCATCCGCGTCTCCATGGGCCTGTTCGCCTTCTCCTCCGCGTACAGCTCCTCGTACCAGGTGGCGTGTCCCTCGTTGAGCCACAGGTCGGACCAGGTGCGGGGGCTGACGCTGTCGCCGAACCACTGGTGCGACAGCTCGTGCACCATGATCGACTCGACGTACCACTTGGGGTAGGCGGGCTCTGTGAAGAGATCTCTCTCGAAGAGAGAGATCGTCTGGGTCTCGAGTTCGAAGCCGGTGGACGCGTCGGCCATGAGCAGGCCGTACGTCTCGAAGGGGTAGCGGCCGACCTTGCTCTCCATCCAGGCGATCTGGCCGGGGGTCTTCTTGAGCCACGGTTCGAGCTGCTTGGCGTCCGCGGCGGGCACGACGTCGCGCATCGGCAGGTCGTGCGGTCCGGTGCGGTGCAGTACGGCTGAGCGGCCGATGGACACCTGGGCCAGTTCGGTGGCCATGGGGTGCTGGGTGCGGTACGTCCAGGTGGTGTTCGCGCCGACCTTGTCGACGCCGGCCGGCAGTCCGTTGGCGACGGCCGTGTAGGCGTTGGGCGCGGTGACCCTGATGGTGAACATCGCCTTGTCGGAGGGATGGTCGTTGCACGGGAACACCAGGTGCGCGGCATCGGCCTGGTTGGCCATCGCGAGCCCGTCCTTGGTGCGCACCCAGCCGCCGTCCTGGCCCTTGGCGGAGACGGGGTCACTGGTGTGCCGCACGGTGATCCGCGTCCAACTGCCTTCGGAAAGCGGCTCCTTCGGGGTGACGACCAGGTCCTCGCCGACGCTCTCGAAGGCGGCCGGCCGCCCGTCGACCTCGACCGAGTCCACGGTGCCGTGCGCGAAGTCGAGGTTGATGCGGTCCAGGGACTCCGTGGTCCACGCGTCGATGGTGGTGACGGCCTGGAGGGGCTTGCTGTTGGTGCCGGGATAGGCGAAGGAGAGGTCGTACGACGCCACGTCGTAGCCCGGGTTGCCCAGGTCCGGGAAGAGGCGGTCCCCGACGCCCAGGGGCGTGGGCGGCGCGCCCGCGGCGACGAGGCAGACGGACACGGCGGAGGCGAGCAGGGCCGCCTTCAGCCGTCGGGGAGCCCTGGTACCGGCCCCAGGGGTGGCGGTGCGGGGGGTGAGCAGCATGGACCACCGCTACCAGCGCGCGCGTACCGCACGCCGACGACTCGCGCCCGGCCCACTCGAACGAGGTCTTCCGGGGGCCTACGGAGCGTCGGGCACGCCGGAGGCGCGCGCCCCGAGGAGACGGGGGGTGCGGACCTGAGCCGGGCTCAGAAGGCCGTGGTGTGGTGCTGTGCCCGGCTCACGTCGTAGACGCCCGGCACATTGCGCATCGCCCGCATGAGGGCCGGGAGGTGCGCAGCATCCGGGAGTTGGAGGGTGTAGGTGTGGCGGACGCGCTGCTGGCTCGGGGGTTCGACCGTCGCTGAGACGATCTCGGCGCCCTCCAGGGCCATGGCCTCGGTGAGGTCGGCCAGCAGATGGGGGCGGCCGAACGATTCGGCTACCAGCGTGACCCGGCACTCGGTGGTGTCGCCCCAGCGCACACCGACCTCCGCGCGCCCCACGCTCTTCATGTGCGCCACCGCGCTGCACTCGACGCGGTGGACGGTCACGACCCCGCCGCGCACCGAGAATCCGGTGACCTCGTCGGGCGGGACGGGCGTGCAGCAGCCGGCGAGCCGTACGGTCGCGCCGGGCTGGTCGACGAGAGGGGTGGCGGGGTTGCTGGTGGGGGCGCCTTCGGCCGCAGGGGGCGCCGATCGGACGCTCTGCGCTCCCTCGTCCGCGTCGGCGTCCGCCTCGTCGCCGCGCCCCGGGTGCGCCGCGAGCCATCGCTGGATGGCGATCCGGGCGGCGGGGGTGTGCGCGTGCTCCAGCCACTCCCTGGAGGGCTCGGAGGCCGGGTCCTGGCCCATGAGGGGCTGGACGGTGTCGCCGTCCCGCAGAACCGTGCTGAGGGTCGCCAGACGGCCGTTGACGCGGGCGCCGATGCAGGCGTGGGCGTCCTCGCCGTACTGCGCGTACGCGGCGTCCACACAGGTCGCGCCGTCGGGCAGGCCCAGCGTGCCGCCGTCGGGCCGGAACACGGTGATCTCGCGGTCCTGGGCGAGGTCCTCGCGGAGCGTCGACCAGAAGGTGTCGGGGTCGGGCGCGCCCTCCTGCCAGTCGAGGAGGCGGGAGAGCCACCCGGGCCGGGTGGGGTCGGCGCGCTCACCGTCGCTCGTGGCCTGCTGCTCCTCCGAAGGAGGAGCGTAGGGATTGCCGAGCGCGATGACACCGGCCTCGGCGACCTTGTGCATCTGGTGGGTGCGGATGAGGACTTCGACGACCTGGCCGTCCGTGTGGGCGACGGCGGTGTGCAGCGACTGGTAGAGGTTGAACTTCGGTACGGCGATGAAGTCCTTGAACTCCGAGACCACGGGCTTCAGGCAGGTGTGCAGTTCGCCGAGGACGCCGTAACAGTCCGCGTCCTCGTTGACGAGCACCAGGAGGCGGCCGAAGTCGGCGCCGCGCAGCCTGCCGCGCTTGCGGGCGACGCGGTGCACGGAGACGAAGTGCCGTGGCCTGATGAGGACTTCGGCCTGGATGTCGGCGTCGCGCAGGACGGTGCGCACCTCGTCGGTGACCTCGGCGAGCGGGTCGTCCGCGCGGGAGGCGTTGTCGACGATCAACTCGCGTGTGTGGTCGTACTCCTCGGGGTGGAGGATCGCGAAGACCAGGTCTTCCAGTTCGGTCTTGAGTGCCTGGACGCCGAGCCGTTCGGCGAGCGGGATGAGGACGTCACGGGTGACCTTGGCGATACGGGCCTGCTTCTCGGGGCGCATCACACCCAGGGTGCGCATGTTGTGCAGCCGGTCGGCGAGTTTGATCGACATCACGCGGACGTCGCTGCCGGTGGCGACGAGCATCTTGCGGAAGGTCTCGGGCTCGGCCGCGGCGCCGTAGTCGACCTTCTCCAACTTCGTGACGCCGTCGACGAGATAGCGCACCTCGGCGCCGAACTCCTCGCCGACCTGATCGAGCGTCACCTCCGTGTCCTCGACGGTGTCGTGGAGCAGAGAGGCCGTCAACGTCGTGGTCTCGGCGCCGAGTTCGGCGAGGATCAGGGTCACGGCAAGGGGGTGCGTGATGTACGGCTCGCCGCTCTTGCGCATCTGGCCGCGGTGCGAGGACTCGGCCAGCACCCAGGCGCGGCGCAGCGGTTCGAGGTCGGCGTCGGGGTGGTGGGCGCGATGCGCCTCGGCGACATGGCCGATGGCGTCGGGCAGCCGGTCGCGGGCGGTGGGACCGAGCAGGGCCGCCCGGCCGAGCCGGCGCAGGTCGATCCGGGGGCGGGCCTTCCTGCGGGGCGCTGTGTTGGTCACAGGGCCTGGGCTCGCAGGGTTCGTGGCCTCCGCACTCATGGGCACCTCCGGCTGCTTGACCGGCGGACGGGTGCCCCATGGCGTACTCGGCTCAGGGGATCTTCGATCCCCCGTCCGGGCCGGTGCTTGATGCTACCGAGCCCACCACGTGCGACTGACCGCCTCTCGCCGAGCGTGAAACGGATCACCCATTCGAGCGAAGGTCGGGAGGTTTACGGTTTTGCGCCACACCCTCCGGGGTCGACCGTGCTTTCCGGCCGACCTGACCGCCGGAGACTTCGGATCAGGGTCTCCGGGGCAGCCTGGACTGCGAATCACCCGTTCAGCGGATGGCGCTTTCCAGCCACTCGGCATCGATCTCGCCCTCGGCGACGATCACCGCAGGACCGGTCATCTCGATCCGGCCGTCGGGCCACTCGGTGATCACCAGCGTTCCCCCGGGTACGCCGACGGTGTAGGTCGCCCGCGTTCCGGTGACGGCCGGGTCGGCGCCGTCGCGCCGGGCGGTGGCCACCGCGACCGCGCACGCGCCCGTGCCGCACGAGCGGGTCTCGCCCGCGCCGCGCTCGTGGACGCGCATGGCCACGTGGCCGGGACCCCGGTCGACCACGAACTCGACGTTCACGCCCTCCGGGTAGGCACCGGCCGGGCTGAAGGGCGGCGGGGAGTACAGGTCGCCGGCGTGTGCGAGGTCGTCGACGAAGGCGACCGCGTGCGGGTTGCCCATGTTCACGTTCCGCGCGGGCCAGCTGCGCTCGCCGACGCTCACCGTGACGTCCCCTTCGGGGAGGAGCGCCTTGCCCATGCCGACCGTGACGTCACCGTCCTTGGCGAGGTGGACGGTCTTGACTCCCCCGCGCGTGGCGACCGCGATGTCCCCTGCGGCCACATGTCCGGCGCGCTGGAGATAGCGCGCGAACACACGCACTCCGTTGCCGCACATCTCGGAGACCGAGCCGTCGCCGTTGCGGTAGTCCATGAACCACTCCGCCTCGGCCGCCATGTCCCGTGCCTCGGGGTGCGCGGCGGACCGTACGACATGCAGCAGTCCGTCGCCGCCGATGCCCGCGCGGCGGTCGCACAGGGCGGCCACGGCGGCGGGAGGAAGGTCGATGACGTTCTCGGGGTCCGGGACGATCACGAAGTCGTTCTCGGTGCCGTGCCCCTTGAGGAAGGCGATCCGCGTGCTCATTCCTCGATCGTACGGGGTGGCTACGACATCCCGGCGACCAGTTGTGAGCGACCACCGCGAGCAGCTGGGGCGCCTAGCGGAGCCTGGCCACGCGCCACACGGCGAGCACCACGACCACGGCCACCACCAGGGCGTAGGCGACGACGACCCGCCAGTCCAGGCGACGCCCGGAGCCGCGCTGCGGGAAACCGGGCCAGGTGTGGCCGACGCGGCGGGCCGCGGTCATGCCCCAGCCGGCCGCGCAGGAGCAGATGAGCAGGCCCAGCATGGCGATCACGGCCCCGCTGTCGCCGAAGTCGAAGGCGAGCGGGAAGGCGAACATCAGGGAGCCGACAGCGGCCAGGGCCACGATGGGGGCGAGCTGCCAGATGCGCAGACGACGCTGCGGGCGCAGCTCGACCTCGACC
The DNA here is from genome assembly GCF_000376565.1 of Streptomyces hokutonensis. Classification (GTDB taxonomy): domain Bacteria; phylum Actinomycetota; class Actinomycetes; order Streptomycetales; family Streptomycetaceae; genus Streptomyces; species Streptomyces hokutonensis. Next base: position 17,793 of record NZ_BARG01000065.1, on the reverse strand, counting down.
TCGGGCCCCGCGTACATCTCGTCGGGACCGGGACCGTCGGCGGTCACGCCGCCCTGGATCTCGTCCGGGCCGTCCGGGCTCAGTCGGCCGTCGGCCTCTTCCGGTTCACCACGGTCCGCGGTGACCTGCTCAGCGCCTTCTGCGGTGTCGCGAGGGCCGGCCTCCATCGCCACGCGCCCTCCCAACTCGGACTCCACTTGGTCGATCGAAGCTCGATGATGGCACGCCCCCGGAGGCCGCAACGGCGGCCGGAGCGTCCCGATGCCATGACGTGATCAGGCTGTGACCGGTCGTTCGACCAACGCCAGTGCCAGGTGCGGAAGTTCTGTGAGATCGGCCGCAGCCCCACTCAACCAGTGCACCCGGGGATCGCGTCTGAACCACGAATCCTGACGGCGCGCGAAGCGCTTGGTGGCCCGCACGGTCTCCGCGCGCGCCTCCTCTTCCGTGCACTCCCCCGCGAGCGCCGCGAGCACCTGCTGATAGCCGAGCGCGCGGGACGCGGTGACCCCCTCGCGCAGCCCGCGCACCTCCAGCTCCCGCACCTCGTCGACGAGTCCCCCGCTCCACATCCGGTCGACCCGGCGCGCGATGCGCTCGTCGAGTTCGGGGCGGGCCACGTCGACGCCGATCTGGACGGTGTCGTAGACCGAGTCGTGGCCCGGGAGGTTGGCGGTGAAGGGCTTGCCCGTGATCTCGATGACCTCCAGGGCCCGGACGATACGGCGGCCGTTGCTGGGCAGGATCGCGCGCGCGGCCTCGGGGTCGGCGGCGGCCAGGCGGGCGTGCAGGGCGCCGGAGCCGCGCAGGGCGAGCTCCTCCTCCAGGCGGGCCCGGACCTCGGGGTCGGTGCCGGGGAACTCCAGGTTGTCGACGGCCCCGCGCACGTACAGCCCCGAGCCGCCGACCAGGATCGGCCAGCGGCCCGCGGCGAGCAGGGCGTCGATGTGCTCGCGGGCGAGGCGCTGGTACTCGGCGACGGACGCCGTGACGGTCACGTCCCAGATGTCCAGGAGGTGGTGCGGGATGCCGCCACGCTCCTCGGGCGTCAGCTTGGCGGTGCCGATGTCCATCCCTCGGTAGAGCTGCATGGAGTCGGCGTTGACGACCTCGCCACCTAGACGCTGGGCCAGGAAGACGCCCAGATCGGACTTTCCGGCCGCGGTCGGTCCGACGACGGCGATGACTCGGGGGGCGGGGGGTGCGCTGCTCACGTTCACAGTCTCCCAAACGCCGGACCCCGCCTCGAACGAGTTACGTGACGGCACCCGTGTGGGGTCGTTGCCCGTTGGGAGATGTCCCGCCGCCGGTTTCTGGAGGCGGCGCCCCGGGTGACGCAAACGGACGCACCGGGCTACGCGGGATTTCGCCCGCACGAGTAACGTATGGAGTGGATATGGGCGTTTTTGACCGACTTCTTCGGAGGACGAAGGCTACGGAGGACGCGTCGACCGCCGGCACGCAGGCCGACGCGGAGACGGCCGAGGACCTCACGGCCGAAGCGGCGGACGAGGTGTCGGAGACCGAGGCGGGGGCAGGCGCCCAGGAAGCGGCGGAGACGACGGCGACGGAGGCCGTCGGGGCCGCGGAGGGCGTCGAGATCCCCAAGCAGCAGTCCGCCGAAGAGGCCGCCGACAACGAAGCCGGTGAAGGCGCCCGCACATAACCGCCCCGCGTGGAAGGTGAACCATGGGTCTGATGGACAGTTTGAAGGCCAAACTCGCCCCGGCGAAGGACAAGGTCTCGGGCCTCGCTCAGCAGCACGGAGGCAAGATCGAGAGCGGTCTCGACAAGGCCGCGAAGATGGTCGACGAGAAGACCAAGGGCAAGTACAGCGACAAGATCCAGACGGGCACGGGCAAGGCCAAGGACGCCATGGACCGACTCGCGCACAAGGACGACACGGGCAGCGCGGGAAGCACGGGGACGGAGCGCGGCGGCACGACCGCACCGCCGGACTCGCCCCCGCCGGCCACCTGACCGGCACCCGCACATCGATCGGCGGACGGCCGCGGAGCACTCAGCTCCCCGGCCGTCCGCCGTTTCGCGGCTGAGCCGTGTTCACGGCGGGCTTCGCGGCCACGCCGCTTTCACGACGACGTACACGGCTGGACCACGCGCACGGCTGGACCGCGCTGTGCGCTGCACCGCATTCTCGGCCGCGACGCGTTATCGACCGCACCACGTCCACGGCTGCACCGCGTTCTCGACCGCGCCACCTTCACGGCCGCACCGCGCCTACGACCAGGTCGCGACCACGTATCCGACGCCGTACGGCGCGTCCTCGTACAGCAGCGCGCCGCCGAGGTCCGCGCCCTCCGCCGCGCCCGCGAGGACCTGCCAGGGGGCACGGCCGGAGGCCTTCAGCTCGTACGCCAGGTCGGCGTCCAGCGCCTTGAGGGCGGGCACGTCCGCCGCTCCCAGCGCTCGCGCCACCTCGGCGTCGAAGGGTGCCGCGCGGTCGTCGAGATAGCCCGGTGCCTTCAGCGTCCGGCACGCGCTGGCGTCGCCCATCACCAGCAGCGCAACCCGCTCGGCCTGCGCGACGATGTCCCTCCCGACTTCGATACACCGCTCGGCCGCGAGAGGTTCCCCCACACCGAGTCCCTCGATCGGGGCGTCGGACCAGCCGGTCCGCTCCAGCAGCCACGCGGCGACGGCCAGCGAGGGGGGAAGCGACCGCTCCGGCACGGCGGCCCGGTCCTTCCCGAGGCGTACGTCGAGGTCCACTCCGAAGCCGCGGAACGAACCCCGGGCGCCTTCGGGGTGCGGCCCGCGCCCGCTCTGCTCGGCGGGTCCGACGACCACCAGACGGTCGGGCCGGGCGGCGGCGAGCACCCCGAGCGCGTCGGTGCACGCGGCACGCGCGGCGTCCATCTCGGAGGCGGCACCGGCGGCGACGTCGGGGACGAGAAGCGGGGGGCAAGGGCAGACGGCGGCGGCTACGAGCATGGCCGGAACACTAACAAGGAGCTCCGACGGTCCACTTGGCCACGCCGACGGACGCGTCGGCGCGGCTCAGCGGGTCGCGGCGCGGCTCAGTGGGTCGCGGCGGGTCGCGACCTCAGTCGCAGCCGCAGCCGCTCCCAGTGACCACCGGCAGCGGTGCGGGGGCGCCGATCTTCGGCAGGCCCAGCATCACACCGGCCGGCTTGGCGGCCTCGGCCGCGTTGCGCTTCTCCCAGGCGTCGCCCGCGCGCGTGGGACGCACGTTCAGGGTGGGGCCCTCGGCGAGAAGGTGGTGCGGGGCGGCGTAGGTGATCTCGACCGTCACCACGTCACCGGGGCGAACCTCCTGGTCCGGCTTGGTGAAGTGGACGAGGCGGTTGTCGGGGGCGCGTCCGGAGAGGCGGTGGGTGGCGCCGTCCTTGCGGCCCTCGCCCTCGGCGACCATCAGCTCCAGGGTGCGGCCGACCTGCTTCTTGTTCTCGTCCCAGGAGATCTCCTCCTGGAGGGCGACCAGACGCATGTAGCGCTCCTGGACGACCTCCTTGGGGATCTGGTTCTCCATCGTCGCGGCCGGGGTGCCGGGCCGCTTGGAGTACTGGAACGTAAACGCTTGCGCGAAGCGTGCCTCGCGGACCGCGTGCATCGTCTGCTGGAAGTCCTCCTCGGTCTCCCCGGGGAAGCCCACGATGATGTCGGTGGTGATGGCGGCGTGCGGGATGGCCGCGCGGACCTTCTCGATGATCCCGAGGTACCGCTCCTGGCGGTAGGACCGGCGCATCGCCTTCAGGATCAGGTCGGAGCCGGACTGCATGGGCATGTGCAGCTGCGGCATCACGTTCGGCGTCTCGGCCATCGCGGCGATGACGTCGTCGGTGAAGTCACGCGGGTGCGGGGACGTGAAGCGGACCCGCTCCAGGCCGTCGATGGTCCCGCAGGCCCGCAGCAGCTTGCTGAAGGCCTCGCGGTCGCCGATGTCGGAGCCGTACGCGTTGACGTTCTGGCCGAGCAGGGTGATCTCGGAGACGCCCTCGCCGACCAGGGCCTCGATCTCGGCGAGGATGTCGCCGGTGCGGCGGTCCTTCTCCTTGCCGCGCAGCGCCGGGACGATGCAGAAGGTGCACGTGTTGTTGCAGCCGACGGAGATCGACACCCAGGCCGCGTAGGCGCTCTCGCGCCGGGTCGGCAGCGTCGAGGGGAAGGCCTCCAGGGACTCCGCGATCTCGACCTGCGCCTCTTCCTGGACGCGCGCGCGTTCCAGCAGGACGGGCAGCTTGCCGATGTTGTGCGTGCCGAAGACGACGTCCACCCAGGGCGCCTTCTTCACGATGGTGTCGCGGTCCTTCTGCGCGAGGCAGCCGCCGACGGCGATCTGCATTCCGGGGCGCTTGGTCTTCATCGGGGCGAGGCGCCCGAGGTTGCCGTAGAGGCGGTTGTCGGCGTTCTCGCGCACGGCGCAGGTGTTGAAGACGACGACGTCGGCGTCGCCGTCCGACCCTTCGGGCGCGCGCACGTAACCGGCGCCCTCCAGGAGCCCGGAGAGCCGCTCGGAATCGTGGACGTTCATCTGGCACCCGTAGGTGCGCACTTCGTACGTTTTGACGTCCACTGCCCCGCTCCGGTCACCGCTGCTCATGCGACAAGGGTAGGCGGTGCCGGGAGTGACTCCTTCTGCGGCTGAGAACCGCCGTGACTCACGTCACTCGGAGCTACGGCCGGAATCCGGAGTTCCGCCGCTCCATCCCTGCTTTCGCAGCACCCCGCGCACATCCGGCGTCTCGTAGTGCTCGCCCTTGAGGACCTTGCCGTCGGCCCGGCGGGCGATCTCTCCGTCCGGGCCGATCTTGGTCATGTTGGAGCGGTGGACCTCGGCGATCACCGCGTCGAGGTCTATGCCGTGGACGAGGGCCGTGCCGTACGCGACGTAGACGACGTCGGCCAGTTCGTGCGCCAGTCGGTCGAGGGGGCCGCCGACCGAGACCTCGGCGACCTCCGCGGCCTCCTCGGCGAGCAGTTCGCCGCGGTGGGCGGCGAGGTCGGGGGCGACCTCGGTGGGTGTGCTGCGGGCGTCGAGCCCGAAGGCGAGGTGGAATTCGCGGACCAGGTCGGCGGGCGAAGAACTCATGCCACGACCCTATCGGCCGTCACTGACACCACCGGCCCGCGAGCCCGGCCCTGGTCAGTACCGCTCAAGGGCTGGCAGGATCGCGCGCATGCTCAAGGTGTTCTCCCATATCAGCAGGCGCCGGGCCCTGACGGGCGCGGCGGCCGGCTTCGTCGCGTTCGGGCTGCTGCTGTGGTGGCTGCTGCCCCTGGGCGACGAGCCGCCGACCGGGACGATCACCTTCAGCACCGGGACACCGCTCGGGGTCTACCAGGAGTACGGCAAGCTGCTGCGCGCCGAGCTCGACAAGGACATGCCGGGCCTCAAGGTGAAGCTGGTGAACAGCGCCGGGTCGCAGGAGAACGTCGCGCGCGTGGCGACCGGTCACGCCGACTTCACGATCGCCGCGGCCGACGCGGTGGAGACGTACGAGGCGGACGGTAAGCCCGGTGCCGCCGGGCTGCGCGGAATCGCGCGGCTCTACGACGATTACGTCCAGCTCATCGTCCCGCGCGACTCGGACATCAACTCGGTCGCCGATCTGCGGAACAAGCGGGTGGCCATAGGGCCGGACCGCTCGGGTGTGCGGCTGATCGCGAACCGGGTGCTCACGGCGGCCGGCATCGACCCGGAGAAGGGCGTCAAGCCGGTGGCGGCCGGCATCGACACCGGACCGGACCTGCTCAAGAAGGGCAAGCTCGACGCCTTCTTCTGGTCCGGCGGTCTGCCGACGGACGGCCTGAAGGACCTGGCCGCCCATTACGCGTTCCGGTTCGTGCCGATAGAGGCCACCCTCGTGGCGAAGATGCACGAGGAGGGCGACACCACCCGCTACTACCGCGCCACCAACATGCCGGAGTCGGCCTACCCCGACATCCAGCGGGGGTCCACGGTGCCCACCATCGCCGTCTCCAACCTGCTGATGACCCGCAAGGACCTGAACCCAAGACTCACGGAGTGGATCACCAAGACCGTGATCAAGAGCCGGGACGGCATCGGCGCGCATGTGCACTCCGCGCAGCTCGTGGACCTGCGCACGGCGATCTACACCGACCCCCTGGTGCTGCACGAGGGCGCCCGGCGCTACTACCGCTCCGTCAAGCCGTAGGCGCACAGCTGCCGTTGACGCCCTCTCAGGCCGTGGGCGCACAGGACGGCCCCCTGGCGCCCGCTCAGGCCGTGGGCCCGCTCCTGGGCACCGACACGGTCACCTTGAGCCCGTGCGGCTCGTGGTGGTCGTACGTCAGGGAGCCGCCGCCCGCGGCCAGCAGGACCTGGGAGATGGACAGGCCGAGGCCGGAGCCCTTGATGTTCTGGTGCCGGCCGCTGCGCCAGAAGCGGTCGCCGACGCGGGCGAGTTCCTCCTCGGTGAGGCCGGGGCCGTGGTCCGTGACGACGACCGTGGAGGTCTCGCCGTTCGACGCGACCGTCACCTCGACGCACTGCTCCTCGGGCGTGAACTTCACCGCGTTGTCGATCACCGCGTCCAGGGCGCTGGAGAGCGTGACCGGGTCGGCCCAGGCGGTGGTGGGCGGACAACTGCCCACCAGGCGCACGCCCTTGGCCTCTGCGGTCGGCGACCAGGCGGCGACGCGCTCGGCGGTCAGCGCGCCGATGTCGGTGATCCTGAGGTCGGCATCCGCGTGTTCGGCCAGGGCCAGGTCGAGCAGGTCGTCCAGGACCTGGGTCAGGCGTTTGCCCTCGGTGCGGACCGAGGCGATCTCGTCATTGTCCTCCGGCAGTTCGAGCGCGAGCAGTTCGATGCGCAGCAGCAGCGCCGAGAGCGGGTTGCGCAACTGGTGCGAGGCGTCGGCGACGAAGGCGCGCTGCTGCTCCAGCACGTCCTCGACGTTGTCCGCCATCTCGTTGAACGATCGGGCCAGGCGCTGGAGTTCCGGCGGCCCGCCGGCGGCCGCGACCCGGGACTTGAGGCGCCCTGTGGCGATGTCGTGGGTGGTGGCGTCGAGCACGCGTACGGGCCGCAGGACCCAGCCGGTCAGCCGCAGGGCCGCGCCGACGGCCAGCAGCATGGCGCCGATCTCGCCGGCGCCGATCGTCAGCCAGCCGCGCAGGGTCCGTGAACGCATCGGCCCGGTGGGCGAGTCGGTGACCACGACCGCTATGACGTCGCCGTCCCGGATGACCGGCGAGGCGACGACCAGGCGGTGGCGCTGCCAGGGCCAGACCTGTTCCGGGTCGTGGCTGCGGCGGCTGAGCAGGGCCTCGTCGAAGGCGTCGCGGACCTCGCCGGTCTTGGGGAGCAGGAAGTCGTCCGGCGCGTTCGCCATGGAGGTGTCGGTCCGGTAGAAGACGCCCGCGCGGATGCCGTAGACCTCGTAGTAGCTGGCGAGTTCGCGGTCCAGGGTCTGCTGGCGTTCGTCCGGGACCATGTCGGCGGGGCGGCTGCCCGTGGGCGCGTCGGTGACGAACTGGGCGAGCGCCGCGAACCGCGCGGTGTCGTCGATACGGTCGACGATCACCTTCTGCTGCTGGGCCGCGGCGACGCTGATGGCGAGCGGAACACCGAGGGCCAGCAGAACGGCCGCCATCAGGACGATGAGCAGCGGGAGAAGACGTGTGCGCACCCGTGCCCGCTACGTGGCCGGGGCGACGAGCCGGTAGCCGACGCCTCGTACGGTCTCGATCAGCGCGGGCATCCGCAGTTTGGCGCGCAGGGACGCGACATGCACCTCCAGGGTGCGTCCCGTGCCCTCCCAACTGGTGCGCCACACCTCGCTGATGATCTGCTCCCGCCGGAACACCACCCCGGGACGCTGTGCCAGCAGCGCCAGCAGGTCGAACTCCTTGCGGGTCAGCTGGACGACCGAACCGTCCACGCTGACCTGGCGGGTGGGCAGTTCGATGCGCACCGGGCCGAGCCGCAGCGCGGTGTCGCCACCCCCGGTCGCGTCCTCGTGCACACTGCGCCGGCTGACGGCGTGGATGCGGGCCAGCAGCTCCCCGGTGTCGTACGGCTTCACCACGTAGTCGTCGGCTCCGAGGTTGAGGCCGTGGATGCGGGAGCGTACGTCGGACCGCGCGGTCACCATGATCACCGGGGTGCTGGTGCGCTTGCGGATCTTGCCGCAGACCTCGTAGCCGTCCTGGTCGGGCAGGCCGAGGTCGAGGAGGACGACTCCGAAGACATCGCCCTCGGGGACGAGCGCCTGGAGGGCCTCCTCGCCGCTGCGGGCATGGGTGACCTCGAAGCCGTGCCGCGCCAGGACCGCGGACAGAGCGGCGGCGACATGGTTGTCGTCCTCGACGAGGAGCAGTCTCATCCCGGCCCCCTCCGGTTCATCGTTCGTATGGTCTCGGCCTGTACGAAAGCACGTCTCACGCGCGCGTGCACCCAGGCAGTCACGCTGATGGACGAAGACGCCGTCAAGGGGGTTCCGGTTGCGGGCGGTTTCCGTTACGCAGCCGGTACGCGGCCTTACGACAAGTGCTACGACACGTGTCCGATTGCTATCCGATCGTGATGCTCAGATCTCGCTCAGATGTGATGACGCTGGTCGTAAGGCCTCACTACTGTCCTCCGCAACCGACGAGGACGGAGCCAGCAAGCGATGACCAAGGTATCGGTGGCCAAGGAAGACGCGGTCCCGACGGGCGAACTGGTCGTCCTGAAGAGCGTCAACAAGCACTTCGGCGCGTTGCACGTACTCCAGGACATCGATCTGTCGATCGCCCGCGGTGAGGTCGTCGTGGTGATCGGCCCCTCCGGGTCCGGAAAGTCCACGCTGTGCCGCACCATCAACCGCCTGGAGACGATCGATTCGGGCGCCATCGCGATCGACGGCAAGCCCTTGCCCCAGGAGGGCAGGGAGCTGGCCCGGCTGCGTGCCGACGTCGGGATGGTCTTCCAGTCCTTCAACCTCTTCGCGCACAAGACGGTGCTCGAGAACGTGATGCTCGGCCAGGTCAAGGTCCGCAAGGCCGACAAGAAGCAGGCCGAGGAGAAGGCCCGGGCCCTCCTCGACAGGGTCGGCGTCGCCACCCAGGCGGACAAGTACCCGGCGCAGCTGTCCGGCGGTCAGCAACAGCGTGTCGCCATCGCGCGGGCGCTGGCCATGGATCCCAAGGTGATGCTCTTCGACGAGCCCACCTCGGCGCTCGACCCGGAGATGATCAACGAGGTCCTCGAGGTCATGCAGCAGCTGGCCCGGGACGGGATGACGATGATCGTCGTCACCCACGAGATGGGCTTCGCGCGTTCGGCGGCCAACCGCGTGGTGTTCATGGCCGACGGCCGCATCGTCGAAGAGGCCGTGCCCGACCAGTTCTTCAGCAACCCGCGCAGCGACCGGGCCAAGGACTTCCTGTCGAAGATCCTGCACCACTGACGACCAACCGAGAACGCCCAAGAGCCCCGAAGAACAACGGCAGAACCCAAGAGCACCGAAGAACGACGACAGCCGGCCGCTGACGGCCCGTCCACGACGGGTGGCCGCCGACTGCCGCCGTGGACCCCGCACACCCTCAGAGCCGCCGCCACGCGCCCTGACGGGCCCTCATCTCCCCACCACCCAAAGGATGTTCATCATGAAGCTTCGCAAGGTCACCGCCGTCGCAGCCACCGCGCTCGTCCTCTCGCTCGCCGCGACGGCCTGCGGCAGCAGCGACAAGGACGACTCCGGTTCGGGTTCCAGCGGCGGCGGCAAGATCAAGGTCGGCATCAAGTTCGATCAGCCGGGCATCGGCCTGAAGCAGCCGGACGGGAGCTTCGCCGGCTTCGACGTGGACGTGGCGACCTATGTGGCCGGGCAGCTCGGCTACAAGCCCGCCCAGATCGAGTGGGTCGAGACCAAGAGCGCCGACCGCGAGAACGCACTGGCGCGCGGTGACGTCAAGTTCATCGCGGCCTCGTACTCCATCAACGACGAGCGCAAGCAGAAGGTCGACTTCGCCGGCCCCTACCTGCTGGCCCACCAGGACCTGCTGGTCAAGAAGGACTCGACGATCGCCAAGGGCACGGACCTCAACGGCAAGAAGCTGTGTTCCGTGACCGGCTCGACCTCGGCGCAGAACATCCACGACACGATCGCCCCGAAGGCCAACCTCCGTGAGTACAGCGGCTACTCGGAGTGCATCGCGGGCCTGCAGAGCGGCGCCGTGGACGCGGTGACCACCGACGACTCGATCCTCGCGGGCTTCGCCTCGCAGGACAAGTACAAGGGTCAGTTCAAGCTCGCCGGCCTCAAGCTCAGCAACGAGAACTACGGCATCGGCGTCAAGAAGGGCGACTCCGCGACCGTCACCAAGATCAACACCGCGCTGGAGAAGATGGTCAGCAGCGGCGCCTGGCAGACGGCGGTCACCAAGAACTTCGGCCCGGCCGGCTACAAGAACGAGCCCGCCCCGAAGATCGGCAACATCGTCAAGTAGCCCTGGAAATCGCCCGTAAGGCAGGCCCCATACCCGGAAGCGCGGGAGATCGTGTTCGACTTTCTTCAAGGTTATGACGTCCTAGGGGCGTTCTGGATGACGGTGAAACTCACCGTCATCTCCGCCCTCGGCTCCCTGGTCTGGGGCACTCTGCTGGCCGGAATGCGGGTCAGTCCCGTCCCCCTGATGCGTGGCTTCGCCACCTTCTACGTCAACACCGTCCGGAACATCCCCCTGACGGTCATCATCGTCTTCACCTCGCTCGGCCTCGCCGACATCTTCGGCGTGACGATGGGCGCGTCCGACGACTTCAAGGTGCAGGGTTTCCGGCTCGCACTGCTGGGTCTCATCGCCTACCACGCGGCCTTCGTCTGCGAGGCGGTGCGCTCCGGCATCAACACCGTGCCCGTCGGACAGGCCGAGGCTGCGCGCGCCATCGGGCTGAGCTTCAGTCAGGTACTGCGGATCATCATCCTTCCGCAGGCGTTCCGCGCGGTCATCACACCGCTGGCCAACGTACTGATCGCCCTCACCAAGAACACGACCGTGGCGGCGGCGATCGGTGTCGCCGAGGCGGCCGCCCTGATGAAGTCGATGATCGAGAACGAGGCCCAGACGGTCGCCATCGGTGCGGTCTTCGCGTTCGGCTTCGTGGTACTGACCCTGCCCACCGGCCTCTTCCTCGGCTGGCTGGGCAAGCGAATGGCGGTGAAGCGATGACCTCCGTCCTCTACGACGCGCCCGGCCCCCGCGCCAAGCGGCGCAACGTGCTCCTGACCGTCGTCTTCGTGGTCCTGCTCGCCGCGTTCCTGTGGTGGATCTGGCGCACGATGGACGACAAGGGCCAGCTGAAGTGGGCCCTGTGGCAGCCGTTCACCACGTCGGACGCCTGGACGACGTATCTGCTGCCCGGCCTGGGCACCACCCTGAAGGCCGCCGCGCTCTCCATGCTGATCGCCCTCCCCCTGGGCGCGCTGTTCGGCATCGCCCGGTTGTCCGACCACCGCTGGGTGCGCATCCCGGCCGGCGTGGTGGTCGAGTTCTTCCGGTCGATCCCGGTCCTGCTGATGATGCTGTTCGCGAACGAGTTCTACGTCCGCTCCACGAACATCGGCAGCGAGGACCGGCCCCTGTACGCCGTCGTCACCGGCCTGGTGCTCTACAACGCCTCGGTGCTCGCCGAGATCGTCAGGGCGGGCATCCTGTCCCTTCCCAAGGGGCAGACGGAGGCCGCGTACGCGGTCGGGCTGCGCAAGGGCCAGACGATGACGAGCATCCTGCTCCCGCAGTCCGTCACCGTCATGCTGCCGGCGATCGTCAGCCAGCTCGTGGTGATCGTGAAGGACACCGCCCTGGGCGGCGTGATGCTCGGCCTCACGGAGCTGCTCAACTCACGCAGCACCCTCGCGGCCAACTACGCCAACGTGGTGGCGAGTTTCATCGTCGTCGGGATCATCTACATCTTGCTGAACCTCGTTCTCACCACCTTCGCGAGCTGGCTGGAGCGCAGGCTGCGGCGCAGCAAGAAGAGCACAGGCGCGACCGTCGCCCTCGAAGACGCCACCGGGCTCAACCCCGCGCAGGTGGCGGGCGGCTTCGGGACCGGCGCGGGCGGCACGATCTGATGATCGGTCATATGGCATGAACGACACGGAGGCAGTGGCATGATCGCCACTGCCTCCGTCACTTGACGCAAGCACCGGCAATGGGTTGCATACGTTCTGTGATCGTGCACCCTGCTCCAACTTCCTGTTCACATGCGTCCCTGAGGACACCGTCACGGGCAGGGGGCGCCGCACCGTGGACCCGGTGATCATCGTCGGAGCGGGGCCCGTGGGGCTCACGCTCTCCCTGGCGCTGGCGCGGCAGGAGGTGCCCTCCGTCGTCCTCGACGAGGGTCCGGGCAAGGACGAACCGCGCCCCGCGCGGACCGTCGTCCTGCGCGAGGACACCGCGGCGCTGCTGGAGCGGCTGACCGGCGTTCCGCTCGCCAAGGCCGGTGCGCACTGGGCCGGATGGCGGTCGATGCGGCGCAAGCAGGTGATGCGCGAGATCACCTTCGACGACACCGAGCCCGCCCCCCTGCACATCGCCCAGCACGTGCTGACCGGCGCCCTGCGCCAGGCCCTCGCGGGCGAACGACTCGTGAAGCTCGCGGTGGACAACCGCCTCGACGCGATCGAGCAGGAACCCTCGGGCGTCACCGCCCACACCCGCGGCCCCAAGGGCACCTGGTGGCGCGGCAGTTACCTCGTCGGGTGCGACGGCCCCCGCTCCACCGTGCGCAAGCTCCTGGACATCCGCTTCCCCGGCCGTACGGCGGTGGAACGACACGCCGTGGCCGCGCTGCGCACGGAACTTCCGTGGCCCGACCAGGCGTTGTTGCACCGGGTGCCGCCGTGGCGGACGTCCGGACCCTCGGCCGGGGAGGTCACCGGACGCCCTCTCCCGGACGGCGTGTGGCGCCTGGACTGGCTGCTGCCCCCGGGCAAGGACCTGGTCACGCCCGAGCTGCTGCTCACCCGCATCCGGGAGACCCTCGCGGGCTGGACCGAGGGGCCGACACCGCCGTACGAGCTGCTCGACACCGGTGTACACACCGTGCACCACCGGCTCGCGCGCCGGTGGCGGGTCGGGCGGGTGTTTCTCGCAGGGGACGCGGCGCATCTGCTGGGGGCGCTCGGTACGCAGGGGCTGGACGAGGGGCTGCGGGACGCCGACAACCTCGCCTGGAAGCTGGCGCCTGCCTGGCACCACGGGCCGCACGAGGCGCTGCTCGACAGCTATCAGGCGGAGCGGCGGTCGGTCGTAGCGGCCCGGCTGCGCGCCGCCGACCAGGCGCTGCCCTTGGTGCGCGGCGGTGCCGGGCTGCGCGCGGTCGTGCCCGGCTCTGCACGCGGTCACGACTCGCTGCTCACGGACGGTCACTTGGGGCGCGGCCCGCTCGGTGCGCCGGGGGCGTACGCCGACTCGCCGCTCGCGCCCCGGCACATCGAGGGCGAGGTCGACGTCGACACCCCGCCCGGCGCGCCGGTCACCGATGTCCGGGTCACCGCCGAGGACGGCTCCTTCGTACGGCTGCGGGACCGCCTCGGACTCGGTGCCCTGCTGGTCGTACTGGTCGCACCGGGCACGGGCGTGTGGGAGCGCAAACACTGGGTGACCGCCGGAGTCATGCCACGCCTGGCGGCCGCGGTGACGGCGCTGCCGCACCCGGCCGAGCTGCTGGTCGCCGAGAGCTACCCGGGCGCCGCCGCCCACACCGTCCTGCTCGTACGGCCCGACGGACACCTGGTCACCGCCCTGAGCGGGGTACGGCCGGCCGATCTGTACGCGGCGGCCGAGGCAACTCTGGGCGGCCCGGCGAAGACGGAGGCCACCGCCGGCTCCCGCTGAGGCCTCCCTACGCTAACTGTCCACATAGCGACGCTGAGTTGACCGGCCCGCACCGTCGTGCTGTACTCCGGATCATGACCGACACCTCTGTCCACCTCTGGCGGAAGGTCCATCTGGACCTCGTCCGCTACGTGGGCTGCGTCTGTCACGTCTCCTGCTGAATTCGCATCTCTCTCACTCGCGCGCGCCCTTTCTGTGGGCCCGCGCGTGCCCTCGCGAACACTCATCAGGACGGTGCACGTGTCTGTATCCCCCTCTGCCTCCGTGTCCCCCGCCGCGCCCGCCCAGGCTCCGACACAGGCGGACCTGCTCGACTTCGTACGGCGTACGGCCGCCGACGCCGAGCTCATCGCCTCGCTACCCCTCGACCCCGAGGGCCGCACCTGGGTGCGGCTCGAAGGACCCGGCGGCAGCGAGGCCTGGCTGATCGGCTGGCCGCCCGGCAGCGGCACGGGCTGGCACGACCACGCCGACTCGGTGGGCGCCTTCCTCACCGCCGCCGGTGAACTCAAAGAGAACTCGCTCGCCGCGCGGCTCCCGAGCCACGGCTGGAAGACCCTCGAACTGGAGGAGGGCGTGGACCGCGAGCGGCGACTGCCGACCGGCAAGGGCCGCGCCTTCGGCCACCACCACGTCCACGAGGTGCTCAACGAGTCTCCCGAGGAGCACGCGATCTCCGTCCACGCCTACTACCCGCCGCTGCCGCAGATCCGCCGCTACAGCCGCACCGGCCCGGTGCTGCGCCTGGAGCAGGTCGAGCGCCCGGAGGACTGGCAGTGAGTGCCGTACGCGAACTGCCGCCCGGCATAGACGAGTTGCTGGAGCGGGTCCGCGCGGACTATCAGCGGATCGAGGCCAGGGAGGCGTACGACGCCGCCCTCGACGGTACGGCCCTCCTGGTCGACATCCGCTACGCGGCCCTGCGCGACCGGGACGGCCTCATTCCCGGTGCCCTGGTCGTCGAGCGCAACGAACTGGAGTGGCGCCTCGACCCCCAGGGCAGCCACCGCGTCCCCGAAGCCACCGGCCACGACCTGCGCGTCGTGGTGATCTGCAACGAGGGCTACGCCTCCAGCCTGGCCGCCGAGTCCCTGCACCGGCTGGGCCTGCACCGCGCGACGGACCTGGTCGGCGGCTTCCAGGCGTGGAAGGCGGCGGGACTTCCTGTCACGTCGTAGACACGGTGTCTACGACGTGACAGTCCGGGTCCACCACGTGCCAGTGAGGCCCCCGTCTCCGCTCACAGTCCGTCGGAGGGGCAGTAGAGCGGGGCGGTGTCCGCGTTGGCCTTCGTGACCAGGCGGGCCGGGGTCGTGGCGATCTTCTCCACCTTCTCCTTACGGAGAAGGCTGATGACGTTGGTGACGGCCAGTTCGCCGGTGTCCTTGGCCGAGTTGGAGACAGTGGCGGCGAAACGGCCGTCCTTGAGGGCGGCGAGGGCCTCGTCGGTGCCGTTGACCGTCACGATCCTGACCTTCTTGCCGCCGGCCGCGTCGAACGCCTTGCGGGCGGCGAACGCCATCTCCTCGTTGGCGACGAAGGCGTAGTCCAGACCGGGGTGCGCCTTGATCATGTCCGCGGCGACGGTCTTCGCCTTCGCGGCGACGAACATGGCGGGCTGGTTCGCGACCACCTTCGCGTTCGCCGGCAGTCCCTTGGTGAATCCGCCGACCAGGAGGTCGGAGGCGGCGCCCGGTGCACCCGCGATGACGGCCACCTGCACCTCGCGACCGGCCGCGTCGTCCTCGATCCAGTCGGCGTCGAGCTTGCCCACCGTCTTCAGGTCGACGACGACGGCTCCGAGGATGTCGGACGGATCGGCACTGACCGAGGTCAGGAAGATCGGAATGTGCGCCTTCCTGGCCTTGGCGATGTCGCTCTTGAGCGCGTCGGTGTTGACGGTCTGCACGATGATCGCGTCGACATGACGCGCGATCATGGACTGGATGTTGGAGAGTTCCTGCGCGGCGTCCTGATGCGAGTTGGCCGTGACGAGCCTCGCGAAGTTGCTCTTGGCCGTGTTCGCGATCGACTCCTGCAGACAGGTGTGGAACTCGGTACTGCCGCCGTTGACGAACCCGAGCGTGATCGGCCCGTCGTCGGCGGGCGCGGCACTCGACTCGAGTCCGCAGCCACTCAGTAAGAGGCCGACACCCACCAGGGTGGCCATCAGCGGTCTTCGGTGGTGCGCGGGCGGGAACAAGGGGCCGCCTTTCATGACATGCGAAGGATCGGCCGATGGAACGGCCTGAAGACGCTCAGGCAGGCCTGACTGCGGCTCAGCAGGCGAGAGGGCCGGGGAGTGACGGCAGCAGAAGCTACTCCCGCACCAAACATGCGAACCCTTCACGGAACGCACACTTAGCGTGCGGAGCACGCGCCCTCGGCGAATCGGGAAACGGTGCGTCGCGAGGCAGGCGGGACTTGTGCGGACACGGCCTGGTGACGACAGCGAGGGAGCAGCCACTGGGCCGTTTCCGCACCTGGAGCGCCGCCCGCCCTGGGAGGGCCGTGGCGACGAGCGCGAGCGCCGCGGCGAGCAGCACCACCGACAGCGCCTCGATCCGCAACATCCGCAGCACCTGACGCCGGGGCGCCCCCGCGATCCGCAGCAGCGCGAACTCCCGGACCCGCTCGGCGACCCACATGGCGAGCGAGTTGTCGACGTGCCGGGCGAGGAAATCGTGCGCGAGCCTGAAGCCTCGGCCGGTGCTCGCCTGAACGCGGTCGGCGCCCCCGCGCGTCCACCGTGTTCAGGCTGTCTGCACCGCCGAGAAACCGGAGCCGGAACCGAGCAGGAACCGGACGGGAACCCGGATCAGTACCCTTCGTCCCCGAGGAACTCCGTGTCCTCGCCCTCTTCTTCCAGTGCCTGCCGGACCACTCTGAGGGCCATGCCCTGGGAGTAGCCCTTGCGGGCCAGCATGCCCGCGAGGCGCCGTAGCCGCTTGTCGCGGTCGAGGCCTTGAGTGGACCGCAGTTTGCGGTCCACCAGTTCGCGTGCCGTCGTCTCTTCCTGCTCGGAGTCGAGCTGGGAGACGGCCTCGTCGATCAGCGTGGAGTCGACGCCCTTGGTGCGCAGCTCCTGGGCGAGCGCGCGCCGCGCCAGTCCCCGGCCGTGGTGCCGGGACTCCACCCAGGCGTCCGCGAACGCACCGTCGTTGATCAGTCCGACCTCCTCGAACCGCGACAGCACCTCGTCCGCCACCTCGTCCGGGATCTCCCGCTTGCGCAGGGCGTCCGCGAGTTGCTTGCGGGTGCGCGGGTTCCCGGTGAGCAGGCGCAGACAGATGCCCCGCGCCCGCTCGGCCGGGTCCGCCGGTGGCTCCTCCTTCTCGGCCCTCGACGAGGAGAAGTCACCCCCGTCACCTCCGGACGACTCTCCGAAGCCGCGACCACGGCGCCCACGCCTACCGCGTGAGCCACCCTCCCGTGAGCCGCCTTCCCATGAAGCGCCCCCGCCGCGCGCTCCGCGGCTGCGGCGCGAGCCGCGGCCGGATGCGCCGTCGTCGGTCGATCCCCCGTCGGTCGATCTCCCGTCGGGCGAGGTGCCGTCGGACGCCGAACTCCGGAAAGGCCGACCGCTGCCCACCGAACCATCGCCGGACTCCGGGCCGCCGAACGGCGGACCGGACGCACCGGCGAAGCCGAAGCCACCGGCCGACCACTCGCCGCCCGGCTCATCGCCGTACGACTTCTCGGGTACGCCGTCCGCACCGTAGGCCAGGCTGTCGCCGCCTTCCCCGCGCCCCTGCGGGGCGCCGGGATACGCGTACTCGGCCCAGTCCGTTCGTCGTGTCACGGGTCAGCTCTTGGCTGCCGTGGCCTTGGCCTTGGTGGTCTTGGCCGCAGCCGCCGGAGCGGGCACCGCCTTGGCGGCGTCGTCCGTGGCGGTGGTGACCGCCGCGTCCGCGGCCGGCTCGGCAGGCTTCTCCTTCTCCGGACGGACGCCCACGCCC
>NZ_BARG01000066.1 GCF_000376565.1 Streptomyces hokutonensis | reverse complement strand
GCCGTTCTCCGGCACGTTGGAGGAGACGAATATCTCCGGGACCTCCGGGTGCTGGTACATGGGCTCGTAGTAGGTCTCGGGGCGGCCGAGGCGCTCACCGAGCGCCAGGAACTGTTCGGGGGTCAGGTCCTGGCCCTTCAGGACCGCGATCTTCTTCGTGTAGACGGTCTCCTTGAGTGTCTCGACGTCGACGTCGGAGGCGGTGGCGTGGTCGAAGCCCTCGACGTTCGCGCCGAGAAAAGTGCCGGGCTGGTCGGTGATCTTCACGTGAAGGTGCCTTTCGGGTGCATGGTGGTCGTAGGAGGTCGGAGTGGTTCGGGCGACCTGTGTCGGGGGGTCAGACGGTCTGTCTCGCGTCGATCAACTCCGCTGTGTCCGCGAGGGTGAGGGTGGGCCGCAGTTCGCTGTCGTGGACGGTGACGCCGAGGTCGCGCTCGATGCGGATGCTGATCTCGACCATCGTCAGCGAGTCGACGTCGAGGTCGGCGAAGGTCGCCTCGGGCGTGAACCGGTCGGCCGAGGTGTCGTGGAGTCTGGTGATGATCTCGACCAACTGGTCATAGGTGGTAGCACTCATGACGGGGTGTCATCTCCTGTGTGATGCGGGACGAAGGGGTCGTGGGTTCGGATGGGCGGCGGCAGTTCCGGCCAGGTCAGCAGGCAAGAGCCCCAAGTGAGTCCGCCGCCGAAGGCGGTGAGGAGGAGCCGGTCGCCGGGGCGGAGCACGCGCCGGGCGGCGGCGTCGGCGAGGGCGAGCGGGATGGAGGCGGCACCGGTGTTGCCCACGGCGTCGACGTTGGCGACGCAGCGTTCCCGGGGCAGGCCGAGGTCGTCGGCGACTGAGTGCAGGATGCGCAGGTTGGCCTGGTGGGGCACGAAGTGGTCGACGTCGTCGGTCTTCCACCCGGCGCTGGTCAGGGTGGCGCGGGCGGAGGCGGCCATGCGGGTCACCGCGTGCCGGTAGACCTCGTTGCCGCGCATCGCGAAGTGCCGCTCCGCGCGGGTGGGTTCGCCTTCGGCGGAGCGCCCGCGGGAGCCCCCCGCTGCGACCATGATCAGGTCCTCGTGCGTGCCGTCACTGCCGAGGTCGAAGTGGCCTATGGCGCCCGGTTCGTCTTCGTCTCCGGCGCGCAGGACGACGGCTCCGGCGCCGTCCCCGAAGATGATCGCGTTGGCCCGGTCCAGGGGGTCCACGATGGTGGAGTAGGTGTCGGCGCCGATCAGCAGGACCCGTGCCGCGACGCCGGAGGCGATCAGCCCTGCCGCCGTGGCGAGGCCGTAGACGAATCCGGTGCACACCGCGCCGACATCGAAGGCCGCCACCCCGTTCAGACCGAGTCGCGCGGCGACCGCGGGCGCGGTAGCCGGGCAGGGGCGGTCGGGTGTGGTCGTGGTGACGATCACGGCGTCGACCGGATCCGTCCCACCACGGTTCGTCTCGGCCGGGTCGAGTCCGGCGTTGCGCAGGGCCAGTCGTCCGGCCTCGACGGCCAGGTCGGAGGTGGCCTGGCCCGGTTTGGCAATGTGGCGACGGCGGATCCCTGTGCGGGTGCGGATCCAGGTGTCGTCGGTGTCCAGCCGTTCGGCGAGTTCGTCGTTGGTGACGACACGGGGCGGCACCCATCCGGCCACTCCGCACAGAACGGCGGCCGGAGCGGACGTGCTGGAAGTGTGTACGGGCACAACGGTTCTCCTGAGTGTGCGGTACGGGTGTGACGGGCCGTCGGCCCCGGGATGTCGAGGGGCGGACTCGGCCTATCCGGCCGGAGCCGTTCTGCGCAGGGCGAAGGTCAGCAGCACGCCGCAGCCGATACCGGCCGCTATCGCGAACACGGCGATCCGGATCCCGTTCAGCAGGGCGTCACCGGGCGGACTCTGTCCGACGCCGCCCGCGAGCGCCACGAGCAGGGCGAGGCCAACCGCGCCGCCCACCTGGAGACTGGTGGAGGCCAGCCCGGACGCCACGCCCTGGTCTTCGGGCGCGACCCCGGACGCGGCGACGATCCACATGCCGGTCCACGCGGCCCCCTGGCCGAGGCCCAGCAGCACGATGCCGGGCAGCAGCAGCGGGTACGAGCCCTCGCCGGTGAGTGCGAGTCCGAGCGCGACGGCCCCGGCCGCCCCCAGGGCCATGCCGGCGGCCAGCATGCGGCGCACGCCGATCAGCGCCACCGCCCGTTCGCCGACCTGGGTGCCGATGGCGGTCACCACGGCCGGGACGAGGAAGGCGAGACCGGTCAGGAGCGCGCTGTAGCCGCGCACGGTCTGGAAGTAGAGGGTCAGGAAGTACGGCAGTGAGCTGAAGGTGGCGCTGTAGAGCGCGGTGACGGCCATCGCGGGGAACAGGCCACGGTGGGCGAACAGCCTCGCCGGTACCAGTGGATCGCGCGAGCGGGTCTCGACGACGGCGAAACCGCACAGCAGGGTGAGCGAGAGACCGGCGCTCACCAGGGCGGGTGTACTGGTCCAGCCCGCCTCCGGCGCGTGTACCAGCAGGAACACCAGGAGGGTGATGCCGCCGGTCGCGGCCAGGGCGCCCGCCACGTCGAACCGCCGGGTGGCGGTCCGCACGCCGTCCGCGGGGAACAGGGTCCGTCCTGCCCAGGCGATGCCCACCGCGATGGGGACGTTGACGAAGAACACCGACGGCCAGCCGAACGCTTCTACGAGAGCGCCGCCGAGCAGGGATCCGAAGCACAGGCCGCCGGCCCCCGCCGCACCCCACACCGCCAGAGCGCGGTTCCGGGCGGGCCCTTCCTCGTAGATCGTGTTGATCAGGGAGAGGGTGGCCGGGAACAGCAGCGATCCACCGACGCCCTGCACGGCCCGGACGGCGACGAGCGCTCCGGGGGACTCCGCGAACCCTCCCACCAGGGAGGAGCCCCCATAGATCAGCGCCGCCGCGACGAATGTCCGGCGGCGGCCGAGCAGGTCCGCCGCCCGTCCGCCCAGCAGCAGGAAGCCACCCGTCGTCACCACGTAGGCGCTCACCACCCATTGCAGGTCATGGGCCGAGAAGTCGAGGCCCGCTCCTATCTCGGGGAGCGCCACGTAGACGATGTTGTAGTCGAGCGCAATGACCAGCTGGGCCAGCGCCAGCACGAGCAGGGACAGCCGGGCATGCATCAGTCGATCCCTCCCGAGACATGAATGGAAAACGCAGACGCATATCGAATGCGTCGAGGAATTTCGGTCACGATAACAGCCGGAAGATGGCTCTGGAATAGCCGAACCAGAAAGTTCCAGAGAGACATGAATTCACTTTTCGGGCAGCACTCAAAACCGGCAGCACATAACTGCTGGTTCTTTTTCCAGAGCCTTTTCAGGTATCCGTCACTCCCCCACCAGGCGCCTTATCTCCGTGATGAGAGCGACCAGAGCCTGCCGTTCGGGAAGGGTCGTTTCCGGGTGCCACAGGTCGACGAGCAGGCACGTCCGCGGTCTTTTCCCGTCATTGCGCGCCTCGTGCTCGAAGGAGTAGTCGAAGAGCAGGCAGCGGCCTTCACGCCAGGTACGGGTCTGGCCTGCCACGGTGATGCTGCACCCGTCCGGAATGTCGACGGCGAGGTGCAGGTTGATGCTGAAGTTCCACAGGTCGCAATGCGGGGCGATCGAAGCCCCGGGCAGCAGTGTGGAGAAATGGGATTCCAGTAGTGGGCAGATCGTCTCGGTGTCGACGGCGAACTCTTTGAGCACCTTGTACGCGGTCGGCACCGTGTCGGCCGATTCCTCGACCAGATTTCCGCCCCGGTAGAGGTAGAGGGCCTGCCAGTTCTCCTGCCGGGTCAGGTAGTGCTCGTAGTCGGAGAACGCCTCACGCCGGACCGTCCAGGCGGAGTTCAGTTCTTCTTTGACGGCCGGGTGGGCCGATTCCAGCGCCTCGACCACCGGGAGCAGTTCGGGATAGGCGTAGGGGTCGTGCCACGGGGCCCGGGACAGTCCCGGCATGATCCACTTGGCGCCGTTCTGGAGCGGGTGCCGTGGTCCGCCTCCGCCGGGCTCCAGCATCCGCTCGACGCGGGTGATCGCGTCCGCGCCGTGCTCGGCTCTGATCGCCGCGAAGGCGGCCTCTATCTCTGGTGTCATACGGGCCTCCCTGACCGGTGCCACGGCCCTGCGCGGGGTCGAGCCGTCGCACTAGTAGTCGGGAGCGGAGCGGGATGAGTTCCCGCGACTTTCCATCAACTCGGCAGTGGAGAAAGGGAGTTGATTGTTCCAGTCGGTTCGGCACGCAGGGCGGGCTGAGCGGTCCTCCGCGTCGGCGACAGCGTGGCGATGCCCACCCGAAGGCCGCACAGCGCGGTGAGTACCGGGGCATCGGTCGACACGATCGAGGTCACGGGCAGCCCGGCGAGCAGATCCACCAGTATGTCCCGGCCTGCGGCGGCCAGCCCCGTGGCGGGATCGTCCGCCAGCAGTACACCCGCGCCCAGGGCCACACAGCCGAGGACCCGTGCGAGATCCAGGAGCTTCACCTGGCGTCGCGTAAGGCTGCTCAGCGCGGTCCGCGACCGCCGCGACGCCCAGCCGTTCGGCGGCCCGCGCAGCCGCGGCCGGGTGCGTGCCGCGTGCCGGCACGGTGGCGGCAGACGTCGTACGCGCCGTCATGTCGGGGCTGCTCGGGAACCACGCACACGCCCTGCTCCGCCACGCCCGCTCAGCATTCGTCCGGTTGCCCCGGCCACCCACCGTGATCACTCCACCGGTCAACGGGTGCGGGCCCGCTACCGCGCGCAGGAGCGCCGTGCAGGTCTCGTCGGCCGCGCCGGTCAGCGCCACGCGCTCTCCGGCAGGTACGTCAAGAGACAGGCTCGGTACGTCCGGCGCCCAGGTCACCGCCCTGAGACATACGTCCAACGCGGATGCGTCGTACGGCGACACCGTGTACGTCGGTGCGAGCCGTGGGGATCGCCTTCTGTTCTGTCGCACGTCCCTGTAGTCGTGCTGCCGATCTGTCGAGTTCCCGTGAGCACGTTGGTATCCGCATCGCCGACAGGATCATGTGAGGGCCGGCGCCTGCCGGGAGGCGCCGGCCCTCACGTCACGCCGCCTGGACGGCCTGGGCCTCGGCTTCACGCAGCAGGCGTTCCAAGGTGGTCCTCGCCCTGGCCACCCTGGAGCGGATCGTGCCAACCGGGCAGCCGATGAAGCGTGCCGCCTCCTCGTACGGCAGACCGACCACCTGGGTCAGTACGAACGCCTCACGGCGCTCGTCGGGCAACGTCTCCAGCAGGTCGAGGAGCGCGATGCCGTCGTCGAAACCCGGTAGGTCGCAGGGCTGGGTACGTTCCAAGGCCAACTGCCAGTCGTGCGCGTCGGCCAGGCGCGGGCGGACCGCGGCCCGGCGGAAACTGTCGGCCACCGCGCGCCGGGCGATGGACAGCAGCCAGGTGCGGGCCGAGGCACGCCCCTCGAAACCCGGCAGGCTGTCGAGGGCCCGTACGAACGTGTCCTGGGTCAGGTCATGCGCGGTCTGCGGGTCGCCGCTGAGATGGGCGACGTAGCGCAGTACGTCGCCGTGGAGCGCGCGGACGAAGTGCTCGGTCGCGTGGGGATCGCCGTTTCGGGCGGCCAGCGCCCAGGCGGTGGCGGAGGCGTCCGCCTCGGCACGCTCCGCCCGGCGGGGAGCGGGCAGCACAGAAGTGATCACGTGGTGTCCTTCTCGGGTCGTCCGGGGCCGACGTCCCGCAGTGGGGGCACGGCTCTCCGGCACATGGGGTGCGGCCGTACGCGATGGGTACGGCGATGCCCGGGGCTCGTCGCGCGCTCGTCGGCCCGCACAAAGAGGTGTGCAGCCCTGGGGAGATCCGCGCCGGAGCGCGGTATGACGAGGAGCGGGTGAGCCCCCGGTGGGTCCGGCTGTCTCAGACGACAGCGGGGCCCGTGGGCGGTCCCCGGGAGGTGACGGAGTAGCAGAGAAGGAAATGGGCCAGAGACGACCGGTACGCGGCGGTGCGGCGCCTGCGCACGGACGGGCGACGGGCCGGTACCGGCAGCGCCAGCAGCATCCGCAGGGGAGCCACCAGCCGTGCAGCCGCCGCCCGCAGGACGCGGAAGACGGCGCGTTCGCCGTACGCGAGCCACAGCCCGCACAGGACCGCGGCGAGGAGGTGCGCGGCGAGCATGCCGAGCGAGGCACTGCCCGTCATCGTGTGCGCGTGCCCCATTCCGCCCGAACCGTGCGCCATGTGAGCCATGCCGCTCATGTCCATGGAATCCATGGACATGGAGTCCGAGGAACCCATGTCCATTCCGCCCATGCCGGCCGGCGCGGTACCACTCCCGGGCATCAGGTTCTGGCCCAGGGAGAACGTCTCGTGGAGCACCGTCTGGGCGGCGACCACGACCGCGACGATCAGCCCGCGCCCGCGCTCACGGCCGGCCAGGAACCAGCCGGCCATGCCGGTCGCGGCGGCGCCGCCGCCCATGGTCCACCAGGGGACGGAAGTGCCGGACATCATCACGTGACCGAGGGCGGCCAGCAGCACGCAGGCGGCGGCGAACACACCCGCCCGCAGCGTGCGGCACCACCCTCCGACAGTCATAGCGCGCCCATCTTTGCACCCGACGTCCGATCGTCATCAGGGGGTACGGGCGCACACCGGGCTCACTACTCACCCCGGAAGCAGTGACTCATGTCACATGACAGCGCTGGGAACTCGATGGCCACGCCGGACGACTACTGGAACGAGACGGTGCCGGGACGCACGACCACGGCGAGCACCGTGATCCGCCCGCTGCGCCGGAACTCCAAGGTGAAGGGGACGAGATCGCCCGAGCGCCACTTGCCCGAGGCCGAAGAGACCGTCAGGTCGACTCCGGTCGGCGACATGGCGAGGCTCTCGCCCGCCGGAATGTCGACGGAGTCGACCGCGGTGCTGTAGGCCCCGTTCCCCTCCGTCATACGGTGCCTTGAGAGGGCGATGCCACCGGGGGCGCGGGGTGAGGTGACCCGTATCAGGCGGTCGGCCGAGCCGCCCTCGTTGGCGACGCGGAAGAACGCAGCCGTCTCCTCGGCTCCGGCGGACGGCAGCAGGAGACGTCCCTCGGTGACGCGTATGCGCGCCGGAGTACCGGCCTTGCCCGTGCCCGTCCACGCGGTCAGACCCGCCAGAGCCACACTGCACGCGGCGACGGGCACGAGGGCGGCCAGCGCGGCGTCCCTCAGCTTCCGCCGGTCGCCGAGCCGCGACGACACCCGGGTCAGGATCCGCCTCATCGGGCACCGGTCTTCCTCGATCGGGCCCCGCGTCCGCGTGCGGGAGAGGGCTGCCAGGCGCGCAGCCGCAGGCTGTTGCACACCACGAGCACGGAACTGGCAGACATCGCGGCGGCGGCGACCATCGGGTTGAGCAACCCGACCATAGCGAGCGGCACGGTCACGACGTTGTAGCCGAAGGCCCACACAAGGTTGGCGCGGATCGTGCCGAGAGTGCGCCGGGCCAGCCGTACGGCATCGACGAGCGCCTCGATATCCCCGCGCACCAGGGTCAGGTCGGCGGCGCCGATGGCCACGTCCGTGCCGGTTCCCATGGCGATACCCAGGTCGGCGCCGGCGAGCGCGGCGGCGTCGT
Organism: Streptomyces hokutonensis; assembly: GCF_000376565.1. Taxonomy (GTDB): domain Bacteria; phylum Actinomycetota; class Actinomycetes; order Streptomycetales; family Streptomycetaceae; genus Streptomyces; species Streptomyces hokutonensis. The sequence goes on along the minus strand of NZ_BARG01000066.1, from coordinate 31,723 downwards.
TCACGCCGTCACCGACGACCGCGACGCGGTAGCCCTCCTGCTGCAACTGCCGTACAAGAGCGGCCTTGTCCTCGGGAGAACAACGGGCGTGCACGTCCTCGATGCCGAGGGCGGCGGCCACCGCCTGCGCGGGCGCCTTGCGGTCGCCGGTTGCGAGCACGGGGCGGATGCCGAGACGCCGAAGCTGGTCCACGGCACGGTAGCTGCCGGACCGTACGAGGTCGCCGACGGCGATCAGCGCTTCGGCACGGCCGTCGACGCGCACGAGGACGGGTGTGTGCGCGGCGCTCTCGGCCGTCGTCAGGGCCTCGGCCAACATGGGGGGCAACTCGCCGTCGGGCACGGCGACTTCGACCGTATGGCCCTCCACCAAGCCCTCGACGCCCTGCCCCGGTGTGGCCACGAAGTCCCGTACCGGGGGCAGCGGTTCGTCTCCCGCCGAGCGGCGCGCGTACGCGGTGATCGCCCGGCCGAGCGGGTGCTCGGACCCCTGTTCCACCGCCCCGGCCAGCCGCAGTACCGCGTCCTGCCCCAACTCGCCGGGCAGTGCGGTGACCTGGGCCACGCTCATGTGGCCGGTGGTCAGGGTGCCGGTCTTGTCCAGCACGACCATGTCGATGTGTTGGAGCGCCTCCAGCGTCTGCGGACCGCTCACCAGCACGCCCAGTTGGGCCCCGCGCCCGGTGGCGGCCATCAGCGCCGTCGGCGTGGCCAGACCGAGCGCGCACGGGCAGGCCACCACGAGGACGGCCACGCAGGCGGTGAGCGCCGCCTGCGGATCGGCTCCGGCGCCGAGCCAGAATCCGAGGACGGTCACCGCGATGCTCAGCACGACGGGTACGAAGACCCCGGCCACCGCGTCGGCCAGCCGCTGCGCGCGAGCCTTGCCCGCCTGCGCGTCGGTGACCAGCCTTGTGATCCGGGCGAGTTGGGTGTCCGCGCCGACGGCGGTGGCTCGCACCAGGAGCAGCCCGCCAGCGTTGACGGCCCCGCCGACCAGCGCCGAACCAGTGCTCACCTCCACCGGCTCGCTCTCCCCGGTGACCAGCGACAGGTCCACGGCGGAACTGCCCTCCGTCACACACCCGTCGGTGGCGACCCGCTCACCCGGCCGCACGACGAAGACCTGCCCCACCCGCAGCCGCTCGATGGGGATGGCACGCTCACCGTGCTCGTCACGAACGGACACCTCCTTGGCCGCCAGCTCCGCCAGCGACCGCAGAGCCGCGCCGGTACCGCGCCGTGCGCGCGTCTCCAGGAACCGTCCGGTCAGCACGAACAGCGGAACACTGACCGCCGCTTCGAGATAGACGTGCGCCGTCCCGTCCGACGCGGACGGCAGCAGACTGAACGGCATCCGCATCCCGGGATCGCCCGCTCCCCCGAGGAACAGCGCGTACGCCGACCAGGAGAAGGAGGCTACGACGCCCAGCGAGACGAGGGTGTCCATGGTGGCCGTGGAGTGACGCAGCCCCCGTACCGCACGCGCATGGAAGGGCCAGGCGCTCCACACCGCGACCGGGGCGGCCAACGCGAAGCACAGCCACTGCCAGTTGCGGAACTGCAGAGCCGGGACCATCGACAGGACCAGGACCGGCACGGCGAGCAGGGCGGTGACAAGGAGGCGTTCGCGTTCCTGCCGGGCAGCGGTATCGGCGTGTTCCGTGCCGTCGACCGCCGTCGACTCGTCCTCGCGGGCGGGCGGTGCGGGCAGGGCGGCCTGGTACCCGGCCTGCTCGACCGCGGCGACGAGGTCCTCCGCCGGAACGCTCTCCGGATGGCTGACCCGGGCGAGCCCGGTGGCCAGGTTCACCGTCGCGGTGACACCCTCCAACTTCGCGAGCTTCTTCTCCACCCGCCGGACACAGGCCGCGCAGGTCATCCCGCCCACGGTGATGTCCGTAACCACCAGACTCGTCACCGGTTCGCCCGCCATCACTCACCACTCCCGTGCATCCCCGGCATGTCCTGCATACTCCCGCCCGTCCCGGACATGTCTTCCGCGCCGCCACCGCTACCGGTGCCGCTGTCTCCCCCGGTGCCGGTCCCCGCGCTCCCTGTGCCACGCATGCCGGGCGCCACCGGTCCGGCGACCGATCCGACGGCGTAGGACACCGAGAACACCAGCACGAGCAGCAGTACGAAGCCGCAGAGCGCGGGCGGAGGCAGCAGTCTGCGGGGCGTCACACCCACGAGACGGAGAGACTGTGGGAACTCGGCCATGCCCGGCCTTCCTGGTCGCATCGAACCGTCTTGCACCACGCGGCAGTTGAATCCCTACCGCTTCAGTAGTCGGCAAGACAGAGCACCGAGTTCCGGCGTCTAACCATGGCGTACGTCACAGGGAAGGCGAGCGTCTCAGTCGCCTCGGCCCTGGTCTGGACGCCCGCCTACCGTGATTGGAGCACCGTAGTCACCACCGTTGCTGACTTACCCCCGCCGGATAGGACAACGAGGGCGGGACCCAGATGGCGTTCGGAATCTCGGGCACGGTAGGGGCTTTCCCCAGAGTTGGCGCTGCAGAGCCGGACTACGGCCAAGCTGATCCGTCGTGTTCACCCGCTGCACCAAACGCCTTCTCCGCCACACGCCAATCCGATGCTGGAACCGAAAGGTGCCAACCTGCGCGATCGTGTGCGCCCCGTCAAGGCCATCCTCAACGGAGCTCCCGCAACCCACCAAGTTTCGTCGCAACTGCCAGACCAAAGGACCTGCCCCCTGCGTGCTGCCCCGCCGCCATGAAATCTCGCAGTACGAACGGCACCTGAACGTGGGCTCCGCCGTTAACGACCTCTCCCGCGAACTCGGCGGCGCCCTGGGCATCGCAGTCCTGGGCAGCGTCCTGAACGCCGGCTACCGCGACGACCTCGACCTCGACGGACTCCGCGCTCCGGCCGCAGAGGCGGCCCGCTCCTCCCTCGCGGCGGCCAACCACGTGGGCAGCGCCACGGGCAACCCGTCACTGATCGAAGAGGCCGGTAACGCCTTCGCCTCCGGAATGCATCTCGCCCTCATCAGCGGCGCCGGAGCCGCCGTCCTGGCCGCCGCCGTCGTCACCTTCCTGCTCCGCCGGGCTGGCAAGACCGGCACGGTTGCCGAAGGGACGCCGGACAGCGACACAGGCTACCGCCTGGTGAAGTCGGTGCGCTGACAGGAAGCCGACGGGCGCGGCCCTGCAACGCGTGCCGCCGGTACCATAGTTGCATGGATACGCAAGGAAGGGTCTGGGACGCGGAGGCGGCCGAACGGGCGGTGGCCGTGCTGAAGGCGGTCGCTGACCCGTCGAGGTACCGGCTGTTGTGGGCCTTGAGCGGCCGTGAACTGCCGGTGAGCGAGCTGGCCGGGATCCTGGGTGCCCATGTGGCCGCGACCTCACAGCACCTGGCGAAGTTGCGGTCGGCCGGCCTGGTGACCACGCGGCGGGAGGGCACGCGGATCTTCTACCGGGCACCAGGGGTGCGCGGTCTGCTGGAGGAGGCGCAACTCGTGACGGAGCGGGACGACAACGCCTCCGGCCCCGGGGACGGCGCCGACGAGGAGGCGTTGGCGGCGGCGCCGGAGACTTCCGCGCGGTCCGCCGTGGCGCGTGCGGCGCGAGGGCGGCGGCCGGTCCTGGGGCAGGGGCAGTAGGTCTGCACAGAAGGGCGACCGGGCAGTGGAGAGGTGCTGTGCCCGCGAGGCCGTGCCGGGTGGTGCGGTGCGGCTGACGGGGCCATGCCCGGTGTCGGCGCGCAGATCAAGACCTCGGTAAGGCCGACGTTAGGAAGGGCTTGCCGCCCCATCAAAGCCCCGTCAACGAGGGGCAATTGGGTCTGATCCGGGCCGTAGCGTCGCGGAGGGCGCCCGACCGGCGCCTGCGCAGCGGGCCCCCACATGCCCGCACCGAGGAGCTGACGAACATGACCACCACCGTGCCCGCCACCACCACCGCGGCCGGGCCGCTCGGCGACCGGGAGACCGACGCCCGTGAGAAGGACATCATGCGCTTCCGCGTGGTGTCCGGGCCGGATCTGACCACCCGCAACGACGCCTACCTGGCCTGGCAGCTCGACCGCCAACAGGCGGACCTGTGGCCCTACTTCCGCCGCTACGACACCGCCCTGACCACCCGTGCCACCGTCGTGTCCGACACCGGCGTGATCACCGAGGGCCCCAACTTCGGCGGCCAGGACTATCTCTCGCTCACCGGCCACCCCGCGATCCTCGACGCCGCCCACCAGGCCCTGCGCGACTACGGCCCGCTCACCGCCGGCTCCCCGGCCCTGGGCGGGGCGACCCCGGTCAGCCGGGCGCTGGAAGCCGGACTGGCCGAGGCGCTGCGCACCGAGCACGTGGCGCTCTTCCCCACCGGCTGGGCGTCCGGCTTCGGCACCATCCGGGCGCTGATGCACCGCCGCGACCACATCCTGCTCGACAAGCTCTCCCACGACTCACTGCGCCAGGGCGCCACCGCCAGCGGAGCGAGCGTGGAGTTCTTCCGCCACCTCGACAACGACGCCGTACGACGCCACCTGACCGGCATCCGCGCCACCGACACCACCCACGCCGTCCTCGTCGTCACCGAGGGCGTGTTCTCCATGGACTCCGACACCCCGCAACTGGCCGAACTGCTCGGAATCTGCCGGGAGTTCGGCGCCCAGCTGATGGTCGACGTCGCCCACGACTTCGGCGCCATGGGCGAATTCGGCGGCGGGCAGCTGGAGGTGCACGACATCCTCGGCGAGGTCGACTTCGTGGTCGGCGCCTTCTCCAAGACCTTCGCCACCACCGGCGGCTTCCTGGCCACCCCGTCGGCTTCGGCGCGGGAGTACGTGCGGATGTTCGGCGGCCCGCAGACCTTCTCCAGCGCCATCACCCCCGTACAGACCGCGGTGGCCCACGCGTCCCTGTCCATCGTGAACTCGCCCGAGGGCGCCCGGCGCCGGGCGGCGGTCGCGGCCGTCGCCACCCGCCTGCGTGAGGGACTGACCGCCCGCGGCATGGAGGTCATGGGCGACGTGGTCTGCCCGGTCGTCCCGGTCCTCATCGGCGACACCCCCACCGGCCGTACGGCCTCGGGTCTCATCGCCCGCGCCGGCCTCGTCGCCCACCTCGTCGAACAGCCGGCGGTCGCCTCCGACGCGGCACGCTTCCGTATGCAGGCCATGGCCGACCACAGCAACGCCGACGTCGACACCGCGATCGACATCCTCGACACCTGCATCCGCAAGGCACGGCAGCAGACCGCCCGCTGAACCCGGCGGGCGCAGGGGTGCTACTCCCTACGCCCGGAGCCGTTGTCGTCCCGGTCCAGGCGGTACTCCTGCGGCTCTGCGTCGTAGGAGTACAGCTCGGCGTAGCGGCCCCAGTCGGTGGCCGTCTCCAGCTGGCGGGTGACCTGTTCGCTGGTGAAATGGTGGGCCAGGACGTCGCGGAAGAAGCCGGCGCGCAGGGTGGCGTCGGGGTTCTGGCGCAGGCTGCTGGTGATCAGCTTCACCAGCGGTACGAGTACGGCTGCCTCGGCGAAGATGGTCTTGGACTTCTGTACGTCGGCGCCGGCGAACTCGGTGCCGGTGTCGGTCAGCAGCAGGTCGTCACCGTGCACGGCGGCGAAGCCGAGCAGGTCGAGGGCGTCGACGAGGGGCAGGATGTCGTCGATCTCCAGGCCGAGGTCGTCGGCGAGGTCGGCCAGGTCGGCCCGTCCGTCGTGGTGGGCGATCATCTCCGCCAGCCCTGACAGCCCGTCCACGCTGGCCTGGGGCAGCGGGGTGTTGGCCGCGGTGCGCTTCTCCAGCTCGACGCCCTCCGTACGGCCCGGCGTGCGGCCCTCCTTGTGCCGTCCGGTCATGGTGCGGTAGACGCGGTCGATCAGGTCCTCGAAGGCGGCCGAGTTGCGGTCACGGGGCCGGTCCAGGCCGACCTCGAAGACCTCGCGGATGGTGCCGTAGGGGCGGGCGCCGAGGACGATGATCCGGTCGGCCATCAGCACGGCCTCCTCGATGTTGTGCGTGACCAGCACGATGGCGCGGGTGGGGAACTGGCCCGACTCCCACAGTTCCATCAGCTCGCCGCGCAGGTTCTCGGCCGTGAGCACGTCGAGGGCGGAGAACGGCTCGTCCATCATCAGTACATCCGGCTCGACGACCAACGCCCGCGCGAATCCGACGCGTTGGCGCATGCCGCCGGACAGCTCCTTCGGGTACGCCGACTCGAAGCCGTCCAGGCCGATCAGGTCGATGGCGTGGCGGGCCGCGTCCGCCCGCTCGGCGGCCGGAACTCCCTTGGCTTCCAGGCCCAGTTCGACGTTCTGCTGCACGGTCAGCCACGGCAGCAGGGCGAAGGTCTGGAACACCATGGCCGTACCGGGGTTGGCGCCGGTGAGCGGGGTGTCCTTGTAGGTGACGGTGCCGGAGCTGACCGGCAGCAGACCGGCCATGCAGCGCAGCAGCGTCGACTTGCCCGAGCCCGACTTGCCGAGCAGGGCGACGACTTCACCGGCCCGGACCTGGAGGTCGATGCCGGACAGGACGGGCAGTTCGCCGTCGGCGCCGGCGTAGGACTTGGTCAACCCGACAGTCTCCAGCAGCAGTTCACCGTCGGCAGGACGGGACCGCTCGGCCGTGAGGTGGGCGAGGCCGGCCCGGGCGGCCCGGTCGGCGCGGAGGTTGCGCAGAGTGTTCAGCACCATGACGTGCTCCAAATGCTTTTGAGATGAGGGAAGTTCAGAGGGAGTAACGGGCCTCGGCCAGCCGGTACAGGCGGCGCCACAGCAGCCGGTTCAGCGCGACGACGTAGACACTCATCACGGCGACCCCGGCGATCAGGTGCGGGTAGTCGCCGCTCTCGGTGGCCTTCGCGATGTACGCGCCCAGACCGGTGGCCGTCAGCGTCGTACCGCCGAAGGTGACGACCTCGGAGACGATCGAGGCGTTCCAGGCGCCGCCGGAGGCGGTGATCCCGCCGGTGACGTACGAGGGGAAGATCCCCGGGATGATCAGCCGCTTCCAGCGCTGCCAGCCGGTGACCCCGAGGTCGTCCATGGCTTCGCGCAGGTCGGAGGGGATGGCCATGGCGCCGGCGATGGTGTTGAAGAGGATGTACCACTGGGCGCCGAGCGCCATCAGCAGCGTGCCGCCGATGTTGATGGACAGGCCGGTCCGCAGGAAGAACCACACGGCAAGGGGGAAGAGGAAGTTGGCCGGGAAGGACGCCAGCACCTGGACCACCGGCTGGGCGATGCGGGTCAGCCGGGGTGAGAAGCCGATCTTCACGCCGATCGGCACCCAGATCACCGTGGCCAGCGCGACCAGCACCAACACCCTTGCCAGCGTGGCCAGTCCGAGTAGCAGCGGTTCGCCGAACACGCCGAGGCCGGTGCGGTCGTAGAGATAGTCGCCGAGATCGGCCAGGCCCCACAGGATCAGCCCGCCCGCGATGACGGCGAAGACGAAGTCACCGGTGCGTTGCCTGCTGTGGTCCACGGCGAGCGGCCGGTCGTCGCGGCCCAGGACACGGCCCGCTGCGCTCAGCCCGCGCCCCACCGGACGCAGCACCGGGCCGAGCAGTTGCGGCCAGTGGGAGCGGCGCAGGAAGTCGAGGACGACGGAGCGCTGTACCTCGCTCGCCTCGGACTGCTCGTTCTTGAACTTCTCCGCCCAGGCCGTCAGCGGGCGCCAGAACAGGAAGTTCACGCCGATGACCATGACGGCCATGGTGAGGATGGCCCAGCCGACCTTGCCCAGGTCGCCGTCGGTGATGGCGGCGCCCGCGTAGGAGCCGACGCCGGGCAGGGCGTACTGCTGGTTGTTGACGCTGATGGCCTCCGAGGCGACCAGGAAGAACCAGCCGCCGCCGAAGCTCATCATGCCGTTCCAGACCAGGCCGATCATCCCGGCCGGCACCTCCACCTTCCAGAACCGCATCCAGCGGGTGAAGCCGAACGACCGTGACAGCTCGTCGAGTTCACGCGGGAGGGAGGTGAGGGAGTAGTAGAAGCCGAACGTCATGTTCCACGCCTGCGAGGTGAAGATCGCGAAGATCGACGCGAACTCCAGGCCCAGCATCGAGCCGGGGAAGAGGGCGATGAACCCGGTCACCGCCACGGTGAGGAAGCCGAGCACGGGGACGGACTGGAGGATGTCCAGCGCCGGGATCAGGATCCGCTCCAGCCTCCTGCTCTTCGCCGCGGCATAGGCGTAGACGAACGTGAACATGATCGACAGGGCGAGCGCGGCGAACATGCGCAGCAGCGAGCGGGCCGCGTCGTAGGGGAGCCGGGCCGGGTCGGTGTCGATGTGGACGTTCTGGTGGGTGTTGAAGGCGACGGTTGTGCCGTGGCCCACGCGCAGCACGACGTAGAGAAGGACCAGCACGGCGGCGGCGACCGCCGCATCCACCCAGGAGAACCGGGACATTCGCCTCGGCGGCCCCGCCGGCACAGGTGTGCGCACCGCCGTTTCGGCAGGCTGGTTGTCCGTACGGATCGACATCACGAAGACCTCCGCCCCCACCCTGGGCACGCCGATCTGCCCGACCGCGGCCAACGCACCGACGGCAGGGCAGAGCTCACCCGGGCAGCATGGGAAAAGCAGGTAAGTAAGAGAGGGACCGCCCGGGTGGCCACCGCCGCCTCATCGAGGCGGGGGCTGTGCCCGGCGCGGGAAACCGCGGGAATCCGCGGAAAACAGGGGCAAGCGGCCCCGGCTGGTGAATGTCAGCGCATGCCTTGGAGGCAGCGCGGACTGGGAGGGTCTGCACCCATGGCCGCCTCCGTTCCGTGATGTGACTACGCCCCGGCCGCGCTCAGCGCGCACAGGACCCGACCCCAAGAGTGTGCCCCTTGTTGCGTCATTACGCAAATAAGGTGGTGGGGCGGTCTCCGGCCGAAGCGGCGGGTCCGCTCAGGCCACGGACTCCACGGTGCATTCATCGATCCAGCGGGCCAGGACACTGAGCGTGGCCAGGTGCTCCAGCGACTCCTGCTCGGTCCAGGACACCTCGTCCTCGTGGGCGGCGACGTTGCGAATCGCGAGGAAGGCGCCTGCGGCCAGATACTTGGCGCCGTCCTGGCGGGCGCGCCACGTCGGCGTGGTCCGATCCCCCGGGAAACGCAGGCGCGGCTTCCCCGCCACCGGGTCCTTCATGTCAAAGCTCTGGAGGCAGAGATCCGTCTCGCCGACGTCGTGCCGGTTCAGCTTCTGCTGGAGGCGGCGGTTCACGCTACGGGCGGCGGCGAGCACCGCGTCCTGACGGGCCTCCGCGTTCCACAGGGGTGCAGCCGGCTCCCAGACCCAGGAGTGGAACCGGTCGGCGGCAAGGGTCGGGGCGTCCGGTACCAGCCGGGTCGCCCACTCGCCCTTGTCCGCCAGGATGCCGAGGCCGCGATGGACCTCGTTGCGCGCCATGGCAGGGCCGGCCATCTGACCGATGTCGATCTTGTCCGCGATCGTGGGGTCGAGCAGACGCAGGATCTGCCGCACGGTGGGCTCGGCCTGGTGGAGCTGCGCGTACAGATTCTCGTCGCCTATGTAGTCGCCCGGCCTCTCGCTGGCTTCATAGCGCTTGGCCAGGTCGATGAACGCTTCGAGCTGCTGACGCATCCAGTCACGATCCACAGACGAAATCCTAATACTCCAGCACACAGTTCGACCCGGAATAATTGCCACCGTTCTGCGGCACAGGACAGAACTCATTCGGGCCAGCTTGCCCTCTATTACTGACGTGACTTCTTCAGACTTTCCAGAAGCCGACGAAGGAATCCGCGCGGCGCAGACTTGGCTACGACCGGGTATGACTCATGGCCGGGAGCAGATTTTTCTGCGAAGTAGATTTCCAAGTCCTGAAGATCCCTAAGTTTTCCTTCTCGAATCTCAGATTTTGTCCACTGCCGACCCCAGACGACTTCCCCATTCTTGATCCAGTAATGCGACCGACAGGGGAAATCCCAGTTCCCGATGGAAGGGTTCAGAGAAACAGTATCCCCGTTGTACGACATAGTCCACTCCGCTCGACTGAGCGGCGCAACCACTCGATTCTTGCACCCACACGCACACAAATGAACCGTGGTCGCGTAGATCATGGACAAGTACAGGACGCCTTCTTCGAGGTCCGAAGGGACGAGTTCGACGAACTCGGTACGCATGCTTCTTTCCTTCATTACAGCTTGTCCTCGTTGAGTACGTGATTACCGTCGATGGTGTACACGCTGGAGTACTCGTGATCGAAGTCGAAGTAGAACCCCATCATCTTTTTCCATTTGATCACAGCCAGGGCGGCGTTGAGCATGTTCAGTTCTGCCAGCTGGATGTTCTGCTCGTATTCGTCATCCTCCTCATCACCGAATGAGATACGGTCGTTTTCCCAGACATGGTTTCGCTGACGATCGTCGCTGGCCGTAGTACGAACCAGGCCGCCGAGCGAGGAGCCCTTCTGGTAGACACCCATCCCTGTATCGATGAAGGCGATCCCGAACTCTTCCAGCTTCCGGATCAAGAACCTTTTATTTGGTCCGGAATCGATACAGACGAATACGAAGTCCGCATCGCCGATTTCATCGACGTTGGTTTCGTCAACGTTCACCGGGTGGGCTGTAATACCTCGATGGATGTTGTCGTACTGCAGCTGGAAGTAGTCGACCTTCCTGGGTCTCTCCCCCAGCTCCGCGAGCGACACCGCGCCGGGAGTCCGGAAGGCATTGTGAGTCAGCAGAACGTCGCGGTCATAGATATGGATTTCACGGACCGGTGTCTTGGCGACCGCGTCGAGGACGTAGGATCCCGTCCCACCAACACCCACGATGACCACCTTGCCGATCTGCAACCGCTCACTCGCAGCCCCAATACCGGCGCGACTCGTCGCTGAGTCGAAGTATCGGAATACCGATTCGGCGTCCTCCGTTGGCACCGGCGGGAAGGTTCTCGGTGTGGCCTCAGGGTCGAGTACCTGAGCGTAGGAGAGAAGCATGTCGGAATACGTCGACATCTTCTCGTAGTAGTCGGCGTAGCTGGCGCTAGGCTTGTGGGAAAACGTGCAACTCGCTGCCACGCCATTGCCGAGTGGTATCGGACCCCGCTGATTGATCAACTCGTCAAGGGGACGGCCGTCGGCGTCGCACGGAAGATCATCCTCGCTGGCGCCGACGAAATGAACGACATGCGTCGCCGGCGGCATGGCCGTATCGCCGCTCACGGTCAACTCGGAGGCAAGGTACCCCCAAGCGACCACCCCATCAGCAGTCGCATAGGGCACCTTGACCATTAGCAGGTTGGAATGGACCTTGACGTCGTAGCCCTCCGCCTGGAGACGGCCGAGATCTGGGCTATGACTTACTAGTCGCCTTGACATTGAAGATAGTCCCCTTCTTCTTTACTTTCACCTGTCGCCCCGGCGCCAGGCTCCCCTCGTGATTCGGACCCTCGGCGTTTCGATAGGTCACCGTGTATCGGGTTTCCGGGGCCGGCGGGATTGGGTAGGCCAGCGTGGTGACCTTCTCATAGGAAACGTTCTGATCGCCAACGGTGAACTCCTGAGCGTTGACGACGATAGAGAATTCCTTGTCGTGCTTTTCGGTACCTTCATGCGTTGCACTGATGTCGGACACGGGAGTCCTCCTATTTGATGTCGAAATACGAAGGTGTCAGCGACCAACTCATGACCTGCGAGTATTCCCGCACGGATTTCTGAGAGAATCGGACAAGAATAATTACGGAAAGAAGGGCCGACCGAAACCGGCCGCCTGTGACCGCAAGGGTTTCCTGCCGCCGAACGTGACGCGCGAGTCAGGAGCGGACACAATGGACGCCGCCCGCGCCTGACTCGTCAGCGTCGCGGCAGCGCGAGCAGGTTGTCCGTCCACACGCCGTCGGCATGAGTCTGCAGGTACTTGGGACCTTGGGCCGGCTTCCGAACAGCCACATCGGCTCGGTTCCCGTGCCCGTCATCGGTGTACGCCTGACCGTTCCGGTTCTCGATCCACGCAACGATCTCGGCACGAGAGTTGTCGCCGCTGGAACCCTCGGCCTGATCCGACCACCACAGGCGGTCGATATGCTGATGCGTTCGGCCAGCCGTGAGATGTACGGCGGTGATCTGAATGGCCACTTAAGGTTGCTCCTCACTAGAGCCGCTTTGCGGCAGATCAGTGAGGGCCGTACGCTCTGCGTGTCACCGGGTTGCGTAGCGACCCTCTGCTGAGGCGGGCATTGGCGTGCCCGCCTCAGCGCATTTACAGGTTCTAGCCGGTCACGCTGGCAACTCTCCCTGCTCAAGGGCATCCTGCGATGTGTCCTGCAGGACATCCGAAGGCAACGCCTCATTGGGTTTGATGCCCAAGACGACAGTGGTCGGGTCGGACGCGCGCGGGCGGGTACGAGCAAGACTCACGCGGGTTGTTGCGAACCACCGGGGCGTGGGCTCTGCGTCCTCTCCCACCTCCGCCATACGAGCGACGGCGAAGCCGATCGTGAGGGTCGTGTCGTCCATCTTCATTTCGCGACCGTGCTTGTCGACGACCATCATGTCCGGCTGACAATCAGGGCAGACACAGGTCATCACGTCGATAACGACGCGCGCTACCGCGAGCGAGCCTTCCGTGGACGAGACGTGTTGGCGCGCTACGTACTCCAGTTCGCCGAGGTCGAGCCTGCGAGCGTTCCGAGCGGCAACGAGGAACTTCCAGACCGGCAGAAGCTCCTTCAGGGCCTCGATCGGCACACCCCCATCGCGAGCCCTCAGGACCCAGGTGAGCAGGTCGACGACGACCGCCGGGTAGGCGCCGGCACGTGATCCCACACGCACAGATCGGGGCAACAGCCCTTCCGAGACGTAGAAGGTCAGCTGACGGTCGCTGACTCGGTATCCCTCTGCACGCACGCGAGCTATCAGCTCGGACTTGGTCACCAAGTCGGGGTCTCCCCCTTGCAACTGCAGGTATTCCAGGAAGCCGTTTTCCTCGATCGCCATAACACCACCTCCCTCTACAGCTTCACTGTACCACGCGCCACCGACAGTGAAGACGTCACCCACTACACCGCCACTGTAGTTAGGATAGCGTCTCCTTACTAGCGAAGCAGGGATGGTCGAAAGGCAGCGAGCGATGCTCGCGTCACTGCGTTGACGTGACGGCGCCGACCCAGCCGAGCAGGGCAAGACATCGGCGGAGTCTGTCAGCCGAGACAAGGAATTCCGACGCCGCGACGCCCCCTACTCACGTATTGACGGCCGCACTCTCGTCGTCGCCCAGATCCTGGACGCGGCCACCCCAACTCACCCAGAAGTCTCCTTCGGATCGCCGCCCCGTCCCTCGACGCCATCACGCCGTGCCTCGGCGCCTCCGCCAAGACCTCCTCGCACAAGCGCAGTCAGATACCGCGACCGGCTCGCGCCGATGCGCAGTTCTCTCCTCAGGGTCTCCGCTGACACAGGCCGCTGGTGGAGGCGTCGGTGCCGACCATCAATCATCCGGGCTCGATCGAGCAGGGGATCTCCTTCTCCTACCGACCGTTCGAGCTCCACGTCAACGCCGCCCTCCGTCTGAACCTCGGCTGCACCTCCTACCTGGTCACTGGGGCGATGTACCAACAGTTCAACCGACAGCAGCAGCGCAACGGGGGGCCATCCGGCAACCAGCACCGGCTTCCACTCCAAGACCGGCGCTGCCGCGACGTTCGCGGCCAGCGAGACAGCGATCCCCAAGAGGAAGGCGGACCACACCGTGACTCTGGCTCGGCGCGTGCGCGGCGCCGTGGGCTTCAACAAGCCGACCGTCGCCAAGAGCAAGAGCCCGTCGACGGACAACGGCCACAACGAGGCACCCACTCTGTCCGCACCACCTTGCAGCGCGAACTCCCTCTGATGAACGTACGACGCGTATGCGGCAACTCCGGCTACGACAAGAGCGCACAAAGGCCGGACCCACAGATCCAGATCGAAGGCCCGCCGCCCTGCGGCTCCCTCCCTTGGCCCGATGTCCTCACTCATGGAGGCACCGCCTCAGTGCACAACGCGTGCACACTTCCACGGGAACTCCCGGGAACTCGCAGGTAGAAGCGGGAAGCCCCCAGACACAGGAAAGGACCCCGACCTGGCCGTAAGTCCAGGTCAGAGCCCTGCCGACAGACGAGCCGCGCTGTACGCCGGGTTCTGACGCCCGTTGACCTCAAAGTCCGTCACGAGACGGCCCTCCGTTGAAGGCTCGACGGGAAGGTAGGCATTCGCCGCGTTCGTCGACCACCACGCAGTGGTGGTGTTCCTTACCTATGTCCAGTCAGATGCGGCCGGGTTCCTGAGCGGTCAGGCGGAGGCTTCGACGTCCACGGCCGCCTCCACGTGGTTGCCGAAGTCGTCGACGAGCAGGCGGAAGAGCATGCCGAGGCGGCGCAGGTCGTCCGGCGACCAGGCCACGAGCGCGATCTCCGTGCCCCGGCAGCTCCGCCTCTCGCATGCGGTCGACCACGCCCAAGCCGCTGTTGGCTGATCAAGGTCGAACCAGGCGCCGGCGTGGCCGACGCGAAGCCGGAAGGGCTCGCGGTACTTTGATCCTGTGGCTGAGGGCCTCGGAGCTGTCGCAGATGGAGGTACGGTCCCAGCCGGCCATCTCCTCGCCCATCAGAGGGCGGTACAACCACCCGCAAAGGCCGTCACGTATCCGCCCGAATCGCCCTCTGCCCCGCATCCCCCGGTCGTGCGCAGCCTTTACGAACGCGTTTCCTGCTCTCCACACCCACAGAGACAGTCCCGATGCCGGGGACTTCCGACGCGCTGAAGCGCAGGTCCTCTGTCTGTGGAAGAAGGCCCTCACCCACCAAGATCCGGACCAGGAGCGGACCAACTTCGCCCTCCGTCAGGCAATCTCACTCATTTCTGCAGCTCAGGAGTAGTTGGACTCGTGTACCACCAGCAGACCAAGAACCTGCTGAGCGCTGCGCGCAAGCGACTGAGCACAACCGCCTGAGATCGCGAAATTCTCAGCGGTGCCCCTCAGCCGGGCTGCACATTAGATCGCCTGACCAGCAGCGCAGCACGACTGACACCCCATCAGAACGAGCGTCAAATGAGCGTCACGAGCGTCATTTCAGCGTCAAGATATCGCCCGTAACGCCCACACCGCACATAATGCGCATGCGCAAAACCGCAGGTCAGGAAACCTTGGCCACCGGTTCAAGGATGGCAACGCACTCCACATGATGAGTCATCGGAAACAGATCGAACGCCCGCAGAGTCCGCACCCGATACCCCCCGTCCCGGAAATACCCCAGGTCCCGTGCCAGCGCCGCCGGATCGCACGCCACGTACGCGATCTTCCGCGCCCCGAGCGACGACAGGTGCTCCACGGTCTTCTTCCCGGCACCGGAGCGAGGCGGGTCGAGGACGATCAGGTCGACCTCGCTGATCCCCGTCTTCGGGAGCACGCTCTCGACCTTCCCCTGCTCGATCCGCACGCGCTCGAACCCGGCGAGATTGTGCCGCGCGTCCTCGACCGCGCGCTTGCCGGACTCGATGCCGAGGACCGCGCCCTTGTCGCCGAGGCGGTCGGCGAGGGCGCCCGCGAAGAGGCCGACGCCGCAGTACAGGTCCAACGCCATGTCGCCCTTGCGCGGGAGCAGGCCCTGCATGACGGCCTTGACGAGGGTGTCCGCGGCCATCGGGTGGACCTGCCAGAAACCGCCGCTGCCGACGCGGTACGTACGGCCGTCGGCCCGCTCGCGGACGAACGCGCGGCCGTGGACGCGGTGGATGCCGCCGTCGTGCTCCTCGACGCGCATGACGGAGACGGGGCGGTCGAGTTCGACCAGGGGGAGGCGGGCTCCCGGCCTCGGCTCCAGAATCACCATGCGGTCCTGGGAACCCGTCGCCGCGATCGCGTCGACCGACGCCATGCCGGACCAGTCGCGCTCCTCGATGCCCAGCTCGCTGACCCCGGGCGCCGCGATCATGCAGTGCTCGATGGGCTCGACCTCGTGCGAACGGTGCTTGCGCAGACCGGCGTTGCCGTCGACGTCCACCGCGTACTGGACGCGGGTGCGCCACTGCGGGACCTGCCCGGCGGGCAGCTTGTCGCCCTCGGCCGGCATCACCGTGCCGTCCCAGCCGGCCTCCTCGGGCGTGAGGCCCGCGAGCCGCTGGAGCTGCTCGGCGATGACCTCGCCCTTGAGGCGCCGCTGGGCGCCGGGCTTGGCGTGCTGCCAGTCGCAGCCACCGCAGCGGCCGGGACCGGCGTAGGGACAGGGCGCCTCGACGCGGTCCTTGGACTCCTCCAGGATCGTCACGGCGTCGGCCCGCAGGAACCGCGCGCCCTCCTCGCCGTCGGTGACCCGCGCGATCACGCGCTCACCGGGCAGCGTGTGCCGGACGAACAGCACCTGGCCCTCGGCCGTACGGGCGATGCAGTGCCCGCCATGGGCGACGGGGCCGACCTCGACCTCGTACTCCTCCCCCACCAGCGATTTCTTCGGTTCTGCCTGCATGGCGGGGTGACTCCACAACGTCAAAGGGGGAACGGCCGGACAACAGCCCACCAGTCTACGTGGGCCCTGCCCGACCGCTCACCACAAAGTGCGCCAGGAGACGCTCAGCCCTTGGTGTCCGAGGACTCCTTGTGCCGCTCCTCCGCAGGCCCCCGCCGCACCGCACCCGGCGCGCTCCATTCCTGCCGCTTGCGGGCCCGGATCTTCGCCGCCTCGGAGGACTCCAGCTGGTACGGCACCGACGTCACCATCACGCCCGGCGTGAACAGCAGCCGGCCCTTGAGCCTGAGCGCGCTCTGGTTGTGGAGCAGGTGCTCGTACCAGTGGCCGACGACGTACTCGGGGATGATCACGGAGACGGCATCCCGCGGGGATTCCTTCCGCAGGCCCTTCACGTACTCGATGATCGGCCGCGTGATCTCCCGGTACGGCGAGTCGAGCACCTTCAGCGGTACGTCGATCCCGCGCCGCTCCCACTCCTCGCGCAGTGCCTTGGTCTCGGCCGGGTCCACGTTGACGCTGAGCGCCTCCAGGGTGTCCGAGCGCATCAGCTTGGCGTAGGCCAGGGCCCGCAGCGCCGGGCGGTGGATCTTGGAGATCAGGACGACCGAGTGGACCCGGGACGGGCGGAGGCTGTCGTCGCTGGGGCCCTCGGGGGCCGCGATCTCCTCGGCGACCCGGTCGTAGTGCTTACGGATCGCGGTCATCGTGGCGTAGAAGATGCACATGCCGAGCAGCGCCACCCAGGCGCCGTGCGTGAACTTCGTGACCAGGACCACGACCAGGACGAGACCCGTGAAGAACGCACCGAAGGCGTTGATCGCGCGCGAGCGGACCATGTGGCGGCGCTTGGCCTGGTCCTTCTCGGTGGCGAGGTGGCGGTTCCAGTGCCGGACCATGCCGGTCTGGCTGAGGGTGAAGGAGACGAACACGCCCACGATGTAGAGCTGGATCAGGCGGGTCGAGTCGGCGCCGTAGATCGCGATCAGCAGGGTGGCGGTGCCGGCGAGCAGCACGATGCCGTTGGAGAAGGCCAGGCGGTCGCCTCGGGTGTGCAGCTGGCGCGGCAGGTAGCGGTCCTGGGCGAGGATCGAGCCGAGGAGCGGGAAGCCGTTGTACGCCGTGTTGGCGGCCAGGAACAGGACCAGCGCGGTGGCCGCGGCCAGCACGACGAACAGGAAGCTGCCCTTGCCGAACACGGCCTCGGCGACCTGGGAGATCACCGGGTTCTGGACATAGTCGGAGCCGATGGCGACACCGTTGTGGATCAGGTCGGTGGCCGGGTTCTCGGCCATGCGGACCTTGGTCGTCATGGCCAGCGCGATGATCCCGCAGAACATCGTGACGGCCAGCAGGCCCATCGCCGCGAGGGTGGTCGCCGCGTTCTTGGACTTGGGCTTGCGGAAGGCCGGGACGCCGTTGGAGATCGCCTCGACGCCGGTCAGGGCGGCACAGCCGGAGGAGAAGGCGCGCAGGAGCAGGAAGACGAGCGCGAAGCCCGCGAGGCCCTCGTGCTCGGCCTTGATGTGGTAGTCGGCGGTCGGCGCCCGCATGGTGTCGCCGAGGACGAGTCCACGGAAGGCACCCCACGCGATCATGATGAAGACGCCCGCGACGAAGACGTACGTCGGGATCGCGAACAGCGAACCGGACTCCTTCACGCCGCGCAGGTTCAT
This sequence comes from Streptomyces hokutonensis, assembly GCF_000376565.1. Lineage (GTDB taxonomy): Bacteria > Actinomycetota > Actinomycetes > Streptomycetales > Streptomycetaceae > Streptomyces > Streptomyces hokutonensis. The sequence continues at coordinate 13,605 of NZ_BARG01000066.1, read as the reverse complement.
CAGCGTGAGGAGCACCACGACGACGATCGCGCAGATCACCTTGTGCTCGACCACGAACGGGACCGCGGAGCCGAGGTTCTCGATGCCGGAGGCGATCGAGACGGCGACGGTGAGGACGTAGTCGACGAGCAGGGCGCTGGCGACGGTGAGGCCGGCCTTGGGGCCGAGGTTGGTGGTGGCCACCTCGTAGTCGCCGCCGCCGCTGGGGTAGGCGTGGACGTTCTGCCGGTAGGAGGCGACCACGGTGAACATCAGCACCACGACCGCGACCGCGATCCAGGGGCTGAAGTGGTAGGCCGACACGCCCGCGATGGAGAGGACCAGCAGCACCTCGCCGGGCGCGTACGCGACGGAGGACAGCGGGTCGGAAGCGAAGACGGGGAGTGCGATGCGCTTCGGCAGGAGCGTTTCGCCCAACCGGTCGCTGCGCAGTGCGCGCCCGATGAGGATGCGCTTGGGCACGTCGGTCAGTTTGGACACAACAGAGGATCGTAGGCCTTCGAACAGGCGATCCTCTACTCGCCACCTGCCTGAGCCATGTCATCTGCCTCACGGGTGAAATCCGTGACGAGTGGAGTTGCGGATTCCGTCGGGAGTGGCGACTCCGTGTCTATATGACAAAACCCCGCTCCCGCCCGCCCCCTGGAGGTTCCATGCCCTCGACCGCAGAGCTGATCGGCGCCCTCGCCGCCCTGGCCGGCCTCGGAATCCTCACCCTGGCCAGTGTGCGCAGCATCGGGCGCCGCTGACGCACAGGGGTGCCCCGGAAGGGCCGGACGTGTGTACTTTGGCCTCGGTCTGAGACCCTGATGGGGCTGAGCATTGATTTCAGGACACCGGAAGGACGGTCGTGCACATCGTCATCATGGGCTGCGGCAGAGTGGGTTCCGCTCTCGCCCAGACCCTGGAGCAACAGGGGCACACGGTCGCCGTGATCGACCAGGACCCCACCGCCTTCCGTCGGCTGGGCCCGGGATTCGGCGGCCGCCGGGTCACCGGGGTCGGCTTCGACCAGGACACGCTGCGCGAAGCGGGCATCGAGGAGGCGGGCGCGTTCGCGGCCGTCTCCAGCGGTGACAACTCGAACATCATCTCCGCGCGGGTGGCCCGCGAGATGTTCGGCGTGGAGAACGTCGCGGCCCGTATCTACGACCCCCGCCGTGCCGAGGTCTACCAGCGCCTGGGCATCCCCACCGTCGCCACGGTCCGCTGGACCGCCGACCAGATGCTGCGCCGTCTGCTGCCCTCGGGCGCGGAGCCGCTGTGGCGGGATCCCACCGGCGGTGTCCAGCTCGCCGAGGTGCACGCCTCGGCGACCTGGGTGGGCCACAAGATCAGCAAGTTGCAGGAGGAGACGGGCGTCCGCGTGGCGTTCCTCACCCGTCTCGGCGAGGCGATGCTGCCCTCTTCGCAGACCGTGTTGCAGGAGGGCGACCTCGTGCACGTGATGATGCGCACGGACGAGGTCGACAAGGTCGAGGCGGCGTTCGCCAAGGGTCCCGAAGAGGAGGGCGGTCACTGATGAGGGTCGCCATTGCCGGAGCCGGCGCGGTCGGACGTTCGATCGCCGGTGAGCTGCTGGAGAACGGTCACGAGATCCTTCTCATCGACAAGGCCCCGACCGCGATCTCGGTCGAGCGGGTCCCCCAGGCGGAGTGGCTGCTGGCCGACGCCTGCGAGATCACGTCCCTGGACGAGGCGGCGCTCCAGCGCTGCAACGTGGTGATCGCCGCGACCGGCGACGACAAGGTCAACCTCGTCGTCTCCCTCCTCGCGAAGACGGAGTACGGCGTCCCGCGCGTCGTCGCCCGCGTCAACAACCCGAAGAACGAGTGGCTCTTCAACGAGTCATGGGGCGTCGACGTGGCCGTCTCCACGCCCCGCCTGATGTCGGCCCTGGTCGAGGAAGCGGTCTCGGTCGGCGACCTGGTCCGCCTCCTCCGCTTCAGCCACGGCGACGCGAACCTCGTGGAGCTGACGCTGCCCGAGGAGTCGGCCCTGGCCGGCACCCAGGTCGGCGACGTGGAGTGGCCCGAGGACACCTCCCTGGTCACGATCATCCGCGGCACCCGCGTGCTGACCCCGTCCCGCGAGGACTCCTTGGAGGCGGGCGACGAGCTGCTGTTCGTCGCGGCTCAGGCGCGTGAGGAGCAGCTGGAGGACTTGCTGTCGGTGCGCCGGGAGGACGCGGCGACTTAGTCCGGTTCTACGACGAAGAGGGCGCCCCGAGATCTCGGGGCGCCCTCTTCGTCGTAGCAAAAACTATGCGTCTCGCCGGTGCCGGCCCTCTGCGGTGGCAGCTGCGGCCTTCCGCTCCTTCTCCGCCTGTTCCTCCGCTTCCATCTCCGCGAACACGTCGATGGGCGCGGGTGCCTTCGCGAGGAAGACCCAGGTCAGCCAGACGGCCAGCAGGAAGGGCGGGATCTTCAACGCGACCAGGACCCAGCCGAGTTGGGCGGTGTTGGCCCACCAGTAGAGCGGGAAGAGGATCGCGCACTTGGCGAGCAGGATCAGGCCCCAGGCCCAACTGGCCTTGGCGTAGGCCTTCTTGCGGCCGGGGTTGCGGGTGCGCCAGGAGAGGTTCTCCTTGAAGACCGGGCCGAGGATCAGGCCGATCAGCGGGACGCCCGCGAGGGTCGTGATGATGTACGCCAGCGCCAGGCCCAGCGTGTAGAGCATGCCGGGGAGGTAGAAGTTCTTGGCGTTGCCGGTCATCATCGCGAAGACGACACCGAAGGCGACGCCGAAGACACCGCTGAAGGCGTGCTTGACGGTGTCGCGCTTCACCAGGCGGACCACGACCAGCACCAGGGACACGGCGAGGGCGGCGATCGCCGACCAGTGCAGGTCCTTGTTGATCGTGAAGATGGTGACGAAGAGGAGGCCGGGCAGGACCGTTTCGATCATGCCGCGCAGCCCGCCGAACGCCTCGAAGAGGGCCGCCTCGGTCACCGCCCGGACATCCTGCTCGCTGTCTTCGGCGTCCACGGTCTCTGTGGTCGGCTTGTCGAGCGACGTCACCGGCTACTCCCGTCCGAGGGGTCTCAGTTCGTATTTCGGGTTGAAGAGCACCCGGCGGCCTCTGCTCATGGAGATCCGGCCGGACGCGATCAGCTTGCGTCCCGGTTCTATGCCCACGATGGAACGCCTGCCGAGCCACACCACGTCCAGGGCTGCCGAGCCGTCGAACAGTTCGGCCTCCAGCGCGGGGACTCCCGCCCGGGGGCGCAGCGTGACCGTGCGCAAGGTACCAGTAACCGTCACGATCTGTCGGTCGTGGCAGTCGCCGATCCGGACACAGCCCTCGGTCTCGGAGTCCTCACGCAGCTCCTCGGACTCCAGGTCCTCCTGCGAGGAGGACAGCCGGTCGAGCATGCGCCGGAACCGGCCGGCCGGCTTTTCGGAACGGGAGACAGCGCTCATATCTGAAGCGTACCGGGGTCCACCGACAGCGACGTACCCACGTCGTCAGCGCTCGAACCGGTAGCCCATCCCGGGCTCCGTGATGAAGTGCTTCGGGTGCGCGGGGTCCGTCTCCAGCTTGCGCCGCAGCTGTGCCATGTAGACGCGGAGGTAGTTCGTCTCGGTCCCGTAGGACGGCCCCCACACCTCCTGGAGCAGCTGTTTCTGGCTGACCAGCCGCCCGGTGTTGCGCACGAGCACCTCCAGCAGATGCCACTCCGTGGGGGTCAGCCGTACGTCCCGCCCGTCGCGCTGGACCTTCTTGGCGGCCAGGTCGACGGTGAACTCCTCGGTCTCGACCAGGACGTCGTCCTCGCCGCCCCCGGTGGGCTCGGCCCGGCGCACGGCGGCCCGCAGCCGCGCCAGCAGCTCGTCCATGCCGAAGGGCTTGGTGACGTAGTCGTCGGCGCCCGCGTCCAGCGCCTCGACCTTCTCGTCCGAGGAGTGCCGGGCGGACAGCACCAGGATCGGCACCCGGGTCCAGCCCCGCAGCCCCTTGATCACCTCGACGCCGTCCATGTCGGGCAGCCCCAGGTCGAGGACGACCACGTCGGGGTGGCGGGAGGCGGCGAGGTCGAGCGCGGTCTTCCCGTCGGCCGCCGCGTCGACCTCGTACTTCCGTGCCTTGAGGTTGATCACGAGGGCCCGCACGATCTGCGGCTCGTCCTCGACCACGAGGACCCTGGTCATGAGACCTGCCTTTCCGGTTGTACGTCGTACACGTCGTGCCCGTCTTCCACGGCACCTTTCGCCGCGCGGAGCGTGAGGACCATGGTGAGGCCGCCGCCGGGTGTGTCCTCGGCGTTCAGGGTGCCGTTCATGGCCTCGGTGAAGCCACGCGCCACGGCGAGGCCGAGCCCCACTCCCGCACCGCGCGGGGCGTCGCCGTAGCGCTGGAAGGGCTCGAATATGCGGTCCTTGGCCTCGTCGGGGACTCCGGGGCCGCGGTCGACCACCCGGACCTCCACCCGGTCGGCGATGGCGCTGGCGGACACCAGGACGGGCCGGTCGGGCGGACTGTACTTGACCGCGTTCTCGACCAGGTTGGCCACCGCCCGCTCCAGCAGCCCGGGGTCGACGGCCACCATGGGCAGCGTCTCCGGGATGTCGAGTTCCGCGCTGCCCTCGGGGACCCCGACCAGCGCCATGGGCACCACCTCGTCGAGGTCGATCTCCCGGACGATCGGGGTGACCGTGCCGGTCTGGAGGCGGGACATGTCGAGGAGGTTGCCCACGAGGTGGTCGAGCCGGTCGGCGCCGGCCTCGATGCCCTCCAGGAGCTCGGCCTGGTCCTCCTCGGACCACGCCACGTCGTCGGAGCGCAGACTCGACACGGCCGCCTTGATGCCGGCCAGCGGGGTCCGCAGATCGTGGCTCACGGCCGCCAGGAGGGCCGTACGGATGCGATTGCCCTCCGCGAGCGCGCGGGCCTGGTCGGCCTCCTCGCGCAGGCGCCTGCGGTCCAGTACGACGGCGGCCTGCGCGGCGAAGGCGGCCAGCACCCGGCGGTCGGAGGCGGGCAGCACGCGGCCGGTCAGCGCGAGGGCCATGTGGTCGCCGACCGGCATGTCCACATCGCCGTCCTCGGGCCGCTCCAGCGGGACCCCGACACCGACCCGGCCGGCACAGGTCCAGGGGTCGACGTCGCTCTTGCGTTCCAGCAGCGCCACGGACTCCATGCCGAAGGTCTCCCGGACCCGCTCCAGGAGCGCTTCGAGGCTGGTCTCGCCGCGCAGCACGCTGCCCGCGAGGAAGGACAGGATCTCCGACTCGGCGCGCAGTCTGGCGGCCTGCTGGGTGCGGCGCGCGGCGAGGTCGACGACGGAGGCCACGGACACGGCGACGCCGACGAAGATCGCGATGGCGACGATGTTCTTGGGGTCGGCGATGGTCAGCCGGTGCAGCGGGGGCGTGTAGTAGTAGTTCAGCAGGAACGACCCGAGGGCCGCCGAGACCAGCGCCGGCAGCAGCCCGCCGAGCAGCGCCGCGGCGACAGTCAGCGACAGGAACAGCAGCATGTCGTTGGCGAGCCCGAGATGGATCGCGTTCAGCAGGAGCGCGAGGCCCACCGGCCCGACGACACCGACCACCCAGCCCGAGACGATCCGGGCGCGCCCGAGCCGCGCGCCCCGGGCCACCGGCAGTCCGCGCCCCTTGGCGACCTCTCCGTGGGTGACGATGTGGACGTCCAGGTCGGGACCGGACTCGCGGGCGACCGTGGTGCCGACGCCGGGCCCGAAGACGTACTGCCAGGTCTTGCGGCGCGAGGAGCCGAGGACGATCTGGGTGGCGTTGACCCCGCGCGCGAAGTCGAGCAGCGCGGCCGGGATGTCGTCGCCCACTACGTGGTGGAAGGTGCCGCCGAGGTCCTCGATCAGGGTGCGCTGCTGTGCCAGTTCCTTCGGGGAGGCGGAGGTCAGGCCGTCGCTGCGGGAGATGTAGACGGCCAGCACCTCACCGCCGGCCCCCTTCTCGGCGAGCCGCGCGGCCCGCCGTATCAGCGTCCGCCCTTCCGGCCCGCCGGTCAGTCCTACGACGATCCGCTCGCGGGAGCCCCAGATCGCCGACACCTGGTGCTCGCGGCGGTACTCCTGGAGGTACTCGTCGACCCGGTCGGCCACCCACAGGAGGGCCAGCTCGCGCAGGGCGGTGAGGTTGCCGGGGCGGAAGTAGTTGGAGAGGGCCGCGTCGACCTTGTCGGGCTGGTAGATGTTGCCGTGCGCCATCCGCCGCCGCAGCGCCTGTGGCGACATGTCGACGAGCTCGATCTGGTCGGCCCGGCGGACGACCTCGTCGGGCACGGTCTCCTGCTGGCGGACCCCGGTGATCGACTCGACGACGTCGCCGAGGGACTCCAGGTGCTGGATGTTGACGGTCGACACCACGTCGATGCCGGCCGCCAGCAGTTCTTCGATGTCCTGCCAGCGCTTGGTGTTGCGCGATCCCGGGATGTTGGTGTGGGCGAGTTCGTCCACCAGGGCGACGGCGGGGGCCCGGCGCAGTACGGCGTCGACGTCCATCTCGGTGAAGACGGTGCCCCGGTAGGACAGCTCCGCGCGCGGGACCTGCTCCAGGCCGTGCAGCATCACCTCGGTGCGGGCCCGGCCGTGGTGCTCCACGAAGGCGACCACGCAGTCGGTGCCCCGCTCCACCCTGCGGTGGGCCTCGGACAGCATGGCGTACGTCTTGCCGACGCCCGGTGCCGCACCGAGGTAGATCCGAAGCTTGCCGCGTCCCATGGCCTCATTGTCTTCCCGTCACACCCGTGTACGCAGCGTCGACTTTACGGCCAATAAGTCCGACAAAAGGGGTGGCGAGCCTGGTCCTGGACGTCTTTGACACAACCCTGATGCCCGTACGGCACGGTACGGGCATCAGGGCGCGGCGGTGCTCAGTTGGGGTTGTCGCCGTGGGTGAGGGTCTCCCAGGCCACGAAGAGGTTATTGGTGCCGGCCGGGCGGTTGTCGAGGGTGAGCGTCTGGGTATTGGTCATGGCGATGCCCAGACGGTTGTGCAGCGCGTTGTAGCCGACCTCGGTGACCGGTCCGAGCCCGAGGGTCAGCGACCCGCCGCACAGCCAGCTCGGCACGGCCGTCCCGAGCTGGTACTTGGCCTGGAACCCGAGCGCCTGCCGCAGCCGCTCGCCGACGTCGGTGCCGTAGAGGTCGGTGCCCTGGATCCGGCTGGTCTCGGCGACGTGCGAGATCGAGGAGAGGCCGTACCCGGTGTGCGTGAAGTCGCGGCACGTCTCCTGGGTGAGCCCGGTGACGAAGGTCGACTGGCCCTGCCAGTAGGCGACGATCTTCGCCGTGGTGTTGAGGTTCTGGCTCGGCACGGTCTTCGGTACGGAACCGTCCGAGGCGAGGTAGATGTACGCGGCCGTCCGCGTCCGGAAGAGCGCCATCGCCTTGTCGTACGACGTCTTGTCCTCAAGGAAGACGGAGATGCCGATCGCCGCGTCCATCATCGTCAGCTCCCAGTTCCCGTTGGAATTGGAGCCGTTGATGATCTCGGGCAGGTAGACGTTGCGGAGCATGGTCGCGAAGCGGGCCGAGTTGGTCCACGTCCCGGTGTACGTGTACTTGATGATCTCGGCGGCCTTGGGCCAGGAGGCGCCGGCCCAGCCGGTCTGCAGGGGCGCGTTGCTGTTGGTGTGGCTGGTGATCGTGGCCGACCAGGCGTCCATGATCTCGATGGCCTTCTGGGCGTAGCGCGCGTCCTTGGTGATGTACCAGGCGAGCGCGTCGGTGTAGGCCGCTATCGCGTCCTCGCGTTCGTCGGTGCAGCCGTAGTTGGGGTTGGAGTACGAGCCGCACTCGACGACGGCTCTGGGCTTCGGGGTCCGGCTCAGACTGGCGTAGGAGCTCGCCATCATCTGGTCGTAGGCGCCCTTCCAGGGCTGGGCGCCGGCGAGGACCTCGGTGCGGGCGAAGTCCAGCTGGCTTCTGGAGACGTCGACTCCGGGGTGGACGAAGGTGGCGGGGGCCGCCTGGGCGGTGACGGTGGCGCCGGGCTGGGCGAAGAAGCCCAGGACCAGCGCGGTGACGACGGAGAGCAGGGCAGCACGGCGCACGGTGACTCCGTTCTCGTATGTGAACACAGAGCACCCTGATGAACTTGGGCGTTGAGCCGAGACCATAGGTACAGACCAATACGCCGTCAAGAGTGCGCACACGACAAAGGGCCGCACCCCCGGAGGGGTACGGCCCTTTCGAGGCTGTCTGTTCCTGCTAGCGGACCTCGGTGATCTCCGGTCCGCGCTGCAACTGGCCCATGCCGCCGGAGAAGCGGGAACCCGCCTCCTCCTGCTGGACGCCCTCGGGAACCATCTGGGCGTCGTTCGGCAGCTTCAGGACGATCGGGTCGCGGGGCGCCATCGGGCCCTCGCCGCGAACGACGACCGTGTCCCGGAAGATCTGCTCCAGCAGACCGGCCGCCTGCGGCTGCACCGCGCCCTGCCCGGAGATCACCCCGCGCAGGAACCAGCGCGAACCGTCCACACCGACGAACCGCACCACCTGGAAGCCGCCCGTGCCGTCCGGCAGCTGCACCGGAACCTGCGCGCGCAGCTCCCAGCCCAGCGGCCCCTCGACCTCGTCGACGATGCCGCCCTGCTGGGTGATGCCGCTGGCGATCTCCTCGCGGACCTCACCCCAGATGCCCTCGCGCTTGGGAGCGGCGAAGGCCTGCAACTGGATGGCACTGTCCTTGAGGACCACGGTGGCGGCGACGATCGCGTCACCCGCGACCTCGACCCGCAACTCCATGCCGTCGACTCCCGGCACGAACAGACCGCCCAGGTCCACCCGGCCCTCGGCGGGGTCGCCGACCTCCGAGTCGTCCCAGGGTCCGTCGGGGCGGGGCTCCGGTTCGAGCCTCACGCGCTCCACCGCGTCCGCCTCAGTGTCGACGTCGTCGACGACCTGCTCGGCCTCGCTCGCCGCGTCCTCGGCGGCAGTGCCCTTCTTGCGACGTCCGAACACGTCACTGTCCTTCCCGGTCGGATACGACCGAAGCGTATCGATTCCCACCCGTGGTGCCGCCCACGGCGGCGTGACCGCCGGTGGACCCGAAGCCCCCCTCGGCCCGCGCCGAATCGGGAAGTTCCGCGACCTCCTGGAAGCGGACCCTCTCGACCTGCTGGACGACCAGCTGGGCGATCCGGTCGAAGCGCTCGAACCGTACCGACTCGTACGGGTCGAGATTCACCACGATCACCTTGATCTCCCCACGGTACCCGGCATCAACCGTCCCCGGGGCATTCACTAGGGCGACACCGCAGCGGGCGGCGAGCCCCGAACGGGGGTGTACGAAGGCCGCGTACCCCTCCGGGAGCGCGACAGACACCCCCGTGGGCAGTACGGCCCGTTCACCCGGCTTCAGTTCCCGGCCCTCGGTGGTCCGCAGATCCGCGCCCGCGTCACCGGGGTGCTCGTACGACGGAAGCGGTACGTCGGGGTCGACGCGCCGGATCAGTACGTCCAGGGGACTACGGCCACTGCTCACGGGTTCACCTCGAAGGCACGGGTACGCCGGACCTGGTCCGGGTCGTCCATGGCGGCCCGGATCTCCTGCGGGCGGCCGTTGTCGATGAAGTGGTCGACCTTCACCTCGATGAAGAGGGCGTCGGCGCGCACGGCGACCGGCCCGTCGGGAGCGCCGATGCGTCCCGTGGCGGTCGAGTAGATCTTCCGGCCGGCCACGGCCGTCACCTCGGCCTCCAGGTACAAGACGGTGTCCACGGGCACAGGCCGCACGAAGTCGGTCTCCAGGCGACCGGTCACCGCGATCGTCCGCAGCAGCCAGTTCAGCGAGCCGAGGGTCTCGTCCAGCGCGCTGGCGAGCACTCCGCCGTGCGCGAGGCCCGGGGCGCCCTGGTGGGCGGCCCGCACGGTGAACTCGGCGGTGATGGTCACGCCCTCGCCGGCCCGCGCCGCCAGATGCAGCCCGTGCGGCTGGTCGCCGCCGCACCCGAAACACTGTTCGTAGTGGGCACCCAGCAACTCACCGGGCGCGGGCGCGTCAGGGTGCCGCACCGGTTTCACGGCGTCGGACGGAGGCTGAAGAGCTGGAGAAGTACCACCCACAGCCGCAGACCTTACCCGCGCGTCGGTATGTTCCGGACACCGTGCCAAGCTTGGCTTCATGCAGCTTTCCGCCTCCCCCTACGACGAGCGCCTCACTGCCCCCCGTTCGTGGTGGTTCATCTCGTTCCTGGTGGGCGTCTCCTTCGCCCTGATCCTGCTGCCCTTCGGCACCCTGCCGCTGCTCGGCGGCCTGGTCGGCGGCACCGCGTTCGCCGCGGTCACGGCCAGCTCCTACGGCTCGCTCCGCATCCGGATCGTGGGCGACTCGCTGATCGCCGGCGAGGCGAAGATCCCGGTGACGGCGCTGGGCGAGGCGGAGATCCTGGACGCGGAGGAGGCACGTGCCTGGCGCACCCACAAGGCCGACACCCGGGCCTTCCTGCTGCTGCGCTCCTACATCCCCACGGCACTGCGCGTGGAGGTCACCGACCCGGCCGACCCGACGCCGTACCTGTACCTGTCGACGCGCGAGCCGGAGCGGCTGGCGGAAGCGCTGAAGGCGGCACAGGCGGCAGCGGTCTAGGACCGGCCCCTCCGGTCCCTCAGCGACCGAGTTCCTTGGGGATCTCGCCCATTCTGAGCGGGTCCGGCGGGGTCTCCAGGGGTGGGAGTTCGGGCAGCGCGTCCCAGGGCACCTGGGCCTTGCGCAGGTCCTTGCGGATGCGCTCGGCGAGCTTCTTGGTGTCCCGGCGGTTCATGACCGCTCCGACGGCGGCGCCGACCATGAAGGGCATCAGGTTCGGCAGGTCGCGGACCATGCGTTTCATGATCTGCTGGCGCAGTTCGCGCTTCATGTGGCCGTTCAGCGCGGCGCTCATGGTCGACGGCTTGGTCACGTCGATACCGCGCTCCCCGGACCAGGAGTTCAGATACGCGGTGCTGCGCTGCCTCAGGTCGCCGGGCGGACGGACGCCGTACACCTCGTACAGCTCGGCGATCAGCTTCAGCTCGATCGCGGCGACGCCGGTGATCTCGGCGGCCAGTTCGGTGGGCATCGCGGGCGGCACGGGCAGCATCGCCGCGGCACCGATGCCCGCGCCGACGGTCGACGTCGCGTTCGCCGCGCCCGCCACCAGCTTGTCGGCGAGCTGCTCGGGCCCGAGGCCCGGGAACTGCCGCCGAAGCGCCTCGAGGTCCCGTACGGGGATCCGCGGGGCTATGTCGATGATTCGGTCGGCGAGGTACGCCAGGCCCGCCCTGGCCCGGCTGCCGCCCTTACGGACGCCATCCCTCGCCTTGTCCCGGATGACCGCCACCCGTCGTTTGGCGACGGGGGCGGCTGCGGGAACGTCGGCGGGCACCGGGAGGTCAGCCCGGTCGGCCGCCGGTTCGAGCGAGGCTGATCCCTGTTCGGATGAGCCCCGCTCGTCGTCACGCGCGCCATGAGGGCCGTCAGCCGGCCCTTCGTCCGCTCCCGGCTTGAGGGAGCGGCGCTTCCAGGGTGGGGTCGAGCCAGTCACGGCCGACCCCTCCTCAGTCGCAGTCGCGGCAGATCGGCTGGCCGTTCTTCTCGCGGGCCAGCTGGCTGCGGTGGTGCACCAGGAAGCAGCTCATGCAAGTGAACTCGTCCTGCTGCTTGGGCAGCACCCGGACGGCCAGCTCTTCGTTCGAGAGGTCCGCTCCGGGCAGTTCGAGGCCCTCGGCCGCCTCGAATTCGTCGACGTCCACTGCGGAAGTCGACTTGTCGTTCCTACGCGCCTTGAGCTCTTCAAGGCTGTCCGAGTCGACGTCGTCGTCGGTCTTGCGTGGGGTGTCGTAATCCGTTGCCATGTCGCGCTCTCCCCCTCTGGGTGTCTGCGGTGTCTCCAGCGCACGTAACGCGTGAGAGGCCGGACTTGTGCCCGACCTGAGGCGGAGATTTTGCCTCACATCAAGGTCTGTTACTCAATCGACACCCAACCGGACCCCTCAAGAGTGATCGGCTTGGATGGCGAAGGGGACCGTACACGGTCCCAATGCCGCTCTTCAAAGGCACCTCACCGTGTACTTCCCGTGATCAAGACCCCTGAAAACCCGGATTTTCCCGGCTTTCCGACAGGGTGCATGATCACGGAGAGTAGATGCCCCGAAAATCGTGCTTGTGATCGATCACACACAAGAGTGCCGAAGATGCGGCCAGAAAATTCCGCGCAAAGCGAACATCCTCGTGTGTCGGCGACATGATCTCAGATGGCCAGGGTGACTCGCATCACGAGCCCACCCCCCTCGCGGGGCTGGGCCGAGATATGGCCACCGTGTGCGCGCGCCACGGACCGCGCGATGGACAGACCGAGGCCCACACCCTTGTCGCTGCCCGTTCGCTCCGTACGGAGCCGTCTGAAGGGCTCGAAGAGGTTGTCGATCTCGTACGCCGGGACCACCGGACCCGTGTTCGAGACGATCAGCACCGCATGACCGTGCTGCACCTCGGTGGTGACCTCGACCCAGCCGTCCTCGGGCACGTTGTACCGCACCGCGTTCTGCACCAGGTTCAGGGCGATCCGCTCCAGGAGGACGCCGTTGCCCTGGACGACGGCCGGCTTGCGCTCGCCGCGGATGACCACGTTCTTCGCGCTCGCCTCCGCGTGCACCTGGTCGACGGCCTGCTCGGCGACCTCGGCGAGGTCCACGGGCTTGCGCTCGACGATCTGGTTGTCGCTGCGGGCCAGCAGCAGCAGACCCTCCACGAGCTGCTCGCTGCGCTCGTTGGTGGCCAGCAGTGTCTTGCCGAGCTGCTGGAGCTCGACAGGGGCGCCGGGGTCCGACAGATGCACTTCCAGGAGCGTGCGGTTGATCGCGAGCGGGGTGCGCAGCTCGTGCGAGGCGTTCCCCACGAAGCGCTGCTGCGCGGTGAAGGCCCGCTGCAGCCGGTCCAGCATCTCGTCGAAGGTGTCCGCGAGTTCCTTGAGTTCGTCGTCCGGGCCGTCCAGCTCGATCCGGCGGGACAGGTCCGAGCCGGCCACCGCGCGGGCGGTCCGGGTGATCCGGCCCAGCGGGGACAGCACCCGGCCCGCCATCGCGTACCCGAAGGCGAAGGCGATGATCGCCAGGCCGAGCAGGGTCAGCAGGGAGCGGCTGAGCAGGTCGTCCAGGGCGTGCTGGCGCTGTTCGTTGACGCACTGGTTCATCGCGTTGTTGAGCGTGGTCGCCGACGGCTCGGACGGGAAGTTGCAGGTGCTGCTGCCGACCGAGCCGGAGATGACCTTGAAGGGCAGCTCACTGCCCACGTTCAGCGCGTGCGCCGCGAGCAGGTAGATGATCGACAGCAGCAGTATCCCGGCGATCAGGAACATGCCGCCGTACAGCAGCGTGAGCCTTATGCGGATGGTGGGACGCAGCCAGGGGAACGGTGGTTCGGGCCTTCTGGGGTCCCACGTGGGCTTCGGGGGCGCCTGGGGAGGCGCGGGAGTCGTCGCCACCGTGGACTCAGATCCGGTAACCGGAGCCGGGCACGGTGACGATGACAGGCGGCTCGCCGAGCTTGCGGCGCAGCGTCATGACCGTCACCCGCACGACGTTGGTGAACGGGTCCGTGTTCTCGTCCCAGGCCTTCTCCAGGAGCTGCTCCGCGGAGACG
>NZ_BARG01000067.1 GCF_000376565.1 Streptomyces hokutonensis | reverse complement strand
CCGATGCGTACGTCCATCGCCACCGTCTCCCTCAGCGGCTCCCTCACCGAGAAGCTCACGGCCGCTGCCCGGGCCGGCTTCGACGGGGTCGAGATCTTCGAGAACGATCTCCTCGCCAGCCCCCTCACCCCGGAGGAGATCCGCGCCCGCTGCGCGGACCTCGGTCTGACCATCGACCTCTACCAGCCGATGCGGGACATCGAGGCGGTTCCCGAGGCCGAGTTCGCGCGGAATCTGCGCCGTGCCCGGCACAAGTTCGAGCTGATGCGCAGGCTCGGTACGGACACCGTGCTCGTCTGCTCCAGCGTCTCCCCCCTCGCCGAGGACGACGACGCCCTCGCCGCCGGGCAGCTGAGCCAACTGGCCGACCTTGCCCAGGAGTTCGGCGTCCGGGTCGCCTACGAGGCGCTCGCCTGGGGGCGGCACGTCAGCACGTACGACCATGCCTGGCGCATCGTCGAGACGGCCGGCCACCCCGCACTCGGCACCTGCCTCGACAGCTTCCACATCCTCTCCCGGGGCTCCGACCCCAAGGGCATCGAGGACATCCCCGGCGAGAAGATCTTCTTCCTCCAGCTCGCCGACGCCCCGCTGCTCGCGATGGACGTCCTTCAGTGGAGCCGCCACTACCGTTGTTTCCCCGGCCAGGGCGGATTCGACGTCGCGGGACTCGTCCGGCACGTCCTGAGCGCGGGCTACGACGGCCCGCTGTCGCTGGAGGTCTTCAACGACGTGTTCCGGCAGGCGGACGCGGGCCCGACGGCGATCGACGCCCACCGCTCGCTGCTGGTCCTGCAGGAGACGGTCGGTCTCGCGCGGCTCCCCGCGCCCGTCGTCCCCACGGGCGTCGCCTTCGCCGAACTCGTCACGCCCGACGCGGAGCCCGTCTCGGCGCTCCTCGGCGCCCTGGGCTTCGCCCGCACGGCCCGCCACCGGGGCAAACCGGTGGACCTGTGGCAGCAGGGCGAGGCCCGCATCCTGGTCAACACCGGCCCCGCCGTACGCCGCGACGGCACCGCGCTCGCGGCGATCGGCCTGGAGTCGCCCGACCCGGAGGGCGCCGCCCGCCGCGCCGAGGCACTCCTCGCCCCCGTCCTGCCCCGCCGCCGTACCCCCGAGGACGCCCAACTCGACGCCGTGGCCGCACCCGACGGCACGGAACTCTTCTTCTGCGCCCGGACGAACCCCCAACACCCGGGCTGGCGCGCCGACTTCACCGACGCCCCCGGTCAACTCCCGGCAGGGACCGGCGTCCTGCGCATCGACCACCTCGCCCTCACCCAGCCCTGGCACCAGTTCGACGAGGCGGCCCTCTTCCACCGCAGCGTCCTCGGCCTGCACGCCCAGGAGAGCGTCGACGTCGCCGACCCCTACGGCCTGCTGCGCAGCCGTGCCGTCACCACCTCCGACGGCAGCGTCCGTATCGCCCTGGGCGTCGGCCCGGCCCCCACCGAGGACGGCGCCCACGCCCAGCACATCGCCCTCGCCGTCGAGGACGTGGTCGCCGCGGCCCGCCGCTTCCGCGAGGCGGGCGGCCGACTGCTGCGGATACCCGCGAACCACTACGACGACCTCGCCGCCCGATTCGACTTCGCCGAGGGCGAGTTGGAGACGTACCAGGAGTTCGGCATCCTCTACGACCGGGACGCGGGCGGCGAGTTCCGGCACTGCTACACCCGTACCGTCGGCCGGGTCTTCTTCGAACTGGTCCAGCGCGACGGCGACTACCGGGGCTACGGCGCCCCGAACGCGCCGGTGCGGCTGGCCGCCCAGCACACCGCGAAGCGGCTCACTGGCGGCTGACGGTCCTGGTCACACCGGTGACGACCGTCGTGGCCAGGATCCAGCCGGTGATGATCAGGGCGTAGCCCAGGTACTGGTACCAGCCGGTCGGCGCGAACGCCTCCTCCTGGCCGAAGGAGATCACCGGCAGCAGCAGGTCGAGGGTGTAGAACACCGGGTTGAAGTGCGGGGCCTCGGACGGCTTGAGGGCGGCCGGGTGATGCAGGCCGTAGGCGATCGAGCCGATGGCCAGCAGCGACAGCAGCCAGGCGCAGGCGCGCAGCGGGCGGAAGCCGTAGCCGACGGTGACGTCCTGGACGTAGCCCCAGATCCGGTTGTACCGGGGCAGGGTGCCGCGCAGGCGGCGCTGCTTGGCGAGCTGGACGCGGCGGGCGGCGTAGTCGTCGCCGGTGCGGCGGTAGGAGAGGGCCAACTGCTCGTAGGCGTGCGGGACATAGCCGTCGCCGTCCTGCTCCAGCATGGTCAGCCGGCGCTCGGCGGGCTCGTGCGGGATGAGTGAGGTGTAGACGAGGCTGGTGAGATGCACCCGGCCCGGCACCACCTGCGGCTCGAGCAGCAGCACGTCGATCTGGGCACTGCTCAGCACCACACCGCCCTCGACGGGCGGGCTGTGCCGCAGCCAGAGTTCCCCGATGCTGGCGCTGCTGGCCAGCAGCGCGGAGCTGCCGGGGTTCGACAGGGTGCTGTACGACAGGTCGAGCCGGCCCGCGATCCGGGCGCCGCGCAGTCCGACCCAGCCCTCCACCCGGGCGTGCCGGAACAGGATGTTGCCCGCGACGACGAGCACCTCGGCGTCGATGGCGGAGTGCCCGGGGTGGGAGAGGTGCGCGGTGTTGAGGTTGACCGACCCGGCGACACTCGCGCCGCTGAGCCGTATCTGCCCCTGGGTGCGCAGTCCGGCGGCCCGGAGGTCGTCGCCGACCGAGGCCTGGTTGAGCTGGAGGACCGGTTCCTCGGCGTCCGGGGCGATGATCTCGGAGCCCTCCATGAACAGGCTCCCGGCGACCTTCACCTCCGCGAGCCGCACCACACCGCGGAACTTGGCCCGGGTCAGTCGCAGCACGCCGTCCACCCGCATCGCGTGCGCGGTCAGCCCGGGGAGGAAGGAGTCGCCGAGGTTGAGTTCGCGCAGCCGGGCCGCGTAGCAGCGGGGCACTTCTTCGAAGTGGCAGTAGCGCAGCCGCACGGGGTGGTCGATCGTCGCGTACTGCAGGTCGAGCCGGCCGGTGATCCTGGCGCCCGCGAGGCTGAGGGACGCTATCTCCCCTGCTTCCTGGGGCCCGTTGAGCAGAAGCGCCCGCAACACCGAGGCGCGCACGGTCCGTTCGGGCCCCCAGTCGCCGCCGAGGGCGATGTCCTCGTCCTGAGCCGTACGGAAGTCCACGGACCCGCCCAACGGGAAGGCCCGCCACACCTGTTCCTCGGCCGGTGTCAGATCGTTGATCTCCATCGGGAGCGACTCTAGCCCGGCTGCTGTCGCGGGCACAGAGGACGACCGCGGCCCGGACCGCGCGTCAAAGTGCGGTCCGGGCCGGGGAGTTGTGCCGTTACGGTCGGGTGTTCCACTCCGCGATGACGGGGCGGTCGTGCTCGGTGGAGAGGCGGCTGACGGTGCCGGTCGCCAGCTGGAACAGCCGGCCGTCCGCAGCCGGCAGGCCCAGCCTGCGTGCCGTGAGGACGCGCAGGAAGTGGGCGTGCGCCACCAGGACCACGTCACCGTCGACGAGCGCGGAGTCCACCCGCTTCAGCACCCGGTCGGCGCGGGCGCCGATCTCGTCCGGGGACTCGCCCGGGTGTCCGGCGGGGCCTGGCGGCACACCGTCGGTCCACAGGTACCAGTCGGGGCGGGTGCGGTGGATGTCGACGGTGGTGACGCCCTCGTAGCCGCCGTAGTCCCACTCGTGCAGGTCGGGGTCGGGTGCCGCCCCGGTGATGCCCGCGAGTTCGGCGGTGCGTATGGCACGGTCCAACGGGCTGGTCAGGGCGAGTGCGAAGGTCCGGCCGGCCAGGAGCGGGGCGAGGGACTTGGCCTCTTCCTCGCCGTGCCGGGTGAGGGGCAGATCGGTCCAGCTGGTGTGCCGGCCCGACACGCTCCACTCCGTCTCGCCGTGGCGGACCAGCAGAAGATCCCCCACGGCGCGCCTACTTGGTCTCGACGGCGTGGCCGCCGAACTGGTTGCGCAGCGCCGCGACCATCTTCATCTGCGGCGAGTCCTCCTGGCGGGAGGCGAACCGCGCGAAGAGGGAGGCGGTGATCGCGGGCAGCGGTACGGCGTTGTCGATGGCCGCCTCCACCG
>NZ_BARG01000068.1 GCF_000376565.1 Streptomyces hokutonensis | reverse complement strand
CCGTCCCTGCCAACTGTTGGTCGCCCCACCGGCGATGGCACCCTCACTCGACTGCAGCCAGCGGTAGAACTCCAGCTGCCGGGTCAGAGAGGTACCCCAATCCGCCGCCCCTGTCGCGGACTTGGGCTTCAGATCGGCGTACGAGCTCAACGCGTAGGCGGCCAGGGGGTTTTGGTAGCCCCCGTGCACATGGCTGGACCCGATGCGCCACGCCCAGCCCGCGCTGGTGTCGTTGGCGCCGCCCCAGGCGTAGTACCAGGAGAGCAGGTAGTCGGAGGCGTCCTTGCCGGTGCCGGCCGGGCAGGTGGTCGGTCCGACGCAGTTGCCGATCTTCTTGAAGTACTTGTCGTACATGGCGTAGCGCAGGTAGTCGCCCATCTTCGCGGCCTTGCCGACGGTCGCGGAGACGTCGGCGCCCTTGCCCTGTTCCTTGGCCCAGGTGTCGGCCCAGTACGCGGCCTGCACGGCCCGCGCGTCGGCGTCCGGGGCATCGGTGTACTTCCACTGCTTGGCGTAGGAGGAGTCGCCGGTGAAGAGGTCCAGGTACCCGTTCGTGCCGCCGTACTTGAAGGCGTCGCAGGTCGGCTGCGGCACCGTCTCCCACACGGACTCCTGTGCTCCGCGCTGGAAGGTGTTGATGTACGACGGCCCGCTCGCCGTCGGCCCCGCCTCGCACCCGCCGCCCGGCGTGTCGCCGTAGCCGTAGGTGTTGTCGACGTCCTCCAGCCAGTGCATACCGTAGACGTCGTCCGTACCGTATGCGGTCTTCAGTTCACCGGCGATCGGATCCGGTCCCACCGCCACCGAGGTGTCGAGCTTGGCCGGATACTCGTTCGGTGTGTCCAGCTCGGGCGCGTACGTCGCCGGCTTGGAGGCGTTGTAGAAGGAGTTGGTCGGCTGGTCGGCGTGGGTGGGGATCATGTACTTCTCCATGAGGGCCCAGGCGCCGTTGAACTTCGACCAGTCGCCCGTCACCTTGCCGTACATCGCCTGCAGCCACAGCAGATAGCTGTAGGCCTCCGACGTCGTCTCGTGCCCCTGGTCCGGGGCCTCGACGATCAGGGTCTCCACCGAGTGGTAGGGGATGCCCTGGGGTGAGAAGTAGCCGTTCGCCGGGTTGGTGATCTTCCCGTAGAGGTCCAGGAACCGGGCGTCGTAGGCGTTCGCCGCCGCCAGCTCCGTCACCGTGACCGACGCTTTGGTGAAGCCCGTCGCCGTCGACTCGAACGACGCCGAACCGGTGCCGGACGCGTCGGCCGTGACGGTCACCGTCTGCGCGGTGCTCCAGTTCGACGGCGTGAAGGTGAGCGTCCCGCCGCCGGTGACCGACAACCCGGTGTTGCCGTTCGCGCGGGCCGTCGTGACCGTCACGTTCGATGACGGCTGCGAGGACAGCGACACCGCGTACGTGCCCGACTTCCCCTGCTGGACGCCCAGTTGGGTCGGCGAGGCCACGATCGCGGGTCCCGCGGCGACCGTGATGCCGACCGGCGTGGACGCACCGGACGCGCCCAGGCTGTCGTAGGCCTTCGCCACCAGTGAATGACTGCCCACGGTCAAACCAGAGGCCGAGAGCGAGTACGGCGAGCTCGTGTCCGTGCCGAGCAGCGTGGTGTCGTCGTAGAACTCGACCTTGCTGATCGTCGCGTTGTCGGCCGCCGCCGCGGTCGCCGCGAGCGGGATCGCGGCCCCCTGCGTGTAGATCGCGCCCGTGCTCGGGCTGGTCAGCACCGTGATCGGCGGCTGATGGGCGCCGGCGCAGGTGGTGCCGTTGATCGCGAACGAGGTGGGCGCGGTGTTCGTCCCGCTGTAGCTGAACTGCGCGCCGGTCGAGACCGCGGCGCCCGCGGCGATCGTCCCGTTGTACGACGCGTTCGTCACCGTGACGGCGCTGCCGGACTGGGACCAGGTGCCGTTCCAGCCGTTGCTGAGCTTCTGATTGCCCGCGTAGCTGTACGTCAGGGTCCAGCCGTTGATCGCGTCCGTACCCCGGTTGGTGAGGGTCAGATCCGCGGTGAAGCCGGAGCCCCAGTCGTTGGTCTTGTAGTCCACGCTGCACTGAACTGTCGCCGCCTGAGCGGGAGTTGTGCCCGTCGCGAGCATCGAGACGGGAAGTGCGAGGGCCGCCACGACAGCGGTCCACAGTCGCCGCGTCAAACGGCGTCTCCTTCTGGGGTGCATGTGCTGGTTCCTCCTTGCGGCTCGGAGGGGTGGGGGCGGAGCAGCAACAAGCCTTGAACCAGTGGGAGCGCTCCCATCGTGGGGACGGGGGTGAGAACCGTCAAGGTGCTTACGGAGTCGAAAAGATTCGACAGGCGTGGGTTGGGGGAAAGTCGGCGAAAGTCTGTGACTCCCCTGTCCTTTACCGTCACTTGGCGCTACCTTCCTGGACACCAGTGGGAGCGACTCCATCAGTCGACGCGTCCGTCACGACGCGCCCGAGCTGCAAGGACTCGCTCATGCGACACCCTCCGCGTTCAATGCTTTTAGCCGTCACCGGTGCGGCCGCCCTTGTCGGGGCCATGGTCGTTCCGGTGGTCACGGCGTCCGGCGCCACCCCCGCGTGCACGGTGGAGTACTCGGTCACCAGCCAGTGGGACACCGGATTCCAGGGCGCAGTGCAGATCACGAACAACACGGCACCGGTGACCAGTTGGAGCCTGAGCTTCGACTTCGCCGGCGGCCAGAAGGTCACTCAGGGCTGGAACGCCAAGTGGTCCCAGTCCGCCACGACGGTCACCGCGACCAACGAGAGCTGGAACGGCTCGCTCGGCACCGGCGCGAGCGTGAGCGCCGGCTTCCTCGCCAACTGGTCCGGGAGCAACGCCGTACCGTCCGCTTTCAAGCTCAACGGCACTACCTGCAACGTCGATTCGGAGCCGACACCACCGACCTCGCCGCCTCCGACCTCACCGCCGCCCAGCGGCACCGCACCCGCGCTGCACGTCTCCGGGAACAAGCTCGTGGACGCCGACGGCACCAACCGCCGTCTGCTGGGCGTCAACCGGTCCGGCGGCGAGTTCATGTGCGTCCAGGGCTACGGCATCTGGGACGGTCCGGTGGACGACGCGGCCGTCGCGGCGATCGCCGACTGGAAGGCGAACACGGTCCGCATTCCGCTCAACGAGGAGTGCTGGCTGGGTCTTTCGAACATCAAGCCCGAGTACGCGGGCGCCAACTACATCGCCGCCGTCAAGGACCTGGTGGCGAAGGTCGAGGCGCACGGCATGACACCGATCGTCGAACTGCACTGGACCTACGGCCAGTACACCGGCAACTCGGCGGGCTGCTCCGACGTGCACGCCACCTGCCAGAAGCCGATGCCGGACGCGCAGTACACCCCGTCGTTCTGGTCCTCGGTCGCCAGCACCTTCAAGGCGGATCAGGCCGTCGCGTTCGACCTGTTCAACGAGCCGTATCCGGACCGCGCCACCTCCACGACCACCCAGGCGTGGCAGTGCTGGCGGGACGGCGGCACCTGCCCCGGCATCGGGTACGAAGTCGCCGGTATGCAGGATCTCGTCGACGCCGTACGGTCGACCGGCGCCAAGAACGTGATCATGGCCGGCGGGCTCGCGTACTCGAACGACCTGAGCCAGTGGCTGACGTACAGGCCCACCGACCCGACCGGCAATCTCGTCGCCGCGTATCACGTGTACAACTTCAACACCTGCGCGAGCGAGAGCTGCTGGAACTCCACCCTCGCTCCTGTCTCCGCCCAAGTGCCGCTGGTGGCAGGGGAGATCGGCGAGAACACCTGCTCGCACGCCTTCGTCGACCAGGTCATGAAGTGGTTCGACGACCGCGGGCTCTCGTATCTCGGCTGGACCTGGAACACCTGGGACTGTTCCGCCGGTCCGTCGCTGATCTCCGACTACACCGGTACGCCCACCGCGTACGGCATCGGGCTGCGCGACCACCTGCGCGCCCTCAACGGATAGGCGCCCCGCGCACCAACAGCGCACACCGAACAGCGCACTTCACAGCACTCGCAGCCAACTTCCTTACCAGACAAGGAAACCCGCACTCATGAGCCGTACCAGAACAGCGTTGCTCGCTGCCTTGGTGCTCGTCGCCGGGGCCTCGGGGACGGCGGTCGCCGTCACCCCCGCCGCGGACGCAGGCATCGCCGCGATCCCGTGCAGCGTCGACTACAAGGTGCAGAACCAGTGGGACACCGGCTTCACCGCCGCCGTCACGGTCACCAACAACTCGGCCGCGAAGTCGAGTTGGGCCGTGAAGTGGTCGTACGCCGGGAACCAGAAGGTCACCAGCGGCTGGAACGCGAAGATCAGCCAGAGCGGGACCGCCGTCACGGCGGCCAACGAGACCTACAACGGGAGCCTGCCGACCGGGAGTTCGGTCAGTTTCGGCTTCAACGCCTCCTACAGCGGCACCAACGCGCTCCCGACCGCCTTCACCCTCGACGGCGTGACCTGCAACGTCGACGACGGCAGCGGTGGGGGAGGCGGCGGTGGCGGCACCGATCCCGGTACGCGGGTCGACAACCCGTACGCGGGCGCCAAGGTGTACGTGAACCCGGAGTGGTCCGCGAAGGCCGCCGCCGAGACCGGCGGCAGCCGGATCTCCAACCAGCCCACCGGTGTCTGGCTCGACCGTATCGCCGCCATCAACGGCGTCAACGGCGGCCTGGGTCTGCGCGCCCACCTCGACGCGGCGCTCGCGCAGAAGGGCAGCGGCGAGGAGGTCGTCCAGCTCGTCGTCTACGACCTGCCCGGACGCGACTGCGCGGCCCTCGCCTCCAACGGCGAACTCGGCCCGACCGAAATCGGCCGCTACGAAAGCGAGTTCATCGACCCGATCGCCGCGATCCTCGCCGACAGCAAGTACGCCTCGCTGCGGATCGTCACCACGATCGAGATCGACTCGCTGCCCAACCTCGTGACCAACACCGGCAGCAAGGCCACCGCCACCCCGCAGTGCGACACCATGCTCGCCAACGGCAACTACGTGAAGGGCGTCGGATACGCGCTGAACAAGCTGGGCGCGATCCCCAACGTCTACAACTACATCGACGCCGGCCACCACGGCTGGCTGGGCTGGGACGACAACTTCGCCCCCTCCGCGAACCTCTTCTACCAGGCCGCCAACGCCGAGGGCGCGACCGTCAACGACGTCGCCGGCTTCATCACCAACACGGCGAACTACAGCGCCCTGAAGGAGAACAACTTCACCATCAACGACAGCGTCAACGGCGTCTCCGTGCGCCAGTCCAAGTGGGTCGACTGGAACCGCTACGTCGACGAGCTGTCGTACGCCCAGGCGTTCCGCAACCAGTTGGTGTCGGTCGGCTTCAACTCCGGTATCGGCATGCTGATCGACACGTCCCGCAACGGCTGGGGCGGCTCGGCCCGGCCTACCGGTCCGGGCGCGACGACCAGTGTGGACACGTACGTCGACGGCGGCCGCTACGACCGCCGGATCCAGGTCGGCAACTGGTGCAACCAGTCCGGAGCCGGGGTGGGCGAGCGTCCGCAGGCCGCCCCCGCGACCGGGATCGACGCCTATGTGTGGATGAAGCCGCCGGGTGAGTCGGACGGCTCCAGCACCGCCATCGCCAACGACGAGGGCAAGGGCTTCGACCGCATGTGCGACCCGACGTACACGGGCAACGCCCGCAACGGCAACAACATGTCGGGCGCGCTGCCGAACGCCCCGCTGTCCGGGCACTGGTTCTCGGCGCAGTTCCAGCAGCTGATGGCGAACGCGTATCCGCCGCTGTAGATCGCATACAGAAATCGTCCACGGTAGACGCAGACGGTGATCGTGTAACGCATCGCACATGGCATACACCCCCGCGCCCCTTCACGAAAACGGGGCGCGGGGGTCACCCCTCCCGGGCCAGCCCCCGGCGGATCGCGAACTCCACCGCCGAGTAGTCGCCGTCCGGACGGTCCAGCTCGAAGGGGACCGCCGGCATCAGCGGTGGCTGCGCCAGGAAACGCGGTCGGGTGCCGTGGTTCGGCTGGGCCGCGTGGACCAGGAAGGGATGGCACAGGTACACGTCACCGGGGCTGCCGGTGGCGTACGCGAGCGGGCGGTGGTCGGTGGCCTCGACCAGACGCGGGGCGATCTCCAGACCGGACACCCCCGCCTCGCCGTACGCTTCCAGGAGCGGCGGTACGTCGAGATGCGAGCCGACGCGGATGCGGGTCGGTGCGTTGTCCTCGGTCACCTCGGTGAACAGGAACAGCATCAACAGCGCCCGGTCCCGCGAGCGCAGATTGACGTACCCCCAGGTCTCGCCCTCGGGGGTGTAGCTCCCGTCGATGTGCCAGCCGGCGTCGTCGGGTTCGTCCTCGTGCGGGAAGCGCAGCGGGAACGCGCCCAGGCCGTAGCGGGACGCCCAGCGTCCCTCGCCGACCAGGAGGTCGAACGCCTCGTGCAGCGCGGGGGAGTTGGCGGCCGCGGCGAACGGGCCCTGGCCCATGCCCGGTACCCAGACGACGGGGTCCTTCCAGGTGCCGGGATCGTCGGCGTCGTAGCCCGTCTCCCGCCACAGCAGCCGCGCGCAGTCGGCGGCGACGCGCGGCGGGAAGGCGCCCTCGATCTTCACGAACCCGTCTTCGATGAAGCGTTCCAACAGCACGTCGTCCATACGGGCATGGTCGGCGACCGGCAGCCCACATCGCATCCGATTTTTTGCCGCTTCGGCAACGGAAGTGGCCCCCCGACGGTGCGTCGGCGCAGGCTTGCGGCACCCGGAGGAGAGGCTGACCACCATGGCGCACGAGCACGACGAGAAGCACGCCCACCACGACGAGCACGCCCACCACCACGACCACACCGACATCGACTGGGCCGTCATGGGCCCCCTGCTGGAGACCCAGGCGGAGTTGTTCGCGCCGCTGTACGAGCGGGCCATGGCCTGGCTGGCGAAGGAGCGGACCGACCCGGGGCTGATCGTCGACGCGGGCAGCGGGCCGGGTGTGGTCGCGTGTCTGTTCGCGGAGACGTTCCCGGGCGCGCGGGTCGTGGCGGTGGACGGTTCCGGACCGCTTCTGGAACGGGCCAAGGCCCGCGCCGAGCGGCTGGGCCACGGTGACCGCTTCGGCACGCTCACCGGTGAACTGCCGGATGTCCTGGGCGAGTTGGAGTACCCGGCCGACCTGCTGTGGGCCAGTCGCAGCCTGCATCACCTCGGTGACCAGCGCGCAGGGCTGGCCGCGTTCGCGCAGCGGCTCGCCCCGGGCGGCACGCTCGCCATCATGGAGGGCGGGCTGCCCTCCCGGTTCCTGCCGCGCGACTTCGGCATCGGCCGCCCGGGCCTGGAGGCGCGGATCGACGCGATCGAGGCCGAGTGGTTCGCGCAGATGCGCGCCGATCTCCCCGGCGCCGTCACCGAGACCGAGGACTGGTCCGCCCTCCTGACCTCGGCGGGCCTGAAGTACACCGGCAGCCGCAGCTTCCTCCTCGACCTGCCCGCCCCGGCCCCGGACCGGGTCCGCGCCTATGTCGCGACCTGGCTGACCCGGGTCCGTGACGTCTACGGCGAGGCCCTGGGCGCCGAGGACCGGGCCACCCTCGACCGGCTGGTCGACCCGCAGGACCCGGCCGGTGTGCACCGGCGCGCCGATGTGTTCGTGCTCGCCGCGCACACCGTGCACACAGCGGTGCGGCCGGTGTGAACGGCCTGTGATCTCGGCGGCTTGACTTCGAGAGTGCTCAAGATGATGAACTGCCCTTCCGGAAACGCGGAGTTCACCGAACCACGGGGGGCCTCAACACCATGAACGACAACTCTCACGTCGCGCTCATAACCGGCGGCGGCAGCGGGATCGGCGCGGCCGTCGCGAGACAACTCCTCAGCGCGGGCGGCCGGGTGGCCGTCACGGGCCGCAGCGAGCAGCGGCTGCACGCCTTCGCCGGTCAACTGGGACACCCCGCGGGCCTGTTGACGATTCCCGGCAGCGCCTCCGAGTACGACCAGGTGCAGGCCGCCGTGGAGACGACGCTGAAACAGTTCGGGCGGCTCGACGCGGTCGTCGCCAACGCCGGTGTCGCCACGCACGATTCGGTCGCGGAGGGCGACCCGGCCGGGTGGACCGAGATGGTGCTGACCAACGTTCTCGGTCCCGCCCTCCTGATCCGGGCGTCCGTCGACGCGCTGAAGCAGACGCACGGCCGGATCGTGCTGATCGGCAGCGTCGCCGGGTTCGTGCACACGCCCGGCAACATCTACGGCGCCACCAAGTGGGCGATGACCGGTCTCGCCGAGAACACCCGGCGCGAGGTCACGGAGTTCGGCATCGGGGTGACGCTGATCGCGCCGGGCCGGGTGGAGACCCCGTTCTGGGACGGCAACGGCAGCCCGCCGCCCGGCCGTCTGCTCACCGCCGACCACATCGCCGACACGATCCTGTGGGCGATCCGCCAGCCCGCCGGCGTCGACATCAACACCGTGGTCGTACGGCCGATCGGACAGCCCAACTGACGCAGCCGCCTCAACTCGTCAAGAGGAAAGGCCCGTTGCCGCGACCGACCGATCGTGGCAACGGGCCTCGTGGCAACGGGCCTCAGCCGCAGGCTAGTTGTTCTGCAGGAATGTCTTCGCCAACTGGTCGCCCAGCGAGACCGCCGCGCTGTGGCTCTCGATGGGGGAGACCGTCGAGTTCTTGAACAGGATGTACGTCACGCCGGAGTCGGCGCCGCCGGTCGCCGGGTCGGGGTCGATGCCGAGGGCCTTGGCGGTGGCGTACGAGGCCTCGCCGATGATGTTGGTGGGGCCGGTGTCGCCGACGACGGCGTACTCGACCTTGTTGTTGTAGATCACGGCGACCACACCGCCGCCCTTGATGCCGTAGCTGGAGTACTTCCAGATGCTGCTGGAGCTGGGCACCACGATGTAGGGCAGCGAATCCGCCTTCAGGGGCTGGCCGTTGGACTGGTGGAACGCGGTGTCGTCCTGGTACCAGGGGTCGGCGTTCTCGTTGCAGTTCGTGGTGCGCTGGCCGTCGCAGTCGATGTCCATGTCGGCCTTCCAGAACACGGCGCCGTTCTTGCCGCAGACCGGGATGGTGGCCGAGGTCTCGTCGTCGGTGCGGTACTTGCCGTTCGATATCTGCGAGCAGGACGTCACCTTGGAGAGCAGGTCGGCCGCGCTGACCGTGCCCTCCTGGGCGGACTTCGGGGTGGCGCCGGAGGTGGCGCTCGCGGGGAGCACTCCGGCGGCGAGCAGGGCGGCGCCTGAGGCCGCGGCGAGGGTCAGTGTTCGGATGCGCACTGTGGGGGACCCTTCTGTTAGGAAAGTTTCCTTACCGGGTGCGCAACAAGGTGGCCCATAGGCATGCCCGCGTCAAGACCCTGGTCCGAACCAAGTGACGCGAAGCGCCCCGGAGTTGGACTCCGGGGCGCTTCGTACTACCTGCGGTTCAAGCCCAGTGCCTTGGTTTCAGGCCGCGTTGAACGTCGACGGGTCGGGACCCAGCCGCCGGTCCTCGTTGAGCGCGCTGATCGCCGCGAGGTCCTCGGTGTCCAGGCTGAAGTCGAAGACCTCGATGTTCTCCTTGATCCGCGACGGCGTCACGGACTTGGGGATCACCACGTTGCCGAGCTGGATGTGCCAGCGCAGCACGATCTGGGCCGGAGTGCGGCCGTGCTTCTGCGCGATGGCGACGATCGCCGGCACCTCCAGCAGGCCCCGGCCCGAGCCGAGCGGCGACCAGGCCTCGGTCGCGATGCCCTGCTCCGCCTGGTACTCGCGCCCGGCCCGCTGCTGGAGCTGCGGGTGCAGCTCGATCTGGTCGACCGCCGGGATGACCGAGGTCTCCGCGATCAGCCGCTCCAGGTGGTCGGGTTCGAAGTTGGAGACGCCGATGGCGCGCACCCGGCCGTCCGCGTGCAGCTTCTCGAACGCCTTGTAGCTGTCGACGTACTTGTCCCGGGCCGGGGTGGGCCAGTGGATCAGATACAGATCCAGGTACTCCAGGCCGAGCTTCTCCAGCGACACGTCGAAGGCGCGCAGGGTGGCGTCGTACCCCTGGTCGGCGTTCCAGAGCTTGGTGGTGACGAAGAGCTCCTCGCGCGGGACGCCGGAGGAGGCGATGGCCTTTCCGGTGCCCTCTTCGTTGCCGTAGATCGCAGCCGTGTCGATGCTGCGGTACCCGGCCTCCAGTGCCGTGGCCACCGCCCGCTCCGCCTCGTCGTCCGGCACCTGCCAGACGCCGAAGCCCAGCTGGGGCATCTCGACACCGTTGTTGAGGATGATCGGGGGGACCTTGCTGCTCACGAGCTCTCGATCCTTCAGTCGTCGGGTGGGTACTCCCCATCGTCAACGATCACGGGCCGCGGTGCATTCCTGACCGCGAAATCCGTCCGGACCCACCGGTGGATCGGTGCGCTCGGTCGAAGATTGGCGAGAAATGCATCCGACCTTTTTCGGTCCGGACCATTGACCGCGGACTGTCGTGCCGCAACCCTGAAACACGCCGCCGGACGCGTCCGTGAACGCGATACGTGCATGTGAACGCTTGCACCTGTCGGGACTCCGAGACCCCCACTCCTCAGGAGAGCAGGTATGCGCACACCACCAGCCCGCCGCCCAGGTTTCTGTAGACAGCGCACCGTATGCAGGAAACATCGGATGAAAAGGTGTGGTGAAGGCCTCCTGGGCCACGGTCGCGCACGGCATGCGGGCCGGCGACGGCGGGCGGGTGTCTCTTCGCTCGAACCGACTGATCAGTCGGTCAATAGACCACGAACCGATCGGTTGGTCAACAGCCCAGGAAAGGGAGGAACATGAGACGCCGACGACTGCGAGCGGCCCTGACCGCGGCAGCCCTCGCCACCGCCACCCTGACCGGAGCGGCTCCGCCGCTCGAAACGGCGGTGGCGGCGAGCCGCCCGACCGCCGCGCCCGACTGGTCCGTGGCCGTCGTCGACTCCACGACGGCCCGCTACACACCGAGCACCATCGGCGGCTGGTCCTACCCGGTCGGCCTCTACCTCTACGGCCAGTACCTCACGTACAAGCGCACCCACGACGCCCGCTATCTGACCTACATCAAGAGCTACGTCGACCGTTTCGTGAAGAGCGACGGCTCGATCGACCAGTCCTTCAACAGCCTCGACAGCATGCAGGCCGGCCGCCTCCTGGTGATCCTGCACCACGAGACCGGCCAGGACCGCTACCGCAAGGCCGCCAAGAAGATCCGCGACCGCCTCGACACCTACCCGCGCACGAGCGACGGCGGCTTCTGGCACGCCGACAGCAGCAGCCGCGCCCATCAACTCTGGGCGGACGGCGTCTACATGGTGAACCCGTTCCTCGTCGAGTACGGCAAGGAGTTCGGCGACAGCGCCTCCACGAACGACGAGGCCTCCAAGCAGCTCTACGTCTACGGCAGTCATCTCCAGGTCCCGAACGGCCTGTTGAAGCACGCCTACGACGAGTCGCGCACCGCGAGCTGGGCCGACCCGGCGACCGGACTCGCGCCGGAGCACTGGTGCCGCGCGGTCGGCTGGTACGCGATGGCGATCACCAATGTCCTCGACGCACTCCCCGCAGACCACCCTCGGCGGCCCCAACTCCTCTCCATCTTCCGGCGGTTGGCGGCCGGACTCGAGAAGTACCAGGACCCGGCGACCGGCCGCTGGTTCCAGGTCATGGACAAGGGCGCCCGCGGCGACAACTGGACCGAGACCTCCTGCTCCAGCATGTTCACCTACGCCCTCTCGCGCGGCGCCCAACAGGGCTACCTCGACCGGCACTTCGCCGACGTCGCCAGGCGCGGCTACGAAGGAGTCCTCGCCCGCCTCTCGGTCGGCACCGATGGCCGCACCGACCTCAGCGACATCTCCATCGGCACCAACGTCGGCGATTACGCGTACTACGTCGGCCGCACCCGGGCCACCAACGACTTCCACGGCCTGGGCGCCTTCCTGATCATGAACGAACAACTGCGAGGTGATTAGTGTCATGAGCACGTCCAGAAGGGCGGTTCTCGGAGCCGCCCTCGGCGGCGCGGGCGGCGCGGCGGTCGGCCTGACCGCCGCCACTCCCGCGCACGCCACCTCCGCACACACCACTCCCGCGCCCGCCGCCTCCTGGCAGCAGAAGTGGGCGCCGACCGCGAGCGGTGACGGTCTCGGCGCGTTCGAGACCGTCGAGGACGACCGCGCCGACTCGCACCCGGCCGGGCACCCGCACATCTACGCCACCGGCAACAACTGGCGCTTCACCATGCATACGGTCGACCGTGACACGTCGACCGACCGGCAGCGCCAGGAGGTCACCGGGCTGCGCACCGGCAGCAGCAGCTACCTCAAGTGGACCCAGGGGCAGACCTGGCGGATCACGTACTCGATGTACATCCCCAGCTCCCTGAAGGCGACCACGACCTTCACGCACATCATGCAGATGAAGCAGCCCGGCAACGGCACCTCGCCGATCGTCGTGCAGTCCCTGCGGCGGGTGAACGGCGTGCAGACCATCGAGCTGAACCTGCCGATCGCCGGTGTCCTGGTCGGCCGTACCGGCCTCGATCCGCTGCACGACCGCTGGACCGACGTCGACTTCCAGATCAAGGTCGGCAACGGCATGGCCGGTTCGGTCCGCTGGATCCTCAAGTCCGGTTCCACGACCGTGATCGACGAGTCGAGGACCGGCGTCGACACCTTCCTCGCCGACCGCGTCCGCCCCAAGTGGGGCATCTACCGCTCCCTCGGCGACACCTCCGGGTCCCTTCAGGACACCTACCTCCTGCTCACCGATCTCCGCGGCTACCAACTCGTGTGAGGAGCCCGTTCCGTGAAACCCCCCACGAAGTCCCGCATGAAGTCCCGTATGAAACCACCGATGTACAAACGGAGTTGGGCGGCGAGCGTGTTCTTCGCGTTCGCCGTCGTCCTCGGCCTCGCCCACCCCTCGGCCCTCGCGGCGGCACCTCCCGCGACGCCGGGCCGTTCCGCCGCCGTCTACGACGTACGCGACTACGGAGCCAAGGGCGACGGCTCCGCCAATGACACCCCGGCCGTCAACAAGGCCATCACAGCCGCCAATTCGGCCGGCGGCGGCACGGTCCGCTTCCCCGCCGGCACCTACAAGTCCAAGAACACCATCCACATGAAGAGCAACGTGACGCTCCAGGTCGACACCGGCGCCACGATCCAGGGCTCGTCCGCCGACACCTACGACGCCCCCGAGGCCAACCCGTACGACCAGTACCAGGACTACGGGCACAGCCACTTCCACAACGCGATGATCTACGGCGACCGGCTCACGAACATCGGCTTCGTCGGCGGCGGGGTCATCGACGGGCTCGGCAACCTGATCACCGGCAACCCCAAGTCCGGCGAGGCGGACAAGATCCTTTCGCTGACGCGCTGCGACGGACTCCGGATCGGCGACGGCCTCACCCTGCGCCGGGGCGGCCACTTCGCCGCGCTGATCAACGGCTGCACCAACGTCACCTCGGACCGGCTGACCATCGACACCGCGAGCGACCGCGACGGCTGGAACATCATCTCCACGACCAATGTCACCGTCACCAACGCCGGCATCAAGGCGAACGACGACGCCCTCGTCTTCAAGAGCGACTACGCGCTCGGCGCCAAACTCCCCAACGGCCATGTGCGCGTGAGTGATTCGTATCTGTCGGCCAAGTGCTGCAACGCGCTGATGTTCGGCTCCGAGACCTGCGGCGACTTCTCGGACTACCAGTTCCAGAAGATCCGGATCGAGGGCGCGGACAAGTCCGGCCTCGGCATGGTCTCCATGGACGGCGCGAAGATCTCCGACGTCCACTACCGCGACATCACCATGACCGGCGTCCACTCGCCGATCATGGAGAAGATCGGCACACGGAAGCGCTGCGGCAACAGTCCGGGCGTCGGTTCGATCAGCGATGTCACGTACGACAACATCACGGCCACCGGCAACAGCCCCTCCTTCAGCCCGACCCTGTGGGGCGAGACCGGCCACCGGATCAGCGGGATCACGTTCACGAACGTCGACATCACCGTCCCCGGCGGCAACGGCACCATGTCCACCGGCGTGCCGGGCAACGACCCCAAGGACTACAACCCGAAGGCCATCGGCACCAGGCCGGCCTACGGCTGGTACCTGCACAACGCCGACAACGTCCAATTCACCGACAGCTCAGTGAAGTTCGCCGCGAACGACGGCCGGCCCGCGGTCATCGCCAACGCGGCGAGCGGCATCCGCTTCACCGGCTTCACCGCACAACGGGGCACCGACTCGCCCTACGACCTGGGCTTCCAGGACGTGACCGGCTACTGCGTCAGCGGCGCCGGCGCACCACGCGTCTCCAGCACCGGCTCCACCGAGAACTGCGCGGCCGGCGTAGCCGGTGCGACGGGCGCGGGCAGCCGAGTCGGCACGACCGCGAGCACCCGCCCGCCCGGTGCCGCCGCCCGCCCGCTCGACCTGGAGAACCCCCGCCAGGACTTCCTCCGAGGTTCCGTCGGCGGCCTCTTCCTGCACTGGGGCCTGCGCACCGCGCCCGCCCACACCAGTTGCACCGCCTGGGAGAACGACGTCACGAACGGCGGCTGGACCCCCGACTACTGGATCAACGAGGCCCGGAAACTGCATACGCAGTACCTCGTACTGGCGACCTTCCACAGCCGCCTCGGCTACGCCCGCCCCTGGCCCTCGAAGATCCCCGGTTCCTGCTCCACCAAGCGGGACTTCCTCGGTGAACTGATCACCGCCGCGAAGGCCAAGGGCATGAAGGTCGTCCTCTACATGACCGACGACCCGCAGTGGCACGACGAGGGCGGCCACGAGTGGCTCGACTCGGCCGCCTACTCCGCCTACAAGGGCCAGAACGTCGACCTGACCACCCGCGACGGCTTCGGGCAGTTCAGCTACGACAACTTCTTCGAGGTCATGGACCGCTATCCCGACCTCGGCGGCTTCTGGATCGACAACGACAACGCGTACTGGGAGAGCCACGACCTCTACCAGCAGATCTACCAGAAGCGCCCCAACTACACGCTCAGCAACAACAACGAAGACACGCCGATCATGGACATGATCAGCAATGAGCAGAAGACGGGAATGTCGCCCGCATACGATTACCCGCAGGCTGTATACACCGCCCAACCCCGCCTGACGGAAGCCGACTTCAAGCTCCCGTCCACCGGCGCCTGGTGGTACGACGGTTCCGACCCGGCCGTCGACCGGATGCTGACCCTCGGCCGTCTCGTCACCAACGCGGGCTCCTCGGTGAAGGCGCTGATGGCGGAGACCGCTCAGGTCAACGGGAAGTTCCCGGCCAACCAGGCCGCCTTCAACACCTTCGCGAACTCCTACCTCGACCCCATCTGGGAATCCCTGCACGGCACCGAGGGCGGCGGCTACATGTACGGCGGCCTCAAACCCGGCTTCTGGAACGACGGCGCCCACGGCGTCACCACCATCAACCGTACGAACCCCGACCTCCAGTACATCCACGTCCTGACCCCGCCCACCACCAGCACCCTGCGCGTCCGCGACAACGGGTACCGCATCGCCTCCGTCACCAACCTCCGTACCGGGGCGCCGATTTCGTGGTCCCAGTCCGGCGGAGTGCTCACGCTCGGCGGGCTCGGCGGCTGGGACCCGTACGACACCGTCTTCAGGGTCACCACCGCCGGCCGCCAGGGCATCCTGTCCGGTGTCACCGTGAGCGCGAGCGCCTCGGCGAGCGGCCACGCGGGATCGGCCGCGGGGGACGGGAGTTACCTCACCTACTGGGACAACGGCAAGACGCTGCCCGTCAACCTCACCTTCGACCTGGGCAGTTCGAAGAAGGCGCAGTACATCGGGCTCAACCAGCGCGAGGACTCCGTGGCCTACGCCCGCTCCGACACCGAGCAGTCGGCGCGGATCAAGGCGTACAAGGTGTTCCTCAGCAACGACGGCACCACCTGGGGGAGCGCGGTCAAGACCGGCGAGCTGCCAAGTCGCCGCGGAATACAGGGCATTGACCTCACCGCGGCCAACGCCCGCTACGTCCGCCTCGAAGTCGACTCCACCTGGGCCGCGTCCACCGACACCACCCGCTACAAGCGGCTGCGGATCGACGAGGCGTGGATCGGCACGTCCTACGCGACCCCCGCGACCCTCACCCCCATGTCGGACAACGGCCAGTCCCTGCGCCCCGCCATGGGCTGGAGCAGCTGGAGCTACGTCCGCCGCACGCCCACCGAGGCGAAGATCAAGGCCCAGGCCGACGCCCTGGTGGCGAGCGGCCTCAACAACCACGGCTTCGTGTACGTCAACCTCGACGACTTCTGGCAGAAGTGCGACGCCAACGGCTTCACCGTCGACTCCTACGGCCGTTGGGCCGTCGACCCGGCCAAGTTCCCTTCCGGGATCAAGGCGTTGGCCGACTACATCCACTCCAAGGGACTCAAGTTCGGCTTCTACGTCACCCCGGGCATCGCCAAGAACGCGGTCACCGCGAACACCCCGATCGAGGGCACCTCGTACCACGCGAAGGACATCGCGGACACGACCAGGACCGAGAAGAACTACAACTGCAAGAACATGTACTACATCGACTACGGGAAGCCGGGCGCGCAGGAGTTCGTCAACTCGTGGGCCAAGCAGTTCGCTTCCTGGGGTGTCGACTACCTGAAGATCGACGGTGTGGGCAGCGCCGACATCCCGGACGTCCAGGCGTGGGACAAGGCGCTGCGGGCGAGCGGACGGCCCGTCAACTTCGCGCTCTCCAACAACCTTCCGATCGCGGACGCCGCCACCTGGCGCCAGTACGCGAACAGTTGGCGCACCCAGGGCGACGTCGAGTGCTACTGCGGACCGGGCGCCAACGGCAGCGGCTATCCGCTCACCGACTGGTCGCACGTCTCCGCCCGCTTCAACACGGCCGCGTCCTGGCAGCCGTACGCCGGGCCGGGCGGCTGGAACGACCTGGACTCCCTGGAGGTCGGCAACGGCGACCAGGTGGGACTGACGGCCGACCAGCGGCGCTCGCACTTCACCTTGTGGGCGATGGCCGGCTCGCCCCTGCTGCTCGGCACCGACCTCACCCACCTCGACACCGTCGACAAGGCAATGCTCACCAACGACCGTCTCATCGGCGTCGATCAGGACGGCGTCGCCGCGAAACGGGTGGTGAACAGCGGTGTGAAGCAGGTCTGGAGCAAACGCGAGAGCGACGGCGCCTACGTGGTCGCGCTGTTCAACACCGGTACGTCCGGCAGCGCGACGGTCTCCGTGAACTGGTCGCAGGTCGGCTTCACCGGCTCCGGTGACGTCACCGACCTCTGGTCCGGCTCCCACAAGGGCACGATCGCGGACTCGTACAGCGCGACGCTGCGGCCGGGCGAGACCCGCCTGATCCGGGTGAACCCGGTCGACGACGGACTGAGGGGACAGTCATGAAACGCGACAGAATCCTGGCGTGGGGCCTCTCCCTGGCCCTCGCCGTGCCGCTCGCCGGACTCACCGGCCCCACCGCGCAAGCCGCGAGCACCGACTACCAGGCCGAGGACGCCACCGTCGTCCAGGGCACCGTGGCCACCAACCACACCGGCTACACGGGCACCGGCTTCGTCGACTACACCAACGTCACCGGTTCCTATGTGGAGTTCACGGTGAGCGCCGCCGCCACCGGTACCGCCTCGGTCGCCCTGCGCTACGCCAACGGCACCGCCGTCGACCGCCCGTTGGACATCTCCGTCAACGGTACGGTCGTCGCGCCCGCCGTCTCCTTCCCGGCCACCGCCGACTGGAACACCTGGGCCACGAAGACCGCGAACGTCCCGCTGACGGCCGGTACCGACAAGATCAGGGCGACCGCGACCACCGCGAACGGCGGCCCCAACCTCGACCGCATCGGCGTCGGCACCGCGGCCGACGCACAGGCCCCGACCCGCCCCGGGCAGCCGAGTTGCTCGGACATCGGCGAGGACGGCCTCACGCTGAGCTGGGGCGCCTCGACCGACAACGTGGGCGTCACGACGTACGACCTCTACGAGCACGGCAACAAGATCGGTGAGGCGCCCGGGAGTTCGACGAGCAAGACCCTCACCGGGCTCGCCCCGAACACCACCTACGACCTCACCGTCATCGCCCGGGACGCGGCCGGGAACACCTCGCCCGCCAGCCCGGTCGTCGACTGCACGACGAAACCCAGCTCCGACACCACTCCACCCACCCGGCCCGGTACTTTGTCGACCGCCGACATCACATCGAATACCGTCGACCTCGCCTGGGGCGCCTCCACCGACGACCGTGCGGTCATCGCATACGACATACGCAGCGGGGACACCGTCTACAAGACGGTCACCGCCGGCACCTCGACCACCCTCACCGGCCTCGCCTGCGACAGCCCGTACACGCTGAACGTCGTAGCCCGGGACGCGGCCGGCAACCTCTCCGAACCGAGCAACACCGTCACCTTCACGACCAAGGCCTGCGCGGGCGACGGCGGTGTTCCCTCGTCCATCGCGACGCTCTCCACCGGCTGGACCATCCCGTGGGGCACGTACTGGATGCCCGACGGCCAGAGCGCCCTCGTCACCGAGCGGGACGACTTCCGGGTCTGGAAGACGACCAAGGACGGCACCCGGACCCAGGTCGGCACGGTGCCCAACGCGGTCACCACCAACGGCGAGGGCGGCCTCCTCGGCGTCGCCGTAGACCCGAAGTGGGCCACCAACCACTACGTGTACTTCATGCACACCGCCTCCGAGGGCAACCGCGTCGTCCGCATGACGTACGACGGCACCACCCTCACCGGCTACACCGTCCTCCTCCAGGGCATCAAGAAGAACCGCTACCACAACGGCGGCCGCCTCGCCTTCGGCCCCGACGGCTACCTCTACGTCTCCACCGGCGAGGCCCAGACCCCCGACCTCGCCCAGGACAAGACCTCCCTCAACGGCAAGATCCTGCGCATGACGACGGACGGGAAACCGGCGCCCGGCAACCCGTTCGGCAACTACGTCTACTCGTACGGCCATCGCAACCCGCAGGGCCTCGCCTTCGACCGCAACGGCCGCCTGTGGGAGGCGGAGTTCGGCAACAGCTCCAAGGACGAACTCAACCTCATCAAGCCGGGCGCGAACTACGGCTGGCCCACCTGCGAAGGGACGTGCAGCGTCGCCGGCATGACCAACCCGAAGGCCACCTGGAACGTCAACGAGGCCTCGCCCAGCGGCATCGCGATCGTCCGCAACGTCGTCTACATGGCGTCCCTGCGCGGCGAACGCCTGTGGCGCATCCCGATCAACGGCGACACCGAGAACGTCGGCACCCCGACCGCGTACTACGTCGGAACGTACGGACGTCTGCGCACCGTCACCAAGGTCCCCGGCGCCGACCAGCTGTGGCTGTCCACCACCAACTGCGACAACAACGGCAACCAGCCCGACGGCTCCGACAAGCTCTTCCGCGTCAATATCGGTTAGGACGGGGGGAGTTCAGGCCCGGTACAGCGCCTCGACCTCGTTGGCGTAGGCGTTCTCGATGGCCTTGCGCTTCAGCTTCAGGGACGGGGTCAGCAGGCCGTGTTCCTCGGTGAAGGGCTGGGCCAGGATACGGAAGGTGCGGATCGATTCGGCCTGCGAGACCAGGGTGTTGGCGGCGACCACCGCGCGCCGCACCTCGGTCTCCAGGTCGGCGTCCCGCACCAGTTCGGCCGGTGTCATCCGGGGTTTGCCGCGCATGGTGAGCCAGTGCTCGACGGCCTCGTGGTCGAGGGTGACGAGGGCGGCGATGTAGGGGCGGTCGTTGCCGACGACGATGCACTGCGAGACCAGCGGATGGTCCCGCACCCGCTCCTCCAGGAGACCGGGCGCGACACTCTTGCCGCCGGAGGTCACCAGGATCTCCTTCTTGCGCCCGGTGATGGTGAGATAGCCGTCCTCGTCGAGGGAACCGAGGTCGCCTGTGGCGAGCCAGCCGTCGTGCAGGGTCTCGTCGGTGGCCTTCTGGTTGTTGAGGTAGCCCTGGAAGACGTTGGGGCCGTTGAGCCAGATCTCGCCGTCGTCCGCGATGTGCACGGTCACACCCGGGACCGCCTGGCCGACGGTGCCGTAGCGGGTGCGTTCGGGCGGGTTGGCGGTCGCGGCGGCCGTCGACTCGGTGAGGCCGTAGCCCTCGTAGATCTGCACGCCCGCCCCGGCGAAGAACAGTCCGAGCCGCCGGTCCATGGCCGACCCGCCGGACATGGCGTTGCGGATCCGGCCGCCCATGGCGGCCCGCACCTTGGAGTAGACGAGTTTGTCGAAGAGCTGGTGCTGCATCCGCAGCCCGGCGGACGGGCCGGGGCCGATGCCCCAGGCCTTCTCCTCGACCGCGTCCGCGTACTTCACCGCGATCTCCACGGCCTTCTCGAACGGCCCCGACTTGCCGTCCTTCTCCGCCTTGCGGCGGGCCGCGTTGAAGACCTTCTCGAAGATGTACGGCACGGCCAGGATGAACGTCGGCCTGAACGCGACCAGGTCGGGCAGCAGGGCGGCGGCGTTGAGCTGCGGCTGGTGGCCGAAACGCACCCCGCCGCGGATCGCCGCGACCTGCACCATCCGCCCGAAGACGTGCGCCAGCGGCAGGAACAGCAAAGTCGCCGCCTCGTCGCCCTTCTTCGAGTGGAAGACGGACTCCCACCGGTCGATGACCGTGTCCGCCTCGTACATGAAGTTGCCGTGCGAGATGACACAGCCCTTGGGTCTGCCCGTGGTGCCCGAGGTGTAGATGATCGTCGCGGTCGAGTCCGGGGTGACGGCCTGGCGGTGCCGGTGCACCACCTCGTCCTCGATGTGCGCGCCGGCGTCGTACAGCTCCTGCACGGCGCCCGTGTCCAGCTGCCACAGCTGGTGCAGTGCGGGGAGGCGGTCGATGACGGTGGCGATGGTCATCGCGTGGTCCTCGTGCTCGACCATGGCCGCCGAGACCTGCGCGTCGTGCAGCATCCAGAAGCACTGCTCGGCCGACGACGTGGGGTAGACCGGCACGACCTGGGCACCGATCGTCCACAGCGCGAAGTCGAACAGCGTCCACTCGTAGCGGGTGCGGGACATGATCGCGACCCGGTCGCCGAAGCGGACGCCCCGGGCCAGCAGCCCCTTGGCGAGGGCGAGGACCTCGTCGCGGAACTCGGCGGCGGTCACGTCCCGCCACCGGTCCTGCTCGTCCTTGCGGCCGAGGGACACGTGGAGGGGGTCTTCCTGGGCACGCTCGAACACGACGTCGGCCAGACCGCCCACCGGCGGCGCCAACGCCAACGGAGGGTTGGTGAACTCGCGCAAACCCCGCTCCCCGCTCTCGTCGACGCTCCCCACAGCGCGGTGAAAGCTACCCCACCGGGCGGAAGGGCGGGAGGGGGGCGGAACCAGAGCAGTCCTCACGTCCGCACAGGTCAGCGCCGGAAAATGCCCTCACAAGGGGAAGGGTCGGACAGAAATCCTTACGGTTCCGTAGGTTTCGGCCCCGTAATCTCCACTGAATCTGTACGACCCGGTCACCCCCGCCGTCCCGCCCGCGCGACGTCACCCGGACGACGCCGTCTCCTCCTCGCTCAGCGCCCGCGGGCCCGATTCCGTCACTCCGCCCCGCTCCGCGCGACCGGCCCCGACCAGTACGAGGACCAGCGCGCCCGCCGCCGTACCGACGAACCCGGCCGTCACGAACGCCGAGTCGAGCCCCGACGCGAACGCGGCCCGCAGCGCGTGCTCGGAGAACGCCCCGCGCAGTGCGCCGGCCCCGCCGCCCGCGAGTGTGTGCGCCGCGTCGTGCGGGAGGGTGTCCCGCATCCGAGAGGTGAGGACGGTCCCGGACACGGCGACACCGAGCGCGTACCCCAGCTGCCGTACGGTGTTCATCGCGCCGCCCGCCATGCCCGCCCGCTCCGCCGGCACCGCGGCGAGCGCCGCCCCCGCGATCCCCGGCGCCACCAGCCCCGTACCGACACCCACCAGCACGAGCCCCGGCACCAGCGCCGTCCAGTCCGAACCGGCGCCCAGCACGGCCTGGCAGAAGCAGCCCGTGCCGATCAGCAGCAGCCCGCCGCCGACCGTCAGCCGGGACGGCACCCCGTGCAGCAGCTTCCCGGCGAGCACCGACACCACGACCGCCGCCCCCGTCAGCGGCAGCAGCGTCAGCCCGCCGCGCACCGGGCTCATCCCCAGCACCGTCTGCAGCCAGATCGACAGATACGGCATCCCGCCGAACGCCACCCCGTTGAAGGCCAGACCGCCCGCCATCACCCCCACGAACGCAGGCTTCCGCAGCAGCGCCAGATCCAGCAGCGGATGCGCCACCCGCCGCTCCACCAGCACGAAACAGACCAGCGCGAGCGCCGCCAGCGCGAAGGACGCCAGCGTCGGCGTCGCACCCCAGCCGTCCTCCCCGGCCCGCACCACCGCGTACGTCACCCCGCCCGCGAAGGCGGCGAACGCCACCGTTCCCGCCCAGTCGATGCGCATCCCGCGCGGCCCCCTCGACTCCGGCACCACCCGCAGCGTCAGCCACACCGCGGCCACGCTCACCGGCAGGTTCACGAAGAAGATCCACCGCCAGCCCGGCCCCTCCGTGAGCACCCCGCCCAGCACCGGCCCGACCGCCGCGGCCCCGCCGCTGACCGCGCCCCACACCCCGAGCGCCACCGACCGCCGCCGCCCCTGATACACCGAGCCCAGCAGCGGCAGCGTGGTCGCGAGCATCGCCGCCGCCCCCACCCCCTGCACGGCCCGGGCCGCCACCAGCGCGCCCGGCCCGCCCGCGAGCCCGCACAGCAGGGAGGCCACCGCGAACAGCACCAGACCCGCCACATGCACCCGCCGCCGCCCCAGAATGTCGGCGGCGGCCCCGAACCCCAGCAGCAGCGCGGCGAGCGCCAGCGCGTACCCGTCGACCACCCACTGCAGATCACTCAACGACGCGTGCAGCGACCGCGCCATGTCCGGCAGCGCCACCACCACGATCGTCACATCCAGCAACAACATGAACGTGCCCAGGCACACCGCCGTCAGCGGCCCCCATGTACGCATTCCCTCAACTCCCCTGTTCCGGATACGCAGTTCTCCGTACGATGAGCTCCTCCCGGACGATCACCGCCGAACCAGGCACATCATCGCCGGAATCCGACAGGAGCAGCCGTGCTGGAGATGGAATCCGACATCCTCGACTGGCTCGACATGCAGCTGCTCACCGCGCTGGAGATCAACGGCCGCGCCTCCTTCAGCCGCCTCGGCGCGGTCCTCGGCGTCTCCGACCAGACGATCGCCCGCCGCTACCGCCGACTCACCGCCGAGGCCGGCCTCCGCGTCGTCGCCATCCGCGACGCCGAACGCCTCGGCCAGGACCAGTGGATGCTGCGCCTGCGCTGCGCCCCCGACAACGCCCTCAACATCGCCGACGCCCTCGCAAAACGCCCCGACACCGCCTGGATCGGCCTCGCCTCCGGCGGCACCGAGATCGTCTGCCTCACCCGCCCGCGCACCCCCGGCGACTACGACGACCTCCTGCTCGGCAAACTCCCGCGCACCCCCAGCGTCCTGGACATCCGCGCCCACCAGATGCTGCACCGCTTCTACGGCGGCCCCACGGGCTGGCTCCGCCGCTTCAAAGTGCTGGCGGACGACCAGATCGCCGCCCTGCTCCCCGAACCGGCGCCGACACCGGGCCCCGCCCGCATCGAACCGGACGACGAGGCCCTGATCGCCGTACTCGAACGCGACGGACGCGCCACCTACCCCGAACTCCAGCGCGCCACCGGCCGCTCCGAGTCCGCCGTCAAACGCCGCCTCGCCGCACTGATCGGCTCCGGAGCGGTGTACATCGACATCGAGTACGACTCCGAGGTCTTCGGATACGAGCGTGCCGCCGTGCTGTGGATCACGGCGACCCCCGCGGCACTCCACTCGGTCGGCGAGGCACTGGCCACGCACGACCAGATCGCCTACGCGTCCGCCACGGCCGGCACGTCCAACATCGTCGTGACGGCCGTCGTGAAGGACACGGCCGGGCTCTACGACTACCTCAGCGGACCCCTCGGACAGCTCGACGGAGTGCGGCACGTGGAGGCGAGCCCGTTCCTGCGCCGGGTCAAACAACTGACGTACCGGACGCTTCCGCTCAACTCGCCCGCAACGCGCGCACCCTCAAAGTAAGTTCAAGATAAATCATGCTCAACACCAAGCACTCGGAGGCGTGAATCACAGTGTCCGGCGATCGAATGTGGCTCGTCCAAAGCGATGCCGCAGGGATTTCCGCAAAGATCTTTTCCGGTGCCGGAAAAAATCATCGGAAGTCCTCAGGGCGAGACCCCTGAAGGGAATATCGAATTGAAGACCAAAAACGCTCACCGCAGGTCCCTGGGACGCCACAGGAAGGTGGTGGGCGCCTTAGCGGCAGCGACGGCGCTCCTCGGCGGCGGGCTCTACGCCAACGCGAACGCCGCCTCCGTCCAGTCCGACCCGTCCAGCAGCGCCTCCGCCTCGGACCCCGGATCCCGGTCCCCGTCCCAGTCCACCCCCGGATCCGCCTCCCCGTCGACTCCCGGATCCGCCCGCCCGTCCTCGATCGTGCCCTCGAACTCCGCCGGGACCGGGACGTCCGTCTCCGACGTGGTCGACGCCGCCAACGCCTTCCTCGACACCCTCGACGACGACCAACAGGCCGCCGTACTCCTCGACTTCACCCAGGCCAACGCCGTCGCCTGGTCGAACCTCTCCTGCGGCGCGACCTGCCGGGTCGGCATCGAACTCAGCTCGCTCAGCGACACCCAACTCGCCGCGGCCAAGGCCGTGGTCGAGGCCGCCACGGGCACCGGCAGCGACACCGGCTACGACCAGATCTCCCAGATCCTCGCGGCCGACGACGTCCTCGGCGAGACCGACAGCAGCTACGGCAGCGGCAACTACTACCTCGCCTTCCTCGGCACCCCGAGCACCACCGGCACCTGGCAACTGCACTTCGGCGGCGACCAGTTGGCCGTCAACCTGACCTACAAGGACGGGGAAGTCGTCGGCACCACCCCGTACTTCGCCGGCGTCGAACCCGTCAGCTGGACCGACGACGACACCACCTACGCACCCCTGTCCGGGATGCACGACGGCCTGGTCTCGATGCTCGAAGGCCTGACCGACGACGAGCTGACCGAGGCGAAGCTCTCCGACACCACCACCGACGTCGTCCTCGGCCCGGACGACGACGGCGACTTCCCCACCACCAAGGAAGGCGTCGCGGGCAGCGAACTCACCGACGACCAGCAGCAGTTGATCCTCGACGCCATCACCCCATGGGTGGAGGCCGCCGACGACACGACCGCCGCGGCCACCCTGAGCACCTACAAGTCGGAGCTCGACGACACCTACATCTCCTACTCCGGCACCACCGACCTGGACACCGCCGGCGACTACGTACGCATCGACGGACCCGGCGTCTGGATCGAGTTCTCGGTCGAGGACGGCGTCGTCGACACCAGCCAACTCGGCTACAGCAGCGTCTACCGCGACCACGACACCGACTACGGAGGAGAGTTCTCGTTCTCCTGAACCGTATGACGGGCGGCGCTGCTCCTGACCGACAGCGCCGCCCGCCGTCGGTATTTCTTGTACGGCTTTCATTGCACGCCCTCGCGGAATTCAGCATCTGAATCGCCCGCAATGGAACGCTGATGCCGCCGGTATTACGGACCGCGTCGATGCAGCCGATCCCCACCCGCAAGAATCGCCGCCGCCAGCGCATCGGCCGCACCTTGTGCGGAAACTCTGCGCCGCCCGTGCACCAGCACGAAATCGACCTCGCCCAATTCCGGCAGCCCCACCCGCTCCGGCACCCGTACGAGTCCCGGCGGCACCAGCCCCTTCGAGTGCGCCATCACCCCGAGTCCCGCCCGGGCGGCGGCGATCAGCCCGTTCAGACTCCCGCTCGTACAGGCGATGCGCCAGGCCCGCCCCTGCCGCTCCAGCGCCTCCATGGCGAGCGCCCGGGTGATCCCCGGCGGCGGATAGACGATCAGCGGCACCGGACGGTCCGCGTCCAGGCGCAGCCGCTCCGCACCGATCCACACCAGCTTGTCGTGCCAGACCAGTTCAGCCCGGGGATCCTCGGCCCGCCGCTTCGCCAGCACCAGGTCCAGCTTCCCGGCCGCCAGTTGCTCGTGCAGCGTCCCGGACAGCTCCACCGTCAGCTCCAGGTCGACCTCGGGATGGTCGTACCGGAAGCCCTCCAGGATCTCCGGCAGCCGGGTGAGGACGAAGTCCTCGGACGCCCCGAAGCGCAGCCGGCCGCGCAGCCGGGTGCCGGTGAAGAACGCCGACGCCTGCTCCTGCACCTCCAGGATCCGGCGCGCGAAGCCGAGCATCGCCTCGCCGTCCTCCGTCAGCTCCACGGAGTGCGTGTCCCGGGTGAACAGCTGCCGTCCCGTCGCGTCCTCCAGCCGCCGCACATGCTGGCTCACCGTCGACTGGCGCAGCCCGAGCCGCCGCGCGGCCTGCGTGAAACTCAGCGTCTGGGACACCGCGAGGAAAGTCCGCAGGTGAGAGAGGTCGTACATGGCATACACCATGGCATACACGGTATCCGGTCATCGCGAAACGTGATGGCAGTCAGAGCGGTATGACGGATTCCCGATCAAGAGGCGGAGGAGGACGATGGGGAGGGCACCGGTCCGCGCCGGACGGGCGGACGT
Organism: Streptomyces hokutonensis; assembly: GCF_000376565.1. GTDB lineage: Bacteria > Actinomycetota > Actinomycetes > Streptomycetales > Streptomycetaceae > Streptomyces > Streptomyces hokutonensis. The sequence continues at coordinate 103,752 of NZ_BARG01000068.1, read as the reverse complement.
ACAGCGAGACAGTGGAGCACAGTGAAACGCCTGCGACGGCCCAGTCGGATGCCGATCGACCCCTACATCCTGCTGCTCCTCGGGACGGTCGGCGTCGCCGCACTCCTCCCCGCCCGGGGCACCGGCGCCGATGTCGCCTCGGGCGCGTCTACGGCCGCCATCGCCTTCCTCTTCTTCCTCTACGGCGCCCGCCTCTCCACCCGCGAGGCACTGGACGGCCTCAAGCACTGGCGACTGCACACCACCGTCCTGGCCTGCACCTTCGTCGTCTTCCCGCTGCTCGGCCTGGCCGCCCGCGGCCTCGTCCCGGTGCTCCTGACCCACCCCCTCTACCAGGGGCTGCTCTTCCTCACCCTCGTCCCGTCGACCGTGCAGTCCTCGATCGCGTTCACGTCGATCGCGCGCGGCAACGTGCCCGCCGCGATCTGCGCCGGCTCCTTCTCCTCACTCGCCGGCATCGTCATCACCCCGCTGCTGGCCGCCGCCCTGCTCGGCGGCAACGCGGGTGGCTTCTCCGCCGACTCCGTCGTCAAGATCGTGCTGCAGCTCCTCGTGCCGTTCCTCGCCGGGCAGCTGCTGCGACGCTGGGTCGGCGGCTTCATCACCCGGCACAAGAAGGTCCTCGGCTACGTCGACCGCGCCTCGATCCTCCTCGTCGTCTACACCGCGTTCAGCGAGGGCATGGTCCAGGGCATCTGGCACCAGGTCAGCGCCCTGCGCCTCGCCGGACTGCTCGCCGTCGAGGCCGTCATCCTCGCCGTGATGCTGACCCTGACCTGGTACGGCGGCAGGGCGCTGCGCTTCGACCGGGAGGACCGGATCGCCATCCAGTTCGCCGGCTCGAAGAAGTCCCTCGCCTCCGGACTCCCCATGGCCAGCGTCCTGTTCGGCGCCCACGCCTCCCTCGCCGTACTGCCGCTGATGCTCTTCCACCAGATGCAGCTGATGGTGTGCGCGGTCATCGCCAAGCGCCGCGCCCGCGATCCGCAGCCCGAAGTCACCGGGGCGGCGGCCCCAACCGCAGGGTCACGAACCGCGGTCGGTACAGCGACACGTTCCGGCTGAGGTTCCAGGCCGCCGAAGTGGCCGTCGCGTCCAGCCAGTTGACGTCGTAACTGAGCACGATCCGCCCGTCGCCGCCGAGCGCCGGATGCGTCTGCGGGTTGTACGCGGCGACCTGCCCGGCCGGCAGCGGCGGACTGAATCCCCGGGCCGGTCCGTGCCACGGCCCGACGGGCGAACAGGCCCAGTACGAGGTGACGGTGGTCAGTCCCCGGCTGCCCGCCGCCATCGTGAACAGGACGTACGTCCCCCCGTCCCGCACCACCGAGAACGCGCTCCCCACCCCGGTGTGCCGGCCGTCCCCGAGCACCGGCCGCGGCCCGGCCCGGGCCGTCCACGCCGAACCGTCCCAGTACTCCCAGGCCCCCGGCTCCCCGAGCCGCCCCTCCGGCACCCGCGCCACATACGCCGAGGACGTCGGCCGGGCCGCCGCCTGCGCGTCGTTCCCGCCGAAGACATACGTCCACCCGCCCACCGCGACCAGCGTCGTCCCGAACTGCACCCGCCGGGACGGGTCTTGGACCAGCCGCTGGTCGAAGACCTTCACGATCGACTCCACCCGCAGGTCCGGCAGCGACAGCGTGGCCACCTCGGTCGCGGTCGGCACCCCGTAGATCCACGGGTACTGCCCGGCCGTCCGCGTCCACAGCAGCACCCGTACGACGGACTCGGCCGAGCCGGGGGAGCGGGGCTCGAGACGGGCCGCGACCGGCCAACGCCACTCGTTCGGGCCCGGATCGGGGAACAGCGGTGCGGGGAGCGTGAGTTGGGGGTGGCCGTCGCGCATCACGACCGCCGAGTTGCGCACCAGCGGCGCGGTGGTGTCCCGCCAGGCGTACGACTCGCCGACCGGATTGGGCGGGCCGTGCACCTGGCCGAGGTAGGTGTCGGAGAACAGCCACAGCACCCGCCCGTCCGGCAGCCGCACCGAGTGGGTGCCGTCGCCGCCGGTCCAGTCGTCGGTGCGGGTCGCGTCGTCGCCGTACGCGACAAAGGAGTTGGTGAGTTTTGTGTCGGCCGACCAGGAGCGCACCGTACGGGCCGGGCAGGCGCCGCCGCCCTCCCGGTCGTGGTCCTTCGGGAGGGCGGTGAGCAGCACGGCCGCGAGAGCCAGGGTCAGCAGCAGGCCGACCCCGGCTCCCCTCCGCTGTCGTGCTCGTCGGTCCTCGGGCACGCCCGGGACGTTAGTGGCTGCCGCTCACCTGGTCCATGGGCAGCCACAGCACGGTCCCGGCGGTCGGCGGCTTCTCCGCAGTCAGTTCGTCGTCCGTCAACAGCCGGTCCCAGACGTGGACTTCGTCGAGCGACCCGGTGAAGTACACCAGGCTGTCCACCCGTTGGCCGAGGTGCACGCCGAAGGGCGAGTTGCGGCTCACGGACCCCACGACGTCCGTCGTGCTCACCGTCGTTCCGTCCACGGAGAGCGTCAACTGACCGCCGCCGCGCCGTACCACGGCGTGATGCCACTGCCCGTCGTTGTAGGCGCCGGCGGTCACCACGGAGGTGGTGTGGACGGCCGTCGCACCGTCCCGGGTGGTGATCAGCGCCCGCACATGGTTGCCGGCGGGCTCACCGCGCAGCCACACCTGCGGCTGACTGGTACCGACCCCGCCCATCCACAGGAACGGCTGATCACCGGTCGTAGCGGTGTAGCGGAACCAGAGGGAGACCGTGAAGTCCTTTGTCCCCAGCGGCAGTCGGTCGCTGTAGGGCAGTCGTACGGCGTCGTCGACACCGTCGAAGGACAACGCGCCGCCCGAGACGCCGTCCGTCTCCTGGGCGCCGCCGAGCACCGCCGCGCGCTTCGCGTGCGGGGCGAGGTCGGCGGTCGTCGGGTCCGGGCCCCGACGCGGTTGCAGCCAGGCCTCGTTGAAGCGGGCGAAACGGATCTCGTCGGTCGCCGACACGGCGCCGCCCTCGTAGAGCAGGCCCACCGTGTCCCCGTCGATGCGCGCCATGTCGGAGTAGCCGGACCAGTCCTTCGTCACCACCGTGCCGCGGTCCACGCTGTCCCAGGTGCGCCCGCCGTCGTAGGAGGACCGGATCATCATCGTCCGGCGGCGGTCGGGGTCCGCGTCGCAGGACAGCAGGATGCGGGAGCCGAGACCGAGGGTGGCGCACTGGACCTGCGGGGCGTACAGGCCGGGCAGGTCGCGGAAGGGCGCGGTGAAGCTGTCGCCGCCGTCGCGGCTGACCGCCTGGGTGCGGTGGCCGAGGTCGGTGCCGTCCTGCTCACGGCCGCTCACCAGGATCGAACCGTCGGTGCGCTCGGTCATCGTCAGCTCGGACGGTTTCTGCCGCCAGGTCCCGTCGGCGGCGATCGGGTACGAGTCGGTGGCACCGATCCTCCAGTGGTCGCCGCCGTCGTCGCTCACGATCAGCGCCGCGTTGTTCGCGGTGACCCGAGTCCCGTCCCAGGTCTCGGTGTTGACGCCGAACACGAGCCGGCCCTTGTGCTTGCCGCGGGTGAGCTGGATGCCGTGCACGGGGCCGGTGGCGTACCAGGAGTTCCACTTCGGGGGCAGGATCTCGTCGCTCAGGTCACGCGGCTGCGACCAGGTGAGGCCGTCGTCGTCGCTGTACTGCAGATGCGGGGTGCGGTCGCAGGGGACCGAGCAACTGGCGCTGTCCGTACGGCCCGTGTTGTACGTCTCGGCGAGCAGGATCCGGCCCGTCCTCCGGTCCACGACGGGCGCCGGGTTGCCGTGCGTGTCGCCGCCGCCGCGGTTGACGACCTGGAGCGGGCTCCAGGTGGCGCCGTCGTCGGTGGAGCGCTTGACGACGATGTCTATGTCCGCGGCGTCACCGCAGTTGAGGACCCGGCCCTCGGCGAACGCGAGCAGCGTCCCGTCGTTCGTCTTCACGACGGCCGGGATCCGGAAGCAGGCGTAGCCCGGATCCTGGGACGCCTTGAAGAGGACCTGCTGGTCGAACTCGGGTGTGGGGGAGGTGGTTTGAGCGGCGGCGTGCGCGGGGCTGGGCAGCATGAGCAGCGCGGCCAGGGTGAGTGCGGCGGTGAGGGTGGATCTCAGACGTGCGCGAAGACTTGACGGCATGGTGGTGCGACCTGCCCTTCATTCGTCTTGACATCCGGACATCCCACGTCCAACGGGCGCGTCACAGACGTTAGTTGGGGCATCCGGAGCCTCACAAGAAGCGTGCAGCGGTCGGTGTCCAGGAAGTTGACGGGGTGACAGGGGCGGGCCGGGCGCCTCAGGGCCGCAGCACGACCTTGCCCAGGTTGCCCCGCGACTCGATCACCTCGTGCGCCTCAGCCGCCTCCGCCAGCCCGAACTCTCCGTGCACGCAAGGCCTCAGGGCACCCTCGGCGAACAACCGCCACAGCTCCCGCCGCCACCGCTCGTACCACTCCGGCCTCCCGCGCGCTATTCGCGCCATCTGGAACCCGATCACGGACTTCGCGCCCACGAGAAGGTCGTACGCCTGGATCGTCCCGCCGCCCGAGCTGTACGCCACGAGCCGCCCGCCCGGGACGAGCGCGGCGACCGCCGGGGTGAGCAACTCGCCGCCCACCGCGTCGAGTACGCAGTCGACGGGCTCGACCGAGTCCAACGCGTCGTAGCCGATCACCTCGTCGGCACCCAGGGCGCGCACGAAGCCGCCCTTCGCCGGATCGGAGACCGCGCCCACCACCCGCCCCGCACCCCGCGCCCTCGCCAACTGCACGGCGAGATGGCCGACTCCGCTCGCCGCGGCCGTGATCAGCACGGCCTCGCCGGGCTCGGGCCGGGCCGCGTCCAGCACGCCGAGGGCCACCAGGCCGCTGCGGACGAGCGCGACCGCGTCGACCGCGGAGGCGGTGCCGGGCACGGGGGAGGCCATGGCCTCACGGAGGACGGCGAAGTCGGCGTAACCGTGCCCGAAGCACAGTCCCGTCACCCGCTCGCCCACCTCGAAACGGGTCACGCCCTGTCCCACGGCGACCACCTCGCCCGCGATCTCACCGCCCAGCGGGATCGGCTCGGCCGCCTCGGAGACCTTGCGGACGACGGGCAGGGTGACCCCGACCGCCTCGGTACGCACGAGGAGCTCACCCGGGCCCGGCTCGGGGACGGGGGCCTCCTCCAGGAACAGCGGGCCGCCGGAGGACTCGTACCGGACGCGACGCATCGCACCTCCAGAAATCGTTGGGAGTCCCCATGGTATTCACGATTTCATTGGGAAGTCCAACGACTTTTCGCTAGGCTGCGCACATGGCCGAAGCACCCCTCCCCGCGATCCGCTCCCTCCCCAGCTGGCTCCTCGGCCGGGCCGCCGCCCGCGGCCGGGCCCTGGTCGCCGAGGCCCTGGCCGCCGAAGGCCTCAAGATGTGGCACCACGTGGTCCTCTCCGCCGTCCGCGATCTCGCCCCCGTCGCCCAGGCCGACCTCGGCCGCGGTGTCGGGCTCGACCCCAAGGACCTCGTCGGCGTCCTCAACGACCTCCAGGCCGCACACCTGGTCGTCCGCGAGCCGGACCCGAAGGACCGCCGCAAGAACGCGGTGTCGCTCACGGCGGAGGGCGCACGGCTGCTGAAGCGGTGCGAGAAGGCGGCCCGCGAGGCCAACGACCGGCTCCTCGCTCCACTGACGGTGGCCGAACGCGACCGGTTCATGGACCTGTTGATCCGGATCTCCGGTACGGAGGGCTGACGGGAGCTAACGTTCCGTCATGACCCCACCGCAGACTCCCGAACCCCGGCTCGCCCTCGACCCCGCGCGCACCGCCCTGGTCCTCGTCGACCTGATGGACCGCATCGTCGCGCTGCCGCTCGAACCGTACAAGGGCACCGAAGTCCTCTCCGTGGCCGAGGAGTTGGCCGCCGCCTTCCGCTCCGCCGGAGCGCTCGTCGTACTGATCCGGGTCGAACGCCCCGGCATCACCGAACAGCCCTCCGGCAGCGGACTCGCCGCCGGGCTGGCCGAGGACGGCGACCTGGAGATCGTGAAGCGGACCATCGGCGGCTTCCAGGGCACGGGACTTGACGAACGCCTGCGCCAACGGGGCGTCGACACCCTGGTGTTCGGCGGGATCGCCACCAACCTCGGCGTGGAATCCACCGCCCGCGCCGCCGGCGACCTCGGCTACGACCTCGTCTTCGTCGAGGACGCGATGAGCGCGTTCACCGCGGCCGAGCACCAGGCGTCGGTCAAGCTCGACTTCCCACGGCTGGGGTCGGTCGTGACGGCGGCGGAGATGCGGTTCACAGAGGGGAGTTGAGCGGGCGGGGCATCACACGAGGACCGTGCCACCGTCCACGACCACCGTCGACCCCGTGCTGTAGCCGCCACGCATCAGATACAGATACGCCTCGGCGACATCGGCCGGCTCGCCGATCCGGCCGACCGGGAGCGACCCGGCGACGGACTCGAACAGTCCGTCCCGGTCCTCCTCGCCCAACTCCCGCCACAACTCGGTACGGACCACACCCGGCGCCACCACATTGACCCGCACCGGCGCCAGCTCCAGGGCCAGCGCCCGGGTCAGCGACTCCATCGCCCCGCACAACGCGGCGGCGACGGACGTACCGGACATCGGCCTGCGCCCGGCGGTACCCGTGGTCAGCACCACCGAACCGCCCTCCCGGATCGACCCGGCACCGTACTTCACCGCCGTGTACGCACCCCACAACCGGGTGTCCAGGAACGCCCGGGACCGCCCGAGGTCGGACTCCGCCACGCTCTCCATCAGCAGCGCCTCACCCGCCGTGTACACCAGGTGGTCGTAGCCGCCGAGCTCCGCGAAGAAGCCCCGCACCGCGTTCTCGTCGCTCGCGTCGAGCACCCGGCCCTCCGCGTCCTCGGGGAGCCGCTTCAGCGCCGCGTCCACGCTCTCCTGCCGGCGCGAGGCGACCACCACTTGGGCGCCCTCCCGCCCGGCCGCCTCCGCGACCGCGAGCCCGATGCCCGCCGTACCGCCGATGACGACGATCCGCTGTCCTCGCACTCCCATGACCTGCCCCTTTCGTATTGCTGTGACGCCGTCCAGCCTGCGGTCGCCACCACCCCGCCGTCCAAGACCTCTTTCGGCGACGGCGATACCCTGAAGGCATCGCCGACGGCGACAGCAACGACAACGGCAGCGGCAGGGAGGCGGTGGGACCCATGGACCTCGACCTGCGGAAGGTCCGCTACTTCGTGGCGGTGGCCGAACTGCTCCACTTCGGACGCGCGGCCGAACAGCTGCACATCGCGCAGCCGGTGTTGAGCCGTCAGATCCGGGCCCTGGAAAAGGACTTGGACGCCACCCTCTTCGAACGCGACAGCCACGGCGTGACCTTGACCGCCGCCGGACGCCAACTCCTCGACGACGGACGGACCTTGCTCGCCTCCGCGAACGCCACCCGCCGCAGGGTGCAGCGCGCCGCACACGGGCCGCACCGCCTCGTCGTCGGCTTCCGCGCCGGTGTCGTGATCACCCCCACGCTGCGCGCCTTCGCCGCCGCCCACCCCGACGCCGAGGTCAAGGCCCGCCGCGTCGAATGGGACGACCAGGAACAACTCGTCCTCGACGGCACCGTCGACCTCGCCTATCTGCGCCGCCCCATCCGCGAACAGGGCCTCACCCTGCTCCCGCTGTTCACCGAGCCCCGGGTGGCCATGCTCCCCGCCGACCACCGGCTCGCCGGCAAACCGGACCTCGTCCTGGCCGACCTCGACGGCGAGACCTGGCTGCGCTACCTCAACCCGAACCCCGACCCCGACGACGTACCGATCCGCAGCATCGAGGAGAAGTTCGAGAACGTCGCCTCCGGAGCGGGCATCACCCTCGTCCCCGTCTCCGTCGCCGAGCAGTACTCCCGCCCCGACATCACCTACGTCCCCGTCACCGACGCCGCACCCGACGAGGTGATCCTCGTCTGGGAGACGACCCGCCGCTCACCCCTCGTCACGGCGTTCGTACGGGTCGCGCAGGGCATGGAGGGGCCGGGCTGAGGCGGGGCCCCTGCGGCGCAGGGGGCGCTCCCCGCCGGCCGGGGCCCCGCCGCCGTGCCGCGGGGCGAGGGCGTCAGCCCTGGGTGGCCGCGGCCGTCAGGGCGATGCGGTCCTCGCCCGCGTACACGTTCATGTTGCTGCCCCGCAGGAAGCCCACCAGGGTCAGGCCCGTCTCCGCCGCCAGGTCCACGGCCAGCGACGAGGGCGCCGACACCGCCGCCAGTACCGGGATCCCGGCCATCACGGCCTTCTGCGCCAGCTCGAACGAGGCCCGGCCGGAGACCAGCAGGATGACCCGGGACAGCGGCAGGTCGCCGTTCTGCAGGGCACGGCCGACCAGCTTGTCGACCGCGTTGTGCCGGCCCACGTCCTCCCGTACGTCCAGCAGCTCGCCCTCCTCGCTGAACAGGGCCGCCGCGTGCAGACCCCCGGTCCGGTCGAAGACCCGCTGGGCCGCGCGCAGCCGGTCGGGGAGGCTCGCGAGCAGCGCGGGTTCGACACGGACCGGGGGAGTGTCGGCGATCGGCCAGCGGGTCGTCGTCCGGACCGCGTCCAGGCTCGCCTTGCCGCACAGACCGCACGAGGACGTCGTATACACGTTCCGCTCGAGCGTGATGTCCGGGATCACCACGTCCGGGGCGGTGCGTACGTCGACGACGTTGTACGTGTTCGTGCCGTCGACCGTCGCCCCCGCGCAGTAGACGATGTTCCGCAGATCGTATGCATTCGCCAGTACGCCTTCGCTGACCAGGAACCCGGCCGCGAGCGCGAAGTCGTCGCCCGGTGTCCGCATGGTGATCGCGAGGGGTTTGCCGTTGAGCCGGATCTCCAGGGGTTCCTCGGCGACGAGCGTGTCCGGACGGCTGGAGACCGCGCCGTCGCGGATCCGGATCACCTTGCGTCGTTCCGTGACTCGTCCCATGTCCTGATCAGCCCCGGTTCTGTACGTGCTGGTGGCCGAAGCGGCCCTTGCTGCGAAAGTCGCCGTAGGTCACCCGGCTGTTGTGCGGTGGGTGACCCTCACGCTCTCATTGTCCTGCACGTGCCGGGTGGGCCGGCGGCCCACCCGCTCCTCCTCATGCGGCGCTCCTCAGCGCCAGCAGGTCCGAGATGGCGTGCACGGTGCGCAGGGTGGGCACCTCCACGCCGGTGATCTCCGCCAACTCGACGACGGCCGCGAGCAGTACGTCGAGTTCGAGCGGCTTGCCGCGCTCCAGGTCCTGGAGCGTCGAGGTGCGGTGGTCGCCGACGCGCTCCGCGCCCGCGAGCCGCCGCTCGATGGAGACGCCGACCTCGCAGCCCAGCGCCTCGGCGACGGACAGCGTCTCGGTCATCATGATCTCGATGACCCTGCGGGTGCCGCCGTGCAGACACATCTGCCGCATGGTGGCGCGGGCCAGCGCGCTGATCGGGTTGAAGGAGATGTTGCCGAGCAGCTTGAGCCAGATGTCGTTGCGCAGCTCCGGCTCGACCGGGCACTTCAACCCGCCCGCCTGCATGGCCTCGCTCAGCGCGAGACAGCGCCCCGAGACGCTCCGGTCGGGCTCCCCGATCGAGAACCGGGTGCCCTCGAGATGGCGCACAACTCCCGGTCCCGCGAGCTCCGTCGCCGCGTAGACGACACAGCCGACGGCCCGCTCGGGTGCGAGCACCGCGCTGACGGCGCCGCCCGGGTCCACACTCTCGACGCGCTGCCCGTCGTAGGGGCCGCCGTGCGCGTGGAAGTACCACCACGGGATGCCGTTCTGGGCCGCCACCACCGCCGTGGTGTCGTGCAGCAGGGGCTCGATGAGCGGCCCGCACGCCGCGTACGAGTTGGCCTTCAGACCGAGGAGGACGAAGTCGACCGGGCCGATCTCCGCCGGGTCGTCGGTGGCATGGGTGCGGACGGTGAAGTCGCCGCGGGGACTCAGGACTTGGACGCCGTGCTGCCTCATGGCCGCGAGATGCGGTCCACGGGCGACGAGATGCACATCGGCGCCCGCACGGTGGAGCGAGGCGCCGACATAGGCGCCGATCGCACCGGCGCCGAGGACTGCGACTTTCACTGGGACTCTCCGTTCGGTCGAGGGAGTACCGCGGAGGTGGCTGCCGTGCTGCCGTGGCTGCCGTCCGGTCGGTGCGGAAGGCAGCCGAACAGTGTCGACGAAATATTGTCTACAGTATGGAGTCGAGGGTCGGCAAGGGTTCGGACAGCGACCGTTGCGTCAACTACCGTTCCGGCGGCGACCGTTCGGCGCATTCTGCATACCGCTCATCGCACACGGTCGACGCGCCGCCTTCTCAACTCCCCTGTCACTCCCTACCGTCCGGGATCATGAGTCCCCCAGTAGCACCCCCGGCGTGGAGCCGCTGGCTGGTTCCCCCCGCCGCCCTCTCGGTGCACCTCTCCATCGGCCAGGCCTACGCCTGGAGCGTCTTCAAGCCGCCGCTCGAATCCTCACTGAACCTCAGCGGCACGCAGAGCGCGCTGCCCTTCCAGCTCGCCATCGTCATGCTCGGCCTCTCGGCCGCGTTCGGCGGCACCCTCGTCGAACGCAACGGACCGCGCTGGGCGATGACCGTCGCCCTGATCTGCTTCTCCTCCGGCTTCCTGATCTCCGCACTGGGCGCGGAGACCAAGCAGTTCTGGCTGATCGTCCTCGGCTACGGCTTCGTCGGCGGCATCGGCCTCGGCATCGGCTACATCTCACCGGTCTCGACCCTGATCAAGTGGTTCCCGGACCGGCCCGGCATGGCCACCGGCATCGCCATCATGGGCTTCGGCGGCGGCGCGCTCATCGCCTCCCCGTGGTCCGCTCAGATGCTGAAGTCGTTCGGCTCCGACAACACCGGCATCGCGCAGACCTTCCTCGTACTCGGTCTTTCGTATGCGGTCTTCATGACACTCGGCGTGCTGCTCGTACGGGTGCCGCGCGTCGAAGGCTCCCAGGACCCGGCGAACACGGCCGGCGCCCCCGCCCTCACCGGCGTACAGGTCTCCGCCAACAGCGCCGTGCGCACCCCGCAGTTCTGGTGCCTGTGGGTCGTCCTGTGCATGAACGTGACCGCGGGCATCGGCATCCTGGAGAAGGCCGCCCCGATGATCACGGACTTCTTCGCGGACACCTCCACACCGGTCTCGGTGTCGGCCGCCGCCGGCTTTGTCGCACTGCTCTCCGCCGCCAACATGGCGGGCCGCATCGGCTGGTCGTCGACCTCCGACCTGATCGGCCGCAAGAACATCTACCGCGTCTACCTGGGCGTCGGCGCCGTCATGTACGCGCTCATCGCCCTGTTCGGCGACTCCTCGAAGCCGCTGTTCATCCTGTGCGCGCTGGTGATCCTCTCCTTCTACGGCGGCGGCTTCGCGACCGTACCCGCGTACCTGAAGGACCTCTTCGGGACCTACCAGGTCGGCGCGATCCACGGCCGGCTGCTCACCGCCTGGTCCCTCGCCGGTGTCCTCGGACCGCTGATCGTGAACTGGATCGCCGACCACCAGAAGGACGCCGGCAAACACGGTGCCTCCCTCTACGACACCTCCTTCATCATCATGATCGGGCTGCTCGTCATCGGGTTCGTCGCCAACGAACTCGTCCGCCCCGTCGACGCCCGCCACCACATCCCCGCCCAGAGGGAGGCCGCCGATGTCGAACGACAGCAGTCAGAGCCCGCCTGACCGACGACCGCTGATCGCCTTCGCCTGGCTCTGGGTCGGCGCACCCCTCGTCTACGGCCTCTACGAACTGATCCTCAAGGCGAAGCAGCTGTTCACCGGCTGAATGTTCGGTGCATACCGTCGACCACAGGACGGATGACAGAAGCCGACAACCCGGACGGCAGTTTCCTGTGGCATCACCTGCCGTCGTACCCGCGAGTCACTGGCAAGACTGGTGGATCCCGCTACCCAAGGCAACGAGGGGGACCACCCAATGAACGGCACGCGGATCGCCGCCGTCGGCCACTACCAGCCCGCCAAGGTACTCACCAACGAGGACCTGGCGGGCATGGTCGACACCAGTGACGAGTGGATCACCTCCCGGGTCGGCATCAAGACCCGGCACATCGCCGGACCGGACGAGCCCGTCGACGAGCTGGCCGCGCACGCCGCCGCCAAGGCGCTGGCCGCCGCCGGTCTGACGCCCGGGGACATCGACCTCGTCCTGGTCGCCACCTCCACGGCCATCGACCGCTCCCCGAACATGGCCGCCCGCGTCGCCGCCCGCCTCGGCATCCCCTCGCCGGCCGCCATGGACGTCAACGTCGTGTGCGCCGGCTTCACCCACGCCCTCGCCACCGCCGACCACGCCGTCCGCGCGGGAGCGGCCGTACGGGCCCTGGTCATCGGCGCCGACAAGATGTCCGAGGTCACCGACTGGAGCGACCGTACGACCTGTGTCCTCGTCGGTGACGGAGCGGGCGCGGCCGTCGTGGAGGCCGCCGACGAACCAGGCATTGGACCGGTCCTGTGGGGATCCGTGCCCGAGATGGGCCACGCGGTACGGATCGAGGGCACGCCCCCGCGGTTCGCGCAGGAGGGCCAGAGCGTCTACCGCTGGGCCACCACCCAGCTCCCGTCCATCGCCCGCAAGGCCTGCGAGAAGGCCGGCCTCACCCCCGCCGACCTCGCCGGTGTGGTCCTCCACCAGGCGAACCTGCGTATCATCGAGCCCCTCGCCGAGAAGATCGGCGCCGTCAACGCGGTCGTCGCCCGCGATGTCATCCAATCGGGCAACACCTCCGCCGCCAGCATCCCCCTCGCGTTCTCGAAGCTCGTCGAACAAGGAGCCGTCCGCACCGGCGACCCCGTCCTGCTGTTCGGCTTCGGCGGGAATCTGTCGTACGCCGGTCAGGTCGTGCGGTGTCCGTGACCTGCGCGGACGCTCAGGTGTGACCCTGGATGTGACGAGGTCGACTCCCGCACCCTCTGGCTACTGTGCGCCGTAGACTGTAGACGATAGACAATCGATACTTGGTCGTACGGCCGTGTACGGCCATTGTCTGCTGGCTACTGTCTGCAAAATGCCGATGTTGCCCAGGAGGGGGACCGCGATGTTGTCGCAAGGACTGCCGCAGGGGGCGGTGCCCAAGCTGGAACGCCCGGGCCCGCTGCGCGACCGTGTCTACGAGGCGCTGCTCGAACTCATCACCACGCGCGCCCTGCAGCCCGGCCAGCACCTCGTCGAGAGCGAACTCGCCGGGCACCTCGGAGTGTCCCGGCAGCCCGTGCGGGAGGCGCTCCAGCGGCTCAACACCGAGGGCTGGGTCGATCTGCGGCCCGCCCAGGGCGCGTTCGTGCACGAGCCGACGGAGGAGGAGGCCGACCAACTCCTCACCGTACGCACCCTGTTGGAGGCCGAGGCCGCCCGCCTGGCCGCCGCCGACGCGGGCAGCGCCGGCATCGCCGTCCTCCGGGAACTCTGCGCGGAGGGTGAGCGGGCCGTCGACGCGGACGACGTGGACGCCGCCGTCGCCATGAACGCCCGCTTCCACGCCAAGGTCATGGAACTGGCCGGCAACGCGGTTCTCGCCGAACTCGCCGCACAGGTCGACCGCCGCGTCCGCTGGTACTACACGCCGGTGGCCCGGCAGCGCGGCCTGACGTCCTGGATCGAGCACCGTCACCTGATCGACGCGATCGAGGCCCGCGACGAACTGCGCGCGAGCCTCCTGATGCGCGAACACACCGAGCACACCCGGCGGTCGTACCACGAGCGCGAGAAGTCCTGAGCCCCACAAGGCTTCTGACGCACCGACAGGTTCCGAAGGCGGCGATGGCCCTCCCGTATTGAGGAGGGCCATCGGGTAGGACCGGACAGGTCTTTGGCCGTGCCGTGGGACGAACTGTCAGGTCGCGGGCTGCGGTTGGGGAACGGGCGCCGACTCCCGGTCCCCGCGCCCCGGTTGGCGCAGCAGCAGCGCGATCGCCGCCGCCACCATCGAGACGCCGCCGGCCAGTGCGTAGGCGCCGTTGTAGCCCCAGGCGGCCACCACCATCGAGCCGAGGCCGCCGCCGAACAGGCCGCTGATGAGCTTTCCGCTGTACACCAGGCCGTAGTTGGTGGCGTTGAAGTTCTCGCCGAAGTAGTCCGGGGTCAGTGCGGCGAACATCGGGTAGAAGGCGCCGCCGCCGAAACCGGAGAGGAACGCGAAGAACAGGAACAGCCACTCGCTGCGCAGATGGCCGGCCCAGATCACGCCGAACTGGGCGAGGCCCAGGACGACGATGACGAAGACCAGGGTGAGTTTGCGGCCCCACAGGTCGGACAGCCAGCCGACCACCGCGCGGCCGATGCCGTTGATGACGGCCATGACGCCCATCGACGAGGCCGCCACCAGCGGGCCGAAGCCCACGTCCTTCGCGAAGTCGACCTGGAAGGAGATCCCGAAGATCGACACCCCGGCGGTCAGCACGATCGACAGCCACATGAGCGGCAGCATGCCGGTGCGGATGGCCTCCTTGGGGGTGAACTGCCGTACCGCAGGGGGGTTCTTGGCGAGGCTCGTCGCGCTCTTGTCGTTGCCGCCGTAGGTCAGCGGATCGATGTCGGCGGGCCACCAGTTCTTCGGCGGGTCCTTGAAGAAGAACGCGCACCCGAACACCACGATCAGGATGTAACAGCCGATCAGATCCAGGACCCGGTGGTAATTCCCGGTGTCGAAGGCGTAGTTGAAGATGAAGATGAACGGCAGCGAGCCGTACGCGAAGCCGCCGTTGACGAACCCGGTGCGGGCGCCCCGCCGTTCGGGGAACCACTTGCCGACCATGTTGATGCACGTCGCGTAGACCAGTCCGGCGCCGATGCCGCCGATCACGCCGAAGCCGATGATCGCCAGCCACACGTTGTCCAGGTGGGACAGCGCGAGGAAACCGATCACGCACAGCACCGAGCCGGTGTACATCGCCTTGCGGGCCGTCAGGATGCCCTTCTCCCGCAGCCAGCCCGCCGGGAAGGCGATGCCGGCCTGGAAGAAGACCCACACACTCAGGATCCAGAAGGTGTTGCTCTGCGTCCAGCCGTGCGCGCTGGACAGGGTGTCCTCCGCCGAGCCGTACGCGTACTCGAAGACACTGATCGCCATCATGGCGATCCATGGCAGATAGATCATGATCTTGCGTGAGTGGCCGAGGATGTCGCGGTCGGTCTCGCCGACGCGGTATATGCGGCCGTTGGCGTCGGTCACTTCACGGTAGGGACGGTTCGCGGCGCCGGATTCGTTCGTGGTGATGGGATCTGCGGTCATGTCACGCCATCTCCTCGCCGAGCGGTTGCGGGTTGGGGGCGATACGCCGGGCGCTGGGCCTGCCCGGAGCCTTGAGGAAGAGCGCCAGCACCGCGGAGGCCAGACCCACGGAACCGGCCAGCACGAACGCGCCGTGGTAGTCCCACTCACCGACGACGACCGCGCCCAGACCGGAGCCGACGAGCCCCGAGATCAGCTTCGAGCTGTAGACCATCCCGTAGTTGCTGGCGTTGTTGTTCTCACCGAAGTAGTCCGCCGTCATGGCCGCGAACAGCGGGAAGATCGCCCCGCCGCCGAAACCCGAGACCATGGAGCAGAACAGGAAGAACGGCATGCTGCCCATCTGGCCCGAGACCAGCACACCGAACTGGGCGGTACCCAGCACAATGCATACGATGATCAGCGTGTGACGGCGGCCGAAACGGTCCGAGATCCAGCCGATGACTCCGCGCCCGGTGCCGTTCACGATCGCCTTCAGGGACATCGCCGTGGCCACGATCCCGCCCGCGAAGCCCATGTCCTTGCCGAACGGCACCTGGAAGGCGATGCCGAAGATGTTGATGCCGGCCGTGCACAGCAGACAGAACCACATCATCCAGAGCACGGGCGTACGGGCGGCCTCCCTCGGGGTGTACTGCTTGACCGCCGGCGGGTTCTTCTCCAACGCCCGCCGGATCCTGGGGTCCTGGGCCGCCTTCAGCGGATCGACGTGCGCGGGCCACCAGTTCTTCGGCGGATCACGGAAGAACCAGCCGGCCGACGCCACCACCAGACACAGCCCGACACCGACCAGGCTGAGCAGCACTTTGTAGTTGCCGAGATCCAGCACCGAGGTGAACAGGAACACGAACGGCACGGACCCGTAGGCGAATCCGCCGTTCACGAAGCCGGTCTTGCCGCCCTTGCGCTCCGGATACCACTTGCCGACCATGTTCACGCAGGTCGCATACACAAGACCGGCGCCGATGCCGCTGCACATACCGAATCCCAGGTACGCGACGAGCACGTTCGGCGCGAACGCCAGTGCCAGATAGCCCAGCAGCGTGCCGAGCGCGCCGATCAACATG
This sequence comes from Streptomyces hokutonensis, assembly GCF_000376565.1. GTDB lineage: Bacteria > Actinomycetota > Actinomycetes > Streptomycetales > Streptomycetaceae > Streptomyces > Streptomyces hokutonensis. The sequence goes on along the minus strand of NZ_BARG01000068.1, from coordinate 87,461 downwards.
GCCGTACGGGCCGGAAGCCGGCCGCTCTCCCGCAACTGCCCGGCGGGGAAGGCCATGGCCGCCTGGAAGAACACCCAGACGCCCATCAGCCAGAAGATGTGCCCACTGCTCCACAGATGCGCGTCGTGGAGCGTGTCCTCCGCCGACGTGAACGCGTACTCGGCGGAACTGATGCCCATCATCCCCACCCAGGGCAGGACGACCATCCACTTGCGGGTACGGCCCATGATGTCGACATCGGATTCGCCGATGCGGTACACGCGGCCGTGACGGTCCGTCACCTCCCTGAAAGGGACGGACGTCGAGTAGTCCGTTGTTGCCATCGCTCAGTGCCCCTTGCGTCGAAAGTTCTGGCCAGCGCCCCCTGTCCATCGCCTTTCGTGTGCGCACGGGTCCCCGGGGCCGGCCGACCGCACTGTCGACCGGCCCCGTGTCGGCTCACGTCATGAACCACCGCCCAACAGCCCCGCCGCACGCGCCCATTGGTACTTCGCGCCGAGCACGGCCACCGGCTTCTCCGTCGTGTACGGGTACGCCACCACCCCGCGCTCGTACAGGTACTGGCACGCCTCCTCGACCTCCACGTCACCCGCGAGCGACGCCACCACCGGCTTCTCGATGCCGCGTTCCCTGAACTCGGCGACCACGCGCGCGGTGAGCTCCGCGAAGACCATCGGGGGAGTGACGATGGTGTGCCAGTAGCCGAGAACCAGCGCGTGGATGCGCGGATCTTCCAGTCCCAGCCGGATCGTCGCCTCGTACGTCGACGGCGGCTCGCCCCCGGTGATGTCGACCGGGTTGCCCGCGGCCCCGAAGGGCGGGATGAACTCCCGGAAGGACGCGTCCAGATCGGGCGGAATCTCCATCAGGGAGAGGCCGTTGTCGGTCACCGCGTCGGAGAGCAGAACGCCACTGCCGCCGGCGCCCGTGATGATAACTACGTTGTCACCCTTGGGAGTTGGCAGCACCGGCAGTCCACGCGCGTACTCCAGCATGTCGTTGAGCCCGGGGGCACGGATGACCCCGGCCTGCTTGAGAATGTCCGTGTACACGGCGTCGTCGCCGGCCAGCGCGCCCGTGTGCGACCCGGCGGCCTTCGCACCCGCCGCCGTACGACCGGCCTTCAGGACCACAACAGGCTTACGGGGTACGGTTTTTCGGGCCGCCTCGACGAACGCGCGCCCGTCCTTGAGATCCTCCAGGTGCATCGCGATGCACTCCGTGTGCGGGTCCTCGCCGAACCAGGTCAGCAGGTCGTCCTCGTCCAGGTCCGACTTGTTGCCGAGCCCGACGATCGCCGACACACCCGTCTTCGTGGTCCGCGCGAACCCCAGGATGGCCATGCCGATGCCACCGGACTGCGAGGTCAGCGCCACCCCGCCCTTCACGTCGTACGGCGTGCAGAACGTGGCGCACAGGTCCTGCCAGGTCGAGTAGTAGCCGTAGATGTTCGGCCCGAGCAGCCGCACCCCGTATCGCTCGGCGATCTCGACGATCTCTTCCTGGAGTTGGACCTCACCGGTCTCGGCGAACCCGGAGGGGATGAGGACGGCGTTGGGGATGTTCTTGCGACCCACCTCCTCCAGCGCCGCTGCCACGAACTTGGCGGGAATGGCGAAGACGGCCACATCCACCTCACCGGGAACGTCCGTGACACTCTTGTACGCCTTGCGGCCGAGGATGTCATCGGCCCGGGGGTTCACCGGGTGGATCTCGCCGGCGAAACCACCGTCGACGAGATTGCGCATCACCGAATTGCCGATCTTGCCCTGCTCGTTGGAGGCACCGATCACGGCGACCGAGTTCGGCTCCATGAGGCGGCGCATGGTCGTCAGGATCTCGTCGCGTGTATACCGTCGACGGGCTACCGGCTGCGACTCGGCGAGGATCACCCGGATGTCCGCCGCGACCGCGCCCTCCGGAGTCGCGATCACCGGGTTGAGGTCCACCTCGGCGATCTCCGGGAAGTCCGCGACCAGTTGGGACACCCGGCGGATCTGCTCCGCGATCGCCCACCGGTCGACGGCCGGGGCGCCACGCACCCCGCGCAGGATCTCCGCCGCCCGGATCGAGTCCAGCATCGACAACGCCTCGTCCGCGCTCACGGGCGCGAGCCGGAACGTCACGTCCTTGAGCACCTCGACCAGTACCCCGCCGAGCCCGAACGCGACCACCTTCCCGAACGTCGGGTCGGTCACCGCGCCGACGATGATCTCCTGTCCCTGGGGCAGCAACTCCTGCACCTGCACGCCCTCGATGCGGGCCTGCGCGTCGTACGCCCGCGCGTTGTCGACGATCCTGTGGAACGCGGCCCGTACATCCGCCGCGCCCTCCACCCCGACGATCACGCCGCCGGCGTCGGTCTTGTGCAGGATGTCGGGCGAGACGATCTTCATCACGACGGGCCCGCCGAACCGCGCCGCGTACGCCACCGCCTCGTCGACGTCCGTCGCCAACTCCTCGCCCGGTACGGCGATCCCGTACGCATCGGCGATCACCTTGCCCTCCGGCGCGGTCAGCGCGAACCGCCCTTCGGCCCGCACGGAGTCGAGCAGGGCGCGCACCTTCAGCACCCGGTCCTCTGCCATCACGTCAGATCACCCCGTTCGACTTGAGGAGGCGCAACTCTTCGTCGCCGAGACCGAGTTCGCCGATGTAGACCTCTTCGTTGTGCTCGCCGAGCAGCGGTGAACTGGTCACGTCCACGGGGGAGTCGGAGAGTTTCAGCGGACTGCCGACGGTGACGAACTCGCCGCGCTCGGGGTGCGGCACCGTCACGACCATCTCGTTGGCGACCAGCGAGGCGTCCTCGATGATCTCCCTGGTCGACAGGATCGGCCCGCACGGGATGTTGTGGGCGTTGAGCTTCTCCAGCACCTCCCACTTGGGCAGGGTGGACGACCACTCCTCGATCAGCTGGAACATCTTGGCCAGCTGCGGCAACCGGGCCTCCGGCGTCGCCCACTCGGGATCCTCGGCCAGTTCGGGCCGGCCGATCAGCTCGGTGAGCGGCTTCCAGCCGACGGGCTGCACGATGACGTACACGTAGTCATTCGGGCCGCCCGGCGCGCACTTGACGGCCCAGCCGGGCTGGCCGCCGCCGGACGCGTTGCCGGAGCGGGGCACCTCGTCGCCGAAGTCCTCGTTCGGGTACTCGGCGAGCGGGCCGTGGGCGAGACGCTGCTGGTCGCGGAGCTTCACCCGGCACAGGTTCAGCACGGCGTGCTGCATGGCCACGTTGACGCGCTGACCCCGGCCGGTGCTCTCCCGCTGGAAGAGTGCCGCCAGTATCCCGGCTACTGTATGCACTCCTGTGCCGGAGTCACCGATCTGAGCGCCCGTGGCCAGGGGTGGCCCGTCCTCGAAGCCGGTGGTCGACATCGATCCGCCCATGGCCTGCGCGACGACCTCGTACGCCTTGAAGTTGGTGTACGGGCCGTCCCCGAAGCCCTTGATGGACGCATACACAATGCGGGGATTGATCTCCTGTATGCGGTCCCAGGTGAACCCCATACGGTCGACCGCGCCCGGCCCGAAGTTCTCGACCATCACGTCGGAGCGCCGGATCAGTTCGGTGAGGATCTCCTTGCCGCGCTCGGTCTTGGTGTTGAGGGTGATGCTCCGCTTGTTGCAGTTGAGCATCGTGAAGTAGAGGGAGTCGACGTCCGGGAGGTCGCGCAGCTGCTTGCGTGTGATGTCGCCGGTCGGTGCCTCCAGCTTGACGACGTCGGCGCCGAGCCAGGCGAGCAGCTGGGTGGCGGAGGGGCCGGACTGGACGTGCGTCATGTCGAGGACGCGGATGCCCTCAAGTGCCCTGGCGGTCATGGCCGTTCACCTCACTTGTACATCGTCTGGTTCATGGTTCCGGGGGCGTACGCGTCCGGGTCGACCCAGACATTGATCAGCGACGGCTTGCCCGACTCGCGGGCGCGCCGCAGCGCGGGTGCGATGTCGGCCGGGTCGCGGACCTCCTCGCCGTAACCGCCCAGCATCTGGGCGAACTTGTCGTAGTGGACGTCGCCGAGGGTGTTGCCGACCCGCTCGCGCTCCAGGCCGTACTTGGCGGCCTGGCCGTAACGGATCTGGTTCATCGAGGAGTTGTTGCCGACGATGCCGACGAACGGGAGGTCGTAGCGGACGAGGGTCTCGAAGTCCCAGCCGGTGAGGGAGAACGCGCCGTCGCCGAACAGCGCGACGACCTCCTTGTCCGGCCGTGCCTGCTTCGCCGCGAGGACGAAGGGGATGCCGACGCCGAGGGTGCCCAGCGGGCCCGGATCCATCCAGTGGCCGGGGGACTTGGGCTGGACGACCTGCCCGGAGAAGGTGACGATGTCGCCGCCGTCGCCGATGTAGATGGAGTCCTCGGTGAGGAAGTCGTTGATCTCGCTGACCAGACGGTACGGGTGGATCGGTGAGGCGTCCGACTTGAGGCTCGGCAACCGCTTCTCGATCGCGGCCTGTTCGACGGCGCGCAGTTCGTCGAGCCACTCCTTGCGCCTGGACGCACCGCCGTTGAGCCGTCCCGATGCGGCGTCCGTGACCGACTTCAGGACGAGCCCCGCGTCGCCGACGATCCCGAGGTCGATGTCGCGGTTCTTGCCGACGGTGCGGTAGTCGAGGTCGATCTGCACGACGGTCGCGTCGGGGGAGAGGCGCTTGCCGTAGCCCATGCGGAAGTCGAAGGGCGTGCCGACGATGACGATGACGTCGGCGTGGGAGAAGGCGTACCGGCGCGAGAGCTGGAAGTGGTGCGGGTCGCCGGGCGGGAGGGTGCCGCGGCCGGCGCCGTTCATGTAGGCGGGGATGTTGAGGGTGCGGACGAGGTCGATGGCCGCCTCGGTGCCGCGAGTCGTCCACACCTGGCTGCCCAACAGGATCGCCGGCTTCTCGGCGTGGACCAGCAGGTCGGCGAGTTTCTCGATCGACTCGGGGTCGCCGGCCGAGCGGGTCGAGGCGCGATAGGCACCGGGCTTCGGCACCCGCGCCCTGCTCAGCGGCACCTTGGCGTCGAGGACGTCGCGCGGGATCTCCAGGAAGGAGGGCCCGGGCGCGCCGTGGTAGCACTCGCGGAACGCCATCGACACCATGTCGGCGGCGCGTGCGGTGTCCGGCACGGTCGCCGCGAACTTGGTGATCGGCGTCATCATGTCGACGTGCGGCAGGTCCTGCAGAGACCCCATCTTGTGCTGGGTGAGGGCCCCTTGACCGCCGATCAGCAGCATCGGGGACTCCGCGCGGAACGCGTTGGCGACACCGGTCACGGCGTCGGTGGTACCGGGACCCGCGGTGACGACCGCGCACCCGGGCCTGCCGGTGATGCGTGCGTAGCCGTCCGCCGCGTGGGCTGCCACCTGCTCGTGGCGTACGTCGACGACTTCTATGCCCTCGTCGACACAGCCGTCGTAGATGTCGATGATGTGGCCGCCGCACAGGGTGTAGATGCGGTCGACCCCCTCGGCCTTCAGGGCTTTGGCGACGAGATGACCACCGGAAATCACGTCCTGGGTGTCGTCGGGCATGGCGAAGTCCTGTCCCTTCGTAGGGGGTTGGAAGGCTCTCGCGGTACATTGCATACAGTCGACGAATACTGTATGAAGCTTGTTATCCCGCATCCGGTGGGTGGTGTCCAGGGGGCGTGCGGCACTTTTAAGTGGGAGCCGAGAGGGAGCCGAGATGGACCTGTACGAGCACCAGGCAAGGGAACTCTTCGAGGAACACGGCATCTTGGTGCCCCGGGCCGAGGTCACCTCCTCGTCCAAGGAGGCATGCGGGATCGCCCGCCGACTGGGCGGCCGGGTGGTGGTGAAAGCCCAGGTGAAGACCGGTGGGAGAGGAAAGGCGGGCGGGGTGAAGTTCGCCGCCGACCCGGCTGCCGCAGAGCTGACCGCACGGCAGATCCTCGGCATGGACATCAAGGGGCACACGGTCGGCACGGTGATGCTGGCCCAACCCGTCGACATCGAGAGCGAGTTCTACGTCTCCTACGTCCTCGACCGCGCGGCCGGCCGTTTCCTCGCGATCGCGTCCGCGGAGGGCGGTATGGAGATCGAGGAGGTCGCCGCCCGTCGACCGGATGCGGTCGCCCGTATGCACATCGACCCGGTCGAGGGCGTCACCTCGGCGAAGGCGGCCGAGATCGCCGAGGCGGCCGGGCTGCCGCCGCAGACCGTCGACGTCCTCGTCCGGCTGTGGGAGGTGCTGGTCCGCGAGGACGCCGTCCTCGTCGAGGTGAACCCGCTCGTGCGCACCCGGCAGGGGCAGATCCTCGCCCTCGACGGCAAGGTCACCCTCGACGACAACGCCCGCTTCCGGCAGGCGCGTTGGGGTGCCGAGGGCGCGGTGCACGACGATCCGTTGGAAGCTGCGGCAGCCGCGAAGGGACTCAACTACGTCAAGCTCGACGGCGAGGTCGGCGTCATCGGCAACGGCGCGGGCCTGGTCATGTCGACGCTCGACGTGGTCGCCGGGTGTGGTGCCCGTCCAGCCAACTTCCTCGACATCGGGGGCGGGGCCTCGGCCCGGATCATGGCCGACGGGCTCTCCGTCATCCTCTCCGACCCGGCCGTGAAGTCGGTCTTCGTCAACGTCTTCGGAGGGATCACCGCATGCGACGCGGTGGCCGACGGGATCGTGCGGGCGCTGGACAGCATCCGGTTGACCAAGCCGCTGGTGGTCCGGCTCGACGGCAACAACGCGGCCCGCGGCCGGGCGATCCTCGACGGTCACGCCCATCCCCTCGTCCAGCAGGCCACCACCATGGACGGCGCCGCCCGCCGCGCCGCCGACCTCGCCAACGCGCGTTAAGGAGCCGGGACATGGCGATCTACCTCACCAAGGAGAGCAAGGTCCTCGTCCAGGGCATGACCGGCGGCGAGGGCATGAAGCACACCCGCCGGATGCTCGCCGCCGGCACGGACGTCGTCGGCGGCGTCAACCCGCGCAAGGCGGGCCGCACCGTCGACTTCGACGACCGGGCCGTCCCCGTCTTCGGATCGGTCGCCGACGGTATGCGGTCGACGGGAGCCGATGTCACCGTCGTGTTCGTACCGCCCGCCTTCGCCAAGGCAGCCGTGACCGAGGCCGCCGACGCGGGCATCGGCCTCGCCGTCGTCATCACCGAGGGCATCCCCGTCCACGACTCGGTCGCCTTCACGGCCCACGCCAGGTCCAAGGGCACCCGGATCATCGGCCCCAACTGCCCCGGCCTGATCACCCCCGGCCAGGCCAACGCCGGCATCATCCCCGCCGACATCACCAAGCCGGGCCGCATCGGCCTGGTCTCCAAGTCCGGCACGCTCACCTACCAACTCATGTACGAGCTCCGGGACATCGGCTTCTCGACCTGCGTCGGCATCGGCGGCGACCCCGTCGTCGGCACGAGCCACATCGACTGCCTCGCCGCGTTCCAGGACGACCCCGACACCGAACTCGTCGTGCTCATCGGGGAGATCGGCGGCGACGCGGAGGAGCGGGCGGCCGCCTACATCCGCGACCACGTCACCAAACCGGTCGTCGGCTACATCGCCGGCTTCACCGCGCCCGAGGGCAGGACGATGGGGCACGCCGGTGCCATCGTGTCCGGCTCCTCCGGTACGGCGGCGGCGAAGCAGGAGGCCCTGGAAGCCGCAGGAGTCGGGGTCGGGCGTACGCCGACGGAGACCGCCCGGCTGGTGCTGGACCGGCTGGAGCGCAACTAGCCCCATCTGTACGACCGTTCCTGCCTCACCCCGCCCCGACTGTGCACCGAGAGCGGAGCAGAAGCATGGCATCAACCCTCAAAACCGGTACGTCCTGGAATGACGCCTGGCGGCGTTGTCTCGCCGTCGCGCCCGAGGCGTTCCAGGACGACCGTGTCCTCAACCTCTGGAACGCGGCCTGGCAGCGGGACGGCCGGGTCCTGCCCGCCACCACCCCCGTCGACGGCAGCCCCATCGCCGGACCGCCCCGGCTGGACCGGTCCACCGCCCACCAGGCCGTTCGCGCCTCCCTCGACCAGCACCGGGCCTGGCGGCACGTCCCGCTCGACGAACGGCGGGCCCGCGTCGCCGCCACGCTCGACGCCCTCACCGAGCACCGAGAACTCCTCGCGCTGCTGCTGGTCTGGGAGATCGGCAAACCCTGGCGGCTCGCGCAGGCCGACGTGGACCGTTCCATCGACGGGGTGCGCTGGTACGTCGACGGCATCGAACCGATGCTCGCCGGCCGCACCCCGCTCGACGGACCGGTGTCGAACATCGCGAGCTGGAACTACCCGATGAGCGTGCTGGTCCACGCCATGCTGGTCCAGGCGCTGGCGGGCAACGCGGTCATCGCCAAGACCCCGACCGACGGCGGCGTCGCCTGCCTCACCCTGGCCTGCGCGCTCGCCGCACGCGAGGGCATCCCCGTCACCCTCGTCAGCGGCAGCGGCGGCGAACTGTCCGAGGCGCTGGTCCGGGCGCCCGAGATCGGCTGCGTCTCCTTCGTCGGCGGCCGCGACACCGGAGCCGCGGTCGCCACGGCCGTCGCGGACCTCGGCAAACGGCACGTACTGGAGCAGGAAGGACTCAACACCTGGGGCATCTGGAACCACACGGACTGGGACACCCTCACCGCCGTCGTCCCCAAGCTCTTCGACTACGGCAAGCAGCGCTGCACCGCGTATCCGCGCTTCGTCGTCCAGCGCGAGCTGTTCGACGAGTTCCTCGCCGCCTACCTCCCCGCGGTCCGGACTCTGCGCGTCGGCCACCCCCTTGCCGTCCGGCACGCCGAAGACCCCTGCCCCGAGCTGGACTTCGGCCCGGTGATCAACGCGGCCAAGGCCAAGGAACTCCACGACCAGGTGGCCGAGGCGATCGACCGCGGCGCCGTACCGCTGCACCGCGGCACGCTGTCCGAGGCGAACTTCCTTCCCGGGCAGGACACTTCGGCGTACGTCCGCCCCGTCACGCTCCTCAACCCGCCACCGTCGTCCCCGCTGCACCACGCGGAGCCGTTCGGACCGGTCGACACCATCGTCCTGGTCGACACGGAGGCGGAGCTGCTCGCCGCGATGAACGCGTCCAACGGCGCGCTGGTCGCCACCCTGTCCACCGACGACCGGGCGACCTACGACCGACTGGCCCCGCAGATAAGGGCGTTCAAGGTCGGGCACGGCACACCGCGTTCCCGTGGCGACCGCGACGAGTTGTTCGGCGGGTTCGGCGCCTCCTGGCGCGGCGCCTTCGTCGGCGGCGAACTCCTCGTCCGCGCGGTGACGCACGGGCCGGTGGGGGAGCGGCTGCCGGGCAACTTCCCTGAGTACCAGCTCATGCCGTGACCGGCCTCCGTCGGCTCACGCGGTGATCCCCGGCCGGGCGGCACTCGCGTCCGTCGAGTGCCGCCCGGCGATGATCTCGTCGGCCAGCCAGCGGGCCACGCCGCGCGGATACGGGCGCGGCAGGTTCAGCACGATGTGGTTCATCCCGGCGTCGACGAGCCGGGCGACCGTCTCGCGGGTCGTGGCCGGCTCGTCGTACGACACCAGGACCTGCACCGAACGCGTGATGCCGGCCGGGTCGCGGCCCAGCTCGGCGCAGTGCGCGTCGAGGACGCGGGCACGCTCGGCGATGTACTCGACCGTGTTGTGCGGCGGCCCTGGAACGTTCCACATGTCCGCGTGCTCGGCGACCAGCCGCAGCAGCCGCGTGCCCCAGCCGCCGATCAGCAGCGGGGGACCGGGCCGCTGCACGGGCTTGGGCTCGCAGCGCGTACCCCGGAGGCGGTAGTGGCGGCCCTCGAAGTCGAAGACGTCCCGGGTCCACATCCCCTTCAGGATCGCGACGGTCTCCGCGAGCCGCTCGATGCCCTCACCCGGCGGGACGAGCGAGAGGCCGTAGGCCGCGTACTCCGCGATCGCCGGATTGGCGCCCGGGATCCCCCCGGCGCCGGGCGGCTGAAGCGTTCCGCCGACGCCCAGCCCGAGCACGAGGCGCCCGCCCGAGATCACGTCCACGGTGGACGCCATCTTGCCGAGCAGGGCCGGTGGCCGGAGGCGGTTGCTGGTGACGAGGAGGCCGAGCCGCAGCCGCCGAGTCCGGGCGGCGAGCGCGCTGAGCAGCGTCCACCCTTCGTGTAGCTGTCCGTCCTGGGGCCCCGCGACCGGCAGCAGGTGGTCCCACAGCCAGGCGTCCGCGATCTCCGGAACGGCGTCAGCCTCCAGCCACACCCGCCGGATGTCCTCGTACGACACATGCATGGGAGTGGTCTTGATCCCGAAGCGCACAGTGGTCTCGTCCGTCATGGCCGTCAGCCTACTCAATCATCAGTAGTGCTGACGATCAGATGAGGGATTCATGTCGGGATACAGTCGCGGAATGTCCAACGATCAGTCGCCCAGCCCCCTGGAGTCCCGGCTCGGCTACCTCCTCAAGCACGCCCAGGCGAAGCTGGCCAGGGCGTCGGCCGAGGCGCTCGCCCCGCACGGCGTCGACGGTCACGAGCTGGCCGTACTGGTGGTGCTCGCCGCGGGGGAGCCGTTGTCGCAGGTCGAGGCCGCCGGGCGGCTCGGTGTCGACCGCACCACGATGGTGTCGCTGATCGACGGCCTGGAGGACCACGGCCTGGTCGCGCGGCGGCGCAGCCCGCAGGACCGCCGCAAGAACATCGTCGAACTGACGCCCGAGGGGCAGGACTGCCTGCGCCGGGCGGAGACGGCACGCCGAGCGGCGGAACGGCGATTTCTGGCACCGCTGGACGAGGCGGGGGCCGCCTCGCTCGTGCGTGCGCTGCAGACCCTGGTGCTCGACGGGCGGGAGCCGGAATCCGGCGCGCGTCCGTAGCGGTCCGTTCACCCGTGGTGGTGGAGTACCCGCAGGTGGCAGGCCTGGCACGGCTGGTTGCGCGGGGGCGGATATGCAGGTGAAAGGCACTCCGAAAGCTTGGTATTGTTGTCCATGTCGCCGCGGGGAACACCTTCGGCCAGGCGGCAGACACCTCGTCCGGGTGGCGGAATGGCAGACGCGCTAGCTTGAGGTGCTAGTGCCCTTTATCGGGCGTGGGGGTTCAAGTCCCCCCTCGGACACCAGCTGAGACCCCACTTCACGTGGGGTTTTCTGCTTGCCAGGGCCGTCGTGCGGTTGGCCCGCAGACGACATCTCACCTACCGGGCAGGCCCGGCGAGGTTTGCAGCGATGTCGACGTATCCTTCTTGAGGTCTACGGCGTCAAATAGTGGGCGCCGAAAATGGAGGCAACACCCCGTGCTCATTGCTCAGCGTCCGTCCCTGACCGAAGAGGTCGTCGACGAGTTCCGTTCCCGGTTCGTGATCGAGCCGCTGGAGCCGGGCTTCGGCTACACCCTCGGCAACTCCCTCCGCCGTACGCTCCTCTCCTCGATCCCGGGTGCGGCGGTCACGTCCATCCGCATCGACGGTGTCCTGCACGAGTTCACCACCGTGCCGGGCGTCAAGGAGGACGTCACCGACCTGATCCTCAACATCAAGCAGCTCGTCGTCAGCAGCGAGCAGGACGAGCCCGTGGTGATGTACCTGCGCAAGCAGGGTCCGGGTCTGGTCACCGCCGCCGACATCGCGCCCCCGGCCGGTGTCGAGGTGCACAACCCCGACCTCGTCCTCGCCACGCTGAACGGCAAGGGCAAGCTGGAGATGGAGCTGACCGTCGAGCGCGGTCGCGGCTACGTCTCCGCCGTGCAGAACAAGCAGGTCGGCCAGGAGATCGGCCGGATCCCGGTCGACTCCATCTACAGCCCCGTGCTGAAGGTCACGTACAAGGTCGAGGCGACGCGTGTCGAGCAGCGCACCGACTTCGACAAGCTGATCGTCGACGTCGAGACCAAGCAGGCGATGCGTCCCCGTGACGCCATGGCCTCCGCGGGCAAGACCCTGGTGGAGCTGTTCGGTCTCGCCCGCGAGCTGAACATCGACGCCGAGGGCATCGACATGGGCCCGTCCCCCACGGACGCCGCCCTGGCCGCCGACCTGGCGCTGCCGATCGAGGAGCTGGAGCTCACCGTCCGCTCCTACAACTGCCTCAAGCGCGAGGGCGTCCACTCCGTGGGCGAGCTGCTGGCTCGTTCCGAGGCCGACCTGATGGACATCCGCAACTTCGGCGCGAAGTCCATCGACGAGGTCAAGGCGAAGCTGGCCGGCCTGGGTCTGGGCCTGAAGGACAGCCCGCCCGGATTCGACCCGACCGCCGCGGTCGACACCTTCGCCACCAACGACGCGGACACGCGGTTCGTGGAGACCGAGCAGTACTAGGCAGTACTGGAACGGTGCAAGCGGTAAGTCCCGGCGCCCTGGTCGAGCAGCAGCCCGACCAGGGCGCCGTGCTGTGCCAAGCCTCAGGGTCTACATCCCGAGGCTGAGGGACCGGCCCGGAAATCCGCCAGGGGCGGGATGCCGCCCCGCCGTTCGCACAGCAGGGTGGCGGGCATGCGTGAAACCGGAGAACCGACGAAGCGTCACAGACGTTTGTTATCAGGCAGATCGGCGGTCCTCGGGGCCGTGCTCTGTCTCACCTCGGCCACCATGGCCCTGCTGCCCGCCCCCGCGTCCGCCGCCACGACGGTGGCCGACGGCGGACACACCGTACGGATCAGCCGGACCGAGTACGGCGTACCGCACATCCTGGCCCAGGACTTCGACGGACTCGGCTACGGCTACGGCTACGCGTTCGCACAGGACAACGTGTGCGAACTCGCCGACCAGGTAGTGACGTTGCGGGGCGAGCGGTCCCGGTTCTTCGGGCCCGACGGAGACTCCGGTACGGGCGCCAACCTCGCGAGCGACACCTACTACGGCGGACAGCTGCGCGCCGGGACCGTGCGCCAACTGCTCGACAAGAAGGCGCCGTTGGGGCCGACGACGGAACTGCGGCGGATGGTCGAGGGATACGCCGCCGGATACAACCGCTACCTCCGGGACACGGGAGTGGACCGGTTGCCGGACGCGCGCTGCAAGGGCAAGCCCTGGGTACGGCCGATCACCGCGCTCGACCTGTGGAACGTCGTCTACGACGTCAACAGGGTGACCGGGACAGTGCCGTTGGCCCCGGACATCGGCGACGCAAAGCCCCCGACCGACTCCGCCCCCTCGACGGTCACAACAACCCCCTCCCGCAACGGCCTCGTCGGTCTCGGCCTCGCCTCCTCCGACGTCGGCAGCAACGGCTGGGCGCTCGGCCGGGACGCCACCCGCACCGGCAACGCGATGGTGCTCGCCAACCCGCACCTGCCCTGGGCCGAGGGCAACTTCCGCTTCTACCAAGTGCAGTTGACGATCCCCGGCACCCTGGACGTGTCCGGCGCCGGCCTCTACGGCACCCCGCTGGTCGAGATCGGCCACAACCGCACCCTCGCCTGGACGCACACCGCGAGCGACGCCCAGCACGGCTCCTTCTACGCCCTCAAGCTGGTGCCCGGCGACCCGACCAGCTATCTGCTCGACGGCAAGGCCGTGCCGATGCAACGCCGTACGGTCCCGGTCACCGTACGCGGCGCGGACGGCGGCCTGTCGACCGTCGAACGGACCCTGTACACCTCGCGGTTCGGCCCCGTCCTGTCGTCCGGCTGGACCACGACCACCGCCTACGCGCTCCGCGACGCCAACGCCGACAACCTGCGCTCCATGAACACCTGGCTGGCCATGGGGAAGGCACGCACTCTCGGTCAACTCCGCGCCGCCCAGGACACGTTCCAGGGCGTCCCCTGGACCTACACCCTCGCGGCCGACACCAGCGGCGCCACGTACTTCACCGACTCCTCGGCCGTACCGCACCTCACCGACGGGCAGTTGAAGCGCTGCACCGTCACGGCCGAAGGCGCGCCCGACGCCCTGGACGGTTCCACGTCGGCCTGCGCCTGGGGCAGCGACCCCGACGCGCTCGTGCCCGGCCTCTACGGCCCCGCCCACCAGCCGAAGTTGGCACGTACCGACTATGTCGCCAACTCCAACAACGGCCCCCAGTACACCAATCCGGAGGCGCCGATCACCGACCTCCCGGGCGTGTACGACACCGATCCCCATCTCGACGGGCGGGCCCAATTGGGACTGAGCATGATCGCCCAACGCCGGGACGGAACGGACGGGTTGGGCGCTCCCGGCTTCACCGGGGCGACCCTGCGCGCCTCGATGCTCGGCAACCGTGTCCGGTCGGCCGAGACGGGCCGCGACGACATCGTCGCCATGTGCCGCGCCCACCCGAGCCTGACGGCCACGGACGGTACACAGGTCGACGTGACGCAGGCGTGCGCGACCCTCGCCCGCTGGGACACCCGCGCCGACACCACCAGCCGGGGCATCGCGCTCTGGAGCACGTTCTACAACCGCCTCCTCGACGGCGGCCCGCCCGACACCTGGCGCCGCGTTCCCTACGACCCCGCCCAACCCCTCACCACACCAAGGGGATTCAACGGCGACGACCCGCGCGTCCAACGCGCCCTGGCCGACGCCGTCCAGGAGTTCGCCGCCCGCGACCTCCCGGTCGACGTCGAACTCGGCGCCGTACAGAAGTGGGCCGGTATCCCGCTGCCCGGCTGTGACGCTGGCTGTTTCGACGTCGTGGAGGCGGGGCCCGACTCGGGCACCGGCACCCCGACCGGCGGCGCCTTCGGCAGCAGCTTCCTGATGACCGTCGAGCTGACCCCCGACGGGCCGCGCGCCCACACCCTCCTCACCTACGGGGAGTCCGCCAACCCGGCGTCGCCCCACTTCTCGGACCAGACCCGGCTGTTCTCGCGCAAGCAGTGGGTCACCGAACGCTTCACCGCGGCGGAGATCGCCGCCGCCCCGGGGCTGGAGGTGACGACTCTGCGCAGGTGAGGTGGGTCTGAGCTGCACGGGCCGGCCGCAACTCGACGGCCCCGATGCGGGGTTGACTGGTCTATACCCTTGACTGGTACATACCAATGCGGTTCAGTGAGTGGCGTCATCCCCCACCACGGCCGCCCCCCACGTCGTGACCGGTCCGACCGGCCCGTGCGCACAAAGGCTCCGCTTCGCCCTGCCCTTGGCGGGGTACGGCCGTGCTCCACAGAGGAGTTGAACCCTGTGTCGAGACGCCGCATCGCCGCAGTACTGACCGCACTCGTCCTCGGTAGCCTTACGCCCGTGGTCCTCCCCGCCGCCGGCGCGTCCGCCGCGTCCTGTTCCAGCTATCCCAACTGGGTGGCCGGCCAGTCGTACGTCACCGGCCAGATCGTCCGCTACACCGACGGCAAGGCGTACATCGCCGAACACGACAACCCGGGCTACGACCCGGTCATCAGCACCTGGTTCTGGGAGCCGTACGCCTGCGACGGCGGCTCGACCACGCCCGTCGGCACCTTCGTCGTCAGCGAGGCGCAGTTCAACCAGATGTTCCCGAGCCGGAACTCGTTCTACACGTACAGCGGTCTCACCGCCGCCCTCAGCGCCTACCCGGGCTTCGCCAACACCGGCAGCGACACCACGAAGAAGCAGGAGGCCGCCGCCTTCCTCGCCAACGTCAGCCACGAGACGGGCGGGTTGGTGTACATCGTCGAGCAGAACACCGCCAACTACCCGACGTACTGCAACTGGAACGAGCCCTACGGCTGCCCGGCCGGCCAGTCCGCCTACTACGGGCGCGGTCCACTGCAGCTCAGCTGGAACTTCAACTACAAGGCCGCCGGGGACGCGTTGGGCATCGACCTCCTCAACAACCCCTGGCTGGTGCAGAACGACTCGGCCGTCGCCTGGAAGACCGCGCTCTGGTACTGGAACACCCAGAGCGGCCCCGGCTCCATGACCCCGCACAACGCGATCGTCAACGGCGCCGGTTTCGGGCAGACCATCCGCTCCATCAACGGCTCGGTGGAGTGCGACGGCAAGAACCCCGCCCAGGTGCAGAGCCGCGTCGACGCCTACAACCGCTTCACCTCCATCCTCGGAGTCAGCCCCGGCAGCAACCTCTACTGCTGAGCGTGCGGCACGGGCACCGATCGGACCGTTCCAACGGCCGGTGCCCGTCCCGTCCTCGCGTTCCAGGAAGGGTGCGTTCCCGCAGGTCAAACCCTGCGCGAGCGTTCCAGCTTCCCGTTTCCCCCGACTGTCCTGGCGGCTGGGACGGATCGCCGCGCAAGCTGCGGTTGTTCGCAGCGAGACCCACCACGAACCGGGTGGCTCGCCTTCCAGCACCGCACTCAGGGGGAGCCCGATCATGTCCAACACCGTCTTCCGCCGCCGCACGGCACTCCTCACCGCCGGCTTCGCCGCGGCCGCCTCACTCGCACTGACCGCCTGCGGGACCGGCCAGGACGCGGGGGCCAAGAGCACCCCGACCGCCGTCGCCGACAGCTCCTCGACCACCATCGGGAGCACCGGGAGCACCAAGACCGACGCGGGCTCCGAAGCCGCGGCCTCCGGCACGGACTCGGCCGTGACGGTCTCGAAGTCGGGCCGCAGCAGCACGGCCGCCAAGGGATCCACCGGGTCCAAGGGCTCTTCGGGCACCGTCACCTGCACCGTCGCCAACACCAAGGTCACCGCGCAGACCGTGACGCGTCCGCTCAACCACCTGCTGCTGGCCGTCAAGAACACCGGCTCCAAGACCTGCTACCTGTACGGCTATCCGGCCCTGAACTTCCAGGACGCCCAGGCCGTGCCCCCGGTCGACGAGGACACGCAGCCGCAGGCGGTCACCACGCTCCGCCCGGGACAGTCGGGCTACGCGGGCGTCCTCCTCTCCGCCGCCGACGGCAGCGGCTCCGGCGGCTACACCGCGAAGACGCTCAAGGTGATCTTCCAGAACCGTGCGCTCGACTTCGTCGGCTCGGGCGTCAAGGTCGCGCTGCCCGCCAAGGGCGTCTGGATCGACAGCTCCCTGACCACCACCTACTGGCTGGCCGACCCCCAGGACGCCCTCAACTAGCCAGTCCTCGCAGCGAAGTTCCCTGCCGCACAGAAAGGACGAGGTGTGTCCAGTACAGCGAACGACGTGGCTCGGCGGCTCGATCCAAGGGCGCCCGCTCACGAGTACTTCGAGGTGGTGTGGTGCACCTCGTCCGACGGCGCGTTCAAGAGAGCGGGCCTGCTCGCCTGGGAGATCATCGGCATCGCGGTCGGCCTGCACTCCGCCGACGAGGTGCAGCCGATCGGCATCGACATCCGGGTGCACCAGGGCCCGCCGGTCGCGAGCTTCGCCTACGGCGAGGACCGCGAACTGGCGCGCCGGCACACCGCGTTGGTGGAACGCCGGCTCTGGGGCAGCACCGTGGGCGAGTTCCTGGCGTTCCTCCGGGAGACGGCTGCCGCTCCGGCCGCGTGAACCAGCGGCCATGCGTACCACCCGAACCATGTGCATCACCTGAACCACCCGAATCGGTCGAGGAGACATCCCCCCCCATGTTCGACAACTCCCTTTCCGGCAACCGGCGTCCGGTCCGCCGGGCCACGGCGCTCACCGCCGCCGGCGCGGCCCTCGCGCTCGCCGTGCCGGTCTCGGCCACGGCCGTGTCCGGTGCGGTTCGTGCCGCCGCACCCGACCCGGTGTCCTCCTTCGGGTTCACCGCCCAGGAACGCAAGGACGCCCTCGCCTACTGGACGCCGGCCCGGATCAAGGCCGTAGGAAAGTCCGTGGACCTCGGGCCGACCGGGCCGAAGACCAAGCTGTGGACCGGTCCACAGCTGAAGACCGTGGGGCGGCTGTTCATGGTCAACACCGGAGGGGCCGACACCTGGTGCACGGCCACCGCCGTGACGAGCGCCAACCGGTCCGTCGTGATGACCGCGGGGCACTGCGTCCGGCGCTCCGCCTCGCCCGACAACACCAACATGGCGATGGTGTTCGTCCCGGCCTACAGCAAGGGCAGACAGCCGTACGGCGCCTTCGCGGTCCGTACCGTCCTGACACCGCGGACCTTCGGCGAGGAGGGCACGAACGACGTGGCCGCGATGGTCGTCGACGCGGGCAAGGACGGTCGTAGGCTCACGGACGTCGTGGGCGGTACCCCTGTCGCCTTCAACCGCACGGTCGGCGGGAAGATCTCCTCCTTCGGCTACCCGGCCACCCGTCCGCAGCTCGGCGAGGAACTCCTGCGCTGCGTCGGTACGGAGAAGAAGGAGAACGGCCAGCAGGTGATCCCCTGCGACATGACCGGCGGCTCCAGCGGCGGCCCGTGGCTGGCCGGGTTCGACGAGGCCACCGGGAAGGGCACCCTCGTCTCGGTCAACAGCGCGCTGGACGGCTTCACACCGACCAAGATGTACGGCGAGATCCTGGGCGCCACCGCCAGGACGATGTACGAGCGGGCCGGGCGCGGCTGACCGGCGGTGTCCGAGGGCTGCCCCCGCCGACAGGGGCAGCCCCATGTGAGTACCGCCAGGGGAGGTGCGGTGGCGGGCGCCTTGCCATGACAGCCGTGGGGTTGACCAACACTGCCGGCGCCCGCGACGTTCCGTTCCCCTGGCGGTGCGACCAGCCTGCGGGCTCGGGCGGGTGCGGGGGGGTGCGAACCCCGGGAGATCGGTGCACCCAGTCGCGGGCAGGGGCTTCGCCGGGGATACCTAGGTATGCCAAGACCCCCGGAGGCGCCGGGATACCTACGCCGTCGAGGTGCCCTCCGCCTGTGCCGGGGCCAGGATCTCGGTACGGGAGGTGATCCCCAGCTTGGCGAGGATGTGCTCCACATGGGCGTCCACGGTGCGTTTGGAGATGACCAGGCGTTCGGCGATCTCCCGGTTGGACAGACCCCGGGTCACCAGCGCGGCGACCTCGCGTTCGCGGCGGGTGAGGGGATCGGCCGGGCGGCCGTCCGCGGTGCCGGGGCGGGCCGCGGGGACACCGGGGGGTTCGTCGGCGTCCGCCCTTACGGCGTCCAGGAGTTCGCGGCCCGACATGCGGGCACCTGCCTCGCGCCACCGCTCGTAGGGTTCGTCGCCCAGTGCCGCGCGCACCGCCCGCTGTTGTGCCTCCTGCTCCTCCAGGAGCCGGGGCAGCATGCCGACCGGGTCGCCGCCCAGCCGGCGCGCGTGCTCGGCGTAGCCCAGCAGCCAGCAGGCCCTGACGTACCGCTTCTGTCCGGCCGCGTGCCAGGCGAGCCCCAGGGACGAGAGCGCCGCGACGAGGACCTCGCCGATCTCGCTCGCCGCCTCCAGACCCCGGCGCAACGCCGCCGCGCTCTCCTCGGGCCGCCCGACGAGCCACAGGATGACGCCCTGGACGGTGAGCGTGGACCCGTACAACTGGCGTTCGCCCCGGCCCTCCAGATACGCCAGCCCCGCCTCGCACCACTCCAGGGCCCGGTCCGTGAAGCCCAACGCCCCGTACAGCAGGGCCCCTTCGTAGTGGACGACGCCGATGCCCAGTGCGTCGTCCACCGCGACCATCCGCGCGCGGACCGCGTCGAGCGCCGCGGTCCCCTCCTCCACCGCGCCGCCGAGCACGGTCATGGCGGCCAGGTAGCCCTCGCTGAACAGCTCCACCCGGCTCTCGCCGACCCGCCGCGCCATGGCGAGGGCCTGCGGGAACCGGTCCAACGCCGTCTCCAGATCCGCCGTCCACACCCCGAACACGCCGGTCATGAACAGCGCCCAGGCCCGCACGGGGGAGTCCTGCTGGACCGGTCCAAGCCCCTTGTCGATCCAGTACCGGCCCTCGGACAGCGTCCCCGCCGCCCGCCAGTACGCCCCGAGCCGGGTCGCCAGCCACAGCGCGTCCGCGGCCCGGCCCTCGGTGGCGCAGCCGTACTCCAGGGCCGCCCGCACATCGGCGATCTCCGCGCGCACCGCGTGGTGCAGCGCGACCTGCGCCGGGCCCACCAGGCCGTCCCAGAAACGGCCGACGAGTTCGTCGTAGTGGGCGAAGTGCCGCCGCCGTACGGCCTCCGCGTCCTCGGTCTCCGTGAGCCGCCCGGCGCCGTACTCGCGGATGGTGTCGAGGAGCCGGTAGCGGGCGCCGTCCTCGCCGAGGCGCTGGACGACCGACTTGTCGACCAGGCCGATCAGCGCCTCGACGACCTCCTCGCCGCCGAGGTCGCCCGCGCCGCCCGCGCACACCCGCTCGGCGGCGGTCAGTCCGAAGGAGCCGGCGAACACCGACAGCCGCGCCCAGAGCAGTTGCTCCTGGGGTGTGCACAGGTCGTAGGACCAGTCGATGGCCGCGCGCAGGGTCTGGTGCCGGGTCAGGGCGGTGCGCCGGCCGCCGGTCAGGACCTCGCAGTGGCGGTCCAGGCGGGCGACGAGTTCGGAGAGGGGTACGGCCCGCAGCCGTACGGCCGCGAGTTCGAGTGCGAGGGGGATGCCGTCGAGGCGGTCGACGAGCGCGAGGGCGTGCTTCCGGTCGGTGTCGTCGAGGGCGGGGCCGCCGGTCACCGCGGCGGCGCGCTGGGTGAACAGGTCGACGGCGTCGGCGCGGGCCAGCGGGGCGATCGGCAGACAGCGCTCGCCGGGCACGTCGAGCGGCTGCCTGCTGGTCGCGAGCACGCTCAGCCCGGGAGCCTCGCGCAGCAGGACGTCGCAGAGCATCGCGCACGCGTCGACCAGGTGCTCGCAGGTGTCGAGGACGATCAACATCCGTCGCCCGCGCAGGTGTTCCACGATCGCGTCCAAGGGCGTCATGCCGGACTGCTCGGGCAGTTCCAGTACGCCCGCGAGGGTCGGCGGCACCAACTCCGGGTCGTGCAGGGCGGAGAGCTCCACCAGCCGCACCCCGTCGGCGAACCGGTCCGTGGCCGCGCGGGCCGCCCGCAGCGCCGTACGGCTCTTGCCGACACCGCCCGGACCGACCAGCGTGACCAGCCGCGAACGCGCCAACTCGGCGTGCAGCGCGGCGAGTTCGCCGGTGCGTCCGACGAAGCTGGTCAACTCGACGGGGAGTTGACCGCCGCGCCGCTGTCCGAAGCCGTATCCCATGCCGCCCCCATACCCGTCCGCCAACCGGTCACCACAGCGTAGGCGAGTGACTCCCGAGCGTGAACGGTAGTCGAGTCCGGCGGGTGGACGCGAGATCGCGCTGGTGGCTCAGTGCGGGGGCGTGCGGGTCGGCCGGAGTGTGCGCCCCTCACGCCGGGCTCACCCAGGTGCCTCTGCCTATGCCGGGCTCGCCCAGCCGCCGCTCTCGACGGAGCGCACCATGGCGTCCAGCACCGCCGCGCTGTGTACGGCGTCCGGGAGCGTGGCGCCGTACGGCTTGCCCTCGGCGACGGAGCGCAGGAAGCGGTACGCCTCGATCACCTTGAGGTCGTCGTAGCCCATCGCGTTCGCCGCGCCGGGTTGGAACGCTCCAAACTCGCCGTCGCCCGGGCCGACGTACACCGTGGTGACGGGCTGGTCCTGGTACGTCGTGCCGCGGCTGACCGCCAGCTCGTTCATCCGGCGGAAGTCCCAGAACACCGCGCCCTTGGTGCCGTGCACCTCGAAGCCGTAGTTGTTCTGCTCGCCGACCGAGACCCGGCACGCCTCCAGGACGCCCCGGGCACCGGAGGCGAACCGCAGCAGGCAGTTGACGTAGTCCTCGTTCTCCACAGGGCCCAACTCGCCGCCCGTGGCCAGCGCGTGGCCCGCGGTCGCGCCGGTCGGGCGGGCCCGCTGCGGGAGGAAGATCGCGGTGTCGGCGGCGAGGGAGGTGATGTCGCCGAGGAGGTAACGGGCGAGGTCGGCGCCGTGCGAGGCCAGGTCGCCGAGGACTCCGTGGCCGCCGCGCTCCAGCTCGTAGCGCCAGGTCAGGGCGCCGTCCGGGTGGGCCGCGTAGTCGCTGAAGAGGCGGACGCGGATGTGGGTGACCGTGCCCAGCTCGCCGGAGGCGATCAGGTCGCGGGCGGCCTCCACGGCGGGCGCGTTGCGGTAGTTGAAGCCGACCGCGCCCTGCACGCCCGCCTTGGTGACGGCGTCGGACACGGCGGAGGCGTCCGCGGTCGACAGGCCCACCGGCTTCTCGATCCAGATGTGCTTGCCGGCCTCGGCCATCGCGACGCCGATCTCGCGGTGCAGGAAGTTCGGCGCGGTGATGCTCACCGCCTGCACGCGCGGGTCGGCGACCACCTCGCGCCAGTCGCGGGTGGTGGAGGCGAAGCCGAACTGCTCGGCGGCCTGCTCGGCCCGCCCGGGCACGTCCTCGGCGACCGACACGAGCTGCGGCCGCACGGTCAGCTGCGGAAAGTGGTGCGGGACACGGGCGTACGCCTGGGTGTGCACCCGCCCCATCCATCCGAAGCCGACGACGGCTACACCGAGCGAGGTCACCATGACTGCCCTTCTTTGGACCGGTCCATAAACTGTCTCCGCCACAGTGGAACCCGTTCGTCCTGATGTCAATACGTGGATGGCAACACCGAGTGTCCGCGCCTTTGACAGGGGGCGCGACCGCATGGAACGGTCCAGCCATGAGCGCTCCGACCATCCGTGATGTCGCCGAGCGGGCCGGTGTGTCGAAATCCCTGGTCTCCCTGGTGCTGCGCGGCTCCGAGCAGGTCCGACCGGAGAAACGGCAGGCCGTGCTGGCCGCCGTGGAGGAACTCGGCTACCGCCCGAACGCCGCCGCCCGCAGCCTCAGCGAGCGCCGTACCCGCTCGGTCGGCGTCCTGCTGAACGACCTGCGCAACCCGTGGTTCGTGGAACTCCTCGACGGTCTGGGCTCCCGCCTGCACGAGAACGGCCTGCACATGATGCTGGCCGACGGCCGCCTCAACCGCCATCTCGGCGAGGACCTCACCCGCATCTTCACGGAACTCCGCGTCGACGGCCTGGTCGCGGTGGGCACCCTCCCCGGCTCCGACGAACTCCTCGCCGCCGCGACCCACATCCCCACGGTGGTCGCGGGCGCCGTCGAACCGGTCCTGCCCCACGTCGACGTCGTGGCCGGCGACGACTCGTACGGCGCAGCCCTGGCCACCGAGCACCTCGTCGACCTGGGCCACCGCCGCATCGCCCACATCGCCGGTCAGGGCGTCGCCGGCGAACTCCGCCGCACCTCCTTCGAAAAGGTCATGCACGCCCACGGCCTGACCGACCTCGCGACGGTCGAACAGGGCGACCACACGGAGGAGGGCGGCTACCGCGCGATGGTCCGCCTGCTCACCGCCCCGCAACGCCCCACGGCCGTCTTCGCCTTCAACGACATCGCGGGTGTCGGCGCGCTCTCGGCGGCCGAGGAACTGGGCCTCCAGGTGCCTCGGGACCTGTCTCTCGTCGGTTACGACAACACGTACCTCGCGCGCCTACGCCACCTCTGGCTCACCACCGTCGACAACGGCAGCCATGACATCGGCCGCCGCGCCGCGCAGCTTCTCGTCCACCGGATGAAGGACCCGAGGCGGGCGGCGGAGACGGTGTTGTCGGAGCCGAGGCTCGAGGTGCGAGGGAGCACGGGGCCGCCGTCGACGGAGTAGCTCCGACGCGGGCATGATCCGTACGGTGTCGAACGAATCTGCGGAAGCGCCCCGCCCGCCCCTCCTCTGGGAACAGCACTGCTGCCTGCCGCTCGAACGGCACGCCGACGTCGGCGAGTTGGCCCGCTACCGCAGACCCGGCGGCAGCTTCGTCTCGGTGAACGTCGGCTACGCGCCGCACGGCGCCGACGACGTCACCGGTCTGGTGGCAAGTTGGCGGGAGCGGATCGCCGCGGACGACCGGCTGCGGCTGGTCGCGACCGTCGGCGACATCGACGACGCCGTGCGCGCGAGGCAGGTGGCGGTCGCCTTCGACCTGGAGGACTCCGGGCCGCTGGAAGGGGACTTGGACCGGGTCCGGCACTTCTACGACCTCGGTGTGCGCACCATGCTGCCGAGCTACAACACCCGCAACGCGGCCGGCGGCGGCTGCCTCGACGCGGTCGACGAGGGACTGACCGGCTACGGGCGGGCGCTGGTACGGGAGTTGAACGCCGTCGGCATGGTCGCGGACGGCTCGCACTGCGGTGCCCGTACCGGCCTCGACCTGTGCGAGGTGTCCCAACTCCCCGTCGTCTACAGCCACTCCGGCATGCGCGCGGTGTGGGACCACCCCCGCAACATCACCGACGAGCAGGCCAGGGAGTGCGCCGCCACCGGCGGGGTCGTCGGCATCACCGGCGTCGGTATCTTCCTCGGCCCCCACGACGCCTCCGTGGACGCCCTCGTACGGCACATCGACCACGCCGTCGACCTCGTCGGGCCGGACCACGTCGGGGTCTCCACCGACTACCCCTTCGACGAAGGGGACTTCAACGCGATGCTCGAACAGAGCCCGGAGCTGTACCCCGAGTGCTACACCCGCTGGGGCGCGATCGAGTTCATGCCGCCGGAAGGCCTGTTGACCGTCGAGGGGGCGCTGCGCGGCCGGGGATATCCCGAGGACGCCGTCGCCGCGATCCTGGGCGGCAACTTCCGGCGGGTGGCGGCGCGGGTGTGGGGGCAGGCGTAACCGGTCTGCGGGGCACGGCAGTTGGATGGCAGGATGGGCGGACGTGAGCGAGCGCAGCGCATTCATGACCATCGCCCGGGCCGCCGCACCGCTGTACGTGACCATGCTCGCCTCCTCGGCCGGCTCGCTCGTCGACACCGCGCTGCTGGGCCGGCACGCCACCGTGTCGCTGGCCGCGTTCGCCGTGACGATCGCGGTGTTCGGCCCGGCCACCGCCACCGTGGCGGGTGCGCTGCGCGGGGTGATGCCGTTCGTCGCGCCGCACCGGGACGACCCGGAGGGGCTGTTGCCGCTGGTGCGCGCCGGGATGTGGCTGGCGTTCGCCGTGGGCGGGGTCTGCGCGGCGGCGGTCGCGGCGGTGCCGCTGCTCGGCGGGGCATTCGGCGTCCCGGACGGCATCCTCGGTCAACTGGGCCTGTTTCCCTGGATGTTGGCGGGCAGCGTGCTGCTGATCGCCGTGAACTCCTCGGCCTCGTCCGTCCTGGTCGCGCTCGGCCGCTCGGCGCAGGTGATGCGGTCCGGGCTCGTGGGCACCGCAGTCTCCGTGACGCTGTCGGTGCTGCTGGTCGGGGGACCGGGACCGCTGCCCAGCCTCGGACTGACAGGGGCGGGGCTGGCCATGCTCGCGTCCAGTCTGGTCGCGGCCGGTCTCAACCAGTACGCGCTGCGCCGCCGTACGGTGCTCGCCGGCCGCCAGATCCGGCCCGGACGGCCCGATGCGCGCCAGGTGCTGCGACTGGCCGGGGTCGGGCTGCCGCTCGGCGCCACCGTGCTGGTGAAGTTCTCCGTGCTGGGCGTGCTGACCTTCGCCGCCGCCCGTATCGGCACCGACAGCGCCGCCGTGCACAGCGTCGCCGAGTCCCTGGTGAACGTCGTCTTCACCGCGGCGGTGGCGGTCGGCCAGGCCACGGTGCCGTTGATCGCCGGTTACGCCGAGGAACGCGACCTCGCCCGTATACGGCGCGCTGTGGATGCCGGGTTCGCGGTCGCCCTGAGCGCGGTCGTCGTCCTCGGCGCCGCCCTGGTCGTGCTGCGCGGACCGGTGATCGGCCGGTTCACCAGGAGCCCGGACCTCGCCGACCAGGTCGTACAGCTGCTGCCGCTGGTCCTGGCGGTGGTGGTCGGCGACGCGCTTCAGGCCGTGGCGGGCTTCGGGCTCGTCGGGCTGCGGCGCACCGTGCCGAGCCTGGTGTCCACGGCGGTGTGGTTCGGCGTGCTGGCGGCGCTGGCCGTCCCGATCGCCGACGCCACCGGTCTGCGCGGGCTTTGGACCGCTCTGGCCTGCGCGAACCTGCTCCAGGCCGGCACCAAGTTCGTCTCCTTCCGGCGGCACAGCGCCCGGATCGTGGCCGCGTCCGCACCGGCGCCCGACCGGAACCTGACCGAGGCCTGAACATGGACCGGTCCAAGCGGGCCACCCCGCGATGTGACGTCAGAAGGCGCGCCCATTACGTTCGTAGGGACGACGGGAACGCCGGAAGAGGAACAGCATGAGCAGCCGCAGCACGGGCGGGATCACGGGCGTCGAGGACGCGGCGCTCACCCTGGCCGCGCAGGCCGGTGACGTCGCCTCCCTCGGACTGCTGCTGGAACGGCACCGGGCCGGGATGCGGGCGGTCGCGGTGAGCGTGCTCGGGCCGGGACCCGACGTCGACGACGTGACACAGGAAGCGGCGCTGACCGCGCTGCGGAGAGTGGGCGACGTACGCGACCCGGAGGCAGTGGGACCGTGGCTGCGGATGATCGTGCGCAACACCGCCCGCTCACTGCTGCGCGGCACCCCCGACCACCGGCCGCTCGACGACCACCACGTGCCGGCCACCGAGTCCGGCCCGGAACGGTGGCTCGAGCACCACACGATGCGGGACTGGATCTGGGAGGCCGTCGAGCAGCTGTCGCCCGCGCTCCGACTGCCGCTGGTACTACGGCACTTCAGCGTCGGCGTCACCTCGTACGAGCGGATCGCCGAGGCCTGCGGGGTCCCCGTCGGCACCGTCCGCAGCCGGCTCAGCCAGGGCCGGGCCAGGCTCGCGCTGGCCCTCGCCGCCACGGCGGACGCCCCGCACGGCGACGCCGGCCGCCGCACTCGCGCCAGCCGCGTCGAAGCACGGGAGACCCTGGAGGCCGCCGAGCGCGGACACTTCGGCAAGCTGATCACCGAACGCTGGTCGCCCGAGGCCGCGTTGGTCCGCGGTGGTGAACCGGTGGGCGGCAGAAGCCTGTTGGTGCGCGGAATGGAGTGCGACCTGGAGGCCGGCGTACGGCAGCACCTCGCGCACGCCGTGGCCGGCCGCTCGCTGGTCCTCTGGGAGATGGACATCAGCAACCCCGACGACGACCCCGAGCACTGCCCGCCCGCCGTGGCCTGGCTGATGAACCTGGACGCCGCCGGGCGCGTACACCGGCTGCGTCTCGTCCACCCCCGGCCGGTGGCGATCCCGCACTCTCTGCTGGTGTGACGGGCATCACTCGATCCGTATCGAACTTCGCCGTTTCTCTCGCGTCCTGTCCGTGCCATCGCCACGTGCCGGACAAGGAGATCCCATGAGCACCACCCCTTCGACCGATCCGCTCGCCCCCGGAACGCACACCGTCGAGATCGACGGAGTCACACAGCGCTACCACGTCCACGGGACCGGTCCCGTGTGCGTCGCGCACTCCGGCGGACCCGGCATCTTCTGGGAGTACCTGCGCATGCCCGCGCTGGAGGAGTACCTCACGGTCGTCTACCCGGAGCCCGTCGGCACCGGCGCCTCGGGCCGGCTGCCCACCCATCCGCACGGCTACACCCGGGCCCGCTACAGCCGCTTCCTCACCGGACTGATCGACCACCTCGGCGTCCCCGAGGTGCACCTCCTGGGGCACTCGCACGGCGGTTTCGTCGCCCAGTACCACGCGCTGCACCGCCCCGACCGCCTCGCCGGGGTGATCCTCTACGAGAGCGCGCCGGTGACCGGTCCCGAGCACGGCGCCGAGGCCGTGCGGCTGGTGCAGGAGTTCGCCGCCCGGCACGCCGACAACCCCGGGCTCCCCGAGGTGGTTGAGGCGTTCCAAAGCATCCCCGCCATCTCCGACGACGCGCAGATGACCGCCGTCGCCCGCGGGATCTTCCCCGCGTACTTCGCCGAATTCTGGGGCCGGGAGGCGGAGTTCGGTCCCGCGCGGGCCGCGGTGACCGGCACCTACATCTCCGGCCTGGACGAGGACCTCACCCCGGACGCCGTGGACGACCGTGCCGCGCTCGGCTCGCTCACCGTGCCGACCCTCGTCCTGGTCGGCCGCCACGACGTCATCTGCGGGGTGCGCTGGGCCGAGGAACTCCACGAGCTGATCCCGGAATCGGAACTGGTGATCCTGGAGAACAGCGGGCACTTCGGGCACATGGAGGAACCGGAGGCCTTCGCGAAGGCGGTGACGGCGTTCGTCGAGGCCTCCGCCCGCAACTAGGTCATTTGGTCGAAGCCCCGAAGGACGGCCCGCTCTAGCGTGGAGCTGTCCGGAGGGTCACCCCGAGAAACAAGGAGCAACGGCATGAGCGCCGTCAAGAACATCGTTCTCGTCCACGGCGGATTCGTCGACGGTTCCGGATGGCAGTCCGTGCACCGCCTGCTCACCCAGGACGGATACCGCGTCACCGTCGTACAGAACCCGACCATCTCCCTCGAGGGCGACGTCGCCGTCACCCACCGCGCCCTCGACGCCCTGGACGGACCGGCGGTGCTCGTCGGCCACTCCTACGGCGGCGCCGTGATCACCGAGGCCGGCCGCCACGACAAGGTGGCCGCGCTCGCCTACATCGCGGCCTTCGCGCCGGACAAGGACGAGTCGGTCGGCACCCTGGTCGCCGACCCGGCGCCCGGCGCGCCCGTCCCGCCGATCCTGCCGCCCCAGGACGGCTTCCTGTTCCTGGACCGGGACAAGTTCGCCGCGTCCTTCGCCGCCGACCTGCCGGCAGAGGACGCCGCGTTCCTCGCCGACGCGCAGGTGCCGTGGGGCCTGGAGGCGCTGGGCGGCACGATCACCGAGCCCGCCTGGCGGTCCAAGCCCAGCTGGTACCTCGTGGCGACCGACGACCACATGATCCCGCCGCCGATCCAGCACCAGATGGCCGAGCGGGCCGGCGCCACCGTGACCGAGGCCGCCGGCAGCCACGCCATCTACGTCTCCAAGCCGGAGGCGGTCGCCGAACTGATCAAGCAGGCCGCGGCCGACCGGGGCTGACCGCGGCTCCCGTCCGGGTCGCCGGGGCCACGGCCGGGCACGGCATTCCCTCCGGCACCCGCTGACCACCTGAACCCACATGACTGCCCGAGTCACCTGACCACCTGTCAACTCCCCCCGACAGCCCGCCTGTTCCCCACAGGCGGGCTGCCCGCGTGCCCCTTCCGGGGGACCGTCCGAGAAAGAAGCAGCACCTTGACGACCGTCGTCCAGCCGTCCGTCGCCGAGCAGTCCGAGGCGGAAGCCCTCTACCGGTTCCAGACCGAGACCCCCGAACCCGTCCGCACCGCGCTCGGCATGAGCGCCACCCGGATCGGCGGCGGAGTGGTGCTGTCGATGCGCAACGACAGCACCCACTTCTGGAGCAAGGCCCTCGGCTTCGGGATCACCGCCCCCGTCACCGCCCAACTGGTCGCGGAGATCTGCGACTTCTACCGCGCCGAGCGCACCCCGCAGGCCGTCCTGCAGATCGCGCCCGCCTTCCTGCCCGAGGACTGGCCGGAGATCTGCGCGCGGGAGGGCATCGTCCGCGCCCCGTCCTGGGTCAAGCTCGTCTGCCCGACCGACGAGGCCGTCGCCCGCGCCGACGCACTGGACCGGTCCGACGGCATCCGGGTCACCCCGCTGGCCGCCGAAGAGGCCCTGGAATGGGGCACGGTGATGATGCGGGCCTTCGGCACACCGGTCGAGCACTACGCCGAGATGGCCGCCTCGACGGTTACCCGGCTGGGCTGG
Organism: Streptomyces hokutonensis; assembly: GCF_000376565.1. Lineage (GTDB taxonomy): Bacteria > Actinomycetota > Actinomycetes > Streptomycetales > Streptomycetaceae > Streptomyces > Streptomyces hokutonensis. Next base: position 58,171 of record NZ_BARG01000068.1, on the reverse strand, counting down.
CATCCCTACGGGGCCTGGCTGGACGGGGAGTTGGTCGGCACCGGCACCCTGCTGGTCCGCGGCGAGACGGCGCAGATGTTCGCCGGCGCCGTACTGCCCCACGCTCGCGGCCGCGGCGGCCAGACCGCCCTGCTCGCCGCCCGGGCGCGCACGGCACGGAAGCTCGGCTGCCGGGTCCTCGTCGCCGAGACGGGCGCCGAACAGCCCGGCACCCACAACAGCTCCCTGCACAACATGCTCCGCCTCGGCTTCGAGGTCGCCTACGAACGCCCCAACTGGCGCTGGCACTTGACCCCCGAGGGCACCGATGACGCGGACACCGCCGGGCACTGAGCCGACGACGTCACGGAACCGGGCCGGTCAGCGCGTCGCGCAGGCCGCCCCGGGAGGTGACGTTCAACTTCCTGAAGACGCTGCGGAGATGGGCGGCCACGGTGCGCGGGGACAGGAAGAGCTGCGCGGCGATCTGCTTGTTCGTCAGTCCCGTGGCGGCCAGCCGGGCCGTACGGCGCTCCTGCGGGGTCAGCAGCGCGTGCGGGTCCCGGCCGTCGGACACGACCGGACCGACCGGAATCCCGCTCGCCCGCAGCTCGTTGGCGGCGCGCGCACTCCACGGAACCGCCCCCAGCCGGTCGAACGTGGAGAGCGCGGCCTCCAGATGCGTCCGGGCCGCGGCGCCCGCCTTGGCGCGGCGCAGCCGCTCGCCGTAGGCCAGACAGATCCTGGCCCAGTCGAACGGCCAGCGCTCGGCACCGGGCGCGGCGATCGCCGCCTCGAACAGGTCGTGGTCGACGAATTCCGCGACGGCCATCGCCTCGGCGGCGTCCGTCAGCATGGCCAGCCGGGGCGAGATCGACGGGATGTCCGTCTTGCGGACGGCCGCGACGTGCGCCGCCGCCTCCTTGTACCGGTCGGTGCGGACCGCGGCCTCCGTGAAGTCCGCCAGCAGCCACAGGGCGTGCGGCATGAACCGCGGTACCTCACCCGGCGTGCCGAGCGCTCGCAGCAGCCGGTGGGCGGTGTCGAAGTCCGCGTCGCCGAGCGCCGACAGGGCGCGGATGTGCGAGGCGTAGACGCGCAGCGCGCCGAGCCCCCGGGGATTGCCCCAGGACACCAGCCGGTCCGCGATCCCGCGCGCGGTGTCGCCTTCGCCGCGCGCGGCGGCCACAACTCCCTGGAGGAAGTGGCCCGTTGAAGCGGTCAGGCGGTAGTCGTACGTCTCGCACCAGCGCAGGCCCTCCGCGGTGACCGTCAGGAGGTCGTCCCACTGGCCGCCGGTCCAGGCGTCGTTGGCCAGCAGGAACTGTGCCTGGATGGCCAGTGCCACCGCCCCGCCGTCCCGGCCGTCGTCGATCATCCGGCGCAGCGAGCCCCGGCAGCCCGGCAGCCGGTCGACGTAGGAGGAGGCGAGCGCGATCCCGAAGACCCGTACGGGGTCGGTCTGTTGGTGCAGTCCGGCGACGAGGTCGTCGAGGCGGTCGAGGACGGCCGGCGCGCCGTGGGCCGGATCGCCGAAGGTGCGCAGGATGACCGGCAGCAGACGGCCCGAGGTGGGCGGGTGGCGGCGGGCCACGACGGTGTCGAAAGAGCTCCACAGTTCGGGCCTGCCGCCGTAGAAGCACACCATCAGAAGGGTGTTGAGGGCTTCGCGGAGGATGTCCTCGTCCGTGTCCCCGGGGCGGACATGGGTGTCGATGGCGCCGACGAGCAGCCGGTGGGCGGTGTCCACGTCGCCCTCGCCGTTGAGGAGTTGACTGGCCGCGGCGGTGGCGGCGGCCAGCGAGTCGGTGCCGGACGGGTCGGCGTGGTCGGCGTTGTCCAGCAGCGCGCGCACATTGCGGAGGTCACCGGTGATGTTGGCGCCCAGGCAGGCCGCCTCCGCCAGCCGACGTGCCTTCGCCGTGCCGTCGGCGCTTAACTCCGAGGCGCGCAGCAGGGTGTTGATCGCGCCGACGGCGTCACCGCGCCGCAGCGTGCCGTAGGCCACGTCGTGCAGCAGGGCGGCGACCCGGTCGTCGGGGCCGATCGCCGCGTCGGCGAGATGCCGGGCCCGCTGCTCGGATCCTTCGGGGAGTTCGGCGGCGAGCGCCCGGTGCGCCCACCGGCGTTCCTCGCTGGTGGACAGGTCCAGGACCGCGGAGCGGGTGAGCGGGTGCCGGAACCCCAGCAGGCCCGTGTCCGCGTCGACCTGGACGAGTCCGGCGCGCTCGGCGGGGGACAACTCGGCCAGCGGGTCCGGGCCGCCCAGGGCCCGTTGCAGGACGTGCAGGTCGCCCGAGCCGTCGAGCACGGCGAGCAGCAGCAGTTTCCGGGTGGGGGCCGGGAGCGCGGCGACCCGGGTGGAGAAGATGCCCTTGAGGCGTTCGGTCAGCGGCAGTACGGCCGGCAGGGTGGAACGTGCCGTGTGCTGCAGGGAGTTGAGGGGGACCGGCAGTTCCAGCAGGGCCAGGGGGTTGCCGCGGGCCTCCGCGATCAGCCGGCGGCGGACCCGGGACGCCATGGCGGGGAACCGCTCGGCGACGAGCTCGTCCGCCGAGGCGTCGTCGAGCGGCCGGACCTCGTGCTCGGGTATCCCGATGGTGTTGAGGAAGGACGCGTCCCCGGTCCGGGAGGCGCCGAGCACGGCGAGGTGCCCGGTGCGCGGGGAGTGGGCGAGGGTGCCCAGGACGGTGGCGCTGGACCGGTCCACCCAGGCCGCGTCGTCGACGATCAGCGCGAGCGGAGCGGCCTCGGTGGCGACGTGTGCCACGAGGGCGTGCACGGCGTTCGCGATGGCGAGGAGTTCGGTGGGCTGTTCCTCGGACAGTCCGCGGACCGCCCGGAGGGTCTCGGCCTGCCGGGCGGGCAGCGTGGGAATCGCGTCCGCGAGGGGTTGCAGCAGTTGGTTCAGGGCCGAGAAGCCGACCCCCTGCTGGAACGGGCAGCCGGCCACCCGCAGCACCCGGAATCCGGCGTCGGCCGCGCGGGGCGCCGCGGCGTCCAGCAGCGCGCTCTTGCCCACTCCGGCCTCCCCGGTCAGCATCAGCGCGGCACCGCCCGCCCCGGCGGAGTCGAAGTGTCGGTCGATCAGAGCCAGTTCGGCCGATCGTCCGACGAGGACCACAGGTGCGGGGAATGCCGATGCCATGACGCCTCCCGTAGAGGTAGGGCGGAAACAGGAACACGGGGCGTGACACGGACAAGATGGGGGACCGGTCCAAAAGTTCGATCCAAAAGGGGTGAACTGGATCACAAAGGTGGGAGCTCGGTGCGCTTCTCCGTCACGGGCATCGTCATTTTTTGGCCGGATAGGACTGGATAGGATGAGGTGTGTCTTCCTGGAGCCAAGCTCTGACCGTCTCCTCCGCGAGCGCCTGGGACGAGGTCTTCACCGGTCTGCACGGCGCGAGCCGCATCCGAGTGCCGGACCGCCGCGCCCCGTGGACCGGGCACCTGGAGTGGCAGCGGTCGAAGACCTACAGTCTCGCCCTGTGCTCCGGCGGGGAGGAAGTGGTGGACCGGGACAACCGGCACATCCGCACCGACCCCCGCGGCACCCACGAACTCCTCGTCCCGCTCGCCGGATCGGCCTGGCTGGAGCAGGGCGCCGCGTCCGGTGAGATCGGGCCCGGTGCCATGGCGCTGTGCGACATCGACCGGCCGCTGACGTTCGCACACGACGCGGGCCTGCGCAGCATCTCCCTGATCGTGTCCGGCCGGCACCTCTCCGCCCGCAGCGCGGTCGCGGCCGGAGGACCCCATCTGCTCGACGGTGCCCGCGGACTCGGCCGGATCGTCCGGGAGTTGACCACCACCCTGCACGAGGAGCGCGAGCACCTCTCCGAGACGAGTTTCGACCTCGCCTGCGACCGGCTCCTCGACCTGGTGTGCCTGGCCGCCGAGGGCGGCACCGACTCGGCGCCCACCGGACAGCGGGCGAGCGTCGAGGCCGCGATCCGGCGCCATGTCCGCGAGCACGCCTGCGACCGCGACCTGGACGTCGCCGCAATCGCGCGGGCGCTCGGCTGGTCGGCGCGCTACGTCCAGCAGGTGCTGCAGGCCGCGGGCACGACCGCGCGCGACCTGATCCGCCGCGAACGGCTGAACGTCGCCCGCGGCCGCCTGGCGAGCGGGAGTTGGAGCACGTACTCGATCGCCGAGATCGCCCACGCCAGCGGCTTCGGCAGCCACGCGTCCTTCGCCACCGCGTTCCGCGCCGAGTTCGGCACCACCCCGCGCGAAGTCAGGCGCGGCGCCCAGGAGTTGACCGCCCAAGACGCGGGCGCAGGCCACCCCTAGGCGTCGGCCGGAGTGAAGTACCGGCGCGGGTTGTCGACCAGCATGGTGGTGAGCTGGGCCTCGGTGACGCCGGCGGCGCGCAGGGCGGGAAGCACCTGGTCGTGGAGATGGGTGTGGTGCCAGTTCGGCGCGATCTGCTCCCGTACGCCCGGCGGGAACCAGTCGACGTGGCAGGACGCGTCGTGCGACAGCACCATCCGCTCGGCCAGGCCCTCCCGCGCGAGCGCCGCTACGGTCGTCACCCGCTCGTCCTCGGGCAGCAGGATGTCCAGGCCGAACCGGTCCAGCCCCAGGTACGAGCCGTTGTCCACGAGTTCGCGCAGATAGTCCAGGTCGGCGGTGTCGCCGCTGTGCCCGATGACGACCGCGCCGAGATCCACGCCCTCCTCGCGCAACACCCGCTGCGCGTCAAGTCCCGTACGGGCGACGGCACTTGTGTGCACCGTGATCGGAGCTCCGGTCCGCAGATGGGCCTGTGCCACCGCGCGCATGACCCGTTCCACGCCCGGCGTGAGCTCGTTCTCGACGGCGCACTTGAGGAACGCGGCCCTGATGCCGGTGTCCGCGATGCCCTCGGTGAGTTCCCGGACGAACAGCTCGGTCATGCCCTCGGGGCCGCCGAGCACCGTGCCCGGGCCGTGGTAGCGGAAGAAGTCGGGGATGTCGGCCAGCGTGTAGATGCCGGTCGCCGCAACGATGTTGAGGTCGACCTGCTCGTTCACCCGGGCCACGCGCGCCACATCGCGGCCGAGTCCGATCACCGTGCAGTCGACGAGCGTGGAGACGCCGGCCGCGGCGAGGGCCTTCAGCCGGGCCACCGCGTCGTCGACGCGCTCCTGCTCGTCCCAGGTCTCCGGGAGGCTCTGCCGGAGCTCCTCACTGACGACGAAGACGTGCTCGTGCATCAGGACGGTGCCGAGGTCGCCCACCGCCACGGGGCCGCGGACGGTCTGCACCTGGGGGTTCGAGGTCATGCTCATCCTTTGTCGCCGGTCCGGACACCGGTGCCGGTGACCGCTCGCCACCACGTTCCGCACCGGTTCCGCATGCTTGGACCCGACTCTGCCAAGCACCCGCCGACATGGTCTTTCGCCCCGGCGCGCAGTCCTTTCGCGTGGGCGTGAAGTCGCGTTGTACCGGTCCACTCCGGGGGCGCGCCGGTCATGTCGTGAATAGCGTGCTACGTCGTCTTCTGCCCCGCGCTGGTACGTTGCTCGGGCGTCGGAGCGATCCGCCGCCCACGCACCCGGGAAGAAGGAGAGGCGTCCAGTGGCCCCGCACGGGACGCGCCGCAGCCTGCCGGCCCTGTTCACCGCCGCCCTCGCACTCGTCCTGCTGGCCGGACCGGCCTGCGTACCCGGCGGCGAGCCCCCGCCCCGGCCCGCACGATCGGCCCCCGCACAGGCGTCCGGCCCGCCGACGGCCTACGGCGCCTACGTCGGCTACGGCCCCGAAGCCGTCCGCCGGGTCGCGGAGTTCGGCGCCTGGCTCGGCCGGCCCGAACCCCGGGTCGGCCACGCGTATCTGCCCGGCGACACCTGGACCGGCATCGAGGGCGCCACCGGAGACCTGGACCAGTGGGCCCAGTGGCGCCGCGCCCGCCAGGACCGTCTGCTGGTCCTCAACGTCCCGATGCTGGACCGCAACGAGGACCACCTGCCCGACGACGTGGTCCGCACCGAACTGGGGGAGGGGGCAAGCGGCCGCTACGACGACCACTTCCACGCGCTCGCCGACCGTCTGGTCCAACTCGGCGCCCCCGACACCGAGATCGTCCTCGGCTGGGAGATGAACGGCACCACCTACACCCACCGCTGCGCGCCCGACCCCACGTCCTGGAAGCGGTACTGGACCCGCATCGTCACCGCGATGCGCTCCGTCCCCGGCCAGCGCTTCCGCTTCGACTTCACCCCGAACCGCGGCCACGACGCGATCCCCTGGACCGACTGCTACCCCGGCGACGCCTACGTCGACGTCATCGGCATGGACGCCTACGACGCCCCCCGGGGCCTGTCCTTCACCGGCCAACTGACGGAGCCGTACGGCCTGTTGACGCAGGCCGACTTCGCCCGCGCCCACCACAAGCCCGTCGCCTACCCGGAGTGGGGTCTGTTCGACAACGGCGACAACCCCGCCTACGTGCGCGGCATGCTCACCTGGATGGCGGGACAGCACCCGCTCTATCAGACCATCAGCGACTACTGCCCGCACGGAGTGTGGCGCTGCCGCGCCAACCCCAAGTCGGCGGCCGTATACCGTGCGCTGACGGATCATCAGCCCTGAACGCCGTGAACGGCACCGCCCCGTACAAGGAGGCGGTGCCGTTCGGGGACCGTTGAACTACCTTGCTAGGGCGTCCACTTCACGTTCGGATTCACTTGCCCGGTCCAGTTGAAGATCGCCATGTTGTCCCAACCGTCCCCGCTGGTGGCGATGTTGGCCGGGTCCCAGCCGTTGCCCGTGACCGCGTACCAGGTCGGCTCCCAGTAGAAGACACCGATCGCGCCCGCGCTGCGCGCCGTGTTCTGCACGGCGGTGAACTCCGCGCCCTGCCCCGCCCAGGTGAGCGGATAGCCCAAGCAGCCCGAGGTGACCGAGTTCGCCGTACTGTCCGCGTCGGACGTGGTGAACGGATAGGCCGTCTCCGCGATGATGACGTCCTTGCCGTAGCGGGACTTCATGTCGGAGACGACGCTGCCCATGTTGGCCAGCGTGCCGTGCCACATGCAGTAGTAACTCAGCCCGGTGATGTCCCAGTTGACGCCCTGCGCCTTGATGCCGTCGTAGAACCAGCGGGCGTTGGAGTCGCTGTCCGCGTCGGCGGTGTGGATGATCACCTGGGTGGAGCTGTTGCACGCCTTGGTCGCGTTGTAGCCCGACTTCAGCAGCAGACCGAGGTTGGTGAAGCTGTTGTTGACGACCTTGCCGTCGTCCCACAGCATGCCGACGTTGATCTCGTTGCCGATCTGCACGCTGTCCGGGGTGGTGCCCTGGGACTTGAGGCTGTTGCAGACGTCGTAGGTGTAGTTGTAGACGTCGGTCTGGAGCGCACTGATGCCGTGACTCGACCAGGCCGCGGGCTTGTACTGCTTGCCGGGGTCGGCCCAGGTGTCGGAGTAGTGGAAGTCGATCAGCAGCTTGAGGCCCTTGGCCTTGACCTGCTTCGCGTAGGCCAGCACCTTCGCCTTGTTGTTGTAGCCGCTGGCGGGGTTGTTCCAGATCCGCAGGCGGACGTAGTTGACGCCGGCGCCCTTGAGGATGTCGAGGGGGTCCTTGGCGGTCCCGCTGGAGTCGTAGTACTTGGCGCCGAGGTCGATCGCACGCTGTGCGGACGAGACGTCGGCGCCGAGCATCGTGAGCGAGTTCGCGGCGGCGGCGTCGGTGGGGGTGAGCATCGCCGCCGGCAGGGCGACTGCGGCCAGCAGCAAGGCGGCCTTCACTATGCGGCCCGGGATTTTCACGGGGTACCCGACCTCCTTGGGTCGACTGACATGCGCATGCGGGTTGGGTTCTGAGAACGTTCACAGTAAGAGAGGTAACAGGCACTGTAAATATGTGTGACGACTGTATTTCCCGCAGTTGGTGGACGTGTAGCCCGCCCAAAGAGAATGGGAACGTACACAACACGCCGCACACAGTCGTACCGCGGTACTACGCCCGCCTCCGCAACGGCCCCTCGGTACGACGGGTTTCGGGCCCCCGCTCTCCTAGCGTTGCCGGTGTCCAGTCGGGGCAGTGGCACGTGAGCGTGAGGGATGGCGATGATCGAGGCGCAACAGCTGACGAAGCGGTACGGGGAGAAGACGGCGGTGGACCGGCTCGACTTCGTCGTCAAGCCGGGCACGGTCACCGGCTTCCTGGGCCCGAACGGTGCCGGGAAGTCCACCACGATGCGCATGATCGTCGGCCTGGACGCGCCCACCAGCGGCACCGTCACGGTCAACGGCAGGCCCTACGCCGAGCACGTTGCACCGCTCCAAGAGGTCGGCGCGCTCCTTGAGGCCAAGTCGATCCACCCCGGCCGCTCCGCGTTCGACCACCTGATGGCGCAGGCCTACACGCACGGCATCCCGCGCCGCCGCGTCGACGAGGTCATCGAACTGACCGGGCTCCAGTCGGTGGCGAAGAAGCGGGCCGGGGCCTTCTCCCTCGGCATGGGGCAGCGCCTCGGCATCGCCGCCGCGTTGCTCGGCGACCCGGCGACCGTGATGCTCGACGAACCGGTCAACGGCCTTGATCCAGAAGGCGTGTTGTGGATCCGCAACCTGCTGACCGGACTCGCCGCGGACGGCCGTACCGTCTTCGTCTCCTCGCACCTGATGAGCGAGATGGCGCTGGTCGCCGACCACCTGATCATCGTCGGACGGGGCCGGCTGCTGGCCGACACCACCGTGCGCGACCTGGTCCGTACGGCCGGCGGCGACACCGTCACCGTGGCCTCCGAACAGCCCGCCCGGCTGCGCGAGGTCCTCGCCGGTCCCGGCGTGGAGATCACCGGCGAGGTCGGTTCCGAGGAACTGCACGTCACTGGGCTGACCGCGCGCGCCATCGGCATCAGGGCCGCCGAGCACGGCATCCCGCTGTTCGAACTCAGCGCGCGGACCGTCTCCCTGGAGCAGGCGTTCATGGACCTGACCCGGGACGCCGTCGAGTACCACGGCACCACCACCGTCGAGACCCCCGGGAGGGCCGCGTGAGCACCGTCACCGAGATCGACAGCGCCGCACCCGCAGCCGTACGGCCGGCCCGTCCGCCGTACAAGGTCACCGGGCGCCGGGTGCTGCGCTCCGAGTGGGCCAAGCTGTGGTCCCTGCGCTCCACCTGGATCACCCTGGGCCTGGGCCTGCTGTTCCTGATCGCGTTCGGCCTGATCGCCGCCGCGCACTACAAGTCCTCCTACGACGGCGGGCACTTGAGGCCCGACGACGCCAACTCCACCGCGCTCGACATCTCCCTCTTCGGCACGAACTTCGCGCAGCTCGCGCTCGGCGTGCTGGGCGTGCTGGTCACCGCCGGCGAGTACTCGACCGGCATGATCCGCTCCACGCTGGCCGCCGTACCGCGCCGCCTGCCGGTGCTGTGGTCCAAGGCCGCCGTGTTCGGCGTGGTCGCGCTCGGTGTCTCCCTCGTCGGGGTGTTCGTCGCGTTCCCGATCGTCAGCGGCATCGTCTCCGGCACCCCCGCGGCCCTCTCGTTCTCGCACGCCGGAGTCGCCCGCAGCCTGCTCGGCGCCGGTCTCTACCTCGGCCTGGTCGGCGTGATCGGCACCGCGCTGGGCGCGTGGCTCCGCTCGGTGGCCGGCGGTATCTCGGTGCTGGTCGCCTCGCTGATGCTGGTGCCCGGGCTGATCGAGCTGCTGCCCAGCTCCTGGCAGGACAACATCAGCCCGTATCTGCCGAGCAACGCGGGCCAGGCGATGTTCGCGCTGACCCACGACTCGACGACCCTCTCGCCCGGCGCAGGACTCCTCGTCTTCCTCGCCTGGACGGCGCTCGCGCTGGGCGGGGCCGCCTACCGGCTGGTGAAGACCGACGCCTGAGCCCGCGACGCGGCATCCGGCCTGCTCAATGGTCGGATGCCGCATCGGCGTGCGGCCCCACAATGGACAGGTGACCCCCATGAACGCGGACCAGTGACACCGATGAGCCCCGACGACCCCGCCCACGTGCTGTTCGCGGAGACGGACCTCCCGTGGAGCCACCCCGTGGCCGGCGGGCTGTCCCGGTTCGGCCGCCGGATCAAGCAGGGCGACCGGCGGCACCCCTGGGTGCTGGACACGGCTCTGATCGTCCTGGTCGTGCTGATGTTCTGCCTGCCGGACATGCTGGACGGCGACGACGGCCGACGGCGCGGCTTCGACAACAGCTTCATCCACCTGCCCTGGCCGGCGACCATCGCCCTCCAGCTCGGCCTGGTGCTGCCGCTGCTGTGGCGCCGCCGCCGGCCGACCCTGGCCTTCGCGCTGATCGCCGCCGTGTTCTTCGTCCAGGCCGGGCTGGGGGTCTGGCTGCGCGCGGACGTCGCCCTGCTGATCTCCCTCTACAGCCTGGTCCTGCACGGGCAGTTGCGGCGGCTGCCCGCCGCCTGCGCGGTCACTCTCGCCGCCCTGGGACTGTTCGCGCTGCGGCTGCCGTCCGAAGTCCCGGTCCTGGACGCCCTGTTCGTGCTGTTCAGCACGATCACCGCGGCCGTCGCGCTCGGCTTCGTGGTCCGCATCCGGCGCGCCCAGCTCGCCGTGCTGCGCGACCGCGCCGCCCGCCTGGAGGTGGAGCGCGACCAGCGCTCCAAGCTCGCCGCCGCCGCCGAACGCACCCGCGTGGCTCGGGAGATGCACGACATCATCGGCCACAACCTCTCCGTCATCATCACCCTCGCCGACGGCGGCGCCTACGCCACCGACCTCGCGCCCGAACGCGGAAAGCAGGCGCTGCTCCTCATCGGCGACACCGGCCGCCAGGCGCTCGGTGAACTCCGGCGCATGCTGGGCGTGTTGCGCGTGCAGAGCCCCACCCCGGACGGCCCCGAACTCAGCCCGCAGCCGGGCGTCGCCGACCTCGACGCGCTGTGCGCCCGGATCCGCGCGGCCGGCCCGCAGGTCGTGTACCGCACCGGCGGCGACCCGGCCGCCCTGGACCGGGGGGTTCAACTCACCGTGTACCGCATCGTGCAGGAGGCCCTCACCAACGCCCTCAAGCACGCCGGCCACGACACCCGCGTCGAGCTGACGGTGAACGTCGAGGACACCCGCGTGCACATCGAGTGCCACGACACCGGCCCCAGCACGGCCGGCACCGGACCCGCACCGAGCCACGACGAAGGACACGGACTCGCCGGCATGAGAGAACGCGCCGCCCTCTACCACGGCACCGTCACCGCCGGCCCCGCGCCCGGCGGCGGCTGGACGGTACGGGCCGCCCTCGACCTCACCCCGCTCGACGCGATCGGGGGAGCGGCATGACGACCGTGCTCATCGTGGACGACCAGCCCCTCCAACGCCTGGGATTCCGCATGCTGTTGGAGGCCAACCCCGACACCGAGGTGGTCGGCGAGGCCGGGCACGGCGGCGAGGCGGTGCGGATGGCCGCCGAACTGCGCCCCGACGTCATCCTGATGGACGTACGGATGCCCGGCATGGACGGCATCGAGGCCACCCGCCGGGTCGTCGCGGCCGGCGACCGTTCCCGCGTCCTGATTCTCACCACCTTCGACCTCGACGAGTACGCCCACGAGGCGCTGCGCGCGGGAGCCAGCGGCTTCCTCCTCAAGGACGCCCACCCCGAGGAACTCCTCGCCGGAATCCGCGCGGTGGCCTCCGGCGACGCCGTCATCGCCCCCGCCCTCACCCGCCGCCTGCTCGACGCCTACGCCCAGCACCTGCCGAAACACTCACCCGAAGGTCCTACGGCGGGTCCGGCGACGGACGACCCCCGCATCCGCTCCCTCACCGAACGCGAGCGCGAGATCCTGCTCGCCATCGGCCAGGGCTGGACCAACGGCGAGATCGCCGAGCGCCTCTTCGTCTCCGAGTCCACGGTGAAGACGCATGTCGGCCGTGTCCTGGCGAAGGTCGGCGCCCGCGACCGCATCCAGGCCGTGATCCTGGCCTACGACCTCGGCCTCGCCCGCCCCAACGCCCCCGACCAGTAGGCGAGTTGAGCGTGCGGGTCGCGAAAGCTCAGCTTGCGCGGCCCGCACGCACAGCTTCGTACGCGCTGTGGACGCTGCCGGGCATCGCGACAACTGTTGCTTCCCATGGTCGAGATCAAAGGGGCTGTGTCCCGCAGAACGTTATTGGGCGCCATGACGGCGACGGCGACCGCGGCGACCCTGCCGCTGACCGCCGGAGCACCGAGCGCCGAAGCCACAACACAGGCGAGACCCGACCTGCTGTACGTCGGCAGCTGGAACGGCGGCCAGGTCCACGGGGTCGTGTTCGACCCCGTCCAAGGAGTCCTGACGTCCAACGGGCCTGTGGCGCAGGTCAGTTCGGGCTGGGTGACGGCCCATCCGGACCGCCCGCTGCTCTACGTCGGCAGCCAGCTGAACGGCGGAATCGTCACCGCCCTCGCCGTCGACCGCACGACCGGCGCGCTGACCCAGCTCGGCCAGGTGAGCACGGACGGCGGGACCACGGCAGGAGGCGGCCTGTCCTACCTCCGCGTGGACCGGTCCTCGGAGACCCTCCTCGTCGCCAACTTCGAGGCGGGCCTGGCCACTTCACTCCCGATCCAACGGGACGGCACACTCGGCGCACCCGTGTCGGTCGTCGTGGACATCGGATCGGGGCCCAGCCCGCGCCAGCTGGGCCCGCACCCGCACCAGGTCGTCGTCGCACCCGGCCGCCGCCACGCCCTGGTCCCCGACTTCGGCGCGGACCGCGTCTTCGTCTACGGCTTCGACGGTACGACGGGTGCGCTGTCCGCGGCCGGGACCGGTCCCGGCGCCTACGCCACCGACGCCGGAGCGGGTCCCAGACGGCTCGTCTTCCATCCCGACGGGCGCAAGGCGTACCTGCTGACCGAACTCACCGCCGAACTCCAACTCCTCGACTGGGACGGCAGATCCGGCGAGCTGACGCACCGTCGGAGCCGCGCGGTCGACTCGCCCGACTTCACCGGCACCAAGAGCGGCGCCGAACTCGCCATCAGCCGCGACGGCCGTTTCGTCTACGTCTCGAGTCGCGGCGAGAACACCCTCGTCGTGTACGGGATCGAGCGGCACACCGGACTGCTCTCCCTCCTCCAGCGCATCCCCGGCGGGGGACTGAAGCCCTGGAGTTTCACCGTGCACCCGAGCGGGCGCTGGCTGCTGGTCGCCAACGAAGCGAGCAGCACCCTCGACGTCTTCGCCGTCGACCCCCGCTCAGGGCTGCTGACCGGCACCGGGAACTCCCTGCCCCTGCCCAACCCCGACTCCATCGCCGTCCTGGCCTGACCGCCCGCCCCCGATAAATCCCGTGCCCCACCACCCCGGGCTTCCCTACACTCGCCACAACCGTTGACGAGTGAGGGGAGCCCGCCGTGTGTGACCGCACCGCCGTTCTGCTCCTGTCCTCGTCCCTCCGGTACCCGCCGCGCGGCCGGTACCGGACACCCGTGACGAGCAGCTGAGTATCCGACTCCACGTCAACTCCCTCTTCTCGTACGGGAATCGCGCCGCCCTGCACGGAAACACTCTCGAAAGGCCACGGGCCGTGCGCACCGAACGCCCTGTCACCAACCCGCTCACCGCCGTCCGCAACCTGGGCATCCTCGCCCACGTCGACGCCGGCAAGACCACTGTCACCGAGCGGTTCCTCTACCTCACCGGCTCCACGCACAAGCGCGGTGAGGTCCACGACGGCACCACCGTCACCGACTTCGACCCCCAGGAACGCGACCGCGGCATCACCATCTTCGCCGCGGCCGTCAGCTGCGCCTGGGACGGGCACCGCGTCAACCTCATCGACACGCCGGGGCACGTCGACTTCGCCGACGAGGTGGAGCGCTCGCTGCGTGTCCTCGACGGCGCGATCGCCGTGTTCGACGCCGTCGCGGGCGTGGAGCCGCAGAGCGAGTCGGTGTGGCGCCAGGCCGACCGGTACGGCGTGCCGCGCATCGCCTTCGTCAACAAGCTGGACCGCGCGGGCGCCGACCTCGACACGGCCGTCGCGTCCATCCGGGAACGGCTCCATCCGGCGCCGCTGGTGGTGCAGTTGCCGATCGGCGCGGAGGACGGCTTCACCGGAGTCGTCGACCTGCTGCGCCTACGGGCGCTGGTGTGGCCGGACACGGACGGCCCGGTGGCCGAAGTCCCGGTGCCGGAGGGCCTGTTGGAGGAGGCGCGAAGGCGTCGGCGGCTGCTGGAGGAGGCGGTGGCGGAACTGCATCCGGGCGCGCTGGAGGAGTTCTGCGCCGAATCCACCCTGTCCGCAGGGACGTTGGGCGCGGCACTGCGCGACCTGACCCGCACCGGCGACGGTGTGGTCGTGCTGTGCGGCTCGGCCTACCGCAACCGGGGCATCGAACCGCTGCTGGACGCGGTGGTGGCGTATCTGCCCTCGCCGTCGGACGTGCCCCCGGTACGGGGAACGTACGACGGCGGCGAACAGGAGCGGGCGGCCGATCCCCAAGTGCCGTTGTCCGCGCTGGCGTTCAAGGTGAGTGCGGCGGGAACCGGACGGCTGACGTACCTGCGGATCTATTCGGGCGCGATCGAGAGAGGAGACACCGTGTGGGACCCGGGCGCGCGGCGCACCGAGCGGATCGGGCGCATCCTGCGGGTGCAGGCCGACCGGCACGAACGCCTGGAGCGGGCGGTCGCCGGGGACATCGTCGCCGTGGCCGGACTCAAGTCCGTCCGCGCCGGCTCGACCCTGTGCGCACCCGACGCCCCGCTCGTCCTCGAACCGCCCGCGGTCGCCGACCCGGTGGTCTCGGTGGCGGTCGAGGCACGCCGCAGCACCGACACCGACCGGCTGACGTCGGCCCTCGCCCGGCTCGCCGAGGAGGACCCCTCGCTGGTCGTGCGCACCGACGCCGAGACCGGCCAGACGGTCCTGTCCGGCATGGGCGAACTGCACCTGGAGGTCGCGGTGGAGAAGATCCGCCTGGCCACCGGGGTCGAGGTCGACGTCGGCCGCCCGAGGGTGGCCTACCGGGAGACGGTGGTGCGCGGGGTGTCCGGGTTCGTGTTCCGGCATGTCAAACAGGACGGCGGCGCGGGCCAGTTCGCGCACGTGGTGCTGGACGTCGAGCCGTTCCAAGGGTGCGATTTCGCGTTCCGCTCGGCGGTCGTCGGTGGGCGGGTGCCGCAGGAGTACGTCCGCTCGGTCGAGGCCGGCTGCCGCGACGCCCTCACCGACGGGCCGGTCGGCGGGTTCCCGGTGACCGGGCTGCGCGTCACGCTGACCGACGGGGTGACCCATGTGAAGGACTCCTCGGAACAGGCGTTCCGCACGGCCGGCCGCCTCGGCCTGCGTGAAGCCCTGCGCGCCTGCGAGACGGTCCTCCTCGAACCGGTCGCCGAGGTCACGGTCACCGTGCCCGAGGACGCGGTTGGAACGGTCCTCGGCGACCTGTCCGCCCGCCGCGGCCGGATCACCGCCTCGACGACCCGCTCGGGCTCCGCACTCGTCACGGCGACCGTGCCCCTGGCCGAACTCTTCGGCTACGCGACGAGGTTGCGCAGCCGAACCCAGGGCCGCGGCACGTTCACGGCCCGTCCGACGGGGTACGCCCCGGCGCCGGGCGGGGTGGCGGTGGCCCGGTAGCGACGAATGGGCGGGAGGCGTCTCCACGCGGGGACGTCTTCCGCCGCCGGTCTCGGGGACCGTTCCCCGCGCGGGTGACGGAGTGCGTGCCGGCGCGGTGCAGGGCAATGGCCCGATAGCGGTGCTCGGGCGGGAGGTGTCTCGGTCCGGGGCGCCTCCCGCTTCCCGTTCCCAGGTCCCGGAAAGGCGGGCCTGGGGTGAACTTGCTGCCCACGCAGAGCGGTTGGGCGTTCCGTTGTGGGTCGGGTGTGTCCGGGTGGGGGAGCGGTGTGTCGTCGGTCCGGGGAAGGCGGGCCTGGGGTGAACTCGCCGCCCCCACAGGGCGGTTGTGCGTTCGGCTGTGGGTCGGCCACGCCCCGACGCGGGAAGCGGTGCGTCGCAGGTCTCGGGGATGTGGGCTCGGACGACACCTGTCCGCAGGTCGAACTCGCAGCCCCCGCACGGCGGTTGCGCGGCAGCGGCAGCTGCCTGAGACGGGCCGGGGCCCGAGGGACGTTCCTCGGACCCCGGCCCGACAGGGTGTGCGCCGGCGCCGGGTGCGGTGGTGAACCGCCCGGTGCCCGCCCCCGTAGGGGAGGTGTCCACGGTGGGGCACCTCCCGCCACCGGCCCGTGGGAGGCACGCTCGGGTCGGTACGGTTCCGCGTGCCGGCCCGACAACCCAGGAGTACCGCATGATCTTCATCGCCGTACGGTTCCCCGTCCGTCCCGAGTACCGGGACGAATGGCTGGACCGGGTCGCCGAGTTCACCGCCGCGACCCGGGCCGAGCCCGGCAACCTGTTCTTCGAGTGGTCGGTCGACGCGGTCGATCCGAACCGCTTCGTGCTGCTGGAGGCGTTCGCCTCCCCGGAGGCCGGCGCCGCCCACGTCGGCTCCGAGCACTTCGAGGCCGCCATCGCGTGGATGCCGGACGTCGTCGCCGCGACGCCCGACATCATCAACGTAGAGGTGGAGGGCGGCGGTTGGTCACCGATGGCGGAGATCACGCCACGGCGGTGACGGTGACGGTGGCGGGTGCGGGCCGGAAGGGGGAGCTTCGGCCCGCACCCGCCACGACCTCAGGGGTACGACACCACCGTGGACGGGATCGTCGACGTGCCCGAAGTCGCCGCCCCCGTCTCGTTGATGACGTGTTCGTACTGGCCCTGCCCGCCGAGCGAGACGACCAGCAGGTCGTGGAACTTCACGCCCGAACGGTTGGGGGCCGCGAAGCCGTTGTGCTGCACGATCGTCGGGTCGACGTTGTAGTAGCAGTAACTGCCCAGGCCCCAGCCCTCGTGCACGGTCACGTTGTCACCGACCTTGTAGGCCGCGTAGCCCTTGATCGAGCCGTTCTGGATGGCCGCCTGGTTCGGGGCGTCGTACGCCTTCTCGTTCTGGAAGAAGATCGTGCGGCCCCGCTCGCCGTTCCACTGGACGTCGTACTTGTTGAAGTGCTCCACGAACAGACCGGTGGTCAGCACGTCGGCGCCGTTGACGACGAGGCCGTAGTCGGCCCGGTTGACGTCCCAGCCGATGCCCGTGCCGTGGTCGGCCCGCCAGAGCCAGGTGTGGTCGACGATGGTGTGCCGGTTGTTGATCACCACGCTGGTGGTGGCCTTGCCCGCGCCCGCGCCGCCGATGCGGACGAACACGTCCTGCACGGTGGTCGGGTTGGCGGAGTGGTCCGTCGTCGTGCCCGCAGGCCCGACTTCCAGCAGCGTCGACGAGTTGACCGTACCCGCGTCGATCAGGAACCCGGCCAGCCGTACGCCGTCGACGTCGGCGGTCTTGAGGGCCGTAACTCCGTTGTCGGGGACCAGAGTTGCGTAACCCAGGCCCAGCACAACGGTGTTGGCGCGGTTCACCTGGATCGGCTGGTCCAGGTGGTAGATCCCGGGGGTCAGCAGGAGGTGGAGTCCCTGCGTGAGCGCCTGGTTGAGGGTCGCCGCCGTGACGCCCGGCTTCGCGACGTAGAACTGCGACAGCGACAGCGAGGTGCCGCGCGGGGTGCCGTTGCCCCAGGTCACACCGCTGGCGTTGGTGCGCTTCTCGGGGAGGAAGACGCGGTACTCGGTGCCGTTGAGGTAGAGGAAGGGCTTCTCGCGGGAGACCGGGGTCGTGGCGAGCGTGGTGTACACCGGGTTCGGGAAGCCCTGTGCCGGTGCGCCCTGGACGCCCGAGAAGACCATGTTCCAGACGCCGTTGAGCCAGCTGCCGATCACGCTGTCGCGGGTGTACCACTGCTGCTGCGAATACGGCTGGACCTGGCCGTCGATCCGGCTGTCGGCGATGTAGCCGCCGCTGGCCCAACCGTAGCCGTTCGGGGCGAGGTTGAGGCTGCCGCGCACATGCATACGGCGGAAGGGGGCCGCCTGAGCCACGGCCCACCTGTTGGTTCCGCTGACGGGCACGAGCGCGAGGTTCTCCGCCGACCGCCAGAAGTTCTGGGTGGCGTTGCCGTTGAACCAGCCCGCGTCGACGGTGACGTCACCGTTGATGGTGGTGTCGTCGGGGGAGAGGCCGAGGCCCGCGATCGAGGTGTAGAAGCCGAGCTGGGCGTTGAGCCCGGAGTAGGTGCCGGGCTTGAAGAAGAAGGCGTAGCGGCCGGTGCCGAACTGGGCGGTCTCCTGCTGGGCGAAGACCTGGTCCAGCTTGGCCTGGATGCCGGCGGTCGACGGGTCGAAGACGATCACGTTGGGGCCGAGATCGCCGCCACCCGGAAGAGCAAGTGGCTTGTTCGCGGAGGGAGTTGCGGGGGCGGCGGAGGCGGTTGCGGGCAGCCCGGCCAGGGCGGACACGGCGGCGGCCGCACCGAGGACGGTTCTGCGGGGCACTGAGGACATGTCGCGGCTCTCCTTGTTCATGAAATGAACGCCGGTGGGGTTGGGAGCGCTCTCTCGCGGGGGAATGCTTCAGGTCCGTGAACGCGGTCGTCAAGAGGTACGACCGAGTTCGACGAGTGGCGTCCAAACTCTTGACGCCTCTGGCTTCCGAGGTTTAACTCACGTCCTAAATTAAGTCGTGAGTGCATTCCCTGAAGGGACACCCGGAGTATGCGCAGCATCCGAGCCGCGGCCGTAGGCGCCGTCACCATGTCACTCGCCCTTGCGGCCACGGCCTGCGGAGGCGGTTCGTCCACGGGTGGGGGATCCAACGACTCGCCCAAGACGCTCACCTACTGGGCCTCCAACCAGGGCGCCAGCATCGCGATCGACAAGAAGGTCCTGCAGCCCGAGCTCGACAAGTTCAAGAAGCAGACCGGCATCACGGTGAAGCTGGAGGTCGTGCCCTGGTCCGACCTGCTCAACCGCATCCTGACCGCGACGACTTCCGGCCAGGGCCCCGACGTCCTGAACATCGGCAACACCTGGAGCGCCTCCCTCCAGGCCACCGGCGCCTTCCTGCCGTGGAACGCGGCCAACTTCGCGAAGATCGGCGGCAAGGACCGCTTCGTCGACTCCGCGCTCGGCTCGACCGGCGCCGTGGGCAAGGACCCGGCCGCCGTCCCGCTGTACTCGATGGCGTACGCGCTCTACTACAACAAGCAGATCTTCGCCGACGCGGGCATCGCCCAACCCCCCGCCACCTGGGCCGAGTTGGTCGCCGACGGCAAGAAGATCGAGGCGAAGGGCAAGCAGGTCCTCGGCGCCGAGGGCGCCAACGTCTCCGAGAACATCCACCACACCTTCGTCTTCGCCAAGCAGCACGGCGCCGACTTCTTCACCGCCGACGGCAAGGCCGACTTCACCAACGACGGCGTCGTGGCCGCCGTCAAGCAGTACGTGGACCTGATGGCCAAGGACAAGGTCATCCCGGTCGGCAACGCCGAGTACGCGCAGAACCAGTCCGTCAGCGACTTCGCCAAGGGCAAGACGGCGATGCTGATGTGGCAGTCCGCGTCCGCCAACCTCAAGTCGCAGGGCATGAGCGACAGCGCGTACGGCATCGCCCCGATACCCGTGCAGTCCGGCACCCCCGGCACCGGCACCCAGGTCAACTCGATGGTGGCCGGCATCAACCTGGCCGTCTTCAAGAACACGGACAACTTGGACGGTTCCACCAAGTTCGTGAAGTTCATGACGAGCGACGCCGAGCAGAAGATCCTCAACACCGCCTACAGCTCCATCCCGCCGGTGAAGGCCGCGCAGGAGGACACCGCGTTCAACACCCCGGCGAACTCGGTCCTGAAGAACACCCTCGCCACCAGCGCCGCCGCGCTGCCGCAGGTCGCCGACGAGTCGCAGTTCGAGACGGCGGTCGGTACGGCCGTCAAGAACCTGTTCGCCGACGCCGCCGCCGGACGCGCGGTCACCACCGCCTCCGTGAAGGCGGAGCTCGAAAAGGCCCAGCAGCAGATGCCGGCGAAGTGAGTGCGACTGTGACGAGCACTGTCACCCCGGAGGCCGCCGTGCGGAAGAACCCTTCCGACCCGGCGGCCCCCGGCCCGCGCCGGCGGCGCGGCGAACGGATCCGCCGTATCGGACTGCCCTACCTGCTGCTCCTGCCCGCCCTGGTCCTCGAACTCCTGGTCCACCTGGTGCCGATGGTCATCGGCATCGTCATGAGCTTCAAGGAACTCACCCAGTTCTACATCCGCGACTGGGGCACCGCGCCCTGGTCCGGCTTCGACAACTACAAGGTGTCGGTCGACTTCGACGCCCCTGTGGGCAAGGCGCTCCTCCACTCCTTCTTCGTCACCGTCGGCTTCACCCTGCTCTCGGTCGGCTTCTGCTGGCTGATCGGCACGGTCGCCGCGATCTACATGCAGGACACCTTCCGCGGCCGTGGCTTTCTGAGAGCGCTCTTTCTCATCCCGTACGCGCTGCCGGTCTACGCGGCCGTCATCACCTGGGTGTTCATGTTCCAGCACGACAACGGCCTGGTGAACCACGTCCTGCACGACCAGCTGCACCTCACCGACAAGCCGTCGTTCTGGCTGATCGGCGACAACAGCTTCTACGCGCTGCTGATCGTGTCGGTCTGGAAGGGCTGGCCGTTCGCCTTCCTCATCGTGATGGCTGGCCTGCAGAACATCCCCAAGGAACTGTACGAGGCCGCCTCCATCGACGGCGCGGGACGCCTGCAGCAGATCCGCCGCATCACCCTGCCGTCGCTGCGCCCGGTCAACCAGGTGCTGGTCCTGGTGCTGTTCCTGTGGACGTTCAACGACTTCAACACGCCGTACGTCCTGTTCGGCAGGTCGGCCCCCGAGGCCGCGGACCTCATCTCGGTGCACATCTACCAGGCGTCGTTCGTCACCTGGAACTTCGGCACCGGCTCGGCGATGTCGGTCCTGCTGCTCCTCTTCCTGCTCGTCGTCACCGGCGTGTATCTCGTGTTCACCTCACGCGGACGGAAAACCGCCGATGTCTAGCCCCACCTCGCCCATGGCGCCGCCCCGCTCCTTCATCTGGTCGCGGCGGATCTTCCTCACCCTGCTCACCGGCTTCGTCCTGGTGCCGGTGTACGTCATGCTCTCCAGCTCCCTGAAACCGCTCTCGGACGTCACGGGCAAGTTCCGCTGGCTGCCGAGCGGGCTCACGATCCGCCCGTACATCGACATCTGGTCGACGGTCCCGCTCGCGAAGTACTTCATGAACTCGCTGATCGTGTCCGTCGCCGCGACGGTCTGCTCGGTGGTCATCGCGGTCTTCGCCGCATACGCGGTGAGCCGCTACGAGTTCCGCGGCAAACGCGTCTTCACGGTCACCGTCCTGTCGACCCAGATGTTCCCGGGCATCCTCTTCCTCCTCCCGCTGTTCCTCCTCTACGTCAACATCGGCAACGCCACGGGCATCGCCCTGTTCGGCTCGCGCGGCGGCCTGATCCTGACGTATCTGACCTTCTCCCTGCCCTTCTCCATCTGGATGCTGATCGGCTACTTCGACTCCGTCCCGAAGGACCTCGACGAGGCGGCGCTGGTGGACGGCTGCGGTCCGCTGGGCGCGCTGCTGCGGGTCGTCGTACCGGCCGCGATCCCCGGCATCGTCGCGGTCGCCGTCTACGCCTTCATGACCGCGTGGGGGGAAGTGCTCTTCGCCTCCGTCATGACCAACGACTCCACCCGCACGCTCGCCGTCGGACTCCAGGGCTACTCCACGCTCAACGACGTGTACTGGAACCAGATCATGGCCGCCTCGCTGGTCGTCAGCGTGCCCGTGGTCGCCGGCTTCCTGCTGCTGCAGCGCTATCTCGTCGCCGGGCTGACGGCGGGCGCCGTCAAGTGACCGACCCGACCAACTCCGCTGACCGTAAAGGGACTTCAGTGACCATCGACTTCGCCGCACTCCCGCACGACTTCCTGTGGGGCACGGCCACCGCGGCGTACCAGATCGAGGGAGCCGTCGCCGAGGACGGGCGTTCGCCGTCGATCTGGGACACCTTCTCGCACACCCCCGGCAAGATCGACAACGACGACAACGGCGACGTCGCCTGCGACCACTACCACCGCTGGCGCGAGGACATCGGCCTGATGCGCCAACTCGGCGCCAACGCCTACCGGTTGTCGATCGCCTGGCCCCGGGTGCTCCCGGGTGGCGACGGCCCGGTCAACCCCAAGGGCCTCGCGTTCTACGACGAGTTGGTGGACGGACTCCTGGAAGCGGGCATCACGCCCTCCGCCACCCTCTACCACTGGGACCTGCCCCAGGCGCTCCAGGACCGTGGCGGCTGGCCCGAGCGCGCCACCGCCGAGCACTTCGCGGCGTACGCCTCGGTCGTCGCCGAACGCCTCGGTGACCGCGTCACCCACTGGACCACCCTCAACGAGCCCTCCTGCTCGGCCTGGATCGGCCACCTCGAAGGCAAGATGGCCCCGGGTTGGACCGATCTAACGGCGGCCGTCCGCGCTTCCTATCACCTGCTCCTCGGCCACGGCCTCGCCGTCCAGGCGATCCGCGCCGCCGCCCCGAACGCCCAGGTCGGCATCGTCAACAACCTCTCCACGGTGTACCCCGCCAGCGACCGCGACGAGGACGTCCAGGCCGCGCGCCGGCAGGACGGCCACGTCAACCGCTGGTGGCTCGACCCGGTCCACGGCCGCGGCTTCCCCGCCGACATGGTCGAGACCTACGGCGTCGAACTCCCGGAACAACCGGGCGACTTGGCGACCATCGCCGCCCCGCTGGACTGGCTCGGCCTGAACTACTACTTCCCGGCGACCGTCGCCGACGACCCCACCGGCCCCGCCCCCTACACCCGTGCCGTCCGCCGCCTCGGCGTCCCGCGCACCGGCATGGACTGGGAGATCGACGCCTCCGGCATCGAGACCCTGCTGCTGCGCCTCACCGAGGAGTACGACCCGCGCCGGATCTACGTCACCGAGAACGGCTCCGCGTTCCCCGACGTCGTACGCCCCGACGGCACCGTCGACGACCCGGAACGCCAGGACTACCTGGTCCAGCACCTCGCCGCCTGTGCCTCGGCGGCCCGCAAGGGCGCCCCGCTGGCCGGCTACTTCGCCTGGTCGCTGCTCGACAACTTCGAGTGGGCGTACGGCTACGAGAAGCGCTTCGGACTGGTCCACGTCGACTACGACACCCAGGTCCGCACGATCAAGGGCACCGGCCACCGGTACGCGGAGATCATCCGCGACCACCGCAGCCGGGCCCGGCGCGCGGCCTGACCGAGACCGCCCCGGTGGGTGCGGGCGGGGGAGCCCGCGCCCACCGGGGCACCAACAGCCCCATGAGTCTCATCAGCCCCATGAGTCTTATCAGCACCGTCAATCCCGTGTATGTCATGCGCACGTCAGCACGAGCACCCCCAGAAGGAGATCCGCCCCTCAAGGAGACCCGCATGCGAACCCGCACCCTGCTCACGGCGCTCACCGCACTGACCCTGCTCGTCGCCACCCCGGCCCTCGCCGCCCCCGCCCCGCAGGCCGCCGCGGCGACCTGGGACACCGACCGAGCGGCGGCCGCCTACGCCGCGAACCCGGCCGCCGTCACCGCCTCCGGCAGCGAGAACGCCGGCACCACCCCCGGCCTCGCCTTCGACGGCGACGGCGCCACCCGCTGGTCCAGCAACTTCGCCGACGACGCCTGGATCCGCCTCGACCTCGGCACCACCCTCCGCGTCGACCGCGTCACCCTCGACTGGGAGGCCGCCTACGGCAAGAGATACGTCCTGGAGATCTCGAAGAACGGCACCGACTGGACGCCCTTCTACACGGAGACGGCCGGCACCGGCGGCTCGGTCACCACGAGCACGTACCCCCAGGAGGTGACGGGCCGCTACATCCGCCTGCGCGGCCTGGAACGGTCCACGCCCTACGGCTACTCGCTCTACTCCTTCAAGGTCTACGGCGGCGAGGCGGCCCCCGCGTCCACGACCCGCACCAACCTCGCCCTGAACCACCCCGCGTACTCCAACTACTACCAGCACAACGGCAATTCACCGGCGTACGTCACCGACGGCGGCTGGCCCGCCAACTTCAAGGACGACGCGACCCGTTGGTCCAGCGACTGGAACGCCGACCGCTGGGTCTCGGTGGACCTCGGCGCCAGCTCGACGATCGACACGGTCGACTTCTACTGGGAATCCGCCTACGCCGTCGACTACTTGCTCCAGGTCTCCGACGACAACACGACCTGGCGCACGGTGTACGAACCCTCCGCCGCGGACATCGCGGCCCGCCGCGCGAACATCCAGGCCCCCGCCGACGCGACCGGCCGCCACGACACGGTGACCCTGCCCCAACCCGTGACCGGCCGCTACGTCCGTATGCTCGGCAAGGAACGCCGTTCCTTCTACAACCCGGCGCCCTACACGGCCCAATTCGGCTACTCGCTCTACGAGTTCCAGGTCTGGGGCACCGGCGGCAACGCGGCGGCGGCCTACCCCGCCCTGCCCGGCGACCAGTCGGGCACGTACCAGACGACGTTCTTCGACGACTTCACCTCCGCCGCCCTGGACCGCTCCAAGTGGCGGGTCGTGCGGACCGGCACGGAGATGGGCCCGGTCAACGGCGAGTCCCAGGCCTACGTCGACTCGACGGACAACGTCCGCACGCAGAACGGTGAGTTGGTCCTCGCGGCGAAGTACTGCAAGGGCTGCACCCAGGCGGGCGGCGGCACCTACGACTTCACATCGGGCCGCATCGACACCAGCACCCACTTCGACTTCACGTACGGCAAGGTCAGTGCCCGCATGAAGCTCCCGGTCGGCGACGGATTCTGGCCCGCCTTCTGGCTGCTCGGCAGCAACGTCGACAACCCGTCGGTCTCCTGGCCCGCCTCCGGCGAGACGGACATCATGGAGAACATCGGTTACGCGAACTGGACGAGCACATCCCTCCACGGCCCCGGCTACTCCGCCGACGGCAACATCGGCGCCCGCCAGACCTACCCGAACGGCGGCACCGCCGACCAGTGGCACACGTACGCCGTCGAATGGACGCCGACCGCGATGCGCTTCTACGTCGACGACAACCTCGTCCAGGAGACCACCCGCAACAAACTCGAATCGACCCGCGGCCAGTGGGTCTTCGACCACAACCAGTACGTCATCCTCAACCTCGCCCTGGGCGGCGCGTATCCGGCCGGCTGGAACCAGGTGACCACGCCGTACTGGGGCCTGCCGCAGTCGAGCGTCGACAAGGTCGCGGCCGGGGGAGTGCAGGCGGAGGTGGACTGGGTGCGGGTCGAACAGAAGAAGTGAGAGCTGGGCCGGTCCGGAGCGCGGAACCGGACCGGCCCGTTCGCCGCGCGGCGTTCCGATATCCCGTATGCAGCGCGCCTCGCGATCCGGTATGCCGTATGCACCGTGCCCGGCGATCCTGTATCCCGTATGCGCCGTGCGCCGCGATCCTGTATCCCCTATGCGCCGCGCCCGGATTCCGGTGGCCGCTCGCTCCGCGCCCGGGATTCCGGTGGCTGCTCGCTCCGCGCCCGGGAATCGGGTTGCTGTTCGCTCTGCGCCCCGGAATCAAGTTGCCGCACCTCCCGCCCCCTGACACGCTCACGCCCATGCCGACCTTCACCGCACCCGACGGAACCCGCCTCGCCGCACACGTCTCCGGCGACGGCCCGCCCCTGGTCTGCCTGCCGGGTGGACCGATGCGGGACTCGGCCTACCTCGGCACCCTGGGCGGTCTGACCGCCCATCGGCGGCTGATCCGGCTGGACCTGCGGGGCACGGGTGCGTCGGCGGTGCCCGAGGACCCCGCGTCGTACCGCTGCGACCGGCTCGTGGACGACGTCGAGGCGCTGCGTGAACACCTCGGCCTGGAGCGGATCGATCTGCTCGCGCACTCGGCCGGCGCGAATCTGGCCGCGCTGTACACGGCCCGCCACCCGGACCGGGTGGCCCGGCTGACGCTGGTCGCCCCCAGCGTCTACGCGGTCGGTATCCAGATCTCGGCCGAGGACCGGCTGGCGGTCGCGCGGCTGCGCGGGTCCGAACCGTGGTTCGGACCCGCGTTCGCCGCCCTGGAGGAGATCACCGCCGGGCGGGCCACGCCCGACTCCTGGGAGGCCATCTCGCCCTTCGCCCACGCCCGTTGGGACGAGACGGCGCGGGCCTTCGAGGAGGCCGACGCGAAGGAGAAGAACGCGGAGGCCGCGGCCGTCTACGCCGCCGAAGGCGCCTTCGGTCCGGCCGACACCCGCGCGGCGCTGGCCAGTTTCACCTCCCCGGTGCGTGTCCTCGCCGGGGAGTTCGACATCTCCGCCCCGCCGCAGGTGCTGGCCCGGTACGCGGAACTGTTCCCGAACGCCGAGTTCGTGATCCAGCCCGGCGCCGGACACATGCCGTGGCTGGACGACGCCGAGCGGTTCGTCGCGCTGGTGCTGCCGGTCAGCAGTCCCTGAACTCCGGTGACTGGTTCAGTACTTGGGACCGCAGTGAAGTGAACTTGGCATACGTCTCGCCGTCCCGCGCGGTCGGCCGGAACGCTGCCACCCGGTGGCAGTTCTGGAAGGCCAGGGCCACCCCGAAGTGGCGCTCCAGGCTGCCCCGGATCGCGTCGCTGGCCAGCGCCCGCAGGAGTTGGCCGCGTTCCTTCTCGGACGGCGGCGGGGTCTGGTTGTCGGTGAACTCCGCCGTGCCGTCGTGGAGTTCGGCGGCGAGGCCGGCGACGAGGTCGTAGGCGTACGGCAGGGACGTGCGGACCGTGTCCACGAAGTCCGCCTCGCGGATGTCACCGTGTTCGGCTTCGGCGAGGAGCTTCGGGGAGACGTCGAGAGACATGAAAAGGGGTGTCCTGTCGGGTAGTTGGGAGTGGTGGGGGGTGGGGTGGGGTGGTCGTCAGGTCAGTGCCGGTGGGCCCGGAACGTAGCCCGGGTCCACCTGGGCGGCCAGGTCGAGGCCCGTCGCCCGGTCCGCCCAGGCCCGCGCGTTGCGCAGATGGAACTCGACGGCGTGGCGGTGCAGGGTCGGCCAGTCCCGGGGGCAGGAGTCCACGGCCTCGCGCAGCAGACGCAGGGCGTGCGCGTTGTGCGGCTCCAACTCGCCCTCCGACCGGCCCTGTTCGGCGGCGCGGACGGCGGGGGAGTGGACCAGGTGGGTCAACAGGTCGTCGCCCACCTCTTGTTTGAGGAAGAGCAGGTCGTCCTCGCCGGTCACCTTGTTGCCGATCACGGCGAGCCGGATCCCGAACTCCCGTGCGTGGTCCCGGTACTGGCGGTAGACGGAGACGCCCTTGCGGGTGGGTTCGGCCACCAGGAAGGTGAGGTCGAAGCGGGTGAACAGGCCGGAGGCGAAGGCGTCGGCGCCCGCCGTCATGTCGACCACCACGTACTCGCCGGGGGTGTCGACGAGGTGGTTCAAGTACAGCTCCACCGCGCCGAGTTTGGAGTGGTAGCAGGCCACCCCGAGGTCGCTCTCCGCGAACTCGCCCGTCGCCATCAGCGGTACGTCACCCGCCCGGACCACGTGCCGGGCGTGCACCTCGTCGTCGCCGAGCAGCCGCAGCAGGCGTGAGCCGCGCCCCGGCGGGGTGGTCTTGATCATGGCCTCGGGGGAGGCGACGCGCGGGTTGGTGCCGCGCAGGAAGTCCTTGAGTTCGGTCAGGTGCTCGGCCAGGGGTGGGGCGGTGACCGGTTCGGTGCCGGGGGCCAGGGCCTCGGCCAGGTGCTGGTTGATGTCGCCGTCGATGGCGAGCACGGGGGCGCCGGAGCGTTCCAAGTGGCGGGCGAAGAGGGCCGACAGCGTGGTCTTTCCGCTGCCGCCCTTGCCGACGAACGCGACGCGCACTACCGGTCCGCCGCTTTCGCGGTTTTGAAAATGAATGTCATGTGGCTAGGTTTTAGGGGTCGGCCGCCGGGCTGTCAAATCGAGAGCGATCACGAGAGTGATCAAGGACGGGAGTCTTAATGCATAAGATGTGCAAGTGCTTGGATACTGCATCAGGGCGGCAGGCCCGGACGACCTCGACGGTGCGCGTGCCGTGATGCTCGACACCGTCTACCGCGACTTCGCCACCGGCTATGTGCCCCGCTGGCACGCCGACATCATCGACCCGGCCGCCGCCTACCTCGCCCCGGCCCGCCACACCCTCCTCGTGGCGCTCGACCCAGCCGAGGGCACGGTCGTCGCCACCGCCGCGCTCGACTCCCGTGGACCGGTCCATCCGCCGAACCCGCGCGAGCTCGCCGAGCGCTACCCCTCCGGCGAGACCGCGCAACTGCGCCGCGTCTACGTCCGCCCCGCGCACCGCCGCCGCGGCCTCGCCCGGCACCTCGTCGCCGAACTCCTCGCGTTCGCCGCGGCCGACGGCGGCTACCGCGCCGCCTATCTGCACACCGACCCCGCCGTGCCCGGCGCCGAGGCCTTCTGGCGGTCGCTCGGCAAGGTCGTGCACGACGAGCGCGACGACCCGGCCGGCGGGCAGGGAATCGTGCACTTCGAACTGGCGATGGAGCGATGACCGCGATGCGATTCCGACGAACCCGCCCTGCCCGACTGCTCCTTGGGCTCGCCCTCGCCCCGCTGCTCACCGGCTGTTTCGCCTCCGCCGGGGAGGAGAGCGGGGAGACGGCCGGGAAGTCCGGTTCGCGGCTGCGCGTCGCTCTCGCGTTCCCGCCCGCCGAGAACCTCTCCCCGTACGGCGCCGACGCCACCATCCTCAGCCGGCTCGGTGTGACCGAGGGCCTGACCTCCCTGGACGCCAACGGCTCCGCCACCCCCGCGCTGGCCCGGTCCTGGCAGCGGGAGAGCGACCGCAGCTGGCTGTTCACCCTGCGCGAGGCCACCTTCCAGGACGGCACCGACGTGACCCCGGCCCGCGTGGCCACCGCGCTCACCCACGCCACCGAGGCGAAGCCCGCCCCCGCGGCCCTCTCCGGCGTCACCCTCACCGCCGAGCCCGCGGGCGGCGCGCGGGTGCGCGTCACCACCAACTCACCTGATCCGGTACTGCCGTTGAGGCTGGCCGGTCCCGCCCTCGCCGTCCTCTCCCCGAAGGCCTACGAGAACGCGAAGGGCCGCGTCGACCCGGTCGGCACCGCCACCGGTCCCTTCGAACTGACGAAGGTCACCGGGTCCACGGCCGCCACCCTCGACCGCTTCGACGACTACTGGGGCGGCCTCGCCCACGCCTCCGGCATCGACGCGCGGTTCATCGCCGACGGCACCGCCCGCACCAACGCGCTGCGCACCGGGCAGGTCGACATGGCCGAGGCGATACCCGTCGCCCAGGCCGCGACCCTCAAGACGGCCACGCGCCGGGAGACCGCGACCACCCGCACGACGAGCCTCCAACTCAACACCAGGACAGGCCCGTTCAAGGATCCGAAGCTCCGGGCCGCCGTGCGCGAGGCCGTCGACACCGGCGCGCTGGCCAAGGGCGTCTACGAAGGTCACGCCGACGCGGGCACGGGCATCTACGGCCCCGCCGTCACCTGGGCCGCCGGCCAGCGCCAACAGCCGGTCGGGCGGGCGAAGGCGGCGGTGCCCGACGGGACGTCGATCACCCTCGCCACGTACGACAACCGGCCCGAACTGCCCGAAGCGGCCCAGGTGTTGAAGCAGCAGCTGGAAAGGGCCGGATTCCGGGTCGAGTTGGAGGTGCGCGAGTACTCGCGGATCGAGAGCGACGCGCTGGCCGGGAAGTTCGACGCGTTCGTCGCGGCCCGCAACACCCTGGTGGACACCGGGGATCCGGTCGCCGTGCTCGCCAGCGACTACACCTGCGACGGCGGCTACAACCTGGCCCTGCTGTGCGACAAGGCTGTCGACCGGGCCGTGGCGAAGGCCGAGGCCGCCGCCGACACCTCCGCGCGGCAGAGTGCCGCGATGGCGGCCGAGGCCGAGATCCTCGGCACCGACGCGGTCGTGCCGCTGGTCCATCAGCGGGTCGTCACCGGCGTCGGCGGATCCGTCGAGGGCGTCCTCCTCGACCCGTACGAGCGCACCCTCGTCGGCACCGGAACCCGGCGCTGAACCATGCCGCACCGCACGACCGCGCTGCTGTGGCGCGCCCTTCTCGCGGCCGGACTCGTCTGCGCCGTGGGCCTGTTGCCCTGGCTCTCGCACACCGACCCGGCGCTCACCGTACTCAAGGCCCGCTCGGCGGAACGTGACCCCGACCCCGAGGTCCTCACCGCCATCCGCACCCAACTCGGCCTGGACGACGGCCCGTTGCGCCTGCTCGCCCAGTGGCTCGGCGGCCTCCCCCGCGGCGACGCCGGCCGCTCGTGGATCTCCGGCGCGGAGGTCATGCCCGCAGTACTCCAAGCCCTGGGCGCGTCCCTGCTGTTGATGGGTGCGGCGCTCGTGGTGGCCGTGGTGACCGCCGGGGCGGTGTGCGCGGGCACGCTGCGGCGCGGCGGGCGTGCGGTGGGGCGGTCCGGTGGCAGCAGCGGTTGTGCGGGTCGCGCTGTGCTTCCGGGGTTTCTCGGACGGCGGTCCGGCGGCGACGATGCGGCGCCACGCGCTGCCCAGCTGGGGTTTCTCGGGCGGGGACGCGCTGATCGTCGCGCGGAGCGGCCCGGCGGGGGCGGTGGCGTGGTGCGCGCTGCGCTGCCCGAGGGGCTCGCGGAAGGGCGCGTCGGCTGGCCCGTTGGACGTTCCGGCGATGGTGATGTCGGTGGCGCGGCTGGTGCCGTGCTCCCCGGGGTTCTCGCGGAGCGGCAGAGCGGCCGGTCCGCTGGGCGTTCCGATGACGGCGGCGGTGGCGTGGTGCGCGCCGGGCTGTCCCGGGGTCTCGCGCGGAGGCGCAACGGCGGCCGGTTCGCCGGGCGTTCCGGCGATGGTGATGTCGGTGGCGCGGCTGGTGCCGTGCTCCCCGGGGTTCTCGCGGAGCGGCAGAGCGGCCGGTCCGCTGGGCGTTCCGATGACGGCGGCGGTGGTGTGGTGCGCGCCGGGCTGTCCGGGGGTCTCGCGCGGAGGCGCAACGGTCGGTCCGCCGGGCGTTCCGGCGATGGTGAAGTCGGTGGCGTGGTTCGCGCCGTGCTGCCCGGGGTTCTCGCGGAGCAGCGCAGCGGCCGGCCCGCAGGGCGCTCCGACGAAGGCGGCCGCCATGGTGGCGGCGGTGGCGCGGTTCTCGGCGCTCCGCCGGGGCGTCTCGCGCGCCGGCGCGCCGATGGTCCCGCAAGTCACCCCGGCGGCACCGCCTCCGCCGCCCTCGCCGCCCTCCCCGAGTTCCTCACCGCGTCCGTGCTCGCCACCGTCGTTGGGGTGCAGCTCGGGTGGCTTCCCGCGCTCGGGTGGTTCGGGCCGCGCTGGACCGTGTTGCCCGCGCTCGCCCTCGGGCTGCCCGCCGGGGCCGTGCTGGGGCGGCTGCTCGACGATCTGCTGCCCGGTGCCTTCGCCGAGCCGTGGGCGCGGGCCGCTGCGGCGCGCGGACTGCCCGGGCGGCGCATTGCCCGCCACGCCGTACGCCGCTGTCTGCCCGGACTGCTGCCGAACCTGGGGCTGTTCGTCGTCGGGCTGACCGGTGGGGCCGTCGCCGTCGAGCAGGTCTTCGACATCCCCGGCCTCGGCCGCACGACCCTCCAGGCCGCGCTGGCCCAGGACCTCCCCGTCCTCCAGGCCGGCGCCCTTGCCCTCCTCCTGCTCGCCGCCGTCGCCGCCGGACTCTGTCAACTCGCCACTCGCCTCCTCGCCGGATCGGCACTGCGAGCCGGGGCGCTGCCCTCGCTCCACGGATCTGCCCCAACACCCCGGCGGATCCCGCCACTTGTGTACGGCACCCTCCTCCTCGGTGTCCTCGCGCTCGGCCTGCCCCGCGACCCCCTCGCCCTGAACACCCGCCTGCGCCTCCAACACCCCACCTGGGCCCACCCGTTCGGCACCGACGCGCTCGGCCGTGATCTCCTCGCGCGGATCGCCCACGGAGCCGTCGACACCCTGCTGCTCGCCCTGACGATCAGCATCGCCGCGCTCGTGACCGGCGTTCTGCTCGGACTGCTGCCCCGGCTGTCCGGACCCCTCGTCGATACGGTGAACGCCGTACCGCCCGTCCTCGCCGCCCTGTTGGTCACCGCCGTGGCCGGCAGCGGGAGCGGTACGCCCGCCCTCGCCGTCGCCCTCCTGGCCTGGACTCCCCTCGCAGCGCACACCTCCGCACTGCTGCGCCAGGAGCGCGCGACTCTGCACGTGACCGCCACCAGGGGCCTGGGCGCGGGCCGTTGGCACGTCCTGCGCCGTTCGCTGCTGCCCGCCGTCCTGCCGCCCGTCACCCGGCACGCGCTCCTCCGCCTGCCCGGTGTCGCCCTCGCTCTCGCGTCGCTCGGCTTCCTCGGACTCGGCGCCCAACCGCCCTCCCCGGAATGGGGCTTGCTCCTCGCCGAGAACCAGCCCTACGCCGAACGCGCCCCCTGGGCGGTCCTCGCCCCCGCCGCCGTACTCGCCCTCCTCGGCGCCCTCGCGGTGACGGCGGCGGGCAGCCTACGAGCCGTAGGACAAGGGAAGTTGGCGGCCCGGTGAGCACGGCGACCGTCGTACGGACTCCGCTCCCGCCGCTGCTCCGGCTGCTGATCCTCACTCAACTCGCCTTCAACCTCGGCTTCTTCGCCGTGCTGCCGTTTCTCGCCGAGCATCTGGCGGACGTGATCGGCATGGCGGGCTGGCTCGTCGGGCTGGTGCTGGGGCTGCGGACCTTCAGTCAGCAGGGGCTGTTCGTGGTGGGCGGGGCGCTGGCCGACCGGTACGGGGTGCGGCCCGTGGTGCTCGCGGGGTGCGTGCTGCGGATCGCCGGGTTCGGCTGGCTCGGGTACGCCGAACGGACGTTGGCGGTCGTCGGGGCCGTCCTGCTCATCGGGTTCGCCGCCGCACTGTTCTCGCCTGCCGTCGAGTCGGAGGTCGCACGCCAAGCCGTCGAGTGGGAGGCAACAGGCGGAGGCCAACGGGCGCGCGTGCTCGCGCTGTTCACCGTCGCGGGTCAAGTGGGGGCGTTCGTCGGGCCGTTGCTCGGTGCGTTGCTGCTCTCGGTGGACTTCCGGGTCACCTGTCTCGCCGGGGCCGGGATCTTCGTGCTCGTACTCGCGGGGCACGCCCGGCTGCTGCCGCAGCACATCCCGGGGCGGACGCGGGTCACGGAGAAGGGCGGTACGGGGGCTCTCGTACGCAACCGGCCCTTCCTGGCGCTGTGTTGTGCCTACGGCGCCTATCTCCTCGCCTACAACCAGCTCTATCTGGCCCTCCCCGAGGAGGTCGAGCGCGCGGCGGGCTCGCAGGCGCCGCTGGCCTGGCTGTTCGCGCTGTCCTCGCTGCTCGTGGTGACCGCGCAGCTGCCGGTCACGCGGTGGGCGGGGGAGCGGCTCGATCCACGGCGGTCCATGGCGGCCGGGCTGCTGCTGATCGCCGTAGGATTCGCGGCCGTCGCGGTGGCCCGGCCCGCCCAACTCACCGGCACGACAGGGCTGTTGCCCGCCACCGTCCTCGTCGTGCTGCTCACCCTCGGCCAGATGCTCATCGCGCCCGTCGCCCGCGCCTGGGTCCCGGATCTCGCCGAACCCGGCCGCCTCGGTCTCTACACCGGGGCCCTTTCCTCCGTCTCCGGGCTGATCGTCCTCCTCGGCAGTGCGGCCACCGGCACGCTCCTCGACACGGGACTGCCCGCGGCCGTTCCGTGGCTGGTGCTGGCCGCCGTACCGGTCGCGGCGGTCACGCTGCTGCCCCGCGCGGGTGCCCCGGCCGCCGTATCCCGGTAAATCGACGAATCCGCGCACGAGTCGGCCCACCCGCGCTGAACGCCCCACGTGTCACCGCCGTACCAAGCCATGAACCAGATATGAGCTGCCCCCTAAACAGCCATCGACGGCAACGGCGGCAGCGGCCCGTGGGAGGATCCGTCACCATGAGCGCATCCCCGGCGGTACGGAGCCTGCGCGCCGCGGTGTTCGCCGCGGTGTGTGTGCTGCTGGCTGCCGCCGGGCACGGGCTCGCCACCGGCGCGACGCCCCCGCCGTGGGCGGACGGCGCCGGGTTCCTCGCCGTGTTCGGCATGGGGTTCCTGCTCGGCGGTCGGGAACGGTCCCTGCCCGGCATCGGTGCCGCCATGCTCGCCACCCAGGCGGCGCTGCACCTCGGCTTCGACCTCGCGCGGCCCCGGGCCGGGATGGCGATGGCCGGGATGGCGCACATGTCGGGGGGCGCCATGGCCCCGATGCGGCAGACGCAGGCGATGACCCCGCACGCCGTGGCCGCGCATGTCGTCGCCGCCCTCGTCGCGGCCTGGTGGCTGCGGCGCGGTGAGGCCGCCCTGTGGTCGTTGCTGCGCTGGGCCGTCGCCTTCGTACCCGGGCTGGTGGCCTGGTGGCGGGACGCCCCCGCACCCCTGTCCGCGCGCACGGTGGGTCCGGGACGCACCGGCGCCGACGCGGCCCCCTTCCGCCAGCTCCTCCTGCGGCACGCGGTCAGCCGCAGAGGTCCACCGGTCCCGATCCCGTACCCGGTCTGACCTGCCAACTTCCTTTTCCCGTACGGAGATCACCTCACCATGTCCGCATACCGCACCACCCTGCGCCGCGCAGGCACCGTCGCCGCGTTCGCCACCGCCGGAGTCCTGGCCGCCGCGGGCGTCGCCTCCGCGCATGTCACCGTCCACCCCGAGAGCTACGCCAAGGGAGCCACGGACGGAGTGCTGACCTTCCGGGTCCCCAACGAGGAGGACAAGTCCAGCACCACCAAGGTCCAGGTCTTTCTGCCCACCGACCACCCCGTCCTCGGCGTGCTGGTCACCCCGCAGAACGGCTGGACCGCGAAGGTCACCACCAGCAAGCTCAAGACGCCGGTCAAGACCGACGACGGCACCATCACCGACGCCGTCTCCGAGATCACCTGGACCGGCGGGAAGATCGGCGCCGGACAGTTCGAGGACTTCAACGTCGCCTTCGGCCAACTGCCCGATGACACCGACCAGTTGACGTTCAAGACGCTCCAGACCTACGCGGACGGCGATGTAGTGCGCTGGATCGAGGAGGCCGCGGCGGGCGAGGACGAGCCGGAGAACCCGGCGCCCGTCCTCAAGCTCACCGCCAAGGAGAGCGAGGACGGCGACGGCACCCCGGCCGCCTCGGCCTCCACGGCGGCCACCGCCACGAAGACGACGTCCGCCTCCTCGTCGAGCGGTTCGAGCAGCGACTCGACCGCCCGCGGGCTCGGCGTCGCCGGGCTGATCGTGGGCGTCCTCGGCCTCGCGGCCGGCGCCTTCGCGGTCGTCCGCAGCCGCTCGCCGCGGTCGTAGCCGCCGTAGCGCTCGAGTCGTACGGGTAGTACGGCAAGCCGAAGGGCCCGGATCCACCACCAGGTGGTCCGGGCCCTTTCGGTACGACCGGTGCTACTGCGAGACCAGTTCGAGGACTTTCTCCTCGGCCGGGGCCTCCTCGACGAGGGCGGTGCGGGAGGTGCGCCACAGCCACAGGATGTCGCGGCCGAACGACCACACCAGCGTGCCCAGCGCGAGCGCCACCACGGCGAGGTTGGCCGTGTGCGGCAGCAGGTCCGAGCCGGCCAGCAGCAGGAGGATGCCCTGGGTGGCGGCGACCGTCTTGCGGGCGGTGCTCGGCGGCAGCGGGGCGTTCAGCCACAGCCAGACGCGGGCGGCGGCCACGAACCCGTAGCGCATGGCGCCGATCAGCAGGACCCACGGGCCGAGCTGCGTCGAGACGTACACGCTGAGGACGAGGATCAGGAACGCGTCGACCTCCATGTCGAAGCGCGCGCCCAGCGCGGTGGAAGTCCCCGTGCGCCGGGCGACCTTGCCGTCGACGCCGTCCAGGATCAGGGCCACCGCCGTCAGCCCGACCAGCAGCGTGACCGGGGGCGAGCTCTCGAAGGAGTCCGCGACCAGCGCGGTCACCCCGCCGACCAGGATGGCGCGGCCGAGCGTGACCCGGTTGGCCGGGCCGAAGTTGCGCGTCCGGGACTTGTGCAGGGCCTGGGAGAGCACCGCCCAGGTGGCGATCGCGAACGCAAGTCCGGTCAGCCAGCCCGCCGGGCCCATCCCGATCGCCGTACCGAGCAACGCCAGCAACAGGATCTGAACGCCCGCTCCCACAGCGGTCTCCTGCTGGACCAGCCTTGCTTCGTATGTGTTGTTCAGGGCCACCGCACACCCTCCGGCCATATGACAGAGTCGATCAACGCCGCGTACTGTGCGCGGCCTGTGGTTACCCGTACGTGAACAGCTTCCCGATCGTTCAGGAGGATTCCGATGAAACGCACCGCCAGGGCGTTTTGGATCGGTGCACCGGGTCACGGCGAGATACGCGACGTCGTTCTGCCGGACCCCGCCGAGGACGAGGTGGTGGTCCGTTCCCTGTGGTCGGGCGTGAGCCGCGGCACCGAGACCCTGGTCTTCCGCGGGGGCGTCCCCGAGAACCAGTACGCGACCATGCGAGGACCGTTCCAAGAGGGCGACTTCCCGGGCCCGGTGAAGTACGGCTACCTCAACGTCGGTGTCGTGGAGGAGGGCCCGGCCGCGCTGCTCGGCCGTACCGTCTTCTGCCTCTACCCGCACCAGACGCGCTACGTCGTCCCCGCGAGCGCCGTGACACCGGTGCCGGACTCGGTGCCGGCCGGGCGGGCCGTCCTCGCCGGGACCGTGGAGACCGCCGTCAACGCCCTGTGGGACGCGAGGCCGCTGATCGGCGACCGGATCGCGGTGGTCGGCGGCGGGATGGTCGGGTGTTCGGTGGCCGCGCTGCTGGCCCGCTTCCCGGGCGTACGCGTGCAGTTGGTGGACGCCGACCCGACGCGTGCCAAGACCGCCGAGGCCCTCGGCGTCGGCTTCGCGCTCCCGGCGGACGCGCTCGGCGACTGCGACCTGGTCGTGCACGCCAGCGCCACCGAACAGGGCCTCGCCCGCGCCCTGGAACTCCTCACTCCCGAGGGCACGGTCCTCGAACTGAGCTGGTACGGCGACCGGAAGGTCAGCCTCCCGCTCGGCGAGGCCTTCCACTCCCGCCGCCTGGTCATCCGCAGCAGCCAGGTCGGCACCGTCTCCCCGAACCGCGCCGACCGCAGCTACGCCGACCGCCTCGCCCTCGCCCTCGAACTCCTCGCCGACCCCGCGCTCGACGCGTTGGTCACGGGGGAGAGCGACTTCGAGGAGCTGCCGGACCTGCTGCCGAGGCTCGCCTCCGGAGAGATTCCGGCACTGTGTCACCGGGTCCGATACACCGACATCGGTTGAGAATCGTTCAATCCGCTACGACAAGCGCGTCTGACCTGAGAAAAGAGTGAGAGAGGGCTGAACAGGGGGAGGCGTGCAGCCGTACTACACGGCATCCCCCGGCAGGGATCAGCCGGGGGACCAGACGCGCCGCACCTGGAGGGTCGTCCGTTGTTCAGCATCACCGTCCGCGATCACATCATGATCGCCCACAGCTTCCACGGCGAAGTGTTCGGCCCCGCGCAGCGTTTGCACGGAGCCACGTTCCTGGTGGACGCCACCTTCCGGCGCGCAGAGCTGGACGACGACAACATCGTTGTCGACATCGGACTGGCCACCCAGGAACTGGGCGCCGTCGTCAGCGAGTTGAACTACAGAAACCTCGACAACGAGCCCGACTTCGCGGGCGTCAACACCTCCACCGAGTTCCTGGCGAAGGTCATCGCCGACCGGCTCGCCGAGCGGATCGAGAAGGGCGCGCTGGGCGAGGGCGCCCGCGGTCTGGCCGCACTCCAGGTCACCCTGCACGAGTCGCACGTCGCCTGGGCGAGTTACGAGCGTGCCCTGTGAGCGACGTGACCATCGACCGCGCCCCCTCGCTGGGATTCCTGCCCGCACAGCGCGCGGCCTCCCGGAATGCCGAGATCATCCCCATGTCCCTGCGCACCGTGCACTTCGTGATGCCGGGCGGCGTCGACGACCCGGCCGCGCCGAGCGGCGGCAACGCCTACGACCGGCGGGTCAGCCTGGACCTCCCCGGCTTCGGCTGGCAGGTCCACAAGCACGCCGTCGACGGCGAATGGCCCCGGCCCGGTGCCGCCGCCCGCGCGGAACTCGCCCGGGTGCTGCGCGAGTTGCCGGACGGCGCCGCCGTACTCCTCGACGGGCTCGTGGCCTGCGGAGTCCCCGAGATCGTCGTCCCCGAGGCGGACCGGCTCGGCCTGGCCGTCCTCGTCCACCTCCCGCTCGGCGACGAGACCGGCCTCGAAGCCGCCGTCGCCGCGGAGCTGGACGCCAAGGAGCGCACGGTCCTGCGGGCGGTGTCGGCGGTCATCGGCACCAGCGACTGGGCGGTCCGCCGCCTCGTCTCCCACCACGGCCTGGCCCCCGAGCGGGTCCATGTCGCCACCCCCGGCGCCGACATCGCCCCCCTCGCCTCCGGCACCGACGGCGTCTCCCGCCTCCTGTGCGTCGCCGCCGTCACCCCGCGCAAGGGCCAGCACCGGCTGATCGAGGCGCTGGCCGCCGCGGCCGACCTGCCGTGGACCTGCACCTGCGTCGGCGGCCTCGGCACCGACCCCGAGTACGTCGACCACCTGCGCGGCCTCATCAGGCAGTACGGCCTCCAGGACCGGCTGCACCTCGCGGGCCCGCAGGCCGGCGCCCAGCTCGACGCCAGCTACGCCTCCGCCGACCTCATGGTCCTCATGTCGTACGCCGAGACCTACGGCATGGCCGTCACCGAGGCCCTGGCACGGGGTATCCCCGTGCTGGCCACGGACGTCGGCGGGCTGCCCGAGGCGGTCGGCCGCGCCCCCGACGGCGGGGTGCCCGGCATCCTCGTCCCGCCGGAGGACCCCGCCGCCCTCGCCGCCGAACTGCGCGGCTGGTTCGGCGAAGCCGATGTGCGCCGCCGGCTCAAGGCGGCGGCGCGCGGCCGGCGCGCGGCCCTGGACGGATGGGCCACCACGGCCCGCAGCCTCGCCGGTGTACTCACCCGGCTCCCCAGCGAATCCCGGAGGGCGGCATGAGGAAGACGGCGACCACCCCGCCGGCCACCGGACAGCGCATCCCCGCGCAGCCGGGCCCCCGGGGCGTACCGCTGGGGATGCTCGTGCCCCCGGCACAGACCGCAGTGGAGGACGTGATGGCGGGAACCGTTTCGGCGGACACCGGCGAGCAGGCCGGGCACGGTGCCGTGATCCCCGGCGCCGGACCCGCGACCCGCCCCGGCGAGCGGGCCACCGTACGGCTGCGCGACGTCGGCCCCGACGACCCGCCGCGCTACGCGCCCGAGTGGCTGGAGCTGCGCGAGGGCGCCGACGCCGTCGCGCGGGCACCCGAACTCCTCGACCCGCTGCGCATCCGGCTCGCCAACCTGCCCGGAAAGTCCGGGGTCGTCATCCACGACCTGGGCTGCGGCACCGGCTCGATGGGACGCTGGCTCGCCCCGCGCCTGGACGGTGCCCAGCACTGGATCCTGCACGACCGCGACCCCTACCTCCTGCACTTCGCCGCCGTCGCCTCCCCGCGTGCCGCCGCCGACGGCAGCCGCGTCACGGTGGAGACCCGGCGCGGCGACGTGGCCCGGCTGACCCCGGACGCGCTGGTCGGCGCCTCCCTGGTGACGGCCTCCGCGCTCCTGGACGTCCTCACCCGCGAGGAGGTCGACGCGCTCGTCACCGCCTGCGTCGGCGCCGGCTGCCCCGCGCTGCTCACCCTCTCCGTCGCCGGACGGGTCGAACTCACCCCGGCCCACCCGATGGACGCCGAGATCGCCGACGCGTTCAACGCCCACCAGCGGCGCGACGGACTCCTCGGCCCGGACGCCGTCACCGTCACCTGCGAGGCCTTCGCCGCGCACGGCGCCACGGTCCGCGTCCACCCGAGCGCCTGGCGCCTGGGCCCCGACGACCTCGCGCTGACCGCCGAGTGGTTGCGCGGCTGGGTCGGCGCCGCCGTCGAGGAACGCCCGGAACTGAAGGAACGCGCCGACCGCTATCTGCGGGACCGCCTCGCGGCCTGCGCGGCGGGGGAGTTGACCGTGCTGGTCCACCACAGCGACCTGCTGGCGCTGGCCCGGCCCACAGGGGGAGCGTCATGAGCGTCGAGACGATGAGGACGGTCGCACCGCGACCGGGCACCACCAGGCGCCGGGTGCGCGTCGAACGGCCCGCGCCGGTCGCACTCGAACTGCGCGCCCCGGCCACCGTCGAGGAGGTGCACAGGCGGCCCGCGCACACCCCGCCGCTGCACAGCGCGGCCGTCTCCGGCGACCGTATCGGAGTGATCGTCGCCGCACCGCGACCCGGCACCGACCGCGCCTGGGGCGCCCGCCGCGTCCTGCGCGCGATCCTGACCCGGGTGAACTCCCGCGCGGTACGCACCCACTTCGGCTCGGTCGCCGGCATCGCCATCCTCGGCGTCCTCCTGTGGCGCCTGGGCACCGGCGTCTTCCTGGACGGCCTGCGCCGCATCGACGCACCGACGCTGCTCATCGGCCTCGCGATCGGGGTCGTCACCACGGTGTTCAGCGCCTGGCGCTGGGCGCTGGTGGCGCGCGGACTGCGCATCAAACTGCCGCTCGGCCCGGCCGTCGCCGACTACTACCGCGCCCTGTTCCTCAACGCGGCCCTGCCCGGCGGCATCCTCGGCGACGTGCACCGCGCGGTACGCCACGGACAGAGCGCCGGCGACATGGGCCGCGCCGTCCGCGCCGTCGTCCTCGAACGTGTCGCCGGCCAGATCGCGCTGGCCGTCGTCGGGGTGGGGGTCCTGCTGGGCCTGGACTCCCCGGTGATGGCCGACGCCCGCAGCATCGCCCCGCTCGTCCTGCTCGGCGCCGTCGGAGCCCTCGCCGTCGTGGCCGCTGTACGGATGAACCGCCCGCCCACCGCCACCCGCCGGGGCCGCGCCCTGCGCACCACCCTCGACGAGCTGCGCGCCGGACTCTTCTCCCGCGCCAACTGGCCCGGCGTCGCCCTCTCCTCGCTGGTCGTCCTCGCCGGCCACCTCGCGATGTTCGTGGTCGCCGCGCACGCCGCCGGATCGTCCGCCACCGTCGGCCAGCTGCTCCCCATCGCGGTCCTCGCGCTGGTCGCCATGGGCCTGCCGCTGAACGTCGGCGGCTGGGGCCCCCGCGAGGGCGTCACCGCCTGGGCGTTCGGCGCCGCGGGCCTCGGCGCCAGCAGCGGCCTGTCCGTCGCCGTCATCTACGGCGTGCTCAGCTTCGCCGCCGCCGTGCCCGGCCTGTTCGTGCTGGTCGCCCGCTGGTACACCGGCCTGCGCACCGCCGGGCCCGGCACCGCCGTACCGGACCCGGCGCCCGCTCAGGAGTCCGCGGTCAGCACCGAGAAATACGCGCCGAAGGAATCGGCGAGGCTCGCCAGCAAGGCCTTCCCCTTTTCCGCCGAGCCGAGCGACGGGCGCCCGATGACGCCCGACTCGGTATAGCCGGCCATACCGAGCGTCAGAAGATGGCGACGGTCGTCGGCGACGAAATCGGAGGTCTCATAACCGGGACGGATCAATTCGGGATGAGCGTGCAGAAGAATGGAGGTCTCGATTTCCCCCGCGTGCATATCGGTGAGCAGCGAGGTCAGCACCCCGGCCCGCTCCCGCGCCGCCTCCCAGTCCTCGGCGGCCGGGAACAGCGCCATCCGCTCACCGCGCGCGGAGGACTCCTGAACGACGTTGCCCAGTACGTAGTTTCCGCCGTGCCCGTTGACCACCACCAGGGCCTTCACCCCCGAGCGGCGGAGCGAGTCCGCGATGTCCCGCACCACCGCATGAAGGGTCACGGAAGAGATGCTGACGGTCCCCGGCCAGGCCGCGTGCTCCTGCGAGCAGGCGATCGTCACCGGCGGCAGCAGGTGCACCGGGTACGCCGCGGCGATCTCCCGGGCCACGGCACAGGCGACGAGGGTGTCGGTCGCCAGGGGAAGATACGGGCCGTGCTGCTCGAAACTGCCGACCGGAAGGACCGCGACCTGTGCCGAGACACCTGCCCCCCTAGCCCGTACGTCCTCCGTGGTGTCCGCCGGCACCAGTCCGTATGCCGCCGTCCGTGAGCCCGAACCATTCATTGTTTCACGGCCTTTCGTCTCTGCTTAGGAACCAGATCATGACAGAAAACATTGGCGTACTCGGCAAGCAGAAGTCCGCGCAGCCCAGGGGCGCGGAACGCGTCGTGAATGCTCCCTTGCCCACCGTGTACGGCAAATTCCAGGCGATCGGTTACCTGGACCACGACCGCGGTGACGAGCAAGTGGCCCTGGTCTACGGCGACATCGGCACGGACGACGTACTCACCCGGCTGCACTCGGAGTGCCTGACGGGCGACGCCTTCGGCTCGCAGCACTGCGAGTGCGGCGACCAGCTGGACGCCGCGATGCGGGCCGTGGTCGCCGAAGGCCGGGGCATAGTCGTCTACTTGAGGGGCCACGAGGGCCGCGGCATAGGCCTGCTCGCCAAGCTGCGCGCGATGGCGCTGCAGGCGGAGGGCCTCGACACCGTCGAGGCGAACCTCGCCCTCGGCCTGCCCGTCGACGCCCGCGACTACGGCGTCGCCGCCGAGATCCTGCACGACCTCGGGGTGGCGAGCGTCCGTCTGCTCTCCAACAACCCGCGCAAACGCGAGTCGTTGCTGGAACACGGCATCAAAGTCACCGAAGAAGTGCCGCTGTTGATCGAGCCCTGCGAGAACAACATCACCTACCTGCGCACCAAGCGGGAGCGCCTGGACCACCGCCTGCCCCATCTGGACGCGGTGGCGCACTGGTCCTGATTCCGGTGAGCGGATTCCGGACAGGAAGAGGGAATGACCGAAGACGTCCTCTTCCTCTCCGGCGACCGGGTCGCTGAACCGCACGTCCCCCACACCAGCGCCGGACCCGGCATCCAGGACCCTGCCGCGGCCCGGGCCGTCACCGGCGCGCCACAGAAGGAGCGCCCGTGAAGCGTCAGGCCGAGGTCGTCGTCATCGGCGGCGGGGTCGTCGGGACCAGCATCGCCTACCACCTGGCCCGGGCCGGCGTCAGAGACGTGGTCCTGGTCGAACGGGACGAACTCGCCGCCGGGTCCACCTCCAAGGCGGCCGGCGGGGTACGGGCGCAGTTCTCCGACGGGCTCAACGTGCAGCTCGGCGCCCGCAGCCTGGAGGCCTTCGACCGCTTCGAGGAGGACACCGGCCACGACATCGGGTTACATCGCGTCGGCTACCTGTTCCTCCTGTCGAGGCCCGAGGACGTCGCCTCCTTCGAGGCGGGGGTCCGGCTGCAGAACTCCCTCGGCGTGCCCAGCCGTCTGATCGACCCGGCCGAGGCCCGCCGCCTCTCCCCGCTGATCGACACCGAGGGCCTCATCGCGGCCGCCTACTCGCCCGACGACGGCCACTGCACCCCCGAGGCCGTCGTCCACGGCTACGCCTCCGCCGCCCGCGTGCACGGCGCGACGATCCTGCGCCACACCGACGTCACCGGCATCGAGACCTACGGCGACCAGGTCACCGCCGTGCTCACGACTCTCGGCCGCATCGACACGAACACGGTGATCTGCGCGGCCGGCGCCTGGTCGAAGGCCGTCGGCGCGATGCTGGGCGTGGACCTCCCGGTGCAGCCGCTGCGCCGCCAGATCGCCGTCACGGAACCCGTCCCCGGGCTGCCGACCACGCTCCCCATGACGATCGACTTCACGACGAGCCTCTACTTCCACACCGAGGGCCCCGGCCTCCTCGTCGGCATGTCCGACCCGGACGAGCGTCCCGGCTTCGCCACCGACACCCACGACCGCTGGATCCCGCGCCTCGCCGAGGCCATGCGGCGGCGCGCCCCTGGCCTCCTCGACCTGCGCCGCACCGGCGGCTGGGCGGGCCTGTACGAGAACACGCCGGACCACAACGCCCTGATCGGCGAGGCGACTTCGGTCTCCCGCTTCCTGTACGCGACGGGTTTCTCCGGCCACGGTTTCCTCCAGGCGCCGGCGGTCGGCGAGGTGATCCGCGACCTGTACCTCGGCCGCGTACCCTTCGTGGACGTCAGCCCCCTGAGCGCCGGCCGGTTCGCGGCCGACGCCCCGCGCCCGGAGGACAACCTGGTATGACCGAGCTGCATCTGTGGCTGCGCCACGAGACCCGCACGACCGAACGCCGCACCCCGGTCGTCCCCGCCGACGCCCGCCGGCTCGTCGACAGCGGCGCGACCCTCACTGTCGAGGAGTCCCCGCAGCGGATCTTCCCGGTAGGGGAGTACGAGGCGGTCGGCGCGAAGACGGCACCCGCGGGCTCCTGGGTGTCGGCGCCGAAGGACACGGTGATCCTCGGCCTGAAGGAACTCCCGGACGAGCCAGCCGAGTTGACGCACCGTCACATCTTCTTCGGTCACGCCTACAAGGGCCAGCCGGGCGCGACGGATCTGCTGCGCCGTTTCGGCACCGGCGGCGGCGCGCTCCTCGACCTCGAATACCTGGTGGACGACACCGGGCGCCGCCTCGCCGCGTTCGGCTTCTGGGCCGGCTACCTGGGCGCGGCCCTCGCCGTCCTCCAGCACCGGAACCGACTGGTCGCACCCCTCGCGCCCACCTCGAAGGAGGAGCTGGACGGCACACTCCGACCCGCCGCCG
The DNA here is from genome assembly GCF_000376565.1 of Streptomyces hokutonensis. Classification (GTDB taxonomy): domain Bacteria; phylum Actinomycetota; class Actinomycetes; order Streptomycetales; family Streptomycetaceae; genus Streptomyces; species Streptomyces hokutonensis. The sequence continues at coordinate 13,762 of NZ_BARG01000068.1, read as the reverse complement.
GGGACACCGAGTTCACCGCGCTGGTGATCGGCGCGCTGGGCCGCAGCGGCCGGGGAGCGCGGGCCGCGTTCGGCACGGCCGGGATCGGGCCGACGAGTTGGGACCTGGCGGAGACCCGGAACCTGGACCGCCCGGCCCTGTTGGCCCACGACGTCCTGGTCAACTGCGTCCTGGCGACCACCCCCGTCCCGCCCTTCCTCCGCGAGCCGGACCTCGACGATCCGAGCCGCCGCCTCCGTACGGTCTCCGACGTCACCTGCGACGTCGGCTCGCCCCTCAACGTCCTGCCGGTCTACGACCGCACGACCGAATGGGACGCCCCGGTAAGGCAGTTGCACGCACGGCCCCCGCTCGACCTCATCGCCATCGACAACCTGCCGTCCCTCCTGCCCAAGGAGTCCAGCACCGACTTCTCGGCCGCCCTGCTGCCCCAGCTCCTGGACTTCGGGACCGGCGGGGCGTGGGGGCGCTGCCTCGACCTGTTCCGCGCGAAGGCCCGGGAACTCGGAATCGCCGTGGCGGAAGGGGAGTTGGGCCATGTCTGACGTGGTGCGCGCGAGCGGTGCCGTGCACTGGATCGGCGCCGGGCTGTCCACGGGCAGCGGGCTGGCCCTGCTCTGCGACACCGCCGACCGGGTGAGGCTGTGGCACCGCACCGAGGACCGCGCGGCCCAGGCCCTCGACCACCTGGGGCTGACGGGACGCGCGGAACCGCGCGCGTTCGATCTCGCCGCGCTCACCGCCGAGTTGGTCCCCGGAGACGTCGTCGTCTCCATGCTGCCCGCGCCCGAACACGCGGCCCTGCTCGCCGCCTGTGTCGGCCGGCGGGCCCACTTCGCCTGCTCCAGCTATGTGTCGGACGCCGTCCTCGAACAGGTACCGGCGGCCGAGAAGGCGGGCGTCGTCGTCCTCACCGAGGCCGGACTCGACCCCGGTATCGACCACCTCTTCGCGCACAGCCTCGTCGCCCGTGCGCGGGAGGCGATCGGTGCGGACAGGGCGGCCTCCTACAGCCTCACCTCGTACTGCGGCGGAGTCCCCGCGGTGCCCAACGACTTCCGGTACCGCTTCAGTTGGGCGCCCGCCGGAGTCCTGGGCGCGCTGCGGTCACCGGCGCGCTATCTGGAGGACGGGACGGAGACCGTCGCCGAGCGCCCCTGGGAGGTGACCCGGCCGCACGTCGTCGACGGCGAGACCTTCGAGGTGTATCCCAACCGGGACAGCGTGCCCTTCATCGAGCAGTACGGGCTGCCCGCGGCCTGGCGGCCGAGCACCTTCGTGCGGGGCACGCTGCGCCTGGAGGGCTGGCTGCGGGCCTGGGAGCCGGTGTTCGAGGAGCTGAAGGCGGGCGACGACACCCGGATCGCCGCGCTGGCAAGGGAGTTGGCGGCCACCTACCCCACCACGGAGGCCGACCACGACCGGGTCGTCCTCGCCGTATCGCTGGATGTCCGCGGCGACACGGGCCGTACCTGGTCCGGGAGTTACCTCCTCGACCTCGTGGGCGACGAGGAGGAGAGCGCGATGGCCCGCTGTGTCTCGCGCCCCCTGTCCCTCGCCGTCCGGCACATCCTCGGCGACGACCTGCCGTCCGGCCTGAACCGGGCGGCCGAGACGGCGGACCGGTCACGGGAGTGGCTGAGCGAACTGGCGGGGGAGGGGCTGGAGTTCACCCTGCGGGTGGATCAGTGAGCGGGCGGTCGCGGATCAGTCCGTGACCGCCTCGTGCAGCAGCTGCTTCAGCTCGGGCATGATCTTCAGCGAGGACTTCGGCCGCAGCTGGGTCATGAACTGCACGGTCAGATCCCGGCTCGGGTCCACCCAGAACGTCGTCGTCGCGACCCCGCTCCACCCGAACGTGCCCAGCCCCGCCGGGGCCTGGGTGCGCTCGGGGTCGACGACCACGGAGACACTGAGGCCGAAACCGATGCCGTCGTTGCCCGGCTCCTGGTGGGCGGGGCTGCCGAAGGCACGCATGTCGGCGCCGCCCGGAAGGTGATTGCTGGCCATCAGGTCCACGGTCTCGGGGGCCAGCAGCCGGACGCCGTCGAGTTCGCCCCGGCGCCGCAGGAACTCCGCGAACCGGTGCACGTCGTACGGGCTCGCCGCCATCCCGCCGCTGCCCGACAGGAACCGTGGCCGGCCGCCCCGCAGCGGCAGCCCGAGGATCGGCTCGATCCCGCCGCCCTCGGCGTCGCCGTACAACTCGGCCAGTCGGCCCGCCTTCTCGTCCGGGACCTGGAAGCCGGCGTCCGGCATGCCGAGCGGGCGGAAGATCCGCTCGGCGAAGAACTCGTCGAGCCGCTGCCCGGACACCACTTCCACGATCCGGCCCAGCACGTTCGAGGAGACGGAGTAGTTCCACTGCGTGCCCGGCTCGAACTGGAGCGGCAGGCTCGCGTACACGTCGATCGTCTCGGCCAGGTTGGCGCCGGCCGGCACGGACGACTCCAGGCCCGCCTCCCGGTAGAGGGCGTCGACGGGGTGCGAGTGGTAGAAGGCGAAGGTCAGACCCGAGGTGTGGGTCATCAGGTGCCGGACCAGCATCGGCTGCTCCACCGGCCGGGTCTTCAGGCCGGCGCCGGAACCGCTGTCGTAGACCCGCATGTCCGCGAAGGCGGGGAGGTGGTCGGCGACCGGGTCGTCCAGGGAGAGCTTGCCCTCTTCCATCAGAAGCAGTGCGGCGACCGCGGTGACCGGCTTGGTCATGGAGTAGATCCGGTACAACGTGTCCGGCGTCACGGGCAGCCCGGCCGCCACGTCGCGGTGCCCGTGGGCGGTGAGGTGGGCGACACGGCCGTGACGGGCCACGGACACCAGGAAGCCCGGCAGGCGCTCCACGTCGACGTAGTGGGCGAAGTGCTGGTCCAGGCGGTCCAGCGCCTTGTGATCCAGTCCGACCTCGTCCGGGTCGACCTCTTGTCGCAGCTGTGCCATGGCTCTCCTCCGAATTGCGTTCACGAGGTGGGGTCCCGCATACCCGGCCCCGGACACCTCGGAACTCATCGTCGCGCAGGAACACCTGCGCGGTCTCCTGTAACGCCGTGATGTGTGAGCGACGCGACTGTCCGGCCGGGCAGTACGAGACTCGCGAGAGCACCGGTCAGGGCCACTCCGGCGAGGACGGAGAGGGCCGCCGTGGACCCGCTCGCGGCCATCAGCGCGCTTCCGGCGGCGACGCCCAGCGTCGGACCCACGTTCCCCGCGGTCTGCTTGAGCCCGCCCGCCACCCCGGCCGACTCCACGGTCGCTTCCCGTACGACGACTTGGGTCGCGGCCACCATGACCGTCCCGAACCCGGCCCCGAGCAGGGCGAAACCCGCGCATACCGCGACCGTGCCCGTGGACCGGGACAACACGAGAACAGCCAGGGCTACGACCGCCATCGCCACGCCGGCCGTACGACGTGCCCCGGCCCGGCGCAGCACCACGGCGGTCGCGGGTGCCGCGAGCACCATCGCGGCGGCCAACGGCAGCCCTCGGAGGGCGCTTTGGAACGGGCCAAGTCCCATCGTGTCCTGAAGGAAATAGGTGACGACGAACAGCGTCCCGGAGAACGCGGCCGACGCGGCGAGCAGCATCCCGAGAGCCCCGCGGATCGCCGCCGAGCCGACGACGTCCGACGGGAGGAGCGGATGCGCCGTACGACGCTCATGCCGTACGAAGGCAAGGGCCGCGAGCACGGACACCGCGAGGCCGGCGGCCGAACCGGGGAGATCCACCAGGGCCTGGATGAGCGAGGCGAGGCAGAGTGCGAGCAGCAGGGCGCCGGGCAGATCGAACCGGACACCGTTCGGTTGTCGTTGCCGCGGTCCTGGAACGGTGAGGGCGAGCACGCCGAACACGAGCGAGGGCACGACGTTGAGGAAGAACACGGCCCGCCAGCCCGCCGCGCCCACCAGCGCCCCGCCCACCAACGGCCCGGCGGCCGCCGCGATTCCGATCACACTCGTCCGTACGGCGATGGGCATGCCGAGCCGGTCGGGCGGGAACGCGGCGCGCAGCATGCCGAGCGTGGCCGGCTGCAACAGCGCCCCGAACACCCCCTGGACGACCCGGAGTCCGATCACCCAGCCGACGCCGGTCGCCAGTCCGATCCCGGCCGAGGCGAGTCCGAAGCCGAGCATGCCGAGTCCGAACACCCGCTGATGCCCGTACCGGTCGCCGATCCGCCCGGCCGACACCAACAGGCTTGCCACGGCGACCAGATACGCGGTGCTCGTCCACTGGACCTGTGCCAGCGACGCCCCCAACTCCCTTTGCAGCGTGGGCTGTACGACGGTGAGCACGGTCCCGTCGAGCGCGACGATCGCTGCCCCCGCCGCACTGCTGGCCAGTACGAGCCTTCGGTGCACCGTCATCGGGTGCCGTCCTGACCCAGGTGCGCGTCGAGGGCCGACCGCAGCAGGGGGGCGAAGTCGTCGGCGCCGGTGGCCAGTTGAAGGCTGCCCCAGTGCCAGAGCTGGGCTATGCCGTGCAGGTTCGCCCACAACGCGCCCGCGACCAGACGGGCGTCCACGTCGGGACGCGCCCGGCCGACCAGGTCCACCAGTACACCGAACAGCGGCAGGCTGGTGTCGCGCAGCCCCAAGTGCCCGCTCTCCAGCAGATCGTGACGGAACATCAACTCGTACATGCCGGGGTTGTCGAGCGCGAACCCCAGATAGGTGCGGCTCAGCGCCGTCACCTGCGCGCGGGGGCTCGCGGTACCGTCTCCGATCACCGCGGCCGCCCGCTCGCCCAGCGCGGCGAAACCGCGCCGCGCGATGGCGGACAGCAGCTCCAGATGGGTGGGGAAGTAGCGGCGCGGCGCCCCGTGCGAGACACCGGCCCGTCGCGCGATCTCCCGCAGGGTGAGCGCCTGCGCCCCCTCGCTCGCCAGCAGGTCCACGCCGACGTCGACGAGCCGGTCCCGCAGCCCCGCTGCTTCCGCATCACTCATAGACACTGTCTACCAGCCGGTCGTAGACAGTGTCTACTGGGGAATGGTGGACGCGCGGTACTCGTTGTTGCCGATATGACACAGGACGACGCGCCACTCCTTCAGCTGCTGTCCGACGGCCACGGCGGGGTGCTGGTCACCCTCAAGGGCGACGGCCGGCCCCAGCTCTCGAACGTCAGCCACGCCTACTACCCCGACGAGCGCACCATCCGCGTCTCGATCACCGACGACCGCGCCAAGACCCGCAACCTGCGCCGTGACCCCCGCGCCTCGTACCACGTGACCAGCGCCGACCGGTGGGCGTACACGGTCGCCGAGGGCACGGCCGACCTCACACCGGTGGCGGCGGACCCGCACGACGAGACCGTCGAGGAGCTGATCCGGCTCTACCGTGACGTCCTCGGCGAGCATCCCGACTGGGACGAGTACCGGGCGGCCATGGTCCGGGACCGGCGGCTGGTGCTGCGGCTGCGGGTGGAGCGGGTGTACGGCATCCCGAAGGGTGCCGACCTGGGGTGACCGATCGTCACCTCCGGTCCCCGACGCTAGAGTTGATCCGCAACACGGTGGCATGCGGACGACGGGGGAGTGCACGAGGTGATCGATCCGGTGTCCATGAGCGCCATCGCCGCGGTGTTCGGGGCCGTCGGCTCCGGAATGGCGAGCGAGGCCGGCAAGCTGGCCTGGGAATCGGCCGGCGGACTGGTCCGCCGCCTGGCCGGCCGGGAGGTGCCCGCACCGGCCACCCCCGACGAACTCGACGCCGTCGCCCGCATGATCCACGACCGCGTCCACGAGGACCCCGAACTCGCCCTGATCTGGACCCGGTTCGCGCGCGGCGTGCGCACCCCGGGCCGGATCACGGGCCCGGGACGGCACTGCCTCCCACCGGCGCCCCGTTCCTTCACGGACCGTCAGGAGGCCCTGAAACTCCTGGACAAGGAGGCCACGCGCCCCTTCGGCGGGCGCCCACGGCTGGCACTCCTGCACGGACCCGAGGGCATCGGCACCAGCACCCTCGCCCACCACTGGGGCGCACGGCAGACGGCGCGCTTCCCCGACGGGCAGCTCTATGCCGACCTGCGCACCCTCGGCCCCGAACCGGTCCTGACCACACTGCTGCGCCAACTCGGCCTGCCCGACGAGGAGATCCCGCCCTCGGCCGCCGACCGGGCGACCCTGTTCCGCGCCTCCCTGGCCGACCGCCGAGCCCTCGTGGTCCTCGACCACGCCCAATCCGGCGCCCAGGTACAGCCGTTGCTCGCCTCGGCCGCCGACGTCGTCACCCTCGTCGTCGCGAGCAATCCCCTCGTCGGCCTCGACGCGTTACGCATCCCGGTCGGCCCGCTGACCCGCCGGGACGCGAGACGACTCCTCACCGAACTCGTCGGCAGGACCACGGTCACCGCCGCCCGCGCCACACTGCCCGCCGTGCTGGACCGCTGCGCCGGCTCCCCCTACGCCCTGCGCGCCGCCGCACCCCGGCTGACCGCACCGACGCAGCCACCCGCCGGGCCGGACACCGACCCGGTGACGTCCGCCATCGAGGACTCGTACCGCCTCCTGTCCCCCGACGCGGCCCGCCTCTACCGCCTGACCGGCCTCTACGACTGGCCCGCCCTCGACGTCGCCGCGGCGGCGCGCGCGGCCGACACCGACGAGCCCGAGGCCGCCCGGCTTCTCGGTGAGCTGGCCGACGCCCTGCTCGTCGAGCGCACCGACGACGGCCGTTACCGCTACCGGCCCGCCGTCCGCGCCCACGCCGAACGGACCGCCGCCGCCACGGACGGGATCGCCGCGTCCTCCGCCGCCGTGTCCCGCACCGTCCAGCACTATGTGCACCTCGGCCTCGCCGCCGCGCAGGCGGCACTGCCCGAGAGCTGGCGCGTCCCGTCCGCGCCCACCCCGCTGTCGTACGCGGACCGGGGAGCAGGCGTCGCCGCACTCGCCGCCGAAGCCCCCAACCTGGTCCAAGCGGTGCGTGCCGCAGAGGAGTTCGGGGACTGGGACACAGTCGTCCTGCTGGGCCAGACCCTGTGGCCGCTCCAGCTCAAGGCCGGCCACCACGACGTCCTGCTGCCCGCGCTGCGTACCGGGGCACGTACGGCGGACGCCCACTTCCCCGGCACCCGTGGCGCGGCCTCTCTCCATGTCCAACTCGCCCACAGCCTGATGGAGTTGAGGCGCTGGGACGAGGTTGAGCCCGAGGCGCTCGCCGCCGCGCGGGACGAGCGGGCGGCCGGGCATGTGCGCGGCCATGCCTCCGCCGTCGAGTTCCTCGGTCTGCTCCGGCTGCGTCAATGGCGGTACGACGAGGCGTACGCGGCCTTCGACGAGGCCTACGGCATCCTCGACGGCATCGGTCCCGGCGACGAGGGTGCCGCCGATCTGCCGCGCGCCCGCGCCCTGTTGGAACGGCACAGAGGCCGGGCGCTGCGCGGGATGGGCCGCCCGGCCGAGGCCGTCGCCCGCCTGGAACGCGCGCTGGCCTTCTTCCGCGCGAGCGGCGAGGCCTACAACACTGCGCGCACCCTCACCGACCTGGCCGAAACCCGCCTGACCCAGGGCGAGTTCACGGCCGCCCGCGCCCTGATCGACGAGGCGGCCGACGCCCTGCGCGACGAGAAGGCGGAACAGCACCTGTCGTATCTGCGTGTCCTGCGGGAGCGCTGCGAGGGTTAGCCGAGGGCGACCCGCACCCGGTGTACGGCCCCGCCCGTGTGCACGGTCAGCCCCTGCGCCATCGCCTCGTGCAATGACTTGCCGGAGGCCAGCCAGGCGTGCAGGGCCGAGGCGCAGGCGACCGGGTCGGCGTCGGCGGGCGGTTCGGTGCGCAGGAGCAGCAGGGTGCCGTCCGCGGTGCGGGCCGTGCACGCGCCGGGGCCGGTGACGTAGACGGCGAGGGCGCAGCGCGGGTGCCGGGCCAGGACCTCCGTGGTCCAGAGCGCGGGGGACCCGAAGCGCGGGTCGTCCGCCGCGCCGTGCCGGAACACCACGTCGGCCAGGGAGAGTTGGTCCTGCTCGCGGGTGTCCTCGTGCACCGCTGTGTGGGACTCGGCCGCGGTGTCGGGCGCCGGGTGCGGGCCCGCGAACCGGACGACGGAGACCTCGGCACTGCCCAGCAGCCGGGTGAGCACCCGCAACGGGACTGTGTGCGCGGCGGGTTCGAACGGCGGGAGCGGGAGCGGTTCGAGCAGCGCGGGCGCGTCCGGTTCGGGGATGCCGATGATGTCGTAGAAGAGGCGCCGGAGGCGGGTGGCTGATTCGCCGGGGACGGAGCTGGTGAAGGCGGCCGGGGTGGGCAACGGGCGGTGGGTGTCGATGAGTCGGGTGAGTTGGGGGCGCAGCGGGAGGGCGGGGTCCAGGCGGGGTGCCGTACGGACGAAGGCGTGCACGGGGGCGTCGGGGGCGAGGCCCGCGAGGGGTGCGGCGCCGAGGAGGACGGGGGTGCCGAGCGCGGCGGCGTAGTAGGTCACCGAGCCGTGGTCGCCGATGACCGCGTCGGCGGCGAGCAATGCCTGGCGCCAGCCGTGCAGCGGGTCGACGAGGGTGAGTCCGGCGCGGCGGGACCGGTCCAACCAGGCGCGGAGCTGGCCCGGGCCGTGGCCGTACCAGATGTTGGGGTGCAGGACGGCGGCGAGACGGTACTCGTCGACGGGGAGTTCGGAGGTCAGCCGGGGGAGCAGGGACGGGAGTACGTCGTCGCCGGAGGCCGGGCCGTCGCCGAACAGGGACTCCGGGTTCCAGGTGGAGTTGAGGACCACCAGCCGCTGCGACCGGCCGACGCCGAGCGCCCGCCGGTAGCGCTCCCGGTACGGGCGCGCCGCGAGCATGCGGTCCCAGCAGGGATCACCGGCCAGTACGGCCGTGGGCGCGGCCTCGGGACAGACGGCACGCAGCCGCTCCAGCTGCTCCGGGTGGGACAGCACCAGCGCGTCGGCGACGGGCCGGCCGGTTTCGTCGAGCAACCACTCGGGCGACAACCCGAACACCGGAACCTCGACCTCCGCCACCTTGCTGCCGGGTGTTGGGTGTTGGGTGTTGGGTGTTGGGTGTCCCCAGCCTCTTAGTGTATCCGACACCGTGGGACATCACAGCCAATACGCCTGAAAATGCCCGGAGTTGACCGCCGAAGCTCGCGGAGACGGCCAAGTCGACCGGTGTTGCCGTCGCCTGTTCCCAGGGCACCACCGGCACCCCCGTTTCCGCGAGCAACTCGGCCACACCGGCCGCGAATGCCGACGATCCCGTGCAGGTGACCAGCAGCTGCACACGGAAGTCGTCGTGGAAGAGCGGCAGTACGTCGAGGAGCCGGGTCGCGGAGGTCACGTTGTGCACGACGAACAGCACCTTGCGGCTGTGCCCCCGGGTGGCCCATCGCCCGGCGTCGTCGCCGACCGGCACCCGTATCCACTCGGCCCCCGCCACGCCCCTCGACCACCTTTCGCGCATGTGATCGGGCAACGATAGTCAGCCCCGGGCCCGCGTGCACCGGCCGCCCCTGAAATCGGCCGGTACACGCGGAGACCCTCCGGGCGGCGCGGGGCCGCGATGCCTTGTCGGCGCCCCGCGCGCGCAGGTTCACGAAGGCCGGTCGCCGGCCTCCTCACCGTCCTACCCCGGTTGGGGTCGAGCCACGTGTCCGGCGGGGGAGCAATGGCATGGCCGCGCGGGCGGCACTGTTCTTTTCTGCTCGTTCTGGCCGATGTTCTTGCGTGAAACGTCAGCTGTCAACGTGAGCTGTCAACGGCGGCGGTCAGGCCCTCACCGTCTCCGGCCGGGAGGTCTCCCGGGGTGAGCGCGCGCCGAGCAGTTCCGTCGGGACCTTGTGGGTCTCGCGGGCGGACAGCGCGGCGACGGCCGGCGGGACGCACAGAGCCGCGGTGAACAGGGCCACCGAGGACCAGTCCGTGCCGTCCGGACCCGCGATCTGCGCGGCGAACGTGACCGCGAACCCGGCCACGGCGAAGCCGATCTGGGTGCCGACGGCCATGCCGGACAGCCGGACCCGCGTCGCGAACATCTCGCCGTAGAAGGAGGGCCATACGCCGTTCGCGGCGCTGTAGACGACGCCGAAGGCGACGATGCCGAGGATCAGGGTGAGGGCGTAGGAGCCGGTCGAGATCGCCCAGAGGTAGAGGAACATGGTGACCGCGCTGCCGATCGCGCCGATCAGGTACACCGGGCGGCGGCCGATGCGGTCGGACAGGGTGGCCCACAGGGGGATCGCGCCGAGGGCGACGAGGTTGGCGAGCGCGCCCACCCACAGCATCGACGTACGGGACATGCCGACCGAGTCGCTGGTCGCGTACGCCAGCGCCCACACCGTGAAGATCGTCGAGACGGAGGCGATGAGGGCACCCGCGATCACCCGCAGGACGTCCGCCCAGTGCTCGCGCAGCAGCACCACGAGCGGGAGTTTCACGACACCCTCGGTCGCCGCCTGCTCGGCGAAGGCCGGGGTCTCCTGGAGCCTGCGGCGGATGAACCAGCCGGCCACCGCGACCAGCACACTCGCCCAGAACGGAACTCGCCAGCCCCAGGACAGCAGCTGCTTGTCGGGGAGTTGGGCGACGGCGAGGAACACGAGGGTGGCGACGAGCTGGCCGCCCTGCGTACCGCTGAGGGTGAAGCTGGTGAAGAAGCCGCGCCGGTCCGGCGGCGCGTGTTCCAGCGTCATGGAGCTGGCGCTGGCCTGCTCGCCCGCCGCGGAGATCCCCTGGAGGACCCGGCACAGCACGAGCAGGACCGGGGCGAGGGAGCCGACCTGGGCGCGGGTGGGCAGACAGCCGATGAGGAACGTCGACAGGCCCATCAACAGCAGCGTGAAGATCATGACCTGCTTGCGGCCCACCCGGTCGCCGAAGTGCCCGAGGAACAGCGCGCCGACCGGGCGGGCCGCGTAGGCGACACCGAAGGTGGCGAGGGAGAGCAGGGTCGCGGTCGCCGGGTCCGAGTCGTCGAAGAAGACCTTGGGGAAGATCAGCGCGGCGGCGCTGCCGTAGATGAAGAAGTCGTAGTACTCCAGGGCGCTGCCGATCCAGGCGGCGGCTGCCGCCTTCTTCGGCTGCCCGACGGCTTTGGCGGGGACGGACACGGCTTGCTCCTTCGCGGAGACTCCGCCGGGGGCGGAGTGAGCGGAGACGGGGAGATGTGGGGGAGAGACGGGAGCGGGGTGGTGGCGCCGGGTCGCGGCTAATTAACCCACTGGGTAGTTAGTCTCGGTGGGTAGGGATGTTGCGCCCACGTTTCCCGGGTGTCAAGGGGTGCCGTCGGACCGTCTCAGTCCGTCGCGCGCTCCGCCGTCAGATAGGCGATCACCATGTCGCCCAGCATGGTCCGGTAGTGCTCGCGCCGGTCCGGGGCGGTCAGGTCGCGGCCGAACAGGGCGCCGAAGGTGTGCCGGTTGGCGACCCGGAAGAAGCAGAAGGAACTGATCATCGCGTGCAGGTCGACGGCGTCCACGTCGGCCGTGAACAGGCCTGATTCCTGCCCCGACGCCAGGATGCGGCGGATCACGTCGACGGCGGGCGAGCCGATCTTGCCGAGCTTCTCGGAGGCGGCGATGTGCTCGGCCTCGTGGATGTTCTCGATGCTCACCAGGCGGATGAAGTCCGGGTGCTGCTCGTGGTGGTCCAGGGTCAGCTCCGCGAGCCGCCGGATGGCCGCGACCGGGTCCAGGTGCTCGACGTCCAGGCCCTGCTCGGCCTCGCGGATCACGCCGTAGGACCGTTCCAGGACGGCCATGAAGAGCTGCTCCTTGCCGCCGAAGTAGTAGTAGATCATCCGCTTGGTGGTGCGGGTGCGGGCGGCGATCTCGTCGACGCGGGCGCCGTCGTAGCCGGCCCGCGCGAACTCCTGGGTCGCCACGTCGAGGATCTCGGCCCTGGTGCGGACGGCGTCACGGATCCGTCCGTTGGGTCGTGCCGGTTCTTCGACGCTGGTCATCGGGTTCCTTCGGGCGAGGGGCCAGTGCCGGTGATTGTAGAAGCCGGGCCCGGGCGGCGGGGCGCCGAGTTCCCGTCCGGGGCTTCCCGGGGGCTCGCGATGCTGGTATAGCTAACGTACTAGTTCGTACATTAGTGATTCGGATTCGCTCGGGAGGGCCACCGTGGCCGATGTCGTCAAGGAGTCGTATCTCATCGGGCTGATCGGTGCCGGTATCGGTCCCTCCCTCAGCCCGGCCCTGCACGAACGCGAGGCCGACCGGCAGGGGCTGCGCTGTCTGTACCGGCTCATCGACATCGACGTGCTCGGCGTCGGCCCGGAGGCGGTGGGCGATCTGCTGCGCGCCGCCCGCGACCTGGGCTTCGACGGGCTCAACATCACCCACCCGTGCAAGCAGCTCGTCATCGGGCACCTCGACGGGCTCGCCCCGCAGGCCGAGGCACTGGGTGCGGTCAACACCGTGGTCTTCGGTGCGGACGGCCGTGCGATCGGCCACAACACGGACGTCACCGGCTTCGCGGCCTCCTTCGCGCGCGGACTGCCCGACGCGCCCATGGAACGCGTCGTCCAGCTCGGCGCGGGCGGCGCGGGCGCGGCCGTCGCGCACGCCACGCTCACGCTGGGCGCCGAGCGGGTCACCGTCGTCGACGCGCTGCCCGCGAGGGCGGTGGCCCTCGCCGACTCCCTGAACCGCCACTTCGGCGCCGGCCGCGCGGTGGGCGCCGCCCCCGACCTGCTGCCCGGACTCCTCGCGGACGCCGACGGCATCGTCCACGCGACCCCCACCGGGATGGCAGCCCACCCCGGACTGCCCTTCCCCGCAGGCCTGTTGCACCCCGGTCTGTGGGTCGCCGAGGTTGTCTACCGCCCCCTGGAGACCCAACTCCTGCGCACCGCCCGCGCGTTGGGCTGCGCCACCCTCGACGGCGGCGGCATGGCGGTCTTCCAGGCGGCCGACGCGTTCCGTCTGTTCACGGGGCGAGAGCCCGACAGCGCGCGGATGCTGGCCGACATCGGGGAACTGGCCGGTGCGGTGGCTGCGCCCAAGTAGGTGGGGGCGCGCCGGAGTGGAGGCGGTTGTGCCGAGGTGGTCGTGCTTGCACCGTGAGAGATGGGTCTGCTGCGTCGAGGTGGTTGTGCCTGCACTGGGAGAGGCGGGTCTGTGTCGAGGTGGTTGTGCCCGCACCGCGAGGGACGGGCCTGCGTCGAGGCGGTCGCGCCTCCGCCGCGAGAGGCGGGCCCGTGCCCAGACTGTTGTGTCTCCGCTGCGAGAGGCGGGCCTGCGCCGAGGTGGTCGCGCCCGCGCCGCGAGAGGCGGGCCTGCGTCGAGGTGGTCGTGCCTGCACTGTGAGCGACTGGTCTGCTTCGAGGCGGTTGTGCCTGCACTGCGAGAGGCGGGCTTGTGCCCAGACTGTTGTGTCTGCACCGCGAGGGACGGGCCTGCGTCGAGGTGGCCGCGCCCGCGCCGCGAGAGGCGGGCTTGTGCCCAGACGGTCGTGCCCGCACCGCGAGGAACGCGTCTGCGCCGAGGCAGTCGCGCCCGCATCGCGAAAGACAGGCCGGCCTCCAGTTGGTCGTACCCGCACTGCAAGAGATGGGTCCGCGCCGAACCGGTCGTGCCCGCACTGAAACAGCCGTCCCTGTCCGAAACGCCCGTGCCGAGCCGCCCGTTCCCGCGTCGATCGGGCCGTGCCCGTGCCGAGCCGCCCGTGCCCGCGTCGACCGGACCGTGCCCCCGTCGAACCTGCCCGTGCCCGCGTCGACCCGGTGCCACGCCCGCCCCGAAACGCCCGCGCCCGAAGCGATTGTGCCCGCCCCGAACCCCCGTGCCCGCCCCGAACCCCCCGTGCCCACAGCGGAATTGAGAGGTAC
>NZ_BARG01000069.1 GCF_000376565.1 Streptomyces hokutonensis | reverse complement strand
GGACGCCCGGCATGAACACCTCGACCCCGCCTCTTCACCCCGGCGTCCACATCCCGGACCCCCGGCCAAACCGGCTGGCCTACCCACCCCCCTCCTCCCCTACGCTTGTCCCGTGACCCCCGTCGAGCTCTCTCGTACCGTGCTGCGCGCGGTGCGCCGTGCTGTCGACGAGGGGGAGCTGAGCGTGGTTGTGCCCGAGCGGGCCTCGGTGACCGTGCCGGGGGCCGGCGGGTGCGGTGACTACGCCACCAACATCGCCCTTCAGCTCGCCCGGCCCGCCGGAGAGACCCCCCGTCGCGTCGCCGAGCTGCTGCTGCCGCATCTCGCCGGCGCGCAGGGCGTCAGCGGTGTCGAGATCACCGGGCCCGGTTTCCTCAACATCAGTCTGGGGAGTACGGCGTCCACCTCGCTCGTCGCGGAGATCCTGCGGCGCGGACCGCGGTACGGGTTCGTCGACGGCCCCGCCGGCGGCGACGACACCCCGAGTGCCCCCACCGCTCACCTCGTACGGCTGCACGCCCCCCACGAGCCCCGTGCCCTCGTCGTCATGGACGTCGTCGCCCGGCTCCTGCGCTCACAGGGCGCCGACGTCCGCACCAGCTGTGAGGCCGGGCCTCCCGAGTCCGTCTGGGCGACCGTTCTAGGTGTCGATGCGTACTGCGCGCCTCAGGAACTCTCCCCGTCGGACATCGAGGTACGCCCCGTCCCCGTCCCCACCCCCGACCTCGCCCCCCTCCTCACCCTCGGCCGCGACGCCGCCCGCTGGGCCCTCCTTCACCCCGCCGCCCACGACCGGCCCCGTGTCACCGCCGACCACCTCGTGCAGCGCGAGGCGAATCCCCTCTTCCGGGTCCGTTACGCCTACGCCCGCACCCGGGCCGTCAGCCGCAACGCCGCCGACCTCGGTTTCACCGCCCGACCGGGCGACGTAAGAGCAGAGGTCACCCCTCTCCTCGCCGACCACCCCCGAGTCCTCTCCCGCGCGGCCGCCCACCGCGCCCCCGACCTGCTCGCCCGTCACCTGGTCGCCGTAGCCGACGCGGCCCTCGTTCTTCTCCCCGCGGTGCTGCCGCTCGGGGACGAGAAACCCTTGGCCGCCCACCGTGCCCGGCTCGCGCTCGCCGAAGCCGCCGGGGCGGTGCTGGCCGGTGGCCTCTCCCTGCTCGGCATCGACGCACCCGAACACCTCTGAGCGCGAAGAACGACGAAGACACCACTCACTCGATCCCCGCGCCAGGAAGAGACAGAAGAGAACACGACATGAGCCGTTCCGCACATCCCGCCGGTCCCCGTCACGCCGATGTCCTGCCCGAGGGGCACTACTCCGGTCCCGCCGCCGATCTCAACGAACTCGACCCCAAGGTGTGGGCACAGACCGTCACCCGCGACGACGACGCGAACGGTGTCGTCACCGTCGGCGGTATCGACGTGAAGACCCTCGCGGAGCGGCACGGCACCCCGGCCTACGTTCTCGACGAGGACGACTTCCGGCAGCGTGCCCGTGCCTGGCGCACCGCCTTCGGGCACGACGCCGACGTCTTCTACGCCGGCAAGGCGTTCCTGTCCCGTGCCGTCGTGCGGTGGTTGCACGAGGAGGGGCTGAATCTCGACGTGTGTTCCGGGGGCGAGCTCGCCACCGCCCTCTCCGCCGGTATGCCCGCCGACCGCATCGCCTTCCACGGCAACAACAAGTCCGTGAGCGAGATCACCAGGGCCATCGAGGCGGGCGTCGGGCGGATCGTCCTCGACTCCTTCCAGGAGATCGTCCGCGTCGCCCACATCGCGCAGTCCCTCGGGAAGCGGCAGCGCGTGCAGATCCGTATCACCGTCGGCGTCGAGGCGCACACGCACGAATTCATCGCCACCGCCCACGAAGACCAGAAGTTCGGGATTCCGCTGGCGGGAGGGCAGGCCGCCGAAGCCGTTCGCCGCGCGCTCCAGCTCGACGGGCTCGAACTCATCGGGATTCACTCCCACATCGGGTCGCAGATCTTCGACATGTCCGGGTTCGAGGTCGCCGCCCACCGTGTCGTCGGGCTGCTGAAGGACATTCGCGACGAGCACGGCGTCGAGCTGCCCGAGATCGACCTCGGGGGTGGGCTCGGTATCGCCTACACCAGCGACGACGATCCCCGCGAACCCCACGACATCGCCAAGGCGCTCACCGAGATCGTCACCCGCGAGTGCGACTCCGCCAAGCTGCGGACGCCGCGCATTTCCGTCGAGCCGGGGCGCGCGATCGTCGGGCCGACCGCGTTCACGCTCTACGAGGTCGGCACCATCAAGCCCCTCGACGGGCTGCGGACCTATGTGTCGGTCGACGGCGGCATGTCCGACAACATCCGGACGGCGCTCTACGACGCCGAGTACAGCGTCGCTCTCGTGTCCCGCCGCTCCGACGCCGAGCCGATGCTCGCCCGTGTTGTCGGCAAGCACTGCGAGAGCGGGGACATCGTGGTGAAGGACGCGTTCCTGCCGGGGGACCTGGCTCCCGGTGACCTGATCGCCGTACCGGCGACGGGCGCGTACTGCCGTTCCATGGCCAGCAATTACAACCATGTGCTCCGGCCGCCGGTCGTCGCCGTGAAGGACGGCGAGTCGCGGGTCATCGTCCGCCGGGAGACCGAGGAGGACCTGCTCCGGCTCGACGTCGGCTGAGGCGGAAGCGACAGAAAGAGGGGTGGAAGATCTCCCGTCTTCCACCCCCGTGAAAATGAAATCGATGTCTCACGATCCGGACCATGGATAGAAAGTCCCGTCCGGTGAGTGAGACTGGTCCAACCGATGACGGTATGAGGAAACGAGGTCGGATGATGCGTACGCGTCCGCTGAAGGTGGCGCTGCTGGGCTGTGGAGTGGTCGGCTCAGAGGTGGCGCGCATCATGACGACGCACGCCGACGACCTCGCCGCCCGCATCGGCGCGCCCATCGAGCTCGCCGGCGTCGCCGTACGACGGCCCTCCAAGGTCCGCGAGGGCATCGACCCCGCCCTCGTCACCACCGACGCGACCGCCCTCGTCAAACGCGGCGACATCGACGTCGTAGTAGAGGTCATCGGGGGCATCGAGCCCGCCCGTTCCCTGATCACCACCGCCTTCGAGCACGGTGCCTCCGTCGTCTCCGCCAACAAGGCGCTCCTCGCCCAGGACGGCGCCGCCCTGCACGCCGCCGCCGAGCGACAGGGCAAGGACCTGTACTACGAGGCCGCAGTCGCCGGCGCGATTCCGCTGATCCGGCCGCTGCGCGAGTCCCTCGCCGGCGACAAGGTCAACCGCGTGCTCGGGATCGTCAACGGGACGACCAACTTCATCCTCGACAAGATGGACAGCACGGGCGCCGGGTACCAGGAGGCCCTCGACGAGGCCACCGCGCTCGGGTACGCCGAGGCCGACCCCACCGCCGACGTCGAGGGCTTCGACGCCGCCGCCAAGGCCGCCATCCTCGCCGGAATCGCCTTCCACACGCGCGTGCGTCTCGACGACGTCTACCGCGAGGGAATGACCGAGGTCACCGCCGCCGACTTCGCCTCCGCGAAGAACATGGGCTGCACCATCAAGCTGCTCGCCATCTGCGAGCGGGCCGAGGACGGCGGCTCCGTCACCGCGCGCGTGCACCCCGCCATGATCCCGCTCAGCCACCCGCTCGCCTCCGTCCGCGGCGCCTACAACGCCGTGTTCGTCGAGTCCGACGCCTCCGGGCAGCTGATGTTCTACGGCCCCGGAGCGGGCGGCGCCCCCACCGCCTCCGCCGTGCTCGGCGACCTCGTCGCCGTGTGCCGCAACCGGCTCAACTCGACCACCGGGCCAGGGGAGTCGGCGTACGCCGGACTGCCCGTGTCCGGCATGGGCGAGGTCGTCACGCGGTACCACATCAGCCTCGACGTCGCCGACAAACCGGGTGTTCTCGCACAGGTCGCCACCGTGTTCGCCGAGCACGGTGTCTCGATCGATACGGTTCGGCAGCAGGGGAAGGACGGCGAGGCCTCTCTCGTCGTCGTCACGCACCGCGCGTCCGACGCCGCCCTGGGCGGGACCGTCGAGGCGTTGCGCAAGCTCGACACCGTGCGGGGTGTCGCCAGCATCATGCGGGTTGAAGGAGAGTAACCAGCAATGACCCACCAGTGGCGCGGAATCATCGAGGAGTACCGGGACCGGCTCCCGGTGTCCGACAGCACGCCGGTCGTCTCCCTCCGCGAGGGCGGCACGCCCCTCGTGCCCGCGCAGGTGCTCTCCGAGCGCACCGGCTGCGAGGTCCACCTCAAGGTGGAGGGCGCCAACCCCACCGGGTCCTTCAAGGACCGCGGTATGACCATGGCCATCACGCGGGCCAAGGAGGAGGGCGCGCAGGCCGTCATCTGCGCCTCCACCGGCAACACGTCGGCCTCCGCCGCCGCCTACGCCGTGCGCGCCGGGATGGTCTGCGCCGTCCTCGTGCCGCGCGGCAAGATCGCGCTCGGCAAGATGGGCCAGGCCCTCGTGCACGGCGCGAAGATCCTCCAGGTCGACGGGAACTTCGACGACTGCCTCACCCTCGCCCGCGAGCTGAGCGACAACTACCCTGTGGCGCTGGTGAATTCGGTCAACCCGGTACGCATCGAGGGCCAGAAGACGGCCGCCTTCGAGATCGTCGACATGCTCGGCGACGCGCCCGACATCCACGTCCTGCCGGTCGGCAACGCGGGCAACATCACCGCGTACTGGAAGGGCTACAAGGAGTACGCCGGCGACGGCATCGCCGCGAAGACTCCGCGCATGTGGGGGTTCCAGGCGTCCGGTTCCGCGCCCATCGTGCGCGGCGAGATCGTCAAGGACCCCTCGACCATCGCCACCGCGATCCGCATCGGCAACCCGGCCTCCTGGCAGTACGCGCTCGAAGCGCGGGACGAGTCCGGCGGGTTCATCGACGAGGTGACGGACCGTGAAATCCTGCGCGCCTACCGGCTGTTGGCCGCCCAGGAGGGCGTTTTCGTCGAGCCCGCCTCCGCCGCTTCCGTCGCCGGTCTCCTCAAGGCGGCCGAGCAGGGCAAGGTCGACCCGGGCCAGACCATCGTCTGCACGGTGACCGGAAACGGTCTGAAGGACCCCGACTGGGCCGTCGCGGGCGCCCCGCAGCCCGTCACGATCCCCGTCGACGCGCCGACCGCCGCCGAGCGACTCGGACTCGCGTAGAACGACGTTTGACCCACCCCGTGGGGGAGATCCCCGCGGGGGGTGCACAGGGGGCTTACGACACGCATCGTGCGCCTCCTGTGCGCCCTATGTCGCCACAGAACCTTCCTTCGATAGGCTGTACCGAACCCGCCCGCCGCATATGCCTGCGCGCATGGCTCGGCACCGCGCCGTCTCCACGGCCCGAGGGTCTCCACGTACCTATCGGATGTCATCGAACTTCATCGAATGTCTTCGACAATCACGCAGCTCAAGGAGAGTCATCGAGCGATGGCCGGTCCAGCCTTCCGCGCCGCCGCCGTCCGGGTGCGCGTCCCCGCCACCAGCGCCAACCTCGGCCCGGGCTTCGACGCCTTCGGCCTCTCGCTGGGGCTCTACGACGACGTCGTCGTCCGTGTCGCCGACTCCGGGCTGCTCATCGACATCGCGGGCGAGGGCAGCGAGACCCTCCCGCGCGACGAGAACCACCTCCTCGTACGGTCCCTGCGCACCGCCTTCGACCTGCTCGGCGGACAGCCGCGCGGCCTCGAGATCGTCTGCGCCAACCGCATTCCGCACGGCCGCGGCCTGGGCTCCTCCTCCGCCGCCATCTGCGCGGGCATCGTCGCCGCGCGCGCCGTGACCATAGGCGGGGACTCCAAGCTCGACGACACCGCCCTGCTGGAGCTCGCCACCGAGATCGAGGGCCACCCCGACAACGTGGCGGCCTGTCTGCTGGGCGGCTTCACGCTCTCCTGGATGGACGCGGGCGCCGCGCGGGCGATCAGGATGGATCCCGCCGGTTCCATCGTTCCGGTGGTTTTCGTGCCCGGGAAGCCGGTCCTCACCGAGACGGCGCGCGGACTGCTCCCGCGCAACGTCCCGCACGTCGACGCGGCCGCCAACGCGGGCCGCGCCGCCCTGCTCGTCGAGGCCCTGACCCGCCGCCCCGAACTGCTGCTGCCCGCCACCGAGGACCGCCTGCACCAGGAGTACCGGGCGCCGGCCATGCCCGAGAGCGCGGCGCTCGTGGAGCGGCTGCGCGCGGACGGGGTGCCCGCCGTCATCTCCGGTGCGGGGCCCACCGTGTTGGCACTGGTCGACGCCGACAACGCCGACAAGGTCGCCCATCTCGCCGGCGAGGGCTGGGCCGCCAACCGGCTCGACCTCGACGAACAAGGCGCGTGCGTCCTTCCGCTCGCGGCCCCGAGCAGCGCCCCGAGCAGCAATTGACTACGTACCGTCGCCGGATTTCGAGAGGGGGAATGTTTGTTGGATCCGGTAGTGTTAATCTCAAGTCTGCACCCGACCCCACCATGGCGAGGTGCTTGTTGTCCCCGTCAGGGACAGACATTCTTCCGGGAGCCTCCCAAACCACACTCTGTTCCGTCCGGGCACTGAGTGGTTCGCCGGGCACGCTCCGGAAGCCGGGAAAGCTCCGGAATTGGTGCGACCAAGCAACGTGACACAGCCACTCGGTGTCACTGCTTTGGGAAGCGCCGTCACCAGAAATCTCTTCCGCCGCTGAGGCGGACCACCGCCCCGGCACGGTTCACACAGCAAGAACCGAAGCCGGACAGCACAACCGGTCGCCGAGCCAGACAGGCCGACGTCCGCTCCAGGGAAGGACCCTTCGTGAGCGACACCACCGATCTGATGGGCGCGCGTGTCGAGGAGACCGCTGCCGCGCCCGCCACGGACGCCTCCGCGCCTGCCACCGGTGCCGGCTCCCGGCGGCGCCGCGGTACCGGCCTCGACGGCATGGTGCTGGCCGAGCTGCAGCAGGTCGCATCCGGCCTCGGCATCAGGGGCACCGCGCGGATGCGCAAGAGCCAGCTGATCGAGGTCATCAAGGAGGCGCAGGCGGGCGGAGGTGCTCCGGCCAAGGCCGAGACCGCCACCGAGACCAAGCCCAAGCGCCGCGCCACCTCCAAGACCCGTACGGGCGACGAGAGCGCCGCTCCGGCCGAGCAGAAGGCCGAGAAGGTCGCCGCCGAGAAGGCCGTGGCCCAGCAGCAGATCGAGATCCCCGGCCAGCCGGCTGGGGGCCCCTCCCGCGATGGGGGCCCCTCCCGCGCGAGCGAAGCCGAGCGTGGGGGAGAAGCCGAGCGTGGGGGAGAGGATGCGCCTGTTGAGCGCCGTCGGCGCCGGGCGACCGCCGAGGCGGGCAGCCCCGAGACGGTCGTCGCCGAGGTCAAGACCGAGACGCCCGCCGCCGCGCAGGGCGAGGCCAGGGGCGACGCCGGTGACGACGGCCGTCAGGGCCGCCGGGACCGCCGGGACCGCGACCGCGGTGGCCGTCAGGACCGTGACCGCGGCGACCGCCGCAAGGGCGACGAGCAGCAGGGCGGCGGCCAGCAGCAGGACCGTCAGCAGGGCGGCGGCCGCCAGGACCGGCAGCAGCAGGGCCAGCAGCAGAGCGGTGGCCGCCAGGACCGTCAGGACCGGCAGCCGCGCGACAACGGCCCGCAGGACGACGACGACTTCGACGGCGGACGCCGTGGCCGGCGCGGCCGTTACCGCGACCGCCGTGGCCGTCGTGGCCGTGACGAGTTCGCCGGCGGCGCCGGCGAGCCGCAGGTCGCCGACGACGATGTCCTGATCCCCGTCGCGGGCATCCTCGACATCCTCGACAACTACGCCTTCATCCGTACGTCGGGCTACCTGCCGGGCCCCAACGACGTGTACGTCTCCCTCGCCCAGGTCCGCAAGAACGGCCTGCGCAAGGGCGACCACGTCACCGGCGCGGTCCGCCAGCCGAAGGAGGGCGAGCGCCGCGAGAAGTTCAACGCGCTCGTGCGCCTCGACTCGGTCAACGGCATGGCGCCCGAACACGGCCGCGGGCGGCCGGAGTTCAACAAGCTGACGCCGCTGTACCCGCAGGACCGCCTCCGCCTGGAGACCGACCCGGGTGTGCTGACGACCCGCATCATCGACCTCGTCGCGCCGATCGGCAAGGGCCAGCGCGGTCTGATCGTGGCCCCGCCGAAGACCGGCAAGACCATGATCATGCAGGCGATCGCCAACGCGATCACGCACAACAACCCCGAGTGCCACCTGATGGTCGTCCTGGTCGACGAGCGTCCGGAAGAGGTCACCGACATGCAGCGGTCGGTGAAGGGCGAGGTCATCTCCTCGACCTTCGACCGCCCGGCCGAGGACCACACCACGGTCGCGGAGCTCGCCATCGAGCGCGCCAAGCGCCTGGTGGAGCTGGGCCACGACGTCGTCGTGCTGCTCGACTCGATCACGCGTCTGGGCCGTGCGTACAACCTCGCCGCGCCCGCCTCCGGCCGCATCCTCTCCGGTGGTGTCGACTCCACGGCGTTGTACCCGCCCAAGCGCTTCTTCGGCGCCGCGCGCAACATCGAGGACGGCGGCTCGCTGACCATCCTCGCCACCGCGCTCGTCGACACCGGCTCGCGCATGGACGAGGTCATCTTCGAGGAGTTCAAGGGCACGGGCAACGCCGAGCTGAAGCTCGACCGGAAGCTCGCCGACAAGCGCATCTTCCCCGCGGTGGACGTCGACGCGTCCGGTACCCGCAAGGAAGAGATCCTGCTCGGCAGCGACGAGCTGGCCGTCACCTGGAAGCTGCGCCGGGTGCTGCACGCGCTCGACCAGCAGCAGGCGATCGAGCTGCTCCTCGACAAGATGAAGCAGACGAAGTCGAACGCCGAGTTCCTGCTCCAGATCCAGAAGACCACTCCTGGAAACGGCGACTAAGGGAAGTCAGCGTCATCGGAGGGCCGCCCCCTGTTGAGGGGGCGGCCCTCTGCGTTGTCAGTGGCTCGCTGTACGATCGCGCTCTTCGGACTCGCATTCGACATTCGTCCGAACTTCTGATCCCGAGGGGGGACTTCAGTGGGTACGCCCATGCCTGGAGCCGGTCGGCACAGACGCCGGATACGTTTCGCCCTGCCCGTCGCCGCGGCCGGCATCGCCGCCGCCGTGACCGCCGCGGTGCTGACGACGTCCGCCGGCGCGGCCACCGCGGTGCCGACACCGACCGCGAAGCCCGTCGTCAGCCAGCCGTCGCTCGCCACGCTGAAGAAGCGCATCGTGGGCGCCGAGGCCGGTGACGACGTCGCCGGCCAGACGACCAAGAAGTCGTCCCGCAGCGCGAGCACCACCGCCACGACCGCCAGCCCGAAGATCATCGGCGGCACGACGACCACCATCAGCACCGCGCCGTACATGGCGCAGCTCTGGTACTACGACGACAAGGGCACCACCGACGAGAGCGACGACATCGGCTTCTTCTGCGGTGGTTCGGTCGTCTCGCCGTCGAAGATCCTGACCGCCTCGCACTGCGTCAAGGGCTACAACTGGGCCAAGTACGGCGTCGTCGTCACCAGCGCCACCGTGCTGCCGACCACGGACGCCGACGGCAACACCGACCTGCACGGCGGCCAGGCCACCGCGGTCCTGCGCCAGTGGAACCACCCGTCGTACAACGCGACGACGATCGACAACGACGTGGCGGTCCTCACCCTGGCGGCCCCCGTCAAGGCGACGCCGATCCGCCTGACGACGAACACCGACACGACCTCGTACACGGGCACGGCCGCCAAGACGGCCAAGGTCTACGGCTGGGGCCGTACCAGCTCCACCACGCAGGACATCTCCGAGACGCTGAAGACGGCCTCGCTGCCGATCCAGTCGGACGCCACCTGCGCGGGCGCCTACGGCAGCCTGTACATCAAGGGTCACAACGTCTGCGCGGGCGAGCCCGCCACCGGCAGTGACACCGGTACGACGGCCATCTGCAACGGCGACTCCGGCGGCCCGCTGGTCGTCGCCGGCCGGATCGTCGGTGTCGTCTCCTGGAGCGCCGACGACGGCGTCGCCGGCCACGACTGTGTCGTCGAGGGCTCCTACGGCGTCTTCGCCAAGGTCAGCGCGTACGTCGGCGCGGCCTACGCGCAGATCGACGACGGCAACCTCAGCTACACCGACGGCAAGGCCGACATCTACGCCCGCAAGTCCTCCACCAAGGTGGGCTACGAGCTGGACTCCAAGGGCACCTCGCTGGCCGCCCGCCAGTCGCTGGGCGACTGGAGCGGCGTCAACCTGGTCCGCTCGGCCGACCTGAACCGGGACGGCTTCCAGGACTACGTCTACCGGACCACCGCCGGCGCGGTCTACTGGGACCACTTCGTGCTCAACAGCACGCGGGACGACGGCAGTTGGGTCAGCACGAAGATCTTCACCAACTGGAAGACCCGCACCCGGATCGTCGCCCCCGGCGATGTCACCGGCGACTACCTGCCCGACCTGATCTCGGTCGACAGCTCCGGTGTCCTGTGGATCTACCCGGGCAAGGGCAACGGCACCTTCAGCTCGCCGTCGCGGGTCGGCGGGGGCTGGAGCCAGTACAACGCGCTGGTCGGCAAGGGCGACTTCAACGGCGACGGCAAGGCCGACCTGATCGCCCGCAACAAGAGCACGGGCGCCGTCTACCTGTACAAGGGCGCCGGCAAGTCCGGCACGGGCGCCTTCGCGGCCCGGATCAAGGTGCGCAGCTGGCCGAGCTACAACGCGTTCGACGCGGTCGGTGACTTCACCGGCGACGGCAAGGCGGACCTCCTGATCCGCAACGCCAGCGGTTCGCTGTACGTCTAC
The DNA here is from genome assembly GCF_000376565.1 of Streptomyces hokutonensis. Taxonomy (GTDB): domain Bacteria; phylum Actinomycetota; class Actinomycetes; order Streptomycetales; family Streptomycetaceae; genus Streptomyces; species Streptomyces hokutonensis. Next base: position 94,681 of record NZ_BARG01000069.1, on the reverse strand, counting down.
CCGGGCACCGGGAAGGCCACCAGCGAGATCTTCGGCACAGCGAAGTCACTGGGTACCGGTTTCCAGCAGTACGACATCTTCGGATGAAATAGCAGGTGAGCGCGGTTTGACCCGCTCGCGCGACTACACAGAGTGCCCATCGCCGTACGCGATGGGCACTCTGCGTTGTGCAACCCTTTGTCGAGTTTCGCCGTCTGACCAGGCGGAGCGAAGATGGAGCGGTACTGACCGCGCCTGACCCTGAAAGCAGGGGGTAACCGACCGGACGAGAGACCGAGGAGCCCATGTCCGCCGAGAGCACGCCGGAGCCCGGCATACCGGGCAAGGACGGCAACAGCGGCCCGCGCCACCGCGCCAAGGGCCGCAAGCAGAAGAACCGCAGTCCGCGCCACAAGGCCCTGATGATCACCGCCTGGGTCGCGGGAGGCGTCCTGGTGCTGGGCGGTACCGGCGCCGGATACGTGTACTTCAAGCTCAACGGCAACATCAAGAGCGTCGACATCAACCAGGCCCTCGGCACCGACCGGCCGGTCAAGGTCGACAACGGCTCCGAGAACATCCTGGTCCTCGGCTCGGACTCCCGCTCCGGCACCAACAAGAAGCTGGGCGGCGGCACCGACGACGGCAGCGCCCGCTCCGACACCGCGATGATCATCCACGTCTACAAGGGCCACAAGAAGGCCAGCGTGGTGTCCATCCCGCGCGACACCCTCGTCGACCGCCCCGAGTGCACCGACACCAAGGGCGTCACCCACGACGCGGCCTCCGGCGTGATGTTCAACGAGGCGTACTCGACCGGCGGCGCCGCCTGCACGGTCAAGACCGTCGAGTCCATCTCCGGTCTGCGCATGGACCACTACCTCGAGGTCGACTTCGCCGGCTTCGAGAAGCTCATCAACGAGCTCGGTGGCGTCCAGATCACCACCACCAAGGACATCAAGGACCCGCAGAGCCACCTGAACCTCAAGGCCGGCGAGCACACGCTCAACGGCTCGCAGGCCCTCGGCCTGGTCCGCACCCGGCACGGCGTCGGCGACGGCTCCGACCTCGGCCGCATCCAGCTCCAGCAGGCGTTCATCAAGGCCCTGGTCAACCAGGTCAAGCACGTCGGCCTCCTGACCAGCCCGACCAAGCTCTTCGACCTCGCCAACACCGCCACGAAGGCCGTCACCACCGACTCCGACCTCGGCTCGGTGAACTCCCTCACGTCCTTCGCCAACGGCCTCAAGGGCATCAGCTCCGCCAACATGAACATGGTCACGATGCCGGTCGAGTACGACCCGGCCAATCCCAACCGCGTGATCATCGAGAAGTCGAAGGCCCAGCTGGTCTGGACGGCGTTGAAGAACGACCGGCCGATCCCGGCGGCAGCGACGAAGGGGACGGCGACCGGCGAGGCCAAGGGTGTAGTAACAACTTCGTAAGGCGCACCCCCTAGGGGCGCGGGGAACTGCGCGACCAGCCACAACGCACCCGCAGGGAATAGACGACAGTGACCCCCCGTTTTGGGGGATGGCCCCAGTCCTGGCAGACTGGTACGTCGGCCCCGGTTCACGCCCCGCAAACCCGCGGAGCGACCCGGCGCCCTCCCGAACCTAGGAGACACCTTGAAGCGCGAGATCCACCCCGAGTACGTCGAGACCCAGGTCAGCTGCACCTGTGGCGCGTCGTTCACCACCCGCAGCACGATCACGAGCGGCAACATCCGCGCCGAGGTCTGCTCCGAGTGCCACCCGTTCTACACGGGCAAGCAGAAGATCCTCGACACCGGTGGCCGCGTGGCCCGCTTCGAGGCCCGCTTCGGCAAGGCTGGCGCCGGCTCCAAGAAGTAGCGAGCCTCAATTTCGCCGGTCCACGGCCACGCCCTGCTTACAGGCGTGCCGGGACCGGCGTTTTTGGTCGCCCGCCTTCCCTTTCTCCACCGCATTTCAGGAGCCCAAGATGTTCGAGGCTGTCGAGGACCTCATCGGCGAGCACGCCGACCTTGAGAAGAAGCTCGCCGACCCGTCGGTCCACGCCGACCAGGCCAACGCGCGCAAGCTGAACAAGCGCTACGCCGAGCTCACCCCGATCGTCGCCACGTACCGCTCCTGGAAGCAGACCGGCGACGACATCGAGACCGCGCGTGAACTCGGCGCCGACGACCCGGAGTTCGCTGCCGAGGTCAAGGAGCTGGAGAAGCACCGCGACGAGATCACGGAGAAGCTGCGGCTGCTGCTGGTACCGCGTGACCCCAACGACGACAAGGACGTGATCCTCGAGGTCAAGGCGGGCGCGGGCGGCGACGAGTCGGCCCTGTTCGCCGGTGACCTGCTGCGCATGTACCTGCGGTACGCGGAGCGCGTCGGCTGGAAGACCGAGATCATCGACGCCACCGAGTCCGAGCTGGGCGGCTACAAGGACGTCCAGGTCGCCGTGAAGACCAAGGGCGGCAACGGCGCGACCGAGCCCGGCCAGGGCGTCTGGGCCCGCCTGAAGTACGAGGGCGGGGTGCACCGCGTGCAGCGCGTGCCCGCGACCGAGTCCGCGGGCCGAATCCACACCTCCGCGGCCGGTGTCCTCGTCACCCCCGAGGCGGAGGAGGTCGACGTCGAGATCAACCCGAACGACCTCCGCATCGACGTGTACCGCTCCTCCGGTCCCGGCGGCCAGTCCGTCAACACGACCGACTCCGCGGTGCGCATCACGCACATTCCCACCGGAGTCGTCGCCTCCTGCCAGAACGAGAAGAGCCAGCTGCAGAACAAGGAGCAGGCGATGCGTATCCTGCGCTCCAGGCTGCTCGCCGCGGCGCAGGAGGAGGCGGAGAAGAATGCCGCCGACGCCCGCCGCAGCCAGGTCCGCACGGTCGACCGCTCCGAGAAGATCCGTACGTACAACTTCCCGGAGAACCGCATCTCCGACCACCGCGTCGGCTTCAAGGCGTACAACCTGGACCAGGTCCTGGACGGCGACCTCGACGCGATGATCCAGGCTTGCGTCGACGCGGACTCGGCCGCCAAGCTCGCGGCGGCGTAACACGACGGCACGCACGGCACGTTCGGCACGGACGAGTACGACACGGAGGACTTGCGTGAACCTGCTGCTAGCAGAGGTGGCCCAGGCCACCCAGCGGCTGGCCGACGCCGGCGTGCCCTCGCCGCGCAACGACGCGGAGGAGCTCGCCGCGTTCGTGCACGGTGTGAAGCGGGGCGAGCTGCACTCCGTGAAGGACGTGGACTTCGACGCCCGCTACTGGGAGACCATCGCCCGCCGCGAGCAGCGCGAGCCGCTCCAGCACATCACCGGCCGCGCCTTCTTCCGCTACCTGGAACTCCAGGTCGGCCCGGGGGTGTTCGTGCCGCGCCCCGAGACCGAGTCGGTCGTCGGCTGGGCCATAGACGCGGTCCGCGCGATGGACGTCGTAGAGCCACTGATCGTGGACCTCTGCACCGGATCCGGCGCCATCGCGCTCGCCCTCGCGCAGGAGGTCCCGCGCTCCCGGGTGCACGCCGTGGAGCTGTCCGAGGACGCCCTGCAGTGGACCCGCAAGAACATGGAGGGGTCGCGGGTGGACCTGCGGCAGGGCAACGCCCTGGACGCCTTCCCCGACCTCGACGGCCATGTCGACCTGGTCATCTCCAACCCGCCGTACATCCCGCTCACGGAGTGGGAGTACGTCGCGCCCGAGGCCCGGGACTACGACCCCGAACTCGCCCTGTTCTCGGGGGAGGACGGCCTCGACCTGATCCGCGGCATCGAACGCACCGCGCACCGGCTTCTCCGTCCCGGCGGTGTCGTCGTCATCGAGCACGCCGACACCCAGGGCGGCCAGGTGCCGTGGATCTTCACCGAGGAGCGTGGCTGGGCCGACGCGGCCGACCACCCCGATCTCAACAACCGCCCGCGCTTCGCGACCGCCCGCAGGGCGACGCCATGACCAGCGCCCCGACTTTCGACCCGCAGCAGTACGTGTACGAGGAGGCCCGCTAGACATGGCACGGCGATACGACACCAATGACGCGACCGACCGCACGACGGGTCTGCGCGAGGCCGCGTCCGCCGTCCGCCGGGGCGAACTCGTGGTCCTGCCGACCGACACGGTCTACGGCATCGGGGCCGACGCGTTCACCTCGGAGGCCGTCGCCGATCTCCTGGACGCCAAGGGCCGGGGCCGCAACATGCCCACGCCCGTCCTCATCGGCTCCCCGAACACCCTGCACGGCCTCGTCACGGACTTCTCCGAGCTGGCCTGGGAACTCGTCGACGCGTTCTGGCCGGGCGCCCTCACGCTGGTCGCCAAGCACCAGCCGTCCCTGCAGTGGGACCTGGGGGACACCCGGGGCACGGTCGCCGTCCGCATGCCGCTGCACCCCGTAGCCATCGAACTCCTCACCGAGGTCGGCCCGATGGCCGTCTCCTCCGCCAACCTCACCGGCCACCCCGCGCCGGAGGACTGCGACGCGGCCCAGCAGATGCTCGGCGACTCGGTCTCCGTGTACCTCGACGGCGGTCCGACGCCCGGCAACGTGCCGTCGTCGATCGTCGACGTCACGCGCGAGGTGCCGCTGCTGCTGCGGGCCGGCGCGATCTCGGCCGAGGAGCTGCGGAAGGTCGTCCCCGACCTCGAGGTGGCGAATTGACAGCCCCTGACGCGGGGCGTGGCATAGGCAACGGGGAAGTGACGGGGACCTTCGGGCTTCCCATGGACAGCTTCCGCATCCTCCACGTCAGCACCGGCAACGTGTGCCGCTCGCCGATCACCGAGCGGCTGACCCGTCATGCCCTGGCGGACCGGCTCGGCGACCCGCTGTGGGGCGGGCTCATCGTGGAGAGCGCCGGCACCTGGGGCCACGAGGGCGCGCCCATGGAGACCAACGCGGCCACCGTCCTCACCGACTTCGGCGCGGACCCCTCCGGCTTCACCGGCCGCGAGCTGCTCGACGACCACGTGATCCGCGCCGACCTGGTGCTGACCGCCACGAGGGACCACCGCCAGCAGGTCATCTCCATGGGCCACTCGGCGGGCCTGCGCACCTTCACCCTCAAGGAGTTCACCCGCCTGGTGAAGGCGATCGACCCGGCCACCCTCCCACCCCTGGAGGACGGCATGGTGGCCCGAGCCCGCGCCCTGGTCCGCGCCGCAGCGGCCCTCCGCGGCTGGCTCCTGGCCCCCACGGCAGAGGCCGACGAGGTCTTCGACCCCTACGGCGCCCCCCTCCCGTTCTTCCGCTCCATCGGAGACGAGATAAACCAGGCGATCGATCCGGTGGTGACGGCGTTGACGGGTGTGCCCGCGCGGACATAGCAACAGCCGCGCGTCCCACGCGCCCCGGGCCTACATTGGACGTACGTCACCGTCGACGGCTCGGAGTCCACCATGTCGGTCACCCCTGTCCTTGAGGCCGATGTCCTGCGCCGGCAGGACCCCGAGCTGGCCGAGATCCTGCTCGGGGAGCTGACCCGGCAGTCGACGACGCTCCAGCTGGTCGCCGCCGAGAACTTCACCTCGCCCGCCGTGCTGGCCGCGCTCGGCTCCCCGCTCGCCAACAAGTACGCCGAGGGCTACCCCGGCGCCCGTCACCACGGCGGCTGCGAGATCGTCGACGTCGCCGAGCGCGTCGCCGTGGACCGCGCGAAGGCCCTGTTCGGCGCCGAGCACGCCAACGTGCAGTCCCACTCCGGTTCTTCGGCCGTGCTGGCCGCGTACGCCGCGCTGCTGCGGCCCGGTGACACCGTCCTCGCGCTGGGGCTCCCGTACGGCGGTCATCTCACCCACGGGTCGCCCGCGAACTTCTCCGGGCGGTGGTTCGACTTCGTCGGCTACGGGGTCGATGCCGAGACCGGGCTCATCGACTACGAGCAGGTGCGCGCGCTGGCCCGTACGCACCGGCCCAAGGCGATCGTGTGCGGCTCCATCGCCTACCCCCGCCACATCGACTACGCCCTCTTCCGCGAGGTCGCCGACGAGGTGGGCGCCTATCTCATCGCCGACGCCGCCCACCCCATCGGCCTCGTCGCCGGGGGAGCGGCGCCGAACCCGGTGCCGTACGCCGATGTCGTCTGCGCCACCACGCACAAGGTGCTGCGCGGGCCGCGCGGCGGGATGCTGCTGTGCGGGAGCGAGCTGGCCGAGCGGGTGGACCGGGCGGTGTTCCCGTTCACGCAGGGCGGCGCGCAGATGAACACCATCGCGGCCAAGGCCGTCGCGTTCGGCGAGGCGGCGACGCCGGCCTTCACGGCGTACGCCCATCAGGTGGTCGCCAACGCCCGGGTGCTCGCGGCCGGACTGGAGGCGGAGGGGCTGATCGTCACCACGGGCGGCACCGACACTCATCTGATCACCGTCGACCCGATGCCGCTGGGCGTCGACGGACGCACCGCCCGCGGCCGTCTCGCCGCCGCCGGAGTGGTCCTGGACTGCTGCGCGCTGCCGCACGGCGAGGCCCGTGGCCTGCGGCTGGGCACGGCCGCGGTGACCACGCAGGGCATGGGGGAGGTGGAGATGGCGCGGATCGGCGTGCTGCTCGCGGGGGTGCTGCGGGAGAAGCCAGGGAAGGCTGCGAGCCGGAAGGCGCGTGACGAAGTGCGGGATCTTGTGGGTGGATTCCCGCCGTATCCGGGCTGAACGGGGGTACCCGGACCCGAGTACACAGCCACACGTGCAACCATCGTCGCTACCCGGAAGTCCCCAACCATATGCGTCCCTCGCTAGGGTGTGGGGCTGTGATGGCCAGCGAGACCTGTGGGGAAGCCTGTGCGTGAATACCTGCTGACGCTCTGCGTGACGGCCGCGGTGACGTATCTGCTGACCGGGCCGGTGCGGAAGTTCGCGATCGTGGCCGGGGCGATGCCGGAGATCAGGGCCCGTGACGTGCACCGGGAACCCACTCCGCGGCTCGGCGGTATCGCCATGTTCTTCGGCCTGTGCGCCGGTCTGCTCGTCGCGGACCATCTGACCAACCTCAGCGAGGTCTTCCAGAACTCGAACGAACCGCGCGCCCTGCTCTCCGGCGCCGCCCTGATCTGGCTGATCGGTGTCCTGGACGACAAGTTCGAGATCGACGCCCTGATCAAGCTGGGCGGCCAGATGATCGCCGCAGGCGTCATGGTCATGCAGGGTCTGACGATCCTGTGGCTGCCCATCCCGGGCGTCGGCAACGTGGCGCTGACCCAGTGGCAGGGCACCCTGCTCACGGTCGCCCTGGTCGTCATCACCATCAACGCGGTCAACTTCGTCGACGGCCTCGACGGCCTCGCCTCGGGCATGGTCTGCATCGCCGCCGCCGCGTTCTTCCTGTACGCCTACCGGATCTGGTACTCGTACGGCATCGAGGCCGCCGCCCCGGCCACGCTCTTCTCGGCGATCCTGATGGGCATGTGCATCGGCTTCCTGCCGCACAACATGCACCCGGCGCGGATCTTCATGGGCGACTCCGGCTCGATGCTGATCGGCCTGGTGCTGTCGGCGGGTGCGATCTCCATCACGGGGCAGGTCGACCCGGACGCGCTGCAGCTGTTCCTGCACTCGGAGAAGGCGGCCGTGCACTCGACGGTGCCCGTCTACATCCCGCTGCTGCTGCCGCTGACGATCATCGCGGTGCCGGCCGCCGACCTGGTGCTGGCGATCGTCCGCCGCACCTGGCGGGGCCAGTCGCCATTTGCCGCGGACCGCGGCCATCTGCACCACCGCCTGCTGGAGATCGGCCACTCGCACAGCCGGGCGGTGCTGATCATGTACTTCTGGTCGGCGCTGATCGCGTTCGGCGCGCTCGGCTACTCGGTCAACTCGGCCTCGATGTGGATCGTCCTCGGCATCGTCTTCCTGAGCGCGATCGGTCTGGTGCTGCTCCTGCTGCCGCGCTTCACCCCGCGCGCCCCGCGCTGGGCCGAGCACCTGGTGCCGCCGCGTTATCGCCGTCGCAGGGCGGCAGTTGAGCCCGTGGTCGTGCTGGCGGAGGAGGACCGCAGTCCGCGTCCGCCGGTTGTCGCCGGAGTGTCAGGAGTCAACGGGGCGACCGCTGTCGGCCCCCGTTCGCGGCTCCTGGACGGACGTAAAGCCGAGTCCTCGCGCTGACGCCAAGGTAAGAATCTGACTAAAGCGTTGCCATCTCGTGGGCAGACAAAGCCTCCCCATACCAGACAAGTTGGCCGCTATTTTGCACAGACGCGCACTGTCACTCTCATGTGTGACAGCAAGCACACCTTCTAGGTAAAGACCGCATCAAATAGTTTGTGATACGGTTCACGAGAACCCGGGACAGAGCCGAAGGACCCTAGTGCGACGGTCCATTGGCGTGAGGTTCTCTCTCATCCCGGGACTACGCTCGTCCATGACGACACGCCCCCCTTAGCAAGCGGAGTTGCCGCCATGCCGTCCAATGACGCCCGGATTCTCCTTCAGGCCGCTGTGCCCACAGCTGCCGTCGGCGCGATTGCCGCCGTCGTCAGTGGTGTGGTCGCCGGCGGCAAAGGAGCTATTGGGGCAGCCGTTGCGACGCTGATCGTGATCCTCTTCATGGGAATCGGGCTCTACGTTCTGCAGCGCACTGCCAAATCGCTTCCGCACCTGTTCCAGGCGATGGGCCTCATGCTCTTCGCGGCGCAGATTCTGCTGCTGTTCATCTTCCTCGCCGCGTTCAAGCACACCACGCTGTTCAATCCCAAGGCCTTCGCGTTCACCCTGCTCGCCGGAACCATCATCTGGGTCGTCGCGCAGACCCGCGCGCACATGAAGGCCAAAATCCTCTACGTCGAGCCCGAGAAGTCGGGGCACTCGTCGTGAGAGGTAGGGCCGGGATAAGAGCACGTAAGCGACCCTGCTATCGTCCGGTGCCAACTGCGGCATCGCGGGCGCGGGCATCTGAGCTGACGCCTGCTCAATCGCGAGGCTCGATGCCCCACTGCCGCCCCCACATCCGTTACACCAGTCCAGTGCCGAACCGCGGCTGTGCGCCGCGCCGACACAACGAGGTTGCCGTACCTATGCGCCACGCTGAAGGAGCCCGCGGTGAGTGCTGACCCGACGCAGGTGCTCGCCTTCGAGACCGACTGCCACATCTTCGACGGCTGTGGCTTCCCGGCTCCCGGCCTGCACTCGTTCCTGTTCAAGCCCCTTGTCGGGGACGGCGACAGCAACTTGTACTTCAACAAGACGATGCTGCTGGCGCTGCTCGGCTCGGTCATCATCATCGGCTTCTTCTGGGCCGCCTTCCGTAAGCCGAAGGTCGTCCCCGGCAAGCTGCAGATGGTCGCCGAGTCCGGCTACGACTTCATCCGCCGCGGTGTCGTCTACGAGACCATCGGCAAGAAGGAAGGCGAGAAGTACGTACCGCTCGTCGTCTCGCTCTTCTTCTTCGTCTGGATGATGAACGTCTGGTCGATCGTCCCGGTCGCCCAGTTCCCGGTGACGGCGATCATTTCGTACCCGGCCGTTCTCGCGGGCATCGTCTACATCCTGTGGGTGTCGCTGACCTTCAAGCGACACGGATTCGTCGGCGCCTTCAAGAACTTCACCGGCTACGACAAGTCGCTCGGCGCGGTTCTCCCGCTGGCCATGTTCATCGAGTTCTTCTCGAACCTGCTCGTCCGGCCGTTCACGCACGCCGTGCGACTCTTCGCGAACATGTTCGCGGGCCACACCCTGCTGCTGCTCTTCACGATCGCCAGCTGGTACCTGCTCAACGGCATCGGCATCGCCTACGCGGGTGTCTCTTTCATCATGGTCATCGTGATGACGGCCTTCGAACTCTTCATCCAGGCCCTGCAGGCGTACGTGTTCGTCCTCTTGACCTGCACCTTCATCCAGGGCGCGCTCGCCGAGAACCACTGAGCACCCCCCTCTAGAACCCCTTAAGCGTCCGGTGGCCAACCCCCGCCGGTCCGTACAGAGAAGGAAGAATCAGCATGGCTGCCACTGAGACCCTCGCCGCCGTCTCCGGTTCGCTCGGCTCCATCGGCTACGGCCTTGCCGCCATCGGTCCCGGCGTCGGCGTCGGCATCATCTTCGGTAACGGCACCCAGGCTCTGGCCCGTCAGCCCGAAGCTGCCGGCCTGATCCGTGCCAACCAGATCCTCGGCTTCGCCTTCTGTGAGGCGCTCGCCCTCATCGGTCTGGTCATGCCGTTCGTCTACGGCAAGTGATCTGCGGATCAACGACAGCCCACTAGACGAAAGGCACTGACATGAGCCAACTGCTCATTCTGGCGGCCGAGACGGAAAACCCTCTCATCCCGCCGATCCCTGAGCTTGTTGTCGGCCTGATCGCCTTCGTCATCGTCTTCGGCTTCCTCGCCAAGAAGCTCCTCCCGAACATCAACAAGGTTCTGGACGAGCGGCGCGAGGCCATCGAGGGCGGTATCGAGAAGGCCGAGGCCGCCCAGACCGAGGCCCAGAGCGTGCTTGAGCAGTACAAGGCTCAGCTCGCCGAGGCCCGGCACGAGGCCGCGCGCCTGCGCCAGGAGGCACAGGAGCAGGGCGCCACGCTCATCGCCGAGATGCGCGCGGAAGGCCAGCGGCAGCGCGAGGAGATCGTCGCCGCCGGTCACACGCAGATCGAGGCCGACCGCAAGGCCGCTTCGCAGGCACTGCGCCAGGACGTGGGCAAGCTCGCCACCGACCTGGCCGGCAAGCTCGTCGGCGAGTCCCTCGAGGACCACGCCCGGCAGAGCCGCGTGATCGACCGTTTCCTCGATGAGCTCGAGGAGAAGGCCGAGGCCGCGCGATGAACGGAGCGAGCCGCGAGGCACTGGCCGCCGCACGTGAGCGTCTCGACGCGCTGACGGACTCCACGTCCGTGAACGCGACGCAGCTCGCCGACGAACTGGCCGCCGTCACCGCGCTGCTCGGCCGTGAGGTGTCGTTGCGTCGGGTCCTCACCGACCCGGCGCAGGACGGCGAGGCGAAGGCCGCGCTGGCGGAGCGCCTGCTCGGCGGTCAGGTCGGCGGCCCCGCCCTCGACCTGCTGTCCGGCATGGTGCGCTCCCGCTGGTCGCAGTCCCGCGACCTGGTGGACGCGCTGGAGGAACTGGCGGCCACCGCCGACCTCACCGCCGCCCAGCAGGCGGGCCAGCTCGACGACGTCGAGGACGAAGTGTTCCGGTTCGGCCGGATCGTCGCCTCGGACACCGGGCTGCGTGCCGCGCTGACCAACCGCGCGGCGGGCACCGCGGCCAAGAGCGAGCTGCTCGGCAGCCTGCTCGGCGGCCGGGCCAAGCCTGCCACCGAGCGACTGGTGACGCGCCTTGTGACCGCGCCCCGGGGACGTAGCCTGGAAGCGGGACTCGAGTCCCTGTCCAAGCTCGCCGCCGACCGCCGCAGTCGCCTGGTCGCGGTCGTCACCACGGCGGTCCCGCTGAGCGACCCGCAGAAGCAGCGCCTGGGCGCCGCCCTCGCGAAGCTCTACGGCCGTCACATGCACCTGAACATCGACGTGGACCCCGAGGTCCTCGGCGGTATCCGGGTGCAGGTCGGCGACGAGATCATCAACGGCTCCATCGCGGACCGCCTCGATGACGCCACCCGCCGCATGGCGAGCTAGCACCACCACAACAAAGACGTAGTAAGGCGGCCCGAGTTGGGCCGTGCAGAGGATTCACCTCGTTCAGGGGGGAGTCCCCCCATCCCCCCAAGTGAAACTTCGGGCCCAACAAGGAGAGCAGGGAACCCAGATGGCGGAGCTCACGATCCGGCCGGAGGAGATCCGGGACGCGCTGGAGAACTTCGTCCAGTCGTACAAGCCGGACGCGGCCTCGCGCGAGGAGGTCGGTACGGTCACCCTTGCCGGCGACGGCATCGCGAAGGTCGAGGGCCTGCCCTCGGCCATGGCCAACGAACTGCTGAAGTTCGAGGACGGCACCCTCGGTCTCGCGCTCAACCTCGAAGAGCGTGAGATCGGTACCGTCATCCTCGGCGAGTTCAGCGGTGTCGAGGAGGGCCAGCCGGTCACCCGCACCGGAGAGGTCCTGTCCGTCGCCGTCGGCGAGGGCTACCTCGGCCGTGTCGTCGACCCGCTCGGCAACCCGATCGACGGCCTCGGCGAGATCGAGACCACCGGCCGCCGCGCCCTCGAGCTGCAGGCCCCGGGCGTCATGGTCCGCAAGTCGGTGCACGAGCCGATGGAGACCGGCTACAAGGCCGTCGACGCGATGACCCCGATCGGCCGTGGCCAGCGTCAGCTGATCATCGGTGACCGTCAGACCGGCAAGACCGCCCTGGCCGTCGACACGATCATCAACCAGCGCGACAACTGGCGCTCGGGCGACGTGAACAAGCAGGTCCGCTGCATCTACGTCGCCATCGGTCAGAAGGGCTCCACCATCGCCTCCGTGCGTGGTGCGCTCGAAGAGGCCGGCGCCCTGGAGTACACGACCATCGTCGCCGCCCCGGCGTCCGACCCGGCCGGCTTCAAGTACCTGGCGCCGTACACCGGTTCGGCCATCGGCCAGCACTGGATGTACGACGGCAAGCACGTCCTCATCATCTTCGACGACCTCTCCAAGCAGGCCGACGCCTACCGCGCCGTCTCCCTCCTGCTGCGCCGTCCGCCGGGCCGCGAGGCCTACCCCGGTGACGTCTTCTACCTGCACTCCCGTCTGCTGGAGCGCTGCGCGAAGCTCTCCGACGAGATGGGCAAGGGCTCGATGACCGGTCTGCCGATCGTCGAGACCAAGGCCAACGACGTCTCGGCGTTCATCCCGACCAACGTCATCTCCATCACCGACGGCCAGTGCTTCCTGGAGTCGGACCTCTTCAACGCCGGTCAGCGCCCCGCGCTGAACGTCGGTATCTCCGTCTCCCGAGTCGGTGGTTCCGCGCAGCACAAGGCGATGAAGCAGGTCTCCGGCCGACTGCGCCTCGACCTCGCCCAGTACCGCGAGCTGGAGGCGTTCGCGGCCTTCGGTTCCGACCTGGACGCCGCGTCGAAGGCCCAGCTGGAGCGCGGTCAGCGCCTGGTCGAGCTGCTCAAGCAGCCGCAGTACCAGCCGATGCCCACCGAGGACCAGGTCGTCTCCGTGTGGTCCGCGACCACCGGCAAGATGGACGACGTACCGGTCGACGACATCCGCCGCTTCGAGAAGGAGCTCCTGGAGTACCTGCACCGCAAGGAGCAGGGCCTCATGACCTCCATCAAGGAGGGCGGCAAGATGTCGGACGACACCCTCACCGCCGCCGCGGACGCGATCACCGAGTTCAAGAAGCAGTTCGAGACCTCGGACGGCAAGCTCCTCGGCGAGGACGCCCCGGCCGCGGCCAAGTGACGTAAGGAAGGGACCTGACTCATGGGAGCCCAGCTCCGGGTCTACAAGCGTCGCATCCGATCCGTCACCGCGACCAAGAAGATCACCAAGGCGATGGAGATGATCGCCGCCTCGCGCGTCGTCAAGGCGCACCGCAAGGTGCAGGCCTCGACGCCGTACGCGAAGGAACTGACGCGCGCGGTCACGGCGGTCGGCACGGGTTCGAACACCAAGCACCCGCTGACCACCGAGGCCGAGACGCCGACCCGTTCCGCTGTGCTGCTCCTCACGAGCGACCGCGGTCTGGCCGGCGCCTTCAACTCCAACGCCATCAAGGCCGCGGAGCAGCTGACCGCGCGTCTCGTGGCCGAGGGCAAGGAGGTCGACACGTACATCGTCGGCCGCCGCGGTGTCGCCCACTACAACTTCCGTGAGCGCAAGATCTCGGAGCAGTGGACCGGCTTCACCGACGAGCCCACCTACGCGGACGCGAAGAAGGTCGCGGGTCCGCTCATCGAGGCCATCGAGAAGGACACGGCGGAGGGCGGCGTGGACGAACTCCACATCGTCTACACCGAGTTCGTCTCGATGATGACGCAGACGCCGGTCGACAGCCGGCTGCTGCCCCTCAGCCTCGAAGAGGTCGCGGAGGAAGCTGCGCCCCAGGGCGAGATCCTTCCGCTGTACGACTTCGAGCCGTCGGCGGAGGACGTCCTGGACGCCCTCCTGCCGCGGTACGTCGAGAGCCGTATCTACAACGCGCTGCTCCAGTCGGCTGCCTCCAAGCACGCCGCCACCCGCCGCGCGATGAAGTCGGCGACCGACAACGCGGGAGACCTGATCACCACGCTCTCCCGTCTTGCCAACGCGGCCCGCCAGGCCGAAATCACCCAGGAAATCAGCGAGATCGTCGGTGGCTCCGCAGCCCTGGCCGACGCGACCGCGGGGAGTGACAAGTAATGACGACGACAGTTGAGACGGCCGTTGCCACGGGCCGCGTCGCCCGGGTCATCGGCCCGGTCGTCGACGTGGAGTTCCCCGTCGACGCGATGCCGGAGATCTACAACGCTCTGCACGTCGAGGTGGCCGACCCGGCCCTGGACGGCGCGAAGAAGACGCTGACCCTGGAGGTCGCCCAGCACCTGGGTGACGGCCTGGTCCGCACCATCTCGATGCAGCCCACCGACGGTCTGGTCCGCCAGGCCCCGGTCACCGACACCGGCGACGGCATCACCGTCCCGGTCGGCGACTTCACCAAGGGCAAGGTGTTCAACACCCTCGGTGAGGTGCTGAACAGCGACGAGAAGTACACGGGCGAGCGCTGGTCCATCCACCGCAAGGCCCCGCGCTTCGACGAGCTCGAGTCGAAGACCGAGATGTTCGAGACCGGCGTCAAGGTCATCGACCTGCTCACCCCGTACGTCAAGGGCGGCAAGATCGGCCTGTTCGGCGGTGCCGGCGTCGGCAAGACGGTGCTCATCCAGGAGATGATCTACCGCGTCGCCAACAACCACGACGGTGTCTCCGTGTTCGCCGGTGTCGGCGAGCGCACCCGTGAGGGCAACGACCTCATCGAGGAGATGGCCGACTCGGGCGTCATCGACAAGACGGCCCTTGTCTTCGGCCAGATGGACGAGCCCCCGGGCACCCGTCTGCGCGTGGCCCTGGCCGGTCTGACCATGGCGGAGTACTTCCGCGATGTGCAGAACCAGGACGTGCTGTTCTTCATCGACAACATCTTCCGCTTCACGCAGGCCGGTTCCGAGGTCTCGACCCTGCTCGGCCGTATGCCCTCCGCGGTGGGCTACCAGCCGAACCTGGCCGACGAGATGGGTCTCCTCCAGGAGCGCATCACCTCGACCCGCGGTCACTCGATCACCTCGATGCAGGCGATCTACGTCCCCGCGGACGACCTGACCGACCCGGCCCCGGCCACCACCTTCGCCCACCTCGACGCGACGACGGTGCTCTCCCGTCCGATCTCCGAGAAGGGCATCTACCCGGCCGTGGACCCGCTGGACTCCACGTCCCGGATCCTGGACCCCCGCTACATCGCGGCGGACCACTACAACACCGCGATGCGCGTCAAGACGGTCCTGCAGAAGTACAAGGACCTCCAGGACATCATCGCGATCCTCGGTATCGACGAGCTGGGCGAGGAGGACAAGCTCACCGTCCACCGTGCCCGTCGCGTCGAGCGCTTCCTGTCCCAGAACACCCACGTCGCCAAGCAGTTCACCGGCGTCGACGGGTCGGACGTGCCGCTGGACGAGTCGATCACCGCGTTCAACTCGATCATCGACGGCGAGTACGACCACTTCCCGGAGCAGGCGTTCTTCCTCTGCGGCGGTATCGAGGACCTGAAGGCGAACGCGAAGGAGCTGGGCGTCTCCTGACCCCGTGCTTCACCTGAGGGGGTGGGGCGTGTCCCACCCCCTCTTTCACGCCCACTAGAATCAAATCCACACCCGGCACGACCGCCGGGTGGTGACCCGAGGAGCCCACCTTGGCTGCTGAGCTGCATGTCGAGCTCGTCGCCGCGGACCGCCAGGTCTGGTCCGGCGAGGCCACCCTGGTCGTCGCGCGCACCACGTCCGGCGACATCGGCGTCATGCCCGGTCACCAGCCGCTGCTCGGTGTGCTGGAGTCGGGCCCGGTGACCATTCGTACGAGCGATGGTGGAACGGTCGTCGCCGCGGTGCACGGCGGTTTCATCTCGTTCGCGGACAACAAGCTGTCGCTGCTCGCCGAGATCGCCGAGCTGTCGGACGAGATCGACGTCCAGCGCGTGGAGCGCGAGCTGGAGCAGGCGAAGGCGGCGGGCGATGCCTCCGCCGAGCGTGCCGCGGACGTCCGGCTGCGTGCGGCGGCGACCAACTGAAACCTGGCGCACCACGCGATGACGTGACTCAGCCGCGGCTGGGACCGGAGGAATCCGGACCCAGCCGCGGCTGAGGCGAATGTGGGTGTTTTTTCCGTTCCGTTACCTGTTTTGCCTAGGAGACGAGGAGGTCGGTGTCGATGGTCCTCGCTCTGACTGTGTGCGGAATTGTTGTGGCCCTTGTGGTGGTGGGGCTGTTCGTCTTCGGCCTGCGCCGCAGACTCATCCAGCGCTCCGGCGGCACCTTCGACTGTTCGCTCCGCTGGGACGTCCCCGAGAAACCCGACACCAACGGCAAGGGCTGGAGCTACGGCGTCGCCCGCTACAACGGCGACCGCATCGAGTGGTACCGCGTCTTCTCCTACGCCTACCGCCCGCGCCGCACCCTGGAACGCTCGGCGATCGAGGTGGCCGGCCGCCGTCTCCCCGAGGGCGAGGAGGAACTCGCCCTGCTCTCCGACGCGATCATCCTGACCTGCCTGCACCGGGGCACGCGGCTCGAACTCGCCATGAGCGAAGACGCGTTGACCGGTTTTCTCGCGTGGCTGGAGGCGGCACCGCCCGGCCAGCGGGTCAACGTGGCCTGACCGGACATACCGGGTCGGGTACGTCGGCCTGACTGACGACGACCGTGTGGGGCGCGGAGCCGAGTGTCACGGTGACGTCCACCGGAGCGGCGGCCATGAGAGCCGCCGCGGCCGCCGTGGCGAAGGCACCCGCGGACGCGGCCCAGGAGTGGACGGACTTCTTGCTGGTGCGGGACGTGGTGGTCCTGCGCTTCATGGTTTCCCCCGTAGCGCGGTGTTCCGCTTGCTGTCGTGGGACCAAGATGCCCCAGGTCAGCAGCTTCCCACCGGCGCCAACCGGCCTCCGCCCCGGGCCGAATGGCCCTTCGGGGTGCACGCCGGGGGCGCGCGCCGCACACAACGCGCCGCGGACAGACCGGAGAGGTCTGCCCGCGGCGGTGTGCCGAGCGGTGTGGGGATCAGCTCAGCCCGTTGTTGATGGCCGTCACCAGCTCACCGTTGCTGGTGTCGCCGCTGAAGTCCCAGAAGAACGCGCCGCCCAGACCCTGGGTCTTGGCCCAGCTCATCTTTCCGGCGATGGTGCTCGGGGTGTCGTAGGACCACCAGTTGTTGCCGCAGAAGGCGTATGCCGTGCCGGCGACGGTGCCGGTGGCCGGGCAGGTCGTCTTGAGGACCTTGTAGTCCTCGATGCCCTGCTCGTAGGTGCCCGCGGCCGGGCCGGTCGCCGTGCCGCCGGGGGCGGCCTGGGTCACGCCGGTCCAGCCTCTGCCGTAGAAGCCGATGCCGATGAGCAGCTTGCTCGCGGCGACGCCCTTCGACTTGAACTTGGCGATCGCGTCGGCCGTGGTGAAGCCCGGGGTCGGGATGCCGGTGTAGGTGGTGAGCGGGGAGTGCGGGGCGGTCGGGCCGTCCGCGTCGAAGGCGCCGAAGAAGTCGTACGTCATCACGTTGTACCAGTCGACGTACTGGGCCGCGCCCGCGTAGTCGGCGGCGTCGATCTTGCCGCCGGAGGTGCCGTCCGCCGTGGTGGCGGCGGTGACCAGGTTGCCGGTGCCGAACTTGGCGCGCAGGGCCTGCATCAGGTTCTTGTACGCCGCCGCGCCGCTGGTGTCGCAGCTCAGGCCGCAGGCGTTCGGGTACTCCCAGTCGATGTCGATGCCGTCGAAGACATCGGCCCAGCGCGGGTCCTCGACCAGGTTGTAGCAGGAGTTCGCGAACGCGGTCGGGTTGGCCGCGGCCTGGGCGAAGCCGCCGGACCAGGTCCAGCCGCCGAAGGACCAGAGGATCTTGATGTTCGGGTACTTGGCCTTCAGCTCGCGCAGCTGGTTGAAGTTGCCGGCCAGCGGCTGGTCCCAGGTGTCGGCGACACCGCTGACCGACTGGTCGGCGGTGAAGGTCTTCTGGTAGTCGGCGTAGGCGTCACCGATCGCGCACTGCCCGTTCGTCACGTTGCCGAACGCGTAGTTGATGTGCGTGATCTTCGCCGCCGAGCCCGAGGTCACCAGGTTCTTGACCTGGTAGTTGCGGGTGTAGGTGCCCCACTCGGTGAGGTACCCGAGCTTGACCTTGCTGCCGGTGGTCGGGGGAGTGGTCGTACCGCCCGTGGTGTGCACGGCGACCGCGCCGCTGACCGGTCCTGTCTGGTCGGCGGTGTCGCGGGCCTGCACGGTGTACGAGTAGTCGGTGCCGGCGGTGAGACCGGTGTCGGTGTACGAGGTGGTCGTCACCGTGGCGACCTTCGTCCCGCCCCGCAGCACGTCGTAGTTCTTGACGCCCTTGTCGTCGGTGGCCGCGCTCCAGGTGAGGTTCACCGAGGTGTCGGTGACGGAGGAGGCGGTGGGGGTGCCGGGTGCGGAGGGGGCCGCGTCGCCGGGGACCGTGGTGCCGCCGTCACAACTGCCGCCGTTCAGCAGACAGTTGGAGGGCGCTCCGGAGCCGGCGCCGTTGAAGCCGAAGGAGACGGAGGCGCCGGCGGCGATGGTGCCGTTGTAGGACTTGTTCTTCGCGGTCCAGTGGTTGCCGGAGCTGGTGACGTCCGCGTCCCAGGCCGAGGTGACGGACGTGCCGGAGGGGAAGTCCCACTCGACCGTCCACGAACTGATCGCGCTGGTACCGGTGTTCTTCACGGTCCACTGACCGCCGAAGCCGGTGCCCCAGTCGCTGGTCTTGGTGAAGGTGGCGGTCGCGGTCGAGGCGGCCTGGGCCGGGCCCGCCAGACCGACGAGAGCGGCGAGCGGAAGCAGCAGGGTCGCGAACCCGGCAACTGCTCTGGTTCTGAAGCGCATTGGAGCGCCTCCTCAGGGGTGTCGGGGGTGCTGGGGCGCGACTGAGCCTTCGCGCCCACGGTGCCGTGAGAATAGAAAGGTCTGGACCACGGGTCAATAGGTCTGGACCACTTCGGCACGGGTGTGCTAAACCCCCGACTCCTGGTTCAGCGCTCGCCCCCCGGCACCCAAAGGACGTCCCCCACCCCCTTGTTGGCCGTTCGGGCCAGGATGAACAGCAAGTCCGACAGCCGGTTGAGGTAGGTCGCCGTCAGCGGGTTCATCACCTCGGCGTGGGTCTCCAGGGCCGACCAGGTCGAGCGTTCGGCCCGGCGGACCACCGTGCAGGCCTGGTGGAGGAGGGCCGCGCCCGGGGTGCCGCCCGGGAGGATGAAGGAACGGAGCTTCTCCAGCCGATCGTTGAAGTGGTCGCAGTCCGCCTCCAGTTTGTCGATGTAGAACTGCTCGACGCGGAGGGGCGGGTACTCGGGCTTCTCGACCACGGGTGTGGAGAGGTCGGCGCCCACGTCGAAGAGGTCGTTCTGGACGCGGGTGAGGACCTTGACGATGTCCTCGTCGAGGTTGCCGAGGGCGATGGCGGTGCCGATCGCCGCGTTGGCTTCGTTGGCGTCGGCGTACGCCGAGATGCGGGTGTCCGTCTTGGCGACCCGGCTCATGTCGCCGAGGGCGGTCGTGCCCTGGTCGCCGGTCCTGGTGTAGATGCGCGTCAGATTGACCATGTGGCCAGCGTAGTCAGGGTCGGGCGCCGCTCAACTGGGCCGTACGGGCGGTCGAATGACCCGCGCCGGTGTGATGTCCGTCAGATGAGACGTGACGCGCGTTACTAACCGGTCACACAGCGCGGCAGCTTCGCTAGTGTCCGCCGTGAGGCATACGGATACACGCTGTAAGCGTTTCAAAGGGGAGTCGCACAGTGGCACGGAAGCTTGCCGTCATCGGCGCCGGACTCATGGGTTCCGGTATCGCCCAGGTCTCCGCGCAGGCGGGCTGGGACGTCGTCCTGCGCGATGTCACCGACGAGGCCCTGAAGCGCGGTACCGACGGCATCAAGGCCTCGTACGACAAGTTCGTGAGCAAGGGGAAGCTGGAGGCGCACGACGCCGACGCGGCCCTGGGCCGGATCACGGCGACCACCGATCTCGACGCGGTCGGCGACGCGGACATCGTCGTCGAGGCCGTCTTCGAGAAGCTCGAAGTCAAGCACGAGATCTTCCGCGCGCTGGACAAGATCGTGCGTGAGGACGCCGTCCTCGCCTCCAACACCTCCGCCATCCCGATCACGAAGATCGCGGCCGTGACGGAGCGTCCGGAGCGCGTCGTGGGCACGCACTTCTTCTCGCCGGTGCCGATGATGCAGCTGTGCGAACTCGTGCGCGGCTACAAGACGAGCGACGAAACCCTCGCCACCGCGCGGGAGTTCGCCGAATCCGTCGGCAAGACCTGCATCGTCGTCAACCGTGACGTGGCCGGCTTCGTGACGACCCGTCTCATCTCGGCGCTCGTCGTCGAGGCGGCGAAGCTGTACGAGTCGGGCGTCGCCACCGCCGAGGACATCGACCTCGCCTGCAAGCTGGGCTTCGGTCACGCGATGGGCCCGCTGGCCACCGCGGACCTCACCGGCGTCGACATCCTGCTGCACGCGACGAGCAACATCTACACCGAGTCACAGGACGAGAAGTTCGCCCCGCCGGAGCTGATGCGCCGAATGGTGGACGCCGGTGACATCGGCCGCAAGAGCGGGCAGGGCTTCTACAAGCACTGAAACCGCACAGGCCCCTGTGGCATCACACGCAGGGGTGAATTCGGTATCGGTTCGCTCACAGACGGCAACCTCCCGGCACTTCACGCAGTCAGAGGTTGCATCACTCACATCACGGAGTACGCCACCGCACTCACGGGGAGCGCATATGTACATCAGGGGCGACCACGTCGAGCTGGTCGTCGGGGGCCGCCTCGACGTCCGCAGCGCGGCGGACGCCCGTACGGTCCTGCACTCGGCCGTCGACGACGGAGTCGGCGATCTGGTGCTGAACCTGTCCGAGCTCGACTCCTGGGACGCCACCGGCCTCGGCGTCATCATGGGAGCCCATCGACGCGCCGGCCGCTGTGGCCGGCGCCTGGTGCTGCGCGGTGTACCGCCGCAGATGCAGCGCCTGCTCGTGGCCACCCGGCTGCACCGCATCCTCGCGATCGAGGGCGGCATCGGGGCGGAGTGCCTGCCCCGGGTGTGACCAGTTCTGAAAGTGTGTCACTTCCACCGAAAGTGGCACACTTTTTCAAAGAGGCCCGGTCGGCCGCCCGCGAAACACCCGACGCGCGCAATCCTCATGAGACTGTGACGTCTCGGACGGCGCGGTACCCCGGGCTGTCGTAGATACTGTGCGAAGGTTTAGGGTTCGGTCGCCCGCTGTGTGACAACCCTTCGAGCGGGCCCGGACCAGAAGCGACAGCGCGGTGTGCAGCAAGGCCGGGAGGGGCCTGGGTCCTGTCGACCCGCACACGACGCTTTTGGGGGGCTTGGACCTATGGACCCGATCAACCGGGAACCCGAGGAGTACGGCCAGGACGGCGACGACACGTCGTCGCGCCAGCGCCCGCCCCGGGAACCCCTCACACCCGACTTCGGCCAGCACACATCCGCGCTCGCCCGCACCGTGCAGCTGGTCACCGGTGACTTCCTGCTCACCGTCAACCCCGTCGACGGCAGCGAGATCGAGGCCTGCCCGCCCGGCCAGCGGCCCGGCCGGCCCGCCAAGCTCACCGCCGCCGAGCGCGCCGAGACCGCCCGCGCGGCCAAACCGCCCGTCCCGCCCGGCCTGAACCGGCCCGCACTCCCGCTCCTGGAACGCCAGGAGGAGCGCGAGCGGCTCGTACGACTGCTCGCCCGCGGCCGCTCCGTACGCCTCACCGGCCCCTCGGGCTCGGGCCGCACCAGCCTCCTCGACCTCGTCGCCGAGGACTGCCTCGACCTCGCCCCCGACGGCGTGATCCGCCTCACCGGCTTCCACCGCACCGCCACCGACCTCCTCTACGACCTCTTCTACGCCGTCTACGACGCACCCCTGCACCGGCCCGCCCGGGACGAACTGCTCACCCTGGTGCGGGAGATCGGCGCGGTCGTCGTCCTCGACGACATCGAGTTCGGCGGCGCCGCCCTGGAGGAACTCCTCGACGCGACCCCCGAGTGCGCCTTCCTGGTCGCCGCGACCCCCGAGATCCCCGCACCGGCCGCCGGCTCCGTCATCGAGGAGGTCTTCCTCGGCGGCCTGCAGCGGGCCGGTGCCGTGGAGGTCCTGGAGCACGGCGTGGGCCGCGTCCTCACCGAGGAGGAGGCGAACTGGGCGGGCGACCTCTACTTCGAGTCCGAGGGCCTGCCCCTGCGCTTCGTCCAGGCCGGCGCCCTGCTCCGGCAGCGCGACGAACAGCGCGTCGGCACCAGCGTGGTGGAGGAGTTCGGCGTCTTCCAGGACATGGTCCCGGCCGACGCGCCCCCCATCACGCCCCTCGACGCCGACGAGGACGACGCCGTACCGCTGCCGTCCCTCGGCGAGGCCGCCGCGCCCGCCCCGCTGCTCGCCTCCCGGCTCAGCTCCTCGGCCCGCGCCACCCTGCGCTTCGCCGTCGCGCTCGGCGGCGAAGTGCCGCACCAGGCCCACCTGCCCGCACTCGTCGGCGACACCCACGCGGACGCCGCCCTCGGCGAACTCGCGGCCTGCGGACTGGTCTCCCCGGTCGGCGGCCGCTACCGGCTCGCCGCCGGCGTCCAGACCCAGCTGGAGGCCGCCGGATACGGCGACGAGATCGAGGCCAGCGCCCTCATCGCCGGGCTGCACTACGCCTGGTGGGCCGGACACCCCTCGGTCACCCCCGAGCGGGTGTGCGCCGAGGCGGACGCGGTGCTCGCCGCACTCACCGTCCTCGTTCCGGCGACCACCCCGCCCGGCGAGGGCGAGGAGAGCGCCACCGTCGAACTGGCCCGCACAGCGGCCCCCGCGTTCGCCGCCGGACTCCACTGGAGCGCCTGGGAACGCGCGCTGCGCTCCGGCGCCGAGGCCGCCCAGCTCGCCGGCAACGCGAGCGAACAGGCCTACTTCCAGCACGAGTTGGGCGTCCTCGCACTCTGCGAGGGCGACCTCGACCGGGCCCGGGCCGAACTGGAGTCCTCCATCGGCCTGCGCGACACCGCCGCCGACAAGCGCGGCACCGTCGCCGGCCGGCGTGCCCTCGCCCTGGTCGCCGACCGCTCCGGCATCACGATCGGCCTCGGCGCCACGGCCGGCGAGGAAGTGCCCGACGCCCGCTACGAGGAGTCCGCCTCGCCGCCCGGCGGGACACCGACTCCCTTCCCGCCGCTCCAGCCGCCCGGCGACACCTACACCCTCGTCGCCCACCAGGCCCCGGCCGGCAGCCCCACGCCCCACAACAAGGCGCGCGGCGGCCTGCGCGGCTACGCCCGGCGCAACCTCGTCGCGGCCGGCGCGGGCGCGCTGCTCGCCGCCGTCCTGGGCACCGTCGTGACCCTCGGCGCCACGTCCAACAACAACGCCGACAACCCGTCCGACAAGGTCGGCGTCAACCCGTCCGCCAGCCAGGGCAACTCCGACGACAGCCTGGGCGCCGACCCGGCGAAGAAGGGCGACAACGGCACGGCCAGCAGCAGCCCGACCAACCCCGGCCCCGACGGGACCTACGGCACGTCGGACGACCCGACCCCGCCGTCGAGCAGCGGCACGCCTTCGGACAAGCCGAGCGGGACGAGCGGCAGGCCCACGTCGCCGACACCGTCCAGGTCCACGTCGCATTCGCCGAGTTCGACTCCGTCGCATTCGGCGTCTCCTTCACAGACACCGTCGAGCACTCCGTCTGAGTCCGTGACACCTACCCCGACGCCCACGCCGTCGAGCACCCCGTCCACGGGAACCTCGGCGAGCGGCATCGTCTCCTCCAGCGCCCCCGCGGACACCACCAGTTCGGCCGCCCCCGCGAGCAGCATCGCCTCGGGCACCGTGATCTGACCCTCCGTACGACCCCGAAAGGGCCGGCTCCGATGATCGGAACCGGCCCTTTTCGTCGTAGGGGAATCGGAGTCGGTCAGAACAGGCGCAGCTTGTCGTCCTCGATGCCGCGCAGGGCGTCGTAGTCCAGGACCGCGCAGCCGATGCCGCGGTCGGTGGCGAGGACGCGGGCCTGCGGTTTGATCTCCTGGGCGGCGAAGATGCCGCGCACCGGGGCGAGATGCGGATCGCGGTTCAACAGGTCCAGATAGCGCGTGAGTTGCTCCACGCCGTCGATCTCGCCGCGCCGCTTGATCTCGACCGCGACGGTCTGGCCGTCGGCGTCCCGGCACAGGATGTCGACCGGTCCGATGGCCGTCATGTACTCGCGGCGGATGAGCGTGTAGCCGTCGCCGAGGGTGTCGATGCGGTCGGCCAGCAACTCCTGGAGGTGCGCTTCCACGCCGTCCTTGATCAGGCCGGGGTCCACGCCGAGCTCGTGCGAGGAGTCGTGGAGGATCTCCTCCATCGTGATGATGAGCTTCTCGCCCGCCTTGTTGATGACGGTCCAGACGCCCTCGTCGTCCCCGGAACCCTCCTTCAGCGTGCAGGGCGGCGACATCCAGTTGAGGGGCTTGTAGGCCCGGTCGTCCGCGTGGATCGAGACGCTGCCGTCCGCCTTCACCAGGATGAGACGGGGGGCGGAGGGGAGGTGGGCGGTGAGCCGGCCCGCGTAGTCCACGGAACACCGGGCAATGACGAGACGCATGGTCGGCAACGCTACTCGACGGGCGACAGTGAACGCGATTCGCCCTGGAAGACCCCTGACGCCCCTTGTTCATTCATGGCCGATTGTGGGCCTATTGAGAGTTCCCTATGTACGCATTCTCCTGGTGCCGCCTCCTTCAGTTGCCTACCGTATAAACGGGAGGTCGCGAGACGTGTACGCAGCGTGTTCGTAATCGCGGACTCCCTTATCTGTCCGGCAACCCCCGCGAGTTGGGGGTGCGAGAGGAGAACCCATGTCGCTCGACGTCTCACCGGCCCTACTCGAAAAGGCCGAGCGAGGCGAGGTCGACGAAGCTGAATTCGTCGACTGCGTCCGGACCTCCCTGCCTTACGCATGGGAGATGATCAGCTCCCTGGTGGCTCAGCTGAAGGTCGACGGCGGTGCGTTCGCCGACAACCAGACGCCGCCGCCGGACGAGCAGGCACGCGGTCAGTTGCTGCGTGCGCTCGCGAGTGACGCGATACGCGGCGCGCTGCAGCGGCACTTCGGTGTGCGGCTGGCCTTCCAGAACTGCCACCGGGTGGCGGTGTTCCCGTTGGACGGCTCGGTCGACGAGACGCTGGCTCGCTTCACCTCGGTGCGCAGCCAACTGCTGAACCAGTCCCCGGAGTTCAGGGACTGCTGACGAGGCGATGCGCATTGCTTGCCGCTCCGTACGCGGGAGGTGCTTTCTGTACTGGGGCGGCAAGCTCCCCGCACGTTGCTCAGCCGAGGTGCGGGAGCACCTCGGCACCCAGCCGCCGTACGTTCTCCTCGGTCGACGCCAGGTCCCCGGAGCCCTCGACGAGCAGCGCGAAGCGGGAGATGCCGGTCCGCTCCGAGGTCGCCGCGAGCCGGTCCACGCACAGTCGCGGGGTGCCCACCGGGTGCAGTCCGCAGAGGAGTTCGGTGTACGCCAGCGGGTCGCGCATCCGGCGCTCGCGGTCGTCCACCGTCACATGGGCGTCCAGCCCCTGCTTCAGCCAGCCCGGCATCGCCTTCACGAGCGCCTCCACCGCGTCCGCCCGCTTGTCCGCGATCTGGCAGACCCCGGCCGACACATGGGCCGCGTCCCGGATCTCCTCCGCCGACCGCCCGGCCGCCCGCGCCAACTGCCGCCACAGGGCGACCATCTCGGCCTTCTCCTCGTCCCCGACATGCATGCCGAGCAGCATCGGCAGGCCCCGCTCGGCCGCCAGCCGCACGCTCGCGGGGGAGGTGCAGGCGACGACGACCTCGGGGCCCGGCGCGTCCGACAGCGCCTCCGACGGCCTTGGTACGACGGGGACTTCACGGAACGCGTAGCGGTCACCGGTGCCCGCGACCGAGGGCTCTCGCAGCCAGCTCATCAGCAGATCCAGTGATTCCGGGAACCCCTGTTCGTACGCCGAGAGGCCCGCGCCGAACACCTCCAGGTCGACCCACGGCCCGCCGCGCCCGACGCCCAGCGAGAAGCGCCCCCCGCTCGTCACATGCAGCAGCGCGGCCTGCTCGCCCAGGGCGACCGGATGGACGGTGGGCAGCACACTGACCGCGGTGCCGACGCGGATGCGCTCGGTGCGGCCCAGCAGTAAGGCGGCCAGGGTGACCGCGGACGGGCAGGTGCCGTAGGGCACGAAGTGGTGTTCGGCCAGCCAGGCCGTGTCGAGACCGGCTTCTTCGGCGAGCTCCACCGAGCGGACCGCGCGGTGCAGCGCCTCCCCCTGGCCCTGCCCCGGGAACTGGGCCGCCAACACAAAACTTCCGACGCGCATGGTTCTTCCTGCTTCCTCGGCTCCGACACGGAGCTCCCCCACCGGGCATAACCGTCCGACACGTGCCTAGGACACGGCCTCGCGGAGAGATTTGCGGATTGTCTGCAGAATGTGCGGCCCTGAGGGGGACTTGTATGGGTTGATGCCCTTCGCGCACCCCTGTGTGGGGCACGTAGGCTGGACACAGCCCGTGCCTCCTGTATAGCCCCGTGAGGTGTTCTGTGTCCCCGCGTCGCAACCGACCCAAGGAGTCCGGTTCCCCCGGCCCCAGCGCCGACGACGACCGCTCCGGCCGCTACGGCGGCTGGCAGTCCACGGAGCACTGGCAGGGCGAGGAGTGGAGCGTGCGCCATGTCGCCGGGGCCAGCGCCGAGGGCAAGACGTACCGCTGCCCCGGCTGCGACCAGCAGATTCCCTCCGGCGTCCCGCATGTGGTGGCCTGGCCCGAGCACTCGGGCGTGGACGACCGACGGCACTGGCACAAGGCGTGCTGGAACGCGAAGGACCGCCGCACCACACGGGTGCAGCGGTCCAGGAACGCGCCGAAGTTCTAGTAGGTGTTCCTGCTCACACGTCCCGCTTCTCCAGCAGCGCGACGGCGCCCGCGAACGCGACGGCCGTCACGCCCACGATGATCCACAGCGGGTCCCAGCCCGAAGGGCCGGACTCGCTCAGGGAGTTGGAGTAGAAGACGCTCAGCTGGTTCGGGATCGAGTACTCGAACAGCGCCTGCCGTACGTTCTCCAGGGACTGCGAGAACATGAACAGGGCGACGACCAGCGGCGCGAGCACGGCGCCGATCATGATGGTGATCGCGCCCGCCGAGTGCCGGATGATCGAGCCGACGATCAGCGAGAGCAGCCCGAGCAGCGCGATGTAGAGGGAGACCCCGAGGGTCCCCTTCAGCCACTCGCCTGCGGACGGGTCCTTGGCGCCGTTGTCCTTCAGCAGCGAGGCGTCCACGAACGCGATGAACGACGTGGTCACCAGCGTCACCACGAAGGCGACCGCGAAGAACACGATCGACTTCGCCGCGAGCACGCGGGCCCGGCTCGGGCAGGCCGTCATCGTCGTGCGGATCATGCCGGTGCCGTACTCGGAGGCCGTGGTCAGCACGCCGAGCGTGATGATGCACATGAGGCCGAGCAGCAGTCCGAAGAAGCCCAGGGAGAGCGGGTTCTCGCCGTTCATCTCGGACGAGGAGTTGCTGACCACCACGGCGGCGAGCAGCCCGATGCCGAGCACGAGGACGACGAAGACTCCGAGCGTCCAGATCGTCGAGCGCACCGACTTGATCTTCGTCCACTCGGAGGCCAGCGCATGCCCGAGATGCGTCCGCACCACGGGGATCGGCGAGGTGTACCCACCGTACGAAGGACCGTTCGCCGCCTGCCAGTTGGGCGCGGCTGCCGGCGGCATCGGAAGCTGGGGCGTACTCATCGGGCGTCCTCGGGCTTGGTCAGGTCGGGAGTGGGGGCGGAGGCGGGAGCGGCCGGGGCGGCGTCCGCGGCCGGAGGCGCGTCCTGGGGCGGCTGTGGCGGCGTCTGCGGGGCCACGGGGGTCGGAGGCCCGTACGGTCCCGGTACGGCCCCGTCGGGCGCCGCAGGGGCGGCGTACGGGTTCGGGGCGCCGTAAGGATTCGCCGGCGGCTGGCCCATCGCGAACGGCTGCCCGCCCTGCGCCGGTGACGGCGGCGCGTACCAGCCGGGCTGGCCCTGCCCGGGCACCGGCATCGGCGGCTGCGCGCCCGGCGGCACCGGCTGCATCAGACCGGCCTTCTGGTCGATCGTCGAGCGGTAGTCGACGGCCCCCTGCGTCATCCGCATGTACGCCTCCTCCAGCGAGGCCTGATGCGGGGACAGCTCCCACAGTCGTACGTCCGTGTCGTGCGCGATGTCGCTGATGCGGGGGAGCGGCAGTCCGGTCACGCGCAGCCCGCCGTCCTGCTCGGGCAGTACGTGGCCGCCCGCCTCGGTCAGCGCGGAGGTCAGCTTTTCGCGCAGCTGCGGCTCGGTGTCCGGGGTGCGCACGCGCGCGAAGTCGGCGGAGTTGGCCGAGATGAAGTCCCGGACGCTCATGTCCGAGAGCAGCTGGCCGCGCCCGATCACGATCAGGTGGTCGGCCGTCAGCGCCATCTCGCTCATCAGGTGCGAGGAGACGAAGACGGTACGGCCCTCCGCCGCGAGCGCCTTCATCAGGTTCCGCACCCAGAGGATGCCCTCGGGGTCGAGGCCGTTGACCGGTTCGTCGAAGAGCAGCACCTGCGGGTCGCCGAGGAGCGCGGCGGCGATGCCGAGCCGCTGGCCCATGCCGAGGGAGAAGCCCTTGGAGCGCTTTCTCGCCACGTCCTGGAGGCCCACGACCCCGAGCACCTCGTCCACCCGCCGGGCCGGGATGCCCGAGAGCTGGGCCAGGCTGAGCAGATGGCTGCGGGCGCTGCGGCCGCCGTGCACGGCCTTGGCGTCGAGCAGGGCGCCGACCTGACGGGGGGCGTTGGGCAGCTTGCGGTAGGGGAAGCCGCCGATCGTCACCTGTCCCGACGTGGGGTTGTCCAGGCCGAGGATCATGCGCATCGTCGTCGACTTGCCCGAGCCGTTGGGCCCGAGGAAACCGGTGACGGCACCGGGCCGCACCTGGAAGGAAAGGTTGTACACGGCGGTCTTGTCGCCGTAGCGCTTGGTCAGGCCGACAGCCTCGATCATGCTCCGCACCCATCGAAAGGATCAGGACAGCAGGGCGCACGCCCCCGTAAGGGTTAGGAGGATATCGGGGCGCTGACGGTTCCGCTCAAGAGAAAGTAAAGCGATGGCCTTGGGTCGGGCCGGCTGGACCGGCTGGGCCGGTTGGAGGTGCAGGGGTGTGCCCGGGGCGGGCGGTGTGATGCGAGGCGCCTTGACGGCGGTGTTCTCACGCGCCGCCCACCGCACGCCCGCACGACTCCGCGCACGGCGCCGTCGGCGACGGTCGCCGGTGCCGGCGTCTCCGCTGCCGTGCCGCCGAGGGTGTCGGGCCTTGCCCGGGCTCTGTTCGCAGGTCTTGTCCTGCGTCGCTGGTGCCTCGTGATTCGTGGCGGCGGCCCCATCGTGTAGTTCGCGTTGCCCGTCGGTGTCGGTGTCGGCGTCCTCGTCGTCGTGTGGTCGAGGGCGTCGGTCCTGCCCGGGCTCCGTTCGCGGGTCCCGTCCGGGTGGTGCTGATGTCCCGTTTTCGCGCGGCGAGCCTTTTCGCGTCGTCGGCGTCGCCCGTCGGTGTCGGCGTCACCGTCGCTGCGTGGCCGAAGGCATCGGGCGGCGCTCGCGCTCTGCCCGGTGCCACTGATATTTCGCATTCGTGCGGTCGCCCCCCTCGCGTCGCCGGCCCGCGTCACCCGCCGACGCCTGCGCCCCCCGTCGCCGTGCGGCCGAGGGCGTCGGGCCTCGCCCGGGCGCCGTTCGCGCGCCACGCCCGGGCATCGTTGATGTCCCGGATTCGGGCGGGTGGCCCCCCGCGTTGCCCGCCGATGCCGGCGTCCCTTGCCCTCGTGCGGCCGAGGCATCGGGGGCGCCGCCCAGCCACCGTTCGCGCGCCCGCCTCGGCACCGCGGCGGCCCCGCCCCCCTGCCGTTGACCCCGCGAGCCGATTGCCGGCGAAGTCCTACGCGTCCCGTCGCTTCAGCAGTACGTACGCGCCGATCAGTGCCGCCGCCACCCACAGGGCCATGATGCCGAAGCCGCCCCAGGGGCCGTACGGTGCCGAGTCGTCGACCGGGGTGACCACCTGCATGATCTTGCTGCCGGCCTGGTCGGGGAGGTACTGGCCGATCTTCTTCGTCGCGGAGACGTTGCCGAGGATGTTGGAGATCAGGAAGAAGAAGGGCATCAGGATGCCCAGCGAGAGCATCGGGGAGCGCAGCATCGAGGCGACGCCCATGGAGAACATCGCGATCAGGGTCATGTAGAGGCCGCCGCCGATCACCGCGCGCAGCACGCCGGAGTCGCCGATCTCCGCCCTGTGGGAGCCGAGCATCGCCTGGCCGAGGAAGAACGTGACGAAGCTGGTCACCAGGCCGACGACGAGGCAGAGTCCGGTGGCCACCGCGATCTTGCCGAAGAGGAAGGTGCCGCGCTGCGGGACCGCCGCGAGGGACGTGCGGATCATGCCGGTGCTGTACTCGTTCGACACGACGAGCACCCCGAACACGATCATCGCCAGCTGCCCGAGACTCATCCCGGCGAAGCTGATGAAGGTGGGGTCGAAGGAGAGTTTGTCCTTCTCGCTCATGTCGTTGAACTGGTTCTTCGACAGCGCCGAGATCAGCATGCCGAGCCCGATCGTCACCACCAGGGCGAGCGAGAGCGTCCATACCGTCGATGCCACGGAGCGGATCTTCGTCCACTCCGACCGGATGACCTGGGTCGCCGCCATGTCAGTCCTTCTTCCAGCCGTCGCCCCAGCCCTGCCGCTGCTCGGCAGGTGCCACGGGGAGCGAGGGGGGTGCGTCGGAATGCGCGTGGTATTCCACCGACTCCGCGGTCAACTGCATGAACGCCTCCTCCAGGGAGGCCTGTTGGGGACTCAGCTCGTGCAGCACGAGCTGGTGCTGCGCCGCCAGCTCACCGATCTGCTCGGACTTGCCGCCGTCCACCTCGAGGGTCCCGTTGCCGGACTCGACGACGGTGACCCCGGCCTGGTGCAGCACGTCGAGCAGCCGCTCGCGGTGCGGGGTGCGGATCCGGACGTAGGACCGCGAGTTCTGCTGGATGAAGTCGGCCATGGAGGTGTCCGCGAGGAGGCGGCCCTGGCCGATGACGACGAGGTGATCGGCCGTCAGCGCCATCTCGCTCATCAGGTGCGAGGAGACGAAGACCGTACGGCCTTGCGCGGCAAGGGACTTCATCAGATTGCGGATCCAGTGGATGCCCTCGGGGTCGAGCCCGTTGACCGGCTCGTCGAACATGAGGATGCGGGGGTCGCCCAGCAGCGCGCCCGCGATGCCGAGCCGCTGGCCCATGCCGAGTGAGAACCCCTTGGCCTTCTTCTTGGCCACGGCCGTGAGCCCTACGGTGTCGAGCACTTCGTGCACCCGGCTGTTCGGGATGCCGTTGCTCTGCGCCAGGCACAGCAGGTGGTTGAAGGCGCTGCGGCCGCCGTGCATGGCCTTGGCGTCGAGGAGGGCGCCGATGTACTTCAGCGGATCCTTGAGCTGGTCGTAGTGCTGGCCGTCGATGCGGACGTCACCGGCGGTCGGCCGGTCGAGCCCGAGCATCATGCGCATGGTCGTCGACTTGCCGGCGCCGTTCGGGCCGAGGAAGCCCGTGACGATGCCCGGCCTCACGGCGAAGGTGAGGTTGTTCACCGCCACCTTGTCGCCGTACCGCTTGGTCAGCCCCTCGAGCTCGATCATGCGGCCACGTTAGGACCGCTGTTGGGCTGATGCCACCCGGACGGGCAAACAGAGTCCGACGGCACAGGCAACAACCGTGAACGCCGTCGCCCAGCCGAATGCGTGCGGGAAAGCGGAGGCGCCCTCGCCGTGCGCGAGGACCGTCGCCAGTACGGCGGTGCCGACGCCGCCGCCGAGCTGCTGCACGATCCGGACGGTCGTGCTCGCGTGCGGGATACGGGCGCGGTCGAGCCCCTGGTACGCGCCCACCATGACGGCCATGTTGGCCGCGCTCATCCCGAAGCCGCGCACCACCAGGGCGACGGTGAGCAGCACGGCGCCGGGCTGCGGGAAGAGGAAGGGGAGGGTGCCCAGCGCGCACAGCAGCATGCCCGCCACGGCGACCGGGCGCGGTCCGAGCCGGTCGGTGAGCGGTCCGGTGGCCCGGGCCAGCAGGCTGCCGAGCCCCTGCGGCGCCAGCAGCAGCCCGGCCGCGATCACGCCCTCGCCGCGCACCTGTTGGTAGTAGAGGGGGAGCAGGAACATCCCGCCGAAGAGGGCCAGCCCGTTCAGGAACGTCAGGAGGGAGGAGAGGGCGAAGGCCCGGTCCTGGAACAGCCGCAGATCGACGAGGGGTTCACGGGCGCGCAGCGCGTGCCGGGCGAACAGGGCGATGAGCACGGCGCCCACAGGGATCGCGCTCGCCCGGGTCACGCCGGTCTCGGACAGGCCGTAGACCAGGGTGGCGAGGCCGGGGGAGAGGAGCAGGAGGCCGGTCAGGTCCAGGTGGTGGCCGGGGCGGGGGGTGTCCCTCGGGACGCCGCGCCAGGCCAGGGCGAGGGCCAGGAGGCAGACGGGCAGGTTGACGTAGAAGATCCAGCGCCAGCTGAGGTGGCCGACGATCAGGCCGCCGAGGACCGGGCCGAGGACCGGTACGACTACGACGGGCAGGGTGATCACCGCCATCAGGCGGCCGAGGCTGCGGCCGTCTGCGGCGCGCATGACCAGGGTCTGGAGGACCGGCAGCAGCAGGCCGCCGCCGATGCCCTGGAGGATCCGGAAGGCGATCAGTGAGCCGATGTTCCAGGCGAGGCCGCAGAGGACGGATCCGGCGAGGAAGAGGGTGAGTGCGCCGAGCCAGACGTGGCGGGAGTCGAAGCGTTCGACGGCCCAGCCTGAGACCGGGACCACCGTGGCGAGGGCCAGGAGGTACGCCGTGCTGACCCACTGCAGGCTCGTCGTGGAGGCGTTCAGGTCGTGGCCCAGGGAGTGCAGGGCTATGGAGACGATCGTGCTGTCGAGGAGCGGGGCGAGGGCGCCGAGGACGAGGATGCCGGCGAGTTTGCGGACGGCGGGGTCGAGGCGTTCCTTGGGCATGCGGATCTCTCCCGGATTTTAAGAGACGGTGCGTCTCTAATGGAGACGATAGGCTGACCTGGATTGGAGACGCAAGGTCTCTTAAGGGAGGTGTGCGGATTGGTCGAGGAGGGCACGCGGCGGCGGGGTGCCGCCCTGGAGGCCGACATTCTGGACGCCACCTGGGCCGAGCTGATGGCCGTCGGATACGCCAGGCTCACCATGGAGGGCGTCGCCGCCCGGGCCCGTACCGGGAAACAGGTCCTCTACCGCCGCTGGCGCAACCGCGCGGACCTCGTGATCGCCGCCATACGCCACCACAGCGGGGCCATCGCGGACCGGGTCCCGGACACGGGTTCACTGCGCGGGGACGTCCTCGCCGTGCTGCGGCTGATGGCCGAGCGGCAGCGCGAACTCGGCCCGGACGTCGTCCACGGTCTGATGGCCGAGGCGGGGGACCGGAAATCGGAAGCCGTCGAGATCATGCACGGTGTGATGACGACGGTGCTGGAGCGGGCCGCCGAGCGGGGCGAGGTACCCACGGCCGACCTTCCGGAGCGGATCGTCACCCTGCCCGCCGACCTCCTGCGCCACGAGATCGTCCTGAGCGACCGGCTGGTGACGGAGGCGACGCTGGAGGAGATCGTGGACGACGTGTTCCTGCCGCTGGTGACCGGGCACGGCTGAGGCCCGCACTCCCCGAAGGGAATGCGGGCCTCAGCCGTACGGACTACCGCCTGACTACCGGGACTGCTGAGCCGGAACCCCACGGGAGATGGGCTCGTCCTCGACCGGAGAGCTCGCGGCGGCCACCGCGGCGCCGGTGAGCGTGGCGAGCATCTCGCGCACGTTCGTCAGCTGCGCGTTGATGCTGTCGCGGCGGTTGGTGAGGGCGGCCAGCTCGCGCTCGGACTCCGAACGGATCCGGTCGGCCTTGGCGTTCGCGTCGGCCACGATGTCCTCGGCCTGGCGCTGAGCCGTCTCCACCGTCTGGCGGGCGCGGCGCTCGGCGTCCGTGCGCAGCTTCTCGGCCTCCAGCCGGAGCTGCTCCGCGCGGTGCTCGATCTCCGCGAGGCGCTTCTCCGCCTTCTGCTGACGGGACGCCAGGTCGCGCTCGGACTGCTCGCGGCGCTTGGCGAGGTTCGTCTCGAAGTCCGCGGCGGCCTGCGCGGCCTTGGCGCGGGTCTCCTCGAAGAGGGCGTCGGCCTCCTCGCGCTTCGACTGGGCGTCCTTCTGGGCCTCGCCGCGCAGCTGGGAGGCGTCGCTCTTGGCCTTCTCGACGATCCGGACGCCCTCGTCCTCCGCCTTGGCCTTGCGCTCCGCAGCGAACGATTCTGCGTCGTTGCGGACCTGCTGGGCCGCGGACTCCGCGAGTTCGCGGTGCTGCTCGGCCGCGCGCCGGGCCTCCTCGCGCAGATCCTTGGCCTCTTCCTCGGCGAGGCGGAGGATCTTCTCGACCCGCGCGCCGAGGCCGGCGTACGACGGCTCCGCGTCGCTGACCTGGGCCTGGGCGTTCTGCGTTTCGAGGTGGAGCTCCTCGATGCGCTTTTCAAGAGCAGTGATACGAGCCAGAGCGCTGTCACGGTCGGAGACGAGCTTCGAGATGCGTTCGTCCACCTGAGCGCGGTCGTACCCACGCCGCACAAGCTCGAAGCCGTAGGGGGAAGTGTCGCTCATGGGGTTCCTGTCGAATGAGACCGGTGAGGTGATAGGTGGAATCCTAGGGGCCGAAGCGGTGTGTCATCGAGCGGATACGTGTTTGATCTGGAGAATGACACCTCTTTTGAGTGGCTAACCGTCCGACCGCTTGCCAAAGACCGGGACAAAGGCACCAGAACGCCCGAACCTCACAGCAGGTTCTTAACCTTCGCTAGCCTTCAACCGACTTGCCACCCGAACGAGTTGCGCCCGCGGCGGCGCCGGCCTTGACCGCGCCGTCCTTGGCCGCCGTCGGGGCCTCAAAAGACTCCAACGCTTCAAGGACGTCCTGGACACGGGAGATTTCGGCATTGATGTCCTCGCGGCGGCGGACCAGCACGTCGAGTTCGCGCTTGCCCTCCTCCACCGTGCGCCGGGCCTCGCGGATCGCCTCCGCCTTCAGGTCCTCGGCCTCACGGATCAGCGTGGACTTCTTCTGCTCGGCCTCCTTGAGGAGACCCTCCGCCTTCTTCACGGCGGCGATACGGACCTTGCCCGCCTCCGAGTTGGCCTCCGAGACCAGCTCCTTGGCCTTCAGCTGCGCCTTGCCGAGCTGCTCCTCGGCCGCCTTGATGAGCGCGTCGCAGCGGTCGCCGGCCGACCGCATCGTCTCCGCGGACTCACGGCGGGCCCGCTCGTGCAGGCTCTCGATCTCGCTGGTGATGCGGTCGCGCAGCTCCTCGGCCCGCTCCCTTATGGCGGTGGCGTCCCGGCGCGCGCCGACCAGCAGCTCGTCCGCGTCCGTACGGGCCTGCTCCACCCGGGAGTTGCCCTCGACGGTGCCCTCGGACACCAGCCGGTCCGCCTCCTTGCGGGCCGCGCCCACCATGGAGTCGGCCTGCGCCTCGGCGTCCGCCGTGGTCTTCTGCGCCTGCTGCTGCGCCTCGCTGAGAAGCTTGTCGGCCTCCGCCGCGGTCTCCGTGATGAGCGTGTCGACCTGCTCGGCCACGTCCGACCGGCGTTTGTTGGCCTCCTTGCGGGCCTCGTCCAGCGTCCGCTCGGACTCCTCACGCGCCGCCGTGGTGACCCGCTCGGCCTCCGCCTCCGCGTCCGCCCGCAGCCGCGCGGCCTCGGCCCGGGTCCGCTCGGCGTGCAGCTGCGCGGCCCCGACCGTCTCGGCGGCCTCGGCGCGCAGCCGCTCCGCGTCCCCGGTCGCGTCCGAGATCAGCTTCTCGGCCTTGGCCACGGCCTCCGAACGCACCCGCTCGGCCTCGGCGGCCGTCTCCGTCTGGAGCCGCTCCGCCTCCGCCGTCACCTCGGTGATGAGGGTGTCGGCCTGCGTCGCCGCGTCCGAACGGATCCGGTTGGCGTCCTCGCGGGCGTCCGCCCGGGCCCGCGCCGCGTCCTGGTCGGCCTGAGCGATCGCGTCCGCCGCCTCCGTGCGCCCCCGCTGGAGGTGCTCGGCGGCCTCCGAACGCATCCGCTCGGACTCCGCGATCGCCTCCGCGACCGTGCGCTCCGCGAGCGCCTTGGCGGCGTCCGTCTCCTCGCCGGCCACCCGACGGATGCGGTTGGCGTCCTCGGTGGCCCGCTCCCGCTCGCTGTAGGCGTCGGCGCGGACCCGGTCCGCCTCCTCCTGCGCCTCGCGCCGCACCCGGTCCGCGACATGCTCGGCGGCCGACCGCAGCCCCTGGATCTCCTCCTGGGCCTGCTCGTGCAGCCCGGCGACGGACTCCCGCACCTGCTGGGCGTGCTGCTCGGCGCCCGACACCATCTCGGTGGCGCGCCGGTCGGCCTCCTCGACCAGCCGGACCGCCTCGGCCTGCGCCTCCTCCACCCGGTTGCGGGCGGAGGCGAGCAGCTCCTCGCTCTGCTCCCGGGCCCGCTCGCGCTCCTGCCCGGCCTCCTCACGGGCCGACCCGAGCAGCTCCTCGGCCTCACGACGACGCCGTACGGCCTCCTCCTGGGCGGCGGCCAGCGTCTCCGACGCCTCGATGGCGAGACGCTCGGCGGCGGCCTGCGCCTCCGCGCGGACCCGGTCGGCGGTGTCCTGCGCCTCGGTCTTGAGCCGCTCGGCCTCGGCGGACGCCTCGGACCGCAGCCGTACGGCGATGGACTCGCCCTCGGCGCGGGAGGCGGACGCGTCGGCGGCGGCCTCGTTGCGCAGCCGGTCGGCCTCCGCCTCGGCCTGTGCCTGGAGGGAGCGGATGCGGTCGGCGGCCTCGCCGCGCAGGCGCTCCGTCTCCTCGGCGGCCTCGCGGCGGATCCGCTCGGCCTCCTCGCGGGCGTCGGTCAGGGCCTGTTCGGCCGCGGCGAGCCGCTCCTCGGTCTCGGTGTGCAGCCGCCTCAGGCCCTCGGCGGCCTCCTCGCGGCGCGCCTCTATGGCCCGCTCGGTCTCGTCGCGCAGATCGCGCGCGGCCTGTTCGGCGTCCGCCTTGATGCCCTCGGACTGCTCGACGACCTCCGCGCGGTGCCGCTCGGCCTCCTTGCGGGTGCGGTCGAGGGTCTCCTCGGCCTGCCGGCGCAGGGTGGTGGCGCGCTCGATGGCCTCGGTGCGGACCTTCTCGCTGTCCGTGGTGGCGGTCTGGCGCAGCTCGTCGGCGTCGGCCCGGGCCTTGGACAGCAGCTCCTCGGCGGTCCTGGCCGCCTCCTCGATCTGCTGGACGGCCTCGCGGCGGGCCTCGGCGCGGATGCGCTCGCCCTCGCCGACCGCGTCGGCGCGCAGCTGCTCGGCCTCGCCGCGCAGCCGGCGCGCCTCCTCCTGCAGCTCGACCGTCTTGGCGCGGTACTCCTTGGTGTCGTCCTTCGCCGCGCCCTTGAGCCCCTCGGCGATGTCGTGCGCCTGGGCGCGCAGCCGGTCGGCCTCGGCCTCCGCCTCGGAGCGGATCCGCTCGGCCTCCTCGGCGGCGGCCTTCGTGGTGTTCTTGGCGTCCTCGGACGCCTTGTCGAGGACGTCCTCGGCGGTGCGGGCGGCCTTGGCGAGCTGGGAGGCGGTCTCCTCGGCGGTGAGGCTGCGGGCGTTCTCCTCGGCCTCCGCGATGATCTTCTCGGCCTTGGCCTGGGCCTCGGCGACGACCTGATCGGCGTCCGCCTTGGTGGTCTCGGCCTCCTTGGTGGCCTCGGTGACCAGCCGGGCGACCTGCTCCTTCGCCGTACGGGTGCGCTGCTCGTTGGCCGACTCGGCGCTCGCGAGGGCCTTGGCCGCGGCCTCCTTGGCCTCGGTGAGGACCTTCTCGGCCTCCATGCGCGCTTCACGCAGTGAGGTTTCGGCCTCCGCCATCCGCAGCTCGGCGGCCCGGCTCAGCTCGGTGGCCTGCCGGCGGGCGGAATCCGACTCGTTGACCGTGGAACTGCGCAGCTGCTCGGCGTGATCGGTGGCTTCCTGGGCCTGGCTGGAGGCCGCGTTCAGCAGGCGTTCGGCGTCCGTACGGGCGCGCCGCAGCAGTGCCTCGGCCTCCGAGCGGGCGGCCTCGGCGTCCATCTCCAGCCGCTGCCGGGCCTCGGCGGCGACCCGCTCGGCCTCGGCGCGGGCGGCGGCCAGCGCCTGCTCGGCCTCGGCGCGGGACTCCTCGACGAGCCGGCGGGCCTGGGCCTCGGAGCGGGCGCGCAGCTGCTCGGCCCACGCCACGTTCTCGTTGACGTGCGACTCGACGGTCTGCCGGCGCTCGCCCAGCTCCTGGTCGAGCTGCTGGCGCCGGGTCACGGCCTCCTGGTGCAGCTCCGCCTGGAGGCGGGCCGCGTTCTCCGCGTGTTCCTGGAGGATGCGCTGGGTCTGCGCGCGGGCCTGGCTGAGCTCCCGCTCGGCGTCCTGGCGCAGCTGGTCGGCCTGGATCTGGGCATTACGGAGCATCTGCTCGGCCTGGTAGCCGATGTCGCCGCCCTCGTATGCCGGGCGGGACATGAGGGTGCGGCGCGCCTCGTGGAGCTTGGCGCGCAACACCTCGACCTGGTAGCCGAGGTCCTCGGCATGCTGGATCGCCTTTTCCCGCTCGGTCTTCAGCCGCTCCATCTCGGCCTCGAACCGAGAGAGGTGGTCGACGTCAGCCGCCGGCTCTCGCTCCTGGCGTTCGTAGCCCCGCACTGCGCGGTCCCATCCGTCCCCTGGTCGCGGTTTACTCCAACGAGCTCCGTCCATCCGCCGAACGGTGCTCCCGGGGAATGGTGTCAGATCAACGGCGGAGCACGGGCTGCTGCCCCGACGCTCGCCCCCCGAAACCGGACCCCGGCATGCCGTTGCCCTGGTTGCGAGCGACGACCGACCCCAACCCTACCGGCCCATATGTACGAGGGTCAGTGCTCAGGTGACTCAACAGGCGCCGAAGTGACCAGTTCTGTCAGTACGCCATGGCAATCCTTTGGGTGCAGGAACGTGATCCGTGACCCCATGGAGCCGCGCCGGGGCTCCTCGTACAGAACGCGCACACCCTTCCCGCGGATGTCCTCGGAGTCGGTGTCGACGTCGGCCGTGCCGAAGGCGATGTGGTGGACCCCCTCCCCGTTCTTCGCCAGCCACTTTCCTACGGCGGAGTCCTCGCGGGTGGGTTCGAGGAGCTGGAGGTAGGAGGCGCCGCCGTCGTCCGTGTTGTTGATCTTCAACATGGCCTCGCGCACGCCCTGTTCCTCGTTGACCTCGGAGTGGAACACCTCGAAGCCGTACGTGGCCCGGTAGAACTCGACTGTCGTGTCGAGGTCGAAGCAGGCGATCCCGATGTGGTCGATTCGCGTCAGCATGTATGTAGTGCAGCGCTAGCCGGGTGGTTACGCAACGTGCGCGCGATCACACCGACGGCCCGATGACGGGGTGGTCTACCGCTCAGTACATTTCAAGTAAACCCTCGTTCACTCCTCAGCTGAAACACGCTGGAAGGGGATCGCACCTCATGTCTGGAACGAACAGCACGACCTCGGTGATCGTCGCGGGCGCCCGGACGCCCATGGGACGGTTGCTGGGCTCCCTGAAGACCTTCTCCGGAGCCGACCTCGGCGGCTTCGCGATCAAGGCCGCCCTCGACCGTGCGGGTATCGGTGGCGACCAGGTGCAGTACGTGATCATGGGCCAGGTGCTCCAGGCCGGGGCAGGGCAGATCCCGGCACGCCAGGCCGCCGTCAAGGCGGGCATCCCCATGAGCGTCCCGGCGCTCACCATCAACAAGGTCTGTCTCTCCGGCCTCGACGCCATCGCGCTCGCCGACCAGCTCATCCGTGCAGGTGAGTTCGACGTGATCGTCGCGGGCGGCCAGGAGTCCATGACCAACGCCCCCCACCTGCTCCCCAAGTCCCGCGAGGGCCACAAGTACGGCGCGATCGAGATGCTCGACGCGATGGCCTACGACGGCCTGACCGACGCCTTCGAGAACATCGCCATGGGCGAGTCGACGGAGAAGCACAACACACGCCTCGGCATCGCCCGCCCCGAGCAGGACGAGATCGCCGCCCTGTCCCACCAGCGGGCCGCGGCGGCGCAGCGGAACGGCGTCTTCGAAGCGGAGATCACCCCGATCGAGATCCCGCAGCGCAAGGGCGAGCCGGTCGTCTTCAGCAAGGACGAGGGCATCCGCGCGGAGACCACGGTCGAGTCGCTCGGCAAGCTGCGCCCCGCGTTCTCCCGCGACGGCACGATCACCGCCGGCACCTCCTCGCAGATCTCGGACGGTGCGGCGGCCGTGGTCGTGATGAGCAAGACCAAGGCGCAGGAGCTGGGCCTTCAGTGGATCGCCGAGATCGGCGCCCACGGCAATGTGGCGGGACCCGACAACTCGCTCCAGTCGCAGCCGTCCAACGCGATCCTGCACGCCCTGAAGAAGGAGGGCCTGGAGGTCGAGGACCTCGACCTGATCGAGATCAACGAGGCCTTCGCCGCCGTCGCGGTGCAGTCAATGAAGGACCTCGGGGTGTCCACGGAAAAGGTGAACGTCAACGGCGGAGCCATCGCCCTGGGCCACCCCATCGGCATGTCCGGCGCCCGTCTCGTCCTGCACCTCGCCCTGGAGCTCAAGCGGCGCGGCGGCGGGGTCGGCGCGGCGGCGCTGTGCGGCGGCGGCGGTCAGGGTGACGCACTGATCGTGCGGGTACCCAAGGCCTGAGCCCGTACATACGTCGCTAGGAACGGAGCTGTGATGCAGGACGTCGCCTCGCTGGTGGCCCAGGCCAGGGAAGGCCGGCCGCGGGCCGTGGCCCGCCTGATCTCCCTGGTGGAGGGGGCGTCCCCCCAGCTGAGGGAGGTCATGGCGGCGCTCGCACCGTTGACCGGCGGGGCGTACGTCGTCGGCCTCACGGGATCGCCGGGCGTCGGCAAGTCGACGTCCACGTCCGCGCTGGTCACGGCGTACCGCAAGCAGGGCAGGCGGGTCGGCGTCCTGGCCGTCGACCCGTCCTCGCCGTTCTCGGGCGGAGCCCTGCTCGGCGACCGCGTCCGCATGTCCGACCACTCCTCCGACCCCGGCGTCTACATCCGCTCGATGGCCACCCGCGGCCACCTCGGCGGCCTGGCCTGGTCGGCCCCGCAGGCGATCCGCGTCCTCGACGCGGCCGGCTGCGAGGTGATCCTGGTGGAGACGGTGGGGGTCGGCCAGTCGGAGGTGGAGATCGCCTCACAGGCGGACACGAGCGTGGTGTTGCTGGCCCCGGGGATGGGCGACGGCATCCAGGCGGCCAAGGCCGGAATCCTGGAGATCGGCGACGTCTATGTGGTCAACAAGGCCGACCGCGACGGCGCGGACGCGACGGCCCGCGAGCTGAACCACATGCTCGGCCTGGGCGAGTCCCGCGGTCCCGGTGACTGGCGTCCTCCCATCGTCAAGACGGTGGCCTCCCGCGCGGAGGGCATCGACGAGGTGGTGGAGGCACTGGAGAAGCACCGGGCGTGGATGGAGGAGCACGGGGTTCTCGCTGAGCGGCGGGCGGCCCGGGCGGCGCGTGAGATCGAGACGATCGCGGTCACGGCGCTGCGGGCGCGGATCGGGGACCTGCACGGGGATCGGCGGGTCGGTGCGCTCGCGGAGCGGGTCGTGGCGGGGGAGTTGGACGCGTACCGGGCCGCGGACGAGCTGATCGCGGGGATCACGGAGGGCTGAAGCGCGGGAGTGCGGGGGGTGGTGCGGTCGTCGGTCGTGTGCCGGTGCGTCGTGGCTGGTCGCGCCCACGCGGCGGAGCCGCACATTGATACAGCCCCGCGCCCCTGAGAACGCCGAACGCGGGCGGGGTTCACATCCCGCCCGCGTTCGATCAACTGCTGTTAGGGACGGCCCCGTTGGCCCCGCAGATGCTCCGCGATCGGCTTGAGGGTCTTGTCGAGTTCTGACAGGCCCTCAGGCGTCACAAGGTCGATGAAGTGCCGTCGCACGGACGCCACATGATGGGGCGCGACCTTCTGCATCGTCTCCAGGCCGTGTTCGGTGAGTACCGCGTACAGTCCCCGGCGGTCCGACTCGCAGTTCTCCCGGCGTACCAGGTCCGCGTTCTCCATGCGGGTGATCTGGTGCG
Source organism: Streptomyces hokutonensis (assembly GCF_000376565.1). Classification (GTDB taxonomy): domain Bacteria; phylum Actinomycetota; class Actinomycetes; order Streptomycetales; family Streptomycetaceae; genus Streptomyces; species Streptomyces hokutonensis. The sequence continues at coordinate 52,419 of NZ_BARG01000069.1, read as the reverse complement.
AGAGGCGGCTCTTGGACTGGAGCGTGGCGGCGGCGAGGTCGCTCATCCGCAGCCGTTTGTCCTCCGCCTCGGAGAGGTTCACCAGGATCTCGTAGTCGTTCATCGTCAGGCCGAACGGCTGCAGGTCCTTTTCGAGCTGGTACGTCAGCAGCCTGTTGACCTCCAGGTGGGTGCGCCAGGCGCACTGCTCCTCATCGGTCAGCCAGCGCGTGGCCGTCTCGGTCTCCATGAATGAAGTCTACCTAAAATGTTGAAAGGCGAACTAGTGAGGGTGGCGTGACGGCGCGCACACGTTCGACGTCACACTCCGCAGACTACCGCTCACAGCCCGAAGCGACGCTGGAGATCTCCCAGCTGTCCGGGAAGGCGCGGTGCGCCCGCTTGCTGTGAGGGGCCTGTGCGCACCCCGCCCCCACCCGGTACCCCCGGCTCGTGCGGCACAACCCCTGTGGCCTGCTCGGGCATGAGGTTCTCGGAGGACTGGAGCAGCACCGTACCCGCCCCTACGAACTCGAACTGGTGCTCCTCCCCGGAGGCCCCGCCGATGCCCGTCATCGCACGTAGACCGCCCATCAGACCGGTCATGTACGCGTGGTCGTAGTGGTGGCACGGGGAGGGGCAGTCGGCCCAGCCGACGAGCGCCTGCGGGTCGACCCGGATCGGGGGTTCCATGAACACCACCGGCCCGCTGGAGGCGGCCACGATCTTTCCGGTTCCGATGAGTGTCAGAAAGCCGGGAACAATCGACTGCTTGAGAGCGAGACTTGGCTGAAAAGCGAGCAGGTTGCCGGAGCGAATGGTCATGTTGGCGTCTTCGAGGTCGTACGCGTTGACGTCGAAGGCCCGGTCGGCGAGCAGCATCTTGCCCGAGCCGTCCGCCACGACCCAGTCGCTCGCGTGCAGAGGCGAATGGAAGGACGTACGGACAAGCCGGTCGAGTCGCCCGTGCCCGATGCCGTTGAACTCCATCGAGCCGTAGTAGGCGATCATCTTCCCCTTCTGCAGGAACCACTGGCTCCCCTTGAGCTCCACGCAGAAGGTGTACTTGTTGACGTTGTCGTCGACCGGGAGGGTCATCGGGTCGAAGACCGTGGGGCCGGACCCCGCGTACTGGCTCACAGTTTCTCCTCCGACGCCTGGACGTACACCGCGCCGCTGCCGCTCAGCTCCAGCTGGAACGCCTCGCCGGAGCCCCGGCCCACCATGTCGCGCCAACCGAGCGCCGTGGACAGCTTGTTGCGGACGTCGCCGTGGTGGGCGACGTAGGCCTGCGGGTCGACATGGACCGGTCGGCCGGGGGTGATCGGCACCTCGAAGACCCCGCCGTGGGCCATCACGGCGACCGCGCCGCGCCCCTGGAGGGTGGTCGTGAACAGCCCCTGTCCGGTGACCTGGCCGCGGACCATGCCCATGACGCCGCCCTGCGAGCCCATGAACATCGTGCCCTGCTGGAGGGTGCCCTCGAAGGCGAGGAGGCGGTCGGCCTCCACGTAGAGGGTGTCTCCGGTGAGCTCGATGATCTGGATGTGGTGGCCGCCGTGACCGAACATCACGGTGCCGCTGCCCTCGACGGTCATCAGGGGCGTCGCCTCGTTCGCCACCCGGCGCCCGAGCATCGACATGACGCCGCCCTGGCCGCCCTGGATGTTCGGGGTGAAGGAGACGTCGCCCTTGTAGGCGAGCATCGCGCCGCGCTGGCTGTACAGCCGCTGGCCCGGCATGACGGTGGCCTGGATCATCTTCGAGTTGATCTCCGTGAACGTCATCTCACACGTCCCCCGCGATCGTGTTCCGCTCGCTGGGCTGGACGTAGACGAGCCCGTCCCCCTCGAAGCGGATCTGGAAGGCCTCGCCGCCGCCCTCCCCGAAGAAGGTGCGGAAGGTCACACCGGACTGGAAGGACTGGTGCAGGTTCCCCTGGTGCGCGATGTACGCGCCGGGGTCGACGGTCAGCGGGTACTGCCGGCTCACCCGCAGCACGACCGCCGGGCCGTCCGACATGATCGCCGCCTGGCCGTGGCCCTCGACGGTCGTCGTGAACAGCCCGTTGCCCTGCGAGGCGCCGCGCAGGCCCGTGAACGTCGTGCCCGTTCTCAGCCCCGCGTCCGTCGCGAGCAGGTTGCTCGACTCGACGTACAGCTTGTCGCCCTGGAGATTCACGAGGTTGATCTCGGAGGCCCGGTCCGCGAACCAGCAGGTGCCCTGCCCCCTCACCTCCATCACCGTCATCTGCTCACCGGTGAGCCGCCGGGTGACCATCCCCCGGATGCCCTCACCGCCGCCCGTCATCTTCTTGAAGGCCATCTGTCCGTCGTACGCGACCATCGAGCCGTTCTTCGCCTTCACGGCGTCCCCGGTCATGTCGACGGCGAGCACCTTGCTGCCCTGGAGTCGAAACATCGCCACGGTGCGAAGGTAGCCGTAGGGTGCGAAAGCCGACAGGGCCCCTGGGTGGAGAACTACCCTGACCTGCCCCCTAGGGCGTGTCGCGGGGCGCGGTCGGCCGGATGACGGCGGTGCACGCGCCCAGGTCGACTGTGGACCTTTGCCGGGCGAGAGGCTCCGTGCAGCTGCCAGGCGCCCAGTTGGCTGTATCGAGCCGAGGCTCCGCCGCAGGGCGACGAGGGGCTGTCGGTCGGCTGCCGGGCACTGCCCACCCCCCACTCTCAGTCGGCTCCGCCGTTTGCCACAATGGTTGAACGTTTGTGCTCGCGTTCACAAACTGTGGACGTCTCTCCCACCGAAGGTGACCTGTGGACATCAAGACCGCCACCGCAATCCGCCGCCTCCGCCTGGTGTCGGCCCCCGAGGCCGTGTCCTTCCTCCTGCTGCTCGTCTGCTCGGTGCTGAAGCGGACCACGGACTTCAACGCGGTGCCCGTGATGGGCATGGTCCACGGTGTTCTCTTCATCCTCTACGTCCTTTTCTGGGCCGACGCCTGGAACCGCACCAAGTGGGGCCCGAAGACGGCCGCCCTCTACTTCGTCCTCTCCGTCCTGCCCACCGGCGGCTTCTTCGCCGAGCGCAAGCTGCGGCGCGAGTCCGAGGACGCGGTCATCGCCTCCCGCGCCCGCCAGGAGCAGCAGGGAGCCGTGAAGGCATGATCGTCGCCTTTTCCGTGACGCCCCTGGGTGTCGGCGAGGACGTCGGCGAGTACGTCGCCGACGCCGTCCGCGTGGTCCGCGAGTCCGGCCTGCCCAACCGTACCGACGCGATGTTCACCTCCATCGAGGGCGAGTGGGACGAGGTCATGGACGTCGTCAAGCGCGCGGTCGCCGCCGTGGAGGCCCGCGCCCCGCGCGTCTCCGTGGTCCTCAAGGCGGACATCCGCCCCGGAGTGACGGACGGCCTCACCTCCAAGGTGGAGACGGTCGAACGACACCTGGCGGACTAGGACCTGTCCGGCGGGTCCTGCCGCAGACGCGGGGTGTGGCACGCGCAGTCGCCCGCGGCGGAGCCGCTGATGTCAACGTCTCCTCCGCCGTGCAGCCGCACGCACCACACCCCGCTCACCGGCGTCGAACAGGCACCGTCGATGTGCTGCGACCTGACCCGCCGGACAGGCCCTGGCCGTCCAACGCCGCGCACAACCGCGATACGGCCGCCGGGTCCGGCACCCAGCTCAGCGCGGCGACCACCTGGCCGCTCGCGAACTCCCGTTGCGCGGCGGTCACCGTCGGGTCGACGGCGCACTCGGCCTGTACACGGACGTAGTTCAGCGAGGTCGCGAAGAGCATCGAGAACGACTGCGGCCCCTGTACGACGGCAGGCCCGCCGGTGCTCCGATAGGCCCGCGCCACCCGCACCCCGGCCTCGACGTTCCCCTCGTTCCCGCCCGACCACACGAACAGGGCGCGGGCCAACTCCCGTTCCGCCGAAGCGGATCCGGCGTTGTCCCAGTCGAGGAGGACGGGACCGTCCGCGCCGACCAGTACGTTCTGCGGCTGGAGATCGAGGTGGGACGTCACCAGGTCACCGGGGCCGGACGGTGTCACCCACTGCGCCAGCTCCCGTGCGGAGGTGGCGATGAACCGTCCCAGCGCGTCCGCCCACGGCATTCCCGCCCGCCGGACCTCCGTGTGCAGCGCGGCCCACTCGTCGTCCTGCGGGCACCGCTCGTACCAGCCGCTCGGCGGCTCGGTCTCGTCCGCTCCCGCCCGGTGCAGCAGCGCCATGGTCCGCCCGAACCAGTCCAGGACGTCCGGGTCGGAGGCGTCCGCGGGGGTGCCGTCGATCCAGTCGTACAGCTTGACCGGGGAGCCGGAGCCGGGGCGGGAGACGTACGCCCCCTGCCGGTCGGGCATGAGCCGCGGCGACGCGATGCCCAGCCGCTCGGCGGCCCGCCGTAACGCGGCCTCGCGGCGGACCTGTTCCTCGTCGCAGCCGAAGAGGAGTTCCTTGACGGCCCAGGAAGTGTCGGCTCCGGACAGTTTCCAGATCTGGCCGAGCGCGCCCCGGGTGACCGGTGTCATCGTCCACGGTCCGGTGCCGAGCGCGTAGGTCTCGGCGATGAGATCGGCGGTGTCGTGCATGCGAGTGCCTTTCGGAGTGCTGATCCGCGGCATTCTCCCGGAGCCGTCTCTCCCCCCGTCTCTCCGCCCGTTCCGCCGCCGGGGTCAACCCCCCACCCACCTGGACGCACCCAGTTCGACACGCCCTCAATTCTCCACTTGTGTGTGGGTATCGGCCCGGTCGATCTTCGGAGCCCAACGGTTCCGCCGGTCCCCTCGGGCGTCGATCACTCCTCAATCATTGGAGGGCGCTGTGCGGCCGGAGGGCTACGACTACGACACCTACAGCCGACTGGCCGGGCCGCTCAGCGAGCCGTCCGGTGCGGCGTACCAGGTGCAGTACACCTCGCTCCTCTCGCGCGAGCCCCACCGAATACGCGCTGTCCTCCTGATGAGCCTCGCCCCGGTGCTGACCGCCGCCCTGCTCGTGTACCTCGTGTGGCCCACCCACTGGGTGGAGCGCGAGGGGGGCCAGGAGTGGATGGTCGGGCTCGACGTCACGATGCTGATAGCCATCGGTCTGATCGAGCTGTTCATGGTGGTCAACGTCGCCTCCGTCGCCCACGCCACGCTGGTCGCCCGCGACCCGATCCCCGTCGTTCCCGAGGCAGGCACCCGCGTCGCCTTCCTCACGACGTACGTCCCGGGCAAGGAACCTCTGTCCATGGTCCGCGCCACCCTCGAAGGCGCGGTCAACGTCACCCACACCGGGCCCGTGGATGTGTGGCTCCTCGACGAAGGTGACGACGAGCAGGCCAAGGCGCTGTGCGCCGAGTTGGGCGTACGGCACTTCACCCGGCACGGGGTTCCCGAGTGGAACCGCCCCAAGGGTGTCCACAAGGCCCGTACCAAGCACGGGAATTACAACGCCTGGATCGCGATGCACGGCGGCGACTACGAGTTCTTCGCCTCCGTCGACACCGACCACGTTCCGCTCCCCAACTTCCTTGAGCGGATGATGGGTTACTTCCGCGACCCGGACGTGGCCTTCGTCGTGGGACCGCAGGTGTACGGGAACTACCACAACCCCGTCACCAAGGCCGCCGAGTCGCAGCAGTTCCTCTTCCACGCGCTGATCCAGCGCGCCGGCAACCGCTACCGCGCCCCCATGTTCGTCGGCACCAACAACGTCGTACGGATCGCCGCCGTCAAGCAGATCGGCGGGCTGTACGACTCCATCACCGAGGACATGGCCACCGGCTTCGAACTCCACCGGCACCGCAACCCGTTGACCCGCACCCACTGGCGCTCCGTCTACACCCCGGACGTGCTCGCGGTGGGGGAGGGGCCGGCCTCCTGGACCGACTTCTTCACCCAGCAGATGCGGTGGTCGCGCGGGACGTACGAGACGCTGATCAAGCAGTACTGGAAGGCGCCGTTCACGATGCCTCCGGGGCGGCTGTTCTCGTACACGATGATGCTCGTCTACTACCCGATGACGGCCGTCAACTGGCTGCTGGGCATCCTGAGTTGCTTCCTGTTCCTGTGGTTCGGGGCCTCCGGCACGCAGGTCGCCGCGTCCGTGTGGCTGATGCTCTACAGCGACGCGGCGGCCCTCCAGATCGGGCTGTATCTCTGGAACCGGCGGCACAATGTGTCCCCGCACGAACCCGAGGGCTCGGGCGGTCTCGCGGGCATGGCGATGTCGGCGCTCTCCGCGCCGATCTACCTCAAGTCCTTCGGCGAGGCGCTGATTCGCAGGCCCAGCCGGTTCGTCGTGACCCCCAAGGGCGGCGACGCCAGCCCGGACCGGGTGATGACCTTCCGCATCCATCTCTTCTGGGCGATCCTCCTGGCGACCTCGCTGGCCGCCTCCGTCGTCCTCGACCACACCCACGCGGCGATGCGCACCTGGGCCGTCCTCGCGATGGTCATCTCCCTTGCCCCGATCGGGGTGTGGGTCGGCTCGCTGGTCAAGGAGCGCCGGGAACGGCACTCGCTGCTCGGCGCCGCGCGCACCCTCGACACCGTCGAACCCGCTCTCGCCACCACCGGGGCCGGCCCGTCCGTCTCCGGCACCACGACAGGGGGCAACTAGACCATGGCGTACCAGCCGTCCCAGAGAACCAGGAAGACCGTCCTCGGCATCGGCGGCATCGCCGTCCTGGCCGGTCTCAACGCCCCGGCCGCCCTCGAGTTCGCCGGCGAGCAGTACCACGAGTACAAGATCACGCGGCCCGACTACATGGCCAAGTACGGCTCCTGGGACCAGATCGACATCCCGAAGGAGTACCGCACCAACGCCATCCACGCCTCGCTGCTGCACACCGGCAAGGTGCTGATCGTGGCCGGATCGGGCAACGAGCAGAAGAAGTTCAACGCCGGGTCCTTCGACACCGTCCTGTGGGACCCGAAGGCCAACACCTTCAAGAAGATCCCCACCCCGGTCGACTTCTTCTGCGGCGGACACAGTCAACTCCCCAGCGGCAACCTGCTGGTGGCCGGCGGCACCGCCCGCTACGAACTCCTCGACGGCGAGGTCAAGCGGGCCGGCGGCGGTATGCGGGTGAAGAACGAGAACCCCAACAAGCCGATGTTCCTCAAGAAGGGCACCGTCTTCCGCTCACCGGCCGGCGTCGACTACGTCAGCAGGTTCGACGTCACCGTCCCCAAGGCCAAGCGCGAGTTCAAGGTCACGTACAACGCCCGTGGTGTGATGCAGCCCTGGAAGACCACGGTCACCGCGAGCGAGGTCCGGGTCTTCGTCGAGGCCACCGAGGCGGGCCCGATGTCGGTCACCGAGAACCAGGCCCAGTACGACATCGTCGGCCTCAAGGGCATCGACGCGAACAACACGTACGGCCTCTCCGAGAAGATCACGCTCGACAAGCAGGACTACCAAGGCATCCGCGCCGCCTACGAGTTCGACCCGAAGGCCGAGCGGTACATCGCCGTCGACCCGATGGACAAGGCCCGCTGGTACCCGACCCTCGTCGGCCTCGACGACGGCCGCGTCCTCGCCGTCTCCGGCCTCGACGACGTCGGCGTCATCGACCAGGGCGACAACGAGATCTACGACCCGAAGACCAAGAAGTGGACCCCGGGCCCCAAGCGTTACTTCCCCACCTACCCCGCCCTCTTCCTCACCAAGGGCGGCAAGCTCTTCTACCCGGCCTCCAACGCCGGCTACGGACCCGCCAACAAGGGCCGCGAGCCGGGGATCTGGGACCTGAAGACCAACAAGTTCACCACGGTCGCCGGACTGCGCGACCCCGACGAGACCGAGACGTCGTCCTCGCTCCTGCTGCCCCCCGCCCAGGACCAGAAGGTCATGATCCTCGGCGGCGGAGGTGTCGGCGAGTCCAAGAAGTCGACCCCGCGCACGGCCGTGGTCGACCTGAAGCAGGACAGCCCGGTCTTCAAGGACGGCCCCAACCTCCCCCAGGGCACCCGGTACTTGAACAGCGTGATCATGCCGGACGACTCGGTCTTCACCACCAACGGCTCCTCCGACTACCGCGGCCGCAGCGCCAGCAACATCTTCAAGGCCCAGTTCTACGACCCGAAGGGCAACGCCTTCCGCGAGGCCGCCGCCCCGATGGTCGGCCGCAACTACCACTCCGAGGCACTGCTGTTGCCCGACGGCCGCGTCGTCACCTTCGGCTCCGACCCGCTCTTCGACGACCAGGCCAACACCAAACTCGGCCACTTCGAGCAGCGCATGGAGATCTTCACCCCGCCCGCGCTGCACAAGAACGGCGGCAACAGGCCCGTACTGCAGGACGGTCCGGAGACCTTGGACCGCCACCACCGGGCGACCTTCCGCACCGACCACCCCGACCGGGTCGTCAAGGCCCGTCTGATGCGGCCGAGTTCGGTCACGCACACCACGGACGTCGAGCAGCGCTCCATCGAGCTGGGTCTGGTCAAGGACGGAAAGTCGGTGACGGTGGACGTTCCCAACGACCGGGCACTGGTACCGCCCGGCTGGTACATGCTGTTCGTGACGGACGCGCAGGGCACGCCGTCGGAGGCGAAGTGGATCCAGGTCCAGTGACCAACCGGGTTGCTACGCCTTGGAGTTGCGCGCCAGCTCCAAGGCGTACTCCGGCCACCACTGGCCGGCGTCCGGACCGCCCTCGCAGGTGCCGTCCGAGGCACCGGGCCGCTTGATCCAGAGGTAGGCGTCCAGGGCGGGTTCGCCGGTGTCGGTGGTCGGGCGGGTGCCCAGTCCCCGGCCCGGCGGGTTGCACCAGGCGCCGGGCAGCGGCCCGTTGCCGTTCCGGCTGCTGTCGACGACGAAGTGCTTGCCGCCGAGGTCCTTCGACAGGTGGACGCCGTACTTCTTCGTCACGTCGTCCGTCTGGAAGTTGGAGACGTTGAGCGAGAATCCGTCGGCCTCCTCGACCCCGGCCCGCTTCAGCGGCTCCACCAGCTTCCAAGGGTCTTGGATCCAGGCCGGGTTGCCCGCGTCGAGATACACCGCCGTACCGGACTGCTGCTTCAGCCGGACGACCGCCTCGCTCAGCAACTGCTCCCGCTCGCCCTGGTATTCGCCCGGGGTGCACCCGTCCACCATGTGCGCGACGGCGTCGGGTTCGAGCACGACGAGCGCCTTGGAGTCGCCCAGTGCCTCCGCGAACTTCCCGATCCAGGCCCGGTAGGCGTCCGCGTCCGCCGCACCGCCCGCCGAGTGCTGACCGCAGTCCCGGTGCGGGATGTCGTACGCCACGAAGATGGGCGTACGCCCCTCCTGACGCGCCGACGCGGTCGCCGCCCGGATCACCGGGCCGGGGTCGAGCTCACCGGCCGGCCACAGCGCGGTCGGCTGATCGGCGATCCGCTTCAGCAGCGCGGCGTCGTGCTTACGCCCCTCCCGCTCCCACATCTGGATCTGCTCGGCCGCCGGGCTCGCCGGGTCGACCCAGAAGGACGTGGCGTGCGCCGGGTCCTTTGACCGGGCACCGGCGACGGACGCCTCGTCGACGTCGGCAGTGGACGAACAGCCCACCGCCAGCCCGAACACCGAGACCACCGCGAACGTGCGGATCAGCCGGGACATGCCGCTCCCTTGCGCGAGGGGACATTAAGTGACGATTCGTCAGTAATTGTGGATGATCTGCCCCCGCGCCGGGTCCTGGCGCGCCGGGCGGGCGGTGCGCGAGGTGGGTGCGGGGTTCTGGGGGTGTGGGTCCGCGGACCGGGCCGGGGGCTGATGTGTCGGTCGGCCGCTGTGTGAGGTCGGCGTGGATTCCCGACGCGGTCCGTTGGCGCACGGTGTCGGGTGTTGCCGTACCGCGCCGGGCCTTGGCGCGCGGGTTGGGGGCGTGGCTTCTCCAGTGGTGTGCGTTCGCGCTCCGTGCCGGGGACTGGTGCGTCGGTCGGCCGCCGCCTGAGGCCGGTGTGGAATCCCGGTGGCGTTCGTTCGCGCACCAGGTCGTGCGCGGGTGCGTCGGTCGGCCGCTGCCCGAGGCGGGCCCGGATTCCCGACGCGGTCCGTCGGCGCACGGTGTCGGGTGTCGCCGCACCGCGCCGGGCCTTGGCGCGCGGGTTGGGGGCGTGGCTTCCTCAGCGGTGTGCGTTCGCGCCCCTTGCCGGGGCCTTGGTCCGTCGGTCGGACGCCACCCGAGGCCCGAGGCTGGCGTGGATTCCCGCCGCGGTCCGTTGACGCGTGGTGTCGGGTCTTGCCGTACCGCGCCCGGCCCCGGCGTGCCGGTCAGCCGCCCCCCGACGCCAGCGCTGTCCCCAGCGGAGTCCGCTCGTACAGCACCTGATGGCCGTAGCGGCGGGCCGTGAGCAGGCCCGCGTCGCGTAGGACCGTCAGGTGTGCGGACACCGACGAGGGGGCGAGGCGGAGGCGGTGGGCCAGGGCGGTTGTGGAGGTGGGTTCGGTGAGGGCGGTCAGTACGGTGGCTCGGCCGCGGCCGAGGAGGCGTAGGAGCGCGTCGGGGGTGTGGGCGGCGGGGTCGGACCACAGGGCGCCGATGCCTCGGGCCGGGTAGGCGAGGGTGGGTTGCCAGGGGTGTTCGAAGGTGCTCACCAGGTTCGGCCAGATGAAGACGCTCGGCAGCAGGACGAGGCCCTGGCCGCCGAGGTCGCGTTCGTGCTCGCCCCGGAACTCCACGGTCAGTGTTCCCGCGTCCCAGGCACAGTGCCGGCTGATCTCCGGGAGCAGCACGCCCAGCCCGACCTCGGCGAGCCGGCGTGAGTGGAAGGCGATGTCGGCCTCCAGCAGGGCGCGCAGCCGGGGCCAGTCCGGTGCGACGAGGGTGTGCCAGACGGACTCCATCGCGTCCGCCAACTCCTCGATCATGCGGGCGGGTTCACGCAGCCAGGCCCGGCCGCGCGCCGACTCCAGCGCGCCCGGGGTGGATGCCAGCGACCTGGCCGTGTCCTCCCGGGCCTCGGCCGGATCGGCCGCGCGCACGGCGGCGATCTCCTCCTCGAAAGTGGCCGCGGGACCGATCGGCGGCGGGCACAGCCAGTCGGGGCAGTGCCCGGTCTGCGGCATCAGCAGCCACAGCGGTGCGAGATCGAGACCGGCCGCCGCCGCACGCGTCCGCCGCAGCCAGTCCGCGTGATACCCGTGCCGCTCCGGCCGCTTCAGCGTGCGGACGACCTCCTGCGTCTCCCAGAGCGGCGACACGGCGAACCGGCACCGGAGGAAGTCGTCCTCCCCGAAATACAGCCGCGACGCCATGCGCCAACCCCCAGAGATTCGGCCCTGCCCGAAACTCTAGGACGCCAGGGGCGCCTCCGACCACGCTGCTGTCCATGCTCCAAGCCCCTCCCGCCCCGCCCACCGGCTACCGCCGCGTCCTCGCCGTCCCCGAGTTCCGTGTCGTCTTCGCCGCGCACGCGCTGTCCCTGCTCGGCGTGGTCGTCACCGAGATCGCGCTCTCCGTCCTCGTCTACGACCTGACCGGCTCGCCCCTGATGAGCGCGCTGGCGTTCGCGGTGGGCTTCCTGCCGTATCTCGTCGGCGGGACGCTCCTGGCCGGGGTCGCCGACCGCTACCCGGCCCGGCGCGTGCTCGTGGTCTGCGACCTGGTGTGCGCGGGCTGCGTCGCGGCGATGGTGGCGCCGGGCACCGGCATCGCCGTACTGCTGCTGCTCCGCTGCGCCCTCGCCGTCGTGTCACCGGTGTTCGCGGGCACCCGGATGGCGACGCTCGCCGACATCCTCGGCGACGGCGACCTCTTCGTGCTCGGCCGCTCGCTGCTGCGGATCGTGTCGCAGAGCGCGCTGCTCGTCGGCTACGGGCTGGGTGGCCTGCTGCTCACCGTCGTCTCTCCGCGCCACGCCCTGCTGATCACCGTGGGCACCTTCCTCACCTCCGCCGCCCTGCTGCGGCTCGGCACCCGGCGCCGCCCCGCCCGGGCGAGCGGCGGGGGCGCCCTGCTCGCCGACTCCCTCAAGGGCGCCGGACAGGTGCTCGCGAACCGCCGGGTGCGGGCGCTGCTCCTGCTGTTCTGGCTGCCCGCGATGTTCTCCGTCGCCCCGGAGGCGCTCGCCGCCCCCTACGCGGCCGAACTCGGCGCCGGTTCCACCGGACTCGGGCTGCTGATGTGCGCCCTGCCCGTCGGCACGATCGCCGGCGAGCTGTACGCCGGTTCCCGGCTGCGCCCCGCCACCCGCGAACGGATCGCCCTCCCGCTGGTCTGCTGCACCCTGCTCCCCTACCTCGCCTACGCCCTCCGGCCCGGCCTCGCCCTCTCCCTCGCGCTGCTGGCGGTCGCCGGCGCCGGGTCCGCGTACACGCTCGGCCTCGACCAGTGGTTCGTACGGGACGTGCCCCAGGAACTCCGCGGCCGGGCCATGACCCTGCTCACCGCCGGGCTGATGACCATCCAGGGCGTGGGCATGGCCCTGGCCGGTGTGGTCGCCGAGTTCGCCGGGGTGCGCGGGGCGGTCGTGGGCGCCGGGGCGCTCGGCACGGTGTGCTGCGCACTGCTCGCGGTGGAAGCCCGTAGGACCGCGGAAGCCCATAGGGCTTCGGAAGCCCGCAGGACCGCCGTGGGACCGAAAGACGAGACGGGGCTGACCACGATGTGACCGGCCGGTAAGGTCTGGTGACGTGCCGAAGCCGCTCAGTCTCCCTTTCGACCCCATCGCCCGTGCCGACGAACACTGGAAGCAGCGCTGGGGAAACGTACCGTCGATGGCCGCCATCACCTCGATCATGCGGGCACAGCAGATCCTGCTCGCCGAGGTCGACGCGGTCGTCAAACCGTACGGACTGACCTTCGCGCGGTACGAGGCGCTGGTGCTCCTCACCTTCTCCAAGGCCGGTGAGCTGCCGATGTCGAAGATCGGCGAGCGGCTCATGGTGCATCCGACGTCCGTCACCAACACCGTGGACCGGCTGGTCAGATCCGGGCTCGTCGACAAACGCCCCAACCCCAACGACGGCCGCGGCACCCTCGCCTCCATCACCGACAAGGGCCGCGAGGTCTGCGACGCGGCCACCCGCGACCTGATGGAGATGGACTTCGGGCTCAGCGCGTACGACGCCGAGGAGTGCGCGGAGATCTTCGCGATGCTGCGCCCGCTGAGGGTCGCGGCGGCGGACTTCGACGAGGACTGACCCGGCAGAGGACGAGGGCCGACCGGGGCGCAGGACGAGGGCCGACCCGGGGAAAGATCGCCCGGAACCGGTCGTTACGCTCGTCCTCATGAAAAAGAGCGTGCTGACCCGCTACCGCGTCATGGCGTACGTCACGGGTGTCCTGCTGGTCCTGCTGTGCCTCAGCATGATCGCCAAGTACCTCCTCAAGATCGACGGCGCCGGCAGCTTCACCGAGGTCGTCGCCATCGCGCACGGCTGGCTGTACGTCGTGTACCTGCTCTTCGCGTTCGACCTGGGCTCCAAGGCGAAGTGGCCGGTCGGCAAGCAGCTCTGGGTGCTGCTCGCGGGGACCATCCCGACCGCCGCCTTCTTCGTGGAGCGGAAGATCAGCCACGAGCTGGAGTCGAAGATCGTCGAGCCGACTCCGGTCGGTGCCAAGGCGTAACCTCCACCGCCGCACGGGTTGCCTGCGGCGGTTGGCCATCGACATTTACTAGGACGTCCTAGTAAATTCGAAGCATGGACGCTGACGCCATCGCAGAGGGCCGCCGACGCTGGCAGGCCCGGTTCGACGCCGCACGTAAGCGTGAGGCCGACTTCACCACGCTCTCCGGGGACCCCGTCGAGCCGGTGTACGGGCCACGCCCCGGGGACAGGTACGACGGCTTCGAGCGGATCGGATGGCCCGGCGAGTACCCCTACACGCGCGGGCTGCACGCCACGGGCTACCGGGGGCGGACCTGGACGATCCGGCAGTTCGCCGGGTTCGGCAACGCCGAGCAGACCAACGAGCGCTACAAGAAGATCCTCGCCAACGGCGGCGGCGGACTCTCCGTCGCCTTCGACATGCCGACCCTCATGGGCCGCGACTCCGACGACCCGCGCTCGCTGGGCGAGGTCGGGCACTGCGGGGTCGCGATCGACTCCGCCGCCGACATGGAGGTCCTCTTCAAGGACATCCCGCTGGGCGATGTGACGACGTCCATGACCATCAGCGGGCCCGCCGTCCCCGTCTTCTGCATGTACCTCGTCGCCGCCGAACGGCAGGGCATCGACCCCGCCGTCCTCAACGGCACGCTCCAGACGGACATCTTCAAGGAGTACATCGCCCAGAAGGAGTGGCTCTTCCAGCCCGAGCCGCACCTGCGCCTCATCGGCGACCTCATGGAGTACTGCGCGACCGGCATCCCCGCCTACAAGCCGCTGTCCGTCTCCGGCTACCACATCCGCGAGGCCGGCTCCACGGCCGCGCAGGAACTGGCGTACACCCTCGCGGACGGCTTCGGGTACGTCGAACTCGGCCTGTCCCGGGGCCTCGACGTGGACGTGTTCGCGCCCGGCCTCTCCTTCTTCTTCGACGCGCACGTCGACTTCTTCGAGGAGATCGCCAAGTTCCGCGCCGCGCGCAGGATCTGGGCCCGCTGGATGCGGGACGTCTACGGCGCGAAGTCCGAGAAGGCGCAGTGGCTGCGCTTCCACACCCAGACCGCGGGCGTCTCGCTGACCGCGCAGCAGCCGTACAACAACGTCGTCCGTACGGCGGTTGAAGCGCTCGCGGCCGTGCTCGGCGGGACCAACTCGCTGCACACCAACGCCCTGGACGAGACGCTCGCGCTGCCCAGCGAGCAGGCCGCGGAGATCGCGCTGCGCACGCAGCAGGTGCTGATGGAGGAGACCGGGGTCGCCAACGTGGCGGACCCGCTGGGCGGTTCGTGGTACGTCGAGCAGCTCACCGACCGGATCGAGGCGGACGCCGAGAAGATCTTCGAGCAGATCAGGGAGCGCGGGCTGCGGGCCCACCCGGACGGCCGGCACCCGATCGGCCCGATCACCTCCGGCATCCTGCGCGGCATCGAGGACGGCTGGTTCACCGGCGAGATCGCCGAGGCCGCCTTCCAGTACCAGCGGTCCGTGGAGAAGGGCGACAAGCGGGTCGTGGGCGTCAACGTGCACCACGGCTCGGTCACCGGGGACCTGGAGATCCTGCGGGTCAGCCACGAGGTGGAGCGGGAGCAGATCCGGGAGTTGGGGTCGCGGAAGGGAGCGCGCGACGAGGCGGCCGTAGCGGCCGCTCTGGACGCGATGCTCGCCGCCGCGCGGGACGGGTCGAACATGATCGGCCCGATGCTGGACGCCGCACGGGCCGAGGCGACGCTGGGCGAGATCTGCGGGGTGCTGCGGGAGGAGTGGGGCGTCTACACCGAGCCCGCCGGCTTCTGAGTCCCGCTCAGTGACGTCAGGCCCAGGAGCAGGACCTGGGTGAAGCTGTGGACCCAGTTCTCGTCGGCGGGTTCCGCGCTGACCAGGGTGCGGTGGACGACCGCGCCGGCGACCACGTCGAAGATCAGGTCGGCGGTGCGGGCGGCTTCCAAGGGGTCCGATTCGGGGGGCAGTTCGCCGCGGGCCTGGGCGCGGGCGCGGCCCTCGACGACCAGGCATTTCTGCCGGTCGACGATCGACTCGCGGATGCGTTCGCGCAGGGCGTCGTCGCGGACGGACTCGGCGACCACCGCCATCAGGCCGCTCTTGGCCTCCGGGCGGGCCAGGATCGCCGCGAACTGGAGGACGACGCCCTCGATGTCGGCGGCCAGGGAGCCGCGGTCGGGGAGTTCCAGTTCGTCGAAGAGTTCGGCGACGGCGTCGACGACGAGTTCGTTCTTGCCCGCCCAGCGGCGGTAGAGGGTCGTTTTCGCAACCCCGGCGCGGGTCGCCACGTCTCCCAACGTGAGCTTGGACCAGCCGAGTTCGACCAGGGCCTCCCGGGTGGCCGCGAGGATCGCGGTGTCCGCGGTGGTGCTGCGGGGGCGGCCCGCGGCGCGTGGGACGGGAGTGCGGCTCTGCATCCCCCGACCATAACCGGCGGTTCCTGTGGTGCAGTGAGGGAGATCACCGGGTATCCCTTTCCGCGAGGCACCCGGCACCATTACGCTACGACTCGTAGCGAAACCACGGGCGTGGGGTGGGGACCCGACGCCGGACAGCACCTGCCGAACAGCACCGACCGGACCGGCTTTCACAACGCTTTTCATTCACACGCGCGGACGGGGGAGGATAGACGCATGCAGCCACGGAACATGTCCATGAGCGGAGTCGTCGACCTCGCCGCGGTGAAGGCGGCCCAGGAGGCCAAGGCCAAGGCGGAGCAGGCGCGCGCCGAATCCGCCAGGCAGGGCGGTGGCGGAGCCGTCTCGCCGGCCGATCTTGTGATCGACGTAGATGAGGCGGGCTTCGAGAGCGAGGTCCTGCAGCGGTCCACCGAGGTCCCGGTCGTCATCGACTTCTGGGCCGAGTGGTGCGAGCCGTGCAAGCAGCTGAGCCCGGTCCTGGAGCGGCTCGCCCTCGAATACAACGGGCGCTTCGTCCTCGCCAGGATCGACGTCGACGCCAATCAGATGCTGATGCAGCAGTTCGGGGTGCAGGGCATCCCGGCCGTCTTCGCGGTGGTCGCCGGCCAGGCGCTGCCGCTCTTCCAGGGGGCCGCCGCCGAACCGCAGATCCGCCAGACCCTCGACCAGTTGATCCAGGTCGCCGAGCAGCGCTTCGGTCTGACCGGCCTTGACGTCGACCCGGACGCCGTACCGGGGGAGCGGCCCGAGGCCGCGGCCGAGATTCCGGCCGGTCCCTACGACGGCCTGCTGGAAGCCGCCGTACAGGCCCTGGACGCGGGGGACTTCGGCGGGGCCGTGCAGGCCTACAAGAACGTGCTGAGCGACGACCCGGGCAACTCGGAGGCCAAGCTCGGGCTCGCGCAGGCCGAGTTGCTGCATCGGGTGTCGGTGCTCGATCCGCAGCAGGTGCGTACGGAGGCCGCCGACAAGCCGGGTGACGTGCCGGCCCAGATCGCCGCCGCGGACCTGGATCTGGTGGGCGGTCATGTCGAGGACGCCTTCGGGCGGTTGATCGACACCGTGCGGCGCACGGTGGGTGACGACCGGGACACCGTACGGGTGCGGCTGCTGGAGCTGTTCGAGGTCGTCGGGGCCGACGACCCGAGGGTGACGGCGGCCCGGCGGGCACTGGCGCGGGCGCTGTTCTGAGCGGGGTCCGAGGCCGGTTCTGACCAGTCGGTAAACCTCGGGAACGGTGTTGCCGGTGTGAAAGATTTGCCGACGGAGTGTCACTGCGACCGCGCTTTACCAAATCTTGGTAATCGCGGTCGCTGTTACTTGGAGTAAGCCGAGGCCGTTGTTCTGTCGGATTCCGTCCGAAGATCCACGGTTTTGTCCTGGCCCACGATGACACCCAGCGTCGTCGGCCGATACCGGCGGGTCGTTGTTCGGTTATCCGGTCGTTACTACCCAGTAACGAAGCCCCTTGTGCGGGCGGCGAGAATGCACCACGATCGGCGACGCTCGGTCCGTTTCCGTACCCCGACAGCCGGTCGGGGCGACGGGGTCTCCTGGGTCCCCACCGAGTAGAGCCGGAAACAATGGAGTCGGCTCTTGGGCAGGGGGGTCTTCGCCGCACGGCGGAGCCTGTCCAGCAAGGTTGTGCGTGATGTGCGTCAGGCGCGACCAGTGGTTGTCGCTCGGGGGTGATCGCCGGTGATCGGTGCGCGGGTTCGCGCCTCCGGGTACAGGCGCTCCCCTTCCCGAGGACGTAGCACTTCTCCCATCCCTGCCCGGCTGAGCCGCCATCTGGGGGCAGTCAGGGCCAGGAGATGTACGTCCGAGAAGGAGGAAATATGGAGTCCCAGGTGCGTGGCGGGACGAGATGGAAGCGCTTCGCTGTGGTCATGGTGCCCAGCGTCGCCGCTACGGCGTGTATAGGTGTCGCCCTCGCGCAGGGCGCTCTTGCCGCGTCGTTCAGTGTTTCCGGCCAGTCGTTCAAGGTGACGGCCGACCAGCTCGACGGCACGGGCTTCACGCAGTACGGAGCCCTGGACTCGGGCTACAACCTGGACGGCAGCAAGACGGCTCACCCCGTCGCCGTCTCGGCGTTCAAGTCCGCCTCGATCACCAACATGTGCCAGTCGGTGGTCACCCCGAACATCCCGATCTTCGGATCGGTCAGCCTCGTGCTGAAGGCGGGCGGCGACGGTACGCCGGTCCAGGCCGAGAACCTGTACATCGACGTCCAGGACCTCAGCGCCGATGCGGTGTTCCACAACATCGACATCGGTGTGGCCGCCGGCAACGCGACCAAGGGTCCGGGCATGAAGGGCGGCAGCGAGGCTGCCAACCCGTACGGATTCGCCCAGCAGGCCGAGTCGGCCACGCTGACCAACGTGAAGCAGACGGCGTGGGCCACCACTGCCGGAACCTTCAAGCTCAGCGGGCTGAAGATGTCGGTGTCGACGGGCACCCACGAGTGCTACTAGGCACGTGACGGCGGGCGGGGGAGCCGGTGGCGCCCCCGCCCGTCCATCTTCCACCCGCACCTTCACACGAGGTGCAACTCTCCACCACAGCAACGCCGTACCAGGGAGCTGTTTTCCATGAGCGCCGAGACTCCTGCCGCACCCGGTCAGTTCACCCGCCGGAGGCTGCAGTTCCGCGCCTGGCGTGGCACGAGGC
This sequence comes from Streptomyces hokutonensis, assembly GCF_000376565.1. Classification (GTDB taxonomy): domain Bacteria; phylum Actinomycetota; class Actinomycetes; order Streptomycetales; family Streptomycetaceae; genus Streptomyces; species Streptomyces hokutonensis. The sequence goes on along the minus strand of NZ_BARG01000069.1, from coordinate 33,883 downwards.
CGTTCTGGGCCGGTCTGTTCGTCATGTTCGGCGGACTCCCGATCGCCTACTTCCCGTACGCGCATCTCCAGATCGGGCATCTGACGCTGGCGATGGCCACCACCGCGGGCGCCGGGTCCCTGATCATCGGTGTGCTGCTCGTCGTCCTGGGCTTCAGCCTCTGGTTCCAGAAGCACGTGCGCACCTTCGCGGGTGTCGCGGCGATTCTGCTGGCGCTGGTGTCCATCCCCGTGTCCAACCTCGGCGGCTTCCTCATCGGCTTCCTCTTCGCCATGGTCGGCGGAGCGCTGGCCGTGTCGTGGGCGCCGGGCGCACCGCCGGAGCCGCAGGCGGTACAGGAGGACACGCAGGGAGAGGGCGGCACGCCCGCAGCCGCGCCGTACGAGGCCGCCCCGCACGAGTCCGCGTCGTACTACGAAGCCGCGCCGCACGAGTCAGCGCCGCACGAGTCCGCCGACGACGCGGACGAGCCCAAGGATCTGTCAGGAACGAGCCCGGTGAACAACGGGGCGAACGGGAGGCACAGTGCCGGCTGACGAGGTGACCCACGGGACTGACGTGGACGCGTCCCGTGTGAGAACCGGGCCGCGGCACGCGGCGCCCAAGAAGCCGCTGTTCACCAGGCTCCACATGCCCGCCGGCAAGGCGATAGCCACGGTGGCGATGCCGACCGCCGTCATCATGGGGATGGGCTTCACGTCGTCCCTGGCACTCGCCGACAACGGCACGACGACCTCGCCGTCGTCGAAGAGCCTGACCGCCGACGAGTACAAGGACTGCGTCTCGGCCCTCGCCGGGTCGACGGCCAGTGCCACTCCCTCGGCTTCGCCGTCCACCAGTGCGAGCGACTCCGCGAAGGACGACGCGACGCCCTCGGCGACCGCGACGGACTCCGCCACGAAGGACTCGGGCAAGACCTCTTCGTCGGATTCAGGTTCCGACGACACGGCCACACCCACGCCGTCCGCCACGGCGAGCAAGTCGGCCGACACGAGCGGTTCGTCGAGCAGCACCGCCACCGCGACGCCCTCCGCGTCCGAGAGCAGCGGCAACCTGCTGGACACCATCGGCGACGCCATCACCGGCATCCTCACCGGCGGTTCGTCGAACTCGGACTCCACGGCGAGTGCCACGCCGACGCCGACCGCGTCCGCGTCCGCCTCGACGGGTTCCGACGACGGCTCCTCCAGCGCGTCCGACACCGTCAAGGACACGACCAAGAAGGTCACCGACACGGTCGAGAACACCGTGAAGGACACCACCGACACCGCGACCAAGGCGGCCGACGAGGCCACCAAGGCGGCCGAGGACACGGCCACCGCCACGGCCACCCCGAGCGCGTCCGCGAGCGCCGACACGTCGGACTGCCCGGTCGCCACGGACGACACCAGCGGCGTCGACAACAAGATCCTGGTGCCCGACGACCCCTGGTACCTGAACGCCAGCTCGCTGCTGCTCAAGGGCGCCGACTACAAGGGCGTCGTCGAGGTGAAGACCGCCAGCGGCAAGGTCAAGAAGGTCCTGAAGTACGTCATCTCCGGCGGCACCGACATCGGCGACCTGCACCAGACGGTGGACGACAAGCAGTCCGGCAAGACGTACCACGTGAAGGCGGCCAAGGGCTCGACCTCCACGATCCGCGACGGCGACACCGTGATGTACACGGAGTCCATCTCGGGCAACCTGTTCGGTCTGATCCCGATCACGTTCGACCCGGACAACCCGCCCCCGCTGAACATCCCGCTGATCTACTTCACCAACGTGAAGGTGGTCCAGGCCGGCCAGTTCGGCGGCACGCTCACCGTCCCGGGGCTGCAGAGCTACCAGGACTGAGCGTCCCCACAAGCCCGTTCGGGAGCCGCGCACGAACTGAGGGCGCCCCCTTTCCCAGGGGGCGCCCTCAGCGCCGTACAAGAGCCTTCAGCGGTACGTCAGTTGCCCTCGCCGCCGCCGAGGTGGTGGACGCGGAGCATGTTCGTCGTGCCGGCCACGCCGGGGGGCGAGCCGGCGGTGATGATGACGGTCTCGCCCGGGTTGAAGCGGTTGATCTTGGCGATCTCGCCGTCGACCATGTCGACCATCTCGTCCGTGCTGTTGACGAACGGCACCACGTGCGACTCCACGCCCCAGCTGAGCGTCAGCTGGTTGCGGGTGCCCTCGTCGGTGGTGAAGGCGACGATCGGCTGGGCCGCGCGGTAGCGGGAGAGCCGGCGGGCGGTGTCACCGGACTGAGTGAACGCCACCAGGGCCCGGCCGCCGAGGAAGTCGGCGATCTCGCACGCGGCACGCGCGATCGAACCGCCCTGCGTCCGCGGCTTCTTGCCCGGCACGAGCGGCTGGAGGCCCTTGCTGAGCAGCTCCTCCTCGGCCGCCTGCACGATCTTCGACATCGTCTGCACGGTCTCGATCGGATAGGCGCCCACCGAGGACTCGGCGGACAGCATGACCGCGTCCGCGCCGTCCAGGATCGCGTTGGCCACGTCGGAGGCCTCGGCGCGCGTGGGGCGGGAGTTGGTGATCATCGACTCCATCATCTGGGTCGCCACGATCACCGGCTTGGCGTTGCGCCGGCACAGCTCCACCAGGCGCTTCTGCACCATCGGGACCTTCTCCAGCGGGTACTCCACGGCGAGGTCGCCACGGGCCACCATCACCGCGTCGAAGGCCGCGACCACGGCCTCCATGTTGGCGACCGCCTGCGGCTTCTCCACCTTGGCGATGACGGGGACCCGGCGGCCCTCCTCGTCCATCACCTTGTGGACGTCGTACACGTCGCTCGCGTCGCGCACGAAGGACAGGGCGACCATGTCGCAGCCCATCCGCAGCGCGAACCGCAGGTCCTCGACGTCCTTCTCGGACAGCGCGGGCACGTTCACGGCCGCGCCGGGCAGGTTGATGCCCTTGTGGTCGGAGATGACGCCGCCCTCGATGACGATCGTCTTCACCCGCGGGCCCTCGACGCTCAGCACCTTCAGCTCGACGTTGCCGTCGTTGATCAGGATCTGGTCGCCGCGGGAGACGTCACCGGGCAGGCCCTTGTACGTCGTACCGCAGATGGTCTTGTCGCCCGGGACGTCCTCGGTGGTGATGGTGAACTCGTCACCGCGCACCAGCTCGACGGGACCCTCGGCGAAGGTCTCCAGGCGGATCTTCGGGCCCTGCAGGTCGGCGAGGACGCCGATGGCACGGCCGGTCTCCTTGGCCGCGGCACGGACGCGGTCGTACCGCCCCTGGTGCTCGGCGTGGGTACCGTGGCTGAAATTGAAGCGGGCCACATTCATGCCGGCCTCGATCAGCGACACCAACTGCTCGTGGGAGTCGACCGCGGGGCCGAGAGTACAGACGATTTTCGAACGGCGCATGGGACGATCCTATCGGTTTGTTTCGCTACGGAATATTCCGTCTGGCGGAAGATACAAATGGGCGGGCATGCGCTCAGGCGTTGTAATTTCCGACCAGTGCATAGGTCTGTGTGGCGATCTCCAATTCCTCGTCCGTCGGCACCACCGCGACCGCGACCCGCGACGACGCCGGCGAGATCAGCCGCGGCTCGTCGCTCCGTACGGCGTTCAGCGCCCCGTCGACCTCGAGCCCCAGCAGCTCCAGGCCCGCCACGGCAGCTTCCCGCACCGCACTCGCGTTCTCCCCGACTCCCGCTGTGAAGGCGACCGCGTCCACCCGGCCGAGTACCGCGCAGTAGGCGCCGATGTACTTCTTCAAACGGTGAATGTAGATGTCGAAGGCGAGTTCCGCCCGTTCGTCGCCCTCGTCGATCCGGCGCCGGATCTCGCGCATGTCGTTGTCCCCGCACAACCCGATCAGACCGCTCTTCTTGTTGAGAAGAGTGTCGATCTCATCGGTGGACATTTCGCCAACACGCATCAAATGGAAGATGACGGCCGGATCCAGGTCTCCCGACCGGGTCCCCATCACCAGTCCCTCCAGCGGGGTCAGCCCCATGGAGGTCTCCACGCACCGCCCCTTCTCGACGGCCGACGCGGACGCCCCGTTCCCGAGGTGCAGCACGATGACATTCACGTCCTCGGGCGCCTTCCCCAGGAGCTTCGCCGTCGCCCGCGACACATACGCGTGCGAGGTCCCGTGGAACCCGTACCGCCGGATCCGGTACGCGTCGGCCGTCGCCACGTCGATCGCGTACCGCGCGGCCGACTCCGGCATCGTCGTGTGGAACGCGGTGTCGAACACGGCCACCTGCGGCAGATCCGGCCGCAGCGCCATCGCGGTCCGGATCCCGACCAGGTTCGCCGGATTGTGCAGCGGGGCCACCGGTATCAGCCGCTCGATCTCGGCGAGCACGGCGTCGTCGATGACGGTGGGCGCGGTGAAGGTCATCCCGCCGTGCACGACCCGATGCCCGATGGCCGCCAACTCCGGTGAATCCAGGCCGAGTCCATCCTTCGTCAATTCCTCCGCCACGGCCTTCAGGGCGGCCCCGTGATCGGCGATCGGGGCGATCAGCTCCCGTACGGCGCCGGTCGTGACGCAGGTGTGCTTGAGCCGGGAGGCCTCCTCGCCGATGCGCTCGACGAGGCCCAGGGCCAGCCGCTCGCCGCCGCGCATGTCGAGCAGCTGGTACTTCACCGACGAGGAGCCGGAGTTGAGGACGAGGACGCGGGTGGGGCTCACTGGGCGGTTGCCTTCTTGGTCGGGTTCTGGGACTGGATCGCGGTGATGGCGACGGTGTTGACGATGTCGGAGACGAGGGCGCCCCGGGACAGGTCGTTGACCGGCTTGCGCAGCCCCTGGAGCACCGGCCCGACGGCGATCGCGCCGGCCGAACGCTGCACGGCCTTGTAGGTGTTGTTCCCGGTGTTGAGGTCGGGGAAGATCAACACGCTGGCCCGGCCCGCGACTTCGGACTCCGGCATCTTCGTGGCGGCGACACTCGGCTCGACGGCGGCGTCGTACTGGATGGGCCCCTCGATCCGCAGATCGGCCCGGCGCAGCCGCACCAACTCCGTTGCCTCGCGCACCTTGTCGACGTCGGCGCCCGAGCCGGACGTACCGGTGGAGTACGACAGCATCGCGATGCGCGCGGCGACGCCGAACTGCTCGGCGGTGGCGGCCGACTGGACGGCGATGTCGGCCAACTGCTCGGCGTTCGGGTCGGGGTTGACCGCGCAGTCGCCGTAGACGAGGACCTTGTCGGCGAGGCACATGAAGAAGACGGACGAGACGATGTCGGCGTCCGGCTTGGTCTTGATGATCTCGAAGGCGGGGCGGATGGTGGCGGCCGTGGAGTGGACGGCGCCCGAGACCATGCCGTCGGCGAGCCCGGCCTGCACCATCAGCGTGCCGAAGTAGTTCACGTCGGCGACGACGTCGTAGGCGAGTTCGACGGTCACGCCCTTGTGGGCGCGGAGTTCGGCGTACTTCTCGGCGAAGCGGTCGCGGAGTTCGGAGGTCTGGGGGTCGATCAGCTGGGCGGCGCTGAGGTCGATGCCGAGGTCGGCGGCGCGCTTGCGGATCTGGTCCTCGGGGCCGAGCAGGGTCAGCTCGCAGACGCCCCGGCGCAGCAGTACCTCGGCGGCGTGCAGGACGCGGGGCTCGGTGCCCTCGGGGAGGACGATGCGGCGCTTGTCGGAGCGGGCCCGCTCCAGGAGCGTGTGCTCGAACATCATCGGGGTGAGGCGGTCGCTGCTCGGCGCGGAGACCCGCTTGAGGAGGTCGCCGGTGTCGACGTACCGCTCGAAGAGACCGAGCGCGGTCTCCGCCTTGCGCGGGGTGGCCGCGTTCAACTTCCCCTCCAGGGAGAAGAGTTCGGCGGCGGTGGGGAAGGACGTGCCGGTCACCGAGACCACCGGGGTGCCCGGGGCGAGGCGGGCGGCGAGGGTGAGGATCTCGTCGCTCGGCACCTCGTTCAGGGTGAGCAGGACGCCGGCTATCGGCGGGGTGCCGGCGCTGTGCGCGGCCAGCGCCCCGACGACGAGGTCGGCGCGGTCGCCCGGGGTGACGACCAGCGCGCCCGGGGTCAGCGCCTTGAGGAAGTTGGGCAGCATCGCCCCGCCGAACACGAAGTCCAGCGCGTCCCGCGCGAGCCCCGAGTCGTCCCCGAGGAGGACCCGGCCGCCGAGGGCGTGGGTGATCTGCGCGACGGTCGGCGCGGAGAGCGCGGGCTCGTCCGGTACGACGTAACAGGGCACCGGCAGCCGGGTGGCGAGGCGCTGGGCGATCTCCTCCCGGTCCTCGCGGGCGACCCGGTTGGTGACCATGGCGAGGACGTCGCAGCCGAGGCCGTCGTAGGCGCGGTACGCGTTGCGGGTCTCCGCGAGCACGGACTCGGAGGTCTGCTTGCGGCCGCCGACGACGGGGATCACGGACGCGCCGAACTCGTTGGCGAGGCGGGCGTTGAGGGCCAGCTCGTCCGGGAACTGGGTGTCCGCGAAGTCGGTGCCGAGGACGAGGACGACGTCGTAGTCACGGGCGACGAGATGGAACCGCTCGACGAGCGTCGACACCAGCTCGTCCGTGCCCTGCTCGGCCTGGAGGGCGGACGCCTCGTGGTAGTCCATGCCGTAGACGGTCGCCGGGTCCTGGGAGAGCCGGTAGCGGGCACGCAGCAGTTCGAACAGCCGATCGGGATCGTCGTGGACGAGGGGACGGAACACCCCCACCCGGTCGACCTGGCGGGTCAGGAGCTCCATGACCCCCAGCTCGACGACCTGACGGCCGTCGCCGCGGTCGATCCCGGTCACGTACACGCTGCGGGTCACGCGTGCTCCCTCGCTTCGTTTCGGTGGTCGTTTCGGTGGCTGTTTCGGTGGCTGTTTCGGTGGTCATAAAAATCGCCCACCGAGGTGAGCAGAACCCTCTTGACAATACCTCCGGGGGTGGTTAAGACGCCCCTCGGTCCGGCGGGAGCGGCATCGCCCTGAGGGACGTGAAACAATCGGATCCGGCTCACCGGTATCAACAGCGAGCAGGAGACACAGCACGATGCGCATCGGAGTTCTCACCGCAGGCGGCGACTGCCCCGGCCTGAACGCAGTGATCCGATCGGTCGTGCACCGAGCGGTCGACAACTACGGCGACGAGGTCATCGGCTTCGAGGACGGCTACGCCGGACTGCTCGAGGGCCACTACCGCACCCTCGACCTCGACGCGGTCAGCGGCATCCTCGCCCGCGGCGGCACGATCCTCGGCTCCTCCCGCCTTGAGCGCGACCGGCTCCGCGAGGCCTGCGAGAACGCGCTCGACATCGCGCGCGACTTCGGCATCGACGCGCTGATCCCGATCGGCGGCGAGGGCACGCTGACGGCGGCACGGATGCTGTCGGACGCGGGCCTGCCGGTGGTAGGGGTCCCCAAAACAATCGACAACGACATCTCGTCGACGGACCGCACGTTCGGCTTCGACACGGCGGTGGGTGTCGCGACGGAGGCGATGGACCGCCTCAAGACGACCGCGGAATCCCACCAACGAGTGATGGTCGTCGAGGTCATGGGCCGGCACGCGGGCTGGATCGCGCTGGAGTCCGGGATGGCGGCGGGCGCCCACGGCATCTGCCTGCCCGAGCGCCCCTTCGACCCCGCCGACCTGGTCAAGATGGTCGAGGAACGCTTCGCCCGCGGCAAGCGGTTCGCCGTCGTCTGCGTCGCCGAGGGCGCGCACCCCGCCGAGGGCTCCATGGACTACGGCAAGGGCGAGATCGACGCGTTCGGCCACGAGCGCTTCCAGGGCATCGGCACGGCACTGGCGTACGAACTCGAACGCCGCCTCGGCAAGGAGGCCAAGCCGGTCATCCTCGGCCACATCCAGCGCGGCGGCGTACCGACCGCGTACGACCGGGTCCTCGCGACACGCTTCGGCTGGCACGCGGTGGAGGCCGCGCACCGGGGCGAGTTCGGCCGGATGACGGCGCTGCGCGGCACGGACGTGGTGATGGTGCCGCTGGCGGAGGCGGTCACGGAGCTGAAGACGGTGCCGAAGGACCGGATGGACGAGGCGGAGTCGGTCTTTTAGGTCCGGTTTTCTGGGTTCGGTCCGGCCGGTTCGTTCGGTCAGGCCTGTTCAGTAGGTACTCCTGTCGACCATGGCCCAGAAGCGGTCGATGATCTGGTCGAGGAAGTCGCGGCCGGCCTCGCTGGCGTCGCCGGGGGAGTTGCCGCCGGCCCAGCTGAGGGTGGCGAGCATCTGCCCCTGGTAGTCCTGGTGGAGTTCCTTGAGGGAGTCCTCCAGGAGGTGCCGGTCCAGGGGCACCATTTTGCCGATCGGCCGTACGTAGGCCTGCCAGCGGGTGGTCATCGCGCTGCGCAGCAGCTCCGCGAGTTTGGCGTCGCGTCCGGTGACGCTGATGAAGTCGGGGATCGAGAGGTCGAGCAGATCGGCGAGCGTGGCCGACTGGCGCTCGGTGCCGCGCCACTCGTCGTTCTCCTCCATCCGCAAATACACGAGGAGTTCGAGCCCGACGGCACGCGCGATGTCCTCCGGCGCGAGGCCACGGGCGAGCCGGTGCTCACGCAGCGTGCGTGGCCTGCCGATGAGTTCACTCGCGGAACACCACAACACGCCCGCGAGCGCGGTGAGTTCGGGACTGGACGGAGCGGTGAGCCCACGCTCCCAGGCGATGACCAGGTCCGGAGTGACGTAGGGCAGCCCGAACGAGGCACGCATTCCGTACGCGACATGTTCGGGACCCATGTTCAGAGCGGTCCTGAGCCTACGGGCGGCGGGGGCGTTGAACGGCGGCGTGGGCGGCGTGGACTGGCTGGGTCGAGCTGGGGGTCGGCGCACGGGGCACAAGTTAGGGGCGCCTGGGTGCGGTGACTACGGTCTGTTCGGCCAGGATTACGGATTGTATGAACGTACGGATTCGGTCGCGCGGGGGAGATCGAATGCGGCCGGGGCGGGGGTGGGTGGTGACGGTGAGTGGTGGCCGGGGGAGTCGGATGGTGACCGGGGGGTGGTGAATATGCCTCTCTACCTTGCCATTTGCCGGGGCGGCGGGCATTGGCGGAGGGGGTGGTGGGTGGGGGGTCGGTGTCGGGTGTTTGGGCGGGGGTCGAAGGGGAGTGCGTTTGTGGTGGGGGTGATGATCGGGTGTGGGGGGAAGTGGGGGGTGGCGGGATATCGACGGTGGGGGTGTGCGGGGGAGTGTGCGGGCTCGCCGGTTGGTCGTTCAGGTTCGCGTCCCGCCCGTTACCGCATCGAGCGCCGAACCTCAGGGGGGAACTCCTTCGGCCTGCCCTGCGGTGCTGCCAAGTCGCCTGGCCAGAGCGGGTGTTGGGCGGGGGCTGTGGGCGTACCGTGTTGGCACGCGATTCGGGGGCAGCGGCACGGGGACGGCACGATGGGTGAGCAGTACGGCGGGGATCATCTGGACTTCCGGGACGGGGAGTTCAAGGGGGACTTCATCGCGAAGCAGGTGGCGTACCACCAGCACGGGCCGGCGCCCACCGCGCTGGATGCCCTGCCTCCGAGGGTGGCCGGGTTTTCGGGGCGCAGTGACCAACTCGGGGAGCTGCTCGGCGCGTTCGACCCGGGTGGGAGTGGCGAAGCGCCGGGCGCTGTGTTGGTCGCCGCGGTGTCAGGGCTCGGGGGGATCGGCAAGACCGCGCTCGCGGTGGAGGCGGCGCACGCGGCCCGTGACGAGGGGTGGTTCCCGGGTGGGGTGCTCTTCGTCAATCTCCATGGGTACGACGATGATCGCGTTACGGCGGAACAGGCGCTGGAGACTCTACTGAGGGGGCTGGGGACGCCTCCGGAGCACATTCCGAACGGGGTGGACGCACGGGCCGCGTTGTATCGCTCGGTGCTTGCGGCGCGGGAGCGGGAGTTGGGGGCTGTGCTGGTCCTGGCCGACAACGCGTCCTCGGCGGAGCAGGTGCGTCCGTTGCATCCTGGAGGTACGCGGCACAGGCTGCTTGCCACCTCGCGGAGCAGGTTGCCTCAACTGGGGGCACGGCTGCTGGCGTTGGGGGAGTTGAGTCCGGAGGAGGCGTACGACCTGCTGGACCGGGCGTTGCGGATCGCCGCTCCGGGGGATGCGCGGGTGGTGGATGAGGGGGAGGCGGCTGCTGAACTCGCCTTGCTCTGTGGGCAGTTGCCACTCGCACTTCAGATCGCTGCGGCCTTGCTCGTCCTCGACAGGGACAAGACCGTGGCCGAACTGGTGGCGGAACTTGCCGAGTCCGGTGACCGGCTCCTGCACCTTGATGACGGTGAGCGCAGTGTGCGGGCCGCCTTTGACTTGTCATACGGGCGTCTGCCGGCTGAACAGGCGCGGTCGCTACGGCTGTTGGCCCTGGCTCCGGGGCCCGAGGTGACGGCCGAGGTCGTCGCCGTGTTGGACGGGGCGGACGCTGCGCCGGTGCGTGTGCTCGAAGCGTTGTCTCGCGCTCATCTTGTTGAGCGGGGGAGTGGGCGTGGGCGGTGGCGGTTGCATGACTTGGTGCGGGCGTTCGGGGTGGGTGTGGTCAAGGGGGATGTGGGGTTGTGGGAGGAGGGGGAGGCGGCGCGGGGGCGGGTGTTGGAGTTCTACTACCGGTGGGCGGATGCGGCGGATGACTGGTTGCGGTGGTTGCCGGGGATGCCGGTGCCGGAGCGGTTTGTGGATCGGGCGGGGGCGTTGGCGTGGCTGGATGCGGAGCGGGCGGGTCTTGTGGCGGTGGTGCAGTGGGCGCGGGAGGAGTCGTACGCGGCCACGGCGGTGCGGCTGTCGCAGTGTCTGGCGGAGTATCTCGACTGGCGGCGCTCTTTCGACGACTTGATCACGGTGTGCGATGCCGCGCGGGAGGCTGCCCACCACGCCGGTAACCGGATCGCCGAGGCCGGCGCGTGGACCGGCCTCGGCAACGCCCTGCTACAGGCGGGCCGGTCGGAGAAGGCAATCGACGCGCACACTCGGGTCCGCGACCTGTTTCAGGCCGTTGGGGATCGCCACGGTGAGGCCATCGCGTGGGCCAACCTCGGCAGCGCCCTGCGGGAGGCGGGCCGGGCGAGGGCGGCGGCCGACGCGCACACCCGGGCCCGCGACCTGTTTCAGACCGTAGGGGACCGTCACCTCGAGGCCACGGCGTGGGACAACCTCGGCTTCGATCTGGTGGAGGCGGGCCGGGTGGGGGAGGCGATCGATGCGCACACTCGGGCCCGCGACCTGCACCAGGCCGTCGGAGACCGTCACCGCGAGGCCACTGCATGGAACAATCTCGGCGCCGCCCTGGGTGACACGGGCCGTGTGGAGGAGGCAATTGAGGCGTACGAGAAGGCCCTGGAGGGCTTCTGGGAGTTCGAGGACTGGTACCGGGCGGGCCAGACCCTCTACAACCTAGCTCTCACCCACAAGCGCGCCGCCCGCCCCGGCGAGGCCCGCGCCCGCTACCTCCAGTCGGCCGATGCCTACACTCGCGCCGACGCGCTAACCGAAGCAGCCCAAGCCCGCAACCGAGCCGAAGAGCTCACCCCTTAACAGCCCCACCCAAAGCAAACCCCCCACCCAACCGCCTCGCCACCAGCACATACAACAAAATCACCGGCGTCGAGTAAACAACCGAGAACGCGGCCAACTGCCCATACGCCACCATCCCCCGATTCCCGAAGAACTCATTGATGCTCACGCTCGCCGGCATCTGGTCCGGGGTGAGCAACAGCATGAACGGGACGAAGAAGTTCCCCCACATCATCACGAACGAGAAGACGGTCACCACCGCCACCCCCGGTCCCATCAGCGGCAACACAATCCGCACGAGGGACTGAAATGACGACGCACCGTCGGTCCACGCCGCCTCCTCCAACTCCTTCGGCACGCCGTCCATGAAGTTCTTCATCAGCCAAATAGCAAACGGCAGTTGGGACGCGGCGAAGAAGAAGATCGTGCCCTGCATGGTGTCGATGAGGTTCACCTGCACGAACAACGCGTACACCGGCACCATGATCGCGGTGATGGGAAGGCTCGTTGCGAACAGGATCGTCAGGAGGAAGGGGCGGTTCAGGCGGGATCGGAAGCGGGACAAGGGATACGCCGCCAGTGCCGAGCACACCACCGTCAACAGCGTTCCGAAGCCGCACAGGATCAGGCTGTTGAGGAGGGGGGTGAAGGTGATGTCCGAGTTCAGGATCGCGTGGAAGTTGTCGAGGGTCAGGCCGTCGGGGGTCTTCACCTTGAGGTTTGCGTGGGGGTCCAAGGACGACAGGATCACCCAGAGGAGCGGGAGCGCGAACGTTGCCGCGACCACCAGCAGCCCCGCGTCCGCCGCCAGGCGTCGGCTTCTGCGGCGGGAGGAGAGGGTGAGGGCCATGGGTCAGACCTCCGTTCGCAGCAGGCGCATGTAGATCACAGAGAAGACCGAACCGACCAGGAGCAGGAGTAGGGCTACCGCCGTGGCGTAGCCGATCATGCTGTTCTGGAAGGCCTGTTCGTACATGTAGAGGGGGAGGGTCTGGCTCTTGTTGCCCGGGCCGCCTCTCGTCATCACCCAGATCAGGCCGAAGACGGAGAGGGTCTGGAGGGTGTTGAGCATGAGGTTCGTGCCGATCGAGCGGCGGATCATCGGGAGGGTGATGTGCCACATGCGGCGCCAGCCGCCCGCGCCGTCGACCTCCGCCGCTTCCGTGATCTCTTTGGGGATTTCGTTGAGGGCCGCCGAGTAGACCAGCATCGAGAAGGCTGTGCCCCGCCAGACGTTCGCGAAGGACACCGCCAGGATCGGGAGTGTGAACAGCCAGTTCTGGGACGGGAGATGGAGCCAGTCCAGGATGGCGTTCAGGGTGCCTTCGCGGCGGAAGAAGGCGTAGAGGAGGAAGCCTGCCACCACCTCGGGGAGGACCCAGGCCGTGATCACGATCGCGCCCGTGAGCGTGCGGACCGGTTTTGACGCGCGTTGCATGAGGGTCGCGAGCGCCAGGCCGAGGGTGTTCTGGCCGATCAACGACGACAACACCGTGAACACCAGCGTCAGCCATACCGCGTTGAGGAATTCCGAGTCCTTGAAGGCCGTACGGAAATTCGCGAAGCCGACGAAGGACGAGTGGGCCTGGCCTGTGAGTTGGAGGTCGGTGAAGGCGATGTAGGCGCAGTAGCCGATCGGGACGGCCAGGAAGAGGAGCAGGAGGGTCAGGGCGGGGGATAGGGGGAGGAGGTGCGTGAGGATGCGATTGCCATGGCGATTTCGGGTGCGGGGGTGCCGCTGGGGCGCGGACCGGCGAGGGGCCGGGCCCGGGGCGGACTTCGTCGCGTCCGGGCCCGCCGCCTGCCGGGGTGCGGTGGTCACTTCTGGGTGACCTGGTTGTCCGTGGCGGACTTGAGCTCGTCGTCGTACGAACTCGCCGCCTTGTCCACCGACATGTCGCCCGTCGTCACGCCCTCCATCGCCTCCTGGATGGCGGTGGAGACCTTCGGGTACGCCGGGTAGGCGGGGCGGTAGTGCGTGCTCGCGACCAGGTCCGTGAAGAACTTGATGCCGGGCTGGGCGTTGGCGTAGGCGGGGTCGGCGGCGACGTCCTTCCGCACGGAGATACCGGAGTTGGCGATGTACCACTTCTCCGCGTTCGCCTTCGTCTGCATCGTCTTGATGAAGTCGAAGGCGAGGTCGGGGTTGCCGGCCTTGGAGGGGATCGCCCAGGTCCAGCCGCCCGACATGCTCACCTTGCCGGGGGCCTGGCCGGTCTGCGTGGGCATGTACGCGAGCCCCAACTCCTGTGACCACTGCGGCCATTCGTGACCGCTGCCCTTCAACCAGGCCTGGGGGAGCCAGGATCCGTCCAAGGCGATGCCGAGTTTGCCCTTGGGGAGGAGTTCACCGGCCACGTAGGTCTGGATGTTGGGGTCGAGGGCGTCGGACACGTCCGGGCCGAGCTTCTCCTTGTAGACCGTGTGGACGAAGGAGAGGGCGTCCTTGAAGCCTTGGCTTCCCGCGATCCACTTCTTCGACGACTTGTCGTAGAGCGGGTCCGTGGTGCCGTCGTTCGTCCCGTAGAGCAGCATCTCGAAGCCCTGCATGGTGGCGGCTTCGCCGGCCGGTTTGCCGGTGTAGACGTTGAGGGGGGTGACGTTCGGGACCTTCTGCTTGATCGTGCGGGCCGCGGCGAGGACGTCGTCCCACGTCTTCGGCTGCCAATTCGCGGGCAGGCCCACCTTCTTGAAGATTCCCTTGTCGAACCAGAGGCCTCGGGTGTCCGTGCCGTCCGGGACGCCGTACGTCTTTCCGTCCTCGGCCTTCGCTGCCGACTTCGCCGTGTCGACGAACTGGTTCCAGTCCGGCCACTTGGAGAGGTAGGAGTCGAGGGGCTTCAAGTACCCGGACGTGATGTCGCTGTTGATGAGGAACGTGTCCTCGTAGACCAGGTCCGGGGCGGTCTTGGGGGAGCGGAGCATCTGCTGGAGCTTGGTGTAGTACTCCGAGTCCGGGGCCTTGATCGGGACGAGCTCGACCTTCTTGCCGGGGTACTGCTTCTCGAACTGCTTCTTCATGTCGGCGAGGTAGGTGTCCATCACCTTGATGGAGTTGTCCGTCGACTGTTTGAAGGAGATCTTGACAGTGTCCGGGCTGCTGCCGGAACCGCTGCCGCAGGCGGTGAGGGTGGTTGCGGCGAGGGCTAGGGCTGAGACTGCTGCGAGGGCGACGGCGGTGGGGCGCACGGGCACGACCTCCTGCTGGCTCACATCGTTGTGGCCTGGGCCTGGGGGAATGGCTGCCCGGTGAAGGTAAGTGGAGTGGTCTAGTCAGGTCAATGAGTCTGCGCGGGATTGGGCGAGAGCGGCTTCGGTGGGGGCGTTGGCTTGGGTGTAGGCGTCGGCGGACTGGAGGTAGCAGGTGCGGGCCTCGGCTGGGCGGGCGGCGTTCTGGTGGGCGCGGGCCAGGTTGGAGAGGGTGTGGCCCGTGCGGTACCAGTCGTCGAACTCCCGGTGGCCCTCCAGGGCCTTCTTGTATGCCTCAACCGCCTCCTCCCCCCGGCCCGTTGTGCGCAGGGCGGCGCCGAGGTTGTTCCACGCCCTGGCCTCACCATGGCGGTCCTCGACGGTCTGGAATAGGTCGCGGGCGCGGGTGTAGGCATCGATCGCCTCCCCCGCCCGGCTGGCCTCCAGCAGAGCGCTGCCGAGATTGTCCCACGCGCTGGCCTCGCGGGGGCGATCCCCGACAACCTGGAACAGCTCGCGGGCGCGGGTGTGGGCGTCGATGGCCTCCTCGGTCCGGCCCGTCTCCTGCAGGGCGACACCGAGGTTGTTCCACGCGATGGCCTCGCGGTCACGGTCCCCGGCGGTCTGGTACAGGTCGCGGGCGCGGATGTGGGCGTCGATGGCCTCCCCTGCCCGGCCCGTCTGCCGCAGGGCGACGCCGAGGCTGGTCCACGCGCTGGCCTCCCCCACCCGGTCACCGGCGCGGTGGGCGGCGTCCCGCGCGGAACCACACACCGTGATCTTGTCGTCGAAAGAGCGCCGCCAGTCCAGATACTCCGCCAGGCGCTGGGACAGCCGTACCGCTGTGTCCGCGTACCGCTCCTCCCGCGCCCACTGCACCGCCGCCACCAGCCCCGCCCGCTCGCCGTCAAACCACGCCAACGCCCCCGCCCGGTTCGCGAATCGCTCCGGCTCCGGCATCCCCTGCAGCCACCGCAGCCGGTCATCCGCCGCCCTCGCCCACCGCAGATAGAAACCCAGCACTCGCTCCCGCGCCGCCTCCCCCTCCTCCCGCAACCCCGCATCCCCGTTGACCACACCCACCCCGAACACCCGCACCAAGTCATGCAACCGCCACCGAACATCCGCCTCTCCCGGAACAGGCGTGACAAGGTGGGACGCGGCGAGCTCTTCGAGCAGGCCGAACGTCCAGTCGACACCGAGGTCCGCCAGTGCGGCGGCCGTATCGCTGGCCACTTCGGCCGTCGGAGCCAGTGCGAGCAGACGCAGCAACCTGGCCTGCTCAGACGGCAGTTGCCGGTACGCCGCTTCGAAGACCGGGCGGAGTCCGACAGCCGCCGTCACGTCCTCGGCACCCCGCAACTCGTCCACGAGGGATGCGATGGACCGGTGGCGGCGCTTGCGCAGCATGCCTGCGGTGATCCTCAGCGCGAGCGGATGGTGGCCACAGAGTGTGGCGAGTTCCGACACCGCCTCCGGTTCACGCGTCGCCCGATCATCACTGCGGTCGCTGAGCTGCAAGGACCTGCTGATGAGGTCGGCGGCGTCCTCCGCATTGAGAACATCGAGGTCGATCAGCTGAGCGTCCAGTTCCGTGAGTCGATCCCGAGAAGTGATCAGCACCCGATGATGATCCGTCCCCGGCACAAGCGGCATCACCTGCCCCGCATCCGACGCATTGTCGAGGACCAGCAACATCGGCCGCCCCTCCTCCGCCAACAGCCGCCGATACAACCCGTACTGCCCCTCCACCGTCTGCGGAAGATCCGCCCCCCGAACCCCCATCCCGTCCAGCAGCGCAACCACCGCCTGATCCGCCGTAACCGGATCCTCGTCGTACCCCCGAAAGTCGACGAACAACGTCCCGCCCGGAAACCACCCGTCCCGCACCGCCCGATGCGCGGCACACAACGCCAACGACGTCTTCCCGATCCCGCCCAGCCCGGACACCGCGCAGATCACCACGGGCAGATCAGACTCAGCCGCCGGATCCAGTACCGGCGACAACCGCGCCAGGTCCTCGTCCCGCCCGGTGAACCCCGCCGGCACCGCAGGCAACGCGGCAGTGGCAACCGGCACCGGACCGTGCACGGAACCAGGGCCGGAGTTACCGCTCTCCGTCCCCCCGCCCCACCTGCTTGGCGACGAACGGCCCGTTGAACGTGCTCCCCCGAAAGTCGAGGTGGTCCCCGCCATGGGTGGGCCCGCGAAAGGGACCCTCCTTGGGGTCGTCGGCGGTTCCGCCGGAGGGGCCCGGCCGGCCACCGAACGGCCGCAGTTCCCGCAGCACCGCCACCACCGCGGCGGCCGCGTTCGTGGCAGCCCGTGGCTGTGAACCTTCCGCATCGGCGCGGGACTTCTTGGCGTCGGCCCGGTCGCTGATCCCTCGGATCACCAGCGCGTCCCCGCCCGCCAGGTGCACCGCGCTCGCGATTCCCGCGCCCTCCATCTCGATGGCGGCGGCGTCGTTGTAGTGCGTCCGCAGATGTTCCGCCAGCGCGGACCGGGCAGAGGCCAGCACCACGTCCCCGGCGGCGATCGGCTTCAGATGGGCGTGCGGATCCTCCCGCAACGCCTCGCGCGCCGCCTGCTCCAGCCGGTGCGAAGCCCGCCATGCCTCGGGACGGACCAAGAAGTTCTTGTCCGTCTCCTTGCCGCCGTGGATGCCGTACACCTTCGTGGCCACGACCACGTCGCCGATTTCGATGTCGGTTTTGAGGCTGCCGGCAACCCCGACGAAGAACACGGCCTGGGGTTCGAGCCACGACATGACCCGCTCGGTGAGCGTGGCCGCCGTCAGATTGCCCTCGCCCAGCTCCAGCAGGGCTACCGACCAGGGCGTGCCCGACAAGCGGCCCACCGTTGCCAGAGTTCCGTACCGGGGATGCTCCTGCTTCTCCACGTCCGTCAGATGATCCCGTACGGCCGTGTACTCGAGCGGCAGTGCGGTCAGCACCGCGACAATGGGTTGCGTCACTCACTTAAGGTACTGCCAAGAGGCCTGCGCAGATGGCGTGTTGACACCATATGAGGGGGGAGACCGGGCAATGCCGGAACGCGACGTCACCACAGCCCAACTACTCCTCGCCGAATACCAAACCGTCAAGGACGAGCAGAAAACCCGCATCGGCTTCCGCGACAACCTCCTCTACGTCACCCTCACCGTCGTCGCCGCAGTCATCGCCGCCGCCGCCCAGGCCCAGCGGTCCGAGATGCTGCTCGCGCTGCCCCCGGTGTGTGTCGTGCTCGGCTGGACCTACGTCGTGAACGACGAGAAGATCTCCGCGATCGGGACGTACGTACGGGACGACCTGGGGCCCCGGCTCGCCGAACTCGCCCAGGCCCAGGAGGTGTTCGCGTGGGAGTCCGCCCACCGTTCCGACACCCGCCGGCGCTCCCGCAAGGTCATCCAGTCCTCCATCGACCTGCTGGCGTTCTGCGTCGTCCCGTTCGCCGGGCTCGTCGTCTACTGGGCCGCAGGCCAGACGACACCCGGCCTGCTCGCCCTCTCCGTCGCCGAGGCGTTGACCGTCGTCGGCCTCGGCCACCAGGTCCTGAGCTATGCGCGACCGCTCAACTCGCCCCGCCCGCCTACCCCTTGACCCACCGATACTGCAACTCGGGCCGCCCCACAGTCCCGTACTGCGGACTCCGCGCCGCCCTCCCCGCCTCCACCAAATGCTCCAGGTACCGCCGAGCCGTGATCCGGGAGATCCCCACCGCCTCGGCCACTCCCGCCGCAGTGAGCCCCTCCCCGCAGTCCCGCAGAGCGACCGTCACCTTCTCCAGCGTCGGCGCACTCAAGCCCTTCGGCAGCGCCGCAGGCGAAGGCGCGCGCAGGGCGGCCAGCGCGCGGTCGACCTCGTCCTGGCCGCTCGCCTCGCCCGCCGCCGCGTGGAACTCGGCGTACCGCACCAGCCGGTCCCGCAGCGTGGCGAAGGTGAACGGCTTCAGGACGTACTGGACGACCCCCAGCGAGACCCCCTCCCGCACCACCGCCAGATCCCGCGCCGACGTCACGGCGATCACGTCCGCGTGGTAGCCGGCGGCCCGCAACGACCTGGCCAGCTGCAAGCCGTGCGCATCCGGCAGATGCAGATCCAGTAGCAACAGGTCGACCTGCGTACGCTCCAGCGCCCGTCTCGCCTCCGCCCCCGTGTGCGCCTTGCCCACCGCCACGAAGCCCGGCACCCGGCCCACGTACATCACATGCGCGTCGGCGGCGACGGGATCGTCCTCCACGATCAGCACGCGGATCGGCTCGGCCGTAGTCATGAGTGGTCACCTCTGAAAGCCGTACCTCTGGAAGCAGAGCCCCGGGACGACGACGCCCCGACACCACCCTCGCCGCTACCCGAACCCGAACCCGTCCCCGTCTCCGTCTCCGTGCCCCACAACGGCAACCGCACCTCGAACACCGCCCCGCCTCCCTCCGCCTCGGCCACCGTCAACGTCCCCTCATGCCGGTTCACCGCCTGCCGTACCAACGCCAGCCCCAGCCCCCGGCCGCCCGGTCCCGCCGGCTTCGTCGAGAAGCCGCGCTGGAAGACCGCCTCCGCGTGCGCCGGGTCGACGCCCGTCCCCGTGTCCGCGACCCGCAGCACCAGCGCGGAGCCGGAGCCCGTCGCGTCCGCCTCCGTGCGTGCCGTCACCGTGACCCGTGCCCGCAGGCTTCCCTGCGCCGCGTCCACCGCGTTGTCGATCAAGTTCCCGAGGATGGTCACCAGGTCCCGCGCCGACAAGGAGTCCGGCAACAGACCGTCGTCCAATCCGCTGTCCTCGGACACCACCAACTCGACGCCCCGCTCGTTGGATTGAGCCGTCTTGCCCAGCAACAGGGCAGCCAGCACAGGCTCGTTGACCGCCGAGACCACCTGGTCCGTCAGCGTCTGGGCCAGCTCCAACTCCGCCGTCGCGAAGTCCACCGCCTCCTCCGCCCGGCCGAGTTCGATCAACGACACCACCGTGTGCAGGCGGTTCGCCGCCTCGTGCGCCTGTGACCGCAGCGCCTGCGTGAAGCCGCGCTCCGAGTCCAACTCGCCCATGAGGGACTGGAGTTCGGTGACGTCCCGGAGGGTCACCACCGTTCCCCGGCGCTCGCCGCCCGACACCGGTGAGGTGTTGACCACCAGTACTCGGGACGCCGTCAGATGCACCTCGTCCACCCGTTCCTCCGACGACAGCAGCGCCCCCGTCAGCGGTGCGGGCAGGCCCAGGTCGGCCACCGAACGGCCGACCACGTCACCCCTGACTCCGAGGAGTTCGCGGCCGCCGTCGTTCATGAGCGCCACCCGGTACTGCCCGTCGAGCATCAGCAGTCCTTCCCGTACCGCGTGCAGCGCGGCCTGGTGGTAGTCGTGCATATGGCTCAGCTCGGTGGCGTTCATGTTGTGGGTGTGGCGGCGGAGGCGGGCGTTGATGACATACGTCCCTACGGCACCCAGTGCCAGCGCGCCGGCCGCGACGCCGATGAGGGCCGTCACCTGGTCCTGCACCCGCTGGGTGATCGCCTCGACGCGGATGCCGGCGCTGACCAGGCCGATGATCCGGGTGCGCCCGGTGTCGTAGATGGGGGTGACCGCGCGGACGGACGCGCCGAGCGTACCGGTGTAGGTCTCGGTGAAGGACTTGCCGTCGAGGGCGGGCCCGATGTGGCCGAGGAACTTCTTGCCGATCTGGTTCTTGTCCGGGTGGGTCCAGCGGATGCCCTGCGGGTTCATGATCGTGACGAAGTCGACCTGGGTGTCGCGCTGGACGCGCAGGGAGTACGTCTCCAGGTGCGCGGTGGGGTCGGACGTACCGATCGCCGCGACCACCGACGGGGAGTCCGCGACCGAGCGGGCCACCGCCGTGGCCTGGCGGCCGGCCGCGTCCTCGGCCTGGCTGCGGTCGCTGACGTAGGTGAACAGCGCGTACCCGGCGACGACGACCGCTATCAGCACCGCCTGCATGCCGAAGAGCTGGCCGGCGAGGCTGCGGGGGCGGGGGATGTGCGGGAAGCGCATGTCGTCAGTGTGCCTCTCCGAAATGGCGCGAACTAAATGAACGTAAGGGTGACCGGCCTCACAAGCCAGGAGATAGTCACCGCAACCCCCTGGGAGCCCCCATCTCCCGGATCTTCCCGGATGTGAGCCGCACAACGGGATTCCGCCGGTCGTGAGCCGCACGCCGGATGATGCCGACGACGTCGTCAAGGAGGGCAGCCGTGGCCAGCACCGCTCCCGCACCTGCCGCACCCCCCGCGAAGCGGGACCGTACCCACTACCTCTACATCGCGGTGATCGTCGCGGTCGCCCTCGGCATCGCCGTCGGGTTCATCGCGCCCGACTTCGCCAAGGAACTGAAGCCGATCGGTACCGGCTTCGTCTCGCTGATCAAGATGATGATCTCGCCGATCATCTTCTGCACGATCGTGCTCGGCGTCGGCTCCGTACGGAAGGCCGCTCAGGTCGGCAAGGTCGGCGGACTCGCGCTCGGCTACTTCATCGCGATGTCGTTCGTGGCGCTGGCCATCGGCCTGGTCGTCGGCAACATCATCCACCCGGGCAGCGGCATGCACCTGACCGAGGCGGTCAAGGGCGTCGGACACACGCAGGCCCAGGCCGCCGCCGAGGGCCCGGTCGACTTCCTGCTCGGGATCATCCCGACCACCTTCGTGTCGGCCTTCACCGAGGGCCAGGTCCTGCAGACCCTGCTGATCGCGCTCCTCGCGGGCTTCGCGCTGCAGGCCATGGGCCGGACCGGCGAGCCGGTGCTGCGCGGGGTCGAGTACATCCAGAAGCTGGTCTTCCGCATCCTCGGCATGATCATGTGGGCCGCGCCCGTCGGCGCGTTCGGCGCGATGGCCGCCGTCATCGGCGAGACCGGCATGGACGCGCTCAAGGCGCTGGGCACGATCATGCTCGGCTTCTACGTCACCTGCTTCTTGTTCATCGTGGTCGTGCTCGGCACGCTGACCAAGCTGGTCGCCAAGGTCAACCTGTTCCAGCTGCTGAAGTACCTCGGCCGCGAGTTCCTGCTGATCGTCTCCACCTCCTCGTCCGAGTCCGCGCTGCCGCGGCTCATCGCGAAGATGGAGCACCTGGGTGTCAGCCGCCCGGTCGTCGGTATCACCGTGCCGACCGGCTACTCCTTCAACCTCGACGGCACGATGATCTACCTGACCATGGCCTCGCTGTTCATCGCCGACGCCATGGACCAGCCGATGAACATCGGCCAGCAGATCGGCCTGCTGCTCTTCATGATGGTTGCTTCGAAGGGTGCGGCAGGGGTTTCCGGCTCCGGTATCGCCGTGCTCGCCAGCGGTCTGCAGTCGCACAAGCCGGCCCTGGTCGACGGTGTCGGCCTGATCATCGGCATCGACCGCTTCATGAGCGAGGCCCGCGCCGTCACCAACTTCGCCGGCAACGCCGTCGCCACGCTGCTCATCGGCACCTGGACCGGCGAGGTCGACAAGGAGCGGGTGAACCGGGTGCTCGCGGGTGAACTGCCCTTCGACGAGAAGACGTTGCTCGACGAGGACGGCGACGAGCACCTCGACGGCGTGCCCGAGCAGGGCGGCGAGAAGGAACTCGCCAAGGCCTGACCCGCCCCCCGAGCGGGGCGCCCGGACCCACCTGAACAAGGTCCGGACGCCCCATGGACTCCGGGCGGCTGGGTGTCCCCCCGTCGCTCAGCCGCCCGGTCCACCTCCCATCCCTTCTGGGGGATGCACTAGCGTGCCGTGCCGTGCCGGAAAACTCCGGCGCGGTACGGCACGTTCGCGTTCGGCGGGAGTCACGGGGGACATGGGCATGAAGATCGACTGGGACCGGCGGCACTGCGCACGGCACGGGCATGTGACGTACGCGCCCGACGAAACGGTGCTGCGGGAGCGGCTGCGCGTCGAGACCAAGTTCGGTACGGCCTGGCGCTGTCTGCGCTGCGGCGACTTCGTACTCGGCGAACCGCACGGCTCCGGGCCCGCCGAGAACGCCCCGCTGGTGCCGCGCGGGAAGGTGCTGCGGGACCTGTTCATCCTGCGGTTCCTGGCGATCGAGCGGGCCGTGCGCGGGGTGTTCATCGTGCTGGTCGCCGCCGCGGTGTGGAAGTTCAGCAACAGCCAGGACTCGGTGCGCAGGCTCTTCGACGACTACCTGAACGTCTTCCGCCCGGTCTTCAAGCACTTCCACTACGACCTCGACCACTCGCCGGTCGTCGGCTCCATCCAGAAGACCTTCGGCTACAAGCACTCCACGCTGGTCCTGGTCGCCGTACTGCTGCTGGCGTACGCGCTGATCGAACTCGTCGAGGCCGGCGGGCTCTGGTACGCGAAGCGCTGGGCGGAGTATCTGACGGTGGTCGCGACCGCCGCGTTCCTCCCGCTGGAGATCTACGAACTCACCGAGCACATCAGCTGGTTGAAGATCGCCACCCTCGTCCTCAACATACTCGCGGTCCTCTACATCGCCCTCGCCAAGCGCCTGTTCGGCCTGCGCGGCGGACGCAAGGCCTTCGACGAGGAGCGCGAGAGCGCCTCCCTGCTGGAGGTGGAGACCTCGGCGGGCGTGATGGTCTGACTCCGCTCAGGCCCAGGGGTCGGTGATCTCCCGCAACACCGTGAGCGCCTCGCGCAGTTGCCTCATGCGGCGCTTGCCGAGGTGCTCCTCCCACTCCCGCTCCACCTCGGCCACCACCGCGGCGGCGACGGGCTGTGCGGCCCTGGCGCGCTCGGCCAGGCGGATCAGCCGGGCCCGCCGGTCGGTCGGGTCCGGCTCGCGTGTCACATAGCCGGCCTTCTCCAGCTGGTCGACGAGGAACCCGGCGGTCTGCTTGGTGACCTGCGCCTGCTCGGCCAGTTCGGTCAGCCGCGTCCCGTCCGGCCCGACCCGCTGCAGGACCCGGGCCTGGGCGGGCGTGAAGTCGTCGAACCCGGCCTCGGCGAGCGCTGCGAAGATGCGGTTCTCCAGGGCTCTGTACGGGATGAACAGGAGCAGCCCCGTGTTGAGCTCGCTCTCCGCCGCCATGGCCTACGCCTCCTTGACAGTGGTCAGAGTCTCTGACTAATTTGGTCAGAGAAGCTTACCACTTGCATGTCACTTCAGTGGGCGGTGATTCCCATGGGCGTCGTACCGGGTGTCGTACTGGGGACGGACGAGCGCTGGCGGATCGTGGACCGTGAGCGGGCGAGCCTGGCCGACCTCCTCGACGGGCTGAGCCCGGAGGAGTGGGAGACCCCCACACGGTGTGGCGACTGGCGGGTGCGGGACGTCGCCGCGCATCTGACCATCGCCGCACGCATGTCGTACGGCGCCGTCCTGCGCGAGTTCGCGCGGGCCCGCGGGAGCGTCGACCGGATGATCCACGACTCGGCCGTACGGGAGGCCGGGCGGCCGGTCGCGGACATCGTCGCCAACCTGCGCTCGACCATCGGCTCCCGCCGTCTCGCCCCCACGACCACACCCCGCGAACCGCTCCTCGATATCCTCGTCCACGGCCAGGACATCGCCCTCGCGCTCGGCCGGGAGCGGCAGATGCCTCCCGAGGCCGCCCGGGACGCCGCCGACCGGGTGTGGACGATGCGCTTCCCGCCCCGTCCCTGGCCGCTCCCGGAGGCCCGGCTCGTCGCCACCGACATCGAGTGGGCGCGCGGTGCGGGCGAGGAGGTCCGCGGCCCGGTCGGCGCCCTGCTCCTGCTGCTCACCGGCCGCCCGGCGGCGGCCGACGTGTGGTTCGCGCGGGCCGCCGAGGGACCGGCGCACGGCCACTGAGACGCACCCAGGGAGACCCGCGAGGAAGACCCACGGGGGAAACACGGGGGAGCGAGGGGGCGGGCCGGGGGACCCGCCCCCTCGGACGAGCGCCGGCCCGCGGCCCGTTACCCACCCCTTCGGGGACATTCACCCCAAATGCTTTGACCCGCCGCCCTGTTCACCCGCACGCTGGGACACCCGACGTGACCGGTCGGACCCATCGGACCAAGCGGAGGCAGGCATGGGGGAATCGGGCGGACTGGAGATCATGAGCTCCGAGGAGTACGAACGACGGCACGGCGCGGACCGGGAGCCCTCGTCGCTCTCGCTGGAGCAGGTCAACGAACTCTTCTACGAGTTCCTCACGGCGGTGGCCCGCCCCAGGCGCAAGGAGGACGAGGCCGCCCGCAACCTCTCCAAGCGGCTGCGCGACCACCTCGGCACCGCGCCCGCCGACCGGCCCGTGGTCAAGGCCGCGTATCCGCCGTACGACCTGCCGAACGTGCATCTCGCCCTGGAGCGCTGGTTCGCCGGGGGCGGGCGGTCGTACGAGCTGGTCGGCATGCGCGGTGCGCAGCACCACGGCGAGCTGACCCTCGGCGACATCCTCGAAGCGGCCGACCGCTACGACCGGTTCACGATCGGCGCCGTCGACTACGCGCACCTGCCCATCTCGCCGGACGAGGAACTCGCCTGTGTCTCCTGCGGGTTCTACCTCGGTGCGGAGGGCGAGAACCGGTTCGCGGTGCTGCTGCGCGGCCCGGCCGACGAGTACGGGCGCAACAAGGTCGAGATCGAAGTCCTCGCGCAGGACAAGGAGTTCGCGGACCGGCTGCTCGCCGAGATCGACCGGCTGGTGCGCGAGCACAACATCTTCCAGGGGCAGGTGCTCTCCTTCGAGGGCTCCCAGTTCGGCCACGGCCTGGGCCCGTTCCGCTTCCACCGCCGCCCCGCCCTGACCCGGGACGACATCGTGCTCCCCGAGGGCCTGCTGGAGCGCGTCGAGCGCCAGGTCGTCGGCGTCGCCCGCCGCCGCGAGCAACTCCGCGCCGCCGGCCAACACCTGCGCCGCGGCCTCCTCCTCTACGGCCCGCCCGGCACCGGCAAGACCCACACGATCCGCTATCTCCTCTCCCACCTCCCGCAGTTCACGGTCGTCGTCCTCGCAGGGACCGGCATCGACGCCATCGGCCCCGCCTGCGCCCTGGCCCGGATGCTCCAGCCCGCGCTGGTCGTCCTGGAGGACTGCGACCTGATCGCCGAGGCGCGCGACCACGGCGGCGGCGAACAGCCTCTGCTCTTCCAGGTGTTGAACGAGATGGACGGCCTCGGCGACGACGCCGACGTGGCCTTCCTCCTCACCACCAACCGCGCCGACCTCCTCGAACCGGCCCTCATCCAGCGCCCAGGCCGCGTCGACCTCGCCGTGGAGATCCCCCTCCCCGACGCCCAGGGCCGCGCCCGACTCCTCGACCTCTACGGCGCCGGGCTCGACTTCGGCAAGGAAGTCGCCGACGAGGTGGTGTCCCGCACGGAGGGCACGACGGCGTCCTTCACGAAGGAACTCGTACGACGGTCCGTACTGATCGCGGCCGAACGCGAGTCCCCGCACACGGAACCGTCCGACCTGCGTAGCGCCCTCGACGAACTCCTTTCCGACCGCGACCAGTTGACGCGTCGGCTGCTGGGCGTGCGGGGGCCGGAGGACGGCGACGAGGACGCGGACGGCTACTGAGGCCGCCGCGGTTTCCCTGTTGCCCTGAACGCTGTTGCCCTGACGCCGACGTCAAGGATTACCGTCGGGGGCATGCGAATCGGCGAGCTGGCCGCGCGGGCCGGGACCACGACGCGGACTCTCAGGTACTACGAGTCGCGGGGGCTGTTGCCCGCGCGGCGCGGGGGCAACGGGTACCGGACGTACGACGAGGCTGATCTGAAGCTGCTGCGGCAGATCAGGACCCTGCAGGACTTCGGGTTCGACCTGGAGGAGACGCGGCCCTTCGTGGAGTGTCTGCGGGCCGGGCACCCGGAGGGCGACTCGTGCCCGGCGTCGCTCGCGGTCTACCGGCGCAAGCTGGCCGAACTGGACTCCCTGATCGGGGAGTTGCAGGCCGTGCGGGCGGAGATCGGGGTGCGGCTCGCGACCGTCGAGGAGCCGACGCCGTTGTGCGAACTGGGAGGGTCTGAACTGTGATCGATGTGACGCACGTGCCCGATGTGACGGACGAGAACTTCACGGCCGAGGTGCTCGGGGCCGAGCTGCCGGTGCTGGTGGAGTTCACCGCGGACTGGTGTCCTCCGTGCCGGCAGATGGGGCCGGTGCTGCGGGCGCTCGCCGCGGAGGAGGGGGAGCGGTTGAAGGTGGTGCAGCTGAACGTGGACCGGAATCCGGAGACCACGAACGCCTACAAGGTTCTCTCGATGCCCACATTCATGGTCTTCCGGGACGGTGAGCCGGTGAAGGCCATGGTGGGAGCCCGGCCGAAGCGGCGGCTGCTGGAGGAACTGGCCGATGTGATCTGAGCCCGCCGGCACGACCTGTTGGCACGAAAAATCCCCTGAGCAATTGCGCTCGGGGGATTCTTTTGCGTATATTCAATGGTTCGCGACTTCACGGGAATTCGGTCGCAAAGAGGCTCAGTGAGCACAGTATATAGGTCCGGGAGTGGAATTGTCAAACAGCGATGAAATTCACGGCGAGCAGGAATTCATCGACGGTCTGTACGCGCGCGTGGACGCGCTGCGCGGCGCCACCGAGGACTCCGTCCTGGACGCGCTCGGGCAGAGCAACACGCCCAGGCAGGCCCGGCTGGAGCGGGACATCCTGGTCGCCGAGCGCTCGGGGCTGCTCGCCGCGCTGAACGCCGTGGAGGGCTCGCTCTGCTTCGGCCGGATCGACCTGGCCTCCGGGGTCCGGCACCACATCGGCCGTATCGGCATCCGGGCCGACGACGCCGACCTCACCCCGATCCTGATCGACTGGCGGGCCGAGGTCGCCCGCCCCTTCTACCTCGCCACCGGCCACACCCCGATGGGCCTGCGCCGCCGTCGGCACCTCACCACCGACGGCCGCCACGTCACCGCCCTGCACGACGAGATCCTCGACCTCGGCGATGCCACCCGCACCGGCCACGAGGACCCGACCGGCGATGCCGTGCTGCTGGCCGCGCTCAACTCCGCGCGCACCGGCCGGATGAACGACATCGTGCAGACCATCCAGGCCGAACAGGACGAGATCATCCGGGCGCCGCATCGCGGAGTGCTCGTCGTCGAGGGTGGGCCCGGCACCGGCAAGACCGCCGTCGCGCTGCACCGGGCCGCGTATCTCCTCTACGAACACCGGGAGTTGCTCGCCAAGCGCGCCGTCCTCATCGTCGGCCCGAACCCCGCCTTCCTCGGCTACATCGGCGAGGTCCTTCCCTCCCTCGGCGAGACCGGCGTGCTGCTCGCGACCGTCGGTGAACTCTTCCCCGGCGTGAAGGCGACGGCCACCGACAGCCGGGCCGCCGCCGCGGTGAAGGGCCGCGCCGACATGGCCGACGTCCTCGCCAGGGTCGTACGCGACTGGCAGTCCCTCCCCGATCCGGTGATCGCGATCGAGCACGACCGCGAGATCCTCATGCTCGACGACGGCCTGGTCCGGATGGCCCGCGACCGCACCCGCGAGGCCCGACTCCCGCACAACGCGGCCCGCGAGCACTTCGAGGGGCACATCCTCAACACGCTCACCGAGATGGTCGCCGAACGCATCGGCACCGACCCCTTCGACGGCAGCAACCTGCTCGACCCCAGCGACATCACCCAGATCCGCGACGAACTCGCCGAGAACCCCGAAGTCTGGGCCGCCATCGACCAGTTGTGGCCTCGGCTGACCCCGCAGTACCTCGTCGCGGACTTCCTCGCCGACCCCGTGGGCTATGTCTCCGACGACGACGCGGACGCCATCCGCCGCCCGGTGACCCGCGAGTGGACCGTGGCGGACGTACCGCTGCTCGACGAGGCGGCCGAACTCCTCGGTCGGGACGACCGGGTGGTGCGGGCACGGGCCGAGCGCGAGCGCGCCGAGCAAGTGTCGTTCGCGCAGGGCGTGTTGGACGTGTCCTTCGCCTCCCGGACCTTCGAGTTCGAGGACAAGGAGGAGGACGACCCCGAGGGCTCAGAGGTGCTGTCCGCGCACGACATCATCGACGCGGAACGCTTCGCCGAGCGGCACGAGGAGGAGGACCACCGCAGCGCCGCCGAGCGCGCGGCGGCCGACCGCACCTGGGCGTTCGGCCACATCATCGTCGACGAGGCGCAGGAACTCTCCCCGATGGCCTGGCGGTTGCTCATGCGGCGCAGCCCCACCCGCTCGATGACCCTGGTCGGCGACCCGGCCCAGACGGCGGAGGCGGCGGGCGTCGGCTCCTGGTCGGAGATCCTCGCCCCCTACGTCGAGGACCGCTTCACCCACACCCGCCTGGGCGTCAACTACCGCACCCCCGCCGAGATCATGGACCTCGCGGCGGCGGTCGTCCGCGCCGAGAACCCCGACTTCGAACCGCCGAGTTCGGTACGGTCCACGGGCGTACGGCCCTGGGTGCGCGCGACTGACGACCTCCCCGGCGCGGTCGCCAAGGCGGTCGGAGAACTCACCCCCGCCGAGGGCCGCTTGGCCGTCATCGCCCCGCGCGACCTGCACCGCCGACTGGCCGCACGCCTCGACGGAGTGACAGCGGGCGCCGAGCCGGACCTCACCCGGACCGTCGTCCTGCTCGACCCGCGCCAGGCCAAGGGCCTGGAGTTCGACTCCGTACTCGTCGTCGAGCCGGGGCGGTACGGCACGAGCGACCTGTACGTGGCGTTGACCCGGGCCACTCAGCGGCTCGGCGTGGTGCACACGGGACCGCTGCCGCGCGCGCTCACCGATGTACCGGAGCTGTCCTAGGCCGGCCGCAGCCACACCGTGGCCAGCGGTGGCAGCGTGAGTCGGATGCTTGCCGCCCGGCCGTGCCAGGCGGTCGGTTCCGGCTTGATGGGGTCGGGGTTGGTGACGTCGCCGCCGCCGTAGACCGCGGTGTCGGTGTTGAGGGTCTCGTGCCAGGCGGGGGTGTCGTCGGGGACGCCCAGGCGGTAGTCGTGGCGGACGACGGGGGAGAAGTTGCTGACGGCGAGGAGGGGGGTGCCGTCGGTGTCGTAGCGGAGGAAGGCGAAGACGTTGTCCTCGGCCGCGTCACCCGTTATCCACTGGAAGCCGGCGGGGGTGGTGTCCAGCTGCCACAGCGAAGGGGTGTGGCGGTACACCGTGTTGAGGTCGCGGACCAGGTCGCGTACGCCCCGGTGGTCGGCTTCGGCGCCGTAGGCCGGGTCGAGGAGCCACCAGTCGGGGCCGTGGGTCTCGGACCACTCGGCGCCCTGGGCGAACTCCTGTCCCATGAAGAGGAGTTGCTTGCCGGGGTGGGCCCACATGAAGGCGAGGTAGGCGCGTAGGTTGGCGCGCTGCTGCCACCAGTCGCCGGGCATCTTCGACACCAACGAGCGCTTGCCGTGGACGACTTCGTCGTGCGAGATCGGCAGGACGTAGTTCTCGCTGTACGCGTACACCATGGAGAAGGTCATCTCGCCGTGGTGGTGCCGGCGGTGGACCGGGTCGTGGGTCATGTAGTCGAGCGAGTCGTGCATCCAGCCCATGTTCCACTTGAACCCGAAGCCGAGTCCGCCGGTGTCGGTGGGGCGGGTGACGCCGTCCCAGGCGGTGGATTCCTCGGCGATGGTCACGACGCCCGGCACCCTGCGGTACACGGTCGCGTTCATCTCCTGGAGGAAGGCGACCGCGTCCAGGTTCTCCCGGCCGCCGTGCTCGTTCGGGGTCCACTGGCCGGGCTCGCGCGAGTAGTCGAGGTAGAGCATCGAGGCGACCGCGTCCACACGCAGCCCGTCGATGTGGAACTCCTCGCACCAGTAGACGGCGTTCGCCACCAGGAAGTTGCGCACCTCTCGGCGGCCGAAGTCGAACTCCAGGGTGCCCCAGTCGGGGTGCGCGGCGCGGAGCGGGTCCTCGTGCTCGTACAGGGGCCGTCCGTCGAACTCGGCCAACGCCCAGTCGTCGCGCGGGAAATGGGCCGGCACCCAGTCCATCAGGACGCCGATGCCGGCCTGGTGCAGGGCGTCGACCAGGAACTTGAAGTCGTCGGGGGTGCCGAGGCGCGCGGTCGGGGCGTAGAAGCCGGTGACCTGGTAGCCCCAGGAACCGCCGAAGGGATGCTCGGCGACCGGCATCAGCTCTACGTGCGTGAAGCCCAAGTCCTTGACATAGGCCGGGAGTTGCTCGGCCAGCTGACGGTACGTCAGACCGGGGCGCCAGGACGCGAGGTGGATCTCGTAGACGGAGAACGGCGCCTCGTGGGACGGGACTTCGGTGCGGCCAGCGAGCCACTCCTCGTCGCCCCACACGTGGTGCGAGGCCGTGACGATGGAGGACGTGGCGGGCGGTACCTCGGTGCGGCGGGCCATCGGGTCGGCGCGCAGGGTCTTGGAACCGTCGGGCCTGGTGATCTCGAACTTGTACAGCTCGCCCTCGCCGATGCCCGGCATGAACAGTTCCCAGACGCCGGTGGCGCCGAGCGAGCGCATCGGGGCGCCCGTGCCGTCCCAGAAGTTGAAGGTGCCGGCCAGCCGTACGCCCCGGGCGTTCGGCGCCCACACCGTGAAGCGGGTGCCGGGGACCCCCTGGTGCGTCATCGGCTCCGCGCCGAGCGCCTGCCACAGCTGCTCGTGCCGGCCCTCGCCGATCAGGTGCAGGTCCAGGTCACCGAGCGCGGGCAGGAAACGGTACGCGTCCTCGGTGTCCTGCACGGTGCCGTCGTAGGCCACGAGCAGCCGGTACTCCGGCACCTCCGGGAGCGGGAGCAGTCCGGAGAAGAAGCCGTCCCCGTCGTCGTGCAGCTCGGTCGTCGAGCCGCCCGTCACGACGGTCACTCCGAGCGCGAAGGGGCGGAACACCCGGAACGCGACGCCGCCGGGGACCGGGTGTGCGCCGAGGACGGAGTGCGGGGCGTGATGGGTGCCGTGGAGGAGGCGGTCGCGGTCCACGGCATCGAGGGCAGGGGATATGGCGATCTCCGGTGCGGGTGCGGGTGCGGGTGCGGGCGTGGGCGTGGGGGCGGGGGCGGGTGCCTCTTGCTCCGGCGCAGGAGTGAGTGCGGGCGCAGGCGCGGGCGTGGCGGTGGGCGTGGGTGTGGCGGTGAGCGCGGGCGCGGGCGTGGCGGTGAGCGTTGGCGTGGGTGCGGGCGTGGCGGTGAGTGTGGTCGAGTCGGTGCCCGTGTCGGCCGTGGCCGTCTCGCGCGCGGGCTTCTCGCCGGCGGCGCTCGTCTCCTCCACCGAGCCCTTCTGCACCGAGTCCACCACGTCCTTCTGCACCGCGTCCTTCTTCACTGAAGCCTCCTTCACCGTCGCCTTCTGCCCCGCGGTCCTCTTCGACGACGCCTTCTTCAGCGAGTTCCTCTTCGCCGAGTTCTTTTTCCCGGCGCCCTTCTTCCCGGCACCCTTCTTGGCCGTCGCCTTCTTCGCGGCGGCCTTCTTCTTCGGATCCGGACCGTTGGACGACGGGGTGCGCGGGGTCACGGCGGGGCCTCCTGGGCGGGTGGGTCAGGTGGTGGGGTTGGCGAGGCGGCGTACGGCGGAGAGCGGGACCGGGAGCCAGTCGGGGCGGTGCCGGGCCTCGTAGACGACCTCGTAGACCGCCTTGTCCGTCTCGTACGCGCGCAGCAGGACGGGGTCGGTGCGCGGGTCGGCGCCGCTGATCTCCGCGTACCCGGAGCAGTAGGCGGCCCGGCACCTGCTCGCCCAGCCCGGGGCCGGCGGGTCGGCGGAGTGGGCCGCGTAGTCGAAGGACCGCAGCATCCCCGCGATGTCCCGCACCGGCGGCTGCGGCAGCCGGCGCTCCGCCAGCGGCCGGGACGGCTCGCCCTCGAAGTCGATCAGCGACCACTCCCCGGACGGCGAGCGCAGACACTGGCCGAGGTGCAGGTCGCCGTGGATGCGCTGGGCGGTCCAGGTGTGCCCCTCGGCCGCGAGATCGGCCAGCGCCGAGAACGCCGTACGCAGTCCGGGCGCGTACGGCCGGAGCACGGGCACCGCCTGTGCCGCCGCGTCGAGCCGCTCGGTCATGCCCGTCACCAGCTGGTCCAGCTGGACCCGGCCCAGGGTCGTGGTCGGCAGTGCCCGGGCCAGCGCCACATGGACCTCGGCCGTGGCCCGCCCAAGGGCCCGTGCCTCCGCGCCGAAGTCCTCGCCCTTGCGCAGCTCGCGCAGCGCCAGCTCCCAGCCGTCGGTCGCGCCCCGCACGAAGGGCTGGAGCACCCCGAGGACGTACGGCTCCTCGTCGGACTCCGCCCGCAGCCATGCCGTCGGCGCGGGCACCCGGGAGCAGCCCTCCAGGGCGAGGGCCAGCGGGAGTTCCAGGTCGGGGTTGGTGCCGGGGACGATCCGGCGCAGCAGCTTCAGGATGAACGTATCGCCGTAGACGACGGACGAGTTGGACTGCTCGGCCGTCATCAGGCGGGGGGCCAGGCCGGTCGCGATCTCCTGGCCCGGGTCCCGTTCGAAGCGCAGCCCGCCGATGTGGGCCTGGGCGCGAAACGCCTCCAGGAGCACCTCGGCGGGCCGGGGGTCGTACAGGGCCTCGTACACCGTGCGTCCGGCGAGCGGGCCCTCCTCCACATGTCCGATTAGCGCGGGCGCGAGCCGGGGCGGCAGCGCCTCGCGCACCCCTATGAGGAGCTGGTAGCAGTCGCCCGGCGCGGGTGACTGATGGGCGCGGACCAGCAGGTGGTAGAGGCCGAGCGCGCCGTCCGCCGGCAGCAGCTCGGTGGCGGCCACCAGCGAGAAACCGGTGACGGGACGGCCCTTGCCCGCGAACCACCGCTGCCTCGGCAGCCACTCCCGCAGGAGGGGGTCGAGGGACGCGAGGAGGCCGGGACCGGGACTGGTCCGGCCGGAAAGTGTGACAGTTTCCGCCATGGCGTCACGTTCCTTTCCCCGGGGTGGACGGGGTGTCACTGTTGCGTGCCCCGGGCGGGGCGGGGGAAACCGGATCCACCCCGCCCCACGGGGTGACTAGGCGGCTTCCTTGCGGAGCCGGAACCAGTAGAAGCCGTGCCCCGCCAAGGTCAGCAGGTACGGCAGCTCTCCTACGGCCGGAAAGCGGACCCCGCCGAACAGTTCGACCGGATGCCTTCCATTGAACGCCCGCAGGTCGAGTTCCGTCGGCTGCGCGAACCGGGAGAAGTTGTTCACGCACAGGACGAGGTCGTCCTCGTACTCGCGCAGGAAGGCGATCACCGCGGGATTCGACGACGGCAGTTCCCGGTACGAGCCGAGGCCGAACGCCAGGTTCTGCTTGCGGATCTCGATCATGCGGCGCGTCCAGTGCAGCAGCGAGGAGGGCGACGACATCGACGCCTCGACGTTGGTGACCTGGTAGCCGTAGACGGGGTCCATGATGGTCGGCAGCGACAGCCGGCCGGGGTCACAGGACGAAAAACCTGCGTTGCGATCAGGTGTCCACTGCATCGGC
>NZ_BARG01000070.1 GCF_000376565.1 Streptomyces hokutonensis | reverse complement strand
GGCGGGGCGGCGGGTGCCGGTGGTGTGGTGCCGGGTCAGCCCGGGGCGGCAGGAAATCACATGGCTGGCCGTTTTGAGGAGTGGACTAAGCGCAACGTAATCCTTACCGTGCTGACGTTTTCGGCGGTTCTGATTTCTTCGATCATTACATTGTTTGGATTTGTTGGAGATGCAATAGGCTGGTACGAATCTCGCTTTGAATGGAAAGATGCTGAGTATGAGAAGCTGACCTCTCTGCATGCGGGATATAGCTTCGCCGCATTCAGGGAGAAACTCGGAGCCCCGTTGTTTGTGCAGCCGGTAGTAGATAAGAAGGGGCTTACGGAGAACATTTTCAAGGGAAGGGGTTATTGGGTTGACGTCGTTACTGATAAAACGGGTACGGCTCTATCGTATGCAGTCACTTCCTGTAGTCGCGACTTCCAGCCGAAATTTTCGTTCATGATTGGTTCGTTTGATGCGAAGTCATCCGGCCGCTTAGACCTCACTCTCAATCGCGATTCCATGAGTGAGAGAGTTGTACGAGACTTCGGCGCGCTGAAAGTCTATGTGTCCGGGGCTACTGCGAATAGCTATGCGTTCCAGGTTATCCCGACCTCTAACCCAAGTAACTATAAAGCGTATGGGTGGGGGATGAATGACACATGTGATTGGCGTTCCAACCCCGCCACCAAGACAGGCGAGACCTATAATTCTTGGTTGGATTGGCAGGATGCCCACCCTGCGAGCAAGCGTTACTTGCAGATGGATAATCTGTCTACATCTTTACGTGGGCTAATGGCGAAATCGATCGTCAATACCTATATGGAGACGGCTCCCCATATTGAGGAATCGGATGTCTATCCCTGGCAAATCGGTGTTGACCGCATCTTCACTCGCACGGTAGGCGACTAGCGGATCACGTCTCCGTGAGCGGTTTGTTCATCGTGCGCCCCAAAGGCGAATCTTCGCGCGCTTCTCGCGATTGTGTGATGTGCTTGAGAGGGTGCCAAATTAAGTGCCGCCGCGGTTGATGATGCTGCAATACCTCGAATGTTGAACGGTTGGCGCTCCCGGAGACTCTGCCGCCTGGACGCTGATCTGGAGATCCTGGAATGAGACGCCGAGATCCTCTGCGTGTCAACGCCTACCGGGCCTGCCGGGCCTAGCCATTGGCCGGCGCAGCGGTCTGCCCGTGTGCACACGGTTTCGGAGGGCACGCCGTACCTGTCGCAGCTCGACTCCCTGAACTGCAAAAATGCCGCCGCCCGAGCCCGGGTGAGGAGCCATCGACGCGCCACTCACTTGGAGGCACTGCGGAGCCCTGGCACGGTGCGTGGCTCGCGTGACGTCCTTCGGCCCTCAACTTTGAGCCTCGTGGCGAGAACAGCGCTCTACCTGCCCTTGATTTGCCCGGTCACTCTGTCAAGAGCGGTGGGCACGACAACTGGCTGAGTGTGGGGAGCGCTTGGGGGTGGCTGGTGGCCTACGTTCCTATTCTGAAGGGCAAGGCGGGGGAGTTTCTGGCGCTTGGACACGTCACAGCGGAGGTACAGGCTCAGCTCCGCCCAGTGATGGAGATCGTGCCGGACTTTGAGCTTCGGGACTTGCTGGAGACCTTCTGCGACCACGCGATGGAGAACGTGCCAGACGGCATGGTCCTCACGGTTGACTGTGGCGCGTTGCCCCCAGTCCGCGTGCTCAGCGGCGACGCGGGCGGGCCCATGGTGCGGGTTGGGGAGTCTCTGGGGCTCCGCGGTGTTGCCATGTGCCCAGTCTTCAGGTGTTCTGATCCTGACGAAGTGTTGGCGGAAGTAGCAGCGGTGTCCGCCGGCCACCGGCAGGGCGCATGCCTGCGCGTATCTACGGCGGAGGGCCTCAGCGATTTGCTCCCCTCCGCAGACGCGATACGGGATCTGCTCCGAGCGGTACAGCTGACTCCGGAGGAAGTCGACTTGCTGTTTGATGCCGGTCCAGTGCACTCGGATCGGGCTCGGGAAGTCCTGGCCGAAGCGACCATTGAAGCCTTGAGGCGTCTCTCATCCTGGCCATGGAGGCGTCTCTGCGTGGCGGCTGGCGCCTTCCCGGTCAACCTGAAGGGATTCAGGCGGGGCGGAGCAACGCCTGTCGTCAGGGAGGACGCGCGGTTATGGCAGGCGGTTGCCGAGAAGTGGCCGGGGCAACAACCTGAATTCGGGGACTTCGGTGTGACGTACCCCCGCATCCTGCCCAAGAGCCGTGGGACCCCAGATCCCAACATGCGTTACACCACGGCGGCCGAGTGGCAGGTCTTCGTATATCCGCGTGTCAGGCCGGGCAACGATGACTTC
This sequence comes from Streptomyces hokutonensis, assembly GCF_000376565.1. Taxonomy (GTDB): domain Bacteria; phylum Actinomycetota; class Actinomycetes; order Streptomycetales; family Streptomycetaceae; genus Streptomyces; species Streptomyces hokutonensis. Next base: position 21,384 of record NZ_BARG01000070.1, on the reverse strand, counting down.
TTCACTCTCAGCCAGGACTTGGTCAACTCGCCCTACTGGCCCGTCACCGGAGCCGCTACGTCGTGGGGGGACGCTCGCCTTCAGGAATGCGCTCAGCGGAGGCGACTGAAGGCGGGCGGGGGCACCGAGTGGCGCGCCTGGGCAACCTCGCATCATCTAGCCGTCGTAACGTCTCAGCTGGCGACGACTGGGCATCCGTAGAGCCTCAGTCGCGGAGTGGTGGCAAGGCCACCATCGAAGCGGTAGTTCGTCCACAAAGGCTCCGGAGTGATTGCGCTGATCACGCCACAAAGCTGTTCTGACCTGCGGCGTAGCCAGGCAGGTGGGTTGTAACGGCACTCAGTGTGTCGGAGGTGTGTCGAGGCTTGGCTGAGGTGGCTTGGCTCCTTGGCTAAGCAACGAATGCCTTCAAGCGGTTAGCGATCTCCGGGTTCGACAACTGAGACTGGGCCACTGCCAACACAAACTCCTCAGCCGCGTCCTCGTCCAGAGGTTCCATCAGCGGATGTCCGTTGATGTCTAGGAAGACGACAGCTGATGCCCACCCAGCGCGCTTGTTCCCGTCTACCAGGCTGTGATTGCTGGAGACGGAGTGCAGCAGAGCTGCAGCCTTTTCGAAGAGCGTTGGGTAGGCATCTTCGCCGAACACACTAGTCTGAGGGCGAGCGACGGCGCTTTGCAGTAGCCCCCAGTCGCGCACACCAACACGGCCACCAAGAGCGATTTCCGCGATCTGGATGACGTCGTTGGCGTCCAGGTACTCGGTTATGGTGAGAGTTCCTTACTTGGTGGCAAGGCGCTTGTTCAGGCCTGCGGAGATACGGGCAGTCCTGATGGCGGCAGCGGTCACCTTGCGCCGGTGGACCTCAGCCAAGACGGCGTCGTGCGCCAGAGCCTTCATGCTGACATCCTCCTTTGCTGCCTGGTCGCGGAGCGTGGCCATCTCGTCGTCAGTGAAAGTGACGTTCAGTGCCGGCATGGTCAACTCCAATCTGGTACCTGTTCTGGTACCAAAGTAGCACTGTCGTCAAGTCCTCAGTCTCGCACCGCTACAGATGATCAGTTTTCCGGCTAACGTGCAGGTCAGAGGCTTGTTTTCCATGAAGTGCTGAGCTTGGTAAGCCTGCGTGGGCAGTGTCAGGCGCGTGGCCGAAGTCGCTGACACGCCCGCAGATAGACGCTCCGTGGGTGGCGGCCGCGGTGCCTCGCCGTGCGCGCACTGCCGGCCGGAGCGCAGGCAGCGGACCTACTGACGTGCTACCTGTGAGTACGACTCCAGAGCATGATCAGAGTTCGGCTTGTGAATCGGCCCTGACTAGCAGATCTCTTGATCCTGGGAAGCGTGTGGTGCCCCTCTGTATCGCAGATAGTGCGAAGTGGAAGTCGCCTCCGGCTCCTGTGCCCATTGAGAGGTCGGCTTCGCCGACGGCTGCAACACCCTGGGGTGTTGCAGCCCGTCTGTAACCGGACAGCCCGGACAGCGGCCCTCTGAGCTGTCCGGGCTGTTTGTGCAGGTGAGGGACTTAGCCGGACAGCCGGACAGCCCGGACACCTCCCGCGCGTGGGTGCCAGCACCGGAGCGATTGCGCTGATCAAGCCCTTTGCTCCCTCTGAACTGGGAGGGAACATGGTCCGGGGCATGGCGCCGACGGTCTGCCGGAGGTATGTCTGCACGACGGCCAGTCGGATGGCACGGACACTTCCAGATCCGTGCTCTTCCCGAGGCTTGCAGGGGCAGGAATGATCGGCTTGACCGATCCGGCTAGAGCCATGGAGTAGAACGCATGACCGAGCGGACCATCCACCTTGTCGCTGATGCGAGTAGTCGGGACACCCGAAAGTTCCGGGTCCGGGCATCACGCTGGTTCGCCAACGTCCAGCTTGACCGAGATGGTTACTTTGATACCGAATCCTTACAAGGCCGCGAACCAAGCCTGCCCGCAGACTACATCGAGGCGGTCGACAGAGCGCGCTATGCGGCAATGGACCGAATTCGATATGAAGGTAATCGAGGCGCCTTTCACTTCGGGAATGGCCCGCGCTGGGTCGATCTGTGTGCTCGGTTTCGAGACGTCGAGGCTACGGTCAAAGCACTACGCACTGCTGAGCTTGAATACAACTATAGCGGACTACACGCGCTCGCCGACCGTCTTGCACTGCCCGTCGATGAATGGCTCGCTCCTGGTGAGCGAGAGCTGATCCGCGGAGTCGACTTCGATTCACCCCCCGGAGTCTTTCTGAAGTTCCTGCGAGCTAAGGCGACAAAGTCCGGCCTGCGCCTCAATGGTCGGGCCACAGCTGGCAGTGTGTGGGTTCGACCTACATTGCCAGCGGCCCAGAAGGAGATTCGGGAGATGTTCCCCGAGCAATATCCGGGGTGGGTGGACCGTTGGACCGGGTACGTCGAGTCGGATGATGAGCCCTTCCGGCCTTGGGTGGGCGGCAGCGGCGAGGAACTCAGCCGCGGCGCTATACCAGTCCAATTCCAGCGGTTGGAGATCGCGAGCAGCCACGAGTGCCCTTGCGGCATGCGCCTTCGGGATACGGGGGATGACGACAACGTCCACCGCGTGCATCATGCGGCTTGGGCTTTAGGCGTTCGGGTACCGAAGGGGCTTGACTGGTTGGGTGACCTGGCAATTGTCACAACGCAGTCCCCCATTTCGTGGCGAAAGTTGGCCTACCAAGTGGCACGCATGCCGCAGAGGGAGGATAATTATGACTTCCCGTCCTGGTCCCACGTAGGTGAGCCTGAAGCGAGTACGGATAATTATCGCGCATATTTGTTGAAGGCGGACGAGCGCATCATCGGCTACGTGGCCGCCCATGACAGTAACGAGCATCGCCGATGGGATCTCATCGACGGGTCGCCGTACGGGGATGAGGACGTCACAGTGCGTCCTCGAATCATCCTGATTTGGGTGGCAGGCACCTATCGACACCGTGGCGTTGGTGCCACGCTCGTACAGGCGCTCGCCACTGATTTTGGATGCCAGGTTGCGGATGTGTCCTGGTCGACTCCTGTAAGCGTCGCGGGGCGGCGCCTTGCTCGCCGGCTCTCACCCGATGGCATCTGGGTCAGCTGAGCGGCATTACAACACTCTGGAGCAATTGTGCCGATCACTCCGGATGGCTCTTTGACCTGCGGTGAACTTCGGCGGATGGCGTCAGCGGTACAGGCAGTGTCAGAGGCGTGTAGTGCGCCCGCCGGCGTTGGTCTGCGGGCAAGGTTCGGAATGGGCCGTGGGTTGCGGCGCGGCAACCAACTGACCTGCTACACCGCGCTGTGAGCCGCAGCACGAGCCTTCGCCAGTTGCGTCACAACTGCCCCGCGAGTCCGCCGGCCCGCCGTCCGAACTGCACGATCGCCCAGGCTGTGAGGCTACGACTCCGATGCGGCACCAATCTGACGCTCAGCCAGTATGGTTTACCTCGGCATCAATATGCGACCCGAGGTGGAACTGAAGTCTCTACATGAACGCACAAGTAGGCGCAGCTTTTAGTCGATTCTATGAAATCATTACACCCTCTCAGCGGCAAGTGGAGCGGGCGCTTGTGTATGCAGGAGCGATTTCGGATGATGTCAGGAATGCGGCGCGAGAGGTGGCGCCGTACTCGCTCACCCGTCATTGGCTAATTGGTTCCTATGCCAGGGGGACTGCGATTCGTAAATATAGCGACCTTGACTTCATGTTTGAGTTTCATGGCGCTACGAACATTGAAAGAGTAGGGTCGCGACCGCTTTTGACTGCAATAAAAGACTGCCTGGACCGGTCTGCTGGCACGGCTGTTCGGGTTTCTGAAATGCAAGAGGTTGTGCAAATTGAGTATCGTGATGGAATTCATCTAGACATTCTGCCTGCCGTAAGGTGCGACTCGCAAGGTTATTTGATCCCGGATGGCAGAAATGGATGGCAGCCTACAAACCCTGTCATTCAGGAGTATTACTTCAAGAGGCAAGATGACGCGTCTCGGATCCAGCTTCCAGAGTTCACGAGAGGCATGAAGTATTGGAATGCTGCACACGGGGGTTTGCTCCACTCCTATCACCTTGAATCGATGGTGGCGCAACTCGCTCCGCAGTTGAATGAAAATTATGCTGTCGCTTCGTTCGAGACCTTTGAGGAGATTTCGAGAACCGTATCCATTTCGGACCCCGCGGGTTGTCAGGGAGAGCTTTCTGTATATCTTTCGACCTCGCAACGGAATGCAATTTCAGCCCTTTGTCGGACGGCTGCTTCGGGGGCATTTTCGGCTTTGAAGGCTCAAGTCAAGGGGGACCAGGATGCCGCAGTAAGTACTTGGGCTTCTGTGTATGGCCCTCTATTTCCGAGTAAAGTTTCGTAACACTAGGAGGCGGGAAATTGATTAATGATCGACAAAATGACGAGCGTGGCATACTGCTGAATAAAGCCGCTAATGCGGCTCATCGCGCCGCCCAAAAGATGGAGTGGTTGAGGTATACGCCATCTCTCGCCTTTGCTGTAACGGCGGCAGTTTTTGCCTGCCTGCAAAAGACCAGCCAGCTATTGATCATTGCCGGGTTCTTATGGGCTGTGATTTCTAGCCTATGGCTTTCTATCCTTGCAAAGTCGAGATGTGGCGAGGCTGCGAAATTGCAGGAGCATTTCGACGCCTATGTATTCGAAATGGAGTGGGCGGAAAGAGGTGAGAGGGTGGATCCGGAAAGAATTCGAGAGTTGGCATCCAAGTATAAAGGTGACGTTGGTAAGCTTCGGAACTACTATGCCGACGTTTCTGGATTTCCTTCGCCGGTTGCAGTTCTGTTGTGTCAGAGGTCAAATGTAACTTGGGATATGCGGTTGCGGGAGCGCTGGAAGAATCTCGTCACCATTTTCCTGATCTCTTGGCTGTCGCTCGGGATTGCGCTCGGACTGCTGAGTAACCTGAGCACGATGAATCTATTGCTGAGATGGTATGTGCCGTCTCTTGCGGTTATATCGCTCGCGTGGGAAATTATTCACTCTCAACGGCAAACCATAGCGGACAGGGCGGCTGTGAAAGCGCACGTAATGTCCGAGCTTGAGTGGGCGAGGTTTCAGCCCTCTGTACGGCAGCAAGAAAAAATGACCAAGTCTTGTCGAAAAATTCAGGACGAGATCTTGGTGGTGCGTAGCAAAGCCACCAGAGTGCCGAAATTTCTGTACGATCATTATCGCGATACTGATGACTCTCACATGAAGGCTGCTATTGAGGATATGAGGAAAGAGTTCACGAACCCTCAGTCTTCCCCGTAAGGGGTCACGCTGTTTCGAGTGGTCGGCTAACCTCCATGGCCGATTCGAGGTCGAGTGTGCCGAAATATAGTTGGGCCTGCAATGCTATTCATTGCCTTTGGGATCGAGGGGCGTCTATCCGTTCCTCCTGTGGCAGGTCAGAACTCGCCTCCGACTCCTTCTCGCATGGAGGAGTCGGCTCCGTCGAGGGCTGGAACATCCCCGGGTGTTCTAGCCGTCTGTGACTGGACAGCCCGGACACCCTTACGTTGAGCTGTCCGGACCTTTTGCGCAGGTGAGGGCCCTAACCGGACAGCCGGACACATGGGACACTGCTGTTCGTCGATGCGTTGCGGGTCCCGGTGGCACTCTTGACAGCGGGCAATGGGCAGAGTGTGAGAGGAGTCGAAGTGCCGGAGGCCAGTCCGCGCGGGACCTACTTGGTCATCGCGGAGGCGCTGAGAAGCGAGATCGAAACCAGGAAGGGGAGCGGCCACCTGCCGTCTGAAGCTGAGTTCATGGACGTGCACGGCGTCTCCCGAAACACGATCCGTCGTGCTCTCAAAGTTCTCGAAAGCGACGGTGTCGTTGAGTCTGTGCCCGGCATTGGATGGCGCGTCGTTCGGGGTGGCGATCGTCGGTCTCTCGCGGAACGGATGACCGATGTGATCATGGAGGACTCGCTGTCGGTGGGCGACACGTACCCGTCCGAGGCGAAACTGTGCGAGCGGTTCGGGGCGTCCCGTACCGCGGTGCGACGTGTCCTAGCCCAAATGGAGGGGCACGGCCTGCTTGCCACAGTTCACGGCAAGGGGCGGACAGTACGTGCTCTCCCGGCTCCCGTGGTTCGGCCGTAGCCTTAGCGGCCATGGGACTGACTAAGTGGGCGTACACGCTCTCCGAATCGTTGCTCTCCGAACCGCTCCCGCGTCGGTGGGAGCACTCGCTAGGGGTCGCCAAGCGCGCTCGCTCCTTGAGCCCGATCCTGGGGGAGGACGCGGAGCTACTGGAAGCCGCGGCCGTGCTGCATGACATCGGCTACTCGCCGGCCATTGCTGTCACCGGCTTCCATCCCTTGGACGGCGCGCGGTTCCTCAGGGATCAGGAAGGTGCGGACGAACGGGTTGTTCGTCTCGTGGCTCATCATTCCTGTGCCTTGCTGGAAGCGGAGGAACGCGGACTCCGTCAGGAACTTGAGGGCGAGTTCGACCTAGAGCGTCCCGACTTGGTAGACGCCTTGCTGTACTGCGACATGACGACGACGCCGGACGGGACGCAGACGACGTCGGCTGAGCGGCTGGACGAGATCGTGCAGCGATACGGTTCGGAGACGATCGTCGGGCGGTTCATCCAGCGTGCGGCCCCCGAGATCCACGCAGCGTCGAAGCGCGTCGCGGACCGGATGGCCGAAGTCTCTGGTAATGGTCAGCCGATGTAGGGCTCTCGACGCGTGTCATCGAGGCCGTGCTGAATGCGCAGCATCATCGAAGGATGGATGTCCAGTCCGTCAAGGTCCGCCGGTTCGATCCAGCGGACCTCTTTCGACTCGCTACTTGTGCGCAGCGAACCGCCGACCGGATGGGCCCGGAAGCAGAGGGAGAACTGTTGCCGGACCTCGCCGTCGTCGTACGCCAACACGTGCTGAGGGTCGGTGTAGAGCCCCACGATGTCGTCGACCTCAACGTCGATGCCGGTCTCTTCCCGGACCTCGCGAACGACCGTGTCGGCGATGCGTTCCCCGATGTCGTGGCCACCACCGGGCAGGGCCCAAAGGTCGTTGTCCGTCTTGTGGATCAGCAACAGGCGTCCGGCATCGTCCCGGACCACCGCCGTCACCGAGGGGACCACTGAGTTGGCCTTTGGGGCGTTCGGGTCGCGGAAGTAGTCGATCCGGCTCATCAGCGCGTGCCTTCCCAATCGGCGGGTGAGGAGATCGGACGGGCCGACTCCCACACCTTCTCAACACTCTCAGCGTAGGCGTCGAAGAGTTCACCGCCCGGGACTCGTTGCAGGTGGAGCACGGGGGCCATGTAGGCACCGACCCCGTACAGGTGGCCGTTCGCCAGCATCTCGTCATCGGCCCGGTAGATCGAGTTGTAGAGAGTGGTGCCGTGCAAGCGGAACTCGACACCGGGCAGGCCGAAGAGCGGGCCGTAGTTGACGAGGGCGTTTCGAATCTTGCCCGCCATCGCAGCGCCGATCCCTTCGTCTTCGCCGCGCATGGCAACGGCCGGCGACGTGGGCTCTCCCAGCATGAAGCGGATGGGCACTCCGTCGGCCGACTTCTCTTTCACGATGCGGTGGAACGATGCGTCTTCCGTGAGCCAGAACCCGGAGTACACCAGCAGGTCAAACTGACGGGTCGCCTTGGAGTAGAGGTTCGTCCAGAGGGTTTGCATCACGACGGAGCGGTGTGGATAGAGCCTGACCAACTCCGCGTTGCCGGCGGCAGCGACCTCGGCTGACGTGCGTTCGTCCGGCCACAGGTACGACACCTCGCACCTCAACAGCGATGCGGTTGCGAACTGGAATCGGCGATATGGCTTGCGCTCAGGTTCGTTGATCCATCGCTCGACGGTCTTGGCCGCGACCCCGAGTCGTTCGGCGACCTCATCGAGCGTCAGGCCCAAGTCCACTATCGCGCCGCGTAGTCGCTCGTTCGCCATGCCAACCTCCGACTTCCTGGGACGACTTGGTTCGACTTCACGGTAGCTAAGAACGACCTGAGCCGCGCAACCGCGAAGTCGAACGTCGTCGCTGCCGACGCCAGTCTGTAGGTACATCGAGCGCGAGGGACTCGCAGACCTCCAACAGCCGAAGGGCTTGACGGGGCGAACTTCCCTCTGCAAGATGAGGTACATGTCATACATGTTCTCCATTGGGAGGGCGTGTGTTCCGACGCACATGTGCCGGGTGGCGGGACTCCCCAGCAAGGTCGCCCGCCACCCGGCATCTCCCTTCCACCGACCTACAGGAGACATCCGTGAGCAGTTCGAAGTTGCGCACCTTCGTGGCAGGCCATGAGGCTCTGACCGCGCACGAATTCGCGGAACTGGCGCTCGGTACCCCGGTTGAGCTGTGGCTCGGGGTCGACGGCGAGAGCGAGGAAGAGCGCGCGGCCCGTGAGGACGCGGCGCGCGACATCCTCGCCGACAACCCGAACCTTCCCGACTGCCTGGTCCGTATGGCCGCGCAGCTCATCGAGGAGAACCCGGACCTGTTCGACGTCGTCACCTTGGTCCGCCCCGCCCGCCGTCGCATGGCGCGCAAGGGGGTCGCGGCATGACCACCATGAATCCCGCCCCCGAGACACTGACTGACCACACCGGTAAGCCCCGTGCGTTCCTGAACATGCCGCTGACCTACGGGCAGGCCCGGTTGGGCATGGCCTTTCACGAGGCTGGGCACGCCGTGCTGTCCATGGCCTACGGCATGCACGTCATCACCTCCGAGGGCATCGCGTGGGAGCCGGAGCCCGGCCAGTGGGCCGTGACCGGCAACACCGCGCATCAGACGCAGGACACCCCGCCGTGGCACTACGCCGCACAGTGCGCGGCCGGCGAACTCGCCCACGTCACCTACCTGTTGACCTACAGCCTGTGGACCCCGGAGCGCGCTGCCGCGTGTGCCGCCGCCCATGACCGTGAGCTGGCCATCGACGTCCTGCGCCAGTTCGGCTACCGCCTCGGTCGCACCTGCGTCCCGCAGGGCGGCAAGTCCTGGGGGATGGTGCAGGGCATGGCCCGCCGCAAGGTCGGCCACCTGTGGCGCGAGATCCGCACCGTGGCGCACGCCATGGACGAACGGACCGTGCTGACCGGCGACGAGATCGCCGCCCTGACCGGCTTGGTCAACCCGCGCTTCCAGGGAGGTGCGGCATGAGCGACGGCCTTAACTTCAACGACCGCATGTTCCTGGAAAGCGAGGCGGTCTACCAGCGGATTCTTGACAACCAGGTCACCGACGTAGAAGCCGAACTGATGGATGCCAAGCTGCGGGCCACGGCGGACGGCGAGACGTCATGAGGGCCCCGGAACAGCACCTCGCCGCCGCGCATGCGGAGGTGAAGGGGGAGATCGCGCGGACCGACACCAAGACCGGTCTGCTGCTCGCGTTCGTCGGTGCCGTCCTCGCCGGGGCGTGGACCGTCGCGAAGGACGTCCCCCTGAGCGTGCCCGCGGACATCGCGGGAGGCCTCGGGATGGGCCTGTTGGTCGCGGCGGCCGGTCTGCTGCTGCGGTCGGTGCGCCCCAACCTGCGCGGCCGGCACGGCTTCCCGCTGTGGGCGACGCTCACCGCCGAGGAGATCACCGCCACCCTTTCCGGCGATCTCAGCGCGGACATCGCGGGACTGTCCCGCATCGCTCTTGCCAAGTTCACCATCCTGCGCCGCGCGGTCGACCTGACCTGCACCGGCGGCGCTCTGCTCGTCCTCGCCGCCCTGCTCGCCCTCGGAGGTGCCGCATGAGTGCATTGCTGACTGCCGCTGCGGCTGGTGTGCCGATGGCGGCCGGATGGTCGCTGCACGCGCTGCGTCTGCACCGCCGTGTCGAGGCCGCGCGCCGTGACCCGCTGACCGGGTTGTGGACGCGGGATGCGTTCACCGAACGCGCGGAACACCGCATCCTGGCCCGGTTCCGTCCGGTCGGGGTCTACCTGGTCGACCTCAACAGGTTCAAGGAGATCAACGACACCCACGGGCACGCTGCGGGGGACGCGGTCATCCGCGCCACCGGCGAACGGCTCGCGGCGTGGGCCGATTACTGCTCTGCGGTGGTGGGTCGGCTGGGCGGGGACGAGTTCGCCGCGATCGCGTGGGTCTACAGCGACGACCACCTCAGCGAGACCCTCCACCTGCTCTCCGAGGCGCTGGAACAGCCGGTGGAGACGGCCGGTCACACCCTGGACGTGAGTGCGTCCATCGGCGCCGTCCGCGCCCACCCGCGCAGCGAGCAGGTGGAATTGTCCGAGCTGCTGAGGCTCGCGGATGAGCAGATGTACCGGGCGAAGCGCAGTGAGGCGCCGTGGTCGAACGCGCTCAGCCTGGAGAAGGAGTGCAAGACGGTCAACGGCCGTCGCGCCGGCCGCGCCGGTACGCACGGCGGGACGGAGGCCACGTCATGACCACCACCCCGCCGCTCGCCCCCGAAGCCCCGCCGTCCGGGGTGCCGCCGCTGACGAAGCCGGAGATGGGGCTTGCCGGTGTCGGTGCGTTCGGCGCGGCCGGTGTCGGCGCGCTCGGTCTGATCTCTTCCTTCGATGCGGTGTCGGCTGCCGCGGCGAGTTGGGGGTTTTCCGCTCCGTGGATGCTGCCGGTCGGTATCGACGTGTCCATCCCGGTGTTCACCGTCGCCAACCTCCTCCTGATCCGGATGGACATGGCGCTCGCGTGGGTGCGGTTCGTGCCCTGGGTGCTCACTTTGATCACGTGCGGGCTGAACATCGCGGCCGGACACTCGCTGTCGGCGAAGGTCGCGCACGGCACGATGCCGCTGCTGTGGGTGGTGTTCTCCGAGATCGGCGCGCACGTCTACGCCGTGCGGATCGGCGCTGCCACCGGCCGCCGGATGGAGAAGATCCGCTTCTCCCGTTGGCTGTTGGCGTTCCCGTCCACGTTCGCGCTGTGGCGCAGGATGACGCTGTGGGAGATCACCTCCTACAGCGAGGCGCTGGCGCGGGAGAAGGAACGGCAGTTGGCCCGCGCGGACCTGCGCGAGCAGCACGGCCCCAAGTGGCGGACCAAGACCCCGCGGCGCGAACGCGTGATGCTGCGCATGGGAGAACTGGCCCCCGCCACCGAAGAAACCACCACAGTGCCGCCCCCGGCAGTGCCGCCGGAGCCTGAGGCCGGTCCCAAGCCTCGCCCGCGCCGGCAGACCCCCGCCAAAGGCAAGGCCAAGGCACAGCGCACCTTCGAGGAACTGCTGAGTGAGGCGCGCACCGTCACCGCGCAGTGGTTGGACAGGGAGTTGACCGCGGACCGCATCCGCACAGCGGTGCGCGTCTCGCAGGCCAACGCCCGCGCGCTGCGCGACGCGTTGAAGGCCGAACGCGCTGAGGGCCGCCCGCTGCACTCCGTCGAAGGCACTGAGGCGGTGGCGGCATGACGTCCCTGACGTTCGCCAAGTGCTACGACCCCACCGGCGCCCGCTACGGCGTGCCCACGTTCCCGTGGCGTCTGGCCCCGGACGGCTACGCGACTCGCCGTCAGCTCCGTGCCAGCGGACTGCGCCCCGGCGGACAGCCCGTCGCCGCACAGGTGATGCGCCGTCACCGCGGCCGCAAGTCCGGTGCTCAGGTCGCCTACCTCTACCGCGTCGACTGCGCGAAGCCGGTACGGCCGATGACGTCGCGCAAGTGGGGCGCGCTCGCCCTGGCGATGCTCGCCCGCCGTACCTGCCCCCAGTGCCGTGTGACCTACAGCTACTGCCTCCCGACCTCGCTCGGGATGTGCATCCTCTGCGCCTACCCCGAGGAACAGCGCGCCGCCTGACCATCCCCGCACCACCATCCGGCGGGGTCCGTCCGCCCACCTCCTACAGCGACGGACCGACCCCGCCTTTCCTCCCCTTGGAAGGACTGTCAGTGAATCACCCCGACGACGAGAACGAACTCTTCAACCGACTCGAAGCAGAACTCAACACCGACCCCGCCGCCGACTCCGGGGGCGAGGTAGTCGACCTCGACAAGGCACGGTCGGCCCGTACCGAGTCGGCCGACCCGACCACCCGACCCGACACCGACCCGGAGCCCGGTCGATCGGGTGCCGAGTCGGGCGATCCGACCGTGCGCGTGATGGTCGACGTCCCGACCGCCAAGGCGGCCGGTCCGGGCTACCTGGGTCGCCTGCTCGCCGCGCAGCGCCGTCCGGTCGTTCCGCCGTGGCTTCAGTCCGTGGCAGAACTGCGGACCGCGTCCGCGTGGGTGGCTCGGCACTACGCGCACTCGGTCGGCTATCACGCGCTGCGCTCCCCGGTCTACGCCGCACGCCTCACCCTGCAAGCCCCGTCCGGCGCTGCGAAGTTCGTGGGCGGCACCGTGCGGTGGATGGCCGACCGCGAGGGCGAACCGGTCCGCCTCGCCGCGGTCCGCCGCGAGGACGCAGCCGAGTACCTGAAGCTCTCGCGGCAGCGCGACGGACGCGTCCGCCTGCGCACCCTCGTCACCGTGCTCGCCATGTTCATCGGGCTCGGCTCCGCGCTCGCCATGTACGTCCTCGCCCCCGACTGGCTTCAGGCCGTGTCAGTGAGCGCGGTCGTGATCGCGCTCGGGTTCGCCGGCGGCAAGGCGGACGACCCGGTCATCCACCGCGCGGTGGAACTGCCCACCGCGGTCAAACTCACGTCGGACATCGTGCTGCGCGCGCTCGGCTCGCTCGGCATCCCCGCCATCAACCAGGCACAGGGCAAGGGCCGTGACGGATTCGAGTTCACCGCCCCCATCACCCGTGACGGCCCCGGCTGGCGTGCGGAGGGCAACCTCCCCTACGGCGTCACCGTCACGGACGTCATCGAGCGCCGCGACCGTCTCGCGTCCGGTCTGCGCCGCCCGCTGGGGTGCGTGTGGCCGGAGGCGGTGCCGAACGAGCACACCGGGCACCTGGTGCTGTGGGTCGGCGATCAGGACATGTCGACCTCGAAGAAGCCCAAGTGGCCGCTGCTGACGAGCGGCAGCGTGAACCTGTTCAAGCCCGTCGCCTACGGCACTGACCAGCGCGGACGCTGGGTCGACGTCACGTTGATGTACATCGCGGGCATCATCGGCGCCATCCCACGCATGGGCAAAACCTTCCTCCTCCGCCTCCTGCTCCTGATCGCCGCGCTGGACCCGCGGGCGGAACTGCACACCTACGACATGAAGGGCACCGGCGACCTGGACCCGGTCGGTAACGCCGTCTCCCACCGCCACGCCGCGGGCGATGACGACGAGTCGATCCTGTACTGCCTCAACGACTTCCGGGCGCTGCGTGAGGAACTGCGCCGGCGTACCAAGGTGATCCGCTCGCTGCCGCGGGACATCTGCCCGGAGTCGAAGGTGACCAGCGAACTCGCCGACAAGCGCTCGCTGGGTCTGCACCCCATCGTGATCGGGGTGGATGAATGCCAGGTTCTCTTCGAGCACCCCAAGCACAAGGACGAGTTCGAGGAGATCGCCACCGACCTGGTCAAGCGCGGACCGGCCACCGGGATCGTGCTGTTGCTGGCCACGCAGCGCCCCGACGCGAAGGCACTGCCCACCGGCATCAGCGCGAACGCGTCGGCACGGTGGTGCCTGAAGGTCATGGGCCAGCTGGAGAACGACATGGTCCTCGGCACGTCGTCCTACAAGCGGGGCGTGCGGGCGACCATGTTCAGCTGGGGTGACAAGGGCATTCACTACTTCATCGGTGAAGGCTCCGACGCCCGCATCGTCGGCTCCGTGTACGTGGACGGGCCCGGCGCGGACAGCATCGCCGCCCGCGCCCGCACCGCACGCGAGGCGGCCGGACTCCTGACCGGGCACGCGCTCGGGGAAGAGCCAGAGGTTGTGGCGAGCGCGTACGACCTGCTGCGCGACATCCTCGCCGTCGTTGCGGCCGACGAGCCCAAGGTGTGGTCCGAGACCGTCGTCGCCCGCCTCGCCGACCTGCGCCCCGAGGTCTACGACGGCTGGGACCCCGACGCGCTCGCCGCGGCACTGAAGCCGCACGGCATCGCCACCATCCAGGTGGGCCGCCGGGTGAACGGCAAGGTCGTCAACCGGCGCGGTGTCGACCGCTCCCACATCGTCACGGCGATTGCTGAGCGTGACGGAAACCGGGACGCGGGCTGACCCTTTGGGGCCGCTAGCGCTAGCGGCACACCCCGCTAACGTTAGCGGCCCCGCTAGCGCCCCACACCCGATCTGATCAGGCCGCTAGCGGATAGCGGCCCACCTGCGGAAACCCCTGAAAACCGCCCGGAGGGCCCCTCATGACCTTCGCCCTGCTCGCTATCACACTCCTCATCGGCGTCACGCTGTGTTACGTCGCTGTGTGTGCTGCCTCGCCGTTCGGCAACTGCCGCAAGTGCTCCGGCATGGGCCACGCGCTCAAGACCAACCGCAGGGGACAGCTCAAGCGCGGCAAGGACTGCCGCCGCTGCCACGCCACCGGCAAGCGCATACGCATCGGCCGCTGGCTCTACAACCGCTGGGCCCGCATCTACCGCGCCGGCACCGCCGACTGAACCCCGGGAGAGCACTCATGACGCACACCCCCGAGCACCGCCTGCCGCCCGTCATCGTCTGCCACGACGAGACGAGCGACTTCCTGTCCGCCGACCTCCAGGACCTGTTCCGCACCGATCCGGTCAGCCTCACCGACCTGCACCGCGCACTGGCCGACATGCGCGCCCGCATCGCCAACCTCGCCCGCCCGGAGGACTCCTGATGGTCCTGAGCATCTCCGCCGTGCTGCTGTTCGGCGCCGCCTCCGCCCTCGCCGTCAAGACCAGGTCCGCCGGCGCCGGCGCGGCCATCGTGCTGTTCCTGTTCGGGTTCTTCGTCGCCGGGACCGGCGCGTACGAGCCCATCCACAACCTCGTGCAGGCGTCCGCCGACGCCCTGTCCGCGCTCGGCAACTGAACGGAGGATCTCGTGAACGAGCCCATCGTCGCCCGTCACTGGCTGGCTATCGTGGCGCCCAAGGCCGCGCCCGCCATCGCCACCACCACCGTGCTCGCGCTCGCTCGGATCTGGAACGCCAACGGCGCCGAACACTCCGTGGGCAACGCCGCGTTGATGACCGTGCTGTCCGCCGGGGCCGCCGCCGCGGGCGTGGCCGCGGGCAGCCACACCGGAGACAGCACCCTCGTGGGGACCGCGTTCGCCGCCTCCGGCGCGCTCGCCTTCGCGGGCGTGGCCGGATACGCCGACGGGCTCCCGCTGCCCCTGCTGCTGTGGTCCCTGGCCACCGCCGGCGCCTACGCCCTCGCCGCCCGCTACTGGCGCACCGACCGCCGCGACACCGTCGCGTACCAGCGGCACATGAGCGACCGGCGCGAGGAGTACGCCCACATCGAACGCGTCGAAACCCTCCACGCCACCACACAGATCGAAGTGGCCCGCACCGGCGCGGCCTACGCCGAACAGCTCGCCGCCGCGCTCGTCACCCGCGCCACCCTGCCCGGCTTCGACCCCACCGCCCTGGAACGCGCAGGCCTGCCCCAACTCCCCACCGCTGAAAGGAAGTCCGCATGAGCGCCGCCCTGTGGCCGGTCACCGCCCGCATCGTCACCGCCCTGAACACCGCTAACGGCACCGGTGAGCACGAGACCGCGATGCGGCTGATGAAGGTGGTTGAGGAGGCCGGCGAGGCGTCGGCCGCGTACATCGGCATGACCGGCCAGAACCCCCGCAAGGGCGTCACCCACACCCGCGCCGATGTGGCCGACGAACTGTGCGACGTCATCATCGCCGCCACCGTCGCCCTGCACGCGTTCACCACCACCCCGCCCGCCGTCCTGGACGCCAAGCTGCACGCCGCCGCGCGGCGCCTGCATGAGGTCGAGGTGGAGCCGACAGCGTGGCCGACACCGGAAGACGCCTACGCCACCGCTCCCACCATCGTCTGTGAGATCGCCTGGACGGCCGCGGTCGCCCGGACGGTCGCAAAAAACCGGTCTGGCGATGCCGCGGACCGTGACTTCTGGCTCCGCAAAGCGGCCGTCCTGGACCGCATCGCACTCCAGGGAACGACCGGCGACGACACGGGCGAAGTCGCGACCCATGCGGCTCAGCGCCTGATGGACATGGACGACGCGTCCGTCATCTGCGACCCGCGCCACTACGTCCGCCAGCAGTACGCCCACTGGGCCAAGCACCAGTAGCAATGCCGCGGCGGCGGGACTCCCCAGCAAGGTCGCCCGCCGCCGCGGTTCTCCCTGTCCATCCGAAGACAGAACAGGAACCCCCAAGCATGCCGCACACGGACGGCTCTGCCCAGCTCGCCTCAGCGCTCGACGCAGCGTCACGAGGCTGGCACGTCTTCCCCCTGATCCCCGGCGACAAGCGCCCCGCGCTCTCCGACTGGGAGCCTCGCGCCACCACCGATCGGGATCGCATCACCGTCGCGTGGTGCGTCGGCGCCTTCAACCTCGGCATCGCCACCGGCCCTTCCAACCTGGTCGTCATCGACCTGGACCGGCCCAAGCACGCAGACGACATCCCGCCGGCGCACTGGGCCGAACACGGTGTCACCGACGGCGCCGACGTCCTCGCCCTGCTCTGCGAACGCCACGGTCAGCCCTTCCCCGCCGACACGTACACCGTCCGCACCTGGAGCGGCGGCACCCACCTCTACTTCACCGCCCCCGAGGGCGAGATCCTGCGCAACACCGCCGGAGACAGCGCACGAGGGCTCGGCTGGAAGGTCGACACCCGCGCCGCCGGCGGACTCGTCGTCGGCGCCGGCAGCACCTTCAACGGCCGCCCCTACAAGGTCACCTGCAACGGCCCCGCGGCACCCCTGCCGGGCTGGCTCGCCGAACTACTGCGCCCGGCCCCGCTGCCCCCGCAACAGCCGATCCGGGTTGCCCTCGCCGGCCGCGGACGGCGCACCGCGTTCCTCAACGCCGCGGTCAACGGGGAAGTGGAGCGCGTCGTGACCTCCGGCGAGGATCAGCACAACAACGCCCTCTACATTGCCTCCGTCGCCCTCGGACAGCTCGTTGCCGGGGGAGAACTGAGCGAAGTCGACGTGACCGGCTGGCTGTTGACTGCCGCACTCCAGGTAGGGCAGGGCGAGCGCGAGGCGCGCCGCACGATCGCCTCCGGGCTCAGGGCCGGCGCCCGGCGCCCCCGGACGGTCGCGGCATGAGCGCCAACCCGATCCCGCCCCTGCACCTGTACTCCGTCCCCAGCGACCCCCAACCCCCCACCCTGCCGCCGCCGAAGCGGGAACGCCCGCGGACCGCGTGGACGGCCGATCAGCTCATGGCCGCGGACTTCCCCGACCCGAAATGGGCCGTGCCCGGCATCCTCGCCGAAGGGGTCAGCCTGCTCGCCGGACCGCCCAAGGTCGGCAAGTCCTGGCTCTCCCTCGGACTCGCCCTCGCGGTCGCCGCCGGAGCCCAGGCCTTCGACTCCGTGCCGGTCGACGGCGGACCGGTCCTCTACCTCGCCCTGGAAGACACCCCGCGCCGTCTCCAGACCCGCATGGGCAAGCTATTGGGAGGACAGCAGGCGCCCGCCGGGCTCACCCTCGTGACCGAGTGCCCGCCCTTCCCCGCAGGCGGTACCGAGGCCATCGCGCAGTGGCTGGACCGCAACCCGGACGCCCGCCTGGTCGTCATCGACGTGTTCGCCAAGATGCGAGGCCAAGCCCCACAAGGGGTGTCCGCGTACGACGCCGATTACGTCTCCGTCGGCTACGCGAAGCGGCTCGCAGACCACTACGGCATCGCCGTGGTCTTGGTCCACCACGTCCGTAAGGCAGGCTCGGACGACTTCCTGACGGAGGTCTCTGGGACCAACGGCATCGCGGGCGCCGCTGACGCCACGCTCGTACTCAAGCGGGCCCGCGGGCAGGCGGACGGCATCCTGCATGTCACCGGCCGCGACGTGGACGAAGCCGAGTACGCACTCAGCTTCCAACCCGCCTCCGGAGCCTGGCACTTGCTGGACGGCCCCGTCACCGACCACACCGTCGGCGACACCCGCGCCGCGATCCTGCGGTACGTCCGCGCCCACCCCGGCGCCAAGCCCAAGGACATGGCGGGCGAACTACCGCACGTCGACATGGACACCATCCGCCGGACGTGCTCGCGCATGGCCGAAGCCGGACAGCTCACCAAGGACGCTGGCGGCCGGTACTACCCGGACACCGAGACCCGGACACAGAGCGCCCAAGAGGTGTCCGCACTGTCCGACTGTCCGGTTACCCCATCTGACCAGCACGAACAACCCGGACAGTCGGAATTGGAGCTGTCCGGGCTGTCCGGGTCGACCGAAGCCGAAGGGACGGCCGTATGAGCGCCCGCGCGCTGGACGAGAAGTTGACCGTCGCGGAGGTCATCACCGATCTGAAGGTGGCTCCGTCGACGTTCTACCGGTGGCGCCAACTCGGGAAGGGCCCACGGTCGATCAAGCTGCCGAACGGTGACGTACGAATCCGCCGATCCGAATACGAGCGGTGGCTTTCGGAGCGGGAGGATGCCGCGTGAGCACGACCGATGACGCCTCGCCTCTCCGCCCCCACGGGGAGGCGAGGCCGGGGTACTCCCTCGACGTCCGGCTGTGGAAAGTCACGAAGGTGGACCGTAAGGCGCGGCCGTACCAACTCAGGTGGGTCGTAGGCGGGAAGGTGAGCAGCGCGACGTTCGCCACGTCGGCACTCGCCGAAAACCGGCGCTCGGAGTTGCGGCAGGCCATGCGCCGGGGCGAGGCGTTCGAGATCGTAAGCGGGCAGCCTGAGTCCGAAGTTCGCGCGGCGGAAGCGGCGGCTGAGGCCAAGCCGTCGTTGCGGTGGTTCGAGTTCTGCCGGAAGTACATCGCCGGGCGGTGGCGCATGAGCGCTGCCAAGACCCGTGAGGGCATGGCGGACGGTCTCGCGGCTGTGGCGCTGGCCATGGTCAGGCGGAACGAGAACACCCCGGAGGACAAGGCCCTGCGGTTGGCGTTCCGGTGGGCGATCGTCCCCGCGAACTTGGGGCAGGAGCCGCCGGCCGAACTGAAGGCCGCGTACGAGTGGCTGACGAAGGAGGATCGGCCGGTTGCCGACCTGGTCGACGCGGAGGTGTTCGAGGACGTGCTGTACCGCCTCAGCTATCGACTGGACGGCACCCCGGCGGGAGGGGAGACGCACAAGCGGCGGCGCCGGGCCCTGAACACCGCCCTCGAACACGCGGTGGCCATCAAGGAACTCCCGGAGAACCCTCTCCAGGGCGCCCACAAGAAGCGCATGGGCTCCGGCGCGGTGGTGGACCGACGCGTCCTCGTGAACGCCGTACAAGGGCGCCAGTTGCTCACCGCGGTCTCCTACGTCGGTTCGTGGGACCGCAACCGCGGGCGGCGCCTCGCGGCCTTCTACGCGGTCCTGTACTACGCGGGCCTCAGGCCCGCTGAGGCGGTCGGGATGAGGCTCTCCGACTGCCACCTGCCAGACGCGGGTTGGGGCACGCTCACGCTGCGGGAGACGCGTCCCGTCTCCGGCAAGCAGTGGACCGATTCGGGGGAGCGGCACGACCGCCGGGGGCTGAAGGCGCGCGAGGCGGACACGGACCGCCCAGTCCCCATCCCGCCCGTTCTCGTCGCGATCCTGCGGGCCCACCTGAAGGAGTTCGGGACCGCAAAGGAAGGGCGGGTATTCGGCAACGAGCGCGGGGGAGTCGTCGGTTCGTCAACGTACTGGCGCGTGTGGGAGGAGGCGCGACTGTTCGCTCTTCCGCCGGAGCGCGTCGACTCGCCGTTGGCCGGACGCCCGTACGACCTGAGGCACGCGTGCATCACACGCTGGCTGAACGCAGGTGTCCCGATTGCTGAGGTAGCCCGGCGCGTCGGCAACTCCCCAGAAGTGATCCACCGCCGTTACCACGGCTGTATCGACGGGCACGAGGAAGCAGCCAACGCGAAAATCACGAAAGCCCTGGAGGAGGACGGTGACGCGGTGTAAAGGAGAACACTGGTCGGAGTAATGGAGCATCCGCAGTGTGCTGAACTTGTGAAGAACCTTCCGCTCGAAGTTCAGTGATTGCCTCAACTCGGCTTGACCTGGCGGGACTTCAGTGAGGATCCTTGTTCTTGCTTCACCGACTTTTCCCCTTCGGCTCCGTCGGACTCTGTGCGGGGTGCGGCGGACGCCCTGAAAGGCAGGGCGGCGGGAGGAGAAGGAGGAAGCTGTGGTGAGGTCTGACGTGAGTAAGCCACGCAGGCAGTGGACCGGCCCGGAAAGGTGGTCGGTGGGACTGGCTGCGATTGGAGTACTCGTGGCAATCATCGCCACCGTGGGGCAGTTCGC
Organism: Streptomyces hokutonensis; assembly: GCF_000376565.1. Lineage (GTDB taxonomy): Bacteria > Actinomycetota > Actinomycetes > Streptomycetales > Streptomycetaceae > Streptomyces > Streptomyces hokutonensis. Next base: position 1,173 of record NZ_BARG01000070.1, on the reverse strand, counting down.
TCACTAGAGTCCCCACGCATGAGACGGTCGCGGCCGAAGGCGCACACGCAGTGAGCCCGGTCTCAGGCAAGGCGACCGGGCTCGTGGGACTGCGCGGAGGGCCCGGCTTTGACAGAAGCTGGGCCCTTCGTTGTCGCTGGTCCTGCCAACAGAGTTTGCACTGAGGCACCCCATCCCGACAAGAAGAAGATTACCTGCTTTAAGCCGGATCGGGAATCGATCTTGTGTCGTCTTCGGAGGGCGATCCGCCGGGGTAGCAGGGTTGCCCACGGTCAAGAGGGAGAAGCCCCTTGGGCTGGCGGAGGCGCACTCTGGATGGGTGTATTGGAGGTGTACCACCTGTATCGCAGATAGTGCGCGAACAGTGAGAGACAACGAGAAAGAGCGGGAGTCAGTGAGACTGACTCCCGCTCTTTCATGTCGGCATCCGCGCAGGTCAGAGCATGATTCTTGCTGGCTGACTGGCGAGTGCCCCCGGCAGGATTCGAACCTGCGCACACGGCTCCGGAGGCCGTTGCTCTATCCCCTGAGCTACGGGGGCGTGTCCGTCGCGGTGTTCGCGGCGACGGGTAGAACCCTACCAGCTCCATACCGGTGTTCATGAACGGGTTTCCCGGTGGTCAGAGAGGTCGGGGGAGAGGTGGTCCGGGACGTGTCCCGGGTCCCTCGCAGGGGGTGGAAGTGGGGAAAACCCGGACGCGGTGGCCGGTCCGGACCTACTCTCGAGTTGTGCCAGGCGCGTCGGGTCGGGTGCTTGTTGTGGACGACAACAAGGTCATCCGGCAGTTGATCAGGGTCAATCTCGAGCTGGAGGGTCTCGAGGTCGTGACCGCGGCCGATGGTGCCGAGTGTCTGGACGTCATTCATCAGGTACGGCCCGATGTGGTCACCCTCGACGTCGTCATGCCCCGGCTGGACGGACTGCGTACCGCCGCTCGGCTGCGCAGCGACCCCCGTACCCGCGATCTGCCCCTCGCCATCGTCAGCGCCTGCACTCAGCACGAGGTCGAGAGCGGGCTCGACGTCGGCGTCGACGCGTTTCTCGCCAAGCCCTTCGAACCGTCCGAACTCATCGCGCTCGTACGGCAGTTGATCGAGCGCGGGCGGCGTGACGCGGCTGATGGGTTGTCCATCGGCGGCCCCTTCGGCGCGGGTGAGGCCGAGCGGGCCGGT
>NZ_BARG01000071.1 GCF_000376565.1 Streptomyces hokutonensis | reverse complement strand
TCAACGTAGATGACGTCACATAGATGCCGAAGTTGGTAGTTGCGGCCGTGGCGTTGGCGGAGGGCAGCGTTTCGTATGGTTTCCCTCCGCCCACGCTATACAGTCAGTGAGCCTGGCGGCCACCCAGGGATCATGAGCCAAATCGTCAGGTAGACGGGTCTCCGCATCGATAAATGCTGAGGCGAACTGTTGAGCCGTCAGACCACTTGTTTCCCGCAGGTCGGCACCGTCTAGCATTGTTTCGACAAAAGTTGCGTCATTTAGTATGGCGCCACGTAGGTCAACTCTGTACATCACGGCTCCGTCGCATCGGGCATCAGCAAGCCACGCCCCGCACATATCTGCGGTGCTCAGTATGCTGCCCTTCATGACCACGCCCCGTAGATCGGCAGCTCGAAGGTCTGCGGCGCTAAGGAACATCCACTCCAAGCGCGGGGGAGATTCGAATTCGAAGTGACGCAAACTGAGCCTGGCCAGGTTGGCATGGCGAAGATCGAGGCGGCGGGTTTCAGGCCGATTTGGGCGGCGAGCGAGGACCTCAACCGCAGCTTGTATATCTGCGGACAATTCAGGGTCGCCTCGATCGAGTTCGCTGTTAAGCGCGTTCCGATCCTCAGGAAGAAGAGGAGGGATGCCTGCCGTGCCCCTATGGGTGTTGTGCCTTACGAACCCTGCCAGCACTCTGACGATCGCGTCATGGTCCATCGCAGACTCGGATAGAACATGTTCGAGACTGTAGACGGCTCCCAGACGCACCTCCAGCTTCTCCGAGGCGAGGTTCTCGACTGCCGCCCGATATCTGTCAGTAACTTGTCCCCGACGGGACAAGAGATATGTGCGTGCCGTGTAGGCGAGGCCGGCAAAGACCGTTGCGCCGGCCAAGGCAGCCAGCACTGTTTGCCGGACCGCGTTTATCGCGTCAGCCCGATCCGTTCCGGTCAGGTGCTGCACCGTTCTACCAGCAACGAACCAGGAAACTGGACCCAATACGAGCACTAGAGCACCCACCGTCGTGAGAACCGTGCCAACGGCTGTGGCTGCCCAGCGGCGACGCCTCTTCCACCGGGCCCTGACAGCCCGAACCGCCACTGGTTGTGCCCGCATCTTCGGACCCCCTCGCAGCAAAGATTCGCGGTGATCCTCTCGTGGTGAATCGCCGGGTTACAAGGGGCGAGGCCGTCTAGCGCAGGTCTATCGCGATCAACGAGTGACAATGACAAAGAGCGGGACCCAGTGAGACTGGCTCCCGCTCTTCATGCATGGCATCTGCGCTGGTCAACCGCATGATTTGGCTGGTTGAAGCGAAGTGCCCCCGGCAGGATTCGAACCTGCGCACACGGCTCCGGAGCACAATCAGAGTTCGGCTTGCGAAGCGGACCTGACCAGCAGGTTTGTTGATCCTCGGAAGCGTTGGGTGCGCTCCTGTATCGCAGATAGTGCGAAGCAGGAAGTCACCTCCCGACTCCTGCTCCCATTGAGCGGTCGGCTTCACCGATGGGTTGCATCTCCGGCTGCTGCGCCCAGCACTCCTGCACACGCGCCCACCAGCGCCACGCCCCGCGTGCCCATGGCAGGCATTGTGCCGGTCAACTCGGCAGACGTAGTGGCCCCGTGTGCCTGCGCGTCATTCCCCGCGTGCGCGCGTGTGCGCCCCGGCAGGACTCGAACTTGTGGCCACATGCTTAGAAGAGAGACGTGCGCCTCCGATCAATTGTGGGCCTGACCAGCACGTTTGTATGCCATCTCGACGCTGGGTGGTCAGCGTTGCCACGCATTGGCGCGAGGCCCGGAGGACGGGCAGTGTGCCCACGAGGACAGCTTGCAGATGTAGAGAAGTGTCAGCGACGTCTCGGACGTCTCTGTCATACTTCCAAGCCAACTACGCTGATTACTAGGGACTTTGGGGGGAAAGTGCCTACATCTCCTGCTAGCGGGACGGCGGGTGCCGGTGGTGTGGTGCCGGGTCAGCCCGGGGCGGCGCCC
>NZ_BARG01000072.1 GCF_000376565.1 Streptomyces hokutonensis | reverse complement strand
GAGAACCCCCACTCCCCCCACCCCGAACTCGACCGCACCACCCGTACACCCGCATAAGCACGGAAGAGAAGGAAGCCCATGGCAACGACCACACCAGCCGGTGTGCGGGCTCACGCCAAGCACGGAGGGGGATCCCCCGCGGCCCCCGACGGCGCTCCGATGACGCACCGGCAGATCATGGAGGCGCTCTCCGGGCTGCTGCTCGGTCTGTTCGCCGCGATCATCTCGTCGACGATCGTCACCAACGCCCTGCCGACCATCATCGGCAGCCTGGGCGGCGGCCAGGAGGCCTACACCTGGGTCGTCACCGCGGCCCTGCTCTCCATGACGGCCTCGGTGCCGCTGTGGGGCAAGATGGCGGACCTGGTCAGCAAGAAGGCCCTGGTCCAGATATCCCTGGTCATCTACATCATCGGCTCGGTCGTCGCCGGCCTCGCGCAGAACCCGGCGATGCTGATCGGCGCCCGCGTGATCCAGGGCCTCGGCGCCGGCGGTCTCTCCGCCCTCGTCCAGGTCGTGATGGCCGCGATGATCTCCCCGCGCGAGCGCGGCCGGTACTCCGGCTACACCGGCGCCACCTTCGCCGTGGCCACCGTCGGCGGTCCGCTGCTCGGCGGTGTGATCACCGACACCTCGTGGCTCGGCTGGCGCTACTGCCTGTTCGTCGGCATCCCCTTCGCGCTGATCGCGCTGGTCGTGCTGCAGAAGACGCTGCACCTTCCGGTGACCAAGCGGAAGGTCAAGGTCGACTGGGCCGGCGCCTTCTTCATCACCGCCGCCGCCTCGCTGCTGCTGGTCTGGGTGACCTTCGCCGACGACAAGTACGACTGGCTGTCGTGGCAGACGTACACGATGGTGGGCGGCACGTTCGTGCTGGCGCTGCTGTTCGTGTTCACCGAGACCCGGGCGAGCGAGCCGATCATCCCGCTGCGCCTGTTCCGCAACCGCACGGTCTCGCTCGCCTCGCTGGCCTCGCTGTTCGTCGGCGTCGGCATGTACTCGGGCACGGTCTTCTTCTCCCAGTACTTCCAGCTGGCCCGCGACAAGTCCCCGACGATGTCCGGTGTCATGACGATCCCGATGATCGGCGGCCTGTTCGTCGCGTCGATGGTCTCCGGCCGTTTCATCACCAAGACCGGCCGCTGGAAGGGCTGGCTGGTCGCCGGCGGCCTCTTCCTCACCGCGGGCCTCGGCCTGCTCGGCCTGATGCGCTACGACACCCCGTACTGGGAACTGTCCATCTACATGGCCCTGTTGGGCATCGGCGTCGGCACGATGATGCAGAACCTGGTCCTCTCCACGCAGAACCAGGTCACCCCGAAGGACCTCGGCGCCGCCTCCTCCACGGTGAGCTTCTTCCGCTCGCTCGGCGGCGCGGTCGGCGTCGGCGTGCTCGGCTCGGTGATGTCCGGCCGGATCACGCACTACGCCAAGGACAGCATCACCTCCCTGGACCCGCAGTCGCAGGCCGCCGCCGCGAAGGCCGTCGGCAGCAGCTCGCTCCCCGACATGGACGCCCTCCCGGGCACGGTCCGCACCTGGCTGGAGGGCGCCTACGGCCACGGCATCGCCGACGTCTTCCTCTACGCGGCCCCCTTCGCCCTCATCGCGTTCATCGTCGTGATGTTCATCAAGGAGGTCCCGCTGCGGACGTCCGGTGGGCTGGCCCAGGCCGCCGAGGAGGCCGTGGGCGTGCTGGACGCGGCCGAGGTTCCCGCGCCGGCCGAGGAGAAGATCCCCAGCTGGGCCGCCACTTCCGAGACGCAGGAGGAGACCGCACCCGTGACCACAGCCATGTCCGTCCCCGCGTCCGGTGGAATTCCCGTCCGCGGCTTCGTCCGCGGCGCCGAGAGCGCGCCCGTCCCGCAGGCCGCCGTCACCCTGATCTCCCTCGGGGGACGCCAGTTGGGCCGCTCGGTCACCCAGGCGGACGGCTCCTACGCGCTGGACGCGCCGAGCGTCGGCTCCTACGTCCTGATCGCCTCCGCCGACGGCTTCCAGCCGCAGGCCTCCACGGTCGTCGTCAACGGCAGCGACCCGGTGTCGTACGACGTCCTCCTCAGCGGGACCAGCGGCCTCAACGGCCTTGTCCGGGCGGCCGATTCGGGGCAGCCGGTCAAGGACGCGATGGTGATCGTGACCGATGTGCGCGGGGATCTGCTGTCCACCGGAACCACCGGTGAGCAGGGCGAGTTCGCCTTCGCCGAGCTGGTGCCGGGGGCGGTGACCGTCGCGGTGAACGCCGACGGGTACCGGCCGCGCGCGCTGCCCGTCGAGGTCGGCGGGACCGGGGTCACCCGGGTCGAGATCGACCTCGACTCCGGCGCCCAGGTCCTCGGCGTGGTCCGCGCCCCGCACGGCCCGCTGGCCGACGCCCGCGTCACCCTCGTGGACGCGGCGGGCAACGTGGTCGGCACCGCCACCACCGGGACGGACGGGGCCTACGCCTTCACCGACCTGAGCGGCGGCGAGTACACGGTGATCGCGACGGGCTACCCGCCGGTCGCCACCGCCCTCACGCTGAACGGCCGCGGAACCGACGGGCACGACATCGAACTCGCCCACCCCGGCGAGTAGTTCACCGACCCCGGCCCGTGGCGGGCGCGCGCTCCGAGCGGAGGTGCGTGCCGCCACGGGCCGGAATCATGCGTACGGCAAGGAGTTTGAGGAACATGGGACTGACCGCGAAGATCCGTACCCGCGACGGATGGGCCGTGTCGCACGCGGTCGTCACGGTGACCGACACGACCGGCGCGCAGGTGCTGCGGGCCGAGGCGGACGCGGAGGGAGCGGTGCGGGACCCGAACCCCATGGCCCCCGGGCCGTACACGGTGATCGTGACCGCCGTCGGCTACGCGCCCGCCGCCGCGACCGCGATCGTCACCGCGAGCGGCCGGGCCGAGGTCGGCACGGTCACCCTGGCCCGCCAGGGCGGCACCGAACTCCCGCCGCCCGGCCCCTGGACCGTCGACCCCGCGCACTCCACGGTCGGCGCGGTCGCCCAGCACCTGGGCATCTCCAGCGTGCGCGGCCGTTTCACCGACTTCGCGGCGACGGTCGAGATCGCGCCGGACGACATCGCCAAGTCCCGTGTGGAGGCGGTCATCAGGGCCGCGTCCATCGACACCGGCAACGGCATGCGGGACGACCACCTGCGCTCCCCGGACTTCCTGGACGTGGACCGCTACCCGGAGATCACCTACCGCTCCACGGGCCTGTCCCCGGCGGGCTCCGACCGCTGGACGGTGCACGGCGAACTCACCCTCCACGGTGTCGTACGACCCGTCGACCTCGACCTCGCCTACCTCGGCACCGGCGCCGACCCCTGGGGCGGCACGCGGGCCGCGTTCCGGGCGACCACGGAACTGCGCCGCGAGGACTTCGCGATGAACTACAACCAGGTCGTCCAGGCGGGCATCGCCGCGATCGGCACGACCCTCAAGGTCGAGCTGGACATCCAGGCGGTGCAGGGGGAGTCGCTGCCTCAGGCGTAACGCGGTGCCGTGCGCCTAGGCTGGCGCCATGGCACCGAACATCGCGACCAACACCACCGTCTCCCTGGACGAGTTGCTCGACTTCGTACGACCCCGCCACCGCGCCCTGCTGCTGACCCGGCGGGCCGACGGCAGTCCCCAGGCCTCGCCGCTGACCTGCGGGGTCGACGACTCCGGGCGGATCGTCGTCTCCACCTACCCCGAGCGCGCCAAGACCCGCAACGCCAAGCGGGACCCGCGGGTCACCCTCGTCGTCCTGAGCGACGAGTGGAACGACCCGTGGGTCCAGATCGACGGCACCGCCGAGGTCATCGACCCGCCGGAGTCCGTGGAACCCCTCGTCGAGTACTACCGCAACATCGCCGGCGAACACCCGGACTGGGACGAGTACCGCGCGGCGATGCTGAAGCAGGGCAAGTCGATCATCCGCGTGACACCCGAGCGGTGGGGACCGGTGGCCACCGGCGGTTTTCCCGCGCGGCTCGTCGAGGGCTGAGCGGGTGCTGGGGGCTGCGCCCCCAGACCCCCATCGGCCCTGAAGAGGCCTCGTCCTCAGACGCCGGACAGGCTGATTCTGCCGGCCGGGGTGAAAGGGCGGCCGGTGCTCAGGGCCGCGACGGGCTGGATTTCCCGCCGTCCCTCCGGACCATCGCCTCGATGCCCGCCACCAGCAGGTCCAGGGCGAAGGTGAAGTCCCGTTCCATCATCTCCGCGACCGTGTCTCCGCCCCGGGCCGCCATGAGTTTCTTGGACTCCTCCACGATCTCGGCGGTCGTCGGGGCCCCGTCGAACGTCGTCATGACGTCCCGGAAGTAGTCGTCGGGGGTCATGCCGGTGTCGGCGACCCGGGCGAAGAAGTGGCCCTCGATCGTGCCGTAGCCGTACACGAACTGGAAGACGGCCGAGATGGCCCCCGTCAGCCCGTGGTCCGGCAGCCCCGTGCGCCGGATCACGCGCTGCACGACGCGGGAGAAGGACAGGTTGTTCGGCCCGATGTTGAGATACGTCCCCGCGAGCGGCGACACCCATGGGTGCCGTACCAGCAGGCCCCGGTACTCCGTGGCCAGCATGCGGAGTTGCTCCCGCCAGTCCTCGCCCGCCGCCTCCGGATCGGGCAGCGGCAGCTCCCCGAAGACGGCGTCCAGGGCGAGTTCGAGGAGATCGTCCTTCGTGTCGACGTACCAGTAGACGGACATCGCCGTCACGTTCAGCTCGGTGGCGAGCCGGCGCATGGAGAACTTGGCGAGTCCTTCGGCGTCGAGGAGTCGTACGGTGGCGTCGGTGATGCGGTCGCGATCAAGCCCGGAGGGCTGTCCGCCCCCACGTCCACTCCGACGCGTCCGGGTCTCCAGCCAGACACTGCTACGCGCGGAACGCCCGGACGACGGGCTTGTCTTGGCCATGACGCACCTACCTCAGCAATTCAATCCCGGGCCAGTATCCAGGGGCGCGGGGAACTGCGCGACCAGCCACAACGCACCCGCAGCCGCCCACGCACCCCGCCACCCGAGCTACTGGGCGACCACCAACTCCGAGTCTGCCCGCTCCGCCCGCCACAACAACGCAGCCGCAAGCAAGCCCCCGGCCAAAACCGCGACCGCCCCGACAAGTTGACTTGCCCCCAGCGCGGAAGAGAAGGAATCGATCACCCTCTTCCGCTCAGCCGCCGAAGTCGCCGCCGCCAATCCCTCCGGCAAGGAGCTCGCCGCGAACCGCGAACTGAGCACCGCACCGAGAACGGCAACCCCCAACCCGTTCCCGAACTCCCCCAGCGTTCCGTTCACGCCCGCACCGACCCCCGCCTTCTCCGGCGGAATCGCACTCATGATCGCGTGAGCCATCGCCGGATTCGCGATCGCCGCCCCCGCCCCGATCAGCAACAGCCCCGCCAGCGTCCCCGCGTACCCACCGGACGCGACCACCGCGATCGACGCCAGCCCCGCCGACATCAGCACCATGCCCAGCGCGATGGCCGTCGGAGCGCCGAGCTTCGCCGTCCACTTGGCCGCCAGCCCCGAGAAGTTGAGCGCGACGATCGCCAGAGCGAGCGGTGCCGTCCGTACGCCGGCCTCCAACGGGCCGTAGCCGAGGACGAATTGGAGGTGCTGGGTGAGGAGGAAGAGGGAGCCGGCCATGCCGAAGGTGATGAGGACGACACCGGTGACCGCGCCCGTGAAGCGGCGGTCGCGGAAGAAGTCGAGGTCGAGCATGGGGTACGCGATCCGGTTCTCCCAGTACGCGAACGCGGCGAGGACCACGAGCGCCACCGCCGCCGTGAGCAGCACCCGGTCCGACGTCCAGCCGTGCGCGGGGCCGGAGATGATCGCGTAGACCAGCGCCGCCATGCCGACGGTGGAGAGCAGCGCGCCGAGCAGGTCGGGGCGGTCGCCGCGCGGGCTCTTGGACTCGGGGACCAGGGCGATCGCCGCGACCAGGGCCAGGGCCGCGACCGGGAGGTTGATCAGGAAGATCGCGCCCCACCAGAAGTGGTTGAGCATGAAGCCGCCGAGGAGCGGGCCGGTCGCGAAGCCGAGGGCGTTGACGGCGGCCCAGATGCCGATCGCCTTCGGCTGTTCCTCGGGGGTGAAGATCTGCATCACGACGGCGAGGGTGGTGGTGATGAGCAGCGCCCCGCCGACGCCCATCCCGGCCCGCGCGACGATCAACTGCCCGGTGGAGTCGGCGAGTCCGGCGATCAGCGAGCCGGCGCCGAAGAGGACGAGACCCGTGATCAGCATCTTCTTGCGGCCGTAGCGGTCGGCCGCGCTGCCCGCCGTCAGCAACAGCCCCGACTGCACGAGCGAGTACGCGTTGATCATCCACTGGATGTCCGCGGTGCTCGCGTCGAGTTCGCTGGTGAGCGAGGGGATCGCGACGTTCAGGACGGTGTTGTCGAGCAGCACGGTGAGCTGCGCGAGGCAGATGACTCCGAGGACGATCCAGCGCTTGGGGTGGGAGGCGGTCGGCATGTTGTACACCGTAGAACAGTTCCTATACGGCGTACAACGGAGATACCTCGGACACGGAGCAGGGGCGGTGACCGTGTGGTCACCGCCCCTGCTCCGCTCTGAACCGTCAGCCGGGTGTCAGCTGCTCGTCTTCTGCGTCAGGTCGTAGAAGGTGGCCGAACCGACCGTCACCTTCTTGTAGTTCTTCTCGACCCACGAGGTGATCTGCGAGGAGCTGCCGGTGCTGCTGCCGCCCATGCCGGTGCCGCCCGAGATGAAGTAGTGGATCTTGCCGTCCGCCACGTACTTCTGGAACTGGGCCAGCGTCGGCGACGGGTCGGTGCCGTTGAAGCCGCCGATCGCCATCACCGGGTCGCCGGTGGCGAGCTGGTAGCTCGCGGCGTTCTGGGAGCCGATGGAGGCGGCGACCCAGGTGTACTTGCTCGCGTCCGTCTGAAGCAGCTTCTTGGCCGCGGACGTGACCGTCGCGCCGTTGAGCAGACCGCCGACGCCACCGCCGCCGCCCATGCCGCCGTCGCCCATCTGACCGCCGCCGAAGCCGCCGCCCTGGTTCTGGGTACCGCCACCAGGTGCGGTGCCCGTACCGCCGCCGGGCATCGTGCCCGTGCCGCCGCCCGGGAAGCCGCCGCCCTGGTTCTGGGTGGTGCCGCCGCCCTGCTGGCCGGGCATCGTGCCGGTGCCGCCGGTGCGGTTGCCGCCGCCGAAGCCGCCCCGGCCGCCGCCCGGACCGCCGCCGCCCATCATGCTCGCGCCGGCCGGACCGGCCGTCGGGATGGAGCCGGTGTGCGCCGAGTTGACCGTCGACATGGTGTACGCCGCCGGACCGGCCAGGCCCGCCACGATGCTCAAACCGACCGCCGCGAGGGCGAGTTGGCGGCCGATCTTCGCGACGAAGATCAGGCCGAGCGCGCCCGCAAGCGAGCCGAGGAGGACCAGCCACTTCAGCCAGGGCAGGTAGTCGGGGGTGCGGTTGAGGAGGACGTAGCCCCACACGCCGGCCGCGACTACCGCCGCCGCGAGGGTGATCGAGGCCCAGATCTCGCCGCGCTTCTCCCACAGGGAACCGGCGCCGATGCCGATGACGGCGGCCATGTAGGGGGCGAGGGCGATCGTGTAGTACTGGTGGAAGATGCCGGCCATGTAGCTGAAGACGACCAGGGTCGTCACCAGCGAGCCGCCCCACACCAGCATCGAACTGCGCCTGACCGACGTGCGGTTGAGCTTGCGCGTGGCCACCAGGCCCGCGACCAGGAGGATCAGCGCGGTGGGCAGCAGCCAGGAGATCTGGCTGCCGATCTCGGAGTTGAACATCCGGTCCCAGCCGGTGGCACCCCACTGACCGGTACCGCCGCCGCCACCGCCGCCTCCGACGCTGCCGGTCTCGTCGCCGCTGAGGCGGCCGAACCCGTTGTAGCCGAAGGTCAGTTCAAGGAAGCTGTTGTTCTGCGAGCCGCCGATGTACGGGCGCGAGGAGGCCGGCCACAGCTCGACGATCGCGACCCACCAGCCGGCGGCGGCGACCAACGCTCCCGTCGCCAGGCCCAGTTGGGCGAACCTCTTCTTCACGCTCACCGGCGCGCACACCGCGTAGACGATGGCCAGCGGCGGCAGGATCAGGAATGCCTGGAGCGTCTTCGACAGGAACGCGAAGCCGATCGCGACTCCGGCCCACACCAGCCACTTCGTACGGCCGTCCTCCAGGGCCCGGACGACGAGGTAGCAGGCGGTCGCCATGAGCAACGCCAGTGCGGCGTCAGGGTTGTTGAAGCGGAACATCAGCGCGGCGACCGGGGTGAGCGCCAGCACGGCGCCCGCGATCAGACCGGCCTCGGGGCTGTGGCGACGGCGTACGGCCGCGTATACGACGGCGACCGTGCCGACGCCCATGAGGACCTCGGGGACCAGGATGGCCCACGAGTTGAGGCCGAAGATCCGGACCGAGATCTCCATCGGCCACAGGAAGGCCGAGGGCTTGTCGACGGTGATCGCGTTGCCCGCGTCCAGCGAGCCGAACAGCATCGCCTTCCAGCTCTTGCTGCCGGCCTGGACCGCCGCGGAGTAGAAGGAGTTGGAGTAGCCGGACGCGCTCAGGTTGTAGAGGTAGAGCAGGCCCGTCGCGAGCAGCATGCCCCAGAACGCGGGGCGCACCCAGCGCGGGTCCTCGGGCCGGCCGCGCCACAGACGGCGGCCGAGCGGCTGCTTCGGCTCACCGGACTGGGGGGCCAGGGTGTCCGAGGTCGCCACCGGTTCGTGCACAGCCGTCACGGCCCTGTCTCTGGCACCGGTGTCACCGGCCGGCGCCCCCCAGGACGAGGGGCCGCCTCCTCCCGGATAGGTCGTCTGATCGGTTTCGGTGGTCATCGGGGGTCCCTCGGATCGGTGTCGTGGGGACGCACCGGCTGCAACTGCATCGTCGCGTCCCTCCAGGTGCCGTCCGCGGCTTCACCGGCGCGGAACTGGTTGGTGGTGTCGTACGTGGTGGTGTCGTACGTGGTGGTGTCGTACTGGGGCTGCGGCTGCCGGGTGGGCAGCGGGCCGTAGACACCGTGGTGCTGCGCGTGCTGGGGAGTCGCCGCCGTCGAATAGGTGGGCGACGAAGGGGTGTTGAGGGCCGCGAGCGTCGACTCGTCGGTGCTGTCGCCGCGGTCCGGGAAGACCCAGGCGCGGAAGAGCAGGAAGCGCAGGACGGTCGCGGCGAGGTTGGCGGCCACCAGGACCGCGAGTTCGGTGGAGTGCGCCGGGTTGCTGCTGGCCGCGTTCAGCGCCGCGAGGGAGCCGCTGGTCAGCGCGAGGCCGATGGCGAAGACGACCAGGCCCTGTGCCTGGTGGCGTACGGCGCCGCCCCGGCCGCGGACCCCGAAGGTGAGGCGGCGGTTGGCGGCCGTGTTGGCGACCGCCGAGACCAGCAGCGCGAGCGCGTTGGCGATCTGCGAGCCGGAGAACTGCCGGAAGGCGCTGTAGAGCACCAGGTAGAAGAGGGTGGAGAGACCGCCGACCACACAGAACCCGACGAGCTGGCGGGCCAGGCCCTTGGGCACGTCCTTGATGTCGCGGTCGCGGGGGTCGTCGCCGAAGGGGCGCGTGACACGGTCGAGCGGCAGCGAACCGGAGGCCAGGGCCTTGCCCACGCGCCACACTCCCTTCAGGTCCTCGGTCGCCGTCTTCACGATGTGGACCGTCGAGTTCGGGTCGTCGACCCAGTCGACCGGCACCTCGTGGATGCGCAGTCCGGCCCGTTCGGCCAGCACCAGCATCTCGGTGTCGAAGAACCAGCCGGTGTCCTCGACGAGCGGCAGCAGCGCCTGGGCCACATCACGCCGGATCGCCTTGAATCCGCACTGGGCGTCCGAGAAGCGGGCCTGCAGCGAGCCGCGCAGGATCAGGTTGTAGGTCCGGCTGATGAACTCGCGCTTGGCGCCACGCACGACACGCGACGAGCGGGCCAGCCGGGAACCGATCGCCAGGTCGGAGTGACCCGAGATCAGCGGCGCCACCAGGGGGAGCAGCGCGTTGAGGTCGGTGGAGAGATCGACGTCCATGTAGGCGAGGATCGGGGCGTCCGAGGCGGACCAGACGGTGCGCAGTGCTCGACCGCGCCCCTTCTGCTCCAGCCGGAACGATTTCACCTCGGGGATGTCCGACTCCAGCCGCGCCGCCACCTGAGGAGTGGTGTCGACCGACGCGTTGTCCGCGATGGTGATGCGGAACGCGTACGGGAACGTGCGCTTGAGGTGCTCGTGCAGTCTGAGCACACATGGCTGGAGGTCCTTCTCCTCGTTGTAGACGGGGATCACTACGTCCAGGACAGGCGTACCGGCGTCTCCGGCCGGGAGGTGCTCCCGCGCCGGCAGGGTGCCGGGAGAAGAGTCGGTTCGCATGAACCGACTCTCCTCAAGCGCCCTGTTGCACCCATGTGGTGGCACTGTGCTGTGCCTGTGAGTGCGATTGCCAATTCGTTTCGGGGGCGGGCGTGGGCACAGCCGGTGCAAGCGCGGGCAGATGCACGGTGAACACAGTGCGTCCGGGAACGCTGTCCACGGTGACGGCACCGCCGTGCGCGGTCGCGACCGCCTGCACGATGGCGAGGCCCAGACCGGTCGACCCGGTGGAGCGGGAACGCGCCGAGTCGCCGCGCGCGAACCGTTCGAAGACGTGCGGCAGCAAATCAGGCGGGATGCCCTGGCCGTTGTCCTCGACGTCCACACACATCCACGGTCCGCGCCGCTGCACGCGTGCGGTGATCGTCGTACCCGGCGGGGTGTGCTTTCTCGCGTTGCCCAGCAGATTGACCAGCACCTGCTGGATACGGGCCGCGTCCGCCGACACGAGGGCCGGTTCGTCGGGCAGGTCGAGCCGCCAGTTGTGGCCCATGCCGGCCGCGCGCGAGTCGCTGATGGTGTCCACGACGAGCGGGATCAGGTCGGTCTGGTCGAACTGGAGCGGTCTGCCGGCGTCGAGCCGGGCGAGGAGCAGCAGATCCTCGACGAGGAGGGTCATGCGCCCGGCCTCGGACTCGATCCGGCCCAGGGCGTGCTTGGTGTCGGGCCCGGTCTGTTCGCGCCCGCGACGGGTGAGCTCGGCGTAACCGCGGATGGAGGCGAGTGGCGTACGCAGCTCATGGCTGGCGTCCGCGACGAACTGCCGTACCCGCATCTCGCTCTGCTGTCTGGCGTGCAGGGCGCCGTGCACATGGTCGAGCATCCGGTTGAGCGCGGCTCCGACCTGGCCGACCTCGGTGTGCGGGTCGGTCTCGGACTCGGGGACCCGTTCGTTCAGGGTCACCTCGCCCGTGTGGAGAGGGAGTTCGGAGACCCGGGTGGCGGTGGCGGCGACGCGGCGGAGGGGGCGGGTCGCGATGCCGACGAGGATGTAGCCGGCGATCCCGGCGGCGACCAGGCCGGCCGCGGTGACGCTGAGTTCGACGAGGATGAGGGTGTTGACGGTGTTGTCGACATCCGTGGTCGGCAGGGCGACGTAGTAGCCCTCGGTGGTGGAGCTGGGATTCTTGGCGTACTTGACGAGATAGTCGCCGAGCCCCGGAATGGTCACCGAGTGCGTGTTGCCGTCCTTCGACACGGACGCGATGGCCTGCTTCTGCGCCGTGCTGAGACCGACGGCGTTCATGTTCTTGAACGCGCCGCTGCTGTCGGTCACCTGCTGGCTGTAGGACGCGCTGGTGATCACGCCCTTCTGCACATAGGCGGCGACGGTCTTCTCCTGCGTCGGACCGTTCGTGAGCAGCTTGTTGACCTTCGCGGCCGGCGTGAGGGCCTTGTCGGGATCGGTGTTCGAGTTGGCGGACGAGTTGTTGCCCGGGGTTCCCGGAAGCGCGCGCGGGGCGCCGTTCCCGCCGTCCGGACGACCCACGGCCCGGATCGCCGTCTCCGTCACCTTGCCCTGAAGCTGCTGATACAGGTGGGACTGCAGCGCGAGCGTCGTCACGGTCCCGATCACCGCACACACCACCGCGATCAGCGTCACGGACGCGACGACGAGCCGGGTCCGCAGGGTGCGCGGCTTACCCGCTCGCTTCTTCTGCGCACGCGGCCGTCGTCGCCCGCTCATGAGGCCGCGGGCTTGATCAGGTAACCGGCACCGCGTCGGGTGTGGATCATCGGCTCACGTCCCGCGTCGATCTTCCGGCGGAGGTACGAGATGTAGAGCTCGACCACATTGGCCTGCCCACCGAAGTCGTACGACCACACACGGTCGAGGATCTGTGCCTTGCTGAGTACACGACGGGGATTACGCATCAGGAAGCGCAACAGCTCAAACTCGGTGGCGGTGAGGTGGATGCCCTCACCGGCCCGCGACACCTCGTGGCTGTCCTCGTCCAGGGTGAGGTCACCCACGACCAGCACGGAGTCCGAACGGCGGTCCGCAGCGCCGGAGCGGCGGATCAGCCCGCGCAGCCGGGCCACGACCTCTTCGAGGCTGAAGGGCTTGGTGACGTAGTCGTCGCCGCCGGCGGTGAGACCCGCGATCCGGTCCTCCACCGCGTCCTTCGCGGTGAGGAACAGCACCGGAACGTCCGGCAGCTCACGGCGCAGCCGGCCCAGGACGGTCAGACCGTCCATGTCGGGCAGCATCATGTCGAGGACGACGGCGTCGGGCCGGAACTCGCGCGCGGTCTGGATCGCGCCGGTTCCGTCACCCGCGCTGCGGATCTGCCAGCCTTCATAACGAAGGGCCATGGACAGCAGCTCGGTGATCGACAGCTCGTCGTCCACCACAAGCACTCGGACGGGGCTCCCGTCCGGCCTCAGCAGTTCGGTGCGCCCCTGGGGCGAGGTCGTGGTCATGGTGGACACGTTGTCGTGGTCCTCTTAGAGCACGCTTTCTAGAGTCTGTGATTTTCCTGAGAAACGCACAGGGGCCTCTCAGGGAACACCTTGGAATCTCTTGCTCTGGACTTATCCCGTCCCGCACACGGCTCCGGCGGACCTGTGCGTTCCGCCCGTGCCGCCTCGGTCTCCCCTGTATCCCCCCAACCTCCGCGTCTCCCTCACAGTCCGAACAGCCCGGCCCCGTTGTGATGGCAGACCGCCCGCAGCCAGTCGTCCCCGAGGCCCAGCCGCTCCAGGGCGTGCAGCTGGTGCAGATACGGATACGGGATGTTCGGGAAGTCGCTGCCGAGTAGAACGCGGTTTCCCAGGGCGGCCAGCCGGGGGAGCGCACGCGGCGGGAACGGGGCGAGGCGCTCACTGAAGTCGGTGAACGCCATCGTCGTGTCCAGCCGCACCTCCCCGTACCGCTCGGCGAGGTCGAGGAAGTCCTCGTACTCCGGCATCCCCATGTGCGCGACGACCAGCCGCAGCCGAGGGTGTCTGGCCAGCACCCGGCCGATCGGCTCGGGCCCTGTGTGCTTGCCGGGAGCGGGCCCCGACCCGCAGTGGATCACGACCGGCGTACCGGACTCGGCGAGCAACCCCCAGGCGGGATCGAGGAGTTCGTCGGCCGGGTCGTACGCCCCGACCTGCACATGTGCCTTGAACACCCGCGCGCCGGAGTCCAGCGCCTCCCGGACGTACTCCTCAACTCCCGCTTCCGGAAAGAGAGTCGAGGTGTGCAGACAGTCCGGGGTACGGGCGGCGAAGTCGACGGCCCAGCCGTTGAGCCACCGGGCCATGCCGGGCTTGTGCGGGTAGAGCATCGCGGTGAAAGCGCGTACTCCGAACTCCCTTATCAGCGCGACCCGTTCGTCCTCCTCCTTCCGATACGTGATCGGCCACTCCAGCGCCCCGCCGGTCGAGGGCCCGAGCGCGTCGAAATAACCCCAGACCTTGCGCAGCACCCGCTCGGGCATGAAGTGGGTGTGCACGTCGACGAGCCCGGGGAGCCCGAGGCGCCGCCAGAACTGCCGGATCTCGGCCGCTTCGTTGGCCGCGGCCACCTCGGCCGTCTCGCCGCGATCACCGAATTCACTGCCCATACGGGACCCCACTCCTGCCCATCGCTAGCGCACCGGCCCCTGCTCGTCCACGTGAAAGGCGGGCGTCCCCAGAAACACGTCGGCGGTCACCGGCCCGTAGGCGACGTTGAACGTGTCCAGCCAGTACGACCAGTCCCGCACACCGGCCGCGCTGCTGAAACGGTAGTTGAGCTGCCACCGCACCCACTGACCCGGCGCGAGCCGGACCGCGGGAGGCCGCCGCGGTCTGGGCGGCAGCCCGAACAGCGGGTCCACGCGCGGGAACACCCTCAACCACCCCTCGGTCTCCCGCAGCTGGACCGCGGCCAGCTTCCGCTCCGCCAGGCCGTCGACCGGCGTGAAGTCGTCCTTCTCGTGCATCCGGACCGTGTGGACCGACTGCACCAACCCGTCCGGCAACGGGAATCCGACCGGAACCGCGTTTCTGCGCGCGGCTGCCTCGCCTCCCCGCGACCGCTTCGTCCAGGACGTGCGGACCCACTGGACGGTGACCTCCATGACGATTCCCCCTCCCTTCCCCGTTCTCAGAACAACCCCTCCTGGACCCCCGGCACTTCCCTCCTGAACTCCCGCACCGGCACCGTGAATTCAACCGTCTCGCCCCCGGCAGGGATCAGCTCCCACCCCGTCATCAGCCGTGTGTCCAGCACGACCACGCCCCGCCCGGTGGCGAGGTGGAGATCCGGTCCCGCCGCCGCGAGCACCTCGCCGCTCACCACCCCGCCCGGGATCAGCCCGCTCACCTCGCCGACGGGAGCCGGGAGGTCGGTGAGGCCGAACACCTCGACGTGGTCCACGGGTTGGTACGGCTCGCGGTGGAGCGACTCCGGCCATTCGCGCAGCGCGAGGGCCTGGGCGTGCAGGTCGGCGAGTTCGGCCGCGCGGTCCGCCACCGAGTCCGGGAGCACGGAGCGGACGGCGCGCTTCTCGCCGTAGGGGATCCGGTCCGGTACGCGGAGTGCGGCGCGCAGGAGTTCCTCCGAGCGGCGGGCTGCCATCAGGGGGCCGAGGCCCAGCCAGCTGAAGCAGACGGCGCCCTGCTCAAGCAGTCGCGCGGAGCCGCGCTCTTCGGCGGTGATGCCGACCTTGAGCAGGCCGGGACCGAACCAGGCCAGATATACGTGGTACGGCCGCGGATCGTCCGCGATCGTGTCGGCGGCGACCGAGTGCGCCCGGTCCAGCCGCGCGCACTCCTCGCACCGCGCGCCCGTGCTCCGCTCCGGCACGGCCGCCCGCAGCGGACACGTATGCCCCCGCGCTCCCACACATGTCCGCCCGCCCCCTTCCGCGACCTCGAAGGCCACCCGCTTCCCCCGGGGCAGCGGGCTCCCGCGCCCGCCGTCCCACTTCAGCTCGGGACCGCCTACCGTCCATCGGAGTCCCGAGCACTTCCACGTCCGTGGTGCCCGTGATGTCTGTGCCATCGCTCACGAGATTAGAGGGCGCCACTGACAACGGCCTCAGCCTGCGGTTTCTCCGACCGGAACGGGCTGCCGGGTCTCCGAGACCCGCCCCTCCTCGTGCCCCTCCGCCGGCCGTCCCCGCCCCGCCAGCCGGCACCCGACACACCCGGCGTGCCCGCCCCGCGCCAGCGGATCCCGTACCCGCATCCCCCACTGCGCCCGGTCCCGCCGCCCGGGCGGCTTGCCCCAGCCGGTGAGATGCAGCGCCCAAGTGACCAGGACGCTCACCACGAGGATCCCCAGCCCACCGCCGATCAGCGCGGCGGAGACGGTACACACCCCCACGCCGGCGACGGTCGTCCCGACAGTCGCGATGCCGAATCCGGTCCACCCGGCGACCGTATGCCCCTCGTCATACTGGTGTGCGCTCATGTGCCAGCCCCCTCAGACCTCTGAGATCTCTCACCACCTAAGAAGTTTATAGTATTAACCTCTCACTAGCTAAGGCAATATCCATGCAAGCCAAGCCCCGCCCCGCCGCCACCCCGGCCCAGGCACTGGACGCGATGGACTCCCTCATCGCCACCGCCCAGCTCGGCCAGCAGGAAATGGCCGAGCGGCTGGGCCTGAACGTCACCGATCTGCTCTGCTTCGCCTGCGTCCTGAAGGCGGGCGAGAACCTGCTCACGGCGGGCGATCTGGCGGAGCACGCCCACGTCACGACGGGCGCGGTGACCGGCATCCTCAACCGGCTGGAACGCGCCGGTTTCATCACCCGCGTCCCCGACCCCACCGACCGCCGCCGCGTCCGCGTGGCCTCGGTACCGGCCGCGGTGACCCGGGTCGTCGCGCTCTACGGCCCCTACTACGACCGCCTCAACGCCCAGTTCGCCGACTACTCCCCCGAGGAGATCGCCGTACTGGCCGACTGGTTCGCGCGGACGTCGACGCTGGCGCAGGACTACATCGAGGAACTCCGCGCGCGGGACAGCGAGCAGGACGGGAAGTGAGCCCCTCCGGGGGGTAAGCCCGACCCCGTTGGTGTAGCGGGCTCCACCAACGGTTCGGGAGACCGCTTCATCGTGCCCGCAGCCGTACGACGGCATCGTTGATCTCAGCCGGTCAGGAGGACCGGCGCAGGTCGAACGGCCGCCGTACGGAGGGAAATCCCATGTCAACCACTCCCGGTCCGTTCGCGTCCTTCGTGCGGTTCGTGGTGTGCGGGGGCGGGGTCGGGGTGCTGTCCAGCCTGGCGGTACCGCTGCTCGCCGGGCTGATGCCCTGGGCGGTGGCGAACGCGCTGATCACGGTCGCCTCGACCATCCTCTGCACCGAGCTGCACGCCCTGTTCACCTTCGGCACCGGGCGCCGTCCCGGTCTGCGCGAGCACTGGCAGTCGGCGGGTTCGGCCACGGCGGCCTACGCGGCGACGTCCGCCGCGATACTCGTCCTCCACACCGTCCAGGCCTCCCCCTCCATGCTCACCGAGCAGATCGTCTACCTCAGCGCCTCGGCCCTCGCCGGCATCGGCCGCTTCCTGGTCCTGCGCCTGTTCGTCTTCGCCGACCGGAGCGCTCCGGCGACCGTCACAGTCCCGGTACGGCCGGTCCCGGCGACGCCCGTGTTCAGCGCGGCGGCGTGAGCGACCCACGCCCCAACAGCGCGACGCACCAACGGAAGTGGCCGTCACTCCCGTCCGAGGAGAACAGGTCGTACGTCGCCAGGGCGTAGGCACGCTGGTAGAGGGCGAGCGTGTCCGGGGAGTGGTGGAGCTCCTCGGCGAACAGGCGGGTGAGCACGGCGGTGTGGTGTTCGGCGTACGGCCCGTACATGTCCCACACGGCGGCGGTCACCGCGGCCTCGAAGGCGGGGTCGCCGGCGGTGGTGAAGAACCCGAAGTCGAGTACGGCCGTGGGTGCGCCGGTGTCGTCGACGTGGATGTTGGGCGGTACGAGGTCGCCGTGCACGACGGAGACGAACGGGCTGTCCGGCAACGCCACCAGGGACTCCGCGGTCCGCCGCACGACGGCCGCGAGGTCGGAGACCTGGGCGGCGAGCAGGTCACCATGCCTGCGGACAGCCCTCCGGACGAGTGCGGCGAGCGCGTCGGGGAAGCGGGCGTGCCCCTCCCAGAGGGGACGGTCGTCTCCCTGGACGGTGAGTCGGCGCATGGCCTCGGTGCCGGGTACGGCGGCCAGGGCGCGCAGCACCGTCAACAGGGCGTCGGTCTCCCGCGCGGGCAGCTCCCGTGGCGGTGCCGCGATCGCCGAGTCGGGCCGCAACGGCGTTCCCCGCAGCTCCCGTTCATAGGTGACGAGGACGCCCTCGTGCTCCTCGACGGCGTGGATCTCCGGCGTGGCGAACGGCAACGACGCCGAGTGCCGGGCGATGTCCTCGTAGACCCGGCGCATCAGCTCCAGCCCGGCCGGCCGCCGCCCGCTCCACACCTTGGCGACCGTCCCGTCGCCGAGCCGGTAGACGGCACCCTCGACACCGGCGGCGAGCGGCCGGGCGTCCGGGTGACCGCGATCGGCGAAGTGTCGGACCCAGGCGGCGGTGTGCTGTTGACGGTGGGTGGTCATGGCTGAAGTAGATCGCCCTGGACGAGGCTGACCGCCGGGCGACGTCCTTGACGGCGGATGTACGCCCCCTTGTGGCCTCGGGGGCCTGCCGAGGCCGTGGACGCGACAGCCGGGCAACTGCCGTTCCCCGACGGGGCGTTCGACGCGGCGATGACGACGTTCAGCGTGCACCGGTGGAGCGGCCCCGTCGCCGGCATCGTCGACGCGCTCGGCGGGACGGTCACCCAAAGCCGTGGGCATGACTGTGCACGCCCGGTCCGCCGCCGGAAACCATGTCCCCCTCTGGAAGCCCGGCCCCCCGTGGCTGGGCCGTCCTGCCTAGCCCGCCTGGCGGTAGGCCTCGTCCAGTTCCGAGAACGTCGCCGGTCCGTCGTCGAACGGCAGTGTCTCGTCCTCCCCGAAGTCCGGGGCCTGGAAGGGGTTCGTCGCCGGAGGGGGCGATCCCGCGTTGGCACGGCGGGACGCCCCTTCCGGGGCGGAGAACAGCGAGGTCAGTTCGATGAGAGGTCTCCCGTTCGTTACAGGCCGCCAGGACCTGGTGTGCCGTGACCGGGCACTGCGGTCCTACAGCTTGCTCATCTTGGCGTACGGACTCAGGATGCGCTCCTGAACCGAGCCGAAGTCGACGAGCACCGCGATGCCGTCCTCGATGCCGATGACCCGGCCGAGGCCGTACATGTCGTGTGTCACCTGGTCGCCCACGGCGAAATGCTTGGGGGCCGCCGCGGCCGGTGCCTTGAAGGGACTGGTGGGCAGATAGCGCTTCGGTGCAGCTGGCTTTGTCATTGCTTCCAGTATGGGCCTAGACACGCCTCTCGCTGAGGCCGTCCACATCGCTTGTTCATCACAACCTGGTCGCCGACCTCGCGGACCACCTCGCCGAGCACCCGAAATCATGTGAGCAACGTCACTTGGACAGGTCCCCCATCGGCCTGGACAAGGAGGAACCCGCGACGCCGGACGAAAACAGGGACCCTGTGGAGTGATCCACAGGGTCCCTGTCGTTGATGTGCACTCGGCAGGATTCGAACCTGCAACCTTCTGATCCGTAGTCAGATGCTCTATCCGTTAAGCTACGAGTGCTTGGTTTTCTCTTGTTTTCCTTCGCCGCTCCCGGCCCTTCCGGCCCGCTCGCGGCGACAGGAAGAACATTACATGACTGCCGCCGCCATGTGAAATCCGTTAGCCGTACCCCTTGTGAGCTGCGGAAACAGCCTGAAAACGACCTTGCGAACGACCGAAGCCCCGGTCGGTTCGACCAGGGCTTCGGGTGGGGTGCGGAGGCGGAGGGATTTGAACCCTCGATGGGATTTGCGTCCCAAACCGCATTAGCAGTGTGTTGGGGTTCGTCCGGCTATGACCGATCTCGGGGTGTCGCGACGGGTCACCGCAGGTCATCGGCGTACTGGCATCCGGCGGCGTTGGGGGGCGTCGGAACGCGTATCGCCCTCTTGGTGCCATCGCGGTGCCATCTCGGAGGCATTCGGGAGACGCCTCTCGAATGGTCAGCGGAGATCCGTGCGAGCCCCACGACCCGGTCGCTGGAATTCGAGGATCGTGGCCGGCCTCCAGACAGGGGAGCGCCCGAAGACGGCGTCTTCCGGAGGCACTTCGCCGCGGCCTCGAGACCGGTACGTCCGGATGGTCTGCGGAGTGACACCCCAGTGTTCGGCGACATCCGCCACTGTCCAGTACTCGGCGTTCGGGTCGGCTCCCATGCACGGCTCCTTGTCGCTTCGACGTGGACAAAGTCTATGCAGTCTCCGCATCGACACGCCCCCAACAACCTTGCCCCAATGACGTTGACAAGGTTCTCGGTCAGACCCTAACTTTGTCAACGTGAGGCGGACAAAGTCCTTCGGGACTCAGGCCGCAAACACAGCGGCGCCGCCCGGTGATCTCACCCACCGGGCGGCGCCTGAGATCCGAACCCTTCGTCTCAAGGGAGTCAGACCATGAGCACCACCGTACAGAGCAGCCAGCAGGCCGACAGCCCCGCCAAGGAGGCGCACGTCGACGCGATCGGCACCGCGCTGCTCGCCCTCGAGCGCCTCTTCCGCGCCGGAGCCGCCCGGGCGGAGGCCGAGGGCAAGACGCCCGCGGAGGCGTGCCGCGGTGACCTCGAGCTGCTGGAGATGTGGCTGCCCGAGCTCTACGACCGCTTCACCACCCCGGCCCGGATGCTCGAGGACCTGGCGGCCGAGCACGACCTGGAAATCCGCACCACCGCCTCCCCCGGCCTGACCGGGGTGTGCGTGCTGGCGGAGGAGTCCGTGGTCGTCGTCCCGGCCAGCCTCGCCCCCACCGCGGCGCTCACCCAGCTGCGCGCCCAGCTCGCCGAGCGGGGGCAGGCATGACGCACACGGCCCTCAGCCCGGCCGTGGAGGCGCCCGGCATCCTGCCGGGCGCCCTGCCCGCCCCGGTCCGGGAACTGCTCACCGCCATCGTCGAGGCCCTCGACGTACCCCTCGCTGACCGGCCCGTCGACGACCAGGCGCGCGCCGAGCTGCTCACCCGCCGTGCCTCGGACACCCGGGTCATCGTCGAACTGCTCTTGGCCCACGGCCACCTCGCCCACTCGGCACGGCGCCTGCGCGAGTGGACCGCCGAGCACCCCGTCGCCTATCCGACGTGGCAGGCCCGTACCACGCAGTCCGCCGGCGAGCAGGCGCGGGGCCGCGGCGAGGACGGCGAGGGTAAGCAGACCGCGACTGCCCCTCACGAGGGCCGGGCGTCCGACGTGTGCAAGCCCCTGTACGGGGCGGAGGCCGATCGCGTCCGCGACCGGCTGCGCACCCTCGCCAGTGTGTGGGGTGAGGGCCGGTGAGCGCGCTCTCCCTCTCCCCGGACGAGCTGATGGGCCTCCTGGCCGGCGCCCACATCGAGGACATCCGTGCCCAGCTCCCCGAGCTCGGCACCCCCGAGGCCCTGGACGGCCACGGCTGGCAGCACGAGGCCGACCTGGGCACCGTCCGCCTCCGCCTGCGTGTGGAGTTCACGTCGACCGGCATGACGCTCGAGCAGGCCGAGGCCTGGATCGTCGCCGGGGACCCCGGCGAGTCCCGCGCCGAACGGCAGGCGGCCCGCGCGCTCCTGCAGTCCGCCGGCCTTCCCGTTCCCGACACCGGAGAGGAGGACGGGCGGTGACGCGGCGCGAGGTGACGATCCGTACGGCCGACCACGGCCCGGTCACCGTCGTCTGCCCGCCGTGGTGCCAGGGGCACGAGGGCCAGGACGACGAGTTCCGCGCGGACATCGGCCACGAAGGCCCTGAGCACACGATGACGCTGCCCACCAGCCGCGGCCCCGCCACCGTGCTCACCGCAGGCCTGGAACAGCGCCCCTACACCGAATACGCCCCGGGCCGGGCCGTGTTCGTGAACGTCGAGATCGGCGCCGACTGGTACCCAGCCGACGCCGACGGCCTCGAGGCCATGGCCACCGCGCTCACCGACCACGCGGCGACCCTGCGCAGCCTCGCCGCGCAGCTGCGCGGCGTGAGCGGGGCCACCCCGTGACGGCCCGCCACATCCGCCGGCCGACCGAGCGCGCCGCGATCCATGCGGTGTGCCGGTCGGCCCGGCTGCTCCCGCCCATTGACCAGCTCTTTGAGGCCCTCGTCATCGCGCGCCGTGCTGATGACCGCGAGGGCATGACCCTTGCCGCGCACCGCGCTGTGCGCGCCGCCGCCCCGGAGGTCGGCGAGACATGACCACCAGAGAACTCACCCAGGGGCAGACCGTCGTGCTCGGCGCGGCGGCCGTGGCGATGGCCGTCGTCGGAGGCTTCGGCGCGTGGGGCACCTACTCCAACGCTGTCGCTGCGTTCCACCGGCAGGCCACCGCGGCCGGCGTCGTCGCCGCAGGGGAAGGGCTGACGCTGATCCTGGCCCTGGTCCTCCTCGGCCGCACCATGCTGGGCATGTCCGCCCCGGCCGTCGTACGGGGCGGGATGTGGCTGGCCCCGCTGTCCGCCGCCTGCATCGGCGTGGCCATCGCCGACAACCCGCGCGAGGCCGCCGTGTACGCGGTCACCCCGCTCGCCATGTCCGGGGCCGCCGAGGGCCTCGGCTTCATCGCCCGCTCCATCGTCGTCTACACGACCGGCGTGGACGCCGAGGTGATGCGCCGCAACGCGGACGCCGCCCGGCAGCTGGCGTTCAACCGGGCCGTCGCCGACGGGCACCCCGACAAGCGCAAGCAGGACAGTGCGGTCCGCCGCTACTGGCGCCTCGCGAAGTACGTCGGTGTCGGCGACACGGAGCTCGGCGCCGGCCTGGTCGACGTCCAGCGCGTCCGCGTCCGCGAGGGAGCCGATGCGGCCCTCGCCGGGATGTACGGAGCCACGTCCGCGGCGTCCGCGGCGCAGCCGACCATGCAGCCGAGGCAGGCCTCCGCGACGGAGAGACTGAGGGCCGAGTTCGCCGACATGGACCCGGCCGACGCTATCCGTCTCGCCCACGATGCGCGACCTGATGCACCCCCGGCCGAACTCGCGCATCTCCTCGGCACCTACGGCGTGCCGGTGGACGCCGTTGCCGTTGCCCTGGTCCTCGGCCAACAGCCCCCGGAGTACACCGTCGACCGCCCTGATGCGCCCGCGCATCAACAGGTCAACCCGCCCATCGGCGAGTTGGCGCCGGTCACGCTCGAGGCCGCGGTGATCGAAGCCGCATCCACCCTCGGACCGGATGCGAAACCGCGGGAGATCGTCGAGCACGTCGAGCGTCACCGCCGCCTGATCGTGACCGAGCCCTACGTCCGTACCGCCCTCTCGA
Source organism: Streptomyces hokutonensis (assembly GCF_000376565.1). Taxonomy (GTDB): domain Bacteria; phylum Actinomycetota; class Actinomycetes; order Streptomycetales; family Streptomycetaceae; genus Streptomyces; species Streptomyces hokutonensis. Next base: position 39,967 of record NZ_BARG01000072.1, on the reverse strand, counting down.
GGGCAGCGAAGAAGACCGAGCCGGAGCCCCCGGCCAACCCCATGGAAGGCGGCTACGCATGATGCGCTGGCTCATCCTCGGCGCCCTCCTCGGGCTCCTGCTCGCCTTTCCGGCCGCCCTCGCGGTCGTCATCGCCATCGTCGCGGCGATCCTGTCCAAGCCCGTGGTCGTGGCGTTCGGCCTCGGCCTGATCGTCGGCCTCCGCTCGCCCCGCGTCCGCCGGTGGGCCCGGTGAGCGACCTTCCCGAGCAGTACCAGAGGTACGTCAGCGAGGCCGACCAGCTGCCCCGCACCGGGCCCGTGGAGCTGTACGACGAGCGGGACCCGGTCGTTTGGGTGCCCGGCGCGTACGGCGGCATGGTGCCCGTCCGCAAGTCCCAGGCTCCCGCCCCCGTACAGGCCGCGCCGGCGCGCGACCTGAGCCCGCAGCCCGTCCTCGACCCGACCGCTCAGCGGCTCCTCGCCGGCGGGGTCGGCTCCGGCGTCGCCCTGTGGGGCGCCGGCAAGTTCCTCGTCGGCGCCAGCCAGTTCGTCTCCAGCCTGACCGGCATGGGCGCCCTGCTGCTCTTCCTCGCCATCGCCGGAACCCGCGCCCTCGTCACAGGCGGCCGGGCCGTCCGCGTCGAGCAGCACACCCACGTCCACCAGAAGTGGTTCGGACGGTCCGACGTCCGCAACCAGCAGTAGGAATCCCCGTCATGTGCCGCGACACCCGCACCACCGAGCAGATCCAGGGCGCACTCGCCGCCGAAGCCGCGCTCGCCCGGCAGATCGCCGCCGACCCGATGGCCAGCCCGCAGGACAAGGCACTGCACGACGCGCTCCACGACCAGATGAACACCGAGCTGACCGAGCTCGACAACCGCCGCTGACCAGGAGAACCCCCATGCCCGTCACCAAACACAGCGTCTCCGTCTGGCCCGCCCGCGGAGGCCGCAAGTACCAGTACCGGTGCAGCTGCGGGGCCCGCGGCTACGAGACCGACAGCTCCTCTAGGGCCCAGCAGATGGGCGACGACCACAAGGACAAGGCCAGCCGGAAGGGCGGGCGCTGACATGGCCGATGACCTGAAGCTGTCCGATTTCACCGGCGGCGAAAAAGCCCAACTCGCCTTCCTGCACGTCCGGATGGCAAAGCGCGGCCTGGCCGGAGACAAGGTCGACATCAGCGACCTGAAACGCAAGGTCGAACGCGTCGAGGACACCGCCCGCCGCCGCAAAAACGGCAAGTAGCCACGCCCCGGGGCGGCCGTCACCTTGGCCGGACGACCGGCCGCCCCGGGCCTCCCGCAACCCGTACAAGGAGCAGGAAGAGCCCAGCATGACGGACACCATCGCCCCCGCCAACACGACGCCCACCGACACCCTGCCGCCCGAACCCGAGACCTCCGCGGCCGAGGCCCCGCCCGCGCCGGTCCCCGTCGACAACCCCAAGCTCCCCGACCCCGGCGTGACCACGGAGAAGCGCCGCCCGATCATCGCCCCGTGGCTGCGCTCCCGCCGCGACCTGCTCGCGACCGTCGAGCGGGCCGCCGGACACGCCTGGTACGCCACCGCCTACCACGGCCTGCGCGCCCCCTGGTACGCCGCGCAGCTGACGATGATGGCGCCGCGCGGCGCCGCCCGCCTGGTCGCCGACACCAACCGGTGGCTCTGGGACCGCGAGGCCGCCCCACTTCGCGACTACGCCGTGCGCACCGAGGACGTCACCGAATACCTCACCCTCGCCCGGCTGCGCGCCGGACGCGTCCGCCTGCGCGGCCTGGTGACCGTCGTGGCCTGCGTGTTCGGCTTCGGCTTCGCCCTGTGGCTGTACGTCATGGCCCCGGGCTTCCTGTACGCGTTCGCGGCCGGCGGCGTGCTGACCCTCGGCTACTTCGGCCAGCAGCCCGACGCCCCGGTCATCGGCCCCGCCGTGATGCGCACGGAGTTGCAGAAGCTCACCGGGACGATCGTGCTGCGCGCCCTCGACTCGATCGGCAACCCGAAGATCACGGCCGCCATCAAGAAGGGCGGCGACATGAACGGCATGCGCTTCACCTCGGAGATCACCCGCGACGGGCCCGGCTACCGCGCCGATCTCGATCTGCCGTACGGCGTGGTCCCCGAGGACGTCATGGAAGAGCGCCAGGCCCTCGCCTCCGGCCTGCGCCGCAAGCTCGGCTGCGTGTGGCCGTCCGGCGACCCCGACGAGCACGAGGGCCGGCTGATCCTGTGGGTGGGCGACAAGCCCATGAACGAGACCACCAAGCCCCCGTGGCCGCTCCTACGCGAGGGCGAGGTCGACCTCTTCAAGCCCGTCGTGTTCGGCAACGACCAGCGCATGCGGGACATCGTCGTCACCCTGATGTTCGCCTCCGTCGTCATCGGCTCCATCCCCAGGATGGGCAAGACGTTCCTCCTGCGGCTGCTCCTGCTCATCGCCGCTCTCGACCCGCGCGCCGCGCTGTACGCGTTCGACTTCAAGGGCACCGGCGACCTCGGCCCCCTCGAGCCCGTCTGCCACCGCTACCGGTCCGGCGAAGACGACGAGGACCTCCTCTACGTCCTGCACGCCATGCGGGAGTTGAAGGAGGAACTGCGCCGGCGGGCGAAGGTGATCCGGTCCCTGCCCAAGTCCCGCTGCCCTGAGTCGAAGGTGACCCCGGCCCTGGCCAACGACCGCAGCCTCGGCCTGCACCCGATCGTCGTCGGGTTCGACGAGTGCCAGGTCCCCTTCGAGCACGAGAAGTACGGGGCCGAGCTGGAGTCCATCTGCACGGACATCGCCAAGCGCGGCCCCGCCCTCGGCATCATCGGCATGTTCGCTACCCAGCGCCCGGACGCCAAGAGCCTGCCGTCCGGCATCAGCGCGAACGCCGTGCTGCGGTTCTGCCTGAAGGTGATGGGCCACACCGCCAACGACATGGTCCTCGGCACCGGCGCCTACAAGGCCGGCATCCGGGCCACCATGTTCAGCCGCTCCGACCGCGGTATCTGCTGGATGGCGGGCGAGGGCGACGACCCGGTCATCGTGGCGTCCGCGTTCGTCGACGGCACGGCGGCCGAGCTGGTCGTCGTGCGCGCCCGCCAGCTGCGCGAGGCGTACGGCAACGTGACCGGGCACGCCATCGGCCAGAGCCCCAGCGAGAGCCGCGGGATGGACGTCCTCGGCGACGTCGCCAAGGTGTTCCGCGAGGACGAGGAACAGCTGTGGTGCGAGCGGATCGCCGCCCGGCTGGCCGAGGCCTGGCCGGACGTCTACGGCGCGTGGACCACCGCCAGCGTCGCGCCCGCGCTGAAGCCCTGGGGTATCGCCACGGTGGACGTGTGGGCGGCCGGCGAGGACGGCAAGGGCACCACGAAGCGCGGCATCAAGCGCGCCGACGTCCTCGCCGCGATCACACGCCGTGACGCCGACCGGGCCGCGGCGTAGTCCGAGCACGGGTGCTAGGCCTAGCACGCCCTGCTGCTAGGCCTAGCACTCCCGCTAGCACCACAACATGCCCTTGACCTGTTACCTAGCGCCTAGCAGCAGGACCCGGGGAAACGGGAAACACCCGCGATTCGAGGGGGAGAACACGTCATGTGGGTTGCGATGGCGGCCGTCGTCGCCTGGCTCGGCGGCTACGCAGTGTTGTGCGCGCTACGGCCGTTCGGCCCGTGCCGGCGCTGCCGCGGCACCGGCGAGATCGAGCGCTTCCGGAAGACACGGACGTGCCCGCGCTGCCGCGGGAAGAAGCTCCGGCTCCGGCTCGGGCGGCGCGCACACAACTCGTGGCGACGTACCCACGCGGCAGGCAGCCGCTGACGTACGGCCTCGCTGCGGTGAAGGCTTGTCTCGTAGTAGTACAAAATCGGAGGCATTGCCCTGGCCTGCCGCCGTACCATCCCGGCCATGACCAACGACGCCGCTCCCCGGGAGCGGAACCCCTTCCTGGAAGCTGTCGGCCGCATAACGCTTGCTGGTGGGGAACTCGACTTCAGCTTGCGCCACCTGCTCGGCGCGATCACCATCGAACCGACGCTGATCATGTACGCGAACGCGGCCAACACCAGCCAGCTGCTGGAGTTCTGCAGGCTGGCCCTCACCGTGGGACACATCCCTTCGGAAGACATCGCTGAGATCGAGTCCTGCCTCACCCGCGCAGACACGTTCCGCAAACGTCGCAACACGATCGTGCACGCGCTCTATGCGCCGACTGAAAACGGCGTTGGCATCGAAGCGATGAACCCCATCAGGAAGAACCTGGGCTATCACACCTCCGCCGTCTCCATCGAGGAGATGGAGGCGCTGGCCGATGAGGTGGCGCTGTTGCAGAACGACATGTTCCGAGCGGGCTGGAACGCACGCTCCGCCCAGATGCCGGGCATGCAGAAGATCCCGCCGCCTGCCCCTGGACAGATGGTCAACGGAGTCCTTGTGCCTGAATAGCCGGCCCGGCCCGGCTCCTGCCGAGTCTCTGCCACGGGCAGGCCGCAGTGCAGATGAGATCGACGACAGTCAGGGCTGAGACCAATGCCTCGTTGTCACACCCTCCCGGTAGCGTAAGCAGTTCGGCCCCCTGCACGGTCACCACGACCAGGCAGGGGGCCGTTCGTGTGCGCTCCGCGCGCCCCTTCCCCCTGGGCCCGGCGTGCGGGCAGCAGCGGGCGGGCGCACGCTGAAGCCATGGACAGCCGGACCCCGCCAGGCCCTCCAGAAGGGCCGCTGCACTCCCAGGGCCATCGCGACATATCCCGGCTCCCGCGCTCCTGGAGGCGCTTCCTCACTCACGCCGGCGCGGCCGTCATCGGTCTCTTCATCGGGGTGCTGATCGGCCTCACGGGAAACCCCAACGCCGACAAGGCCTCCCCCTCGGCGACGGTCACCGCGACCACAACTGCCCTCCAGACCGTCCGCGCCACCGGCTCGCCCGCCGTGGACAAGGTTCCCGCCGACGGCATCCCGGGCGACGGCACGTACGTGGTGGGCAGCGACATCAAGCCCGGCACCTACAGCACCAAGGGCCCGCAGGGCGGTCTGATCACGAGCTGCTACTGGGCGCGGCTGTCCAGCACGTCGGGCGAGGTGAAGGACATCATCGCGAACAACGCGACCAGCGGCCGGACGACCGTCACGATCTCCGCCTCGGACAAGGCGTTCACCACCACTGGCTGCAAACCCTGGAAGAAGACCGGTTGAGCTGTCGGCTCGCCAGGCGCCCCACGATCACAGGCTGCGACCCCGTCCGGGCCGTCCGCGGCTCCCAAGACGTCACGCCCGTGGACGTACCATCCGCTGCACCTTGCTGATCAGGTTCTGTGCGTCCGCCCCGTAGACCGCGGACTCGCGCAGTGTGTCCCACACCTTCATGTAGGTGGCCACGCTGTCGGCGTCGTCGAGCCAGATCTCGGCGTGCCAGTCCTCGGCGATCACGAGCCGGTCGTCCAGGATCCAGAACCCGTTCGCTGTGGGGATTTTCAGCGACGCCCCGAGCGGGACGACTCCCAACTCCACGGTGTCCATCCCGACCATGCCCGCGAGGCGGTCGAGCTGCGCGGTGAGGACCGAGGGAGCGCAGATCAGGGCGTGAAGGGCCGCCTCCCACACCAGGGCGTGGAAGGTGTGGCCGCCGTGGTGTAGCCACTGCTGGCGCAGGATGCGAGTGCGGACGGCTTCTTCGGTGTCCCGTACGGAGCTGTACAGGTCGGTGTACCGCTGGAACATGGCGCGGGCGTAGTCGGCGGTCTGGAGCATGCCGGGGATGACGGACTCTTCCCAGGCGTAGATGACCTGGGAGCGGTCGACCTCGAGGTTCCACACGTCCTGTACAGGGCGGTGGCCGGCGGCGAGCTGGCGGCGCCAGGATCGGATGTGGGACTCGAACCCCTTGAGTCGGGCGTCGAGTTCGGCGAAGACGGCGGGCTGCCCGACGGCCTCGGCCCACGCCCGGAGGTCGTCCGGGGTGGCGGTCTGGCGGCCGTTCTCCAGCTTGTAGACCTTCGAGTGGGGCCAGCTGAGGCGCCCGGCGAGTTGGGGGCCGGTGAGCCGTCCTGCGGGCCCGGTCAGCCGGAGGTCGCGCAGTCGCGCGCCGAGGGCTTCGCGGGCCTGTTGGTAGTCCGTGCTCACCGGCGGCTCGTCAGGGTGTGCGCAGGCGCGCGGCGAACTCGCCGCACGGGATGGCGTCGTGCGTGGCGGCGTCCCGCAGCTGGCAGTACCGCAGCACCTCAGCGGGGTCGGTGATGATCTCGACGCTGTGGAAGACGTCCTGTTCGTCGAAGTTGAGGCGGGCGACCATACGGCTGTCGAAGATCCAGAAGTCCTCGGCGGGCAGCAGTCGTTCCTCGGCCTCGTTGCGCGGTAGGCAGCGGATGTCCTCGCCGGCCGCGGTGTTGCGCGGGGAGTCGGCGAGGAGAAACAGCTGGCCCTCGGTCGGCGGCTCGTCGACGACGCGGACGCGGCCGATCGTCTTCCCGGCGCGGACCTGATGCCGGATGGTCTGCGACCACTCGTCGTCGTAGTCGAGGGTGATCCGGCCCGTGTCGACGAACTCGCGGTAGGTGGGGTCCTCGCGGTCGGAGGCGTAGCCGCGGCGCGTCTCCAGCCGCCAAGCGGTGTGCTCGAAGGTGTGGAAGAGCTGGCCGAACTCGTCCAGGTCGATGGTCTTCGGCACGCGGTGCAGCTCCTTGGGGCCGTGGTTGACGAGCAGTTCGGCCGGTACGACGACCGCCGCGTCGTCGGGGCCAAAGTGCTTGAGGCGGGCGAGGTCGTCGGGATCGGTGAGCGGCGGTCCCTGCACGATGATCTCGCCGGTGTCGGTGTCGGTGTGGAGTGCTGGGCAGCCGCCGTTCTTGCTGTCCGTGCCGGTGAAGATGAGCCGTCGTGCCACGGTGCCTCCCTCGTCGTGGGACTGGTCGCCATCAGCATCACCACGGCGACCGCGCCGATCTACTGCTCGCATACCTCCGCTTGCGACCACACGAGAACATCTCAGCAGAGACTGAGAACATTCGAGAACATCGCCTGGAAGCTGTCAACAGCCGCTCCCTACGGTCCCGTTCATGGCCTCTGCACCCGAGATGCACGACGTGTCCAACGTCGACCCGTTCACGGCGATGGAATCCCTGCGGGCCGCACTCGACCGCGCCGGCATCGTCCTTCCGTCCCTCGCCGTCGATCCGCAGGAGTCCTACCGGGTCCGGCTCGTCGTGCTCGGCCGCGTCCGCCCGGACGTCGCCATGCGACTGGCCGATGCCCTCCAGCGCGGAGCGGCAGCATGAGCAACACCACGGAGGAAGGCTCGGCGGTGCGATCGGGGCGGTGCCGCCCGAAGCCACACTTCGCCGCCGCGTACGAGGCCGGGGACGCGTGGCTCGCCGACTGCTCCGCGCACCCGGACCTTGTCCGCCAGGCGTGGTGGATAGAGGCACTCGCCCCGATCCCCTCCGGCCCTCACTGGCTCGCCGCCGAAGCGCTGCTCGTCACCACGATGCAGGCCCTCAACCGCATTCGCGAGGAACACCGCGGCCCTGTGCTCGCCGATCCCCTGCTCGACCGGGCCTGGTGGCTGGTGCCCAGCGACGCTGCCGACGAGCTCGCCGACGTACGGGCGGTAGCGGTCCAGCCGTCCGGCACGCCGCTGCACTGCCCGCCCACGGGCTGGCCGGTCTGCGGCCGCTTCTGGCTGCACCGCCCCGACGGGACGGGCCAACTGACCGACCCCACCGTACTCGCCGCCGCGTTCGGCCCCGGCGGGTCCCGACGTCCCACGGAGGCAACCCCATGACGACCACCACCCCCGCCGCCGAGGTCGATGTACCGAAGCTCGGCGAGCTGCTGGTCCGCAACGCCAAGAGCGACCGTGACCGGACAGCGGCGCAGGCCCTCGCCGAGGAGGAGACCCTCCTCGCCCACGATGGCGTACGCACGGCCCTGGTCGTGAAGCAGGACGGCCGGATGACGGCCGTCTGGGACCGTCTCATGGGGCGCCTCTACACGCTGAGCCTCGACGACCAGCAGCGCGCGTTTCTCGGCCTCGTGCTTTCCATGGTGGGCATCGGCCACGTCTCGCTCACAGCCGTCGAGTCGCTCGACGAACGCCGCCTGCTCATCCTCCAGCGGGCCATCCTGCGACTCGCAGGCAACGACCAGGCCACTGTCGGCGCGCGACGCTGACCCCCGAGGCCGGCCACCACCGCGCCGACCGGCCACGGGAAGACGGTGGCCGCCCCTCGTTCCCCCGACGGGGCGGCCGCCGTACCGCTGACTCCTCGGCCCGGCCTGTCCATGCTCCGCACCGCAGCAGGCCGGGCCGAGGGGCGACCGCTCTCCCACCCTGACGGGGACAGGGGCGATACATGCCGAACAAGCAGGCAGAAGCACACGTCATCACGTGGTTGTCGCAGGCTCACCCGGAGCCCGGCTGGGTACAGCGCGAGTGGGCCACGCGTGCCGCCGCCCTTGTGCCGCTCGGGCACACATTCGCCGCGATCCGGCTAACCGGCGGCCTCGTCCACGCCACCCTCGGCGTGAACGAGGTCGGCGCTGTTGCCCAGGCACTCGCCGAGCTGCTCGAGGGCCCGGTCATCTGCGACCCGCGCCCATCACGCCCGGGCCTCTACTACCCACTCGTTCCCGCAAACGTCGAACCCGCTTGGGAGCACGACCAGCGCGCGGAGTTCCTGGGGTCGGGTGTCTACCTCGGCATCCCGCGCCTGGACTGCGTACGTCCACCCGGGCCCCACTGGGCGGTCGCACCCCGGCGTGCCGGTGACCTGTGCCGGCCGGACGTCGTGGCTGCCCTCGTGACGACGGGGGTCGGCGGCGCTGGCTGATCGATGCCCGCGAATGATCTCGTGCTGAGTGCGTCGAGGCGCATCCGGTCAGTCGATCTGCGGCAACCAGTGCCGGCGCACCCACAGTTGCCAATTGCCGTCGCTGCGCTTCTGCCAGCCGTCCGGTTCGGGTCCGTGCTCTTCGAATCGTTGGATGCGCTGCAGGGCCCACTCGGCGAATCCGGCACGGAAGGCAGGGGCCAGTCCGGGGCGGATGACGAGCCGCACCTGAAGTCCTTCATCACGCACGCCAATGAGCGCGCAGCCGTCGACGTCCGGCTCGTCCTCGCGGCCGAAGTCCTCCTCTTCGAGTTCCAGGCCGCCTGCATTCAGCTGCTTCTCTGCATCCGAGGTCATGGGCCAACGCTAGTGCGGCAAGCGACCCTCCCGGGCCATCCAGCCGACACTCGCCGCAGGGATCCCGCAACGCGTTTTCGGTGCTTTCCTAGGAAAGCGGTTCTGGCTCCGGATAATGTTCCTTCTCATGAGCCAGCAACTGGAGTTGAGCACCCCCGTCGCAGCCCTCCCCCAGGCGGTCTCGGCTCCGCTGTCCGATGCCGCGCGGGCCGCGCTCGCGGCCGGTACCGCAGACTCCACGCGCCGCGCCTACAGCACCGACTGGGCGGGCTTCACCTCCTGGTGCACGGCGACCGGCACGACCCCGCTGCCCGCCAGCCCGGAGACCGTCGTGGAGTACACGACGCACCTGACCCTCACCCCGCGGCCGCGCACCGGCCGCCCGTACGGGCCGAGTTCCATCGAGCGCGCCCTGTCCGCCATCCGCACCGCGCACGCCGCCGCCAACGTCCCGGTGCCCAGCTGCAAGGGCGCCCGCGTCGTGCTGCGCGGCTACCGCGACCGGCTCGCGCGCGCCAAGGATCCCGCCGCCCGGCCTCGCAAGGCCGACCCCCTCCAGCCCGCGCAACTGCGGACCGTGCTCGCCGCGCTGGACCGCACCACGCTGCAGGGCAAGCGGGACGCCGCGCTCTTGCTCCTCGGCTTCGCCTGCGCCGGTCGCGTCTCCGAGCTCGCCGCGCTGGACCTGGCCGACGTCGCCGAGACGGACAACGGCCTCGAGGCCGCCGTCTACCGGAAGAAGCTGAAGGCCTTCACCGACACCGCGATCCCGTACGGCGCCAACCCCGCCACCTGCCCCGTGCGGGCCGTACGCGCCCTGCGGGAGGCCATGGCCGAGGCGGGCCGGACCGAGGGGCCGCTGTTCGTGCGCGTCGACCGGCACGGCCGCGTCGCGCCGCCCATGCACCGTCGCGGCCGGCCGATCGGCGACCCCACGGGCCGGATCACCCCGGAGGCCGCCGCAGACGTCGTCGAACGCGCCACGGCCGCGGCCGGCCTCGACGGGCGGTGGACCGGGCACAGCCTGCGGCGTGGGTTCGCCACCGCGGCGCGCAAGGCCGGTCACGACGTCGTACGCGTCGGCCGCCACGGCGGATGGGCCGACGGATCGAAAGCGCTGCTGGGCTACTTCGAAGACGCCGACAAGTGGGAGGACAACCCCGTGGCTGGCACCGGCCTCTGACCGGGCGTCTGGCGCAGCGGGTTGCTGAGCCCGGCGTCCGTCACGGCCGCCGCCTCGAGCTCCTGGCGCTCCGCCGCGGTGAAGGGCAGCACCGAGGCCAGGGCGGCGAGGGCCGCCGTGGACGGACAGCGACGGCCGGCCTCGAGGTTGGCGAGATAGCCCGACGACAACGCCGCCCGCCGGGCCGTCTCCCGCTGTCCCAGCCCGGCCCGGGCGCGGGCGGCACAGAGGATCGACGCCACGGCGGCGGGCGGCGTACGGCGCGTCCGAGGGGTGTCCACGGGGTCTCCTTGAGATCAGTGCTGCTCCTGCTCAGTGCTTGTACGCGGGATGTCGCGCCGTGTCGGGCGTGCCACGCCGTTGCAAGGTGGTCTCGTCGGCCCAGGCTCGGGCAGGTGTAGAGCCGCAGGACGGCGCCGACCGGTGCTCAGCGCTTGTAGGCGGGGTAGGTCGCCGGGTTGCGCATACCGCGACGCAGGAAGCCTCTCTCGACGACGTCGAGGAGCTTCCGTTCCGTCAGTACGTGGCCCTCAACGTGGAGTTGCACCGTGTTGTTGTAGACGACGGTGCCGCCGCCTCCTGCCATCGCGAGGCCCGGTCCGGTGAACGAGCCGGCGCCCGCAACGGAGCTGGCGAGGCGGTGTACGGCGGTGGTCGCGTGGTGGGCGTGGCGCTCGACGCCGGCGGCGAGGCCCTTGGGGATCCACTGGCCGATCTGGGCGAAGACCTGGCTCGGGCTCTTGATCTTGAGGGCGTTCTTGATGGTGGTGGCCATCTTCTTCGCGATCTTGAGCATCTGCTTCTCGATCGCCTTTTCCTGCGACTGGAGGCCCTTGACCAGCCCTTGGGCCGCCTTGATCCCGGACCCGTACATCGCGTCGGCCACCGACTTGCCCGCGCTGGTGGCCGCGTTCTTCGTGGCCGTGTTCGCCGCGTTGATCTGCTTGATCTGGTCCTTCGTCGCTCCGGCCAGAGCCGTGGCGGTCGCGCCGCCCTGGTCCACGCCGGCGGCGGCGATCTGCGCGATCAGATCGCTCGAGAGGCCCTTCTTCTTCAGGGCCTGCAGCTGGGCCGCGAACTGGACGGCCTTCTGCTGCTGGTCGCGCATCTTGTTGACCACGTCCTGCGCGGTCAACGCGAAGCCCTCTTGCGGGGCCTCCGTGACGACGGAGAAGCCCTGCATGATGCCCTGGCTGACGTTCTTGACCTCGTCGGACCAGGCCTTCTGGAGGTCTTTCAGCTTCTTCTGGGCGGTCTTCAGCTTGGCGGCGACCGAGTCGCGCTTCGCCGCCAGGCCGCGGAGGACCTTGTCCTCCTTCTTCGCGTACGCCTCCAGCTTCTTGATCGTCTTCTCGTGGGACTTCACCCACGAGTTGGAGACGCCGCGGGTGCCCTTGAGGTCGGCGACCTTGCTGTAGGTCTGCATCAGCAGCGACTCGATACGCCGGGTCGCGGCCTTGACCTTCGCCATCGAGCCGGTGAGGCCGTCGACCAGGCCGGTGTTGATGTAGATACCGAGCTGGCGGAACACCTTGCTCGGGCTGGCGATCCCGAGGGTGTGCGCGAAGGCGTCCGAGGTCGCTTTCGCGGCGTCACGCATCGTGGCGTGGGCGCGCGGGGCGCCTGCGCGGATGCCGTCCGCCAGGCCGTCCATCAGGGCCCGGCCCGAGTGCAGCGTCCAGCCGCGTCCCGAGAAGGGGCCTTCCTTCGCGGGTGAGTGCGGGAACAGGCCGGCGATCTTCGAGACCACGCCCTTCGCGGCGTTGTACGCCGCCCCGGCCATGTTCTTGATCCCGGTGATGAAACCGCCGATCAGAGCCTTACCGGCGCCCAGGAGGAGGCTGCCCAGGTTCCCGAGTGCGGATTTGACCCGGCCGGGCAGCCCCTTGACCCAGGCGATCGCTTCAGTGGCCTTGCTGATGGTGGAGGACTTGAAGCGGTACCAGGCGTCCAGGGCGACCTCGGCGACCTTGGCCGCGAGGGAGGACAGGGCGTTCTTCGCCCGGCCGGGCAGTCCGGTGATCCAGTCGATCAGGGATTTCCCGGTGTTGACGGTGGCGTGGTAGGCCGTCTTGAACCCGGAGCTGATCTTGTCCCAGTACTTGACGACCAGGGCGACCGCGATGCCGATCGGGCCGGTGAGGATCGCCAGGAGGAGCGGCCAGTGCCCCTTCACCCAGTCGATGACCGCACCGATCGCGCTGCTGATCATCTTGAAGGCGCTGTTGACGAAGTCCCTGAACCAGCCGATCTTGTTGTAGGCGAGGATCAGCCCGGCGATCAGGGCGGCGATGCCCAGCACGATGAGCATGATCGGGTTGGCGTCCATGACCAGGTTCAGGGCGCCCTGGGCGATCGCGGCGGCCCGCGAGGCGATCGTCGATGCGACGAGGGCGATCTTCTGTGCCGTGTATGAAATCGCGGCGCGCGCCGCTGACAGCGCGGACAGAGCCATGGTCCGCAGGAAGCCGAGCGCCTGTACTGAGGCCGTCTTCATGGCGAGGCCGACGCCCTTGATGCCCTTGACGACGCCGGTCCAGGCGGCCCTGCCGGCGCTGGCGGACACCTTGCCGATGTTGAGCGCGAGGGTCTTCACCGCGCCGCCGGCGGTCTTCGCTCCGGACACGATGCCGTCGAAGCCCTTGCGCAGCGCGCCGCCGAACGAGCCGGCCTTCCCGGAGAAGGCGCTCCCGGCGACCCGGGCGTCCCGGAAGCCCTGGACGACGCGGCCGCCCATCTTGACCGCGGACACCCCGAGTTTGCCGACCTCGACGACGCCCTTGGCCGCGCTCATGGTGAGCTTCGCCGCGTACGCGACCACGGACAGGGCGAGGACGCCGCCGATGACCGCGGCCAGCGCGGTCGCGGCGGACTTGTGCTTCGCGAAGAAGCCGATCACGGCGGAGACGACCGGGATCAGCTTGGAGCCGATCTCGATCGCCACCTTCTCAGCACCCATTTTGATCTGGGCGAGCTGCGTGCTGAGCTGCTTGGACGTCTCCTTCCAGCCCTCGACGTCCTTGCTGCTGTGGTTGAAGGACTCGCCGACCTTCTTGACCCGGTCCTTGAAGCCGTTGGCGTTCTCCCCGGTGAGCTGCAGCGTGGTGTTCAGGCCGATCGCGCCGCCCGTCATGCGCTTGATCGCGTCGGTGTAGGTGGTGGCTGCGGGGCCGCCCTTCTTCAGGGCGTCGCTGAACCCGTGGGTCTTGTTGACGAACGTCGCGAACTGGTTGGCCAGGTTGGCCTGGTCGGTGGGCATGCCCTTGATCTGCTTGCGCCAGTCGCCGACCGAGATCTTGCCGGTCTCGAAGGCGCGCGCCACCTTCGCGACCGCGGGGTCCATCAGCGAGAGCATCTGCCGGGCGTTGGCCGCGGCCTGCTTGGTGTCGTTGAACGCGCTCAACAAGATCGTCCCGGACTTGCCCATCTTCGACAGGACGGTCTGGGTGAGCAGGTCGAGGGTTCCGGTCAGGCCGCGCTTGCCGAGCTTGGTCTGCACGTCCGTGGCGGACAGGCCGAATCTCTGCATCGTCTGCACCGCGACGTTGTTGGGCGCAGCCAGGTTCCGGATCGTCGAGGCGAGTTCCTGCGTGCCCTCCCGGGCCGAGGTGCCGTGCTGGGTGAGCGTGGCCAGAGCGCCGGCCACTTCCTGGAAGGAGATCTTGTTGGCGGACGCGATCGGCAAGACCGTCGAAAGGGAGCCCGCGAACTCCTCCATCGTCATCTTGCCCTCGCCGGCCGCCGTCTTGAGGCCGTTCATGACACGCACGGAGTCGCTGGCGTGCAGGTGGTACGACGCCATGACCGAGGTCATGGCGTTGGTGACCGTGGAGAGTTGAGCGTTCTCTTCCTTCGCGCCTTGCGCGGCAGCCTTCAGGACCGTCAGGCCGGACTTCCCCCGGTAGCCGGCCTTTTCGATCTGGTACATGCCGTCGGTCAGGTTCTGAATGCCTGTACCGGTGCCTGTGGCGATGTTGAGGATGCCCTGGCGGACGGTGGCCAGGTTCTTCACGGTCTCGCCCGCGGCGGTGTGCAAGACCATCGTCTCGGATTGGAAGTCGGCCGCCATCTTCGTCGAGGCGACCGCGACGCCGGCGCCGACCAGGGAGACGCTGCGGCCCATCTTCGCCATGCCCGCGGCGACCGTGGCCCCGGACTGGCGGAAGCTCCCCTGCAGTCCTGTGGCCTCGGCGCGGGCCTGTCGGAACGTGCCGCGCAGCTGGGTGATGTCGCCCAGGAGCCGGACCACGACCGGGGGCAGCAGGGCGCCCTCAGACACGGCCGCTCACCCCGCAGCCCAGGGAGCCAGGGGCTTCGCGGGGAGCCGGGGGCGTGGTGTCCGGCCGTTTTGTTGCCATGGGGGGGCTCGTTTCTCCGCGTGGTGGGAGGGCTGAGGGGGCCGGCGGTGCAGGGGAACGCTGTCCTGACCGCCGGCCCGGCCAGCCACCACGCGCCCCCGGGACGAGGAGGAACCAGGGGCGTGGGGCTGGCACCGGCCGGTCCCGACGAGCCGACCGGGGTGGAGAGGGGCGCGGGCCTTCAGGAGGCGGAAGGCGTCCGCGCCCCTTGCTCAGGTCCGGCCGCGTGGCGCCGGGCGGGGAGAAGTCCTGATCTGGTGGAAGGCGGCGAGAGCGGCGGTGTCGAGCGACTTGGCGATGGCGGCGGCTTCCGCGCCGCCGAGGGCGGTGGTAAGCCGCTGCTTGTTGAGGGGCTCGGCCTCGGCGGGCTCGCTGTTGCCGGCGTCCGATACCCGTGTGACATCACTCGGGTCACAGATGCCGATGAGCTTGCCGGTGGAGTCGTAGACGGCCAGCCAATCGCCGTCGGCGGCCTTGGCCTTGCGTACGGGGCGGGCTGCCGTACGGCGCCCGGGAGTCTGCTGCTGTGCCATGCGGGATTCCTTCAAGGGGGCGCCGGTCAGCGGCGGATGAGGATGGTGTGGGGGGTGGGTGGCGGCTCGAGCTGCTCCAGGACGCGCTGGGCGTTGGCCCGCAGGACGGCGAGGGCCTCGTCCACGGCGGCCTCCGGCCGGGCGGGGTCCAGGACGTTCTCCACGGCCCGCAGGCGGGCGCGGAGGGTCGCGAGGCGGCGGTGGGTCTGTGCCAGTTCGCCGGTGCCGTCGGCTGGGCCGATCGCGTCCCGGCGGGCCTGGATCGTCTGCCGCTGGCTGGTGAGCTCGGCGGTGACCTCGTCGACGCCGACGATTTCGGCGCGGCGCGCGGTCACCTCGTCGACGTCGCCGACCTGGCGCGCGGAGGCGAGTCGGACGGCGGTCTCTTCGCGGCGACGGCCGAGCTGCTCCAGGCGCTCGGCGAGAGAGCCGTCCTCGGCCGCCAGCGCCTCGGCCTCGGCAGCGAGAGCCACCACGCGCTCCTGGTCCACGGCGATGTCACCGTGGAGGCTGGAGGCGTGCTCGAGGTGGCCGGCGTGCTCGTCGAGTTGGGCGGCTGTACGGTCTGCGCGCTGCGCACGGCCGGTCAGGGTGCGGGCCTGTGCTTCCGCGTCGGCGACCAGACGCGCGGCTTCGGCCCGGGCGACCCTGACAAGGCTCTCGGCCTGCTGGCGGGCCTGCTGGGCGTCCTCGCGGGCCTGCTGGGCGGCTTCCCGCTCTCGGGCGGCGGCCTGCGCCTGCATCTCCGCCGCCGGGGCGGTCGGCTCGTCGGCCTCGACCTCGCGGGCGTCGGCGGGTTGGGGCTTGGTGGGGTGCGGGGTGGTGCGGGGTCTGGCGAAGAACATCGCAGCGGCCTTCTCGTCCGGAGGACTTGGCTCCGGCTCTCCGCGCTGCGCCTGTGCCCGTCATCTGCGAGTCCTGCCACGCCTCTTGGCGGTTCGCTCGTGCCGCTCGTCGGGCACCTGGTGAGCGAGCCACCCGCGCGACAGCGGTGCTCGAGACGCTCATGGGCTGATGGCCTGCGCTGACAGCCGTTCGTCTCCGGCAAGATCGCCGATCACGTGGTGTCGCCGCTTCCGTGGTTCGCGAACCAGGGGTTGACCTGCGTTTTTCTTGCGAACTGCTGCGAACTCGGCCCGAGACGCCCGCCTTCCGGCCATGGGCTGCAAGCCGTGCCGCGGGCCGGGAGAACGAAAGTGGGGCTCGGCGTCCTCGAGGACGCCGAGCCTCACGTGCGGTGAGTGCCCGTCAGGCTCCGTACGGCCGGCCTGGGGTGTCGACTGCGGCCAGCCGCTCGAACTCGGCGGCTGCCGCCTGATAGACGAGCCGGTCGGTGTCCGTCGGCGGGGCCAAGCGGGCCGCGACGGTCAAGAGGACGTCCTGGGACCCCGCCAGGTCGGTGTGTTCGGAGAGGGCTGCCAGGCGGCCTTCCGCGATGACGAGACGCTCGCGCTGCGCCTGGTCGCGCTCGGCGGGCGACGCGTGCACGACGCAACTCGCCTGCCCGGTCAGCGGCGCTTGACGGCACGGTTGTCCGTCGGCCCGCTTGTGCGTGCACCGTGGGCGCGTGGAGTCGGTGACGGTCTCTGTACGGCTCAAAGCGCTTTCCAAGGGTTCGTACGGCTCATGGGTATTTTCGGAGGGCTACGGATCCAGGGGTTGTACGGGGCGATCGCCGCCCGGCGCGGGGCGTGCCGGGCGGGCGTTGTGTCATGGGGTGTCGTCCGGATCTGGGGTTCGTCGGGCTGCCCAGACGGCGAGGCCGTCGGCGTCGACGAGCCAGGTACGGCCGTCACCGGCCCGGGTTGCCTGGACGATCCCTCGCCGGGCCAGGCGCTGGACGTAGGACACGGAGACACCGGTGAGGGCGGCGGCCTGGCGCACGGTGACCCACTCCGGCGGGGGCTCGGAGTCCGCGGTGAGCGGGCGTGGCTTGCGGGGTGCGGTGCGGGTGTGGAGGCGGAGGTTGCGCCGGATTTCAGCGGCGAAGGGGTGGACGTTTTCGGCGAGTGCGAGAACGTCGCGGGGGAGGACGCCGTCACGTCCCCTGAGGTAGCGGATGTGGTCTGCGAAGACGCGGTCGACAGTGAGGATGTCGCGCGCGGCGAAGAGCATGCCTGGGGGCAGGACTGTCGGCGACACTCAGGCCTCCCCGGGCTCGGCAGTGGCTTGTGCGTAGGTGAGGCCGGCGCGCTCGAGCCAGTGGGGGCCGCCGACGGTGTGGTCGATCATCCACGCGGAGAAGTCAGCGAGCGCCAGGAGCAAGTTGCGTGCGGGGGTTTCCTGCATGAGCGCCTCGAGGGCCTCTTGGGGGGCTTGGTAGAGGCGTCCGGCGACGAGGGCCACGACGGCGGCCGGGAGGCGCTCAGCGGCCTGCTCAGGGCTGCTGGCGCGACTGCTGCCGATGCCGGTGGGGCACCGGTGGCCGCAGTGTGGGCACGGGGGTGGTGGTGTGGGGGCGGGGCCGGTGTCGGGCTGGTCCTGCACGGCACAACTCCTCGGTGGTGTACGGGGGTTGAGGGTGGGACTGACCGGGTGGCCGGAGGGTCGGGCTGATCAGGGTCCGTACCGGGGCGGTGCGAGGCGGGCATCGCGAGTGGCGTGGGACCGGGCGGGGTGTCAGTCGGCGGCCAGGCCGGGGAGCTCGGGATCAGCTGAGAGCGGTGAACGGGTCGGGTGGGGTGGAGAGGGCAGCGAGTCGGGAGAGGGCGCGGGCGGCCTGGGCCGGGCCCAGCCGGGCCTCGTCGTAGAGGCGGCGTTCGCGGTCGGTCAGGGAGGCGAGGAACTCGTCGAGGACGCGTGGGGTGGTGACGCCTGTCTCGCCGCGGCCCTTGGCGTACTCGTCGATCGAGCTGCCCTGGGTCTGGAGACGGCGTTGGCCGTCCTCGGCGACCGCTGGGAGGCCGGCCAGGGTCTGCGCGAGCTCCTCGACGCTGCGGAAGGCGGACGCGAGGGTGACCCGTAGGTCCTCGAGGCCAGCCCGGTAGTCGGCGACGTCGCGTTCGTGGATGGCCCGGTACTCGTCGAGATCGGGGGTGTCCATGGTCATGGGCGAGGCTCCTTCGAGGCGATGGTGTAGCGGGCGCCGCAGGGGGCGCGGCGGTTGCCGGTGTCGAGGTGGCGGTGCAGGTGGCCGCATGCGGGGCAGGTGACGAGGTACTGGACCTGGCCGGCCGTGACGAGCTCGGCCGACGACACATCCGGAGTGGGGGTCTTCAATCGCGCTTGCCTTCCTGGTCGTTCATGTCGCGGAGGCGCTGAGTCGGGGGTGGACTTGGAACTTGGGTGAGGGCTTGCGGCCTCGGCGGCCTTGCCTGTCGGGTGGAGGCAGGAGCGCGATCCATCCGTGGTCTTCCAGCTGCAAGAGGACGTCGCTCATGGCGTCCATGTCTTCGGCCCATTCGCGGCCCTTCAGGGCTTGCCAGGCATCACGCGCGGAGAAGTCGGATCCGGGTTCCGGTCGGGTGCTCAGCCAGGCCAGGACGTCGCGGAGCGGCTTGAGCTTGCCCTCGCGGTTGCGCCCCATAAGGTCGAACACGGCTCGGGCATGGGCGATCAGGTAGGGGGCCAGGGCCAGGACGTCGTTCATGCGCTCGAGACTGATCTCCCGGGCGCGCGGGTCCTCGTAGAGAGTCAGGCAGGCAGCGATACGGACGAGCTGGCCGCGGAGCTTGCCGGCCCAGTCCGCGATGTCATGCAGGTCGCCGCCAGGCTTCCGGCGCTTCGCGAAGGCGTTGTAGTACTCAGCGAAGGCCTGACGTGCACCGGTCGTGAGCGTCATCGTCTCGGCGAGCGGCCGGTCCCACAGCTGAGTGACGAGATTGCGGATGCACGTCCGGTACTCCTCGGCGATCACGAGCGGGACCGCCGGGGAGTCGAAGGTGTCCTCGTCAGTCGGGTTGGATCGGGCGTACAGGAATCGTCCGAGCAGGCCGGATTGCCGGAACTCGGGGTTCTGCTTCTCAAGGCCAGCGACGATGCCCGGCTGCACGACCAGGCCGAGCGCGAGGAAGGTCGAGGACATGCGGGCGGATGCACGGCCCGTACGGTCGATGGTGTAGGGGCCGCCGCTGTACGCCTCCAGGAGCAGGTCTGTGTTGGCCTTGCCGTTGTTGCCGTACAAGCCTGCCGCGACCTTGAAGAGACCGCCCTCCGACGCGAGCGAGCCGATCCGGCCGCCCTGTTCGTACATCACCTTGCCGACCGCCTCGAGCGTGATGTCGCGTACGAGGAGTCGGGGAAGGTGTGGCGTGTCACCGAGTTCGGTCAGCCGTAGACGCGCGGCCTCCGCGTCGGCTTCGGCTTCTTCCCGTTTTTCGGCGGCGGCGCCGGCGGCAGCCTGCTCGGCCTTGCTCATGCGGGCTGTGGTGATGCGGATCTCCTGGGCTGTGGCTTCGACGCGGGGCCGGTGCTGCTCGATCAGCTCGTCTTCGATCTCCCTGAGCGGTGCGGCAGCTGCGTTGAGCGCAGGCGTCTTCTTCTCGGAGGAGTCGGCGAGGGCCACCAGGTACAGAGCCGTGCTCTCGTACCAGTCGGCTTTGACCTGGACGCGCACGCGGCCGCCGGTGGCGGTGGAGATGCTGGCGAGGGAGGCGAAGGCGACCAGGTCCTCGGGCGTCTGCAAGGAGGCCGCGTTAGCGGTGACGAACTTGCTGAGCAGGCCGAGGCGCTCGGTCGGGAATCTGGGCAGCGCGGGCGCGTCGACAGGTACGGGCTCGTCCCAGTCCGTATCCGCGATTCGCGTCCCAGAAATCCCAGAATCGTCGCCGAATCCCATGTTCTGGGCGCTCCCTGCTGTTCTGGGATTTGTGGGACGCGTTTCCCGGGTACCGGGGATGAAGGCCTCGACGATCGCGCTGGCCTCCGCCCGGGTCGCGGCGTCGGTCACGCCGTCACCCCCGTACGACGGGGAGCGCGTTCTGCGCTGTGGAGCGTGCGGGATGCCTCGGCTTCGGACAGGCCGGTGCGCACCCCTGCCTCGAGGAGTGAGCCGTAGACGGCGGCGCCGTCGACCTTTCCGGCCTGCACGAGCTCGAGGCCGCGGCAGGCTGCCCAGAAGAGGCGGCTGTTCCGCTCGCCTTCACGGGCATCAAGGACGAAGGCGACCAGGCCCACCAGGTTGCTGATGGGTCGTACGGCAGCTGCAGACGGGCGGAGGCGCGGTGGGACGGGACGGTGCCCGAGGCAGCTGGGCCATGGAGTGAGCGGGTGGTCGAAACGGCCGTCGCCGGACCACGCGTAGTACGCGCCGGAGGGGTGGCGGGAGGGTGCAGCCACGATGTAGCCGTTGGCCTTGACGTCGATGCCGGGCCCGAGCTTGCCGGGGAGTTCGATTCCGGGGTGGGCGTACACCAGGTGCAGGCCTCCGCCTCCGGTCATCTGCATGAGGGTGCCTGGCAGCGGCCCGTGCTCGTCTTCCAAGCCGGCGATCGTCTCGAGTCCGCCGTTGCGGGGGTCGATGTCGACGACGGCCAAGCCGTTCGGCGCGCACGGGAGTCCGATCCCCGCATTCGGGTAGCGGCCCCACCATGCGCGGATCTGCTCCGGGTCGCGGGTGGCGTCGTGGTAGCCGTGCCCAAGTCGTCCGCACTCGCCGCGGCATGGGTTGCCGGACTCATGTGCGCGGGGGATCGCCGGCGTCTTGCCGACGAGCGGGAAGACGCTCCAGCCGTGTTCTGCGTAGGCCAGGGCCTGGCTGAGCACCTGCTGCGGGGGTGGCGGCGGGCGGTGTGGCGCTCTCACTTCAGGGCGTGTCATCATCGGTGTCCGTTCTCTGTCGAAGCCCTGGGCAATCGCTGGCCGGCGACCCGGGGCTTCGATGCGTTCGGGCTCAGTTGTGAGCCGGGGAGTGGCACGGGCCCCTCGCGCTCACGCGCGGAGGGCGCGAATCGACGCCAACTCCCTATCCCTGCAATCGCATTGAGACTGCGATTGGGGGGCACTTTGACCGGCCCTGAGCTGCGGTGATGCCTCGTGATGGCACACCCCCGCCTCGTGCGGGTTCACTCCGACCCCCGCCAACGCGCCGGGCTCGAAGCCGTAGAGGCAGGCGACCAGATCCCGGGTCGGAATCTTGATTTTCCGGCCGAGTTGAAGAACCCGCGTCATCGTCCACTCGCCCCGGCGGATCTGCGCGTAGATCGTGTCCTTGTTGACGAGGAGGATCGACGCTGTCGTTGGAACGTCCGTCACCGGCCCGAGCGCCTCGATCGCCGCACGCGTCCATGCGGTCATGTGCCGACCCGTCCTCTGGCCGCGACCCAGTCCTGCACGTCACCCCGCCGGTAACGGATGCGCCCGCCACGTCCAGGCGAGAGCTTGATGAAGCGCGGGCCGGTGCCCTTCCAGCGTTTGTCCTTCAGCGTGCCAACGGTCAGCTTCACCAGCGCGGCAGCTTCTCCCGGAGTGAGGAGTTCCTCCGCATCAGATCCCTCGACTACGCGGGCCCCTGGTGAACCAGGTTTCTCAACTCGCATCGATGCCTCCATGAATCGCAGCGATCACTGCGCGTCTTGGACTGTACGCGGATGGCGTTGACTGTGCAAGGAGCCGCATGGGACGCTGCGAAAGTGACAGCGAATACTGCCTCTAGATCTTCTGACTCTCCTGGCTGGGGGCCGATCAGCCGCTACGTGGCCGCAAACCTCGTACGCCTGCGGCAGGAGCGCGGCCTGTCGACCACACGCCTGGCTTCGAGACTGGAAGAACTGGGGAACCCAATTCCAGCCACGGGGATCACTCGCATCGAGAAGGGGCAGCGCCGTGTCGACGCCGACGACCTTGTAGCTCTCGCCGACGCGTTCAACGTCTCGCCGACCACTCTCCTGCTTCCCCCCACGTACGGCGACGACCTTGTGCAGCTCACCAGGGAGCACGAGGTGACAAGCCGTACGGCCTGGCGATGGGCTGAGGGCCATCAGACGGCGATGGATTGGGACGCGCACCCCACCGCCAACAGCGTTGACGGTGACCCGGCGATCCCCACAGAGGCGTACGAGCGGGAGCAGGAGTTCGCGGCTCAGCAGACGGCGTACAGGGCCCTCGCACGGCCGCCCGCGCATCGGCGCGTCACGGAGCACCAGGCCGTGTATCTGGCCTCGCAACTTATGGAGCTGCTTGGGGACTTGGTGGCTTCCACGCCTAGTGCAGATCAGGCAGACCTAGCTGTCCTGGCACAAACAGCACGGCACCGCTACGACCAACTCGGCATCGAGCTGAAAATGCTCCGCGAGCGACTCACCCGGACAGACATCGGCAGCAGCGCGCCGAAGGACCGACCAGGGGGGAATTGATGAAGCCGTACAAGTCCTGTTCGTGCCGGGACCCGGAGACGAAGCGGCTCCTCGGCAAGAAGTGTCCGAGCCTCAGCAAGAAGGGACACGGCGGCTGGTACGCCCGGTACGAAGCGCCGAAGTCCGGTGAGGGTAAGCGCCGGCAGCCGCGTATCGGCCCCTTCG
Source organism: Streptomyces hokutonensis (assembly GCF_000376565.1). Lineage (GTDB taxonomy): Bacteria > Actinomycetota > Actinomycetes > Streptomycetales > Streptomycetaceae > Streptomyces > Streptomyces hokutonensis. The sequence continues at coordinate 17,284 of NZ_BARG01000072.1, read as the reverse complement.
ACACCGAGACGGAGTGCAAGAAGCAGCTGGCGAAGGCGCTCGGCACCGCGGCCAGCCCGAAGGCGCACGACGAGCGGAACACCACGCTCGGCGCCTACCTCGAACGCCGCTACACCTGGCGGCTGTCCGAGTCGGAGACCGGTGAGGGCCTGGCGAAGTCGACGCTTGCGGCCGAGCGCGAGGCGATCGACCTGTACGGGAAGCCGGGGCTCGGGCACATCAAGGTCGTCGACCTCACCGACGAGCACTTCCGTGAGCTGTACGCCGCGATGCGGAAGATCAACCGTCCCGAGGAGCAGGGCGACCGCTCGGAGATGCTGCGCCGGCTGAAGGAGGTGCGGGCCGTCCGGGACGGCAAGCGGCTGCATACGCGGCCGATCTCCGAGTCCCGCATCCGGCGCGTGCACGCCGTCCTGCACGGCGCCCTGAGCGACGCGGTGAAGCTGTCGAAGATCCGGATGGACAACCCGGCTGACGGGGTGTGGCGGTCGAAGGGCGGCAAGAAGAAGAAAGGCCGCATCAAGCCCCTGCTGTGGACGGACGAACGCGTCGAACAGTGGCAGAAGACCGGGGCCGTCCCGGCGAAGGTCATGGTCTGGACGGCCGCGCAGACCGGGAACTTCCTCGACTTCGCGGATGCCGCCGAGGAACGGCTGTACCCGGCGCTGCACCTCACCTCGTACTACGGTCCTCGCCGCGGTGAGCTGGTCGCCGCCGAGGAGCAGCACCTCAGCCTCGACCGAGCCCGGCTGCACATCCTTCAGTCGCAGTCGGACGACGAGCTGGACGACACCAAGAGCGAGGCCGGGTGGCGGCAGGTGCCCCTCGACCCCGAGACGGTGCGCGTCCACCGGGCGTGGCACAAGCGGAAGCTGGAGGAGCGGCTTCGGTGGGGTGAGCTGTACGAGGACTCGGGGCGGGTCTACTGCTACGAGGACGGCAAGGAGCTGAAGCCGGAGTACCTCTCCAGCCGCTTCAGCATCTTGATCGCGCGGCACGCCAACATCCGCGCGAGGGCCGCGGAGGGCTGGTCGACGGAGCGGATCGCGCGGAAGTACCGGACGACCGAGGCCGCCGTCGAGGTCGCCCTGCGGATGCCGCTGCCGCCGATCCGCTTCCATGATCTCCGGCACGGCGCGGCCACCATGCTGCTCGCGGCCGGCGTCGACGACAAGTTCGTCAGCGAGGTGCTCGGCCACGCGTCGGTGGCCTTCACGAAGGACGTGTACGCGGTGGTCGCGGAGGAGATGGCGGCGGACGCCACGCGCCGGATCGCGGCCTTCATTCCGCGCCAGAATCGCCTTTCGGCGGTTGGTGCCATCACCGTGCCATCTGGGGGTTGAAAGTGGCTCTGAACGCGACTCAGGGAGTCCAGCCGAAATCAGCCGAACTCCCTGGTCATGGGGCGGAGGCGGAGGGATTTGAACCCTCGATGGGCTTTAAGGCCCAAACCGCATTAGCAGTGCGGCGCCATAGACCGGACTAGGCGACGCCTCCAGCAATGACCTCCCGCGCGAGCGCGAGTGGTGCGTGCAGATGATGACACAGACGAGCGGGGTGCCACCAATCGCGGTCCACGGTACTAGGCAGGCGGGCCGCAGGGCAAAGCCGTTGATGCCGGCCGCCGTGTCCGCAACGTCCGGGGGCGGTGGGCGTTAGTCAGGTCATGTTGCAGGTCAACCGTCTCCTCGTGATCGCCGCCGCGTCCGCCGCCACCGTCGGCGCACTGGCCGCGACGCCCGCCACCGCGTCCCCCGCGACCGCCCGCACCCTCGCCCCACCGCCCGGCAATGACGAGGACCTGTCCGGCGGCGACCATCTCACCGTCACCGTCCGGCACGCAGGCTCCGCCGACGGCACGCGCGACCTGTACTGCCACCCCGGCGGCGGCACCCACCCGGACGTGACCGGCGCCTGCGAGGCCGTCGGCCGCAACACCCGTTGGGGCAAGGACCCCTTCGCCCCGGTACCGCCCGACAGCATGTGCACGATGATCTACGGCGGCCCCGCCACCGCCCACGTCACCGGCACATGGGCCGGACGCCCCGTCGACACGACGTACGACCGGAGCAACGGCTGCGAGATCTCCCGGTGGAACCGGATGGTCCCGCTGCTGCCCGACCTCGGCGCCGGCCACTAGAGACTCCGGGGATCGAGGGGTGTCGGTGTTCGGTCACACGTTCTGCGTCACTTCACCGTGCGACCTCCCTCTCATCTCACTCCGCGAGCACAAGGAGTGCCCTTAGACTCCCTCGCGTGACACGTCGCGGACCCGTTGGCAAGATGGCCTCCGCGGTCGGCAAGGTGCGGTAACAGGGAGGAAGCGTCTCGTGAGCAGCAGGCCATCCCGAGGCGCTGCTCGCCTCGCAGCCATACTCGACGCGCTCCCGGACGCGTTGGTGCTGGTCAACGCCAACGGAACCGTCGTCAACGCGAACACCATCGCCCTGGAAGCCTTCGAGGCGCCCGGCACCGCGCTCGTCGGACGCGGACTGCTGGACCTGCTGCCGGAGTTCGACTCCCGGCTCATCCCCGGTTCCATGCGCCGCCCCGACTCGATGGACCCGCGCGGCCGGACCAAGCCCACCCGCATGATCGCCCGCCGGACGGACGGCTCCGAGTTCCCGGTCGAGGTCACCAGCGCCAACCTCGAGGACGGCCAGCAGGCCTACGACGGCTACGGCTACACCGCCGACGAGCTGCTGATGCTCGTCGTCCGCGACCTCTCCGGGACCGTCGACACCGAGGCCGAGCTGGCCCGTTCGCAGCGGCAGACCGAGATGATCCTGCGCGCCGCGGCCGAGGGTGTCGTAGGAACGGACACGGACGGGCGGGTCGTGCTGGTCAATCCGGCCGCCGCGCAGATCCTCGGGTACCGGGCGAGTGATCTCGGCGGCAAGGAGCTGCACACCCTCGTGCTGCACTCGCGCGCGGACGGCTCGCCGTTCCCGTACGCGGAGTCGCCGCTCGCCGACACCCTGCGGTCCGGGCGCAAGCACCGGGTGCGCGGGCAGGTGCTGTTCGCGAAGAACGGGGACCGGGTCTCCGTCGACCTCACCACCGCGCCCGTGCGCGACGGCGACCAGCTCGTCGGCGCCGTGATGACCTTCACCGACCGGCGGCCCTACGACTCGCTCGCCGAGGAGAAGGAGGCCGCCGACAAGCAGCACCGGGACGAGCTGGAGCGGATCGACGAGGAGCACGCCTCCGAGCTGACCGCCCTGCGCCAGAAGCACATCACCGAGGTCGAGGAGCTCCAGGAGCAGCACGAGGAGGAGCTCGCGGCGAACGAGGAGCGGTACGCGGCTCTCGGGGAGCGGGAGAAGGACCGGTACGAGGAACTCGCCGCGCGGCACGAGCAGTTGCTCACGCTGCTCGGGCGTTCGCTGCGCGGGCCCCTCGACGAACTGCGCCGGGAGTTGGCCGCGTTGGCCGCCGACGACGCCGGGCAGCTGTGGCCCGAGGCCAACCAGGTCCTCCATCACCTGTCGGCCGGTTACTCGCGCATCACGCAGCTCATCGACAACGTGCTCGGCTATCAGCGGCTGGAGACCGGGGCCGAGGAGATCGCGCGGACGAAGGTCATGCTGGACGCCGTGGTCGCCGCCGGTGTCGACGGGGCCGTAGAGCTGATCGGGCCGGGGCGCGTGCAGTTCGCCGTGCACGCGCCGCCCATCGAGGCCGAGGTCGACCCCGCGCTGCTCGCGACCGCGCTCGCCCACCTCGTCGCGGACGTCGCCGGTGTCGACGCGACCGGCAACTCGCCCGCGTCGGCGGGCGGTTACATGGACAACACGGTCGTCGTGGCGGCCGCGCAGCGCGGTGAGGTCGTACGGATCGAGGTGCGCGGACCGTATGCCGGGGGAGACCCGGTGCACGAGCCGATCGTGCGCGGGATCGTGCGGGCGCACGGCGGGGTGCTGCAGACGCACGACGTGCCGGGGATGAGCGGCAGCGCGTATGTGCTGGAGGTGCCGATCGGGGGCGGGGCGGGGGCCGTCGCGGTCCCGGCCGCGACCGGCGGTGCCGAACTCGCCCTGCCCGAGCAGGTCTCGGGCGGCAACAGCGGGCGGCGGCGGGCCCGGCGGTCCTCCGTGGACGCGTTCCTGGAGAGCGAGGTGCCGGAGGGCGGGTCCGACGGTTCCGGCGGCTCCGGTGGTGAGGGCGCGGTGCCGACCGGGCGGCGCAGGAGGCGTGCGGGCGAGGAGTCTGCGGCGGCCGTGGAAGCGGGCGGCGACGGGGCTTCCAGCGGTACGGGGCGACGGCGCGGGCGGGCCGCCGAGGGCGGCGCCGGTGACGGGTCCGACGGGGACGCGGAGGGTGTTTCCGAGGGTGCCGTGATGACGGCGGCGGAGCACGCGGCCGGGACGGCGGCTTCGGGTACGGGGCTGGGCGGGACGGTTCCGCCGCAGGGTGTGCCCGCGCCGGGCGGTGGCGAGCAGCGGCAGGCGTTGCCGGCCGCGTTGCCTGCGGGGGGTGCGGCCGACGCCTCTGGTGGTGGCGAGGACGGGCAGCCGACCGGGCGTCGTAGGCGCGCTCTGGCGGCTGCGGCCGAGCGGGCCGCCGCGCAGGAGGCGGGCGCCCGTACGGTGTTCGCGCTGCCGCCGGCCGAGGCGGACCGGACGCCGGAGACGGCTGCGCAGGCGCCTGGGGTTCCGGTCGCGCCTGTGCAGGTCGCCGGTGACGAGGGACGGCACGACGCCGTTCCGCACGACCAGTCCGAGGACCACACTCCGCCGCAGCCGCATCCCGCGAGCGCGCCCACCGGGCGTCGGCGCCGGGCCGTGGCCCAGCCGCAGCAGCCCGCCGAGGGCGTGCCGGTGCAGGCGGCGGGCGCGGTGGTTCCGGCGCAGGGGCAGCAGGCAGTTCAGCAGGGGCCGGGTGCTCCCGTGGGGGTACCGGCTCAGGCGCAAGGACAGGGACAGGCACCGGCGGGGCAGGCGGTGCCGGGGCGGCAGCAGGGTGTGGTGCAGCAGGTCGGTGGGCCGCCGCCCGTCGCCGGTCAGCCGGTGCCCGGTCAGGCCGGTCAGCCGGGCGGCGCCATGCAACTCGCGCCCGCGCAGAGCCTTCCCGGTCAGGGACAGCCCACCGGGGCGCAGCCGATGCCGCTCCCGGCGGAGGCGGCCCCCGGTCAGGGCATCCCGGCACAGGCGGCGTTGCCGCAGGGCGGGCCCGGTCAGCCGGTCTCGCCTCAAGGAGTCCCCGGCCAGCCGGTCTCTCCTCAGGGAATTCCCGGGCAGGGACTCCCGGGTCAGCCGATTCCGCCGCAGGGCGTTCCCGGGCAGCCCGTGCCCGCCCAGGGGCAGCCGGTCTCCCCGCACGGCATCCCCGGCCAGGTCGGCGCGGCTCAGGTCCATCCCGGTGCGGCCGCGGCGGCCGTACCGCCGCAGGCGCTGCCCGCCGCTCAGCCGGCCCCGGGCGCTACGCCGGCCCCCGGCACCCCCGACGTACCGGCGAACGGCGCCGACCCCGCCGTAGCCCCGAACCCACAGCCGAATCCGAACGCGCCGGCACCCGCCGCTGCCGCTCCCGCCGCCCCGCAGGCCCGGGTCGCGCAGCCGTTGCCCGCCGAAGCTGCCGTGCCGGCCTCGGTCGGGGGTGTCGATCCCAACTCCACTCAGGGGCGGGCGATCAGTGTGCGGACCTTGGGGCAGGGGGTGCCGTTCACGCGGCAGGCGGCTCAGGTGCAGCAGCCGACCGCGACGCCTCCGCCGCATACGCCGGCCGGCGGCGGGCGGCGGCGGAAGCTGGGCACGCGGCCCGATGCCGGTACCGCCGGATCGGCGCGTCCGCATCCCCAGGGTGAGCAGGCCCAGCCCTCCATGGCCGGGCAGTCGCGGCTCTCGCCCATCACCGAGGGCGCCGGACGGTCGTACGCCATAGGAGCACCGGACGAGAACGCGGCCGAGGGGCCCGAACCCCTGGACGGGCCGGGCGGGGCCGTGGAGATCGCGGACACGCCGAGACCGCAGCCGCTCGACGACGAACTGCCCCCCGAGCCGCTCGACAACCCGCGCCGGCTGCTGGTCTGGCCCGCGCCGGACGTGACGACCACGCAGGCGCTGAGCGACCGCGGGTACCGGCCCGTCATCGTGCACTCGCGCGAGGAGGTCGACGCGCAGATCGCGGCCTTCCCTGCGGCGCTGTTCGTGGACCCGCTGACCGGGCCGATCACGCGGACGGCGCTCCAGTCGCTGCGGCAGGCGGCGGTCGCGGCCGAGGTGCCCGTGCTCGTCACGGCGGGGCTCGGGCAGGCGACGCGTGAGGCGGCCTACGGCGCCGATCCCGCCGTACTGCTGAAGGCGCTCGCGCCCCGGGACAGTGAGCAGCATCCGCCGCGGGTGCTGCTGATCGAGGAGCACGCGGAGATCGCGCTGGCGCTGACGGCGACGCTGGAGCGGCGCGGGATGCAGGTGGCGCGGGCCGCGAGCGACGCGGACGCGGTGACGCTGGCGGGGCAGTTGCGGCCCAACCTGGTGGTCATGGACCTGCTCCAGGTGCACAAGCGGCGGGCCGGGATCGTCGACTGGCTGCGCGCGAACGGGCAGCTCAACCGCACGCCGCTCGTGGTCTACACGGCCGCGGTCGACCAGGCGGATCTGCCGCGGCTGGCGTCCGGTGAGACCGTCCTCTTCCTCGCCGAGCGGTCGACGAGCACGGAGGTCCAGTCGAGGATCGTGGACCTGTTGGCCCGGATCGGCACCAACTAGCCGGTCGGGCGGGCGAGTTGGGAAAGTAGCCTGCGGGCATGCCTACGCCCGTGCCTGGTCCCTTCGCCGTCCCCACTCGCTACGACGGTGCGCCCGACCGGGTCGCGGTCGTCGTGCCCGGTGTCGGGTACACGCCCGCCATGCCGCTGCTGCACTTCGCTCGTGCCGTGCTTCTCCAACACGGCTGGACGGTCCAGGAGTTGTGGTGGCGGATACCGGACGACTTCTCACGGTTCGGTGTGGAGGAGCGGATCGCCTGGGTGGAGGCGGAAGTCACGCGGGCCGTCGACGCCGAGGCGGGGGCCTGCCGGCTGGTCGTCGGGAAGTCCCTGGGATCCCTCGGGTGCGGGGTCGTGGCCGAGCGGGACATCGCGGCGGCCTGGCTCACGCCCGTTCTGACGATCGACCAGGTGGTGCGGGGGCTTCGGCGGGCGCAGGCGCCGACCCTTCTCGTCGGCGGCGGTGCCGACAAGCTGTGGGACTCGGGGGTCGCCGGTTCCAGCGGACATGAGGTGCTGGAGATTCCCGGCGCCGATCACTCGCTGGAACTCGCGGGCGACGCACGGGGATCGGTGGACGTGTTGGGTGAGGTCGTCTCCCGGTTGGATCAATTCGTCGGCTCGCTCGGCCGGTAGCCGGTGGGGTCACCGGCCGGGCCAGCCGTCGGTTCAGAGCTTGGTGACGTCCAGGTCGCCGTCGGCGTAGCGCCTGCGCAGGACCTTCTTGTCGAACTTGCCGACGCTCGTCTTCGGGACCGACTCGACGATCGTCCAGCGTTCGGGGAGCTGCCACTTGGCGATCTTCCCCGCGTCGGCGAGGAACGCGCGCAGGGACTCGAAGTCGGCGGTGGAACCCTCCCGCAGGACGACGGTCGCCAGCGGGCGCTCGCCCCATTTCTCGTCCGGTACGGCGACGACGGCGGCCTCGGTGACGTCCGGGTGGGACATCAGGGCGTTCTCCAGGTCGACGGAGGAGATCCACTCGCCGCCGGACTTGATGACGTCCTTGGCGCGGTCGGTGAGCGTGAGGAAACCGTCGGGGGAGATGGTGCCGACGTCACCGGTCTTGAGCCAGCCGTCCTCGCTGAACTTGTCGGCGGGGCGCAGGGGTTCGGCGTCGGGGCCGTTGTAGTAGGCGCCGGCGACCCAGGGGCCGCGCACCTCCAGTTCGCCCGCGGACTCGCCGTCGAAGGGGAGCCGTTCGCCGCCGGGGCCGGTGAGGCGGGCCTCGACGCTCGCCGGGAAGCGGCCCTGCGTCAGCCGGTACTCGAACTCGCGGTCCGTACCGACCGCTTCGGCCGGCGGGCGCGAGACCGTGCCCAGCGGGGAGGTCTCCGTCATGCCCCAGGCGTGGCAGACCCGCATGCCCAGCTTGTCGAAGGCCGCCATGAGGGCGGGCGGGCAGGCCGAGCCGCCGATGGTGACCTGGGTGAGGGAGGAGACGTCGCGCGGCTTGGCGGTCAGTTCGGCGAGCAGGCCCTGCCAGATGGTGGGCACGGCCGCCGCGTGCGTGGGGCGCTGGCTCTCGATCATCTCGGCGAGCGGGGCGGGCTGGAGGAAGCGGTCCGGCATCAGCATGTTCACGCCGGTCATGAAGGTGGCGTGGGGCAAACCCCAGGCATTTACGTGGAATTGGGGCACGACGACCAGTGAGGTGTCCTGGTCCGTGAGACCCATCGACTGGGTCATGTTGACCTGCATGGAGTGCAGGTAGATCGAACGGTGGCTGAACACCACGCCCTTGGGGTCGCCCGTGGTACCGGAGGTGTAGCACATCGCGGCGGCCTGGCGTTCGTCCAGCTCGGGCCAGTCGTACGTGGTCGGCTTGCCGGCGATCAGGTCCTCGTACTCGTGCACCTGCACGGAGGTGCCGTCCAGCGGGCTGCGGTCGCCGGGTCCGGAGACGACGATGTGCTCGACCGTCGGCAGCTTGGGCAGCAGGGGTGCGAGCAGCGGGATCAGCGAACCGTTGACGATCACCACGCGGTCGGCCGCGTGGTTGACGATCCACGCCAACTGGTCGGCCGGAAGACGGAGGTTGAGGGTGTGCAGCACCGCGCCCATGGCGGGGATCGCGAAGTAGGCCTCGACATGGACGGCGTTGTTCCACATGAAGGTCGCCGTGCGTTCGCCGTCCGCCACACCCAGGTCCTCGCGCAGGGCGTGCGCCAACTGGGCCGCCCGGGCGCCGATCTCCGCGAAGGAACGGCGTTCCGGCTCTCCCTCACCGGTCCAGCTGATCACCTGCGATGTTCCGTGGACCGTCGACCCGTGGGTCAGGATCCTGGAGATCAACAGCGGTACGTCCTGCATCGTGCTCAGCACGGCGTCCTCCCGGGGCGACATTGCCTACGCGGTAGTAAGGGTTGCGCTGATTCTGCGCACATACCGCACGGTATGTCACTAGGGGCGGGTGATCGATCACCCGACCTGCCCGGGTCCTACCGTACGAGGACCAGCTCCGGGTCCTCGCGCAGCTTGCCCAGCGCCCGTGACACCGCCGACTTCACCGTACCCACGGAGACCCCGAGCACCTCGGCGGTCTGCACCTCGCTGAGGTCCTCGTAATACCTGAGGACGACCATCGCCCGCTGCCGGTCGGGCAGCTTCGCGATCGCCCGCCACATCGCGTCGTGCAACGCCTGCTGCTCGGCCGGGTCCTCGGCGCCGCAGCCCGGCTCCGGCTCGGGCAGCTCCTCGCACGCGAACTCGTCGACCTTGCGCTTGCGCCACTGCGAGGTGCGCGTGTTCAGCAGCGCCCTGCGCACATAGCCGTCCAGCGCGCGGTGGTCCTCGATCCGCTCCCAGGCGACGTACGTCTTCGTCAGCGCGGTCTGCAGCAGGTCCTCGGCGTCGGACGGGTTCGCGGTCAGCGACCGCGCGGTCCGCAGCAGCACGGGTTGCCTGGCCCTCATGTACGACGAGAACGAGGGGTACGTGAGGGCGGCGCCGGCAGCGGTGGTGGCGGTAGCGGCAGCGGTCGGCTGGGTCTGCGCAGCCCGCGCGGCCGGCCGGGTGGCGGGACGGGCGGCCGGACGTACGGCGGGGCGCACCGCGGTACGGGTGCCGGGCCGTGTCGTGGTCCGAGCGTCGGCCCGTTCGGCGGCCCGTGCGACGGCGTTCGAAGCGCTGGTGCAGACGGCTGTGGTCATGGCTCCACGCTATGAGCGATCCCTCCTCCGGCGGATCGGCCGCAGGTCCCGAAGCAGACTCCGCCTCAGGTTGTAGTGGTGGGGCTGACTCCACCTCCTGAAGGTGGACGAGCGGGGGAGACGTACTGCGGGTTTACCCCTGGGGGGTGGGTTGGGTGGGGGTGGTCGTGGGGGTCCCTCCCGGGGGGGAACCGGATGAGGGTGACCGCTGGGGGTTCCCTCTGGGGGGGGGGAGCCGGGCGGGAGCGGTCGCTGCGGATTGCCCGGGGGCTCGGTCGTCCGGGGAGAGGGAGCGGCTGCGAGTTCACCCGTGCGGACTCGTGTCTGGGAGCGGCCGAGGCTCAGGCGTCTGTGGTGAGGATCAGCCCCGATGTCGGTACCCCGGTCCCCGCGGTCACCAGTACCCGGTCGGCCCCCGATATCTGGTTCACCGCGGTGCCGCGTATCTGTCTGACGCCTTCCGCGATTCCGTTCATGCCGTGGAGGTACGCCTCCCCGAGCTGGCCCCCGTGCGTGTTGAGCGGCACTCGTTCCTCGGCCACGAAGTCGGACGCCTCGCCCTTTCCGCAGAAGCCGAACTCCTCCAGTTGCATCAGCACGAACGGCGTGAAGTGGTCGTAGAGGATCGCCACGTCCATGTCGGCCGGGCCGAGCCCCGACGTGCGCAACAGCTGGCGTGCGACCACGCTCATCTCCGGGAGGCCTGTCAGGTCGTCGCGGTAGAAGCTGGTCATTTGCTCCTGTGCTCGCCCGGCGCCCTGCGCCGCCGCCGCTATGACCGCCGGCGGACGCGGCAGGTCGCGGGCCCGCTCCACCGACGTCACGACGATCGCCTGCGCGCCGTCCGTCTCCTGGCAGCAGTCCAGCAGCCGGAGCGGCTCCACTATCCAGCGCGAGGCCGCGTGCTCGGCGAGGGTGATCGGTCTGCCGTGGAAGTACGCCGCCGGGTTCGTCGCCGCGTACTTGCGGTCCACGACCGCCACCTGACCGAACACCTCGGGTGTGAGGCCGTAGGTGTGCAGATACCGTTGCGCCGCCATCGCCACCCACGACGCCGGGGTGAGCAGCCCGAACGGCAGCGACCAGCCGAGCGCCGCGCCCTCCGCCGACGGCTCGCGGTGCGTGACGCCGGAGCCGAATCTGCGGCCCGACCGCTCATTGAAGGCGCGGTAGCAGACCACCACCTCGGCGACCCCCGCCGCCACGGCCAGCGCCGCCTGCTGGACCGTCGCACAGGCCGCTCCGCCGCCGTAGTGGACCCGGGAGAAGAAGGACAGCTCGCCGATCCCGCAGGCCTGGGCGACCGTGATCTCCGGGTTGGTGTCCATCGTGAACGTCACCATCCCGTCCACGTCCGCCGGTGTCAGCCCCGCGTCGTCCAGCGCCGCCCGCACCGCCTCCACGGCCAGCCGCAGCTCACTGCGCCCCGAGTCCTTGGAGAACTCCGTGGCCCCGATACCGACGATCGCCGCCTGCCCACCGAGGGTGTCGCGGTTACGGGCACTCATCCGACCTCCCTCGGTACGGTCACCGTCACGGTGCCTGTCACATGCCGGCCGATGCCGTTCGTCCCGAGCACACGCACCGTCGCGGTGTCGCCGTCCGTCTCCTCTACCCGGCCGGTCAACACCATGGTGTCGCCGGGGTAGTTGGGGGCGCCGAGCCGTATGGCGACCTTGCGGAGGACGGCCCGCGGGCCGAAGTGGTCCGTGATGTAACGGCCGACCAGGCCGTTCGTCGTCAGGATGTTCATGAAGATGTCGGGGGAGCCCTTCAGCCGCGCCAGCTCCGCGTCGTGGTGCACGTCCTGGTAGTCGCGGGAGGCGATCGCCCCGGCGACGATCAGCGTGCGGGTGATCTCGATCTCGAGCGGGGGCAACTCCTCACCCACCCTCATGGCCGTGCCTCCTGACCTCATGGCCGCGCCTCCCGCGCTCATGGCTGCGCCTCCTCACTGACGATCAACTCCCCCAGTTCCTGAAGCACTTCGGCCCCGCAGCCCAGATACGCGTCCAACTGGCGCCCCCAGAGGAAGTGCCGATGGACCGGATGGTCCAGGTCGGCTCCCGCCCCGCCGTGCAGATGCTGACCCGTGTCGACGACCCGCCGGCCCCCCTCGGACGCCCACCAGGCCGCGGTCAACGCATGTGTGGCATACGGCAGTTCGGCATCGCGCCGCCAGGCGGCCTCGTACGCCGTCACACGTATCGCCTCGATGTCCATGTACGCGTCGGCGGCCCGGAGTTGGACCGCCTGCCGGGTGGCCAGCGGACGCCCGAACTGCTCCCGCGTGTTGACATGCCCCACGGCCCGCGCGAGCGACCCCGCGCAGACCCCGGCCTGAAGACCGGCGAAGGCGGTACGGGCGGTGGCGAGGACGTCGGCATGGGCCCCCGTGGCGCCGAGCCGTTCTGCCGCCGCGCCGTCGAGTGTCAGCCGCCCGGCCGACCAGGGTGCCGTCAGCTCGACCGGCTCGACGCGCGTGGCATCCGTGACCGGTGTCAGCCACAACTCCCCGCGCTCGTCCGCGACAAGGACATGCGTGGCGTCACGCAGCCAGGGGACGACAGGGACCGTGCCGGTCAACTCGCCCTGCGCAGAAGCCCGTCCGGCCTGTGCGGCCCGTACACCCCCCTGCGCCGGAAACCCGCCGCACACCACCACCGACCCGTCCCCGATGCCCGGCAACAACCGCTCCCGCTGCTCGGGCGAACCGTGTGCCGCCACCGCCAGCAGCCCGTACACGCATGTCGAGGCGAAGGGCACCTGGGCCGTCGTCCGCCCCTGCTCCTCCAGGAGGAGGACAAGGCCGAGCAGGCCCAACTCCTCGACCGCGCCCACCAGTCCGGCGCCGCACAGCGCCTTCCACAGCTCGGGGTCGCCGCCCGTCCCGGCCGCCGTGAGCCGTTCCGGTGTCGCGAGGTCGCCGAAGATCCGGGCGGCCAGGTCACGGGCCGCCGCCTGTTCCTCGGTCGGCGTGAAGTCCATGTCAGCCCACCCCGCCCTCTCGGCCTTCCTGGACCCGGAAGACGGGGAGCACCAGCGGATCGTCCTCATCGTCGTCGTAGCGCCGGAATTCGAGCCGTACCGGCAGCCCGACGCGCACCTTGTCGTACGGCACCCCCACCACGTTGCTCACGATCCGCACGCCCTCGGCGAGTTCGATCAGCCCGACGGCGTAGGGACCCGCCGCGTCAGCGGCATGATCGGATTGCGTGAAGGCGGGGAAGGGCGGGTGGTGCATCACCACGTACGAGTAGACGGTCCCGTCGCCGCTCGCCTCGACGGTGTCCCAGTCCGGGCCGCCGCAGGTGTTGCAGCCCGGCAGCCAGGGGTGGCGCAGTGTCCCGCAGTTCGTGCAGCGCTGGATGAGGAGTTGATGCCGCTCCACGCCCTCCCAGAAGCCGGCGTTGTCGCGGTTGACGACGGGCCTGGGGCGGCGGGCACCACTGGCCTTCGGTTTCCGGTGCGCGGGGGCGTACTTGAGGATGCGGAAGCGGTGGGTGCCGACGAGGTCCTGGCCCACCCGCACGTCCATGCGCGTGGTGACGAAGTACCCCGTGCCCAGCTTCGTCGTCTTGCGGTCCGAGACCGACTCGATCACCGCGTCGAAGGTGACCTCGTCCCCCGGCCGCAGAGGCCGTAGATACTCCTGCTCGCAGTCGGTGGCGACCACCGAGGTGCAGCCCGCCTCGTCGAGCAGGTCGAACAGCTCGTCGTAGGCCCCCGTGCGTCCCGCGTGCCCGGAGAGGCCGCCCATGGTCCAGGCCTGGAGCATGGTGGGCGGGGCGACGGCGTCCGGGCCCGCGTACGCCGGATTGGTGTCGCCCATCGCCTCGCACCAGTGCCGGATCATCGGCTCGTTGACGGGGTCCTTGCCGGTTCCCGCGACGGCGGCCGCACGTCCCTCGTACCCCTTGAGCTTCGCCCCCAGCTCGTCGATCACTGTGCTCACCGCCTCCCCCTCGTCATCCCGAGCCGCATCGCCGCGACGATCTCCCGCTGCACCTCGCTCACCCCGCCCCCGAACGTGTTGATCTGCGCCGCCCTGTTCAACCGCTCCAGCTCGCCGTCCCCGAGGACACCCGGCGAACCCGAACGCACCAGCCCCGTCAGTCCCGTAGCCGCACCTGTTCCTGCCGCCCGGTCCGCTCCGGCGACGTGCTGACATATCTGGTACACCGCGACCGTCGATTCGGTTCCCATCACTTTCACGCCGCTCGCGTCGCCGGGCGCCAGCCGGCCCGCTCCCACGTCACCCACCAGCCGCCAGTTGAGCAGGCGGGTCGCCGCCAGCCGGGCGTGCGCCTCGGCCAACTGCGCCCGCACCCACGGCTCGTCGGCCCGGCGCCTGCCCGTCACCGGATCGGGTGCCTGGGCGGCGGTCAGTACGGCCGTGTAGAAGTCCTCGGCCTGCATGCCGGTCGCGGCGAGGGCGACCCGCTCGTGGTTGAGCTGGTTGGTGATGAGCGACCAGCCCTCGTTCTCCGCGCCGACGAGGTTGCCCGCCGGGACGCGGACGCCGTCGTAGTACGTGGCCGTCGTCCGCTGCCCGCCCACCGTGTCGATCGGGGTCCAGGAGAAGCCGGGCGCGTCGGTCGGGACGAGGATGATCGAGATGCCGCGGTGCTTGGGGGCCTCGGGGTCGGTGCGGCAGGCGAGCCAGATCCAGTCGGCGTTGTGGGCGTTGGAGGTGAAGATCTTCTGCCCGTCGATCAGCCAGCCCCGCTCGTCACCCACCGCCCGGGTCCGTAGCGACGCGAGATCCGTGCCGGCCGACGGCTCGCTGTAACCGATGGCGAAGACGAGTTCGCCGCGCAGGATGCCCGGCAGGAGGGCGGCCTTCTGTTCCTCGCTGCCGTATTTCATCAGTGTCGGCCCGACGGTGTTCAGGGTGACCATCGAGACGGGCGCGTTCGCCCGGTAGGCCTCGTCGAAGAACACGAACTGCTCGTCCGCGCCGCGCCCTTGACCGCCGTACTCGACCGGCCAGCCGAGCCCGAGCCACCCGTCGCCACCGATACGACGCAGCAACTCCCGTTGCCCCTGGGGGTCGTCCGCGCGGGGTGGTCCGTCCGGCATCAACGCGGCGAAGTACGACCGGAGTTCGGCACGCAGGCGCTGCTGGCGAGGGGTGGGGGCGAGGTGCACGACGCCGGACCTCCGTGTCGTCGTAGTCCTACGGACGATGGTTTCTGACTGTCCGTCAGATGCCGTGGGCTGTCAAGGTCGTCAACGCACAGGCGCCCTGCCGCTCGGCCACGCGCGCGTGGCGTACGAAAACGTCCGCACGGAACGCCTGCCCGCATACGGAAAAACGCCTGCGCGGCGGCACCGAAGCACCACCGCGCAGACGCGTTACGACCCCACAGAGCACACCTCGCACACCCTCAGACGCCCCGGCGCATCCCCGCGCGGGAGTCGTCGGGCGCGGCTACCAGAAGTTGGCGAAGTTGACGGCGACGTTCGAGTTTCCCTGGTTGATGGCGGTGAACGCGGATCCGTTGACCTGGGCGGTGTTGCTCTGGTTCGAAGCCCCCGAACCCACCGCCTGCTGCTGGGTGGTCGACGAGTTGCCCTTGTTGTCGTGCCCGACCCCACTGCCGCTGACGGTCGCCACACCCGCGTTCGATCCGTTGCCCGCGATGGCGCCGTTGTCCGCCGCCGCGACGCCGGTGAAGAGGGCGGCTGCCAGCGGGAGGGCGGAGACGGCGGCGATGAGGCGGGCGGTACGGATGCTTGCCATGTTGTTCCTCCAGAACAGAGTGCGTAGCGGCTCCGTAGCCGGACGCACATGAAGTACGGCTTCAAGTACTGCTGCTACCAGGGCAGTTGGCCGACCGCCTCGGTGTTGTGCACGACGTCGCGAGACCAGAGTTGCCCACCGAATCCCCGGCGAACCAGGCCGGAAGCGGTTATTCCCTCTGAAGCGTGATGAAAAGTCGATAAACCCCCTTGCTTCCACCGAAGCCGCAGTTCGGGGCGGTACGGACATCCCGTCCCGGGCCGCGCACGAGGCGAAGCGTTCCGCCACATTCCTCGCCAATCGCCACACCCCGGGCGCGTCGGCGCCACCCCCTCTTCCCTTTTTCGAACACTCGTACGAACATGGAGTCATGGCCACCATCGACCGGCAGGCCACCACGCTGGCCCTCGCACACGCCCTGTCAGCCGCCGAACGCGGACTGGCCGTGATCCCCCTGTCCCGAACCAAACTCCCGGCCCTGCGCTCACCGCACCGCGACGACACCGACCTGGTGGGCGCGGCAGGCACCGTAGGACCGCCCTGCCACGGCGAGTGCGGACTCCTCGGGCACGGGGTCTACGACGCCTCCACCGACCCGGCGCGCATCCGCGAACTGTTCGCCGCCGCGCCCTGGGCCACCGGCTACGGCATCGCGTGCGGACTGCCGCCGTACCACCTGATCGGCGTCGACCTCGACACCAAATCCGGTACGGACTCGTCCTCCGCCCTGCGCGAACTGGCCCTCCGCCACCTGTTCACGATCCCCGAGACCGTGGTCGTCCTCACCCCCAGCGGCGGCCGCCACCTCTGGCTCACCGGCCCGCCCGACGTCGTCGTCCCCAACTCCGCGGGCCGACTCGCCCCCGGCATCGACATCCGCGGCGCCGGCGGCTACCTCGTCGGCCCCGGCTCCCGCACCGAACACGGCTTCTACGGCGCCGCCCCCGCCACGGCCCACCTCGCACCGGCCCCCTGCCCGCCCTCCCTCCTACGCCTGCTCCTCCCCCCACCCCGCACCAACCACCCCACCCCCACCTCGACCGGCCAACACGGCCAGGGCCTCGTCCAGTTCGTCCTCGCGGCCCACGAGGGCCAACGCAACACCCGCCTCTTCTGGGCGGCCTGCCGCGCCTACGAGAACGACATCGGCCCGGCACTGGTCGAGCCCCTGGTCGAGGCGGCCCTGGGCACGGGACTCTCCGAGCGGGAGGCCCGGGCGACGATCGCTTCGGCGGCTCGGATGACGGGACGGCGGCTGTGAGACCGCTGCACGGCTCGTGAAAGCCGACATGCGTGAGGGGCGCCCTCAACTGAGGGCGCCCCTTACAAGCACCGCGGTGGGTGTGGGATCTGAACCCACGGTGACATCGCTGCCACGACGGTTTTCAAGAGCGTCACTCTGGCCAGGTCCGCAGCGCAGGTGACCTGCCCAAACGTCATCCGGATCACTCTCGGCTGGCCGCCTGGCCCAGAGATGGCCCACGGCGTCTTCCCATTGGGCTAGGGCGGTCACTTGGAGGAGGAGCAGGCGCGTCCACTGGCAGGTTTAAAGTGGGCTGGTTGTAGCCAGTCTGCCGAGGCAATTCGATGGCCAATGCATCTCTTGGGGGGTATAGGGGCCTACGCCTTGAGGCGTATCAGCCACCATTCAGTCGAGTGAGGCTGTCGAGCAGTCTT
>NZ_BARG01000073.1 GCF_000376565.1 Streptomyces hokutonensis | reverse complement strand
CGGCAGCCGATCAGCGACGGACCGCGCTACTGAACAGCGAGGCGCTGCGGATCGCCCAGGAAGCCGGTGCCCGCACTGTCGACCTCACCTCGCGCCCCGACCGAACCGCCGCCAACCGCCTGTACGAGCGGCTGGGCTTCCGCCCCCGGGAATCGACGGTCTACCGGTTCCCCGTGAAGCCGGGCCGGTAGCCGCCTGGGTCACGCGGTCGGCGCTACATCATCGCCAGGTACACCACCGCCGCCACGACCAGTACGGCGGCGACGACGCCGGCGATCAGGCCGATGCGGGGTCCTGCGGGAGCGGCGGCCTGCTGTTGCCGGCCGCCCTGGGGGGTCTCGTCGACGAAGGCACGGAACATCTGGGTGCTGCCGGCGGGGTCGTAGTTGCCCTCGGGGCCCTGGGTGTTTGCCATGGGCCGAGACACTAGCGAATCCCCGGGGGACACCCAAGTGCGGGGCCGCGTGCGGCCATTCCCACCTGTGGGTTTACTTTCGCCAATGCTTGCCTTTGCCAACTTTTTATGCCATACCCACCCGGTTTTATTTGCCTGTAGCAACCAACCTCTCTTATGGTTGCCCCAAGCAACGAACGCGACCATGGAGGGTAGGGGAGGCGTGATGGCCGAGCGGGCGCAGTACGAGGAGCTGATGCGTCAGTTCAGCGCCTTCGGCGCCGTACGCAGGGAGCTGGGACGGATCCTGCCGTCCGACTGCCCCAGCGGCTCCGCGGCCGTACTGACCCTGCTCGGGCGTTACGGGGACATGCGCATGAGCAAGCTCGCAGAACTGCTCTCCGTCGACATGTCCGTGACCAGCCGCCATGTCGCGCACGTCGCCGACCGGGGCTGGATCGAACGGTCCGCCGACCCCTCGGACAAGCGCTCCCGCATCCTGCGCCTCACCCCCAGCGGCCAGGTCCGGCTCGACGAACTCTCCCGGCGCACCGCCCAGTTGCTCGCCGACCGGCTGAGCGACTGGAGCGACGACGAGGTCGGCCAGCTCATCCGGCTGATGGCCCGGCTCCGCGCCGACTTCGGCGACTGCCGC
>NZ_BARG01000074.1 GCF_000376565.1 Streptomyces hokutonensis | reverse complement strand
GGCCACCGACAGTCAAGGACAACGCGACCCCCACGAGACCAAGCCGAAGACGACCGACAGTCAAGGGCGGCGGGGCTCGACCAGGCCGTGGTCGTAGGCGGCGACGACGGCGTGGACGCGGTCGCGCAGGCCCAGTTTGCGCAGGATCGCGGTGACGTGGTTCTTGACGGTGGCCTCGGACAGCCGCAGCCGCTCGGCGATCTCCGCGTTCGACAGGGCCTGCCCGATCAGGGTGAGCACCTCCCGCTCGCGGCCGGAGAGGTCGCGCAGCGCGGGCGGCGGTGCCTGGTCGGGGGCGGTGCTCAGGTACCGGTCGAGGACCCGGCCCAGTACGGCCGGCGCGAGCAGTGCGTCGCCGCGCGCGGTGACCCGGATCGCGTCGACGAGTTCGCCGGGGCGCATGTCCTTCAGCAGGAACCCGCTCGCCCCGGCCCGCAGGGCGGCGACCACCTGCGCGTCCACGTCCCAGGTGGTCAGCACCAGCACCCGGGCGCGGCCGCCGTCCGCCACGATCCGCCGGGTCGCCTCGATGCCGTCCAGCACGGGCATGCGTACGTCCATCAGCACCACGTCGGGCGCCAGTTCCCGGGTCAGCCGCACCGCCTCCCGGCCGTCGGACGCCTCGCCGACCACCTCCAGGTCCTCCCGGGCATCGATGATCATCCGGAATCCGGTACGGACCAGGGCCTGGTCGTCGGCCACCACCACCCGCAGGGTCATGACCCGCCCTCCACCGGCAGCCGCGCCGCCACCTCGAACCCGCCGCCGGCCCGCGGACCGGCACGCAGACCGCCGCCCACGAGCCGTGCCCTCTCCCGCATCCCCACGAGCCCGCGCCCCGCGCCCGCCGAGGCAGAACTCCCCTGCCCGGTAAGGCCGTTGTCGACCACCGTGACCTCCACGCACTCCCCGTCGGCCGTCACCCGCACGCTCACCTCGTCGGCGCCGACCGCGTGGCGCAGCGTGTTGGTGAGGGCCTCCTGGACGATCCGGTACACCGTCAGGTCCACGGTGGCCGGCAGACCGTCGAGGACTCCCTCGCGGTGCACGCGCACGGACATGCCGGTCGCGCGCACGGTGTCGGCGAGTTCGTCGAGCCGCGCGAGCGTGGGCCCAGGCTTCCGCCGCTCACCGGCCGCGTCGTCGCCCAACTCCTCCGGCCCGAACGCCCGCAACAGCAGCCGCAGTTCACCGAGTGCCGAACGCGCGCCGGTCTCGATGGCCCGCAGCGCCTGCCGGGCCTGGTCGGGCCGCCGGTCGAACACGTCGTCCGCGGCGCCCGCCTGAATCACCATCACGGACAAGGTGTGCGCGACCAGGTCGTGCACCTCGCGCGCGATCCGCGCCCGTTCCTCGACCACGGCCCGGCGCAGCTCCGCCTCCGTCCGGGCCCGCTGCGCCCGCCGCCACTGCCCGGCGGTCCACGCGAGGACCACCGCCAGCAGATAGAGCGTCACTCCCGTGGGGCCGCCGCCCGCGCCGAAGGCCAGCGGCGCCGGCAGGCACATCGCGGCGAGCGCCCACAGCGAGGTCCGGCGCGGCGCGGTGGCCGACAGGACGCACAGCGTGACCTGCGCCGCGAGCAGCGCCCCCGTAAGAGTCACCTCGGGCAGCAGCGCGCACACCGCGAGCCCGGCCGCCGCGTTCACGGCCAGTACGGCGACCGGGGCGCGCACCTGCCACCGCAGGACGAGGACCTGCGCGAGGACGAGGGCCAGGGCCACCGCCAGCCGCGGGCCGTCCCCGGCGCCCGCGACCAGCACCGAGGTACCGGGCACGGCGAGCACCAGCCCGGCCGACCCCCACCACAACGCCCGCAGCTCCACGCCCCGAGCCTATCCAGCGACCGGGCCGCTCCCCGGGCCGCCGAGGCCCGCGGCGCTCGACGATTTACCGTGGGCGTGGATCTCGACCATTTACCGTGGCCGTGGATACTGCACGGGTGACCGACCCGGCCACCGAGGCCCCCTCGAACCCCAAGCACCCCGCGTGGCTGACCCGCAACGTGAAGGTGCTGTGCGGGGTGTCCTTCCTCCAGGACGCGGCCAGCGAACTCCTCTACCCGATCCTGCCGATCTTCCTGACCGTGGTGCTGGGCGCCCCGCCCGCCGTGGTCGGCGCCATCGAGGGTGCGGCCGAGGGCGCCGCCTCACTCACCAAGGTGGCCGCCGGGCGGCTGGCGGACCGGTTCGCCCGGCGGCCGCTGATCGGCGCGGGATACGGCCTGGCCGCGGTCGGCAAGCTGCTCATCGCGCTGGCGACCGCGTGGCCGCTGGTCCTCGTCGCCAGGGTCACCGACCGGCTCGGCAAGGGCATGCGCGGGGCACCGCGCGACGCCCTGCTCGTCGAAGGCGTGCCGCACGGACAGCGCGGCAAGGTGTTCGGGCTGCACCGGGCCGCCGACACCGCCGGCGCGGTGGTCGGCCCGCTCCTCGGACTGGTCCTGTACGAGGCACTCGACCACCGGCTGCGCCCGCTGTTCTGGGTCGCCGTGATCCCGGCGATCGCCTCGGTCGCGCTGGTCGCCGCCGTCCGCGA
Source organism: Streptomyces hokutonensis (assembly GCF_000376565.1). Lineage (GTDB taxonomy): Bacteria > Actinomycetota > Actinomycetes > Streptomycetales > Streptomycetaceae > Streptomyces > Streptomyces hokutonensis. Next base: position 61,025 of record NZ_BARG01000074.1, on the reverse strand, counting down.
CCCCCGAGCCGGACAAAAGACGGGCAGGGCAGCCGCCACCCGTACCCCCTGGCGGTCCCTGCCTCGCCCGTACTGGCGGGTCCTCGCCGTGCTGCTCGTCTTCAACCTCGTCAACTTCCCCGACGCGCTGCTGCTGTTGCGCGCCCACGACCTGGGCCTGTCGACGGCCGGGGTGGTGGGCGCGTACGCGGTCTACAACCTCGTCTACGCCGCCCTGTCCTACCCCGCCGGAGCCCTGTCCGACCGGCTCCCCCGCCCGCTGGTCTTCGCCGCGGGTCTGTTCTTCTTCGCGGTCGGCTATCTCGGCCTCGGCCTGATCCACAGCCCCTGGGCGGTGTTCGTCGTGCTCCCGCTCTACGGCGGTTTCGCGGCCTGCACCGACGGCGTCGGCAAGGCCTGGATCTCCACGCTCGTCCCCGACCACCAGCAGGGCAGCGCACAGGGCCTCTACCAGGGGGCCACCGGCGCCGCCGTCCTGCTCGCGGGCGTGTGGGCCGGGCTCGCCTGGGGCGCGGACGGCCGTCTCCCGCTGCTGGTCTCGGGCGCCGTCGCGCTGGCCCTCGCGGGGGTGCTGCCGGCCGTGGCCCGCGCGCGGACCGCGTGAAGGCGCGGTGAACGGGTCGCCTTCCAGCCATCGGTAGTGACAGGTTCTGGTCAAGGGCTTTCCAAATGCCGGACTCCTCCCGGCTCCGGTGGTCGGGTCGTCCCCGACGGCTGTATCCGCGCCCGCTCGGGAGGCCCTGGTGTCACAACCGACCCGCAAGAGACGTTGGTTCACGATCTGCGCCATCACCGCATCCGCCGCACTCGTGGCGATACCCGCCGGCGCCGCGCCCGGCTCGGGCGGCACCCCCTTCGGGGTCCGCGCACTGTCCCAACTAGCCTCCGAACGGGGGCAGTCGACGGATACCGTCAGCCCTCGCGCGAAAGCCGACGACGACGGCGGTGACGACGGCAACGAGGCCGACGAGATAGCCGAGGGCGCGGACCAGTACGCCGAGGCCCGCACCTCGCCCGGCATCGTCGCACCGGGCGCGTACGGCGCCGCCTGGACGAGTCTGACCAACCTGCCCGGCACCGGCGGCAGTTGGCGCAACATCACCAACCTGCCGTACAACTCCGACGACCCCCGCTACCGCGACTACGACTCCAACTCCAGCGGCGGCTCGGGGAATGTGACCGGCCGGATGGCCGCGATGGCCGCCGACGACGACGGGTACGTGTACGCGGGCAGCGCGGGCGGCGGAGTGTGGCGGTCCCGGTCCGGGGGCGGCCACTGGCAGCCCATCAGCAACAAGCTGCCCGCCCAGTCCACCGGCGCCCTCGCGCTGGACGGCGCCGGACGGCTGTGGCTGGGCACCGGCGAGGCGACCACCAACGCGGACGCGTACCTCGGCAGCGGTGTCTACGTCCTCTCCAACCCCCGCCACGGCACGTTCTCGACCCGCAGCCGGGTCGGCGGCGACGAGCTGGAATCCACCACCATCCACGAACTGCGCTTCGGCGGCGGCAAGGTGTGGGCCGCGACCAGCGAGGGCGTGTGGAGCCACTCCACGAAGACGCTGAAGGGCGCCTGGAAGCTGGAGTTCGCGCCCAACCCGGCCTATCTGCCCGGCGGTTCACTCGCGAGCGACCCCTCGGCCGCGTACAAGAACATCGCCAACGACATAGCGATCGACCCGAAGAACCCCTCCAAGGTGGTCCTCGCGGTCGGCTGGCGCAGCGGCGACGACTACAACGGCTTCTACACCAAGGTGAACGGCACCTGGACCCGCGTCACCAGCGGTCTGGGCGATCTGCCCGCCGACGCGGACAACGTCGGCAACGTCACCTTCGCCCGCTCCGCCGACGGCTCCCGCTACTACGCCATCGACCAGTCCCCGGAGCAGCTCAACACCAACCCGGACAGCGGTCTCGAGGGCATCTACGTCTCCAAGTCCGGTTCCCCGACCGGCCCCTGGACGAAGATCGCCGACTACAAGGGCCTGGCCGCCGACGGTTCGGCGCTCACCTCCAGCGGCTACATGCCCGGCGTGCAGGCCTGGTACAACCAGTTCCTGACCGTCGACCCGGCGAACGCGGAGCACGTCTACGCGGGCCTGGAGGAGGTCTACGAGACGAAGGACGGCGGCACCGACTGGTCGACCGTGGGCCCGTACTGGAACTTCGGCTTCCCCTGCTGGAGCATCGACCCCACCAAGCAGACCGGCGACTGCAGCCCGACCACCCACTCCGACCAGCACGGCGTGGCGATCGGCAGCTACCACGGCAAGAGTTTCGTCTACGTCGGCAACGACGGCGGCGTCTACAAGCGCCCGCTGAACGGCTCCCAGGACGCCTCCGGCCACGCCACCGACTGGACCTCGCTCAACGACGGCACCATCGACACCCTCCAGTACTACTCGGTGGGCGTCGGCAAGGACCTGACCTACGGCGGCGTCTCGGTCACCGGCGGCCTCCAGGACAACGGCCAGTCGATCCTCCGCAGCAACGACACCGTCATGGGCTCCAACTTCGGCGGCGACGGCGGCGACACCCTCACCGACCCGGCCAACGGCTGCAACATGGCCGAGGAATACGTCTACCTCGCCATCCAGGTGACCCAGAACTGTGCGGTGAACGACGGGAGTTGGGTCACCGACCCGAGCAAGATCACGTCGTACAACGTGGCCCCCGCCGACAACGCCACCGGTGAGGCCCGCTTCATCGCCCCGATCACGGCCGACATGAAGAACAGCTCGACCTGGATCGCGGGCGGCCGGCACATCTGGGTGCAGACCCACGGCTACGCCATCCGCAGCGGCTCCGAGTGGACCAGCCTCTACGACCTCGGCGCCGGGCGTACCGCGACCGCCGTCGCGGCCTCGGGCGGCAAGGTGTACGCGGCCTGGTGCGGGCCCTGCAACAACCAGGGCTTCGCGCGCGGCATCTCCGTCGGCAACGCGGACGGCACCGGCTGGCACGACGTGAGCCTGCCGGTGGACGCGACCGTGCCCAACCGCTACCTCGCAGGTTTCGCGGTCGACCCGAAGAACGCCGACCACGTCTACCTCGCGGTCAACGGCTTCTCCCGGCACTGGACCGAGGGCCCCGGCGCAGGTGTGGGCCACGTCTTCGAGTCCACCGACGGCGGCACGACCTGGAAGGACATCTCCAAGAACCTGCCCGACGTGCCGACCAACTCCGCGGTGGTCACCTCGAACGGCGGCCTCGCCGTCGCCACCGACCTCGGCGTCGTCTACCGCGCGCCGGGCCGTACGACCTGGCAGCGCGTCGGGAACCTCCCGGCGGTCGCCGTACTCCAGGTGAAGCTGAGCCCGGACGGCCGGACGCTGTACGCGGCCACGCACGGCCGGGGCATCTACACGATCGGCGTGCACGACCTCCGCTGACCCGGAGACGGCCGACAGGGGTGATCCCGGACCACCGGGGTCACCCCTGCGTCGTGTACGGCACCACACTCACGTGCAGCGTGAAGACGGTCCGCGCCGCGCCCGCCACGTCCGGCGCCTTCGCCGAGGCGGTGACCTCGGCGGCCCCGGCCCGGGTCCCCGCACACCGCAGCGAGGCACGGGCCGTACCGTCCGGATCCACCCGCCAGCCGGACACGAGGGCGAACACCGGCGCGGAACTCCCCACGGCCGTCCACCGCTTGTCGTCCACACGCGGCTTCAGCACGAGCGACACCACGGTCCCGGGCCGCACGCACAGTCGTCGCACGACCGCGTCACCCGGGCTCACGGTGATCTCCGTGTGCCCGGCGACACAGCTCCCGGACGCCGAGGGGCTTCCCCCGCTGGGACTCGCGCCGCTCTCCGACGCCCCTCCCACCTGCCCGCTACCCGCCGACGCGTGACATCCCGCCAGGACGACCGCCACCGCGACCGTCCCGACTCCGGTCCACCACCGCATCCCGGCACCTCCCGGCCCGCACGTCCAGGACCACCAGCATGCCCCGGGTCAGGTCAAAGGGTGACCAGTACGCCGTCCAGGGTGACCGTGGAGCGTGTGGAGGTGCTGCCGACAAGCACCCGGAGCTGCACCTTGTGGGACTTGACCGTCGTACCGAGGGTGCGGGTGAACACCACCTGCCGGTAGGCGGTCTTCGCCGCGTAGGTGTTGACCGTACCGACCGTCTTTCCGTCCACCACGACCGCGAAGCGGCCTCCATTGGACTTCTTGGTCGCTACGACACGGAGCTGGGTGCCGTTCGCCGTGAGGGAGACGTACGCGCCCTTGGTGGCGGAGGTGCGAACAGTGCCCGCCCACGCGGAAGTTGCGGACGCCGACTTCCACGTGCCCGTGTAGTGCAGGGCCGAGGCCCGGTCGTCGAGCGGGATGCCCGTGGTCGCCGTCCTGCTCCACGCGCCGGTCTGGCCGGCGTCGTCGTGGGCGCGGACGGAGAAGCGGTAGGTGACTCCGGGCACGGGCTTGATGGGGCTGCCCGACTTGCCGAAGGTCGCCGAGGTCGCCGTGGTCGCGGTGCGCCAGGTATGGAGCGGGCCGAGCGTCCAGGCGCCCGCGCTGTTGCGGGTGGTCACGCGCCAGGCGATGTCGTACGACTTCACGCCCGCCGTCTTCGCCGCCCAGGTGACCGGGACGGCCGCGGTGGTTCCCGCGCTGCTCGCGACGGCCGGTGCGGTGACGGTGGCGGCGGGGACGGTCCGGCGCAGGGTGACCTTGCCGGTGGCGTCGGCCGCCGGCCGGCCGGTGACCGTGTCGGTCGCGGTCAGCGTCCAGGTGTAGGCGCCCTCGCCGGCCGCCGTGCCGGTCTGTGTGGTGCCGTTCCAGGACGGGGCGACCTTGCCGGTGGAGCTGGTGCCGGTCAGTGAACGGACCTGTGTGGAGCCGGACTTGAGGGTGAGCGTCCAGTTCACCGGACGGTCGTAGGTCCAGGCCGGGGTCCAACTGTCGGACGAACCGTCGCCGTTGGGGCTGAAGCCGGCCGGGGTGGTCGCCGCCTGCGCGGCGGTGGGGACGCCCGCCCAGGTCACGTGGGTGACGCCGGAGTCGTCCATCCAGGCCGCCCAGGGGGCGTCACGGTCGACCGTCCAGCGTTCGGCGGCGGCGGTGTTGGCCCGGTCGGGGAGCGTGAAGAGGGCGTGTGCCGTGGTGTCCGACGCGGTCAGGGACTGGGCGTTGAGGGTGACGGCGGCGCTGCCCGCAGACTTGCTGAACGTGTAGAGGACGTCCGTGCCGAGGATCGGGGTGCGGACGGAGGCGTCCACCGTGGTGGTGGCCGAACTGCCCACGGTGAGCAGCAGGCCGGTGGTGGTGGCCGCTCCGCAGGTGGTCAGCAGGATGCGGGAACCGCGCACCTGGAGGTCGCCGGGAAGGCAGTTCACCGTGGCGACGGTGGTGACCGCGCCGGTCGTGAGGTCGGTGCGGTGGATCGACCAGGTGGTCGTGGTGCCGTTGCGCTCCGAGGAGTACACGGCGCCGCCGGAGAGGGCCGAACCGCCCGGTACGCGCTGGGAGTTGCCGGTGGCGAAGGTGTAGAGGAGCAGGGTGCCGTTGTTCACGGTGGTCCGGTCCGAGAGCAGCGCGTGGGTGCCGTCGAAGTCCGCGACCGTGATCGCCGAGCCGTTCGCGTTGTCCAGCGGTGTGCCGACCTGGGTGCCGTTCTCGTAGACCTGGAACTGGCCCGCGCCGGCGGCGTCCGTCTGCTCGACCAGGATCCGTCCGCCGGCCGCGGCGAGCGTCTGGTGCACCGGGCCGCCGGAGTACGCCAGCACCCGCGACGGTGTGCTCGCCGAGGCCCCGGACGCACCGACCGTCAGGTCCGAGCGGAGCACGACTCCGTCGGGGCGGGACGAGTCGTCGGCGGTGTAGAGCGCGCCGCCGGACAGGGCCAGCGCGTCCAGCCGGGCGAGTCCGGCGGGGATGGTGGTGGCGTCGCCCGCGGTGGTGGAGACGCGGCCGTCGGTGAGGGTCTGGATCGCGGCGTCGATGTCGGGGCGGTAGAGCGAGGTGCGCATCCTGCCGTCGTCGCCGACCTCCACGTCACGGAAGGAACCGCCGAGGTCCTTGGCCGCCGCGGATCCGTCCCGGGGTATCGCGAAGAGTTCGTTCGAGGCGTCGGAGTCGTTGCGCTGGTACCAGGCGAGGGTGTCGTCGCCGATCCAGCGGGCGTTGGCTACCGGCAGCGTGACGGTGGCCGGGGTGTCGCCGGGTGCCGAGCGCCGCCACTCGGTCAGGGTCGTCCCGTCGACGACACCGAAGTGGTCGGGGGTGAACTCCAGGGCCTGCGGCAGTTCCTCGGTCGTGGGCTCGGCCACGGTGACCGTCGTGCCGGTGGCGAAGTCGACGTAGACGATCTCGTAGCCCCAGCCGGGCGCGGTCCGCCGCTCCACCAGGGCACCGTCGGCGTCCGAGTCGAGGACCTCGTACTGCTCGTCGCCGGAGAGGAGGGTGCGGTCCGCGGCGCCGGGGGTGCGCAGCAGCAGGCGGACCAGGTAGGCGGAGGTGTCGTCCTGGTACCTCTGCTGGACGAGGATGCCGTCGCCGGCCTGGCCGCGGTAGCGCTCGTCGCCTGCGGCGCCCGAGTTGTCGTAGGCGACCGGGAGGACGTCCTCGGCGCCGGAGCCTAGGTGGCGCAGGGTGACGTGGTCGGCGAGGGCGCCGTTCGGGTTGGTGGAGGTGGCCGTGGCCACGACGCCGTCCTGGACGGAGACCGCGTGGACGGTCACCGTGTCGGCGGTGTCCGCGAGCCGGCCGAGGTCCTGCGGGGTGCCTCCGGCGACGGCGAGCCAGCCGTGCGCCGCCGTGTCGGCCGCGGTCGTCTGGCTCCAGACGACCGTCTGGCCGGAACCGGACAGGTCATTGGCGGCGGGCGCGGAGGTCGTCCGCGCGGGGAGTGTCGCCGACACGTCGGACGCGGATCCGGTCGCGGGCGCCGCGACGGCCGGGACGGTGGTGACGGCCTGGGCCACGGCTAGGGCCGTGAGGGCCGCTACCGGGACAGCGAGGAAGCGGCGTCTGTGGAAAGGCATGGCAGCCCGATCTCTCTTCGAACCCTCGTCGAAGCCCACTTCGAACGGCTTCGAGTGGCTTCGAACATCAAGGCGGGGATTGTCACACAGAGATCAGAACCGGCCGACGGCGGGATGCCGTTCGTACGGCCGGGGGTTCCGCGTGGGGAGTTCCACGGTGATGCGGAGTCCGCCGGTGGGGCGGGGAGTGAGGGTGAGGGTGCCGTCGTGTGCGTCGGTGATGGTCTTGACGATGGCCAGGCCGAGGCCGACGCCCGCCTGGTCGCTGTGGACGCGCTCGGTGCCGCGCTGGAACGGTTCGGTGAGCGTCGGGACCAGTTGCGGGGTGAGTCTCCCGCCGGTGTTCTCGACGGTGAGCGCCACCGTCCTCGGGCGGACCTCGGTGGTCACCCGCACGGTGCCCTCCGCGGGCAGGTTGTGGACGATCGCGTTGTGCACGAGGTTCGTGGTCAGCTGTAGGAGCAGCGCCGGCGATCCGGTGGTCGGGGCGATGTCGCCGCCGGTCTCTACGGTGACGCCGTGCTTCTCCGCGAGCGGGAGCAGCGTCTCGGTGGCCTCCTCCGCGAGGAGGGACAGGTCGACGTGTTCCGGGGTGAAGGACCGCTGGTCGGCGCGGCTGAGCAGCAGCAGGGCCTCGACGAGGTCGATCGCCCGGGTGTTGACGGCGTGCAGGCGGTCGATGACCTCGCCGGTGTCGCAGGTCGGGTCGGTGCGGGCCACGTCGAGGAGCGTCTTGGAGATGGCCAGCGGGGTGCGCAGCTCGTGCGAGGCGTTGGCCGCGAACCTCCGCTGACCGGCGACATGGGCTTCGAGCCGCGCGAGCATCGTGTCGAAGGAGTCGGCCAGCTCGCGGAACTCGTCGTTGCTGCCCGGCAGTTGGATCCGGTGCGCGAGCGATCCGGTCGCGGCCAGCCGGGTGGCGCCGGTGATACGGGTCAGCGGGGCGAGCATCCGGCCGGCCAGGAACCAGCCCCCGACGAGCCCGAACACCAGCAGGCACGCCAGCGAGACGACCGCGATCGGGGCGAAGGCGCGGACGACGGCGCCCTGGTAGCCGGGCATGAGGACGAGCCCGACGTGACGCACCCGGCTCAGGAACACCCACACGGCGGCGAGCAGCAGGCCGCCGGCGACCATGAGGAACCCGGCGTAGCTGAGGGTGAGTTTGACGCGGACGCTGAGGCCGGGAGGCCTGTCCACCGGACCGGGGGGCCTATCCATGGGGGACTCCGTCGGTCGGTGCTCCGTCGGTCGCTGTGTCGATGCGGTAGCCGACGCCCGGCACCGTCGCGATCAGCCAGGGTTCGCCGAGCCGTTTGCGCAGGGCCGAGACGGTGATGCGGACGGCGTTGGTGAAGGGGTTGGCGTTCTCGTCCCAGGCCCGTTCCAGCAGGTCCTCGGCGCTGACGACGCCGCCCTCGGCGGCGACGAGGACCTCCAGCACGGCGAACTGCTTGCGGGTGAGCGCGACATGGCGTCCCTCGCGGAAGACCTCCCGGCGGAAGGGGTCGAGGCGCAGCCCCGCGATCTCCCGCACGGGCGGCCTGGTGTGGCCGCGCCTGCGGTCGAGGGCTCGGAGCCTGAGGACGAGTTCGCGGAGCTCGAAGGGTTTCGTGAGGTAGTCGTCGGCGCCGAGTCCGAAGCCGGAGGCCTTGTCGTCGATGCGGTCGGCGGCGGTGAGCATGAGGATCGGGACACCGCTGCCGGAGGCGACGATACGGCGGGCGACCTCGTCGCCGGAGGGGCCCGGGATGTCACGGTCGAGGACGGCGATGTCGTAGGCGTTGATGTCGAGCAGTTCCAGGGCGGTGTCGCCGTCGCCCGCGATGTCGGCCGCGATCGCCTCCAGGCGCAGGCCGTCACGGACGGCTTCGGCCAGATAGGGCTCGTCCTCGACGATCAGCACACGCATGCCGTCGAGGCTACGAGCCGGCGCGTATCGGTGACGTATCGAAAAGCTCATACGCGGCGGCAACACGGGGTGGCTTTGAGTGGCGGTATGAGCGCAGAGGTACGTGTCGGGGGAGACGTCGGTCGAGAGGTAAGCGCAGGTGAAACCGATACCACAATCCGGCCGGGGCCCTGGAAGCGTGCCCCGGTGTCGGCCGTGCTCGCGCTGTCGCTCGGGCTGCTCATGCTGCTGCACGCGTGGATCCCGAACCGGGTCGGGGGGCTCGGCAGTCTGGTGGAGACCTTCCTGCCGTGGTTCGGTCTGTTCGTGCCGGTGCTGCTGGCCCGCGCGCTCTGGCGCCGTTCCGCCGTCGCGACGGTCGCGCTGGTGCTGCCGGTCGCGGTGTGGCTGAACCTCTTCGGCGGGCTGCTCGGCGACAGGTCCGGCGGGGCCGGCGACCTCACCGTGGTCAGCCACAACGTGGGCGCCGACAACCCCGATCCGGCCGGCACCGCCCGCGCCCTGGCCGCCTCCGGCGCGGACGTACTGGCGCTGGAGGAACTGACCGCGCGGGCGAGCGGCACGTACGAGAAGGAGCTGGCGACGGCGTACCCGTACCACGCGGTGCTGGGCACGGTCGGGGTGTGGAGCAGGCTGCCGCTGTCGGACACCCGGGCGGTCGACACCGCGATGGACGTCGGGCCGCTGGCGGACCGCCTGCCGGCCGGTGCCAGGGCGGCCGAGAACCGCGCGCTGCGCACCACGGTGACCACGGACCGGGGGCCGCTCGCGGTGTACGTGGCCCATCTGGGATCCGTACGCGTGCTGCCCGGCAGCGGCTTCCGCACGGACGACCGGGACCGTGGCGCGAAGGCGCTCGCGAAGGCCGTCGCCGCCGAGCCGGAGAAGCGGGTGGTGCTGCTCGGCGACCTCAACGGCACCACGGACGACCGCGAGTTGACCGTCCTGACCTCGCGACTGCGCTCGGTCCAGGACACGGCCGGGGACGGCTTCGGCTTCAGCTGGCCTGCGAAGTTCCCGGTGGCGCGGATCGACCAGATCCTGGTGCGGGGCGTACGGCCGACGAAGGCGTGGGTGCTGCCGGCCACGGGGAGCGACCACTTGCCGGTGGCGGCGGGGATCAGCTGGTGAATCCTCCCCTCCCCGATGGGCGGGGAACCAGCGTCGCGGTGAGCGTGTCGGTCAGCCACTTCTCGTAGGTGGCGGTGGACCAGCCGCGTCCGGACGTGAGTTGGGTGAACAGTTGGGGGCCGGCCAGGGCCCAGAAGATGTCCGCGAGGTGGGCCGGATCCGCGTCCGGGGCGAGCGCGCCGGTTTGGCCGAGGTGGGTGACGAACATGGTGACGCCGGTGAGGCGTTCCTGTTCGGCGGTGTCGAGGACCTCGCCGACGTCCGGGCCGGCCTGGGTCAGGAGGGCGAAGAGGGCGGCGACCCGTTCGTGGATTCCGCGGACGTAGGCGGCGTAGAGCCGGAGCTTGGTGTCCAGCTCCCGTATCGCCAGGAACTCCTTGACCTGGGGACGGTCGGCCATGGGCACCGGTTCGTCGTCTCCGGCGAGGGTGATGTCCCACAGGGCCTTGACCATGCCCGGCTTGCCGCCGAACGACTTGTACACCGTCTCGGGGGAGACGCCCGCCCGCTCGGCGACGGCCCGCACGGTCGTGGCGTGGTAGCCCTCCCGGAAGAGCAGTTCACGGCAGGCCGTCAGTACCGCGGCCCGGTTGCGGCGCGCGGCCTCGCGGCGGCCCTCGGAGTTGTAGGACCGACGTGGCGTCGCGTCTGCCATCGGGGCACCATCCAATTCTGTTACAGTCAACTGTATCGAATATGTCCGGTCGCCGGAGGCTCGTATGTCCCGTCCCGCGCCCACGCAGGTCGCCGCCGGTGTCCACCGCCTAGGCGACCACGGCGTCAACTTCTACCTGATCGAGGACCCCGACGGCCTGGTCCTGGTCGACGCGGGGCTGCCCGCGCACCTCGGGCAACTGCGCACCCTGCTGGCCGACCTCGGCCGCAGCGAGGCCGACATCCACGCCGTACTCCTGACCCACGGCCACCCCGACCACACCGGTCTCGCCCGCCCCCTCCAGGAAGCGGGCACCGACCTCTGGATCCATGCGGGGGACGCCGCGATCCTGCGCGACGGCCCGCGCAGCGCGATGAAGCACGCCAAGCCGGAGCGGTCGATGCTGCCGTATCTGCTGCGCAGACCCGCCGCGCTCGCGCTCCCTCTCGCGCTGGCCCGGTCCGGGGCGTTCACCGCCCGCCCGGTGCTCGGTGCGCGGGAGTTCGACGCCGACCGGGTGCTGAAGGAGGTCCCGGGCGCGCCCCGGGCCGTCGTACTGCCGGGTCACACACCCGGCAGCGCCGCGTACTTCTTCGCCGACCGCGGGCTGCTCTTCACCGGCGACGCCCTGGTCACCGTCGACGGTTTCACCAAGCGCACCGGTCCCACCCTGGTGAGCCGCTGCTTCACCCACGACAGCGGGGCCGCGCTCGCCGCCCTCGACCGCCTGGACTTCCTGACGGCGGACCTGGTGCTGCCCGGCCACGGCGAGCCCTTCACCGAGGGCATCCGGGCCGCCACCCGACAGGCCCGGGAGTTCGGCATCCACTGAACTCCCATATCACGCAACACAGTTGTTCCGAATCTTCCGACACGTGGCATTCCCCTGCCATTCCCTGCCCTGCGAGGACACGACATGACAACTGCACTGCCGAACGACGGCGCGGAGACGGCGGACTACTACCGTCCGCGCGTCCTGCACGTCCCCGCCGAGAAGGGGGTGGTCAAGTGGATGTCCGGCGATGTCTACGAGACCTTGGCGACGGCCGACTCCACCGGCGGCGCACTCGGTTTCACGGTCTGCTGGGTGCCCCCGGGCGGCGGACCGATAGCCCATGTGCACAAGAGCGCCGACGAATCCTTCTACGTCGTCTCGGGCTCGCTGGAGTTCCTGAACGGCGACCAGACCTTCGTCGCCGACGCCGGTGACTTCGTCTTCGTGCCGAGGGGCACCCGGCACCGGTTCCGCAACCGCACCGGCGAGCAGGCACACATGGTGTCCTTCTTCACCCCCGGCGGGGGCGAGGGACTGTGGCTGGAGGGTGGCGACGACCCCGTCCCCGGTGCGAAGCCCGAGTTCTGGCCGCCGGAGCGCGGTCTCGCGCTGGGCCCGCTGCTCGGCCGCCCGGAGATCGACCTGGAGATCCTGCCCGAGGAAGCGGACCTCGGCGGGCCGGCCGAATAGGCCGGAGCGGTGAAGGCGGCACAGGGACGGGAAAGGGGGCTTCCTCGTCCCTGTGCCGCCTCCGTCCGGGGCGGGAACCGCTAGCGGAGGGACTCCGGGTTCGACGGGACCGGCCGGTCGTAGACGTTGTCCGGGGTGACGATCTCGGTAACCGCGCGGGCGACGAGTGAGGACGGTTCCTGGCCGCCGTAGGTGATGTCGGTGTTGAGGATGACGACCAGGGTGGCCTTCTGCGAGGGGAGGTAGACGGTGACGGTCTCGTAGCCCGGGATGGAGCCGTTGTGGCCGATCCAGCCGCCGCTCTCGAAGATGCCCAGGCCGTAGCTGAGGCCGGGGAAGCCGGTCGGCAGCGTCCTGAGCCGCTGCCGCTGGGTCTCCGGGCTGAGGAGGGTGCCGGTGGCGACGGTCCTGGCCCAGCTGCGCAGATCGTGCAGGTCGGAGATCATCGCGCCGGCCGTCCAGGCCCAGCTGGGGTTCCAGTCCGTGGCGTCCGCGACGGCGCCGCTCAGCGTCTGGTTGGTGTAGCCGCGCGCGTGCGGGTCGGGGAACTCGGGGCCGCCGGGGAGCAGCGTGTGGCCGAGGTGCGCCGGGCGCAGCACCCGCCGCTCGATGAAGTCGGCGGCGCGCTGCCCGCTGACCTTCTCGATCACCAGGCCGAGCAGCACCAGATTGGTGTTGGAGTACTCGAACTGGGTGCCCGGCGCGAACGTGTTGTCGTGCTTGAAGCCGTACGCGAGCACCTCACGCGGGGTGAAGTAGCGGCTGGTGTCGCTCAGCAGGTCGTGCACGAAGCCGGGGTCGGCGGTGTAGGGGAAGAGTCCGCTGCGCATCTCGGCGAGCTGGCGCAGCGTGATGTGCCGGCCGTCGGGCACCCCGCGGACGTAGCGCGCGATCGGGTCGTCCAGCCGGATCCGCCCCTCGTCGACGAGCCTGAGCAGCGCGGTGACCGTGAAGGTCTTGGTCTCGCTGCCGATGCGCGCGTACAGGTCGGTGGTCATCGGGCGGTGGGTGACGGTGTCGGCTTCGCCGGTCGCGCGGACGTAGCAGCCCTTGCCCGGCATCCACAGCCCGACGACGACACCGGGAATCCCGGCCTGGCGGCGGACGTCGGCGACGGCCTTGTCCAGCCGGGCGGTCGTCGTACGACCGAGGCCGCCCGCCGGGCCCGCCGGGCAGTGGTCCCGGTCGGCACCCGGGAGGGAGACGGTTGCCGTGGCCGTCGTGGCCACGGCGGATGTGGTTGCCGTCGGGATCAGTACGGACGCCGCCAGCAGCGCGGCTGCCACCAGGCGTCGGGAAGGAGTACGTCGCATGCCGGGGCGCTTCTTCCGGTTGGGGGTTGAGGTGGCCACGCCACCATCCGGAGTCCGGCGGAGGGTCCTCCTGCGTTGCGCGTCCCGGCGAGTCCACTCGATCGGACGGACGTTCGTCACACCGAAGGGCACGCACCCGCCCCGCCGACGGGGCGGGTCCGCACCCCCGTGCCGGACCCGCCCGTCGGGGGCCGGTGCCCCGTTGGTACCCCGTCGGCGGTGCCCGTTCCGGGTGCGTTGCACGGCTCGCCGCGCGGTGCAACGGCGGTCGCCGGACGGTGGGAAACGGGGTATGGCGGTGACATTTGTCGTCCTTGCCCTGGTGATGTCCGGGTCCTGCCAGACTTGCCGGATGGATGCTCACGCGGCGGTCGCCGCGGGTTCCGCACTGGGCCGACGGGCCCGCGTCGCCTGGCTGTTACGGGTCAACCGCCTGCTGGCCGGGGAGAGTTCGCTGAGATCGCTGCCGGCCTTCGCGGCGGCCTTCCACGGCGGGGTGTACGACCGCGAGGTGAGCGTCAGCACCGTCTCGCGCTGGGAGACGGGCCGAACTCCCGTTCCCTGGCGGGCGGTTCGCCGCTACGAGGAACTGCTCGCGCTGCCCCGCAACACACTTACCGCCACCGCGCGCACCGTGTGGCGCTACTGGGCACCCGGTCCCGTCCTGGACGTCGACCCGGCGGGCCCCGCCGTACGGCCGCTGGAAGACCTGCTGGAGCAGGCGGTGTCCGGCGATGTGATGACCGGTGACGACTGGGACCAGCTGGTGGACGGCCTGTGCGCGCGTCCCGACGTGGTGCTGATGCCGTCGGGCACCTGGTCCGCGCTGGCCGAACGGCTCGTCGAGGAGATGGTGATCGCCGACGACCTGCCGTGGATGCTCCGCTTCGAGTCCCTCAACCGGCTGCTGAACCACCGGCGGGGCGGCCGTACCGTCATCGCCGTGTGCGGTGCGATGGCCGCCGGACGGGCCCGGCTGACGGCGACCGAGATCGTCTGCGCGCTGGACAACTGCGGGCACCCCGACGCGGCCGACCTGGTGCTGAGCGAACTCGCCCGCCCCAGCGGGCCGTTGGCGCACCGGGGCGCGGTGATGGCGTGCTTCCGCAAGGTGCGCTACCGGCACTTCGACGACGGCCAGCTGCGGACTCTCGTCCGGGCGGTGCGGGACTCCGGCGGCGGCCCGACCGGCGACCAGGTCGAGCCGCTGCGCGAACATCTGTCCGCGCTGCACCCCGAGTACGCCCGAGCCGTACGGGGCCGCCGCGCCTCGACTCGGCCGGACGAACACCACAGGAACGGGAGCAGGGACAGGGGCGGGTCCGATCCGGACGCCCGTGCGCTGGTGGCGGCGGCGGTCGGCAGGGTGACGGCGCGACTGGGCACCGTAGAACCGGACCGGGTGCGCGATCCCGCGATCCCGGCCGCGCTGGTCGCCGAGACGCTGGCCAGTCCGCTCTTCGACGTCCGCCTCTACGCCGCCTTCCTGCTCGCGGCCACCCCGTACCGCCCGGTGCTCGCGGACGCGCTCGCCGCCGAGCTGGTCCGCCCGTCGGCCGTCCGGCACGAACGGCTCGCGGTGGTACTGCTGGACGCGCTGCGCGTCCTCGGCGACCACCGCCACCGCGGGCTGCTCCAGCGGCTCGCGGTGCTGCCGAGCGTGCCGCGGCCCACGGCGTACGCCGCCGTGCGCGGCCTGGGCCATGTGGCGGCCGACCGGGCCGGCGGGGACTTCCTGCGGACCGCCGTCGCCCACCACCACGCCGTATGGCTGAGCGACCGGGACCCGGTGACCGCGGCCACGCTGGAGAGCCTGGTCTACGCGCTGGGCATGGCCTCGCGCGACGACCTGCTCACCGCGATCCTGGCCCGGGCCGACTTCCTTCCGGTGGCGCGCACGGCCGCGGCCCGGTGGCTGGACATCCCCGGCCACCGGCGCGCGAGCGCACTGCGGTAGCCGGAGCCGGGACGGGGCCGGTGGTCATTTCCCGTACGCCTTGCGGAACTTGGGGATGTCGTCGGCCGTGACGCCGTTCGCGCCGCACACGGGTACTACGCCGTCCTTGGCGGCGACGATGTAGCGCTCGCCGTCGCTGAACGTGAGCGCCTCCGGGCGGCTGGTGTCGCTGTCGAGGACGACCGTGCGGGCGGTGCCGCCCTTCAGCCAGTGGTCGACGCGGAAGGTGACCACGGTGCCCTTGACGGACGTGACCGTTCCGATGAAGAGCGTCGGGTATCCGCGCAGGCTCTCGGGGGTGGGCGCCATGCACTTCGCGGAGCCGCCCTCGGCGGTGAGCCTCAGGGCCCCGGCGGCGGCCGAACTCCCGCGGCCTGCCTGATTGTTGGACGTACCACCGCCACCGCCGTTCGCCATGACCCCCACCCCGATACCGCCGCCGAGCACGAGAAGACCGACCGCCGCCGCGAGTCCGAGGAGGTGCCGGCGGGACCGTACCGAGGGCGCACCGGCGTCAAGAGGGGCGGTAGGTGTGACGGTGTTCAACGTGGCCTCCACAAGCTGATCGATGTCGGGCGGCGGAGCACTACGGGTCAGCGCGGGGTCCGCGGCCTTCAGCCGGGCCAGCAGTTCGTCGTCGTTCACCGACCGCTCCTTCCTTCATCGCTCTTGTGTCCGGGCAGTGCGCCATTCTTTCGCCCCAGCCGGTCGGCGAGTCTCGCCTTCGCCCGATGGAGCCGGATGCTCACCGCGTTGGGCGTCGACCCGGTCGCCTCCGCGATCTGCCGCGGCGCCAGCCCCTCCCACGCCCACAGCCGCACCACCTCACGGTCCGCCGCCCCGAGGGAGTCGAGCGCGGCATGCAGCTCGCTGTGCTCGGCGGCCTCCTCCGGGGCCCGCTGCTGGGTCCTGATCAGCCGCTCCACCAGCCGGAGTCTGCGCCCGTCGGCCCGGCGGGCGTTGGCGAGGCAACCCCGAGCCACCCCGTAGCACCAGGGAAGTACGTCGTCGGGGTCCGGCGTGACGTCGTCGCCGAGCCCGGGGACGTCCTCGAGGCGCCGCCACAGCACCAGCAGTGTCTCCGAGAGGACGTCCTCGGCCGTCTCGGTGCTCGCCCGCCGCAGCAGATACCGGTGCAGCGGTTCCACCACCACCCGCGCCAGCCCTTCGAAACGCGCCCGCCGCATCCGGCGCGTCTCCTGTTCCGTCATGGATTCCACGACCTGTCCTGTCCGGCTCCGCCCGGATCCTTTCACCGCCGGACCGGATCATTCCTTAACTCACTTCACGCTCCCGTCCGGCCCCTCGCTCACTGCGCGCGGATCGCGTCGGCCGGCGGGGTCCGCAGGGCCTGGCGGGTGGGGAGTTCGATGGTGAGGAAGGCCGTCGCCGTGACCGTGAGGGCAAGGGCGGGGAGCAGCCAGACCGGGCCCGCCGGCCAGGGGCGGCCCAGGAAGCCCTGGCCGAGGAGGGCGAGGGGGACCGCGGAGAGCAGCAGGGCGGTGGTGAGCGCGGTGGCGGCGGTGACCGCGGCCTCGCGGCGCATCATGGCGCGGATCTGCCGGGGCGTGGTGCCGTTGAGGCGGAGGGCGCCGAGTTCGACCCGGCGTTGCGCGGTGGCCGCGACCAGTTTGTTGGCGATGCTCAGCAGGAGGTAGACGAGCAGGACCACGATGAGGGCGAGGTTGATCCACACCTCGGGCGGGGCGTCCGAAAGGCCGCCGGTGGAGGGGGAGTTGGCGGGTGCGAGGACCAGTCCCGGGCGGTCGGCCGCGAGGGCGGTGAGGTGCTGCTGGGCGCTTGCCGTTCCGTCGGTGCGGATCAGGAGCGACTGGTCGAGTGCCGTCGTGGTGTGTCCGGCGGCGAGGTCGTGCGAGAGCACCACCGAGCCGAAGCCGAGGCCCCGCCCGTACACGGCGACGACCTTCGCCTTCACGCGAGTTCCGTCACCGAGGACCAGACTCACCGTGCGGCCCACCGTCGCGGAGCGGGTGCGGGCTACGTCACTGCTGACGGCGACGGTCGCACCGGCGAGCCGGTCCAGACCGCCGTCCCGGACGTCGAGGTCGAGGACGCCCGCCGCGTCCGGGGTGAGGATCGTCGCGGCACCCGACTCGGCCGCCTTGTCGCCGAACTGCTCGTACTCCCACACCACGGTCGTCGTGGAGACCGGCGCGGCGGCCCGCACCCCGGCGGTCTTCCGTACGGCGGCGAGCGTGCCGTCGGGCAGACCTCCCAACCCCGGTGCGCCGAGCCGTAGTTGGGCCAGTGTTCCGGTGCTGGTGTCGTGTGCGGTGGCGGCCAGCACGGTGGTCTGGGTGAAGGTGTACGTCAGCACGAACACGACCGCCATGGCCAGCGTGGAGACGATGCCCGCGTTGCGCAGGGCGTAGGCGCGCAGGTTGGCCATCGCCAGCCAGGTCGACGCCGAGCCGCCGTGCCGCGTCGCGCGGGCCGCCGCACCGCCGATGCCCCGCACCAGCGCCGGACCCGCCAGGGCCAGGCCGATCGCCCCGACGATCCCGGCGATCGAGGTGGCCGTGGCGCCGAGGACCGTGCGCGAGAACAGCGGCAGTGCGGACATGATGAGAGCGACCGCGATCACGACCAGACCGATCCGCGTCCGGGTCCGCGACGGCTCGCGCGGCTCGCTGCGGGACTCGGCGACCGCCTCGGTGGCCGGCATCCGCGAGGTACGCCAGGCCGAGCAACGGGCGGACACCTGCACGGCGAGGACCAGCAGCACGATCGCCGCGAGTGCGGGCAACGGGCTGTAGGTGAGCGGGAGTTCGGGCGGTACGACCCCCCGGTCGGCGAGCAGCCGACGGAACTGCCCGGCGAGCAGATAGCCGAGTCCGACACCGGGTCCGACGGCGACCGCCGCGACGACGGTGGACTGCGCGGCCGCCAGCCGCCGGATCTGCTTCGGACTCGCCCCCACGGCCCGCATCAGCGCCAGGTCACGGCGCTGCCCGCCGATCGACACGGCCAGCGCGCTCGCCATCACGAACCCGGTGATCAGCACGACGATCCCGGACAGTGAACCGGCCAACAGCACCAGCAGCGACCGGGACGCCCCGGCCCCGGGCGCGGCCGTGTCGCCCCGTCCGGCCCCGGTGACGGCCAGCAGCCCGGTGCCCTTGAGCTTCGTACGCACCTCGGCGGCCACCCGCGCCTCGGCACCGGGCGCGGTACGCAGCCCCACCAGGTCGACCCGGTCCGCGTGCTCGGAGAGTCGTAGGGCCGCCGCATCGGCGAAGTAGACGCCGCCGCCCGGCGCGTCGACCACCGCCGAGACTCGATAGCCGGTCGCCGGGCGGGCGTTGACGACGACCTGGACCGTGTCGCCCGGCTCGATGCCTGCCGCCCTGGCCGTGGCGCTGTCCACGGCGATCTGGTCGGCGGCGGTCGGCGCGCGGCCGGTGATGTGCGGCGCACCAGCCAGCAGTTGGGTCGAGGACCAACCGTGCCCCGCCACCTGCGGGTCCTCCGCCGCTACGACCCTCCCGTGGGCGTCGAGGAGCGCGGCGGGGAAGCTCATGTCACCGACCGCCGCGGTGACGCCCGGCAACTCGCCCAGTTCGCGGACCAGTTGGGCGGGTACGCGGCGCCGTTCCGAAAGCGCGAGCGGGAGGTCGCCGGCCGGGTGGTACTCCTGGTCGGCTGCGACCACGACGGACGCGCCCGCGAGCCGCCCGGCGGGGAGGTGGGAACGGAGGCCGGACTCGGCCAGGACACCGGTGGCGGTGAGCAGGGCCGCACCGCCGAGGACCGCGCAGGCCACGGCGATCAGCGCGGTGATCCGGTGTCCGACCATCTGAAGTGCAAGACGGAACATGGCTCAGGCCCTCCCCAACTCGACGAGACGGCCGGCCAGTTCGGGGGCGGTCGGTGCCTTGAGGGCCTCGACGACCCGGCCGTCCGCCATCACCAGCACGTGGTGGGCGCGGGCGGCGGCGGCCGGGTCGTGGGTGACCATCACGACCGTCTGGCGCAGGTCGTTCACGAGGTCGCGCAGCAGGTCGAGGACCTCGTGGGCGCTGCGCAGGTCGAGCGCGCCGGTCGGTTCGTCGGCGAACACGACGGCGGGCCGCGCCACCAACGCCCGTACGACGGCGGCCCGTTGCTGCTGTCCGCCGGAGAGTTCGGCCGGGCGGTGGGACAACCGGTCGGCCAGTCCGACCCGCTCCACCAGGGTGCGCAGCCAGTCGCGGTCGGCACGGCGGCCCGCCAGCCGGAGCGGCAGCGTGATGTTGTCCTCGATCGAGAGGGAGGGGATCAGGTTGTAGGCCTGGAACACGAACCCGACGCGCTCCCGCCGGAGTTGGGTGCGCCGGGTCTCGTTCAGCCCGGCGATCTCGTGGCCGTCGATTCGGACACTGCCCGACGTCGGCGAGTCGAGCCCGGCGGCGCAGTGCATCAGCGTGCTCTTGCCGGAACCCGAGGGTCCCATCACGGCGAGGAAGGTGCCGCGCTCCACGGTCAACGACACGTCGTCCAGGGCTCGTACGCCTCCCGGGTAGGACTTGCTGACGCCCTCCAGGGCGATGGCCGCGGTGGTGACTGGGGTGACCGTGGTGTTCATCGCCGGCCCCTCAGGTTCCGTACGACGAGGGTGCCCGCGCACAGCACGGTGACCGCGCCGCACACCAGGTGCACCCAGGTGTCGGCGCCGCCGAAGGAGGCCGCCATGTTGGCGAGCGCGCTGGCCACCACCGTGACCCAGAGCAGCGCGCGGGCGATGTCGCCGGTGCCGATCCGGTCGGCGGGATCGGGGGTCGTCGTGTTCTGCATCGGGGCTGCTCCCGGGGTTTCGTACGGCTTCCGCTGTCGTCGTCGACGCTATGGACCGGCACCCCTCCCGGCCGATCCCGCAGCCCACCGGATGCGAGGTACAGCAGGCTGTACTCCTGCGGCTCGGCGCCCGCGCGGAACTGCCGTACGGCATAGGGTCGTTCGCATGACAGCGAGCACGAGCGAGGGCGGCGGCGGGGCGGCCGGTGCCGGGGCGGCCGCCCCGCGCGAGAGCGTCCGGCACCTCGCGCTACGGGCCCTGAGCACCGCGGGCCAGGCCCTCGCGCAGCTCGCCTCCGGCCTCAACACGGCAGTGCTCGCAGGCCTGTTGGTGCTGTGGCTGGCCGTCACCGCCGCGACGAGTGTCGTAGGAGTCGGGCTGCTCATGGCGCCCGCGCTGCTGCGCGCCCTGCACGCGCTGGCCGGCCGGGAGCGGGAGCGGCTCGCCCGCCGGGGCCCCGAGGTCGTCGCCCCGGAGCCGCCGCCCACCCGGCTGCGGCTCGCCCTCGCCGACGCGACGACCCACCGCGAACTGCGCTGGCTGGTACGGCACTCCACCCTGGGCCTGCTGCTCGGGCTGCTCGGCGTGCTGCTGCCGGTCCTCGCCGTGCGGGACACCGCGTTCCCGCTGTACTGGAAGTTCCTGCCCGCGAACACGACGGCCACCTCCCTGGGCGTCGGCAACGCGCACACCTGGGCGGACGCCCTCGCCGTGGCGCTGCTGGGCGTGGGCTGGATCGCCATCATCCTGGGGCTGACGCCCGGCATGGCCCGCCTCCAGTCGGACCCCGGACGACGGCTCCTCGCGGCCGGTCCCGACGTCGATCTCTCCCTGCGCGTAGCGGAGTTGACCGCCACCCGGGCCGCCGCCCTCGACGCCCACGCCACCGAACTCCGGCGCATCGAGCGCTCGTTGCACGACGGCGCGCAGAATCGCCTTGTCTCCGTTGCGGTGTTGATCGGGGCGTCCCGCCGTATGGTCGCCCGCGACCCGGCCGGCGCCGACGAACTCCTCGAACGCGCCCAGTCCGCCGCCGAACAGGCCCTGGCCGAACTCCGCACGGTCGCCCGCGGCATCCTCCCGCCGGTGCTGGCCGACCGGGGCCTCGCGGGCGCGCTGTCCGGTCTCGCCGCGGACTGCGCGGTGCCGTGCCGGATCGACGTGGACGTATCCGCGCGCTGTGCCGCGTCCGTCGAGGCCACCGCGTACTTCGTCGTCGCCGAGGCCCTGACCAACATCGCCAAGCACAGCGGCGCACGGCACGCGACGGTCACGGCACGCGGCAGTGCCGGCCGACTGCTGCTGACCATCGAGGACGACGGCCGGGGCGGCGCCGACGAGGACGGCGGCTCCGGCCTCACCGGCATCCGCCGCCGCATCGCCGCCCACGACGGCGATCTCACCCTGACCAGCCCACCGGGCGGCCCGACCGTCCTGACGGTGGATCTCCCCTGTGGCACATGAGGTGGACGAGATGGAACATGCCATGCGGATCGTGATCGCCGAGGACGACCCCTTGCTGCGCGAGGGCCTCGCCCTGCTGCTGCGGGCCGAGGGGCTGGACGTGGTGGCCACCGCCGGCACGCCCGACGAGGCGCTGGACGCCATCGACGTACACCGGCCGGACGTCGCCATCCTCGACGTACGGATGCCGCCGACGCACACCGACGAGGGGATCGTCGCCGCGGTGGAGGCCAGGCGCCGCCGCCCCGATCTGGCGGTACTGGTCCTGTCGGCCTACGTCGAGCAGAGCTTCGCCACCGAGCTGCTCGGCGGCGGGGTGAACGGTCTCGGCTATCTCCTCAAGGAACGCGTGGGCCGGGTCGAGGAGTTCCTCGACGCGCTGCACCGGGTGGCCGCCGGGGGCACCGCCATCGACCCCGAGGTCGTCGCCCAGCTCTTCACCCGCTCCCGCCAGGACACCCGCCTGGAACGCCTCAGCCCCCGCGAACGCGACGTACTCGCCCTGATGGCCGAGGGGTTGGGCAACTCCGCCATCGCCGAGAAGCTCGTCGTCACCGACGGCGCCGTCCACAAACACATCCGCAGCATCTTCGCCAAGCTCGACCTCTCCCCGACGGACCAGGTGGACCGCCGGGTCGCGGCCGTCCTGCGGTACTTGGAGGATCTACGGCGGCTGGTCTGAGGCCGGGTGAGCGGTGACCCGTGACTGGTGACCGGTGACTGGTGACTGGTGACTGGTGACCGGTGACCGGTGACCGGTCTGAGCCCGGGCGAGTGGTCCGGGGCCGGCCTGGGAACACCTCACGGAGTCGCTGCCGGACGCGTAACGCGGGGGCCTGCGCGGCTGGTTGCTCCCCTGCCCGGCGAAAAATCCTTACCGGATCGGCCGGGGAGGAGCGGAGACTCGTCTCATGGTCGACATGGTGAGCACGGGGGAAATGGAGCGGTTCCGGGAGGCGGTCGCGGTGTGGGCGGCGGCCGGTGACCCCGGTGACGCGGCACGCGAGTCGGCAGCGGAACTCGGCGTCCGGGTCGCCGTACTGCTCGAAGGCCCCAGTGACGTAGCAGCCGTGGACGCACTGGCCACCGCCCGCGGCCGGGACCTGCCCGCCGAGGGAGTCTGCGTCCTGTCGATGGGCGGCGCGATGAACGTAGGCCGCTACGCCCGCCTCCTGGGCCCATCCCCATCCGGCCTTGGCCTACGCCTCACCGGCCTGTGCGACGAACGCGAACACCCCTACTACACCCGGGCTTTCGACAGCGTGGGCGCACCGCACCAGACCGTCTTCGTCTGCGCGGCGGACCTGGAGGACGAACTGATCCGCGCACTGGGCCCGACCCGCGTCACCGAACTCATCGACGCGGAGGGCGACTTGCGCCCCCTCCGCACCTTCCTGAACCAGCCCGCCCAGCAAGGCCGCTCCATCCAGCAGCAGTTGAGACGCTTCTTCGGCACGACGTCGGGCCGCAAGATCCACTACGGCCGGGTCCTGGTCGAGGCCCTCACCCCCGACCGCACTCCCGCGCCCCTCGACGACCTGCTGACCACCTTGTAACCCAGCAGCGCGGCTACCTTCCCCGGCACACCCAACTCTCATCGTGAGAGTGGACTTGCATAAAGAGAGCGAACCCCCTACCTTCACGAGAGCCAGCTCTCAGCAAGCGCCAAAGCCCAGGCGAGCCAAGCGAAAAGGACTCACGATGCCCACCTCCGCCACGTCCCCCGCCCCCTCCCGCACCGTCGCCCTCCCCGGCGGACTCACCGTCACCATCCAGGAGTTCGGCGAGAACACCGAGGGCACCGGCGTCCTGGTCCTGCACGGCGGCGCCGGCCCCCGCACGGTCGCCGGCATCTCGAACGCCCTCTCCGAACACGTCTACGTCGTCACCCCGACCCACCCCGGCTTCGACGGCACCGCCCGCCCGGACCGCTTCGACACCGTCGCCGACCTGGCCGTCGCCTACCTGGACCTGCTCGACACGCTGGACCTCAAGGACGTCATGGTCATCGGCAACTCCGTCGGCGGCTGGATCGCCGCGGAGATGGCCCTGCGCGACAACCAGGGCCGCATCGGCGCCCTGACCCTCCTGAACGCGGTCGGCATCCACGCCCACATGGTCGAGAACCGGGTGGTGGACCCCCGCACCATGGCCCCGACCGACGTCAGCCAACTCTCCTTCGCCAAGCCGGAGTTCCGCCCCGACTTCGCCTCCTTCACCGACGAACAGCGAGCCGCAGCAGCCGCCAACCAGAAGACCCTCGCGGTCTACGGCGGCGACCACTTCACCTACGACCCGAAACTCCGCGCCCGCCTCCACCGCGTAACGGTCCCCGTCCTGGTCGTCTGGGGCGAGGAAGACGGCATAGCCCCCCTCAAGTACGGCCGCGGCTACGCCGACTCCTTCCCCAACGGCCACTTCGCCCCGATCCCGGACGCGGCCCACTTCCCCCAGATCGAACAGCTGGGCGCGACGCTGGGCGCGATCGGCGACTTCGTGGACACGGTGGTGAAGCCGGGGGCGACGGACTGAGGGGGCTTCAGCGGCACGGACAAGGCCCAGGTCGGTGACCTGGGCCTTTCTGTTCCACGCAACGATCAGCCGAACTCAGCGCATGCAGCGCACTCAGCCGAAGGAACCGTCTTCCCGGCCGGCGAACAACTCGCAGCCGTCATGCTCGACCCGGACCCGCCCGTCGAACACCGAGCCGGGGCGCGTACAGACCCCCCAGTCCCGCCCTAACTCCCCACCCAGCGCGACCCAGAACCGACAACCACCGCACTGCGCGTCGTACCAGTCGTCCCGATACCCCGGCCGGTCCGTGACCCTGTTCCGCACCGGCAACCAACGCTCATGACAAGCGTCATTGTGCTCGCGATCGTTGCCGGTCCACGGTCCCCCACTCATGACGCGAACCGTACTCAAGTCGCGGGGAGTCGGTAGGCATCCGAGCCCGGATCTCCTCCTCGATCCCCCTCGCACAGGGAACCGTGGGCGGTGTCCGTCACCCACGTCACCACACGCATCACATGGACCGTCAGACCAGCAACTCTTCCTGCCGCTAGCCCTGTTGATGGGCAGAGCGGTCATCACCTGGCTCAACGACCACACCGCATGGTTTCCCATCGAGCCTCGTCCGTCTTGAAGTTGCAGGGCACAGGGAGCCCGCAAGCCGGGATGAGCGCGCCATGCGGGCCGATACCCATAGATGTGCCCTTCCCGTGCTCCTTCACGTCCTTCACGACCTCTGGGAGGATTTGGGCCGACCTGGCCGCCGGACAAGGGGAGTCCGTCATGAAATCCGTCGTCGGACTCTTTACGGTCCTGCTGTCCGCGGCACTCGTCAGCGGGTGCAGCAGCAGCGGTTCAGGGGAAGCCGGTGGCTCGGGTAGTCCATCCAGGACCCCGACGACCACGGCATCGGCGGGAATCCCGGGCTGCGCACCCGCGTGCCTCTCCGGGCTCTCTGATCCCGGAACCCTGCAAGCGGGCCCGCACCGGACGACACACTTCTTCAACGGACAGCTGAAGGTGACCTTCAAGGGACGGTGGGAGAGCCATGAGGACCAGCCCGTCGAGTTCTCCGTGGCACCGGAGGGCTACTGGGACACGCACCGGGTCCTGTTCTGGTCCGACATCATCCCGGTAGGCAAAAACCGGAAACGCGCCGCCGGAGTACCCAGGACCACATCAGGCCTGCTGACCTGGCTCAAAGGCCGTCCCAACCTGCACGTCTCCGAACCCAAGAGCGGCACTATCGGTACCGGCGCTCTCCCGGCGAAGCTGGTCGACATCGAGATCTCCAGCAAGGCGGTGAACGAAGCCTCCGACTGCCCGGCACGGGCCTGCGCGGACTTCCTGACCTGGCCGAATGCCGGCGACAACATCTACGGCCTTGCCGAACCTGCGGTGCTACGGCTGTACCTGGCCGACGTCAGGTACGGAGGCAGGAGCCATCTGTTCGCCGTCGGGATCGAAGGGAAGGACCAGGCCGACCTCAAGGTCTTCCTGCCCGCCGCCGAGCAGCTCATCGCCAGCGCCAGCGCACCGGTCAGCCCTGCTTGAGCAGCCGCATCGCGAGGCGGTCAGCCCCGTGTGGTATGCCCCGGTTCTGATGGAGTCCTTCTGGGCCCGCGTCCAGGTCGAGCTGCTCAACCGCAGACGGTGGCGCACCCGGGTGGAGCTGTCCACCGCACTCTTCGAATACCTGGAAATCTTCCACAACCGACAGCGCAGGCACTCCGCACTGGGCATGCTCAGTCCGGTGGAGTACGAACTCCGTACCCCGCCAGTAGCCTGAAACCAAGCAACTCGACTCCACCCAACTCGGGGCAGTCCGGAGCCTCCATCAGACCTGGAGCGGTTCAGACCGGTGATCTACCTGCCGCTTGCACACCGCCAAGACTTCGAACTCCCAGCGTGCGCCCACGACTTCAAGCCCGCCTAAGCGGATAGTCCTGTGCGGCCACGTTGCCACCCCGACTAGGGTCCCCGCATGGCAGGAGCAAGGAAGGCCGGGAGGGCTCCCAGGCAACTGGGGGAACTGACAGATGTGTACGACTTCCTGGAGGAAGTGAGGCTGCGTCCGGGCATGTGGGTGCGGGGCCACTCGCTACTGCACCTGGAATCCATGCTGTTCGGATACCAGGCCGCCCTGAGCGTTCACGGCATCGATGAGAACTCCGACCTCTCCACCGGAAGCCTGGGACCGTTCGCTCGCTGGGTGGGGGAAAAGCTGGGCATGGCATACCCCAGCGCCCTGGGCTGGGCAGTGGAGATCGAGCGCGCTTCGGAGCAGGCCGGCCAGCCCGCCCTTGAGATGTTCTTCGACCTCCTGGACGAGTTCCGAGCCTCCGACCACGGAGATCAGCAGCAAGCACCGGCCCAGGCCGGGCAGCCCCCAGCCACGAAAGCGCAACAGCCTCACGCGCCCGACTGAGTTACAACTTTCTCTACTGGTTCAAGCCCCGGCTGCGCTCCGCTCCGCCGGGCGCGCTTCCCGGCTCTGGCCCCGCCCGCGCTCCTGCCTTCGGCCCGCTCGGCGCGGCCGACGCCGACGCGCGCCCACATGTGGACAGGGCCGGAAGCCATGAGTCGATCACCGCATAGAGCGGCCCACGGTCACGACGATGCCTCCGGCGGGGGATCGGCCGGCACCGGGATGGAGGGGGCGCCGTTCCCGACCGCGGGCTCGTAGTGGCGTGCGCGGGGAGCTCCCATCCCGTCCGCCGTCGACCCAGGCAGAGCCGAGCAGACGCGGCCCCTGGCGTCCAGGTCGTTCGTACAGTGGCGCGCTCCACCTGGACGCCAGGAACCACGCCCGCTCCACGGTGTGTGGGTCGACGGCGGACGGGATGGGAGCTGGGGGAGGTGGGTGGGCAGGTTCAGGGTTCTGATCCGCTCTCTTGGGTCTTCCGCCCGCCCCAGGCCAGCGCTACCCTCGCGCTGGCCGGAAGGAGCGAACTGTTGAGGGTGTTCTTGGGCCTGCTCGGCTTTGTGTTGAGCAGCCTGTCTTTGGCCTGCCTGTTCGGCATGGGCCTCACCTACGCGCCCTCGGCCGCGGTGCTGGCGCTGTTTGCCTACGGCTGTTTTTACGGGTGCTACAAGGGGACGGCGAATAGTTCCTCGACGCCAGATAAGTCGTTGCCGCCTAAGCAGCCCTGAGTGCAGCGGAACCCGCCTTGACTGGCTGATGAGACCGATCTGTGTAGAGCTACGGATCAGCCCCCGTACCCCAGCCGTGCCCGACCGAGCGGTAAGCCACGGGGAACACCGGGCAGCCACAGAGTCTGGGGCATGCGACCGTTCAAGCGGCGACGGCGAACTTGTCAAGTCCGCCCGTTTCCTGACACCCACGCCTGACACCAACAGCCCCATACACGGGCGGTCAGCGCCGAACCCCGGCGGACGATCCCTCGCGGACCACGGCCGGTCGACCGAGAACTCCAATCCCCTGGGATCGACCTGATAAGGAAGCGGACCAAGCGCAAAGCGTCCGTGTACAGCCCGGATCAGTCTTCGGCGTCGTGGTAGTAGACCGTAAGACTTGGCCGGTAGCCGTCTGCGGTGATCTCCGTATGTATGACGAGATCCTGAACCTCGACCAAGCCAAGGTCTTCGATGGAGTCTGCGACTCTACGGAGCAGCGCAGGCACGTCATCCTGCCCGGTTCCCTCCGGGTTGGCCTGGGAGAAGTGTTTGATCGTCCACGATTCCATGTGCTCATGATCGCGCAAGCGTCAGCCGTCAATGCTGTCCCGTCCAGGCGGACGATTTAGGGGTGCCGTACAGCAGCGAAGTACAGCAACCTCCGCGCCTCTGAACGGCCGTCACCCAGCCCAAGCAGCCGACTGACGTGCCTGACAGACCTCAGTGACCGCCCCGCCCGTAGTTCGCATCGAGGGGCAACAACTGAAGGGCCTCGGCTCCAGTCGAGGCCCTTCAGCACGTTCGGATCGTCGCTCGCGCACGTCGCCGCCGAATTAGGCCAATTCACGCCCTACTGAGATCCGGTCAGATTCGCTCACACTCGAACACATGGGGGCGATTCGGGATCGTGACCAGCTGGCATGCCATCGCTGCGGGGAGAGCAGCCCCAGCGTGCGTGAGCGCGGACGGTTCGGTCTCATGGCGAGCTACTGCGAGAGGTGCTGGAACACCTACGCCAACGAGATGGCCGAAGCCGATGGAGCCACAGCCCCGCCCAGACCGAACCCCGACCCGGACGACGTGACTTAGATCGAGCCGCCACGCTGCCCGGAATGCGGTGCTTTGGTTCGCGTGTACCCGACCACCTACGATCGGTGGGTCAGCCTCGCAATGGTGGAGTTGCCCGCGAAAGACGTCCCAGCGGCCTTCAGGTGGCGTTTGACGAGGGTTCCGGACCGATCCCCTGTCCCCACGGATATCGTGGCCGTACGGGTCCGTGGAATCGATCCGCTACCGAGCGAACCTGTCGTGCCGGCTCACCGCATGATGTGCGTCCCCGAGTGCGGTGAGCCGTAGATCGCGCGGCAGCGAGTCGAAGGCCCGTCTCCGTGTCCTCCGCGTGCCCGATCGAGCGGCGACCGGCGGGGAGTAGCGGGGAACGCCGACGAGCGACCCGAGAACCGGCAGGTCAAGGTCTCGGCAGGTCGGCCCCGCTCCGCATACGCGATCTTCCAAACTGGTGACATGCGGCAGCAGGTACACCTTGACTCGCCACTACAGACAATGCCAGGGCATCCCCCAGGCAGACTTACCCGGTGTCGCTAGGAGTGGAATGACAGTCATGTCACCAGTTGAACGACTTCTACGAATGTGTCCGCCCGATGCTTCACCGCAAGTGGTGGAGTGGGAGTTCCTGGAGTCCCAGCTCGGGTACATCCTTCCAGGCGACTACAGGGAATTGATGGCCCACTATCCGCTAGGGTCGTTCGACTCGTTCCTCGGACTCTGGCAGCCGATGTCGGCAGTCCCCACCGCCGATCTTCAGAACCAGATTAGTCGCGCCCTGGTGAATCTGAGCTCCATGCTGCGGGCCGGCGGCGAACTGCCCGCAGCGGAAGAGATGCTCGTCCCAGTCGGCGGCTCGGACAACGGGGACCGCATCTACTGGGTCCGAGAACCGACAGCATCCCCGGACACATGGCCCCTGGCCATCAACGAGCCCCGTGGCTACCGGTGGCACCACTACGACGGCGGTATCGCCGCCTTTCTCGTCGATGTTTTGACAACGGAGATCAGGGTCCCCTTCTTTCCGGCATCCTTCCCCAGTTCCACGCCCAACTTCCGCAAGGCCACATTGCGACCGCATCGACAACGCATGAGCGGTTCATGATGAGGCCCGAAGCTTGTAGCTCCAGGCCACTGGGCATGGTCACTCCCTGACGGCGTAGGCCGGTCCGAACTTGATGGTGATTTCCGAGACCCTACGGTGCCGACACCCGGGCCCGTCTCAGTTTCCGTCTCATTCAGCCACGTTCACCGCCGTTCAGAGGGAGCCAAGGGGTCAAACCATCTCGGCGGCTAGCCGACCTTGAACGCAGGTGAACGCCCTTGCACGAGCGCCACGACCCCACCACCACAGTTGGAAAGCGTGTTGGGGGCAACCCCTCACGAGTTCGAATCTCGTATCCTCCGCCAGTGCCTCACCGGGCACGATGTCGATGGGCCCCGCTGTTCGCAGCGGGGCCCATCGTCGTTGGCCTCAAGTCTCGTTGTCCACCATTGGCAACAATCGCTATTGGCGCACGTAGCTGCCCATGGCTCACTGGCGGCAGGCTCACAGGAGTGAAGATGATCAAGCGGGCGGGCTTCTATCGGGAGACCGGCGGCCGGATCACCATGGCTGATCACGCGCCGTCCCTGCGAGACGCCGTACAGGACAGCGGGCCCCGGGACGAGGACCTCGTCCTCGCCTACCTGGAATCGGCTCGGGAGATCTACACCACGATGGGCGCTCAGCGCGACGCCCTCGCCGGCGACGAGTGGATCGCGGGCTCCGAGTCCCTGTTGACCGACGGCACGTGGATCTGGCCGATCGACCTCGTGCACTACGTGCGCCGTCACCATGTCGCCCTACCGCAGGAGTTCCTGGAGCACATTCGGGCCAACAGCTACACCGCCCCTGCCGTACCCGACGAACGAGCCAGGCAGATCTTCCACGA
Organism: Streptomyces hokutonensis; assembly: GCF_000376565.1. Taxonomy (GTDB): domain Bacteria; phylum Actinomycetota; class Actinomycetes; order Streptomycetales; family Streptomycetaceae; genus Streptomyces; species Streptomyces hokutonensis. The sequence goes on along the minus strand of NZ_BARG01000074.1, from coordinate 30,693 downwards.
GGAGTTCCCCGACAACGCCCCCGCCACGAACGCCTCCAGGACCGCCGCGGGCTTCTTCACCTGGTACGTGCCCAAGCTCGACGGCAGACGTGCACGCCGGCTCCTCACCCAGCTGGAGAACGCCGGGCTCTCCGCCGTGCACCCCCTGACGAATGCCCTGTTCGGGTTCCGCGAGACGCCGGTCGGGAACCGCGAACCCCTGATGGGTGATGGCACTGCCCTCGCCGCCGCACTGGCCGACGACCGCTACTCGAAAACCGAGTTCGCGTGCTGGAAGGGGTACGACCAGTCCCTGACCGGCATCGTGCGGCGCACGGACGAGACGACGCAGAGCATCACGCTGCGCCTCACCGACGTCCCCGTGTCCGACCGCGAGGAGGCGGTAGCGGCACTGGTGCGCATGCTCGACCAGGACGCGGCCGAGTGCAGCGGGTTCGTCATCGACCGGACCGGCGTTTCGGCCTCCCAGGACTGGGACCGCATCCTCACCGGCACGGGAGGGCACTTCACCGTGTGGCCCGACACCATCGGCATCCTCCGGAACCGCGTCGGCGACCACCCCGAGCTGGCCAACGGCAAACCGACCGCATACGGCCCGCTCGACGTCTTCCATCGCGTGTGAACGAGTCGCCGTCACGCAGGAGGAGCGAACGGGTTCTTCTCGTCCGGTGTCTGTGGGGTGGTCGTCCAGGCCGGGCGGGGTGGGAGTGGGGTCCAGTCGGGGCCCCGGTGGGTCAGCCACCACTGGCCTATGACGTGGAACTTCTCCTCGAAGCGGCGGTCCCAGGCGAGGAAGCCGGTGCTGGGGGACCGTAGCCGGGTCCTGCGGCCGTTCGCCTCGTAGAGGACGACCGTTCTGGTGCCCATGATGGATTCGATCTGGATGGACTGGATGTCGGCCCAGGGGATGGTTCGGCGGCGCAGGTTGCGGACCACGGCCGCGGACTCGGTGAGGGTGACGCCGAAGTACGCGGGGAGCAGGATGTCCAGGACCAGCAGGCCGAAGCAGACGGTCAGCCAGGCGGCCAGCGCGTCCGGGGGCGGTGAGCCGGTCAAGGACGCGACGAGGAGGGCCACACCGACGACGAGCATGGGGAACACGGGGCCCAGCCGTTGCCACACCGTCGCGCCGTAGCGCTGTCTCGGCGAACTGCCCACCACCGCACCCCCGTTGCCCTGTTGTCCTGTTGTCCCGCTTGTCCGTCGCGGTCGTTCATTGTCGCCATTGTTGCTGTGACCGGTGACCGTCGGCGAAAGAAATTCTCCGGACGTGACAACCTCCTTGGCCCGTGCGCCCGTTCCATGGGCATGAAGTGCTTCTCACCGCGCACCGCGCCGGTGCCGGGTGGAGGTGGCCTGTGATCCGGACGCCGGTCGGGCAGGACGTCTCCGGTGCCGGCGGTGTCGTCGAAAGCGGGCTGGACTTCGACGACTTCACGCGCAGCCGGCAGGCGCATCCGCGGCGTTCGGCCCATCTGCTGTGCGGGGACTGGCACTTGGCCGAGGACCTCACGCAGACGGCGTTGGCGAAGCTGTACGCGGTGTGGCGTCGGGTACGGCAGTTGGAGTCGCCGGACGGCTACGCCCGGCGGGTGCTGTACCGGACCTTCATCGACGAGACCCGGCGCCGCCGCTGGTGGGAGCGGGCGGGATCGGGGGCGCTCCAGGAGGACGTGGTGGCCCCGGTCTCGGATCCGGATCTACGGCTGACGCTGCTGGACGCCCTGCGGCAACTGCCGCCGCGCGGACGGGCGGTACCGGTGCTGCGGTTCTGGGAGGACCAGAGCGTGGAGGCCACCGCGGCGGCGCTGGGGTGCAGCGTCGGCGCGGTGAAGAGCCAGACCTCCCGGGGGCTGGGCACCCTCCGGCGCATCCTCGCCGAGTCCGGCAACGACCCCGGGATCGGCACTAGCACTACGACAGACACCGGCACCGGCACCGGCGCTGGCACCGGCACCGGCACCGGCACCGGCACCGGCACCGGCACTGACTATCTGCGGGCGGAGTGGTGAGCATGGCTGGGAAGGGCAGTGAACAGTTCGACCAGTTCGCCTACGAGTCCCAACTGAGCGACGTGTTCGCGGAGTTGGGCTCGGTCCCGGAGCCGCCCATGCCGGACCTCGTGCCGGGCGCGGTCGTGCGCGGCACGCGGCTGCGCCGGCGGCGGCGGGCCGGGGCGGCGGTGAGCGCCGCCGTCATGGCGGGGGTGCTCGCGCTCGGCGGGCACGCGCTGCTCGCGCCCCGGCCGCAGAGCGCTCCGACGCTCCCCGCGGCGGAGCCGACGGTCTGGTATCCGTCGCTGGAGCTGCTGCGGTCGATCCTGCCCGCTCGCTACGGCGCGGAGCTCGCGGCCGGGAATCCGCGCCAACCCCTGCGGCCCGGACGGTACTTCCGGGTGACCGCCTCCGACGGCAGCACGGCCGACCTCTACGTGGGCGTCAGCCGGACCGCCGTGGATCCGTCGTACGCCCACCCGGCCCAGGCCTGCCTGAACAGCAACGGCCGCGTGCTCGCCTCTCCGTGGAACGGCCTGACCTACAGGTGCAGCCTGACCAGGCGCGGTTCGGGCAGCGTGCTGCTCTTCTACGTGTCCGACATGGGACTGCCCAAACCGAGCAGCCTCCGCAACGAGAAATCCTTTGCGACCGGTGTCAGCTACCTGACCTCGGGCGGATGGACGGTACAGGTGATCGCGGGCTCGCTCGACGAGGCCGCCGACCGCGGGAGTCGCGGCCGTCCCTGGACGGACACTCCGCTGCTCCAAGTGGCCACCGACCCGCGCATCTTCGACGCCGTCAAGGAGACCGGCGGCTGAGCCGGCGCACCTCCGACACACATCTTGATCAAACCCGACGACAAGGATGGCATCGGCATGCCCAAATTTGGTACACCCGACATACGCAGCCCCCTGGTCACCGCACTCGCCGTCGGCCTGCCCCCCTTTCTCGCCGCCTGCGGCGGCGGCACAGGCGCCAAGTCGACCGCGTCCAGCGGCAGTTCGAGTGGCGGATCCGGCGCCGCCACCACGACCACGGCCAACGGCGCCGTACAACTCACCGTCCCCGACGGCGTGGACGAGGCGACCAAGCAGCAGTACATCGAAGAGAACGCCATCGCGGTCTGCATGAAGAAACAGGGCTTCACCTACACCCCGTACGTGCGGACCTCGGCGGCGGTCGATCCGCTCGCGTCGGTCGACGGGGAGGACTACGCGCGGGCGAAGCAGTTCCGGCAGAAGTACGGCTTCGGGTACTACGCCGGCGCCGTCTACCCGAACGACCCTGACGTCCCCTTCAGCAAGGCCGCGCAGGCCAAGCGGACCACACCCGTGGACCACGACGAGGACGGGCTGACCGAGGCCCAGAAGAAGGCCTACGACATCGCGCTGAGCGCTCCCCCGGCCAAGTCCAAGGCGGAGGAGAAGCCCGGTGGTTGCTCGGAGGTCGGGCGGGTCGCGGCGCACGGACCGGCGCTCAGCGCGGCGGCCGAGAAGAACGCGGAGAAGGCCCGCGACGACGCGAACCACGCCAACGGCCTCGCGCTCAACGGAGATCCCCAACTCGTGCAGCTCGCGCAGCAGTTCGCGACCTGTCTGACCGGTCAGGGCATCCCCGTCTCCACCACCCAGCCGACCGGCATGGTCGACATGGTGCGCCTCGACATCTCCCGGAAGCTGCCGGAGAACTTCATGTCGATGAGCAAGGAGACGGCGCTGCCCCTCCTCAACAAGGACATCGACATCGCCCTGAAGGACCTGGACTGCGGCAGGAAGTTCCGCGCCGCGTACTTCCCCAAGGAGAAGGCCAAGCCGTACTACGGGGAGGACGGATGAGCCGCCTGGAGGGAGAGGGCACGGGGCGGATCGGCAGCGGGCGTAGGCGACTTGGGCTCGTTGTCTCGGCCGTGGTGCTGGTCGGGGCCGGTGGGTGGTTCGCCGGGACGCAGGTGCAGTCGCCCGCCGACGCCGCCGCCGCGCACACGGCGCCGAAGGCCGGGCCGGTGACCGTGGCGGTCGTACGGCCGTCGCTCACCGCGAGTGTGGTGGCGACCGGGTCGGTCGACGACGGGCGGCGGGTCAGCGCGTGGACGGCGTTCGTCCAACCGGTGCTGGACAGCCCGCTGTTGACCGTGCTGACCGGTGCGCCGGTGGTGCGGGTGCTCGTCGAGGGCGGGCGCGCGTGCGGGGTGGAGGTGGTCGAGGGCGGCCGGACCGTCGCTGTACGGAGTGCGGGCGATGTGGTCCTGTCCGGCGGGACGATCGGCTCGGCGCAGTTGCTGCTGCTCAGCGGGATCGGGCCCGCCGACGAACTGCGGGCCCTCGGCATCGGGGTGGTCGCCGATCTGCCGGGGGTCGGGGCCAATCTGCACGATCACGCGCTCGCCCCGGTGGTGTACGAGTCGGCGCGGCCGGTGCCGGCGGGGACGTCCAACAAGATCGAGGCGCAGTACTTCGCGAAGACCGATCCCGCGCTCGCCGCCCCCGACCTCCAGCCGGTGATGTCCCACGTGCCGCTGCCCGTCGTAGGACAGGACGTGCCGGCGGAGGGGCACGGGTACACCGTCGCGCCGGGCACGATCCGGACGCTGAGCCGGGGGCGGCTGTGGCTGCGGTCCGCCGATCCGGGCGAGGCGCCCGCGCTCGATCCGCGGTACTTCGAGGAGCCGTACGACCTGCGGGCGATGGTGACGGCGGTCGGGCAGGCGCGGGAGATCGGGGAGCAGAAGGCGCTCGGCGAGTGGCGGCCGCGGGAGGTCGCGCCGGGGCCGGGGGTCGTGACGGACGACGAGATCGCCGCGTATGTGAAGCGGAACCTGGCCAGTTACCACCATCAGGTCGGGACGTGCCGGATGGGCACCGGGCCCGACGCGGTCGTGGATCCGCTGCTGCGGGTGCGCGGGGTGCCGGGGCTGCGGGTCGCGGACGCGTCGGTCATGCCGGCCGTGCCGTCGGGCAACACGCATGCGCCGACCGTGATGATCGGCGAGCGGTGTGCGGAGTTCCTGATCAGCGGCTGATCTCCCGTTGCGGGGCGCCCCCGGCCGGGTTGAGGTGGGGGCCGAACGCAGCTCAGCGAGGGAGTCCGTCGTGGTGGACAGGCGCAGGTTCATCGTGGGGTCCGGTGCCGTCGGCGCCCTGGCCGTGCTCGGCGGGACCGCCGGGTGCACGGCGCGGGCCGAGGGCGAGGCCGTGAGCGCGACGGCTCCGGCCGGCGGGCACGTCCGGGGCGCCACCGCGATCACCAAGGTCTACGGCGACGGGCAGAAGCTCATCGCGGTGGCGGTCGAGTACGACGCCGACATCGCCGGTTCGGCCCTGTCGACGTCTACGTTCAAGGTCACCGGCCGGACCGTCACCAAGGTCTGCGCGAACCGGTCCGCCGACCTCGCGGAGCGAGGCAGGGACGGGCGCTACGTCGTCGTCGAGATGTCGTCGGACGACAAGGCGGCGGCGCTGTGGGTGACGCAGCAGGGCGGCGGCACCGCGTCCAGTTCCTCGCCCGCAGGGACCTCCAGTGCGGCGCCCGGCGGAGGCGGTCCGAAGGTCGGGGACAGTACGCCGGGCGGGACGATCGTCGCCGCGAAGGCGACCGTCACCCAGACCGGCGCCGTCACCACCACCTCCGGCACCCGCTCCCCCGCGAGCGCCACAAAGGTGACCACGGGCGCGGTGAAGAACCTGATCGTGGACGACTTCCGGCAGTTCGCCTTCACCGACCCGGTGACGAAGCAGACCCTGAGGTACAACCTGTTCGTGCCCAAGGGCTACGACCCGCGCAAGCGCTACCCGCTGGTCCTGTTCATGCACGACGCGAGCGTGGTCAACGTCGCGACCGAAGGCCCACTCGTCCAGGGCCTCGGCGCGGTGTGCTGGGCCAGCCCCGAGGACCAGGCCCGGCACGAGGCCTTCGTGCTCGCGCCCGAGTACGACTCCGTCGTGATCGACGACAGCTACAAACCGTCGCCGCTCTTCGACACCACCGCGCATCTCGTGCGGGCGCTCACGAAGAAGTACAGCCTCGACGAGAAACGGCTCTACGCGACCGGGCAGTCGATGGGCGCGATGATGACGCTGGGCCTGAACATCAAGTATCCGGAACTGTTCGGGGCGTCTTTCGTCGTCGCCGGGCAGTGGCCGTCCGATCAGGCGAAGCCGTTGGCGGAAAAGAAACTCTGGATCGTCGTCTCGCAGGACGACGACAAGTCCTCCTCCGGCGAGAACGCCATCACGAAGGTCGTCAAGGAGCAGGGTACGGCCGTAGCGACGGCGGTATGGGACGGGCGGTCCACGGGCGCGCAGTTCGCCGCGGACGTGCGGAGCATGAAGGCGCAGAAGGCGCCGGTCAACTACGCCTCGTTCAAGTCCGGCACGGTCGTGCCGAAGGGCTCGTCGACCAGCGCGCACATGGCCACCTGGCACGTCGCGTACACGATTCCCGGCATCCGGGAGTGGGTCATGGACCGGTCCCTCTGAGTTCGCTCTGAATACGGCCTGTTTTCGTCGTCGAATTTCCGCCGCCGCCGAATCGGGGGAATGCGGGTCAATAATTGCGGCGCGATAACTCGCGCCAACTAAGGTTGCGCGAAGCGAATTCACCGGGACGACCAGGGAACTTCTGCGTCCCCTGTGAAAACGCTTCTTCTTTCGCCTATCGCTTCACAGATTGAGGCAGGACAGTGGCGCCCGGCAGCCCTGACAACCTCGATCGAAGGAGCTCACCTTTCATGGACAGGCGTAGGTTCATGGCCGGTACCGCGACCGCGACGGCGGGGGCCCTGGTGGTGTTCGCCGGCGCGTCCCCCAGCTCGGCGCAGGAGGCGGGCGGGACGACGGCCGCGACCGGTACGACCGGTACGGCCGGTTCGGGCGGTTCGGGCGGTTCGGGCGGTTCGGGCGGAGACCATGTGAAGGGCCTCACCGCCATCACCCAGGTCTTCGGCGCCGGGCAGAAGCTCGTCGCGGTGGCGGTCGAGTACGACAGAGAGATCGACGCGCGGACGCTCTCGACCTCGACGTTCACGGTCACCGACCGCACCGTGACCAAGGTCTACACGAACCGCTCCGCCGACCTCGCCGAGCGGGCGCGCTACGGCCGCTACGTCATCGTCGAGCTGTCCCCGGACGACACGGCGGCGGCCCTGTGGGTGACCCAGCAGGGCGGCGGCACCCCGCCCACCGGCGGGACCGGGACAGGTACCGGCACCGGCGACTCCGGCGGCGGGGTCGGGGCGGGCGGCCCGAAGGTCGGCGACACCACCCCCGGCGGCACCATCGTCGCGGCGAAGGCCACGCTCACGCAGGCCGGCACGGTCACCACGGCCCACGGCACGCGGTACCCCGCGAGCACCACGGAACTGACCACCGACGCGGTGAAGAACCTGATCGTCGACGACTTCCAGCAGTTCACCTTCAACGACCCGGCGACCGGCCAGACCCTGAACTACAACCTGTTCGTGCCCAAGGACTACAACCCGCGCAAGCGCTACCCGCTGGTGCTGTTCATGCACGACGCGAGCGTGGTCAACGTCGCGACCGAAGGTCCGCTGGTGCAGGGGCTGGGCGCGGTGTGCTGGGCTAGCCCGGAGGACCAGGCCCGGCACGAGGCCTTCGTACTGGCTCCCGAATACGGCTCGGTCGTGATCGACGACGACTACCTGCCGTCGACCCTCTTCGACGCCACCGCCAACCTCGTCGAGTCGGTGACGCAGCAGTACAGCATCGACCGCAAGCGCCGCTATACGACCGGTCAGTCGATGGGCGCGATGATGTCGCTCGGCCTGAACATCAAGTACCCCGACCTGTTCGCGGCGGCGTTCATCGTCGCCGGGCAGTGGCCCGAGGCGCAGGCCGCGCCGCTGGCGAAGAAGGACCTGTGGATCGTGGTCTCCGCAGACGACACCAAGGCCTACCCCGGCGAGCAGGCGATCACCGCGGTCATCCAGGAACAGGGCACGCAGGTCAGCACCGCGCTGTGGGACGGGCAGTCGACCGCGGCCGAGTTCGCGGCGGACGTGCGGAGCATGAAGGCGCAGCGGACGCCGGTGAACTTCGCCGCGTTCGAGGCCGGCACGGTCGTACCGACGGGCTCGACGACCAGTGCGCACATGGCGACCTGGCAGGTCGCGTACACGATCCCGGGCATCCGGGACTGGATCATGCGCCAGTCGATGTAGTCGACTCAATGGTGCTCCGCCACGGGGGCGGGTCCTGGCCGCGGCACTCGGCGGCATAGAGTGCTGCGGCAGGTCCGGCAGGCGTGGGTGGAGGTAGATCGCGATGGAGAACCTGCCACAGCTCACCGTGGGACGGCTCTTCTCCTCCTGGCAGGCGGACGTCCCCGCGCTGCTGGTCGTCGTACTCCTCGGCGGCCTGTACGGCTGGGGCGTCCTGCGGCTTCGTCGCCGGGGCGAGTCCTGGCCGGTGGCGCGGACACTCGCGTTCGCGGTGTTCGGCCTCGGCACGATCGTGGTCGCCACGATGTCCGCGCTCGCCGTCTACGACCGCGTGCTGTTCTGGCCGGCCGCCGTCCAGAACGTCCTCCTCGACCTGATCGCCCCGCTCGGCCTGGCCCTCGGCGATCCGCTACGGCTGGCTCTGCGCGCCCTGCCGGAACGCGCGGCGACGCGGGCGCAGGGAGCCATGACCGGCCGCCTGCTCCGGCTGCTCACCTTCCCTCTCGTCAGCACGGCCCTCGTCCTGACGACAGAACTGACGATCTACTTCACGCCGTACTTCGAGACGGCGTTGGCCAACGGCTGGCTGCACCAGCTCATGTACCTCCAACTGCTGCTCGCCGGGAGCCTGTTCGTCCTGCCCGTGCTCACCCGCGAGGAGGCGCTGCCCTCCTGGTGCACGCATCCGGTGCGGGCCGCGCTGGTGTTCGTCGACGGGATCATCGACGCGGTGCCGGGCATCGTGGTGATGACCCACGGCACGCTGATCGCCGGTTCCTGGTACCTCGCCCACTCGCCGTCCTGGGCGCCGGACGTCCAGCACGACCAGCAGCTCGGCGGCGGCGCGATGGTCGGCATCGCGGAACTGGTCGCGATCCCCTTCCTGCTCGCGATCCTGGTGCAGTGGGCGCGGACGGAACGCGTCGAGACGGTCGCGCTGGACCGGCGACTGGACACGGAGTTGGAGCGGGCGACACCCACGGAGGCCGCGGCATCGGCCGAGGGTCCTGAACTCGTCCGCCCCTGGTGGGAGACCGAGAACAGCGAGGTCGCGCAGCGCATCCGGGGACAGCGGTAGGAGTCGTTCAGGCCACGACCAGGGCGTCCAACTCCCTTATGAGCCGGGCCCCTTCGCGGGTCATGATCTCCGGGTCGCGCAGGGCGTTGGAGAGCAACGACATGCCCTGGTAGGCGGCGACGAGGGTGAGGGCGAGCCCCTCGGGATCGGCCGCGCCGAGCTGTCGGTACTGCTGCTCCACCCAGTCCACCAACCCTCGTATGACCTGCCCCGCGGCGAGATCGAGACCGTCCTCGTACCGCTTGTCCAGCTCTACGGCGAGGGTGCCCATGGGGCAGCCGTGGCGGGCCGCGATGTCCTTCTGGTCGACCCAGCCGCCGACGAGGGCCTTGAGGCGTTCGCGCGGGTCGGGGAGCTGGTCGAGCCGCGCGGTCAGGGTCGCGAGGTTGCCGGTGTGCTCGGAGAGGGCCGCCTCGATCAGCTCGTCCTTGGTCTTGAAGTAGTAGTAGACGTTGCCCGTCGGGACGTCGGCGGCACGGGCGATGTCGGCGATGGTCGTGCGCTCCACGCCCTGCTCGTGCAGGACCCGGGCGGTGGCGGTGGTGAGCCGCTGCCGCTTGCCGACGGCGACAGCGGCGACGGGCCGGGCGGGCCGGGAATCCTTTGAGTCAGTCATCTGACTAACTATAGACAATGGGCGGGTCGATCGTGCTAGCGTCATTCCCGACGGAGTTAGTCAGCCAACTAACTCATACATGCGTACGGCGACGGGGGTATCGAGATGATCGTGGTGACGGGTGCGACCGGGAATGTCGGACGGACGCTGGTGCGGTTGCTCACGGAGGACGGGGTCCCGGTGACGGCGGTGGCCCGGAACATCACCGGACCGGGGACGGTGGCCGCCGACCTGTCCGAACCGGAGAGTCTGCGGGGCGCGTTCGAGGGCGCGGACTCGCTGTTCCTGCTGGCGGCGGGCGAGCGGCCGTACGACGTCCTGGACGTGGCCAAGGCGGCCGGTGTCCGCAAGGTGGTGCTGGTGTCCTCGCAGGGCGCGGGGACGCGACCGGAGGTGTACGCGCTTCCCCGCCGATTCGAGACGGCCGTAAGGGAGTCGGGCCTCGACTGGACGATCCTGCGGCCGGGCGGGCTGGACAGCAACGCGTACGCCTGGGCCGAGTCGATCCGTGCCCGGCGCACGGCGGCGGCACCCTTCGGGGACGTGGGCCTGCCGTTCGTGGACCCCGACGACGTGGCAGCGGTCGCCGCGACCGTCCTGCGCGAGGACGCACACGCGGGCGCGACCTACACCCTGACCGGTCCGGCGCCGACGACACCCCGCGCGCGGGCGGCTGCCATAGCGGCGGCACTGGGCGAGCCGGTGACCTTCACGGAGCAGTCCCGCGCGGAGGCGTACGACCTGATGGCAAGCTTCATGCCGCTCCCTGTCGTCGAGGGCACGCTGGCCATCCTGGGCGAGCCGACCGAGGAGGAGCGGCGGGTGAGCCCTGATGTGGAGCGGGTGCTGGGGCGGGCGCCGGGCACATTCGCGGCATGGGCGGAGCGCAACGCGGCGGCGTTCCGATGACGACCTCGCTGGTAACCCACGTCCTCGACTCGACCATGACCCACCGGGAGTCGGGCACCGGAGCACCGATCGTCTTCCTGCACGGCAACCCGACCTCGTCCCACCTGTGGCGGAACGTCCTGCCGGGTGTGACGACCGGACGACTCCTGGCCCCCGACCTCATCGGCATGGGCGAGTCGGGCAAGCCGGCCATCTCCTACGACTTCGCCGACCAAGCCCGCTATCTGGACGCCTGGTTCGACGCGCTCGGACTGCGGGACGTCGTGCTGGTGGGTCACGACTGGGGCGGTGCCCTGGCCTTCGACTGGGCCGCGCGCCATCCGGACCGGGTGCGGGGCATCGCGTTCACGGAGACCATCGTCAAGCCGATGACCTGGGAGGAGTTCCCCGAAGGGGGCAGGGAGCTGTTCCGCGCGATCAAGACGGACGGCGTCGGCGAGGCCATGATCCTCGACGAGAACGCCTTCATCGAAGAGGCCCTGCCCGCCGCCTCCGCGACCCCACTCGCGGCGGCCGACCTCGCCGTCTACCGCGAGCCGTACCCGACCCGGGAGAGCCGGCGGCCCCTCCTGCGCTGGGCCCGCTCGATGCCGCTGGGCGGCGAACCCGCCGACGTCGTGGCCAGGATCGAGGCCTACGACCGCTGGCTGACGACCAGCCCGGACGTACCCAAGCTGCTGCTCACGTTCACACCCGGGGCCGGGACGATGACGACCTCGGACATCATCGCCTGGTGCGCCGCGAACATCGCGGCCCTGGAGATCGAGCACTACGACGCCGTAGCTGGGCATCACACACCCGAGGACCAGCCGGAGGTGATCGCCGGGGCGATATCGGGGTGGGTGGAGCGGCTCGGTCTTACGCACGGTCACAGAACGATCACGAGCAGGAAATCCGGGGTGAGCAAGTAGCAGCTCGGCGACAGAATGTGACCATCCGTCAGGGGGACGGTGCTCAGGGGGGATGGGTCGATGAGTGCTTTCCGGTTCAATCCGCCACCCGGCTGGCCTGTGCCGCCTCCGGGTTGGGCGCCGCCGCCGGACTGGGTGCCCGACCCGACGTGGCCGCCGCCTCCGGACGGCTGGCAGTTGTGGGTGCCGGAGGCGGCTGCTCCTGGGACCGTCACGCCGGCAGTGCCCGAACCGGCCTCTCCCGCCGTGCCCGCACCCCGTAAGAGCGGACTGTTCGGTCGTCGGCGTGCCGACGCCCTGTCCGAGGCCGACGAGTTGCGGGCCTGGATCACCAGGACGCAGGGGCTGGAGGCCGCGCAGGTGGCCGATCTGGTACGGCGGACCGAGTTGGAGGCGGCCGAGCTGCGCGAGCGGTCAGCCGCCGAGGCCGCCGCGGAGGCCCAGGGGGTGTTGAAGGATGCTCGGGAGACGGCCAAGGAGATCCTCGACGACTCCCGTCGGACCGCGAAGGAGACCGAGCGGGTCCGCAAGGACGCCGACCGCCAGCGCCAGGAGGTGTTCGACGGTGAGCGGCGGCTCGCCGAGCTGCAGGCGCGGATCGTGGTCACCGACGAGACCGCAATGCTGCAGGAGGCCGGTGTCTACGCCTACCGGCACGCCCTGCACGACGCCATCGCCTACCGCAGCCGGCTCGACACCCTGCAGACGGAGATCAAGAACCTCGCCCGCACCGACCAGGCCGTACTCGCCATCACGGGCTGGACGGTCAACGGCTCCACCCGCGAGGGCCAGAAGATGGTCCGCGACTTCTCCAAGCTGATGCTGCGCGCCTACAACGCCGAGGCCGACTACGCAGTGCGGACCATGCGTCCGCACCGGCTGCGCTCACTCGTCGACCGTCTCTACAAGAGCCGCGAGACGATCGCCAAGCTCGGCGCCACCATGCACATCCGCATCAGCGACGAGTACCACAACGCGCGGGTACGGGAGTTGGAGCTGACCGCCGACTTCCTGCAGAAGAAGGACGAGGAGAAGGAGGCCCAGCGCGAGGCTCGCGCCAAGGAGCGCGAGGAGGCGGCCGTCCAGCGCGAACTCGACCGACAGCGCGAGAAGTTGAACAAGGAACTCGGCCACTATCAGGCGGCCCTCGACCGGCTCCGCGAGCGCGGCGACGAGGCGGCCGTCGCCGAGATGGAGGCCAAACTTGCCGAGATCGAGGGCGCGTTGCAGGACGTCGAGACCCGCGCGGCGAACATCCGCACCGGTTACGTGTACGTCATCTCGAACGTCGGTGCCTTCGGAGACCGCGTCGTCAAGATCGGCATGACCCGAAGACTCGAACCACTGGACCGGATCTACGAATTGAGCGGCGCCGCGGTGCCGTTCCGCTTCGACGTCCACGCGCTGATCTTCAGCAAGGACGCGGTGGGCCTCGAATCAGAACTCCACCGCCAGTTCGCCCCACGCCGGGTGAACCAGGTGAACGGTCGGAAGGAGTTCTTCTACGCCACTCCGACCGAAGTCCGGGACGCGCTCCGGCCGTTCACCGGCCAGCACCTGATCGAGTTCACCGAGGAACCCCAGGCACTGGAGTGGCGGGCCAGCAAACAGCCGACATGACCACGCGCTCCGCCCTGCTACCGCACGATCCGCACCCGCCGTTCCACGCTCACCTGGTCGATGTCCGATGTCCGGACCGTCACCTTCATCGTCCAGGTGCCGGCGATGGGGAGGTTGAGGGAGTTGGTGCCCCAGTAGCCGCCCTCGTCCTTGATGTTGGCGTCGAGGGGGCCGATCTTCTGGGACGGGAGGGTGAAGGAGAGGCGGAGTTCGGGGACCGTGGCGAAGCCGCCGTCGGGGCCGTAGACGACTGCCTCGACCGAGTTCAGACCGACGCGGCCGGGGTCGAGGGTGATCTGTACCTTGCCGCCGGCGTTGCCGACGCGGAAGGGGACCATGGTGACGGAGGCCGCGGGGATGTCGGCCGGGGTCGCCGTCTGCTGTGCCTCCGCCGCTGCCCTGCCGGGGAGTGTGTTGGTCAGCAGGGTGGTGATCACCAACACAATGACGCCTACGGCCACTTCGAGCAGGACCGAGCGGCGGAGGCCGCGGCGGTATCCGTCCGGGGAGCCGTCACCGGCGCCGGGGTCCGGGAGGGCCTCGCCCTCACCCCGGCTGGTGGAATGTGGCGTCCCGTCTGCCCCCGTCTTCACCAACTCCGGTACCCGGAGCGGTACTTCCGCCCCCGCCAACCGTGCCGTCCACTGTCTCGACCAGGCCGCCGCCGCGAGCAGCAGTACCACCGCGCCGAGTTTCACCAGCAGGATGTGGCCGTAGGACGTGCCGGTCAGGGCGTTCCAGGAGCCGAGGCCGCGCCAGGACTGGTAGATGCCGGTGACGACCAGGACGGTGACCGAGATGAAGGCGAGGCGGGAGAAGCGGGCGACCGGGGCCGCGTCGAGGTCGGGTGAGCGGTAGAGGACGGTGAGCAGGGCCGTGAGGCCGCCCAGCCAGACCGACATCGCGAGCAGGTGCAGGACCGCCGAGGTCATCGCCACCGGTACCTGGATGCCGGCGGACGCGTGCTCCGCCGACGCCCAGGTCAGGGCCAGGCCGACGGCCAGGGCGGTGCCCGTCCCCAGGGCGACCCGTCCGAACCGGTCCCGGCCCCGGAGTCGTAGGAGAAAGGCCGCCGTTGCGGCGAGGAGGAGCAGGCGGGCCGCCAGGGCCTCGCCGGGGCGGGTGGTGAGCGTGCGAGGGAGGGCGGCGGGGTCGAACGCCGTGGCCAGGCCCGTGCCCGCCTCGTAGGGGGCGCGGAGGATCAGGAGGGCCAGGGTGGACGCGAGGAGGGTCCACCAACCCGTCAGGATCGGCTTGTTGAGGACCGTGGGGTTCGGGGGGCGGCACAGGGCCAGGAAGGTGGCCGTGCCGATGAGGAGGGCGGCGGCTATGTACGCGAAGTAGCGGGCTGTGTCGTACAGGCTGGCCGTCAGCGGGTTCTCGTTCGGGGCCGTGCTGATCGGGGTGGTGGTGGCGGAGGGTTTGCCGATGGAGAAGGTGAAGGCGCCCGAGACGGGGTGGCTGTCGGCCGAGACGACCCGCCAGGCGACCGTGAAGGTGCCGGTGCCGAGCTTGGCCGGGAGGGTCACGCTCGCCGTGTCGCCGGCGTCCTTCGCGTGGTGCGCGGAACTCGTCTTCACCCGCCGGTTGTCGGGGTCGTAGACGCGGAAGGAGTCGTCGAGCAGGGCGACGGACTCGGAGAAGGTGAGGGTGAGGGCGCGGGGGGCCGACTTGAGGACGCTTCCGTCGGCGGGGTCGGTGGATTCGAGGGCGGCGTGCGCGGACGCGGTGCCCGCGCTGCCGAGGAGGAGCAGGACCAGCACGGTGCCCAGCAGCACCAGCCCTTGAACTCCTCGCCGCCGACTGCCTCGGCCGTCCCCGTTGACTCCGTAGTCGCCGTTGACTCCGTCGCGTCCAAAACGCTGTCCCTCATTCCGTCGTCGGCGCACGTCATATCTCCGTCTTCGGACTTGCAGGCCTCGGGTTATGTACGGAAGAACCGTTCCCTTCGCTCACCACGTGGGCCGGGCCGAGACTCCGCCGTCCACGACCAGGTCGTGCCCGGTGACCCAGGAGGCGAGGGGGGACGCCAGGAACACGCACGCGTCGCCCACGTCCTCGGGCCGGCCGAGTCGCCCGGTCGGTGCCGCCTCCCGCCATCTCCGCACCCCTTCCGGCCAGGCCTCCGCCAGTCCCTCCCGGTCGATCAGGCCCGGCGAGACCGTGTTGACGCGGATGCCGTACGGGCCGTACTCCAGGGCCGCCGACCGCGCGTGCATCACCACGGCCGCCTTGGACGCGGAGTAGTGCGCGTGCAGCGGCGCGGGGGCGCTCGCCTCGATGGACGCGATGTGCGTCACCGTTCCGCCCTCTGCCCTCATGGCCTCGGCCGCCGCCTGCGTGCACGCGAACACGCTCGTCAGATTCGTGTCGACCACCGCCCGCCACTCCGCCGCCGTCATCCCGTCCAACGGCTGCGTCGGCTGTACGCCCGCGTTGTTGACCAGCGCCGTCAGCCGCCCGCCGCCGAACTCCGCCGCCTCGCGCACCAGCGCCCGGCAGGCGTCCTCGTCGGTCAGATCGGCTTGCAGTACGACGGACCGGGCGCCCAACTCCCGTACCCGGGCCGCCACTTCACTCGCCGCCTCCACCGCCGTACGACAGTGGACCGCGACCGCCGCCGCACCCTCCTCGGCGAACCGCAGGGCGATGCCCCGGCCGATGCCGCCGCCCGCGCCCGTGACCAGCGCGACCTGGCCGGTCAGCAGGCCGCTCACGGGCGGCACAGCCCGGTGATGCGGGCGGCCTCGGACGGGTAGCGGGCGGTCAGTTCGGCGGCGTCGCCGTGCTCGTAGCCGTCGTAGGTGAAACCGGGCGCCATCGTGCAGCCGAAGAACGTCCAGGCGCCGAGCGCCCGCGCCCCCATCCACGTGCCGGCCGGCACGGTGAACTGGACGTGCTGGCCGTGCAGGACGTCAGGGCCGAGGACCGCCGTGCGGGAGGTGCCGTCGGGGGCGAGGAGCAGGAGTTCGAGCGGGTCGCCGAGGTAGAAGTGCCAGACCTCGTCGCCGGGCAGGCGGTGCAGCGCGGAGAAGTCCGGGGCCGCGAGGAGAGCGACTATCGCGGTGCCCTCGGGGCGGCCGTCGGACCGTTCCGGGCCCGCCCAGGTACGGCGGA
Organism: Streptomyces hokutonensis; assembly: GCF_000376565.1. Taxonomy (GTDB): domain Bacteria; phylum Actinomycetota; class Actinomycetes; order Streptomycetales; family Streptomycetaceae; genus Streptomyces; species Streptomyces hokutonensis. The sequence goes on along the minus strand of NZ_BARG01000074.1, from coordinate 14,270 downwards.
ACAGGCCGCCCTCGCGGGGGATCGGCTCCAGGCCGTAGTGGGCGACGAGGTCTTCTGGGGTCACTCCGGCAGGCTACGGGAAGGCCACCTCACGAGGGAGAAACGCCAGTTGGGCGCGCTTTTCGGGCAGGAACACGTCCGGGATGTCGATCTCCGGCAGCACCACCCGCGGTCCCGCCACGAAGCCCTGCCGCAGGAAGCGCGCGACCGCCTTCTCGTTGCGCACATCCGGATCGACCACGATCCGGCGCCGGTCCAGACCGAGCAGGACGTACCCGGCGAGAACGCCCATCAGCGCCGCCGACCAGCCGGGGCGGGCGCCGTCCGGTCCGGCGGGGGCGAGGAGGAGGTGGATGCCGATGTCTCCCGGTTCTACGGCGTAGCAGTCACCGACGCGGTCGGCGGCGGGTTCGTAGGTCTGGAGGAGGGCGACCGGGTCGTCGTCCCTGAGCACCAGGTACGCGTGGTGGGTGTCGAGAGACTCCATGTGGGCGTAGATCTCGGCGACTTGGGTCTGCGTGAGGCCGTTCATGCCCCAGAACGCGGCCCGTTCCTCGCTCACCCAGCGGTGGATCACCTCCGCGTCGGCCGCCGGGTCCAGCGGCAGGACGCGGACGGTACCGAAGCCGTCGACGTACTGTTCGTGGACCGGGCGGCGAGCGGGAGGTTCGGGTTCGAGGCGGGTGAAGTCGGTGATCACCGGCACCAGATCTCCCTTGAGCCACAAGGGGAGTTGGTCGCGGTGGTGCGGTGAGCCGGGCAGCCCCGACGCGCCCAGCGGCACCACCCACAGGCTGTCCTCCCGCCGGGCCAGGTCCCACACGAAGCGGGCCGCCGGGCCGCGCGCGCTCAGATCCGTGAGCCCGGGCACCGAGGAGGTGCACAGCACGCAGTCGTGGTCACCGGACAGGCCAGGCCCGGGAGTTGGGGTGCCGGCGAGCGCCCGCCAGGGAGTCAGACGGTGGGTGTCGCCCCAGGTGCTGAGGGGTGAGGCGGCGACTTCCTCGACCGCCGCCCGTACAGTCTCCGTCCGGTCGATGCCGTACAACTCCCGTGCTCCCAGCAGGTGTTCGAGCGCGAAACCCACACGCGGAAGCAGCGCCAGCCACGGCAGGAACACCTCCGGATAGGCGGGCGGCTCGGCCAGCGCGGCGAACGCAGGGTGCGCCGCGAGCCGTCGTACGACCGCGCCGCGCACGGCCGCGTAGGCGGCGGCGTCCGTGCTGTCGGCGTCCATGCGGCGGTCCCAGGTCAGGAGCCGGTCGCGGAGTGCGGTGGCCTCGGGGGTGAGGTCGGTGAGGGAGGTGAGGTGCTCCAACAGGGGTGTGACGGAGCCCAGTTGGGTGTCCATGTGGATCGCGGGCATGTCTACGGCGGACCAGTGCGTGCGCTCGGCGAGGAGCGCGGCGATGCGGTCGGCGCGGTGGGGTGGGGCGAACTCGACGCCGAGCGGAGTGGCCGGGCCGCGCTGGTTGGCCATGACCGCGATGCCGTCGGCGGCCGGTTCAACGCGGGGCGGCTCGTGCCAGCCGTGCCAGTCGTGGCCGGGTTCCCAGGCGGGGACGAGCCGGGTGCGGTTGGCCTCGGCGCGGAGCGGGACCTTGCCGGCCACCCGGTGCAGCAGTCCGCCCTCGGTGTCGGCGGCCTGGACGACGTTGACGGGTTCGGCCCAGTCGTCGAACGCCCGGTCCACGTCGGCGACTTGGCGGGCGCGGAGGAGGGGGAGGAGGGTGGTGAAGCCGAGGTCCTCGGTGACGCGGGGCGGGTGGCGGAGGCTGATGGCGAGGGGTGGGGTGCCGGGCGGCGCGGTGACTCCGCCGTCGGGGCCCTCCGGCCCGCCGATGACGACCGGTCCGCGTTCGGTCTCGATGATCTCGACCTCGACGGGTGCCTCGCCCGCCACCTCGATCGTCTCCGTGTGCCGGGCCGCGCGCCGCCAACTCCCGTCCGGGCCAAGGGCTTCGACACCGGCGCCGGTGCGGCGCAGGCGCTCCCGGTAGAGGTCCTGGTAGTCGGCCATCGCGTTGGTGATGGCCCAGGCGACCGTGCCGGTGTGGCCGAAGTGCGCGATGCCGGGGACGCCGGGCACGGCGAGGCCGACCACGTCGAACTCCGGGCAGGAGAGGTGGACCTGCTGGTAGACGCCGGGGTCCTCGATGAAGCGGTGCGGGTCGCCCGCGAGGACGGGCAGGCCGGTGGTGGTCCGTGCCCCGCTCACCAGCCAGCCGTTGCTGCCCGAGGTGCCGGGCCCGTCCGTGGCGAACAGGCCGACGGCGTCCGGCCCGAGGTGCCGTATCGCCTCCTCGCGCCACAGCTTGGCCGGGAACCCGGCGAACAGGATGTGGGTGGCGAGCCAGACCCCGAGCGGGGTCCACGGCTCCCAACGGCCGGGCGCCAGGCCCGACTCGGCGAACTCGGGGGCCTCGGACCCCGCTTCGGCGAGACCTTCGTTGACGCCGTCGACGTACGACCGCACCCAGCGCGCGGTCTCCGGGTCCCGTTTCTCCAGGGCGGCGAAGCAGCGTCTCGCCGTGTCGTCGAGGCGGGCGCGCCGGGCGAAGAGGTCCCAGGGCAGGGCGCCAATGCCGAGGAAGGCGGCCGAGGTGCCCTGCGCGCGATGCCGTTCGGTCTCCAGCTGCCAGGCGCGGTCGTGGGCGGTGACGCGGCCCTGGGCGCGGGCGAGTTCGTCGGCGCCGCCGGCGCGCAGGTGGGGGATTCCCCAGGTATCGCGGTAGATCTGGGTCGTCACCCTGTGAACCCTCTGCTTCTCTGTTTCGAGGCTGTTGTTTAGGTTAGCCTTGCCTAAGTAATTGGTGGGGAAAGCGTACGCGAAGGGTGAAGAGACGATGGCACAGGGGCGCGGATGGGAGGGCGCGGTTCTCCGGCTGCTGCGCGCCAAGGACTTCGAGTTCACCGTGACGAGGGCCGAGGACGTCACCCCGCACTACCGCCGCCTCCACCTCACCGACGGTGGCATGCTCGCGGCGACCGGTGTCCACCCGACGATGTGGGTCCGGCTCTGGTTCGACAACGCGGGCAAGCCGCACCAGCGGGCGTACACCCTGGTCGACCCCGACCCGGCGGCCGGCACGTTCGGCCTCGAGTTCGCCCTGCACGAGGGCCGCGCGAGCGACTGGGCGCGGGCGGCGAAGCCCGGCGACACGATCGAGGCGACGGTCCAGGGCACCGGCTTCGAGACCCCCGACCCGGCCCCCTCCCACCTCTTCGCGATCGGCGACCCGGCGTCCGTCCCCGCCGTCAACTCCCTTCTGGGCGCGGTGGGTTCGACGGTCCCGGCGACGATCTGGTTCGAGGGCGAGCCCGCCGGACTCCCCCTCCGCACCGACCCGGACCGCCACGAGATCCGCGCGCTCCCCAGGGGCCGGCTGGCCGAGCGCGTCCGCGCGGAACTCCCCGACCTCCTGAAGTCCACCCCCGACCCCTACGTCTGGATCACCTGCGACACGACGACGACCCGGGCGTTGTCGTCGTACGTCCGCAAGGAACTGGGAGTGCCAAAGGAGCGGGTGCACGCGTTGGGGTACTGGCGGGCATCCTGAGCCCGGACGCGCCAGAATCGATCCATGGACGTCACCCTTCACCTCGCCCAGGACCCCGAGGCCGACGAGCTCCTCGGCCGTTCCCCGCTCGCCGCGCTGGTCGGGATGCTGCTCGACCAGCAGGTGCCGATGGAGTGGGCGTTCAAGGGGCCGCGCACGATCGCCGACCGGCTCGGGGCCACCGACCTGGACGCGGACGACATCGCCGCCCGCGACCCCGAGGCGTTCGCCGCGCTCCTCTCCGAGAAGCCGGCCGTGCACCGCTACCCGGGCTCGATGGCCAAGCGGATCCAGCAGCTGTGCCAGTACCTCGTCGAGCACTACGACGGGGACGCGAGCGCTGTCTGGGCGGGGGTCGGGACCGGGTCCGAGCTGCTGAAGCGGCTCGAGGAGCTGCCCGGGTTCGGCAAGCAGAAGGCGCAGATCTTCCTGGCCCTGCTCGGCAAGCAGCTCGGCGTCACCCCGAAGGGCTGGCGCGAGGCCGCCGGTGCCTACGGCGAAGCCAAGTCCTACCGCTCCGTCGCCGACATCACCGGCCCCGAGTCCCTGGCCAAGGTCCGCGCCCACAAGCAGGAGATGAAGGCGGCGGCGAAGGCCGCGAAGGCGGCCGGCGGCAAGTAACCGCGTCAGCCGGACGGCCCGCCCCCGGTGGCGGGGCGCGTGACCCCGGTCAAAACATGGACCATGACCGAGGCACCGAGCGGCCCCTCCTGGGGCCCGGAGTTCGACGACCGCCGCGCCCACGCACCGCGGCCCCCGCACGACGAGCGCTACCGGGAACCCGACCTCGAAGGTCCCCTGCACGCCCTGTCCAAGGCCGCCTGGCAGGTCGTCCTGCTCACCGGCGTCGCGTCCCTGATCCTGGGCGTCCTGGTCCTCGTATGGCCGGGCGCGTCCCTCTTCGCGGCCGGCATCCTCTTCGGCATCTACCTGCTGATCAGCGGCGTCTTCCAGCTGGTCTCCGCCTTCGGCACCCACAAGGCGACCTCGCTGCGGGTACTGGCGTTCATCAGCGGCGCGCTGTCGATCGTGCTGGGCCTGTTCTGCTTCCGCGGCCCGATGCAGTCGATCCTGCTGCTCGCCCTGTGGATCGGCATCGGCTGGCTGATCCGGGGCATCACGCAGACCCTGGCCGCCGCCTCCGACCAGACCATGCCCGCGCGCGGCTGGCAGATCTTCCTCGGGATCGTCACGTTCATCGCCGGCATCGTCCTCATCGACTCGCCCTTCCGCTCGGTCGCCGTCCTCACCCTCGTCGGCGGCATCTGGCTGGTCGCGGTCGGCGTCGTCGAGATCATCACGGCGATCAGGATGCGGAGCCGGGCCCGGCAGGTACCGACCGCTCTGTGACCGGCCCCCCTACTCCATGCGGGCGTATCTCACTCCGGACGCGATGAACGCCGTAGCCCCACAGGGCAGATTGACCCCCGTGAGCACCGCACGCAGCCTCCCCCGCAGCCGTGCCTGGCTGCGGGCGCTCGTGCTGCTCCTCGCCCTGCTGGTACCGGGCACCCACGCCGAGATGCGCGCGACACCGGTCGCCTCGTCCGTCGAGACGACCATCGAGTACGACGTCCTCGACACGGCCGCCGCCCTACGGCCCTCCGCCCTCGCCGTCCACCGGCCCACCGCACCCCTGCGCCCGGCGCCCGCCCCGGCGTCCCAGGCACCCGAGGGCCGCCCCCTCCCCGCGCCGCACGCACCGTCGTACACCCTGCGCGCCCAGCGCACCGTGGTCCTGCGCTGCTGACGGACCGACCGCCCCGAGCAAGGTCAGCCAAGTCGGTACGACGCGAGGAACACAGCCATGCCCATCGACCCGTACGCGGTCCTGCGCGCCCTGCTGCGCGCGGAGGCCGTACGCAACGCGCCCAAGCCGGACGTCCGCCGGCCCGAACCCCGACAGGCCCCGAAGGAACAGGAGCGCTGAGCAGGTCGGCCGAATCGGCCGCGGTTCGCCGCCCCCCAAGGGGCGCGGCGAACCGCGCGCCCAGCCACAACGGCGCCGAAGCCGACCGACAGCGCTGGCCCCCCCCTTCTGACCTTCAGCGGCGCGCTATCTCTTCCGCCGGGCCGTGCCGAACAGCGAGCGGGTGATCTCGCGGCCGATCTGGGTGCCGACGGAACGCGCCAGGGACTTGAACATGCCGCTGCCGACGACCTGTTGGACCATCGACTCGTCCTCCTTGGCCGGAGCCTTCTTGGCTGCCGCCTTCGGTGTCTCGGCCGGCTCCGGTCGCGCCTCCGACAGCTTCTCGTACGCCGACTCTCTGTCCACAGCCTGTGCGTAACGGCCGTACAGGGACGAGGACTTGACCGCCTGGTCGAGGACGGCCGCGTCGATCGGGCCCATCAGGGACTCGGGGGCGCGCAGGCGGGTGACGGCGACGGGGGTGGGGGCGCCGTTCTCGCTCAGGACGGTGACGACGGCCTCGCCCGTGCCCAGTCCCGTCAGGATCTCCTCCAGGTCGTAGGCGGAGTTCGGGAAGGTCTTCACGGTGGCCTTCAGGGCCTTCTGGTCGTCGGGGGTGAAGGCGCGCAGCGCGTGCTGGACGCGGTTGCCGAGCTGGGCCAGGACGTCGCCGGGGACGTCCTTCGGGGTCTGCGTCACGAAGAAGACGCCGACCCCTTTCGAGCGAATGAGCCGGACGGTCTGCGTGATGGAGTCGAGGAAGGCCTTGGAGGCGTCGTTGAAGAGCAGATGCGCCTCGTCGAAGAAGAAGACGAGCTTCGGCTTGTCGGCGTCGCCGACCTCGGGGAGGTCGTGGAAGAGGTCCGCGAGGAGCCACATCAGGAAGGTCGAGAAGAGCTGCGGTTTGTCCTGGACGGCGGGGAGTTCGAGGACCGAGACCATGCCCCGGCCGTCCGTCGCCGTGCGCAGCAGCTCGCTCGTGTCGAACTCGGGCTCGCCGAAAAAGTCGGCCATGCCCTGCGCCTCGAAGGCGGTGAGGGAGCGGAGGATCACGCCGGCCGTGGCGGTGGACAGGCCGCCGATGTTCTTGAGTTCCGGCTTGCCCTCGTCCGAGGTCAGGAAGGTGACCACGGCCCGCAGGTCCTTGAGGTCGATCAGCTCCAGGCCCTTGGTGTCGGCGTAGTGGAAGATCAGGCCGAGGGACTGCTCCTGGGTCTGGTTGAGCTGGAGCACCTTGGAGAGCAGCACCGGCCCGAAGCCGGTGATCGTGGCGCGGACCGGGATGCCGTGGCCGATCCCGCCGAGGGCGTAGAACTCGGCGGGGAATCCGGTCGCCGTCCACTGCTGCCTGACCTCGGCGGCCCGCCCCGCGACCTTGTCGTTCGCCGCGCCCGGCGCCGAGATCCCCGACACATCGCCCTTCACATCCGCGAGGAACACCGGCACGCCCTGCGCCGAGAGCTGCTCGGCGATGAGCTGGAGCGTCTTGGTCTTGCCGGTGCCGGTGGCGCCCGCGACCAGGCCGTGGCGGTTGAGCATGGGGAGAGGGATGCGGATCTGCGCGTCGGGCAGACAGGCTCCGTCCCAGAGCAGGGCGCCCAGATCGAGTGCAGGTCCTGTGAAGGCGTACCCGGCGGCGATCGTCTCGCTGTCACTCATATCAGCCCTCGGTTCCCTTTTTGCCCGGCTTTGCGGCATCTTTTCCAGCGTCGCACTCCGTCTCCATGGCTGCGCCCGGAACGTCATGACCGGTAGGCTTTCCGTGTGATCTTCAAGCGCATCGGAAACGGCCGGCCGTACCCCGACCACGGCCGGGAAAGCACCCGGCAGTGGGCGGATGTCGCGCCGCGCCCGGTCCGCCTCGATCAGCTGGTGACGACCAAGGGCCAGCTCGACCTGGAAACCCTCCTCGCCGAGGACTCGACCTTCTACGGCGACCTCTTCGCGCACGTCGTGAAGTGGCAGGGCGACCTGTATCTGGAGGACGGCCTGCACCGCGCGGTCCGCGCCGCGCTGCAGCAGCGGCAGGTGCTCCACGCGCGCGTCCTCGAGTTGGACTGACCCACCGCGGTGGACCGTTGACCCTTTCGGGTTGGTCTCGGCGCTGTCGAATGATCATCTAGTAGGCATCGTCGCCCGGGCGCACTACGCTGCGCTCATGAGCATGCTGACTCCCCCAGGCATGGGCGGCCAGTACCGGATCACGGGGGACAAATACCCGCGCATGCGCCGTCCGCGGCGCCGCGGGCGGCTCGTCCTCATGGTGGTCGCGTCCGTCGCCGTGGTCGGTGTGGGCGGGTGGGGCACGTTGCAGCTCATCGACGTCTTCACCGGCGGCGGCAAGCAGGCCGCGGCGGCCGGTCCCAAGGCGGACTGCGCGTCGAAGGTGAGCCCCTCGCCGAGTACGAACGCCGCCGTCCCGAAGCCCGCCCAGATCACCGTGAACGTCTACAACGCCACGCCCCGCAGCGGCCTCGCCAAGTCGACCGCCGACGAACTCAAGAAGCGCGGCTTCAGGATCGGGGACGTGGGCAACGCGTCCGCGCAGTTCGACAAGAAGGTCAAGGGCACCGGGATACTGCTCGGCCCCGCCGCCTCCCTCGACACCTCGCTGCCCGTTCTCGCGACCCAGCTCACCGGCGCCGAGCGCCGCACCGAGCCCACCCGCAAGGGCACCGCCGTCGACCTGATCATCGGCACCGCCTTCAAGGACCTCACGGCGAAGGCGGCGGCCGACAAGGCCCTGGCCGCGCTGAGCGGACCGGCGCCGACGGCCAGTGCCTCACCGAAGGCGTGCTCGTAGGGCCCGGGAGCCCCACGGCAGGTAAGAGCCGTACAGGAATCGGGTGTTGACCCGAGTCCTGCTCGCCCTTACTCGGCCGCGCCGTACAGCCGGTCGCCCGCGTCGCCGAGGCCCGGGACGATGTAGCCGTGCTCGTTCAGGCGCTCGTCGACCGAGGCCGTCACGACCGTCACCGGGGTGCCCGCGAGCTCGCGCTCCATGACCTCGACGCCCTCGGGGGCGGCGAGCAGCACCACGGCGGTGACGTCGTCCGCGCCGCGCTTGATCAGCTCGCGGATCGCCGCGACCAGGGTGCCGCCGGTGGCCAGCATCGGGTCCAGGACGTACACCTGACGGCCGGAAAGGTCCTCCGGCATGCGCGTGGCGTACGTGGAGGCCTGGAGCGTCTCCTCGTTGCGCACCATGCCCATGAAGCCGACCTCGGCCGAGGGCAGCAGCCGGACCATGCCGTCCAGCATGCCGAGGCCGGCCCGCAGGATCGGCACCACCAGCGGGCGCGGGTAGGACAGCTTGACGCCGGTGGTCGCGGCGACCGGCGTCGTGATGTCGACCTGTTCGGTGCGCACGTCGCGCGTGGCCTCGTAGGCGAGCAGGGTGACCAGCTCGTCGGCCAGGCGGCGGAAGGTCGCGGAGTCGGTGCGCTGGTCGCGCAGCGTGGTGAGCTTGTGGGCGACCAGGGGGTGGTCGACGACGTGGAGACGCATGTCCACAACAGTAGCCGGGCCCCGCGGCTGCCGCGGCCCCGCTCCGGCCGCCCGCGACGCCGCCCCCACCGGCCACGATTCCGCCCGCACTGGCATCAAACCGCCCGTCCGGGGGAAAGTGGGAGGGACGGACCGGGGTGGTGAGCCGATGCCTGACCGTGAGTCCCGAGAGGACCCGTCGCAGCACGAGAGCCGGGAGACCGATGCCGAGCGCAGACGGCGCCGGGCACAGTTCCTGCGCGAACTGACCGAGGCCCGTGAGCTGCGCGACCGCGTCCAGCCCCGCCGCGCCAAGGCCGCCCGGCTGCGCCACGCCATGCGTATGCGAACCTTCCGCTGGTAATTGAGGCCTGTCTCACAGGACCTTGTAAGGCCAACCCGGTGCGTGTGCACGGCGATCGCCGCGTACGATCCCGCTGGTGGTCGATCAAACACGGGCGGACACAGGGAGCCGAAGACGTCCCCTGAACGCCTTGTTTCTGCCACGATTCCGAGTGGGTGGGGCTCGGAGCACGAGCTCTCCCCGCCCGTAACCTCCGCCGGGGGGACCCCCAACCGGCACGCCTAAGACCAGTGGGAGAGTCACGGTGTACTTCGCCGCACTGCTCGCGCGCACCGAAGACGGGTGGGAAGCGAGCGACACAGAGCTCGACGATGTCGAGAGCCTGTCGGATCTGGCCGAACTGGCCCGTGAAGCCTCGCCCGAGGACGACACGGTGCTGGTGCTCATCGAGCAGGAGGACGCCTGGTTCGGCGTCGTCCGCATCGACGGCGAGGACGACCCCCGGATCTACGTCTCGGACGCAGCTGCGGCAGCCCGCAGCTCGTACGGCGAGATCCTGCTCACGGACGAGCTGCTCGGCAGGGATCCGGACGACGACGACGTCGTCGATCTGGACTCCCTCGACCTCGACGGCACCGAGGACGGTGACTCCGAGGAGGACGACGACGAGGACGGCACCTCGGCCGAGGCCGTTCCGCACAGCCCGGTCGGGGACAGCCAGATCCTCGACGACCTGGGCGTCGGCGAGAAGGAGCTGCGCCAACTCGACGCAGACGACGCGCTGAGCGCCATCGCCGAGGCCCTGGGGGCCTCGGAGGTCCTGGAGACCGTCCGCTGACCACAGCACGCGCAGAAGGGCCTTCGGACCCGGTACGCGACCGGTGGCGGGCCGCGATGCGGCTCGCCCTGGACGAGGCCGGAGCGGCCGCCCCGGGCGGCGACGTCCCGGTCGGCGCGGTCGTACTGTCCCCGGACGGTACGACCGTGCTCGCCACCGGGCACAACGAACGCGAGGCCAGCGGCGATCCGACGGCGCACGCCGAGGTCCTCGCGATCCGCAGAGCCGCCGCTCACCTCGGTGAGTGGCGGCTGTCCGGCTGCACCCTCGTCGTGACCCTCGAGCCCTGCACGATGTGCGCGGGCGCGCTCGTGCAGTCCCGGGTCGACCGGGTCGTCTACGGCGCCCGCGACGAGAAGGCCGGCGCGGCCGGCTCGCTCTTCGACGTCGTCCGCGACCGGCGGCTCAACCACCGCCCCGAGGTGATCGAAGGCGTGCTCGCGGACGAGTGCGCGCAGCTGCTCACGGAGTTCTTCCGCGACCGCTAGCAGGAACGGTGGCGGGGCCCGATTACCGATTTCAAACCACACCCCACCTTGTTGTAAGGTCTCTCTCGGTAGCGTGTCCGAGCGGCCGAAGGAGCTCGCCTCGAAAGCGAGTGTGGCGCAAGTCACCGAGGGTTCAAATCCCTCCGCTACCGCTTCTGGAGGGCCCCGTCGAGAGACGGGGCCCTCCGTGCGTAGATCCAAAAACGGCCGTGAAGGTTAAACTCACCGCCGGCAACAGGGGGCCCTCGGGCACAGCAGTCACAGGGGAGGCCGCGATGGCGGTGAACGCGAAGAAGATCGCCGTCTATGTGCTCGTGGTCTTCGCGCTGTACGTGATCATCACGGACCCGTCCAAGGCGGCCGACTACGTCCAGATAGGCTTCGAAGGCATATCGGACGCCGCGAAGGCCATCGGCGACTTCATGACCTGGCTGGCCGACGGGGCGCAGTAGCCGACCACCCGGGAGCGTGCAGATGATCCGCCACCTCGTCCTCTTCAAGCTCAACGAGGGCGTCCAGCGCGACGACCCCCGGGTCGTGGCGGGCGTCGAGGCCTTCCGCCCGCTCGGCGACCTGATCGAGGACCTGCGCTCCTGGGAGCTGGGCTGGAACATCAGCGACCGCCCCATCGCCTACGACTTCGCGATCAACTCCTCGGCCGACGACGCCGACGCCCTGAAGCGGTACGTCGAACACCCCGCGCACCAGGCGGGCGTCGCGCTGTGGCGCGAGTTCGCGACCTGGGTGATCGCCGACTACGAAGTCTGAGCACCCCTCTTCAACAGCCCTCCGCCGTTTCGGCGGAGGGCTGTTATGCGTACTGTCAACCAATTTGCCCCTCAACACGGCGTAACGCAGTGATATGCGGTGCTTGCACACAGTGCACATGTGTTGTGATGCTATGACCGCTATTGACGGATGAGTTGACCGATGAAGAGGTGGCGTTGACCGTGTCGGCCAGTACTGCGCCGCCCCAGGAAGTCACGGAAGTCACGGAAGCCCCGCCGGCCGCGCCGCGCAGCCGCGGCGCCGACACCCGGGCCCTCACCCAGGTGCTGTTCGGCCAGCTCAAGGGGCTCCAGCCGGGTACGCCGGAGCACAACCGGGTGCGCGGGGCGCTCATCGAGGCCAACCTCCCGCTCGTGCGCTACGCCGCCGCCCGCTTCCGCTCCCGCAACGAGCCGATGGAGGACGTCGTCCAGGTCGGCACCATCGGTCTGATCAACGCCATCGACCGCTTCGACCCGGACCGGGGCGTGCAGTTCCCCACGTTCGCGATGCCGACCGTCATCGGTGAGATCAAGCGCTACTTCCGCGACAACGTCCGTACGGTCCATGTCCCGCGCCGGCTGCACGAGTTGTGGGTGCAGGTCAACGCGGCGACCGAGGATCTGACGACCGCCTTCGGGCGCACTCCGAGCACCGCCGAGATCGCCGAGCGGCTGCGCATCGGCGAGGACGAGGTGCTGTCCTGCATCGAGGCCGGCCGCTCGTACCACGCGACCTCCCTGGAGGCCGCCCAGGAGGGCGACGGACTGCCCGGCCTGCTGGACCGGCTCGGCTACGAGGACCCGGCCCTGGACGGCGTGGAACACCGAGACCTCGTCCGGCACCTGCTCGTCCAACTCCCGGAACGCGAACAGCGGATCCTGCTCCTGCGCTACTACAGCAATCTCACCCAGTCGCAGATCAGCGCGGAACTCGGCGTCTCCCAGATGCATGTCTCACGGCTACTCGCCCGTAGCTTCCAGCGGCTGCGCTCCGCGAACCGCATCGAGGCATAACCGAAAGCGCGAGCGAGCTGTCACCGTTACGAACGAATCGCTCACCAGGGCGCTTCCCGTCAGTTCTGCGCTGAAAAACCGTCAGACCCCCTTTTTCCAGGGCTGTTTCGTAACAGACAAGTCGACATGTCACTACAGCGTGTTGCCGACATGTGACATTCTGCGGGAAGCGCGTTTGCCGTGGCCCAGGCTCCGGTATTCAGGTGAAGGCACCGCTCCCCCGACGGGGGCGATCGCCGCGACCGTCCCGCGACCCAAAGGGGGTGGCATGTCCGCAGACCAGGGCAGCTCGAAGGTGCTCACGCTCACCAAGAGCGAGGCTGAGCCCGCACTCGACGCCGTTACGGTCCTCGAGGCCGTACCCGCCGTACCGGCCCCGGCCCTCCCGACCACGGGAGCCATCGACACCCGCACCCTGTCCCGCTCCCTCTTCCTGCGGCTCGCCGCACTCGACGAGAACAGCCCCGAGCGCGGTTACGTACGGGACACCCTCATCGAGCTCAATCTCCCGCTGGTGCGTTACGCCGCCGCGCGTTTCCGCTCCCGCAACGAGCCGATGGAGGACATCGTCCAGGTCGGCACGATCGGCCTGATCAAGGCGATCGACCGCTTCGACTGCGAACGCGGGGTGGAGTTCCCGACGTTCGCGATGCCGACCGTCGTGGGCGAGATCAAGCGCTTCTTCCGCGACACGTCATGGTCGGTGCGGGTCCCGCGTCGCCTCCAGGAGCTGCGGCTGGCCCTCACGAAGGCCAGCGACGAGCTCTCCCAGAAGCTGGACCGGTCGCCGACCGTCCCCGAACTCGCCGCGGTCCTGGGCGTGTCCGAGGAGGACGTCGTCGACGGCCTCGCGGTCGGCAACGCGTACACGGCCTCCTCGCTCGACTCCCCGGCCCCCGAGGACGACGGCGGCGAGGGCTCGCTGGCGGACCGCCTCGGCTACGAGGACACGGCCTTGGAGGGCGTGGAGTACCGCGAGTCCCTGAAGCCCCTCCTCGCCAAACTCCCGCCCCGCGAGCGCCGGATCATCATGCTGCGCTTCTTCGCCAACATGACCCAGTCGCAGATCGGCGAGGAGGTCGGCATCTCCCAGATGCACGTCTCCCGCCTCCTCACGCGCACCCTGTCCACCCTGCGCGAGGGCCTCATCTCCGACTGAGGGTTCCTATTTGACGGAGTGTCAGCCACCATGGCGCGATGCTTCGTTCGACACGGACAACTGGCCGCCGAGGCGCCCTCCTGGGCGCGTCGGCGGCCGTCGTCTGCGTGACGCTGACCGCGTGCGCGGGCAGCGGCAACGGCGGTTACGCGGCGGTCGGCCCACCCCGGCCGTCATCCGCCACGACGGCCCACCCGACCGGGAGCGTCACGCTGGTGCCGCTCGACGACCCCAAGTCGCCCGCCGGAAGCGGGACTTCGGGGACGGAAACAGGCACCACACCAGGACCGACGTCCAGCACTCCCGCCCCGCCCTCTTCACCCCCGGCCGCCAAGTCCGCCCGCAGCAGCGCACATCCGCAGTCCTCGCCCCCGACCACCGCTCCTACGACGACTCCGGCCGCCCTCAGCTGGACCACCCCCGCCCGCAAGCCCACGTCCCACCGCTGGTGCGAGGACGTCACCCTGACCTTCCGCAACTCCGGCGGCACGGCGGTCCGTTCGGGCACGGTGACGTTCGGGACGCACATCATCGGCGCCCTGGGGATCGACTGGGCCACCATCAAGTCCACGGAACAGCTGCCGGTACCGATCGCGCCCGGCGCGCGCGAGGACAAGACCTGGACGGTCTGCGTCGACGCGTGGCGAGTACCACTGGGCATGCACATCGAGACGCGGGACGTGTCGGTCGAGTGGGTCTAGACGGCTGCCCCAGCAGCGCCCCAAAGGGGCGCGGGGCT
>NZ_BARG01000075.1 GCF_000376565.1 Streptomyces hokutonensis | reverse complement strand
ACGCGGTGCGCAGGGTGTTGGGATGGTCCTCGCCCAGCACCCGCCGCTGCCGGTCGAACAGGTCCTGGTGCAGTGCATAACCACGCTCATGATCACCGACGGCACTGAACGCCATGGCCAAGTAGGTGACGGCCCACCACGTGTGAGCGTGATCAGCGCCCAGCAGGGCGTTCCAGGCCTGGTGGAGGTCTTCGAGGCGGGGCAGGATCGCCGGTGCGCTGCCACGCGACAGCAGGTAGAAGCATGCTTCGCAGGCGGCGAAGCGGGCGTCCGCGGTGACCAGGTCGGTAGGGTCGATGGCCAGCAGGTGGGGCAGCAGGTCGGGCCAGCGAGGCCAGGACGCAGGATCCTTCGCCATGCGGGGGGACGCCGCGGCGAGCAGGACGCCGGCGTTGCGCGCCGCGGTGGCGCGTTCCTCGTCGGTGAGCTGGTCTTTGAGGACGGCCTGGGTCAAACGGTGCAGGTGCAGGCTCCCGCCCGCCACCCGCGCCAGCCCGTGCCGGTGCAACGCCGACAGGACGCGGTTTCTGGTGCGCCAGTCCGCCACCACCCGGCCCGCGGACGACTCCTCGTCAGCCTTCCGCCTTGTGCTGGTGGGCAGGGCAAAGGGTTCCGGGGCCAGCAGCGCGCAGGCGTTCATCACCTCGGCCGCCTGCGGGTCCTGCTCTTGCAGCCGTTGCATGCTCAGCCGGATCTGCGCGGCCAGCGACCACCGGTAATCCCGCGGCCTGCCCTCACCGGTCACCTCACTGGCCTTGCCGGCCAGCAGGGCCAGGTAGTTGTCCACCGTCGTCGTGGTCAGCAGTGCGGCCGCCTGGACCAGGGCCAGCGGCAGGTCATCCAACGCTTGCGCCAGCCGGTCCGCATCCTCCTGGGTCAGCCACGGTGTCCGGCTGCGCAGCAGCTCGATCGACTCCCGCCGCGCCAGCACATCGACATCCAACGGCCCCGCCACGCCGTGCCAGTCGGGGTTGCGGGAAGTGATCAGCACATGCCCCACCCCGGACGGCACCAGGCCCGCCAGCGCCGCAGGATCCTCCGCGTTGTCGAAGACGACCAGCCAGCGCGACCGCGACCCCAGCTCACGCCCCAGCGCCCGCACCGCCTCCTCCAGCGGCGTATCCGGCTGCGCCGCCCCGGTCTCCACCGCCAGCGCCGCCAACTGGCCCGGAATCAGGGCCGCATCCTCCGCCCGCACCCACCACACCAGCTCGTACTCCCCGCAGAACCGGTGCGCGTACTCGGCCGCCAGCTGCGTCTTGCCCACACCCCCACGACCGTCCAACGCCACCACCGCCACCGCATGGCCGCCCGCCAAACGCGACCGCACCTCCACCAGCAACCCATCCCGGCCCACAAACCCGGCATTGCGCGCCGGGACGTTCCACACCCTCGGCAACGTGCCCGGCAACCGCGGCCCACTCGCCCCCATCCGCCGCAACCGCCCCGCCCCACCCGGGCCCGGAAACCGTGGACTCTCCCGCGGAACGCCCGCCGGCCCCGCCACCGCCGCCAGCAGCACCTCCCGCGCCTGCTCCTCACCCACACCGAACAACGCCGGCGCAAGCAACGCCCGCACCATCGGCGGCACCGAACAGTCCTCGATCCGGACCGGGATCAGCTTCTCCCGCCCGGCCAGCTTCGCCGTCCACTCCTCCGTGGTCCACCGCTCCGGCTCGAAATACGCCCCCGAGAACAACGCCACCATCGGCCCCGCCGACAGGGCCCGGTCCATGTTCCGGATGACGTTCTCCCCGGCCCCCCATTGCCAGACAGCCAACTCCACCTCATACCCGGCATCCTGCAACTGCCAGGCCACCCACTCCGCCCACGCAAGATCCGCCCCCGCATGCGAGACAAACACCCGCACCCCACCCGCATCCCCCACACCCGCCACCCGAACCCCCCGTACCAGCCCCACGCCCTGCCGCCACCGAGACTAGAACCCACCCAGACCACCGCACACGGGCTTTCAGTCAAACCCAGCCGACGAGCACGGCACACAGCGGAGAGGCCCTAACCTCCCCCAGGAGATTTACAGTCCCCTCAAGAGCGCTCCCCCTGAACCAGTCTGACCTGCACAGATGACTGAGCCAAGACGGAACTCGACCCGAGACGTCCACGCCTCGTCCACATGCCACCTGCTAGGGCCTTCGGCGCCGGCTCGGGACGGCGATGTATAGCTGTCGGAAACCATGCAGAACAGCATGGAACGCAGCCGCGATCTCGCGCGCCCTCTACTCGCTCTCGATCGCCCACATGGAGATGTATTCAGGCGCAATGTTGGCCTGCGTCACCGTGTCCGCGAGTACCAGCGCTTCAGCCGCGGACTGCAGGATCGTCACTGCCTCGTCCGGGATGGCTGGCCCGCTGCAAGACATGGCGTCAAGCTCTACCTTCCACCGCCTGCCCTGACGAGCGATGCACACGAAGATCGCGTCGTTGGTCTTGGCTCTTTTGTAGGCAGCGCGGTGAGCTTCCGGTTCGGTGCAGTCGGGGATGAGTGCAGCTGAGAGAGGCGTTCCAAGCGTCGGCATGCTCACATCATCTCAGCCGCTCACGCCAGGATCAGACGAACGCATGTCGCCACAGCCGATCCTGCACTCTGCCTGTCAGGGCATCTACTTCTGGCCCCTTCGTCCCGAAGCAACTTCGATAGGGGTGGCGCCTTGGTCTCGCACGCTACCCACCTGCGCTGATGGTCCGCAGACGTCCGCGCTCGTCCGCCATTGTTCGTGGGCGTTGTCACCCAGTTACTGAGCTAATATATGCTACATGGAGAAAGGCAAGAAATACCCCCATGTTAAGTTCTCGGCCGATACTGTTAAGGCAGGAATCGAATCGTTCCTTTCCCTTGACGGAGTCAACAAGGACAAGCTGTCCATTAACTGGAAGATTCATAGGGGTGCCGAGAGTTGGCGCTTTGATACGGAGGAGGAGTTTTTCGCTGACTATCGAGCTGGTTTCAGCTACGCGAGATGCTCTATTTCTGATTCCGCTCACGGGTATGAGATGTCGGTTACTTACGGGTTCTCGCAAGTCACTGAGGTGTCCGTGAGGGCGCCCTCCCGGCCGGAGCTGGAAAGGGTATTTTGGCCATTTGAGCGCGACGCGCCGAGCGCCACAATAGAGCGGGATACCTCTCCCGCTCCAGAGATCCCGAAACCCGTGGTCTTCATTGGGCACGGCCGCAGTTCCGCATGGCGCGACCTGAAGGACCACCTAGTCGAGCAGCATGGATACGTGGTGCAAGCGTATGAAACGGGGGCTCGATCAGGTCATACCATCCGGGACATCCTCGATGAGATGCTCACGGGCAGCTCGTTTGCCCTCCTTGTTCTCAGCGGTGAGGACGAAACGGAACTCGGTGAAATGCGCGCCCGGCAAAATGTCGTACATGAGCTTGGCCTTTTCCAGGGAAAGCTAGGATTTCCGCGCGCCATCGCAGTCGTGGAAGAGAATATTGAGTTGTTCTCAAACATGGATGGCGTGCAGCAGATCAGGTTTGCGAAAGACGAAGTGCGCCAGACCTATGGTGATGTTCTGGCGACTTTGCGACGCGAGTTCGGAGATGCTCGGTAGGTGGGCGGAGCGGCTTCACAGGGAATCTCCGCCAGCAGCCATCTGTAGCTGAGGCACGGCCGTTTCGTCTTGGGCCACTTGTGTGAGCGCGCCACATTGGGTCAGTGCGTCTGTCACCTGTGCTGACGGTCCACAGGCATCCGGGCGCGTTCGCCGATATTCCTGGGTAATGTCACGCAGATAGACACTCGCCGGCTGCGCTCCATGGAGAACACGCAGGAATCTCTCCGGTGTCAATAGGGATTTCAATCCTCGGCACTTTCAGGATCTCCATTCCGAGGATCTCCCGATTTACCCCCTCGCCTTTCAGTGGGGTCATAAAATACAGGTCGGGATAGCGCATTCCGAATTTTCAGATCATTAATTGCATGAAACTCCAGCGCATCAGCAATATCCCGCCCTCGATTCGCGGTCTCCCTCTCACCCATTGCAATTGATCGGGAAATGAGTTCGTCCAACTTTTCGCGTGCATGTCTCAGGGCGGAAAAAGAACTGCCGCGCGCCGGGACGCCTCGCGCCATTCTCGTCACCATATCAAGAATGTCTCGCTGAGTCGCCGTAACGCTCTCTACGCCAGCCACGATTTCGGCCACCGTCCGTTCTACCGGACTTCCGACCTGCATCGAACGTACATCTGCGGCAGTAGAGATAGGGCTATCAGCATTCCCCGTATCGAGAGCCTGCTTCAAGTGATCGGCGATTTGCCGACGGCAGTTATCCGAACTGCGGAGGTCTTGATAGTCGAATTTAATGACCCTCATCTGGGCGATATCAAATGGGATTTCGCAATCCTTATCGGCAATCAGTGCAACGGGCAACTTAACGGCATGACGCACCGCAAGCTCATAGAAGACGTTAGCATTCAGGCCAGTAAGATCAGCTACAGCAGCCTTTGCCCTCAAAATGTGGTCAATAACCTGCAGATTGATCTGTCCGGGTGCTGCAATTTGGTCCCCTCGCACGGCCGTAAGTCCGAGTTCCTCCGCAGCTCTTTGCACGATGAACTCTAGGACCCCGTCAGAGCGATTTCTTGTTTCAGACCCCTCTTCTCCGATAGGTGCGATAAAAAAGCACTCATCTTCGAGATCGGGGAGCGCGACATCAGGCATAAATACCTCGCTTCATCGAAAGAGGGGTAAATTTATTTTGAGTAAATTAAAGAGCGCCTCGTGAAGCCCGCCACATCGTGTGCTCGCGACTGATTGCCTCCTCAGCATCAGCTACTTCCTGAGCCCACGTCATCTCGTCACGAGCCCTCTGTAGGCGACCATGGACAATGGTCAGCTCTGTCGCAGCGAAAGTGTATGCACGAGCTAGGGATTCGTACTGTCGAACGGCGAACCATGCCGCGCCGGCACCAACCATGCCAGCCATTATCCCCGGCAAGTCGAAATTGATGGCCCCGGTTACCCGAAGAACAGCGGCTGTAACTCCCGCAAGCTCAATTGCTATCAAGGCGATACGCCATTTGCGTGATCCATGTGCATTGAATTTAGCTTTGGAAGTATACCAACCCTGCTGATTCTCGATCCTATCTCTGAGGTAAACATGTTTGCGTTCCTCCAGTCGTGCACGCCGGAGCTGCTGCATACGGTCGGTCGCCAAAGCAGAGCCGACGGGAGCCAAGCTGTCTGCAGGGGCATCCCTCAGCAGCGCCTGCAATTCAGAATGGAACCTGTCGGCGGCGACTGCATTCCCCAATGATTTAGGAAATGGTTCAGCAGCGACAGCGTAGCGCCACGCCAGAGTCTTCACCGATTCAGCCAGAGCACGCCCGTCATACCAAGCCTTCTCGGGATTTTCTATAAGCAGCCAAACTTCAATAATGAGTGTTAGAAGAAAGAAGATGGCAGAGGCTATCGCCGTTACGTCAACTCCTCTAGCAGGCTTGAAAGTGAAGGCTGCTACCACTGCCACTGCCACAGAAAGTACCAAACGCCACCGGGTACCGAAAATATACCGACGTTGGCCGGAAAGGGACGCGGAGTCCGATGCAGAAAAGAGTGTCGGGAGGTCGGCTGCAGTCAACTCAGAGGGTGCGTTCATGAGCAGGTCCGATTATAAGAGAAGAGCAGGCGGGAGTTGTCGGCGACCCTGACGCTTCTCCCTTGGTATGCGTCCTCGACCATTCTTGCCAGATCTGCCGATTTTTTGGGATAGGTGTACCAGCGGGCGTACTTCGTGCTGCCATTCGACCCTAGGTTGTCTCCTAGGCGGGGAGGCTCCTTTGGGGAATTAGCTGCAGAGGGCAGCACTATGCCAATTAGGCCACTTCTCCTATTCTTTGAGTCATTCCTCAAAGAAGAAGCTATTTCCCAATCAACATATTTGCGCGCATGCGTACACTTGCCAATCATCACAATCGTGACGGTGCTGTCGCGGAGGTATAGGTCGCGAACGCGACGCATGATGTAATCACGATCCTTACTGTCGATCACATCCCCCGGCATACTGGCCCCGATGCCTCGGGCAATGAAAACATTCCGAGCGTGATCGAATTCCTGAATGAAAGACTCGACTTCCCGCTCGTCCGAATGATGGTAAGAGATGAAGCATTTCCTGCGCGTGTAGGCTGAAAGTTGCACGGTTCCCCGCCTGAAACTCATCGCCTGTGCCAACGGCACAGGTCACCTGCCACATTCTAGATCGATCCTCGTCGGTTTAGTAGCCAAATGCCTACTTCCTCCAGTGCCCATCGCAGGCCGGCGGAGTGGAGCGCACACATCGATGGCCCGCACTGAAAGTGCGGGCCATCGATGTGTGCGGCTTAGCTGATCGGCGGGCTGTAGCGCAGAACCCAACCGGGGCTAGGGCGGTGGACCGTGACCTCAACAGCGCGACCGGTCTTCGTGTAGCCGGTGTGCGTGATCTGAAGCGGGTTGCTGCCGACCTCGACTCCGAACGCCTCCGCCTCAACCGAGGTCGCCGCGTGCAGGGTGACTTCCTCGACAGCTTCGGTCTGCTCGAATCCCGCGTCGCGCATCCGGCTGATGATGCCGCCAAGACCCGGGTCGGGGTCCCGCCCGCGAGATCATCGCGGACTACGCGCAATCCCACTTCCGCTACTTCCGCACCGCCGACGGAACCGTGTACGCCCAGCGCAACGGCCACCCCGTAGCCCGCCCGATGCGCTCCCAGGGCACCACCGGCAGCCACCGCCAGGAACTCATCGTCGGCATGTACCGCGACGGGGTCGGCGTCTTCAACGGGACCGCACTCAAAGAGGCATTGGACCTGATCGAAGCACTCGCGCTGACCAAGGACGTGCAGCCCGTCCACATCCGCGTCGCTCCCGGATACGACGGGGC
Source organism: Streptomyces hokutonensis (assembly GCF_000376565.1). GTDB lineage: Bacteria > Actinomycetota > Actinomycetes > Streptomycetales > Streptomycetaceae > Streptomyces > Streptomyces hokutonensis. Next base: position 120,057 of record NZ_BARG01000075.1, on the reverse strand, counting down.
GACCTGGCTGGACCTGGGTCGCGACGACGGACAGTCCGTCCGCATCCACCCCACCGGGTGGGACATCACTGTTCCCGACCCGCAGGAAGTGTGCTGGCGGCGCACCCAGCTCACCGGGGAACTGCCCCTTCCGGTCAAGGGCACGGGCGGCAAGGGCATCGATCTGCTGATGCGGCTGTGCAACTTCGCCAACGCGGAGACCGAATGCCTGGCCATTGCGTGGCTGATCGGCTGCCTCGGACCGTCCGTGCCCGTCCCCGCCCCGTTCCTCACCGGGCCCCAGGGAGCGGGCAAGTCGACCGGGGGCCGGATGCTCACCCGGATCATCGAAGGGATGAGCGGCGACCTGCGCCGGGCGCCGAAGGACGAGGAAAGCCTGATCGCAGCGGTGGCTGCCGGGTGGATCACCGCCCTGGACAACCTCTCCCACGTGACACCTGACCTGTCGGACGCGATGTGCTGCATCGTGACCGGAGCCGAGAGCGTCAAGCGGGCCCTGTTCACCGACGGGGACGTCTTCCGCGTCGGCTACCGCCGCCCCCTGCTGCTGACCGGGATCGACGTCGGCGTCATCCGGCCCGACCTCGCCGACCGCCTGCTTCCGCTCCGGTTGGAGCGGCCCCGCGTGCGGCGTACCGAGGCGGAGTTTTGGGCGGAGTACGCGGAGGTGCTGCCCGTCGTGCTCGGGTCCCTGCTGGACCTCACGGTCAGGGTCCGCGCGGCGCAGGCGGAGACCCCCACCGACCTGCGCATGGCCGACTTCGCGCACCTGTGCGCGCAGTTCGACGCGGCGACCGGGCTCGGGGTGCTGGCCGCGTACCGGGCCCGGCTGGACGACCTCAACGACGACGTCATCGAAGGCGACCTGCTCGCACAGACCGTCCTCCGGCACGCCGACACCATCGAACCGGGCACGGCGCAGCGCATGACGTCCACGGAGTGGCTGTCCTGCCTCAGCCGCCTCTACAGCGGCGACGAACTGCGGGCTGTACCCAAGGGGTGGCCGACCACCGGCAAGGTGCTCTCCGACCGTCTCAAGCGCCTCCAACCCACCCTCGCCGCCCGAGGTGTCCTCATCGACTCCGGCCGCACCAGCCAGGGCCGCTACCTCGAAATGACCCGCCCCGCCCCGGCAATCCCGCACGAGCAACAGCGGATGCTCTGACCCGTGCTCCGCACGCTCACGCGGACAAGCAAGAAGAGCACCCGCTCGCCTCGCCTCGGGGTGCTCCTCTTGCTGTTCGGCGCGTCAGCGCCGCTCCAAGGACGTGCCGCGCAGCGGCTCCTTCTTCGCGTTCTGAGCGGCACCGCACTACACCAGAACACCCCCTTCTTTTGTCCTAAGAGGGAAGACGCTGCGTCATCTGCGTCACGCGAGACGGAAAACGGCACCTGAGCTGCGAATACATCCATGACGCAGACGGCCGTGCCTGCGTCATCCTGCGTCATCTGCGTCATGAGCCATGTCACGAATGACGCAGCCCATGACGCACCCATGACGCAGGCCTCAGCACCCGCGTCACCTAAAAGAAGCCTGAATGACGCTGGCGACGCAATGACGCAGAAATCCATACCTCGGACAGGCACGCCCTCACCTCCCCAAGAGATCGCCACCTCGAAGGAGTCGCACCGTGGCCCGCGATCAGAAGCTCAAGCTCCGCGAAGTCCTCGAAGAGATCGACATGAGCCGCGCCGCGTTCTACCGCATGCGCGCCCGTGGACAGGCGCCCCGCCTTCAGAAGCTCCCGAACGGGCAACTCCGGGTTCGCCGTTCCGACCTGGATGCGTGGTGGGCGCGGTGTGAGGAGAACGCCGCATAGTCCACCGCCGACCGACCGAGGGGCCCGCCGTTCTGGTGGGCCCCTCTCCTCATGGGAGAGAAATGCTCACGTACGACGTCGACGTCTGGTCCATCCGCAAGCGCGCGGGACGTCCGAAGCCCTACGAACTGCGCTGGCGCGCCGGGGCACGGCCGCACTCCAAGAGCTTCAAGCTCAAACCACAGGCGGACGGTCGGCGTTCGGAGCTGATGACCGCGCTTCGTGAGCGCGAGCAGTTCGACGAGGACACGGGCCTGCCGGCGCGAGAGTTGGCCGACCGTGACTCGCCTACCTGGTACGACCACGCCACGGCGTACGCGCTCATGAAGTGGCCGCGCGCCGCGGCCAAGCACCGCGCTGGCATCGCTGAGGCGCTCGCCGTTGTCATCCCGACTCTGGTCACGACGACTCGGGGCACCCCGGATTCCAAGACCTTGAGGGCCGCTCTCTACCAGTGGGCGTTCCGCGCGGTGCCGGGCCCGGACGGTGAAATGACTGCACGCCACACCGCAGAGGAGCCGCCGCCGGAGATCCGATCGGCCTTGTCCTGGCTCTCCGGGCACTCAATGAAGGTCAAGGCGCTGGAAGATCCCGCCCTTCTACGGCCCGCTCTCGAAGCCCTCTCGCGTCGCATGGACGGTCGGAAGGCCGCGGAGAACACCGCCCGGCGGAAGCGCATGGTGCTGAGCAACTTCCTCCGGTACACGGTGGAGGAGAAGGGACTCCTGTCCGCCAACCCGCTCTTGCGCGTCGACTGGACGCCACCGGAGACGGATGACGAGATCGATTTCCGGTACGTCCCCGGCCCGGCACTGGCCCGTTCGTTCATCACGGCCGTGCGCGACTCGGGGGCCCGTGGGCAGCACCTCGAAGCGTTCTTCGGGTGCCTGTACTACGCCGCGATGCGCCCCGCCGAAATCGCCTCGTTGAAGGCTTCGGACTGCACCCTGCCTCCGGCGACCGAGGAAGCTGCGGAGCAGTGGGGGGGAACTGCTGCTGGGGGAGAGTCGCCCTGAAGTCGGGGGAGGCTGGACGGATCACGGCGCGTCCTATGAGGCACGGAGCCTCAAGCGTCGGGCCCGTGGGGCGACTCGGTCCGTGCCGATTCCGCCGATCCTCGTACGAATGCTGCGGGACCATATCGCGGCCTACGGGACTGCCCCGGACGGCCGTCTCTTCCGTGCCGCGCGAGGCGGTCGCGTCCGGTCGACCGAGTACTGCGACCTGTGGGAGGCCGCTCGCGCGTCGGTGCTGTCGGAGAAGGACGCGGCAACTCCCCTCGCGGAAGTGCCGTACTCACTCCGTCACGCCGGAGTCTCCCTGTGGATCAAATCGGGAGTCGACCCCATGGAAGTCGCGCGCCGGGCCGGCCACAGCATCGCCGTGCTGTTCCGCTTCTACGCCAAGATCCTCCGGGGCGAGCAGTCCCGCTCCAACCAGCTCATCGCGCAGGAGCTCAACAAGGGCGGGTAAGCGGGCCCATCTTGGCCCACAGATGGCCCATACGCACTGGTCAACCCTGAGACAAAGGCGGAACGGGGTGAGACAAGGTGCACGCGGAAGGGGCGCCCTCGCGAACGGGGGCGCCCCTTCTGACCTGCAAGCTTCTGACCTGCTGCGGTGGGTGTGGGATTTGAACCCACGGTCACATCGCTGCGACGACGGTTTTCAAGACCGTTCCCTTAGGCCGCTCGGGCAACCCACCTGCGCAGCCGCCCACCAGGGACGGAGCGGGTACAGCGTACCGGCATCGGGGGTGCGGCGTGAGCGCAGGAACTCCCCGGCCCGAGTGAGGAACTCGTCGGCGTCGTGGGTCAGGTGGCAGTCGTCACGTCGCATGACTCATCGTGTGCCCTGCGGCCGCTCCATCACCCGGTCCACCACGCCGCTCGCCGCGACGTACGACCACTGCTCGTACGTCTTCCCGCCCGCCGTCCGCTGATCGCGCATGCCGAGGTACCGGTAGGTCTTCGCGTCGAAGACCAGGAGCGGTGAGCGGGACGTTCCCGGGCCGGGTACGAAGCGGATGCCGATGCCCACGCGGCCGTCGGCGTCCTTCTGGCCGGGTACGACCTTGATGCCGGGGACGGTGGCGAGCGCCTCGTAGGCGGCGGAGCGCAGGCCGTGCGGCAGGACGGGCGTGTGGAGCAGGCCGGAGAGGAAGTACTGGACCATCGGCCAGTCGCCGGTCTTCATCGGCTTGCTGTAGTCCGGCTTTCCGCCCATGTCCCGCAGGTCGATCGCCAGTTTGCGCGGATCGGTGGGCATCAGCTCGAGCTCGCTCCACTTGCTCGGCGGCCAGGTGCCCTGGCCCGGCCCGTACACCGGGACCCACTGCTTGTGGCCGAGTTCGCTGACGTACGACCTCTTGGATCCGTCGACCGAGTTCCAGTTCTCGTCGACGTACGTCCGGGTCCGGCCGCCTCCGACGGGGGTCTCCTTGATGATCTCCTTGGTGTAGATGAACTGGTCGTCGCGTGCGGCGATCGGCTTCTCCAGTCTGCGTTCCTCGGCCGCCGCCCCGCGCAGCACGGTGGTCGCGCTCACCGGTTGGGTGTGCGGCGAGGAGTTGTCGGTGACCAGCACGGTCGTGGCGACCGCCGCCGTCGCGACCCCGGCCACCGCGATCCGCAGGAGCGGGCGGCGCCCGACGGCCACGGAGGTGGCGGGCGCGGTCATCGTCTCGTAGAGGCGGAGGCGGGCACGCGCGCGTGCGTGGTCCGTGAGCGGAGGCGTGTCCGCGTCCCACTCCCTCAGGAGCTGCATCTCATTCATCGTCGGATTCCTCAACGTCGGCTTCCTCTCGGAGGGTTGTCGGATCGGATCCGCCCAATGCGTCGCGCAGTTTTCTGCGGGCCCTGTGCAGGCGTGACCGGACCGTTCCCACCGGTATCTCCAGGGCGCGGGCGACCTCCTCGTAGCCGAGGTCGGCCCAGGCGACCAGCAGCAGCACGTCCCGGTGGCGGGCGGGCAACCGGGCCATGCCCAGGGCCAGTTCGCCGCGTACGGCCTGTGCGCTGACCCGCGCGGCCACCCGGTCGGCGACCGCGTCCTCGGAGCCGTCGGCGGGGGCGGCCGACGGCAGCCGGCCGATCGCCTTCAGCCGCCGGGCCTCGGCGCGCCGGTGCCGGCCCACGAGGTTGGTCGCGATGCCGAACAACCACGGGCGGGCGTCGGCCAGTTCCGTGTTGTAGCGGAAGCGCTGCTGGAACGCGATGGTGAACGTCTCCGCCATCAGGTCCTCGGCCACCTCCGGGCCGAGCCGACGCGCCGCGTAACGGTGCACCGAGTCGGCGTGGCGGTCGAAGAGCGCGGCGAATGCCTCGGGCTCGTCCCAGGACCGTTCGATCACCGAGGCGTCACTCGTCGGGGCGTCACTGTCCTGCCCCACCCTGATGCCTGGTTCGACGGTCATCGGGGCTCCTCTCGTCCATGCGAGTCGTCCATGCGAACACGCTGATGAAGATTGGGCTTTCACCCGTACTTCGCCGCAGGGAGGAATCCGGTTCCCGCGGTGTGCGCGCCCATGGAGGGAGAGGACGGAAAAACGCTCGGGCCGGGCAAGGGATCCCTTGCCCGGCCCGCCGGCTGGTCGTCTGCCGCTACGTCAGCTGTCGCCCACCCGAGACCCCAGGGTCAGTTCCGTGGTGTGTTCCGTGCCGCCGCGCTTGTAGGTGATCGTGACCTTGTCGCCCGGCTTGTGGGTCCAGATCTCGCCGATGAGGGTCGGGCCGCTGTCGATCACCGAGTCGTCGAGCTTGGTGATGACGTCGCCGGCCTTGAGGCCGGCCTTGGCGGCGGGGCCGCCGGCCTCGACCGCGGAGGAGCCGGTCGTGATCGTCGCGCCCGCGGTGCTGTCCTCCAGGGAGACGGAGGCGCCGATCTTGGCGTACACCGGCTTGCCGGTCTTGATCAGCTGCTGGGCGACGTACTTCGCCTGGTTGATCGGGATGGCGAAGCCGAGGCCGATCGAGCCGGACTGGCTGCCGCCGCTGAGGCCGCCGCTGCTGGTGGACTGGATCGCGGAGTTGATGCCGATCACCGCGCCCTGGGCGTCCAGGAGCGGGCCGCCGGAGTTGCCCGGGTTGATCGAGGCGTCGGTCTGCAGGGCGCTCATGTAGGACGCCTTGCTGGTGGAGCTGCCGTCGCTGGAGGCGACCGGGCGGTTCTTGGCGCTGATGATGCCTGTGGTGACCGTGTTGGACAGGCCGAAGGGGGCGCCGATGGCGATCGTCTCGTCGCCGACGGCGACCTTGTCCGAGTCGCCGAGGGCGAGCGGCTTGAGGTCGGTGGGGGCGTTCTTGAGCTTGATGACCGCCACGTCGTAGCCCTGGGCGTGGCCGACGATCTCGGCGTCGTACTTCTTGCCGTTCGGGAAGGTCGCCGTGAGCTTGCCGCCGTCGACCGCGTCGGCGACGACGTGGTTGTTGGTGACGATGTGGCCCTGGGTGTCGAAGACGAAGCCCGTGCCGGTGCCGCCCTCGCCGCTGGTGCTCTCGGCCTCGATGGTGACCGTGCTGGGCAGGGACTTGGCGGCCACTCCGGCGATGGTGCCCGGGTCGCGCTTGACGGAGGCGCTGCTGCCGGTGTCGGCGGAGACGGTGGTGGAGTTGCTGTTGTCGTCGTTGTCCTTGGCCAGGGTGTAGCCGAGGCCACCGCCCAGGCCGCCCGCGACGAGCGCGGCGATCAGCACGGCGGCGATCAGGCCGCCTCTTCCGCCGCCGGCCTTCTTGGGCGCCGGCTGCTGCTGGTACGGGGTGCCCCAGCCGCCCGCGCCGTCGCCGCCGTAGCCACCCGCACCGGACGCGCCGTCACCTCCGTAGCCGTCGCCGCCGTATCCGCCCACGCCCTCGCCGCCGTACGCGCCCGCGGCCGTGCCTCCGTCGGCGTACGACGGTGTGGCGGGCGGGGGCGGCCAGGCGGCGTCGGGAGCGGATCCCGTGCTCTCGGGGCCGGGCGTCTGCGGCGCGGCGCCGTACGCGGGCGTGTGCCCGGCGTCCTGCGGGGCGCTCGGAGGCACCGGGGGGAGCTGCGTGGTGGGCGCGCCCCCCTCGGGCGCAGCCGCCTGCGGGGAAGCTGCGGGAGATTCCACCGGCACAGGAGGTGCAGACGGGGCCGGGGGTACCTCAGTGCCCTCGTTCTCGGTGCTCACAGCTCTTCTCCTCGGTCCACGGCTGTTGTTCTCGGAAGCATGCGGTCACACTCGTTCACGCTTGTCGACGGTCCGGCGCGAAACAGCTGTGCTGGTGCTTTTGTATGCCGTCAGCTTTTCCCACCGGACGTCAGGGCACCATAAGCGGTGCCTGTGGGTCCATGGCGATCCTTTATAAGCGGTCATCAGCACCAAAAAGCCGCATACCTACGCCTTTTCGGTTCCACGTGTACCCCTTTGCGGTGGCACCATGACGCGGTGACCCACGCACGGCAGCACCGGATCCAAGTCGTCGCCCACCGCGGAGCCTCCGAAGAGGCTCCTGAACACACCCTCGCCGCCTACAAGAAGGCGATCGAGGACGGCGCGGACGCGCTTGAGTGCGATGTACGACTGACCGCCGACGGCCATCTCGTCTGCGTCCACGACCGACGCGTCAACCGTACGTCGAACGGACGCGGAGCGGTCTCGGCGCTGGAGCTCGCCGATCTGGCCGCCCTCGACTTCGGCTCCTGGAAGGGCCGCGACTCCTCCCGCGACTCCTGGCGGACGCGGGACGAGGAGCCGGACTGGGAGCACCTTCCGGAGGACCGCGCGGACACCTCCGTACTCACCCTGGAGCGGCTGCTCGAACTCGTCGCGGACGCGGGCCGGCGGGTGGAGCTGGCGATCGAGACGAAGCATCCGACGCGCTGGGCGGGGCAGGTCGAGGAACGGCTGCTGGTGCTCCTGAAGCGCTTCGGCCTGGACGCCCCGGCCTCCGCCGCCGACTCCCCGGTACGGGTCATGAGTTTCTCGGCGCGATCCCTGCACCGGGTGCGGGCGGCCTCCCCGACGCTGCCGACGGTCTACCTGTTGCAGTTCCTCTCGCCCCGCCTCCGGGACGGTCGACTTCCGGCCGGTGTCCGGATCGCAGGCCCCTCGATCCGGATCGTCCGTAATCACCCTGCGTACATCGAGCGGCTGAAAAACGCCGGTCATCGAGTGCATGTGTGGACCGTCAACGAGCCCGAGGACGTCGATCTCTGCGTTGACCTGGGCATTGACGCCATCATCACCAACCGGCCGCGGGCCGTTCTGAGCCAGCTCGGTAGGGAACATTAAAGAACCTCATAAAGACCGCCAAACACCCCTTGACCCGACAGCCCCACCTGCACCATCCTCCGAACTCGGCCACACCATCGAAAACAAGCCACCCGATTACAGGGAGTGCTCCGGCGCGTTCGGTCCGTGTTCGATCGTTGCGAATGCGTCACTGAACGTGGATTGGCCGGTTTCCGGTACAGGCCAAGAGGGCATCCACACCGTGGCGTGGGGCGAAGGAGGTCTCGGGGGTGGCGTTGGTGGTGGCACAGGAAGTGCCCACGTCGTCGAGCATGGCCGTGACCCATGGCCCTGCGGGCGTGGGCCAGGCAAGACATCGCATGCGCGACCAGTTGCGCACGGGCGGTGTGTCGGAATCGGTCATCGACGATGCCGTACTGATCCTGTCCGAACTTCTCAGCAATGCGTGCAAACACGGCCGGCCGCTGGGCGACGCCCTGGCCGGTGACGGTGACGTCCGCTGCGCCTGGCGCGTGGACACGGGCGGTCGGCTCACGGTCGAGGTGACGGACGGCGGCGGCCCGACCCGCCCGGCTCCGGCGACCCCGTCGGTCACGGCCCACGGCGGACGCGGCCTGAACATCATCACGGCGCTGGCCGACGACTGGGGCGTACGCGACGACACCCGGGGCGAGGTCACCGTGTGGGTCGTCATACACGAGGACGTCCATGATCCGGACGCCGCGCACCGGCGCGACGACTTCGCTACGCGCGTCACGGCCCCGACGGTCTCGAGTGCCCGGCTGGGCTACGCGGACGCCTACGACGACCTGGACTGACGCGTCCGTCCACGGGCGCCGGGTTTTCCACAGGCGGCGCGCGTCTCCGCGTTGTCCACAGGCTCCCGTCGGTCATGGCGTGAACGGCTAGGCTCCCGCCCGTACGAGACGAGCCGTAACCGGGAGACACCCACGATGGCCAAGAAGCGACCCCAGACCACGGCCAAGCGGCCTCAGCTCAGCGACGCAGAGGTCCCGGTGGTCGGTGCCCGCGAGCCCTGCCCCTGCGGCAGTGGCCGCCGCTACAAGGCGTGCCACGGCCGGGCCGCCGCGCACGCGGTGACCGAGCTGGTGCAGCGGCCCTTCGAGGGGCTGCCCGGCGAGGGCGACTGGGTGGCGCTGCGCGAACTGGTGCCGGCCGCCACGGTCGCGCTGCCGCTGAAGGGCGGCCTCCCCGAAGGGGTTCCGTCGGTCACGCTCGCCACGGTGCTGCCGATGGCCTGGCCGGCCCTGCGCCGCGACGACGGCTCGGTGCTGCTCGGTCTGCAGAACGACACGGCGTCCGGCGACATCAGCCGCGACCTCGCCGACACCCTCCAGCGCGCCCTGGTCGCGGAGCCGGGCACTCCGGTGCAGTCCCGCCGCGCCCCGGCCGACGGCCCGCGACTGCAGGAACTGCTCGACCCTGAAGGCGCGTTCGAGCCAGTTGTGCACACGGGCTTCGAATTCTGGGTTCCGGAGGCGGAGAACGCGTCGCCCGAGGTGACCGCCTCCCTGGAGCGCGCCAACGCCGCCGCCATCCCGACCGTGAAACTCCAGGGCGTGGACGCCGCGTACTGGTGCGAGACGCCGGACAAGAACCACCTGCGCTGGGTCATGCCGTACCCGGAGGAGCAGCTTCTGGACGCTCTCGCCCGGCTGCACGCGGCCGGCCGCTCCGGTCTCGGTGAGGGCACCCGCCTCGTGGGGTCCTTCCGTGCTCACGGTCTCACCGTGCCCGTGTGGGACCTGCCGAGCGGGTTCGGCGCGGACGACGTGGAGAAGCCGGCCGCCGAGTTCGCCGAGCGCCTCACCGCCGCGCTGGCCGCGGACACCCCGCTCACCGCGGACGAGCGCCGCGCGCGCGGCGGCCTCACCAACCGGCAGGTCACACTCAGCTGACCCACAGGAGGGCGCGGGGTTGCGGCTGACCGACCGGTCAGTCGCAACAGGCCCGTTCACTCCGGTGACTCCTGTCACAACTCCCCGTTGTGAAAGGGAAGTCGGTGTCCGAATAGCCGAGATCGAATTTGCGAACCGCCGATCTCTTGTTACCGTTCGAGTAGCCCGGTTGCTGGTGCATCCCCCGTCGCCAGCAACCGGGTCTTTTCATGCCCGGCCCGCGTGTACGGAACGATGTCGTCCGTCAACTCGCCGTAGGCGCCGAGGAGTTGCTCCCCGAGCGCAGCAACAGCGGCCCGCGCCCACCCTGTCCGGCGGCGAACTCCGCGACGGCCGTGTAGGCCGCCGGATCGCCCTGTGTGTGCTCCCTGGGCGTCTCGCACAGCGAGGGCTCGTCCTCGGCGCTCACGGCGCAGTGCATCTGCACGGTGCGGTCCGCGGGACCCATGAGGCTGAGCACCGCGTCCAGGTCGTCGCCGGTCGCGTTCCGGTAGTAGGTGCGCGCCCAGGTGTCCTCGCCCTGCGTCATCACACAGGTCTGCGCCTCGATGCCGTCGGGCGTGGAGAGTTCGGGTCCGCAGCGCGCGGCGGTGGCCAGCCCCAGGCCGAGCGTCAGCGGGGAGCGGGTGGGCGCGGGCGCCGGCGAGGGCACCGCGGACGGCTCCTTCGCGTCACCGCCGGAGGAGACGGAGGAGTCGACCAGGGACCGTACGACCGCGTGACCCTCGTCGCGTACGGGTCCCGCGGACGCCACGGCCAGCGGCAGCGCGACCGCGCACACCGCGACGCCCGCGAGGGCGAGCAGACGAAGGTTCATGGTTCGGAAGATAACGACCAACTACGGGCGCCGCGGTCCGCGCGCGCCCGACACCCCTACAACTCGGGGGCGCTCACACCCGTACGAGTGAGGGCCTCGACCACGGCGTCCACCACGGCCTCGACATCGGGGACCCAGGGCGAGGACGAGCCGGGCAGTGGTGCACGCTCCCAGCGGATCTGCCCCTGGCCGGTCTCGGAGGGCGGCAGGGCGAGGTAGCCGCCCTCGCCGTGGAAGCGGAGCGAGCCGGGGACATGGTCCTTGGCGTAGAGCAGTTCGCCCAACTGCTCCATGGAGTACGGCTTGACGAGCAGCGACCACCGGGTAGGCGCGGCGACGACCGGGCCGAGGCGCATGCCCTGGAGATCGAGCGCGGCCAGGGCCCGGGCCGCGGCGGGGGCGGGCAGGCTGACCGCGCAGGGGGCCTTCCCGCCGGTGGCGAGGACGATGGGCGCGGCGGGGCGGTTGCCCCACCACCAGCGCACCATGCGGGCGTCGGTGGTGGCCGCGAGGAGGCCGGGGTCGAAGGGGTGGGCGCCGGGAACCGTGCACTCGGGGTCCGGACAGCCGCAGCGGGCCCGGCCCTGGGGGTCCGGTGCCACGCCCGGGAGTACGGGCCATTTCCATTCCGTCGCGAAGGTCAGGGCCGCGCCGAGCATCTCAGACCTCCTGTTGTCTCGCCTGGACAGGAGCCTGCGTCGCTTTCCGAGGATCTCGCGCATGAGCGCTCGTTCCTTTCCGTTGCACCGCTGGCAACACCGAGGACCACATCACACCATGTGTCGATCACTTCACTGTGCGTACCTGTTGGCGCATCACACCCCTGCGCGAAGCAAGGGGAACCCGTGCGTGCTGAAAAGCATGGGCGTGGCGTGGGGGTGGCGAAGTCTGGCGTTTTGCCGTTCCGCGTATTTCTCTCCGCCTCCGCCACGGGAGGATGGGGCACGATCGTCGGTGGTTAAGACGCCCGGGTCCCTCACCAGGTTCCGGGCGGCCCCCGCCACCCCTGGTCTTCTCCGAGTACGTACCCATCACGACCGCTGTGACGCTCCGTCGAGCAAGCCCAGTCGACCGCAAAGGACCGTCCCCTGATGCAGTTTTAAGCCAACTTTGCCAATCCGCAAGGGGAGAGCGAAATGCCCCCGCGAAACCCATGGACACCAGGAATCCCAGCAGGACAATGCTGGACATCCCCTCACGAGTGCGTGTACATGTGGAGACACTGCCAGCGGCGCAGAATGACATGGGGGTTTGCGATGCTTTTGAGCAATACGCACCGGTCGGAAAGCCGGACGCCATGAACGCCCCTCACCCTCCGAAAGTGGCTGGAATCGATTCAACGGTTCCCTCGCCCGCACACACTGTCGCGCCCGCGCCTGCCGCCACCGGTACCCCTCCGGCCCCTTCCCCGAACGTCCAGAATCCGCCGGAAACCGCTCCGAACGCGCCAAGTGCCCTGCTCCAGGACCGTCTCGCCGGCTGGGTCTCCGACCTCACGACCCTCCACGAACTCACGGAACGCCTGACCCGCACGGACGCACTCGCGGACGCACTCCAGGAACTGCTGCGCGCCGGAGCCGCCCTGGTGGGCGCCCGGCGCGGACTCGTCGTCCTGGAACCCGGCGACGGCCTCGGCCCGCACACCACCATCGGCCTGGGCCTCGACCGCTCCGACCTCGGCCACATCGAGACCGTCCCGCGCGGGGCGATGTCCTACGGCCAGATTCTCGACGGGGCTCCCGGTGGCGAGGGCGGCGAGATCGTCCACGCCGACCTGTTCGCCGAGGACGGCCTCGACCCGCGCCACCGCGAGGTCGCCGTACGCCTCGGCTACGCGGCGAGTTACGCGCTGCCCCTGGCGACCGACGCGGCCGGACGGCTCGGCGCCGCCGTGTGGCTGTACGACGAGGCCGCCGAGCCGGTCGAGCGGCAGCGCCATCTCGCCGGCCTGTACACCCGGTTCGCCGCCGAGCACCTGGCGCGGCTCCTGGAAGTCGAGCGCACGCGCGCGTGCGTGGCGACCATCGCCGAGGAGCTGCTGCCGTCCCGGCTCCCCCGCGTGGCCGGTGTGCAGCTCGCCGCGCTGCACCGCACGGGTCCGCGCGGCGGCGGCGACTGGTACGACGCGCTGCCGCTGCCGGACGCCGCGCTCGGTCTCGCGGTCGGCTCGGTGACCGGTTCCGGGCCGAGCGCGATCGCCGCGATGGGCCGGCTCCGGGCCTCCCTGCGGGCGTACGCGGTGATGGAGGGCGAGGACCCGGTCGCGGTCCTGTCCGACCTCGAACTGCTCCTCAGGCTCACCGAGCCCGCCCGCTCGGCCACCGCCCTGTTCGCCTACTGCGAGCCCGCGCTGCGCAAGATCACCCTGGCCGGCGCCGGACACAGCCCGCCGCTGCTGGTCGGCGAGCGGCGCACGGAGTTCGTCGAGACCTCCGTGTCCGCGCCGCTGGGCATGCTGGCCTGCTGGGAGGCGCCGAGCGTGGAGCTGGAGGCGGAGCCCGGCGAGACGGTTCTGCTCTACACGGACGGGCTGCTGCACCGTACCGGCGACCCCATGGACCGCGCCTTCGCCCGCCTGCACTCGGCGGCGGCGGGCGTCCCCAAGGCGCTGCGCGCCGACCCGGCCGCGATCGCCGACCACGTGCTGCGGACCGTACTGCCGGACGGCCTCGACACGGCCGACAGCGACGAGGACGTCGTCCTCCTGGCGGCCCGTTTCGAGTAGTCGCCCGGAAGCCATGTGTAACAGGCCATACGGCCCTGGGCCCCCTTCCGTACGACCGTACGATGGAGGGGGTCCAGTGCCGTATCTAGGAGGATGACCGTGGCCGACGAGCTCAATCCGGAGACCCCGGAAGCGGAGCCTGAGGAGCCCATCAAGAAGCGGAAGAACGGCCTGTACCCGGGCGTGTCCGACGAGTTGGCCGAGAGCATGAAGTCCGGCTGGGCCGACACCGAGCTGCACGACCTGCGGCCCGTCGAGCAGGCCGGGCACACCGCCCGCCGCCGCGCCGCGCTCTCCGCGCGTTTCCCGGGCGAGCGCCTGGTGATCCCCGCGGGCAACCTGAAGACCCGCTCGAACGACACCGAGTACCCCTTCCGGGCGTCGGTCGAGTACGCGTACCTGACGGGCAGCCTCACCGAGGACGGCGTCCTCGTCCTGGAGCCCACCGCCGACGGCCACAAGGCGACGATCTACCTCCTGCCGCGCTCCGACCGCGAGAACGGCGAGTTCTGGCTCTCCGGCCAGGGCGAGCTGTGGGTCGGCCGCCGCCACTCGCTGACCGAGTCCGAGGCGCTCTACGGCATCCCCGCCTCCGACGTCCGCGAACTGCCCGAGGCGCTGCGCGAGGCCACCGGCCCGGTCCGGGTCGTCCGCGGCTACGACGCCGGCATCGAGGCCGCGCTGACCGACAAGGTCACCGCCGAGCGCGACGAGGAGCTGCGGGTCTTCCTCTCCGAAGCCCGTCTGGTCAAGGACGAGTTCGAGATCGCCGAGCTGCAGAAGGCCGTCGACTCGACGGTCCGCGGCTTCGAGGACGTGGTGAAGGTCCTCGACAAGGCCGAGGCGACCAGCGAGCGCTACATCGAGGGCACGTTCTTCCTCCGCGCGCGCGTCGAGGGCAACGACGTCGGCTACGGCTCGATCTGCGCCGCGGGTCCGCACGCCACCACCCTGCACTGGGTGCGCAACGACGGCCCGGTCCGCTCCGGCGACCTGCTCCTCCTCGACGCCGGCGTCGAGACGCACACCCTGTACACCGCCGACGTCACGCGCACGCTGCCGGTCAACGGCCGCTTCAGCGAGATCCAGAAGCAGGTCTACGACGCCGTGTACGAGGCCCAGGAGGCCGGTATCGCGGCGGTGCAGCCGGGCGGCAAGTACCGCGACTTCCACGACGCGGCGCAGCGCGTGCTGGCCGAGAAGATCGTCGAGTGGGGCCTTGTCGAGGGTCCCGTGGAGCGCGTCCTGGAGCTGGGCCTCCAGCGCCGCTGGACGCTGCACGGCACGGGCCACATGCTCGGCATGGACGTCCACGACTGCGCCGCCGCGCGCACCGAGACGTATGTCGAGGGCACGCTGGAGCCCGGCATGGTCCTCACGGTGGAGCCCGGCCTGTACTTCCAGGCGGACGACCTGACCGTCCCCGAGGAGTACCGCGGCATCGGCGTCCGCATCGAGGACGACATCCTGGTCACCGAGAACGGCAACCGGAACCTCTCCGACGGCCTGCCCCGCACCTCGGCCGAGGTCGAGAGCTGGATGGCGTCCCTCAAGAGCTGACAGCCGATAACTGATACAAGACTGATGGCCGGGCACACGTGCGGTGCCCGGCCATTCGTGTGCCGAGTCGCATGACGGTCGCAGGGCAGTCGTATGCCCAGGGGGAGGGCTTTTCCGTGAACGACTTCTGGTCCGGTGTCGGGGTCGACCTGCATCTGGAACCCGACCCGGAGGGCGGCCGGCGCGCCGGTCTCGAACGCGCGCTCCGGGACGCCGTACGCGACGGACGGCTGTCTCCTGGGACGCGCCTCCCGGCGACCCGTCGCCTCGCGACCGAACTCGGCGTCTCCAGGGGCACCGCGAAGGCGGCCTACGACCAGCTCGTCGCCGAGGGCTATCTGACCGCCCGCCAGGGCTCCGGCACCCAGGTCGCGCTGCTGCCCTCCGTCGACGCGGAGACACCGGGGGCGGCGGCACGCGCGCGTGTACCCCGTTTCGACCTGCGGCCCGGCAGCCCGGACGTCGGCGCGTTCCCGGCGGCGGCCTGGCTCCGCGCGCTGCGCCGCGCCATCGCCACGGCACCCTCACTGGCGTACGACTACGGCGATCCGCGCGGCCGGGTCGAACTGCGCACCGCGCTCTCGGGCTACCTGGGGCGGGCGCGCGGGGTGATCGCGCCCCCGGAGCGGATCGTCATCACCTCCGGGTACGTCCAGGGGCTCGCGCTCCTCACGCGCGTGCTCGACGGTTCCCGGGTGGCCATGGAGGATCCCGGGCTGCCCTTCCACAGGGAGGTGGTCCGGCACAACGGCGGCACCGTTGTCCCCGTAGGGGTCGACGAACGGGGCGCCCGCGCCGAGGAGTTGGGGGACGCGGCGGCCGTGGTGGTCACCCCGGCCCACCAGTACCCGACCGGAGTGACCCTGCACCCGGAGCGCAGACGGGCGCTGACCGACTGGGCACGCGCGCGTGGGGGACTGATCGTCGAGGACGACTACGACGGGGAGTTCCGCTACGACCGGCAGCCCGTGGGCGCGCTCCAGGGGATGGCACCGGGCCAGGTCGCGTACCTGGGCACCGCCTCCAAGACACTCGGGCCCGCCCTGCGGCTGGGCTGGATGGTGCTGCCGCCGCACCTGGTCGACCCGGTCGCCGACGCCAAGCTCCACAGCGACCACCACACCGAGACCATCGGCCAGCTGGCCCTCGCCGAACTGATCGACAGCCACGCCTACGACCGGCACGTGCGCGCGTGCCGACTCCGGTACCGGCGCCGCCGCGACCAGCTCCTCGACCGGCTGGGGGCGCGCGGCGGCGTGCGCGGGATCGCGGCCGGGCTGCACGCGCTGGTGGAGGTCGCCGACGAGGAGGCCGTGCTGGCGCGGGCCGAGAAGGAGGGGCTCGCGGTGGGGCGGCTCGGGGAGCACTGGCACACGGCGGGCGGGGAACGCCCGCAGGGGCTGGTGGTGGGGTACGGGACACCTCGGGAGCGGGTGTATCCGGAGGCGCTGGAGGTGCTGGGGCGGGTGCTGGACGGGTCCTGAATTGGACCAACAAATGGAATGACTATTGGGTCTCAACGGAGACCCAATGAGCTTCTAACGTCGTAGCCATGACGAACTCGCTCGTCCCGCCCGCGGGCCCGCAACGCACCCTCGCGCTGGCCCAGTTGACCAACTCCGTCGGTGACGGCGCCTACTACGTGACCTCGGCGCTGTACTTCACCCACGTCGTCGGGCTCGCCCCCGCGCGCGTGGGCCTGGGGCTCACCCTCGCGTGGGCCGTCGGTTCGCTGGTGGGCGTGCCGCTGGGGCGGCTGGCCGACCGGCGGGGGCCGCGCGGTACGGCGGTGCTGCTGGCGCTGGCGACCGGGCTCGCGGTGGCGTCCTTCCTCGTCGTCCGGGGATTCGTGCCGTTCGTGCTCGCCGCGTGCGCCTACGCCTCCGCGCAGTCGGGGCTCGCGGCGGCCCGGCAGGCGCTGCTGGCGGGGCTGGTGTCCGCCGGGGAGCGGACCGGGCTGCTGGCGCACCTCCAGTCGACGCTGAACGCCGGTCTCGCGGTGGGCGCGGGCCTCGGCGGGCTCGCGCTGCGGGCGGGGACGCGGTCGGCGTACCTCGGGGTGTTCGCGCTGGACGCGGTGAGCTTCGCGGTCTGTGCGGGGCTGCTGCTGCGGCTGCCGTCGGTTCGGGTCGCCCACGTGAAGAAGGCGGGCGGCCTCGGTGTCCTGCGCGACCGCCCGTACGTCGTCGTCACGCTGCTCAACACCGTGCTGCTGCTGCGGATGCCGCTGCTCAGCCTCGGGCTGCCGCTGTGGATCGCCGAGCGGACCGACGCGCCGACCTGGCTGGTGTCCGCGCTGTTCGTGCTCAACACCGGTGCGGTGATGGTCTTCCAGGTGCGGACGGCACGCGGGGTCACGGGGCTCGCGTCGGCCACGCGCGTGGTGCGCCGTTCGGGCTGGGTGATGCTGGCGGCCTGCGCGGCTTTCGCGCTGTCGGCGGGCGCGTCGCCGTGGGTGGCGGCGGGGGCGCTGGTGGTCGGGGCGGTGCTCCAGGTGGCTGCCGAGATGGGGCAGTCGGCGGGTTCCTGGCAACTGTCCTTCGCGCTGGCGCCCGTCGACCGGGTGGGCGAGTACCAGGGGTTCTTCGGCACCGGCGTGACCGTGGCCAGGACGATGGGCCCCCTGGTACTGACGTCCCTCCTCCTGGAGTGGGGGACGCCGGGCTGGCTGCTGCTGGGCGGGGCGACGGTGGCGGCTTCGTACGCGATGGGACCGGCGGCGCGGTGGGCCGCCGGTGCGGGTGACGTGACGGTCAGGCGGCCGGTGCTGGTGAAGTGACCGTCAGGCACCAGGTATGGGTGAGTTGACCGGCACCGGCTCCATCAGGCGGCCCCTGCCAGTGAGCCGACCGGTAAGGAGTCCAGGAACAGCGCTCCCGCCAGGAGCCCCGCGCTTCCGCGAGGGCTCCACGCGCGCGCGTGGAGGTCGGCGTCGAAGGCGGCCAGAGCCTGCGCGCCGGCCTCCGTCGCCGTGCCGCCCGCCTCCAGAACACCGCGGGCGCCCGCCTGGACCTGGCGCAGACCCAACGGGCCCGCCGTGTGCAGGAGTTCGGTGTCCTGGAGGGTGGACATCACCGTGAGGAGGGCGTCCAGGCGGGCCTGGGTCTCCGTGGCACCCGCCGTGCGGGCCGCGGCGAGGGCGTCCAGCGCCTTGCGCACGTGCGGGAATCCGGCCCTTGCCTCGCCCCGGGCGCCGGCCGCGCCGTACTTGACGGAGATCGACGACCCCCGGGAGGGGCGCCTGGGGGCGCCCTTGTCGTTGAACGCGGCGATCTTCCGGGTGCTCACGGCGATCTCGCCGGCCTTGGCGCCGGGGTCCAGGGCGGCCGCGGCGACCAGGAAGCCGAGGGCCCACAGGGCGCCCTTGTGGCCGCCTCCGGCCAGGCCGACCGAGTGCTCGGTGCACCGGCCGATCGCGCCCAGCTCCGCCCGCAGCGCCGGCGTGGCTTCGCCGGCACGGCGGGCGGCGGCGGCCATCGCCGCGAGACCGGGCGTCAGCGCCTTGGCCGACCAGCGCAGACTGTCGTGCTCGCGGCGCGTGCTGCGGGCGTCCAGGTCACGCGGGTCGGGCAGGCCCGGCTTCGGGGCCAGGGCCAGCTGACCGGTGAGCGCGGCCACGGCGGCCCGCGCCAGCGCGTCGTCCTCGCGACTTGTCATGTCCCTTACCTTATGAGGAGGCCGAGGCGGAAGGGGAGGCGCTGTCGCTGGGCGGCGTACCCGTGGGGGCGTCGCTGGGAGCGCCGCTCGGGGGCGTGCCGCCTCCGCCGCTGCCCGCGCCCGTGCTCTCCGCGTCCGGGTCGACGCCGAGCGTCAGGGAGCCCTTGTAGCCCTTGGACGGGTCCTTCTTGTGGACGGCCTTGAGGGTGAGGAGGCCGCTGGCGGCGCCTCCGCCGTCGTAGACCATGTCGTTCGCGAGGACGGTGTACGAGCCCGTGTGCTTGGAGTAGGGGTCGAGGGTGAAGATCTCCTCGGCGATGTCGTCGGCGAAGAACAGCTGGCCGGTGTAGTTGACCTTGCCGCCCTCGTAGGTGCCGTCCTCCTTCTCGCCGCCGGTGTGCACCTTGACGTGGATGTGGCAGGTGCGGGGCGTGTACCAGCCCGGGAAGATCGTCTCGAACTTGACGACCCCGTTGGCGTTGGCGATCTGGTAACCACGCAGGTAGGTGAGGTCGTTGGCGCTGTCGCCCTCCTCGCTCTCGGCGGGGGCCGAGCCGCCGGGGTTGGCGGTGGTGTAGCCGGAGTAGTAGCCCCAGGCGTCGCAGTGCCAGATCTCCACGGCCGCGCCCTTGACCGGGGTGCAGCCGTCGGTGGCGTCGACGACGGTCAGGCGCAGGGTGAGGGGGACGCCCGCCTTGCCCTCGGTGATGTCCTTGCGCACCAGGGCACCGTCGAGGTAGTACGGGCCCTCGGTGACGCTCGTCATCAGCGTCATGCACTCGCCGCCGGTCGAGGTCGCCGTGGCCGTCGCGTCCGCGTCGGCCGTCGTGTCGGTCGTGTCGGCGAACGCCGACTGGAACCCGGCCACCGCCAGCCCGCCGGCCGCGACCGTCCCGCCGGTCACCGCGAGGGCGCGGCGTCGGCTGATGGTTTTGTCCTTGTGGTTTCCCGTCATGATCGGGAAGCTACGAACGGCACCCGTCAGGGGCGTGGGTCCCGGCTGTGCGCACGGTAAGAATCCTTAGAAAACTGACATCGGGTCGTCGTCGTGCAGGATCCGCTGGAACAGCCGGTGGTCCTGCCAGGCCCCGCCGATGTGCGCGTAGCGCGGAGCCATGCCGATCGGCTCGAACCCGCTCTTCTCCAGGACGCGTTGGGAGGCCAGGTTGTCGAGCCGCGTGGTCGCCTCCAGCCGGTGCAGTCCGATCGTCTCCCGCGCGAGCCGGCACACCCGTTCGACACCCGAGGTGGCCAGGCCGCGCCCCTGCAGGTCGGCGGTGATCCAGTAGCCGAGCGAGGCGCTGCGGAAGGAACCGAGCACGATCCCGGCCAGGGTGAAGGCCCCGGCGACCCGCTCGCCGGACACGAGGAGCAGCGGCACGAGCCGGCCCTCCCGGTGCTCCCGCAGCATCGCCTGCAGACGCCCGCGCTGCCCTTCGGCGGTGAAGAAGGCGTCCGGGCGGTACGGCTCCCAGGGGCTCCGGTTCTCGGTGAAGGCGGCGGCGAGGGCCGGGCCGTCGGCCGGCTCGGCGAGCCGCAGCGTCAGACCGTCGGCCAGTTGTTCGGGTCGGATGTCCATGCGCGGATTCTGCCGTGGCGCCGCGCCCGGGGGACGCGCTTCGGACGCTGCCTCACACCGCCATCAGCGGCGCGTCCTTCCGCCACTTGAGGATCTTGTCGAAGCTCACCACCGCGCCGCCCACACCCGGCTTGTTGCCGATGTGGACGTGGTCGGCGAGTTCCTGGATGAGACACAGCCCCCGGCCGTTCTCCGCCTCGCTCGGGGCGGGGCGGACGGCCTGGGCGCGCGCGAAGCCGGGGCCCGAGTCCGCGACCTCGATACGGCACTTCTCGCCGTCCAGGTACGCGGTCACGCGGTACGCCTCCGAGGACGCGCCGGGCTCGGTGTCGCCGCCGTGCTCGACGGCGTTGGCGCACGCCTCGCTGAGGGCGACCGAGAGGTCGTAGGAGATGTCCGGGTCGACGCCCGCGGTCTCCATCGTGCCGAGGAGAAGCCGGCGGGCGAGCGGAACGCTCGCGGCCTCGCGCCTCAGATGGAGTGACCACCAGATGCTCATGCTCCAGCCTCCTGGCCGCGGCTCGACATACCGATACCTATTGCCGCCAGTGCCCCTGTGTAAGCACGGAGTTGACGTGATGCCGCCCATATGGGGGATGTGTCCGAAACGTAATTGGTGTATCCGGAGGTAGCTCACGTCGGAGAGTGACCTTTGTGATCTATGACACATTATCGTCCCGGTGTGGCGGACCTGCCGTATGACGTCCGCAGGGCCGGTGCGATGATGAGCCCGCCATGACTGCCCCCCACCCACGTACGGCGCGCTCCGGAGGTGAACTCCGGGTCCTGCGGGCCGCGGTGTTCGCCGCGGTCTGTGTCGTGCTGGCCGCGGCCGGTCATGCCATCGCCTCCTGCGCCACCGTTCCGCTGTGGACACTCGGCGCGGGCTTCCTCGCCACGTTCCTGGTCGTCGCGCCGCTCGCCGGGCGCGAGCGCTCGCTGCCGGGGATCGCGGCACTGCTCGCGGTCGGACAGACCGTCCTGCACACGCTGTTCGGGCTCGGCCAGAGCGCCGGTACGTCGACCACGGGCAGCCTGTCCGCGTCCGACGCCACGCTCGTCGCCCGCGCCGCGCATCTGCTGTGCGGGACCACCGCGGCGGCGATCAGCCCGGCGCAGGCCCACCAACTCCTCGCCGACGCGCGGCTGCTGCCGGCCTCGGGCTCGATGAGCGGGATGAGCTCCATGGGGTCGATGCACCACCCGGCGGACGCCATGTCCACCTCGGCCGCCTCCTCCATGTCGCTGTTCCCGTCCGTGTCCATGCTGCTCGGCCACCTCCTCGCGGCACTCGCCGCGGGCTGGCTGCTGCGGCACGGGGACCTGGCGCTGCGGCGCCTGATGGAACTGTCGGCGCACGGAGTCGCGGAAGGGGCGCTCGTACGGTCCCTGCGCGGGGCGCTCGCCCTGGTGCGCGCCCTGCGGGCCGGGCTGCCGGGGGCGCCCGGGACGGGCCCGCGGCTGCGGCGTACGGCCCTGTTCGCGCCGCCCGCGCCGCACACCACCGCACTCCAGCACTCGGTGATCCGGCGCGGCCCGCCTTCGGCCGTCGCCCACGTTCTCGCCGCCTGACGCGACGCGACCACCATCACCGCACTCCTTTCGTGCGTGGAGAGGCCGCCGTCGTGCGGCACACGCGCGTGCCACGCGCCCCCTCTTCACCACCGGAACTCACTCGAACTCGAAGTGGAGTGCTCCCTTCCATGAAGGCTTCTCGTATCGCCGCCGCCGCTGCCGTCGCCGGCTCGGCCGTTGTCGTCCTGTCCTCCCCCGCCTTCGCGCACGTCTCCGTGCAGCCGGAGGGCGCGGCCGTCAAGGGCGGCTACGCGGTCGTCGACTTCAAGGTCCCGAACGAGCGCGACGACGCCTCGACCACGAAGCTCGAAGTCACCTTCCCGACCGACCACCCGCTGGCCTCCGTGATGCCGGAGCCGATCAGCGGCTGGACCGTCAAGGTCACCAAGTCGAAGCTGGCCAAGCCCGCCGAGATGCACGGCGAGACGATCACCGAGGCCGTCACCAAGGTCACCTGGACCGCGACCGGCAAGGGCGTCGAGCCCGGCTACTTCCAGAAGTTCCCGGTCTCCGTCGGCATGCTGCCCACGGATACCGACCAGCTCGTCTTCAAGGCCCTCCAGACGTACTCCGACAAGGAGGTCGTGCGCTGGATCGAGGTGCAGAAGGACGGCGCGGAGGAGCCCGAGAACCCGGCTCCGACGCTTGAGCTGACCTCCGCCTCCGCCTCCGGCGCGACTGCCGAGGACGCCTCCGAGAAGACCGAGAACACCGCCGCAGCCACCACGACCGCCGCCGACACCTCCGACACCACCGCCCGCGTCCTCGCCGTCGTCGGCATCGCCGTCGGCGCGGCCGGTGTGGCGTACGGCGTTCTCGCCGGCCGACGGCGTACGACCGTCTGAGGCCCGTCCGCTCATGGCGCGCACAGGGGTCCGTGCGACTCTTGCGTACGACCCCGGTGCGCGCCGGAGCTCTCACAACTGGGACATTTTTCCTATGCGCAAGAAGACGTTCGCGGCGGCAGCGCTGCTCGCCGCCGCCACCCTGACGCTCTCCGCCTGCGGCAGCGGCGACGACGGCAACAGCCCCGTCGCCGTGGTCTCCGAGGACACCGCGACCCAGGCCGCCACCGTGCTCGACACCCCGTTCGAGAAGCCGGACCTGGTCCTCACGGACACACACGGCAAGAAGTACGACTTCCGGGCGGAGACCAAGAACCGGCCGACGCTGATCTACTTCGGCTACACCCACTGCCCCGACATCTGCCCGCTGACGATGAACAACATCGCCGTCGCCAAGAAGTCGCTGCCCAAGGCCGAGCAGGACAAGCTGCTCGTCGTGTTCGTCACCACCGACCCCGCCCGCGACACCGCGTCGGAGCTCGGCAAGTGGCTCAAGGGCATCGACACCCAGTTCGTCGGCCTGACCGGCGACTTCGCCACCATCCAGGCCGGCGCCCGCACCCTGGGCATCTCCATCGAGCCGACCTCCAAGGACAAGAACGGCAAGCTCGTCTCCGTCCACGGCACGCAGGTCGTCGCGTTCTCCCCGAAGACCAACGGTGGCTACCTCCTCTACGGCCAGGACACCACCGTCGACGACTACACCAAGGACCTCCCCAAGATCATCAAGGGGGAGACTCCGTGAGGCGGTTCGCCGGGCCCGTCGCGGTGCTGACCGGCGCGCTGGTCCTCACCGGCTGCGGCGGCTCGGACGACGCGAAGGCCCAGCTCTCCGTCGGCTCCGCCTACATGCCCCAGCCGGTCTCGGACATGGCGGCGGGCTTCCTGGACATCGCCAACAAGGGCGGCGAGAAGGACGAGTTGACCTCCGTCACGAGCGACGTCGGCCCGGTCTCCGTGCACGAGACGGTCGGCCAGGCGATGGAGGAGGTCAAGTCCCTCGATGTGCCCGCACACGGTCAACTCGTGTTCAAGAGCGGGGGCAACCACCTGATGTTCGACAAGCTGAAGCACACGCTGAAGCAGGGCGACAACGTGACCGTGAAGCTGCACTTTGCCAAGTCCGGCCCTCTCACGGTTGAGATGCCCGTGAAGTCGGCGACGTACAACCCCACGACCGGGCACTGAGGGAGGGACCCCCACCTTGAAGACGACCATCACCCCCCGAGTCCGCACGCTGGTGCTGCTGTTCCTGGCCGTCGTCGGCATGCTGTTCGCGGGTGCCGGGACGGCCTCCGCGCACGCCGCCCTGACCGGCAGCGACCCCTCTTCGGGGGTGGTGGTCAACAAGGCCCCGACACAGGTCTCGCTCACCTTCTCCGAGAAGGTCGCGACGAACAACGACTCGCTGCGCGTGCTCGACCCGAAGGGCAAACGCGTCGACGTCGGCAAACCGTCCAACATCAGCGGTACGACGTACGCCACGCAGATCCGCAGCGGACTGCCCGCCGGCACCTACACGGTGGCCTGGCAGGTCGTGTCCGCGGACAGCCACCCCGTGGGCGGCGCCTTCACCTTCTCCATCGGCTCCCCCTCGAAGACCGTCGTCTCCGCGTCGGCCGAACAGGACGTCGGCGGCGGGCTCGTCGGCGGGCTGTACGGCTTCGGGCGCTACATGTCGTACGCCGGCTTCATCGTCATGGTCGGCGGCGCCGCCTTCGTCCTGGCCTGCTGGCAGCGGGGCGCCGGAGTGCGCGCCCTCCAGCGGCTGGTGGTGTCCGGGTGGGTCTCGCTGACCGCGGCCACGCTCTGGCTGCTGCTTCTGCGCGGCTCGTACACGACCTCCGGGAAGTTCGGCGACATCTTCGACCTGAACCTCCTCGGCCAGGTCCTCCAGACCAAGACGGGCGCCTCGCTCGTCTCCCGGCTGCTGCTGCTCGCCGCCGCCGCGCTGTTCATCGCCGTGCTCTTCGGGGCCTACGACAAGCGGGAGGACGAGGAGAAGCGCGACCTGACCTTCGGGCTGGCCATCGGCGGCGGTGTGGTGGCCGCCGGGCTCGCGGCGAGCTGGGCACTGTCCGAGCACGCCTCGACCGGGCTGCAGCCGGGCATCGCGATGCCGGTCGACGTCGTCCACCTGCTGGCCGTCGCGGCCTGGCTCGGCGGCCTCACCGCCCTCCTCGTCTCGCTGTACCGGGCGCCCGCCGACAACCCCGTCGGGCGGACCGCCGTACAGCGTTTCTCGCGCCTCGCGTTCGGCAGTGTCGTCGCGCTCGTCGCGACCGGCGTCTACCAGTCCTGGCGCCAGCTCGGCTCCTGGTCGGCGTTCACCGACACCGGCTACGGGCAGTTGCTGCTCGTCAAGATCGGGCTTGTGGCACTGCTGGTGGGGATCGCGTCGATCTCCCGGCGGTGGACGGGGCGGCTCGCGGACAGCGACACCGACACGGCTACGGCTGAGACGGTCGCTGAGGAAACAGCGGCGGCCGAGGTGAGCGAACCGGAGAAGGAGCACGTCACTGCGTCCGCCAAGGCCGGCGGTTCGTCCGGCTCGTCCGGTGACTCCAAGCGCGCCGCCCAACTCGCGCGCCAGCAGGCCGCCGTGGACAACACCCGGCAGAAGCGGCTGCGGGACGCCGACCCGAACCTCTTCGGGCTGCGCCGCTCGGTCCTCGCCGAGGCAGCCGTAGCGGTCGTCGTCCTCGCCGTCACCACGGCCCTGACGACCACCGAACCGGGCCGCACCGAGGAGGACGCCAAGGCGGCCAAAGCCTCCTCCTCGTCCTCTTCCTCGTCGTCCTCCGGCGCGCTGACCCTGGACATGTCCTTCGACACCGGGGGCACGGACGGCAAGGGCGTCATCCGGGTCGACATCGACCCCGCGCGCGTGGGCGGCAACGAGATGCACGTCTATGTGCAGCGCCCCAACGGCCGGGCCTTCGACGTCCCCGAGGTGAAGGTCGCCTTCACGCTCGCGGCGAAGAAGATCGGTCCGCTGCCCGTGACGCCCGACCGCATCACCACCGGGCACTGGGCGGCGAACGGAATCCAGATCCCCATGGCGGGCGACTGGAAGATCTCGGTGACCGTGCGGACCTCCGACATCGACCAGACGACCGTCGACAAGAACGCGCAGATCGGCTGAACCACGTCATGCCTGACCAGTCCATTCCCGAGGCCCGCACCGCAAAGGCACCTCCTGGGGAGGCCGTTTCCGAAAACGCCTCCCCGGGGGAGGGTGTTTCCCGCCGACGGCTCCTCGGTACGGCCGGTGCCACCGGGCTCGTACTCGGCGCGGCGGGCGCGGCCGTGGGGTACGCCTCCGCACCCGCCGGGGCCACACCGCTGACCTCGCTTGGCGCGGACAGGGCAATGTTTCACGGGAAACATCAGCCCGGCATCACCGAGGGCCTCCAGGCGCGCGGCCATCTGGTCGCCTTCGATCTGGCGGCAGGCGCGGGCCGCAAGGAGGCGGCGGCTCTGCTGCGCCGCTGGTCGACGACCGCCCAGCGGCTGATGGCGGGTGAGCCGGCGGCGCAGGACGACACGGATGTCGCCCGGGACGCGGGGCCCTCGTCGCTGACGATCACCTTCGGCTTCGGCAACAGCTTCTTCTCCCGTACGGGCCTGGAGAAGCAGCGCCCCGCCTCCCTCGACCCGCTCCCCGACTTCTCCTCCGACCAGCTCGACAAGTCGCGCAGCAACGGCGACCTCTGGGTGCAGATCGGCGCCGACGACGCCCTGGTCGCCTTCCACGCCCTGCGCACGATCCAGAAGGACGCGGGCAGCGCCGCCAAGGTCCGCTGGCAGATGAACGGCTTCAACCGGACACCGGGTGCTACGGCCCACAAGATGACGGCCCGCAATCTGATGGGCCAGCTCGACGGCACCCGCAATCCCAAGCCGACCGAGTCCGACTTCGACAAGCGGATCTTCGTGCCGGCGTCCGGTTCGGCCGACCCGGCCTGGATGGCGAACGGCTCCTACGCCGTCGTACGCCGGATCCGCATGCTCCTCGACGACTGGGAGAAGCTCTCGACCGGCGCCCAGGAGAACGTCGTCGGGCGCCGCAAGTCCAATGGGGCGCCGCTTTCCGGGGGCGGTGAGACGACCGCGATGGACCTGGAGAAGACCGACGCGAAGGGCGCCCTGGTCGTCCCCATCAACGCGCACGCCCGGATCGCCCGCCCCGACCAGAACGGCGGGGCTGCGATGCTCCGGCGCCCGTTCTCGTACCACGACGGCATCGCCGCCGACGGCACCCCGGACGCCGGGCTCCTCTTCGTCTGCTGGCAGGCCGACCCGCTGCGCGGCTTCGTCACCGTCCAGCGCAAGCTCGACCGCGGCGACGCCCTGTCGACGTACATCCGGCACGAGGCGAGCGGCCTGTTCGCGGTGCCGGGCGGGGCGGCGGAGGGCGAGTACGTGGGGCAGCGGCTGCTGGAGGCGTGAGGCCGTTGCCGCGGCTGGAGGGGGAGCCCGTCGCCCTGACGGGTGGCCGGACCAGGAACAGTACGTCCGGTTTCGCAAGGCCCATTAGGGTGAGGTCATGCCAGCCAGCTACGCGTATCTCGGCCCTGAGGGCACCTTCACCGAAGTCGCCCTGCGGACGCTTCCCGAGGCGGCCACCCGGGAGCTGATCCCGTATGTGTCGGTGCAGTCCGCGCTCGACGCGGTGCGCACCGGTGACGCCGAGGCCGCGTTCGTGCCGATCGAGAACTCCGTCGAGGGCGGTATCACCACCACCCTGGACGAGCTGGTCGCGGGCGCACCGCTGATGATCTACCGCGAGGTGCTGCTGTCAATCACCTTCGCGCTGCTGGTCAGGCCCGGCACGAAGATCTCCGACATCAAGACGGTCTCCGCGCACCCCGCCGCCCAGCCGCAGGTCCGCAACTGGATGAAGGCGAACCTCCCGGACGCCCTGTGGGAGTCGGCCGCCTCGAACGCGGACGCGGCCCGCCTGGTCCAGGAGGGCCGCTACGACGCCGCGTTCGCCGGTGAGTTCGCCGCCGCCCGGTACGGCCTGGAGGCCCTGGAGACGGAGATCCACGACGCGGAGAACGCGCAGACCCGGTTCGTGCTGGTGGGCAGGCCCGCCCGCCCCGCGGCACCGACCGGCGCGGACAAGACGTCCGTCGTGATCTGGCAGCGCGACGACCACCCCGGCGGTCTGCGCGACCTGCTGGGCGAGTTCGCCACCCGGGGCATCAACCTCATGCTGCTCCAGTCCCGCCCGACCGGCGCCGGCATCGGCAACTACTGCTTCTGCGTCGACGCCGAGGGGCACATCTCCGACCGCCGGGTCGCCGAGGCCCTGATGGGGCTCAAGCGGATCTGTCTGCAGGTGCGCTTCCTCGGTTCGTACCCGCGCGCGGACGTCGGCGTCGACGGCGTACGGCCGCTGTTCCCGGGGACCTCGGACGAGGAGTTCCTGTCGGCGGCGGACTGGGTCGCGCACTGCCAGGACGGCCGTTTCTGACCGCCTGTGCACCGGTGGTGTACCGACAGTGCCCCGGTAGTACCTGCGTATCTTCGTTATCCACAGAAGTTATCCACAGGCCCACTTCTCGACCTGGGGACAAGTCGACAGTGGGGCATCAGTCTGTCGACAAATCGCCCTGCAGGCCCCCGTCGCGGGCACCGGCGCGTAGGTCACTCTTCGTCCACCCGTTTCCTTCGGGCAATCCTATGGGGCGACGCAATTCCACCCGAAAGTGGGTGTGAGGGACGTTTGGGTCGGGAATTCCTTGATCCCGAGACCCCTTTAGGAATGATCACTTCCGGCATCCACAGATCTTCCACACAGCCTGTGGATAACTCTTCCGGGATGTGGATTCCTGTGGACAACCGCGGCCTCAAGTCCCGTCTCCCACAAGGGATTCGAGTCAACAGGCCGCCTCGCGCCTGCCCCGTTCCGGGGAGTGGGACGCTCTTTTATTGACTCGCGTCCACCGATATTGACACTCTGCGCAATTACCCCATAACTGGATGTAAGCCGCAGTTCGGAATACCAAGTCGTGAGCCGGAACCCCGCACCGGTAGCCTGGTCCGCGTGATTGACCTTCGCCTGCTCCGTGAGGACCCCGACCGTGTGCGCGCGTCCCAGCGCGCCCGTGGAGAGGACGTCGCGCTCGTCGACGCTCTCCTGTCCGCCGACGAGCGACGCAGGTCGTCCGGCGTCCGCTTCGACGAGCTGCGTTCCGAGCAGAAGAGCATCGGCAAGCTCATCTCCAAGGCCTCCGGCGACGAGAAGGCCGAGCTGCTCAAGAAGACGGGCCGGCTCGCCGCCGACGTCAAGGCGGCCGACGCCGAGCAGCACGAGGCGGACGAGGAGACCAAGCGCCTCGCGCTCCAGCTCGGCAACCTCGTGCACCCGGACGTGCCGGTGGGCGGCGAGGAGGACTTCGTCGTCCTGGAGACGCACGGCACGATCCGCGACTTCGCCGCCGAGGGTTTCGAGCCCAAGGACCACCTGGAGCTCGGCGAGGCGCTGGGCGCCATCGACGTCGAGCGCGGCGCCAAGGTCTCCGGCTCGCGCTTCTACTACCTCACCGGCGTCGGCGCTCTCCTGGAGCTGGCGCTCGTCAACGCGGCGATCGCGCAGGCCACGGAGGCCGGCTTCGTCCCGATGCTGACCCCGGCGCTGGTCCGCCCGCGCGCCATGGAGGGCACCGGCTTCCTCGGCCAGGCCGCGGAGAACGTGTACCACCTGGAGAAGGACGACTACTACCTGGTCGGCACCTCCGAGGTCCCCCTCGCCGCGTACCACATGGACGAGATCCTCGAGGCCGACAAGCTGCCGCTGCGCTACGCGGGCTTCTCCCCGTGCTTCCGCCGCGAGGCCGGCACCTACGGCAAGGACACGCGGGGCATCTTCCGCGTGCACCAGTTCGACAAGGTCGAGATGTTCTCGTACGTCCTCCCCGAGGACGCGGAGAACGAGCACCGGCGGCTCCTGGACTGGGAGAAGCAGTGGCTGGACGGCCTCGAACTGCCCTACCAGGTCATCGACGTGGCCTCGGGCGACCTGGGCGCCTCCGCCTCCCGCAAGTTCGACTGCGAGGCGTGGATCCCGACCCAGGGCAAGTACCGCGAGCTGACCTCGGCCTCCAACTGCGACAGCTTCCAGGCCCGCCGGCTGTCCGTACGGCTGCGCGACGGCAAGAAGGTCCAGCCGCTGGCCACGCTCAACGGCACGCTGTGCGCCGTACCGCGCACGATCGTGGCGATCCTGGAGAACCACCAGCTCGCCGACGGTTCGGTGCGTGTGCCCGAGGTGCTGCGCCCGTATCTCGGCGGCCGTGAGGTCCTGACGCCGGTCGCCAAGTGAGCACCGGCTTCCCGTACAAGCTGATCGCGACCGACCTCGACGGAACGCTCCTGCGCTCCGACGAGTCGGTCTCGCCGCGCACCCGTGCCGCCCTCGCGGCGGCCACGGAGGCCGGTGCCGCGCACATCGTGGTGACCGGCCGCTCGGCCCCCTGGACCCGGCACATCCTCGACGACCTCGGCTACGAGGGCCTCGCGGTCTGCGCCCAGGGCGCCCAGGTCTACGACGCCGGGGAGCACCGCCTGCTGACTTCGGTCACCCTGGACCGGCAGCTGGCCGCCGTGGCGCTCGCCAAGATCGAGGCGGAGGTCGGCCCGCTGTTCCTGGCGGCGAGCCAGGGCGGCCTGGACGGCGAGGTGCTGGTCGGGCCCGGGTACCGGGTCTTGGGGGCACTGCCCGCGACCCCGTTCACGGACGTGTCCGAGCTGTGGGCCGCTCCCCTGAACAAGATCTACATCCAGCACCCGACCCTCACCGACGACCAGCTCGCCGAGGCGGCCCGTGAGGCCGCGGGCGGCTTCGTCTCGGTCGCGATGGCGGGCGAGGGCATCGTCGAACTGCTGCCCCTGGGCCTGTCCAAGGCCACGGGCCTCTCCATCGCGGCCCGCCGCCTGGGCCTGAAGTCCGCCGACACCATCGCCTTCGGCGACATGCCCAACGACATCGCGATGTTCGCGTGGGCGGCCCACGGCGTGGCGATGGCCAACGCCCACGAGGAACTCAAGGCGGTGGCGGACGAGGTGACGTCCTCGAACGAGGACGACGGCATCGCGGTCGTGCTGGAGCGGTTGCTCGCGTAGGTGTGGGCAACCGCCCCAGCCCGTCGTGCCCCCTGCGATGGGGGCGAAAGGGAGGGCGGCCCACGCGATAATGAGTCGCGTGCTCGAAGCGGCCGCCCCGGGCAGCTCCCCGTGGTGGGCGACTCGACGGAGGGGTAACTACTCCGGAGACCGCCGCGGGCTGCCCTGAAGGGAGTTGGACGTCCTGTCGTGCATCGACATCGTCCAGCTCCTCTCCCAGTAGGTGGCGCCGGCTGCTCCGGCGTCGACAGAACAACTGTGCCTGTACGCCGAGTTGGACGCCACCGAATAAAAGGGCAGCCGCGTGGCTGCTAGCCCCGGCGCCACCTGCGCCGACGCGCCTTGCTGAAGAACCAGCCCGCGGGCGGCTCGTCCGAGCGCCAGGGCTGCGGCTCGGGCGACTCGTTGCGCCAGCGGGCCGCGAGCATCCGGGCGCGCGCGGACGGCTCGGCCGTCTCGGCGGACCGTATGAAGTCGTCGTCCAGGACCAACTTGTCCCAGCCGTCCCCTGATTCGGCCTGTCCGCCGCCGTACGGTGCCTGTCCCGCCATCCCCGTTCCTCCTAGCCGTGCGTCCCCGTTTGCCCAGTGTGCCCGGACAGAGATGAAGCCCCCGTCAAGATCAGGACCTGTCATTCCTCGCCGGCGAGGGTCAGCGAGCGCAACTTCTGTCCGGCGTACCAAGTCGCCCCCAGGGTGACCGCGACCAGGAAGATCGTCGCCGTGGTCAGTCCGACGTCCGAGGTCACCAGCTCGCCGCCGGACACCTTGTGGGCGACGGCCAGGGACCACTGCTGGACGCTGAGCGTGCGGGCGCCGGCGACCAGGGAGCCGAACAGGGCCTCCCAGACGAGGGCGTAGACGAGCCCGAAGACCACCGCGTGCCGCGACACCGTGCCGAGCAGCAGGAAGAGTGCCGCGTAGGCGATGGAGGCGACCAGGGCGGCCACCGTGTAGGCGACGGCGATCTGCTGTCCGTTGCCGTTCAGGATGAACCCGGAGATCAGCATGGGCACGGCCGAGAACACCATGGTGACGCCGACCGCCACGATCAGCTTGGTGAAGATGATCGTGGGCCGCTTCAGCGGCTTGGACAGCAGGTACACCACGGAGCCGTCGTCGATCTCCGGTCCGATCGCGCCCGTGCCCGCGATGACGCCGATGATCGGCACCATCGTGGCGAGGCCGAGGCCGCCCAGGACGTCGACGGCGGTCTGGTCGTCGGCGCCGGCGAGGGCGCGCACCACCACGGAGATCACGATCAGCAGCAGGGGCAGGGCGCCCAGGATGAGGGCCCGGCGCTTGCCGAGCAGGGCCCGGTAGGTGAGTCGGGCGACTGTGGGGTCGTACATCTCTTGGCCTCCTACGCCGCGACGAGATACGAGAAGACGGACTCGAGGGACTCGTCCGACGGCGAGACCGTGAGCAGCCGGATGCCGTGGTCCCTGGCCACCCGGGGCAGCAGGGCGGTGAACCGGCCGAAGTCGACGGCCTGGATGCGCAGCGCGCCCTCGGCCAGGTCGACCTCGATGCCCGAGGTCGACGGGTCCGCGATCAGCGCGGCGGCGAGTGCGCGGTCGTCGCTGGAGCGGACCAGGTAGCGGTGCGGGCGGTCGGTCATCAGGCGGCGGATCTTGCGGAAGTCGCCGCTGGCCGCGTGCCGTCCGGCGACGACGACCTCGATGTGCCAGGCGAGCTGCTCGACCTCTTCGAGGATGTGGGACGAGAACAGCACCGTGCGGCCCTCGTCGCCCATCCGCCGCAGCAGGTCCATGAGCTGCATGCGCTGGCGCGGGTCCATGCCGTTGAAGGGCTCGTCGAGGAGGAGCAGCGAGGGGTCGTGGACCAGGGCGGACGCCATCTTCACGCGCTGGCGCATGCCCTTGGAGTACGTGGAGATCTTGCGGTCCTGCGCGTACTCCATCTCGACCGTGGCCAGCGCCTTCTGGGCCGCCTTGGCGCCGAGGCCGTGCAACTCGGCGTTGGCGACGACGAATTCGCGTCCCGTGAGGAAGTCGTACATCGCCTCGCGCTCGGGGACGATCCCGATGTGCTTGTAGATCTGTTCGTTGCGCCAGACCTGCTGGCCGTCGAGGGTGACGGTGCCGGTGGAGGGGGCGAGGAAGCCGCCCATCATGTTGATGAGGGTGGACTTTCCCGCGCCGTTCGGGCCGAGGAGTCCGGTGACTCCGGGGCCGACGTTCATGGTGATGTCGTTGACGGCGACCACGTTGCCGAACCAGCGGGAGACGTGGTCGATGGAGAGCGTGGTCACAGGCCCACCTTCCGGTAGCGGCGGATCAGGAGGCCGTAGGTCGCGGCGATGAGGCCCAGCACGGCGAGGACGTAGACGACGCCTTCTCCGTGGGTGGGGCCGACGCCTCCGGGGAACGCCGAACTCGCGCCCAGGAAGGCCGACTGGAGGCCGTCGATGAGGGTGACGGGCGAGAAGAGGCCGATCCAGGGGATGGCGTTCGTGGCGTTCTGCGCGTCGGCGATCGCCTGGAGGGTGGAGACGGCGCCGTAGGAGATGGTCAGTACGGCGATGACGGCCGCGATGCCGAAGCCTCGGCGCGGGGTGACCGCCGCGATGACCAGGCCGATGCCGGCGAAGAGCAGGGAGAGGAGGGTCACGGAGACGAGTCCCTGGGCGAAGCCCTTGGTCTGGTCGGCGAAGTCGAGCTTCGCGAGCAACGCTCCTACGTAGAGCACGATCAGCGGGGCGGCGGTCAGGATGAACATGGCCGAGGCGAGGGCCGCGAACTTGGCCCGCACGTAGTCGGCGGTCTCGATCGGCCGCGAGAAGTACAGCGGAACGGTCTTGAAGCGCAGGTCCCGCGAGACGGACTGGGGTGCCTGGGAGGCGACGTAGAGGCTGATGACGGCCTGCATGATGATCGCGTAGCGGGTGTAGTGGACGGGCAGGTCCTTGGCCTTCGTGGCGACCGCGACGGCCACCATGATGGCCGCGGGCACGCACATGACCACGAACAAAAGCATCGGCAGCACCTTGGACTTCACCGAGCGGCCGAGGCCGTAGGCGCCGCGCAGGGACTGCGAGTAGAGGGAGCGCCGGGCGTAGGCGCGGCCCAGGCGGGGGCCGTCGTAGTTGCGGTAGCCGATGTTGTGGATACGGGTCTGGTCGCCCGGCTGGGGGACCAGGGGCTGGTCAATTGCCATGGCCTACGGCCTCCTTCCGCTCTGCGTCGCTGTCGGTGCCGGTCTCGGTGTCGGTGAAGACCTCGGAGATGTGGTGGCGGCGCTGCTCCATGCGCACCAGGCCGAGGCCGAGGTCCGCGATCACGTCCCGGACCACGTCGTACGTCTCCTCGCCCGAGGCCGTCAGGAGCAGGACGTGGCCCGCGCCCGGCAGGCCGCTGCCGTCGTGGGTGTCCACCCCGCGCGCGTGGAGCGCCTCGCGCACCGCGCGGGTGCCGTCCGGGTGCTCGTCGGTGTCGGTG
Source organism: Streptomyces hokutonensis (assembly GCF_000376565.1). Lineage (GTDB taxonomy): Bacteria > Actinomycetota > Actinomycetes > Streptomycetales > Streptomycetaceae > Streptomyces > Streptomyces hokutonensis. Next base: position 85,750 of record NZ_BARG01000075.1, on the reverse strand, counting down.
ACCTCGATCGCCAGGGTCGTCGTGGTCTGGGTGAAGTCCGTGGTGGAGCTGGAGCGCAGGAGCTTGCCGCCGTCGACCACGATCACGTGGTCGCAGGTGCGCTCCAACTCGCCCAGCAGGTGCGAGGTCACCAGGACCGAGATGCCGAAGTCCGTGTAGATCCGGCGGATCAGGCCGAGCATCTCGTCGCGGCCGACCGGGTCCAGGCCGTTGGTCGGCTCGTCCAGGAAGACCAGCTGCGGGTCGTGGACGAGGGCCTGCGCGAGCTTGACGCGCTGCTTCATGCCCGTCGAGTAGCCGCCGATGGGGCGGTAGCGCTCCTCGTACAGACCGACATGGCGCAGCGTGTCCGCGGTGCGCTCGCGCGCGGCCGTGGGCGGCAGTCCGGACATGCGCGCCATGTGGACGACGAACTCGGTGGCCGAGACGTCGGGCGGCAGACAGTCGTGCTCCGGCATGTACCCCACGCGCTCGCGGATGTCGGCACCCTTGGTGGCGACATCGAGTCCGAGCACTTCGGCTCGGCCCTCGGAGGCGGGGGACAGACCCAGCAGGATCTTGATCAAGGTCGACTTGCCGGCTCCGTTGGCACCGACGAGCCCCGTCACACCGGGGCCGACGTCCACGGAGAGCCGGTCAAGCGCGGTCACCCGGGGGAACCGCTTGCTCAGGCTTTCGGTCGCGATCACAGTCACGTCTACGAAGGTAGTGACGCGGACCACTCCGGTCGTCACCCCGCAGAGCTGTCCTCACGTCAGACTCCAGACGTACGGGTCCGTAGGGGATGCCCCTACTTGAGAGCTACGCGACCGCCCTCGCGCACTTGTCCACAGGTAGAGATCAAGGCTATTGACGCAGCCTCTAACAACTGTCACATTCACCAGTGTCAAGTTACGGGCACGTACCGCAGTCGGTGTGGACAGGTGGGGCGGTGGCATGACTACGGCGGTGACACGCGAACTCTCCGCGGAACTGCGGGGGTTCAGGGAGGTCCAGCGGCTGGCGTACGAGTGCGCCGAGGCCGTCGCGGCCCGGCTGAAGCCCGGGGTGACCGAGCGCGACGCGGCGCGCATGCAGCGGTCGTGGCTGCGCGCGCGGGGAGTGCGGGACTGGTTCCATCTCCCCTTCGCCTGGTTCGGCGACCGCACGGCGTTCACGAACTTCCGGGTGCCGCTGCAGTTCTTCCCCACGAACCGGCGGCTGGAGCCCGGGATGCCGTTCATCCTGGACATGGCCCCCGTGTACAAGGGCTTCACGGCCGACATCGGGTACTCGGGCTCCCTGGGGGCGAATCCGGTGCAGGACCGGCTGATGGCCGACCTGGAGGCACACCGCGAGCTGATCCTGCGCGAGGTGCGCGAACGGCGCCCGCTGCGCGCAATCTACGAGGACGTGGACCGCCTCATGGTCCGCCAGGGCTACGCCAACCGGCACCGCGCGTATCCCTTCGGCGTGATCGCGCACAAGGTCGACCGGGTCGCCGAACGCCCTTGGTCCCCGCGCCTGTTCGGGTTCGGCACCCAGTCCCTCAAGGGCCTGGCGAGCGACGCGCTGCACGGCCACCGCGACGGCTGGTCCCCGCTGTGGTCGCCGTACCGCTTCTCCGACCACCCCCCGCACCCCGGCCTGTGGGCGGTCGAACCGCATCTCGGATTCCGGGGCACGGGCGCCAAGTTCGAGGAGATCCTCGTCGTCACCGACTCCAAGGACCCCGAACAGAGCGCCTTCTGGCTGGACGACGATCTGCCGCACGTGCGGCGCTGGGCGGAGGACAAGTGACGCTTGAGGGTGCGCGCGAGCGCCGGGTGCGGACCGGCGGGGTCGAGCTGTGCGTGGCCGAGCTGGGGGACGCGTCGAACCCCACGGTGGTCCTGGTGCACGGCTATCCCGACAGCAAGGAGGTGTGGTCCGAGGTCGCGTCCCGGCTGGCCGACCGCTTCCACGTCGTGCTCTACGACGTCCGGGGCCACGGCAAGTCCACGGCCCCGCAGCCGCTGCGGGGCGGGTTCACGCTGGAGAAGCTGACGGACGACTTCCTCGCGGTCGCGGACGCGGTCAGCCCTGACCGGCCGGTGCATCTGGTGGGCCACGACTGGGGCTCGGTGCAGTCCTGGGAGTTCGTCACGGTCGAGCGCACGAAGGGCCGTATCGCCTCCTTCACGTCGATGTCCGGGCCCTCCCTCGACCACTTCGGGCACTGGATCAACAAGCGCCTGACCCGGCCCACCCCGCGCCGCGTCGGCCAACTCCTGGGCCAGGGCGCCAAGTCCTGGTACGTGTACCTCCTGCACACGCCCGTACTGCCCGAACTCGCCTGGCGCGGCCCGCTCGGCAAACGCTGGCCGAAGATCCTGGAACGCGTCGAGAAGGTCCCCGGCGGCGACTACCCGACGTCCTCGCTGCCCACGGACGCGGCCCACGGCGCCTGGCTGTACCGCGACAACGTCCGGGCGCGGCTGCGCAGGCCACGCCCCGACGCCTACGCGCACGCGCGCGTGCAGCTCATCACGCCCCTGGGGGACGCGTTTCTGTCCGAGCGGCTCTACGACGGGCTGGAGGAGTGGGCGCCGGAGCTGGTGCGGCGGACGCTGCCGGCCAAGCACTGGATCCCGCGCACACGGCCCGATCAACTGGCCTCCTGGATCACGGAGTTCGTGACGGCCAAGGAAGATGACCCGGTGACGCCCACGGGGACGGGCAAGTACGCCGAGCGGTTCGGCGGGCAGCTCGTGCTGGTCACGGGGGCGGGCAGCGGGATCGGGCGGGCCACGGCGTTCGCGTTCGCCGAGGCGGGCGCGCGCGTGGTGGCGGTCGACCGGGACGCGGAAAGTGCCGCCCGCACCGCCGAGTTGGCGCGGCTCATCGGCGCCCCCGAGGCCTGGGCGGAGACGGTCGACGTCTCCGACGGGCCGGCCATGGAGAAGCTCGCCGCGAAGGTCGCCGGCGAGTACGGCGTGGTGGACGTCCTCGTGAACAACGCCGGAATCGGACTCTCCGGTTCCTTCTTCGACACCACCCCGGAGGACTGGAAGAAGGTCCTCGACGTCAACCTGTGGGGTGTCATTCACGGCTGCCGGCTCTTCGGGAAGCAGATGGCCGAGCGCGGCCAGGGCGGCCACATCGTCAACACCGCGTCGGCGGCGGCCTTCCAGCCCTCCAAGGCACTGCCCGCCTACAGCACCTCCAAGGCGGCCGTCCTGATGCTCAGCGAGTGCCTGCGCGCCGAGCTGTCCGGGCAGGGGATCGGCGTCTCGGCGATATGCCCGGGCCTCGTCAACACCAACATCACCTCGACCGCGCACTTCGCCGGGGTCGACGCCGTCGAGGAGAAAAGGCGCCAGAAGCGGTCGGCACGGCTGTACGGGCTGCGGAACTACCCGCCGGAGAAGGTCGCCGACGCGATCCTGCGGGCGGTCGTCCGCGACCAGGCCGTCGTACCCGTCACTCCGGAGGCGCGCGGCGCCCATCTGCTGTCCCGGTTCGCCCCGCGCGCGCTGCGGGCGGTGGCCCGGCTGGAGCCGCCGCTGTGACCTCAGCGAACGAGCACCACGAGCATGACGTGAGCGAACACCACGCGATCGCGCCCCGCCGGGTCTCCTTCGACTGGTCGCGCACGCCCCTGCACTGGATCCCGGACGAGCCGACCGCCACGCATGTCATCAACGTGCTGCATCTGCTGCTGCCGGCGGGGGAGCGGTGGTTCGTGAAGGTCCTCAAGGAGGGCCTGCCGCTGGTCAGGGACCCCGAACTCCTCACGGACGTCAAGGGGTTCATGGGCCAGGAGGCCACACACAGCGTCCAGCACGCGCACGTACTGGACCATCTCGCGGCCCAGCGGCTGGACACGGCGGACTTCACCAAGCACGTCGACTTCCTCTTCGAACGGCTGCTGGGCGAACGCCCGCCGCTCGGCGCACCGTTGCCCGAGCGCGAGTGGCTGCGCTTCCGGCTCGCGGTCGTCGCGGCGATCGAGCAGTTCACGGCGGTGCTGGGCGACTGGATCCTGGCCGCCGAGGACCTCGACCGGGCGGGCGCCGACGAGATCATGCTCGACCTGCTGCGCTGGCACGGCGCGGAAGAGGTCGAACACCGCGCGGTGGCCTTCGACATGTTCCAGCACTGCGGGGGCCGCGGTCTCCCCCGGTACGCCCGCCGTATCGCCGGCATGACGGTCACCGCGCCCGTGATGCTCTACCTGTGGGCCTGGGGCACGGCCTATCTGATCCGCCACGACCCGCAGCTCGCCGGGCGCGTCCGCTACTCGCTCGCCGAGCACAACAGGGCCGTACGGAAAGGCCTGTTGCCCACCTGGCGGTCGCTCGGCGCGGCCGTCCCCCGCTATCTGCGGCGCTCCTACCATCCCTCGCGGGAGGGATCGCTGAGCCGGGCGGTGGAGTACCTGAGACGGTCACCGGCGGCGCGGGCGGGGGCGGGGGCCGCGTGAGTGCCGGCTCCGGTGCGGTCGCCTACCGGATCGAGGATCTCGCGCGGCTCAGCGGGGCCACGGTCCGGACGATCCGCGCCTATCAGGATCGCGGGCTGCTCCCCCGCCCCGAGCGGCGCGGGCGGGCCAATGTGTACGCGGACGTCCATCTCGCCCGGCTCCGCCAGATCGCGGACCTGCTCGAACGCGGCTACACCCTGGCCTCCATCAAGGAGTTGCTGGAGGCCTGGGACGCGGGCCGGGGCCTGGGCGGGGTGCTCGGGCTGGTCGCGGAGGTCGACGGGCCGTGGACCGACGAGGAGGCGGCCCGGATCTCGCGCGCCGAACTGGAGCGGCGCTTCGGCGGCAGCCCGGACGACGCGGCCGTCGCCGAGGCCGTCGAACTCGGCGTACTGGAGCCGGTCCCCGGAGACACCGACTCCTTCCTCGTGCCGAGCCCCCAAGAGCTGGCGGTGGCCGTCGAGTTGTACGCCTCCGGGGTTCCGCTGTCCGCGATCTCTTCCCATCTGCGGGAGTTGAGGGTCCAGGTCGAGCACATCGCCTCCCGTTTCCTGGAGTTCACCACCGAGCACGTCTTCGCCCGCTACCTCGAAGGACCGCACCGTCCGACCGACGCGGACGCGGCCGAGGCGGCCTCGCTCGTACGACGCCTGCGGCCCCTCGCCCAGCAGACTGTGGACGCGGAACTCGCCCGCGCGATGCGGCTGTTCGCCAACCGTTCGCTGCGGCAGCACCTGGGGGCGGCGGAACCTTCGCCGTCGGTGTCCTCGTCACGTTCCGTGGCCGTGCCCGAGGAGACAATGCGGGCCGTGGAGGCGCTGGTTGGGGCGGCGAACGCGGCGGAGTTCGTCGCGCTGGCGGCTGAACGGGAGCTGCGGGCAAGGGCGTTGGATGCGCTCATGCCAAGTGAGCGCCCCCCAGCTGATCTTGACGAACAGGCCTGACATGACAGGGAGTTATCCACAGAAACGCCAATTCCCCTGTGGATAACTACAGTTGGTTGTGGACCAAACATCGCCCCTAAAAAGAAAATGCGTGATCCGCGTCTCTCCCGTCATGCTGAACGGATGGATGAAAGACGCACCGTGAAGGTGTCGAAATACCTCTCGAAGCACCTGCGCCACCAGCCCGAGCGGATCGGGCTCACCCTCGACGAGGCCGGCTGGGTCGAGATCGACACGCTGATCGCCGCCTGTGCCGCGCAAGGGTTCCGCTTCAGCCGCCAGGAACTCGACCATGTGGTGACCACGAACGACAAGCAGCGCTTCGCGATCGAGGGCACGCGCATCCGCGCCAGCCAGGGCCACAGCATCGAGGTCGACCTCGGACTGCCCCCGGCCACCCCGCCGTCGTACCTCTTCCACGGCACGGTGGCACGCAACCTGGACGCGATCCGGGCCGAGGGGCTCCGGCCCATGAACCGCCATGCCGTGCACCTCTCCGCCGACCGGGAGACCGCGACCCGGGTGGGCGCCCGTCGCGGCCGGCCCGTCGTGCTCGCCGTGGACGCGGGCGCGATGCACGGCGACGGCCATGTGTTCCGGGTCAGCGAGAACGGGGTGTGGCTCACCGAGGCGGTACCCACGCGCTATCTGCGGTTCCCCGAATCCCACTGACCCCGCACGGCCCGAGATGTGTCACGGGGTATGGCCTCGGCCGCACCACCCCCGGCATGATCAGAGGTATGGACCATTTCCCCAGCACCGAGGCGGCCGTGACCGCCCTGCGTGACATCGCGGCCGAGTACGCGCGTGAGATCGAGGTCACCCACGACATCGGCGCCGACCAGACCTCGCGCCGCACCGCCGCGGGTTTCGGCGTCACCACCGACCCCGACGGTTCGCTCCCGCACGAGGCCTTCATCGAGTTCGGCGGACTGCCGCGGGTGAGCGTGCGGCTCTTCCCCGAGGACGACGCCGTGATCACGGTCGAGGGCATCGCCTGCCCCGACGTCGCACGCGACGACGTCGCCGCCTTCCTCCGCTCCGTCTTCGACGGCCACGCCTACGTCAAGACTCGTCGCTTCCCGCCCGGCTGCAACCTGGTCGTGCCGCTGCCCGGCGACCGGACGCACAAGGAGTGGATCGCGATGATCACCCTCACACCGTGGCTGAACGGCCGCATCAGGTGACGGTTTCACGTGAAACACGGACCGCCGCATAGCCTGGGAGCCATGAACCTGCGCCTGAGCACCGTGATCCTCCCGTACCGCCGCTGGAACGAGGGGAGCCGCGAGGCATGGCAGCGCGCGGAGCAGCTCGGCTTCCACACCGCCTACACCTACGACCACCTGTCCTGGCGCACCTTCCGGGACGGCCCGTGGTTCGGCGCCGTACCGACGCTGACCGCCGCAGCGGCCGTCACCGAGCGGATGCGTCTGGGCACGCTCGTCACGTCGCCCAATTTCCGGCACCCGGTGACCCTCGCCAAGGACCTCATCACGCTCGACGACGTCTCCGACGGACGCGTCACCCTCGGCATCGGTGCGGGCGGCACCGGCTTCGACGCCACCGCCCTCGGACAGGACCCGTGGACCCCACGGGAGCGTGCCGACCGGTTCGGGGAGTTCGTTCCGCTGCTGGACCGGCTGCTCACCGAGGACTCGGTGTCGTACGAGGGTGACTTCTACTCGGCGCACGAAGCCCGGAACATTCCAGGGTGTGTGCAGCGGCCCCGGCTGCCGTTCGCGGTGGCCGCCACCGGGCCGCGTGGTCTGAAGCTCACCGCCCGCCACGGGCAGGCCTGGGTGACCACCGGTGATCCCCGGCTGTTCGAGAACGGCAATCCCGAGCAGTCGGTTCAGGCCATTCGCGGGCAGGTCGAGAAGCTGGCCGACGCCTGCGCGTCGATCGGCCGGGACGCGGCGGGGCTCGACAAGATCCTGCTCACCGGTTTCACCCCGGACCGCGGCCGTCCGCTGGAGTCCCTCGGCGCCTTCGTCGACTTCGCGGGCCGGCACCAGGAACTGGGCTTCACCGACATCGTGATCCACTGGCCCATTCCGGACTCCGACTTCGCGGCGGACGAGAAGGTCTTCGAGCAGATCGCGATGGAAGCCCCCACGCAGCTCCGCTGACCCGGCGGCATCCCTGACCTCGGGCGCAACGGCCCTGCTGGGAGCCCTAACCACTCACATGTGCGCACTGCCGCACGGCCGTGCGGGCATATGCGGGAGAATGGCCCGGTGACCTCAGCGACTCGACAGCCCGAGACCCCGGCCTCCGCCGTCCCGCCACGGCTGATCGCCACCGACCTGGACGGCACTCTGCTGCGCGACGACAAGTCGGTGTCCCCCCGCACGGTGGCCGCTCTGGCGGCTGCCGAGGAGGCGGGCATCGAGGTCTTCTTCGTGACCGGCCGCCCGGCCCGCTGGATGGACGTCGTCAGCGACCACGTCCACGGTCACGGCCTGGCGATCTGCGGAAACGGCGCCGCCGTGGTCGACCTGCACGGCGGCCCCGGGGCCCACCGTTTCGTGAAGGTCCGCGAACTGGCCCGGAACAACGCCCTCGACGCCGTACGACTCGTGCGCGAGGCGGCGCCCGGGACCGTGTACGCGATCGAGCAGACCTACGGCTTCTACCAGGAGCCGGCGTATCCGAAGATGCACATGGAGATCCCGGACACCCTGGCGCCCGCCGAGAAGCTCCTCGCGGCGGACGCCCCGGGGGCCGACGAGCCGGTGCTGAAGATCCTCGCGTTCCACCCCGACCTCGACCCGGACGACTTCCTGACCACCGCCCGCCTCGCCCTGGGCGACCGCGCGAACGTCACCCGCTCCAGTCCCAGCGCCCTGCTGGAGATCAGCGGCCCCGGCGTCTCCAAGGCGAGCACGCTCGCCCTGTGCTGCGCGGAGCGGGGGATCGCGCCCGAGGAGGTCGTCGCCTTCGGGGACATGCCGAACGACGTCGAGATGCTCACCTGGGCCGGGCAGTCGTACGCGATGGGCAACGCGCACCCCGCCGTGCTCGCGGCGGCCTCCGGGCGGACCGTCGACAACAACGAGGACGGCGTGGCCGTCGTGATCGAGCGGATGTTGTCCGAGCGGCGGTAGCTCAGCCGACAGCCACTCCGCGGGCCTCCAGCCACGGCAGCGGATCGACCGCCGAGTCCGTCTCCGGAGTGGCCCGTACCTCGAAGTGCAGGTGCGGTCCGGTCGAGTTGCCGGTCGTGCCGGACTCGCCGATCCACTGGCCGGCGGTGACGCGGTCCCCCTGATCGACGGCCACGGTGGAGAGATGGGCGTACTGCGTGCAGTTGCCGCCCGGATGCTCGACCACGATCTGGATGCCGAAGGCGCCGCCGCAGGACACCCGCACCACCCGGCCCGCTCCGACCGCCCGGACCGGCGTGCCGACGGGCACCGCGAAGTCCTGGCCGGTGTGCCGGTTCGCCCAGCGGGAGCCGCTGCTGCCGAATCCGGCGGACAGCTCGCTCGTCTCCACCGGCGCGACCCATGAGGCGGTTTCGGTGGTCGGCGGCTGGTCGAGGCGGACGGCGCCCGGGCAGGAGCCCGACCCGACCGATCCGTTCGTCTGCCCGGTACCCGCTGTGTGGCTGTCGCCGTCGCCGGGGCGGGCCGCCAGCACGGCGATCGCGCACAGCAGCACCGGAACGAGCAGTGGGTGACGGCGAGATGAGGGCATGTCAGCGATCGTGACCCGCGCGGCGGACCGGTGCCCTGTTCAAGTCGTACGCATGGGGGACAGGGTGGCGCGAACGGCTCAGTGGGAGCCCCCGGGGGGACGGGCTCAGTGGGGTGCCTGCCACACCACCGTCGTGCCGCCTCCGCCGTTGCCGGGTCCGTACCAGCTGTCGCCGCCCAGGGATTCGGCCCGTCGCTTGAGGTTCTTCAGGCCGCTGCGGCGACCGCCCTCCGGGATGCCGACCCCGTCGTCCGCGACGGTGAGCCGGACGCCCGGCCGGCCGTCGGGCAGGGTCGCGGTCGCGTCGACGACGACCTCGATCCGGGTGGCCGCCGCGTGCCGGAACGCGTTGGAGAGGGCCTCGCGCAGGGCCGCGATGAGGTTCTTGCCGCTCAGGTCGCCGACCACGATGTCGACCGCGCCGACGAAACTGTGCGCGGGTGTGAAACCGAGCGGCACGGCGGCCATGTTGATCTCCCGCAGCACCCGCGTGCGCAGTCCGGATGGGGCTTCGGTGGGCCGCTGTTGGAGCGCGAAGATCGCGGTGCGGATCTCCTGGATGGTGATGTCGAGTTCGTCGACGGCGTTGCCGACGCCCTGCCGCACCTCGGGCACGAGCGAGTCGCGCCGGGCGCTCTCCAGCATCATGCCGGTGGCGAACAGCCGTTGGATGACCAGGTCGTGCAGGTCGCGGGCGATGCGGTCCCGGTCCTCGTACACCGCGAGGCGTTCCCGGTCGCGCTGCGCCTCGGCCATCATCAGCGCGAGCGCGGCCTGCGAGGCGAACTGGATGGCGAGGGTGCGTTCCGCCTCCGTGAACGGCGGCTCACCGCACGCGCGAGGTGTGACCAGGGCCCCCAGGACGCGCCCTCCGCTCTGCAGGGGCAGCGCCATGATCGGTCCGTACGCGCGCGCGAGGGCGCTGATCATACGGGGATCTGTGCCCGCGTCCCCCACGAACACCGGCTGTCCGTCGAGGAGTTGCGCGACGATCTCGCTCTCCGGCGGGACGACTCTGCCGAGCTGGTTCGACGGCTGTTCCGAGGCCACGGCGACGATCTCCATGCCGCCCTCGTCGGCGGGCAGCAGCACGATCCCGGCCGCCGATCCGGACAGCCGGCGGGCGCGTTCCGCGACGACCCGGAGCGCGTCCTCGGCGTCTCCGCCGGACAGCAGGGCGGTCGTGACGGCCACCGACCCGTCGATCCACCGCTCACGCTGCTGGGCGGCCTCGTACAGCCGGGCGTTGCCGATCGCGATGCCGGCCTCGGTCGCCAGGACCCGGACCATGTTGACGTCGTCGTCGTTGAACGGGTCCCCGCCGCGTTTCTCGCCCAGATAGAGATTCCCGAAGACCTCGCCCTGGACGCGGATCGGAACACCGAGGAAGGCCCGCATCCGCGGATGGTGCGCGGGGAAGCCCCAGGAACGCGGGTCCTGGGTCACATCCGGGAGCCGGACCGGCTCCGGCTCCCGGATGAGCGCGCCGAGCAGTCCCTTGTGCCCGTCGGGAAACCGCCCGATGCGCCGCGCGGTGCCGGCGTCGACTCCGTGGAAGACGAAGTCGGCCAGGGCGTCACCGTCCTCGTCGACGACACCGAGCCCCGCGTAACGGGCTTCCGTCAGTGTGGCCGCCGCCTCGCAGATCCGCTCCAGCGTGGAGTGCAGTTCGAGCCCGCTGCCCACGGACCGCATCGCCGCCAGCAACTGCGGCACGCGTACGGCCAGTTCGGCGGAGAGCCCGGAGGAGGGCGACGGGGGACCGGCACTCGCGGCGGCTGACATGCCCCGAGCCTAATTAGTCCGCTTTGTCACGGAAAGTCGAGCGCCTCGACCCCGAGTCTCCCTATCCGGCCGCCACCAGCACCTCGGACTCCGCCTCCCGCTCCGCCATCCCCCGCAACGGCCCCTCCACCGAGGCCAGTCGGGCGTACGGCCCCCGCTGCACGACCCGTCCCTCGTCCAGCACGATCACCTCGTCCACGTCCTCGAGCCCCGCCAGCCGGTGCGTGATGAGCAGCGTCGTACGGCCCTCCGTGGCGGCCAGCAGATCGGCGGTGAGCGCGTCGGCGGTCGCGAGGTCCAGGTGTTCGGCGGGCTCGTCGAGCACGAGCACCGGGAAGTCCGCGAGCAGCGCGCGGGCGAGTGCCAGCCGCTGCCGCTGCCCGCCGGACAGCCGCGCCCCGTGCTCACCGACGAGCGTGTCCAGGCCGTCGGGCAGCCCGTCGGCCCAGTCCAGCAGCCGGGCCCGCTCCAGCGCGGCCCGCAGCTCGTCCTCGGTCGCGTCCTTCCTCGCGAGCAGCAGGTTCTCGCGCACCGAACTGTCGAAGAGGTGCGCGTCCTGGGCACACAGCCCGACGAGCCGTCGTACGTCGTCGCCGTCCAGGGCGTACGCGTCCACGCCGGCCAGCGTGTACGAACCGGCGTCCGCGTCGAGGAAGCGCAGCAGCACCTGCGCCAGCGTCGTCTTGCCGGACCCGGAGGCCCCGACCACGGCGACCCGGCGCCCCTTCTCCAGCGTCAGGTCGAGCCCGGCGAGCGCGTCCCGGTCCTGCCCGGTGTGCCGGGCGGCCAGCCCCTGTACGACGAGCGGGAACGGCGTCGCGGGCGCCTGGCGGGGCCGCTCCGGTTCCCGTACGGGCTCGGGGGCGTCCAGGACCTCGTACACGCGCTCGGCGCTCTTGCGGACCCGCTGCCGGTACTGCACGGCGAGGGGCAGTCCGAGGACGGCCTCGAAGGCGGCGAGCGGGGTGAGGACGACGACGGCCGTCAGGACACCGCTGAGTCGTCCCGCGGCGACGGCCTGCGCTGCGACCAGGGCGGTGGCGGCGACGGTCAGGCCGGAGATCAGCGCGGTGAGGCCGTCGCCGAGCGCGGTGGCGGTAGCGGCGCGGGAGGCGATCCGGGTGAGGACGCCGTCCGCGCGCCGGGCCTCGGCGGTACGGGCGGGCAGTGCGCCGGCGACCGTCAACTCGGCGGTGCCGGTGAGCAGTTCGGTCACGCGGGTGGCGAGCGCTCCGCGAGCGGGGGCCAGCCGCCGTTCGGCGCGGCGGGCCACGGCACCGGTGACGAGGGGGACGCCGACGCCGGCCGCGAGGAGACCGACCGCGAGGACGGCACCGGCCTCGGGCAGCAGCCAGGCCGTGAAGCCGACCGTCGCCGCCGAGACAGTGGCCGCGACCCCGGCGGGCAACAGCCAGCGCAGCCAGTAGTCCTGGAGCGCGTCCACGTCGGCGACGAGCCGGGACAGCAGATCGCCCCGGCGGGTGTCCCGCAGCCCGGCGGGCGCGAGCCGTTCGAGGCGCCTGTAGACGGCGACCCGGGTGTCGGCCAGCATCCGCAGCACCGCGTCGTGCGACACGAGCCGCTCGGCGTACCGGAACACGGCCCGCCCGATCCCGAAGGCCCGGGTCGCGGTCACCGCCACCATCAGATACAGCACGGGCGGCTGCTGCGAGGCCCGCGAGATCAGCCACCCGGACGTGGCCATGAGCCCAACTGCACTGCCCAGCGCCAGACTTCCGAGCAACAGGGCCAGGGCGAGGCGGCCACGCCGGGCACCGGACATGGCGCGGACGCGGGCGAGGACGCTGCCCGTGTGTGCGGCAAGCCGAGTCTCGGGCTCATCGACGTCCACGGAACTCACCATCGCCTTCGGGCTCGTACCGGCGAGCGTCGGCACGACCTCCGCACGAACCGCGGTCTCGCCCTCCGTCACCCGTACCACCCGGTCCGCCACCGCCAGCAGAGCCGGCCGGTGCACCACGAGCAGCACTGTCCGCCCGACCGCCAACCGCCTTACCGCCTCGACCACTTCGGCCTCGGTCGCCCCGTCCAGGGCGGCCGTCGGCTCGTCGAGGAGCAGGACGGGACGGTCGGCGAGGAAGGCCCGGGCGAGCGCGAGCCGCTGCCGCTGCCCGGCGGACAGTCCGGCCCCGTCCTCGCCGAGCACACTCCCGATGCCCTCGGGCAGCGCGTCCACGAAGTCCAGGGCGCCTGCGTCGGCCAACGCCCGCCGTACGGCGGTGTCGTCGGCGTCGGGCCGGGCGAGCCGTACGTTCTCGGCGATCGTCCCGGCGTACAGCTGCGGGCGTTGCGGCACCCAGGCGATCCGCGAGCGCCACCGCTCCAGGTCGGCGTCGGTGAGATCGACTCCCCCGACCAGTACCCGTCCCTCGGTGGGCCGCACGAACCCCAACAGGGCGTTCAGCAAAGTGGACTTGCCCGAGCCGCTCGGGCCCACGAGGGCGACCGTCTCGCCGGGTTCCACGGTGAAGGACACGTCCGACACGGCGTCCACGGACCGCCCTGGATACCGGACCGTCACACCTTCGAAGGCGAGCGCGTCGGAGGGCACTTCGGTGGTTCCCGTGGCCGGGACCGGTGTCTCCAGTACGGCGAAGATCTCCTCGGCCGCCGCGAGGCCTTCCGCCGCCGCGTGGTACTGCGCACCCACCTGACGCAGGGGCAGATACGCCTCGGGGGCCAGGACGAGGACGACGAGGCCGATGTAGAGGTCCATGTCGCCGTGGACAAGCCGCATGCCGATCGTCACGGCGACCAGGGCCACGGAGAGGGTGGCCAGGAGTTCCAGGGCGAAAGAGGAGACGAAAGCGATCCGTAGCGTCCGCATCGTCGCCTGCCGGTACTCGCCGGTGATGCGCCGGATCGACTCGGCCTGCGCCTTGGCCCGCCCGAACACCTTCAGGGTGGGCAGGCCCGCGACCACGTCCAGGAAGTGCCCGGAGAGCCGGGACAGCAACTGCCACTGGCGGTCCATCCGGGACTGTGTGGCCCAGCCGATGATCACCATGAAGAGCGGGATGAGCGGCAGAGTGCCGACGATGATCGCCGCCGAGACCCAGTCCTCGGTGACGATCCGCGCCAGCACCGCCACCGGGACGACCACCGCGAGCCCCAACTGCGGGAGATAGCGCGAGAAGTAGTCATCCAGGGCATCGACACCACGCGTGGCGAGGGCGACCAGCGAACCGGTCCGCTGCCCGCTCAGCCAGCCGGGGCCCAGCTCCACGGAACGCTCCAGCAGCCGTCGCCGTAGCTCCGACTTCACGGAGGCGCTGGCACGGTGGGCGGCGAGTTCGGTGAGCCAGGAGACCAGGGCACGGCCGGCCGCGACGGCCACCAACAGCAGCAGGGGAGTGCCGAGTTCATTCACGGACTTGCCGTGCTGGAAGGCGCCGACCACGACCTCGGCGATGAGCATCGCCTGGGCGATGACCAGCAGCGCCCCTACGGCACCCAGGCCGACGACCGCCATCAGGAAGAGGCGGGTGGCGCGGGCGTATCGAAGTAGCCGTGGGTCGATTGGTTTCACGTGAAACACACCCTCATCTCGGGAGGTCCCGACTTCTCAGTTGGCCCCAAGGGGGCATGTTTCACGTGAAACATGCCCCAAAGCGGACTCAGTGCTCGGCCTCAGTGCGCCGCTTCTGCGATGTGCTGCGTACCGATCCGCTTGCGGAACACCCAGTACGTCCAGCCCTGGTAGAGCAGGACGATCGGGGTCGCGATCCCCGCGCACCAGGTCATGATCCGCAGCGTGTACGGGCTCGACGAGGCGTTGGTGACCGTGAGGCTCCAGTCCGCGTTGAGCGAGGACGGCATGACGTTCGGGAAGAGCGACAGGAAGAGCATCGCGACGGCGGCAATGATGGTGACCCCGGAGAACGCGAACGACCAGCCCTCGCGCCCGACTTGGATCGCCCCCAGCGCCGCGACCAGGGCGACGACAGCCACGATCATCGCCACCAGGCTCTTGCCGTCACCGCTGTCGACCTGGGTCCAGATCAGGAAGGCCAGCGCCAGCAGGGCGGTGACGAGACCGACTTGAAGGGCCAGCTTCCGTGCCCGCGCCCGGATGTCCCCGACGGTCTTGAGCGCCGTGAACACCGCGCCGTGGAAGGTGAACAGCGTCAGCGTGACCAGGCCGCCGAGGATGGCGTACGGGTTGAGCAGGTCCCAGAAGGTGCCGGCGTACTCGAAGTTCTTGTCGATCTTCACGCCCCGCACGATGTTGCCGAAGGCCACGCCCCACAGGAAGGCGGGGAGCAGCGAGGTCCAGAAGATCGCCGTCTCCCAGTTGCGCTGCCAGTTCTCCTCGGGCCGCTTCGCCCGGTACTCGAAGGCGACGCCCCGGACGATCAGGCAAACCAGGATGATCAGCAGGGCGAGGTAGAAGCCGGAGAAAAGAGTGGCGTACCACTCGGGGAAGGCGGCGAAGGTCGCGCCGCCGGCCGTGAGCAGCCAGACCTCGTTGCCGTCCCAGACCGGGCCGATCGTGTTGATCAGCACCCGCTTCTCGGTGCGGTTGCGGGCGAGCAGCTTGGTGAGGATGCCGACCCCGAAGTCGAAGCCCTCCAGGAAGAAGTAGCCGGTCCACAGGACGGCGATGAGGACGAACCAGACGTCGTGCAGTTCCATGACTGTGCAGCTCCCTCGGCCTAGTAGGAGAACGCCATCGGCTTGTCGGCGTCCTGGGAGTCGCCGCCGATCTTCGTGGGCGGGTTGAGGTCGGCCTCGGTGAGTTCGGGCGGGCCGGCCTTGACGTACTTCGCGAGCAGCTTGACCTCGATGACGGCGAGGATCGCGTAGAGCGAGGTGAAGACGATCATCGAGGTGAGGACCTCGCCCTGGGAGACGCTGGGGGAGACGGCGTCACGGGTCTGGAAGAGGCCGTAGACGACCCAGGGCTGGCGGCCCATCTCGGTGAAGATCCAGCCCCAGGAGTTGGCGACGAGGGGGAAGCCGAGGGTCCAGATGGACACCAGCCAGTAGAGCTTGGTGAGTTTCGGGCCGAGGGCCTTCTTCTTGAAGAGGACCACGTTCGGGACCTCGTCCTCGCCGACCCGCAGATGCTGGGGCAGCATGAACTTCTTGCGGGTCAGCCAGAGTCCGGCCAGGCCGACCGCGAAGGACGCCATGCCGAAGCCGATCATCCAGCGGAACGCCCAGAAGGTGACGGGGATGATGGGCCGGTAGTCGCCGGGGCCGTACTTCGCCTGCTCGGCCTTGTTGGTGTCGTTGATGCCGGGGACGTACGAGCTGAAGTCGTCGTCGGCGAGGAACGACAGTATCCCGGGGATCGAGAGCTCGACGGTGTTGTGGCCCTTGCTGACGTCGCCGTAGGCGAAGATCGAGAACGGCGCGGAGTCCTGGCCGTCCCACAGGGCCTCGGCGGCGGCCATCTTCATCGGCTGCTGCTTGAACATGACCTTGCCGAGGGTGTCGCCGCTGACGGCGGTGAGCAGGCCGGCGATGGTGACGGTGATCAGGCCCAGCCGCAGCGAACTCTTCATCACCGCGATGTGCTTCTTGCGGAACAGGTGGAAGGCCGCGATGCCGACCATGAACGCGCCGCCGGTCAGGAAGGACGCGGAGAGCGTGTGGAAGGCCTGCGCGAGCGCGGTGTTCTGGGTCAGGACGTGCCAGAAGTCGGTGAGTTCGGCACGGCCCTTGGCTTTGTTGATCTTGTAGCCGACGGGGTGCTGCATCCACGAGTTGGCCGCGAGGATGAAGTACGCCGAGAGGATCGTGCCGATCGAGACCATCCAGATGCAGGCCAGGTGGATCCGCTTGGGGAGCTTGTCCCAGCCGAAGATCCACAGGCCGATGAAGGTGGACTCGAAGAAGAACGCGATCAGCGCCTCGAAGGCGAGCGGGGCACCGAAGATGTCACCGACGAACCGCGAGTAGGCGGACCAGTTCATGCCGAACTGGAACTCCTGCACGATGCCCGTGACGACGCCCATGGCGATGTTGATCAGGAAGAGCTTGCCCCAGAACTTGGTGGCCCTGAGGTACTTCTCCTTCTCCGTGCGCACCCACGCGGTCTGCAGCCCGGCCGTGAGAGCGGCGAGCGAGATCGTCAGAGGGACGAACAGGAAGTGGTAGACGGTGGTGATGCCGAACTGCCATCGCGCCAGTGTCTCCGGCGCCAGAGCCAGTTGCACGTCGTCAGTCTCCTTATGTCGCCGTGGTCACAGCGGCAGTTTGCCCCTTATGCCCCACGCATCACTGGACAACCAGGACACGCTTGTGAACGCGTTCACATTCACAAGGAATTATGACGCATGGCAGTTCGAGACGTGAGAGGCGGGGGGTCCCCTAACGCGGCCGACCGGCCCCACCAGGGAGGGACCGGCCGGCCTATGGCGTCGACGACGCCCTACAACTCCTTGCGGAAGCCCTCCGCCACTTTCAGGAAGATGTCGTTGGCCTCGGTCTCCCCGATCGTGATCCGCACGCCCTCACCCGCGAACGGCCGCACCACCACGCCCGCCCGGTCGCACACCTCGGCGAAATCGACCGTACGCTCCCCCAGCCGCAGCCACACGAAGTTCGCCTGGGTCTCCGGGACCGTCCAGCCCTGGGCTCGCAGCGTGTCGACCACGCGGGTGCGCTCGGACACCAACGAGCCGACCCGGCCGAGCAGTTCGTCCTCGGCGCGCAGCGAGGTGACCGCCGCGTCCTGCGCGAGCTGGCTCACCCCGAACGGCACCGCCGTCTTGCGCAGCGCCGCCGCCACCGGCTCGTGCGCGATCGCGAAGCCGACCCGCAGCCCGGCGAGGCCGTACGCCTTGGAGAAGGTCCGCAGGACGCAGACGTTCGGCCGGTCGCGGTAGAGCTGGACGCCGTCCGGCACCTCCATGTCCCGGATGAACTCCCGGTACGCCTCGTCCAGTACGACGAGCACATCGCCGGGCACCCGGTCCAGGAAGCGCTCCAGCTCTGCCCGCCGTACGACCGTGCCCGTCGGGTTGTTGGGGTTGCAGACGAAGATCAGCCGGGTCCGGTCGGTGATCGCGTCGGCCATCGCGTCGAGGTCGTGCACATCGCCCGGGGTCAGCGGCACCTGCACGGCCGTGGCGCCGCTGATCCGCGTGATGATCGGGTACGCCTCGAAGGAGCGCCAGGCGTACATGACCTCGTCGCCCGGTCCCGCGGTCGCCTGGATCAGCTGCTGGGCGACGCCGACCGAGCCCGTGCCGGTGGCCAGGTGGGAGACGGGGACGCCGAACCGTTCCGCCAGCTCGTTCATCAGACCGGTGCAGGCCATGTCAGGGTACCGGTTGAAGGACGCGGCGGCCGCCGTCACGCTCTCCATGACACCGGGCAGCGGCGGGTACGGGTTCTCGTTGGAGGACAGCTTGTAGGCCACCGGACCGTCCGCCGCGGCGGGCTTGCCCGGCTTGTAGGTGGGGATACCCTCCAGCTCGGCGCGCAGCTTGGGGCTCGTCTCGCTCACCGCAGTCCTCCTTGTGACCACCACCGGAATTCAATACTGCTCACCTTATGAGGATTCGACGCCGCCGCGTACAGGTCGCGTCCGGGTGAGCGGCCCGTGGACGCCGGCCAGGAATGTCTCACACGTCACATCCGCATCAGGGGCAACAGCGTACGAAGGCGCACGAACCGGGGGCGCGCTGTACATATATCTATGCGCCGGTAGCTCACGCCGTGGCGCGCATCCCTCGTGCAGGTGAGTTGAGACCTCTTCGAAACATCGGGGACTTGGCAGGCCCATGCGCGCCGACAAGTCACGTAATGCCATCGAAGCGTTTAACTGCCTTTGTTTCTAAGGTAGTTGACCCTTTCTGACCTTGCAGAAACGTGCCTGTCAACGCGTGCATATGCGTCCGCACTACCCCACCGCATGAGCCCTACTATCGGCTCGCCATGACAGCAGCAGGGAAGCACCAGGTGAGCCGCGCGGAAACCTCTCGTCGAGGAAGCCGGCCGGGCCGGGCGGGAATCAGAGACGTGGCCGCCGCGGCCGGAGTCTCCATCACGACCGTCTCCGACGCCCTCAACGGCAAGGGCCGGCTCCCGGACGCCACCCGACGCCATGTCCGCGAAGTGGCCGACCGGCTGGGCTATCGGCCCTCCGCGGCGGCTCGCACGCTCCGTACCGGGAAATCGGGCCTCATCGGCCTGACCGTCACGACGTACGGGGATGAACCTTTCACCTTCACCGAATTCGCGTACTTCGCCGAGATGGCGCGCGCCGCCACCTCGGCCGCGCTCGCCCGCGGCTACGCCCTCGTGATCCTTCCGGCGACCTCGCGCCACGACGTGTGGTCGAACGTCGCCCTGGACGGCACGGTCGTCATCGACCCGTCCGACCAGGACCCGGTGGTCAGCGAGCTCGTCCGGCAGGGTTTACCGGTCGTCTCCGACGGCCGCCCGGCCGGCTCGCTCCCGGTGACCGCCTGGGTCGACAACGACCACGAGGCCGCCGTCCTCGGCATCCTCGACCACCTGGCCGACGCCGGCGCCCGCCGGATCGGCCTGCTCACGGGCACGAGCACGGACACATACACACATCTCTCGACCACCGCATACCTGCGTTGGTGCGAGCGGGTGGGCCAGGATCCGGTGTACGAGTCCTATCCGGCGCACGATCCGTGCGCGGGCGCCGTCGCCGCCGACCGGCTGCTCGCCCGGCCCGACCGGCCGGACGCGGTCTACGGCCTGTTCGACCCCAACGGCACGGATCTGCTGGCCGCGGCCCGCCGTTACGGGATGCGGGTGCCGGAGGATCTGCTGCTCGTGTGCTGCAGCGAGTCCACGGTGTACGCCAACACCGAGCCGCCGATCACCACGCTCTCGCTGAAACCGCGCCGCATCGGTACGGCGGTGGTGCAGCTCCTCATCGACGCCATCGAGGGGGTCGATTCGGATCTGCCGGTCGAGCAGGTGATACCGACGGAACTGATCATCCGTACGTCGTCCCAGCGACGGCCACCGCGGACGACGGTGAGTCCGCCTCGGTCGCCGGAGGGGAAGTAGGGGGTCGGGCGGTCGAGTTGCCCTTCGGGGGCGGCCGGTTGGGCGGCTCTTTCGGGGGAGGCGGGTGGCCGGTGGGTCAGTCGGGCGGTCGGGCGGTCGGGCGGTCGGGCGAGTTTCCGGAGGGGCGGGCGGCTCGTCTGGCGGTGAGTCAGGCAGCGAGGCTGTCGGGCCGTTGGCGGGTGGGGCTTTGGGGCGGACCTGTCGGCCAGTCGGCGATCGGTCGGTCCTGTGGTGGGCCGTCGTCGGGTCCGGCCGTGAGGCGGTCTGACGGTGAGTCGGTTCGACTGCGGGTCGGTCTGGCGCTGGGTCGGTCCAACAGTGGTCGGTCTGCCTGTCGGGTTCCCGGTGGGCCTGATGTCGGTCGGGCCCGTCCCGTCCGCTGGTGTGGGCCGCTCGGTCGGTGAACCGGTCGAGCGGTGGCATGGGCCGGCGGTGCGTCAGCGCAGCGGTAGGTCGGGGCGGCGGTGGGGCTGCCCCGGCGAGCGCCTTCCGTTGGGTCGACCGTCGGTGGGTCCGCTTGCTGGCGCGTGCCCGCGCCAAGGGCCGCTCGGGGTGTTCGCGGGGTGTGGTGACGGGCGTGGGGGGCGGGGCGGAGCCGGGACGGGCGGGGCGTCGTAGCCGGGACGTGCCGGCGCCGGGCCCTTGCTCGCGGCCCGCACAGGGAGGGCTGGGGGGAGGACGCCGTGACGGGCTCCGCGAGGCGGTTGACGCGGTGCTGGGCGTCTCTCGGGGCGGAGTGGCGGGCGGGCGGTGCCCGGGCGCTTCCCTCGGGCTCCGGTACGGGCCGGACGGTGCCGGGACTCCCACCCGGCGCCGTTCGGGCCGTAGCGCACGGCCCTGCCCCCTCGACGCCCGCCCGACCCTGCATCCCCAGGCACCCACCCGATCCCGTGCGGGCCGTAGCGCCCGCCCCTGCCCCCTCGACGCCCGCCCGACCCTGCATCCCCAGGCACCCACCCGATGCCGCTCGGGCCGTAGCGCCCGCCCCTGCCCCCTCGACGCCCGCCCGACCCTGTCTCGCCAGGCATCCACCCGATGCCGCTCGGGCCGTAGCGCCCGCCCCTGCCCCTTCGACGCCCGCCCGGCCCCGTCTCCCCAGGCACCCACCCGGCACCGGAGTCGACCACCGACCGGCCGACGGTCGGTGGTCGTACCGAAGTCGGAGGTGGAGTACGGCAACCGCCGGAGGGCAGCGCACCGGCGAAATTCAGCCGCGCTTCCGGCGGGAACCGATCGTCCTTCGGGTGCTGGTCGAGTGGTCGAAGCCCTGCCCAATCGGGGCGAAAGCCACAGTGAACCGGAGTCCTGCTCTGATTCACCACCCCTGGGTCATCACATGGCGCGATCCGCATTCCTATGATGGGCCCACGACACCGCGGGCCGCTGCGACCAGGCAGTCCGACGCGGTGCAGACGCGGCGTGATGGTGGAGGGGTCGATGACTCAGGGGGCCGGTCAGGGACCCGAGACGGAGCGGGCGGCGACGTTGCGCGACTTCCGGGTGCCGGCGTATGTCCACGAGACCGGTCCGTACGCCGACAGCGCGCAGCCCGGCGGCGCCGTACGACCCGACGAGGAGGCCTTCGACGAGGCCTATCCCGACGGGTACACACCGACTCAGCGTGATCTGCCGGTCATCAATAGGGGTGACACGGTTCAGGTCGCGGTGGACCCGGCGTCGGTGGGCATCCCCCGGCAGACGGAGGGCCCCGGTCCGCTGTTCGTCGTAGGGGATGTGCACGGCTACCTCGACGAACTGGTGGCCGCGCTGCGGGAGAAGGGCCTGATCGACGCGGCCGGCAGCTGGTGTGCGGGCACCGCGCGGCTGTGGTTCCTCGGCGACTTCACCGACCGCGGGCCGGACGGCATCGGCGTCATCGACCTGGTGATGCGGCTGTCCGCCGAGGCCGCCGCGGCCGGCGGCTACTGCAAGGCCCTCATGGGCAACCACGAGCTGCTGCTGCTCGGCGCCAAGCGGTTCGGCGACACCCCCGTCAACTCCGGCGCGGGCACCGCCACCTTCCAGGCGGCCTGGCTGCTCAACGGCGGCCAGAAGACCGACATGGACCGTCTCCAGGACGTCCACCTGCAGTGGATGTCCCGGCTGGACGCCATGGAGGAGGTCGACGGCCACCTCCTCGTCCACTCCGACACCACCGCCTACCTCGACTACGGCGACTCGATCGAGGCCGTCAACGACAACGTCCGCGAGACCCTCACCCGCAACGACGCGGACGAGGTGTGGGACGTGTTCCGCAAGTTCACCAAGCGCTTCTCCTTCCGCGACGAGGGCGGCGCCGAACATGTCCGCTCGTTGCTCGACATGTACGGCGGGACCCGGATCGTGCACGGCCACAGCCCGATTCCGTACCTCCTGGGCGACGTCGGCTCCGAGGACGGCGAGGACTCCGCCAGTCCCGTGGTCGAGGGACCGCACGTCTACGCCGAGGGACTGGCCATCGCGATGGACGGCGGAGTGACCATGGCCGGAAAACTGCTGGTCCAGCAACTGCCGTTGGATATCTGAGCGTTTAACGGGCAGACGTCCCCCTCGGAGGACCGGCGGACGACAGCGCTGGCCAGGGGCCAATTTCTGGAAACCCCCTGTCACCGTGTGCCGTCGCCGCTCTACCATCGGCTTATCCGTAGCAGGCTCCCCTCCGTTTCTGCCCGACGGCTCGTTGGCATGCGAGCCCCAAGCCCTACGGAGCATCGGGGGATGCACATGAACAGCGTTCCGCAGCACCTGCTCAGCGAGGACCGCCAGGAGTACGAGCGGATCCTCGACGAGGCGCTGCGCTCCGCCCCTACCCGCCCGGAACTGGCCGCTGTCGGTAAGCGGCTCAACCCCGAACAGCTGCGCACCATGGCGCTGAACGCCACCGCACTCATCACGGCGGCCGCGGCGACCGAGTACCAGCACTACGTGAAGGTCCGCGAGGAACTGCGCCGGCCGGCGTCGTCCACCCCGCCGTCCGTCCACGAGACCGGCTCCGCGGAGCCGGGCGGCGTGGGCGCGATGGGGCTCGCCACCACCCTGGGGGAGGCTGCCGAGGGTGCGGGTGCCGTCGCCGTCGCCGCCGTCCTCACCCCCGTCCTCGCCGGCACGGCCGCGGCGATATTCCTGCTCGTGGGTTACATCCTCAAGATGCTCACCCCCGAACCCGCATTCGCCCAGACCATGCTCACCGCCGGCTGGGTGTTCGGCGCGATGACCGCCGCGGCGATCCTCGTCGCCGCCATCGGCCTGCTCCTCACGGCCCTGCGCAACCGGCCGACGTTCGACGCCGACCCCTACGGGGAGTCGGGCGGTGAGGTGGCCCGGGCCAGGGAAGCCTGGCACGACGCCCTTCTGGAACGCGGCATCCTGCCGTTCCTCCAGGAGGCGCTCGCGGCCCCGGGCACGGCGGCCCGACGCCGTACGACCCCCTCGGCACCGAGTCGCATGCCGCACCTCGGCTACGACCGCCCGGGCTTCTCCAGCCCCGACGACGGCCCCGAACCGGGCCACCGCCCGAGCTTCACCAGCCCGGACTTCAGCAGCCCGGACTTCGGGGGGCCCGAGCACGCGCCGGAGTAGCCCCTCGGCTTGCGCCCCCAACCAGGGGAGCGCAAGCCGAAGACCCGGTCACAGGCTCTGCTGCTCGTCCCGCCCGTCGAACTCCTCCCGCGCCGCGCGCATGGCGGTGACGTTCGCCTGCGCCCAGACGGTGATGCCCTGCACCAACCCGCCCACCTCCTGGCCCAGTTCGGTCAGCCGGTACTCCACGCGCGGTGGCACAGTCGGGTACACCGTGCGGATCAGCAGCCCCTCGCGCTCCAGCGCTCGCAGGGTCCCCGTCAGCACCTTCGGCGTCACGCCGTCCAGCCGTCGCCGCAGTTCGGCGAACCGCATGGTCCGGGCGTCCTCCAGGGCCACCAGCACCAGCATGGTCCACTTGCCCGCGATCAGCTCCAGTACGGCACGGGTGGGGCAGTCGCGCAGGAAGATGTCCACGCCACCGTATTTCCTCAGGTCGAAGCCGGTATCCATGAGGAACCTCGATATCAGAGAAGTGCCTCCTTCCGCAGGGTCGCCGCCCGACAGATCATGGAACGCGCCACGCACCACGCCCTGTTGACGAGGAGTCAGGATGTCCGCCCGTATGCACGCCATCGTCCAGTCCGTGTTCGGCGGCCCCGAGACCCTCGCCTACGTCGCGACCGACGTCCCCGAGCCCGCCCCCGGTGAGGTGCTCCTGCGGGTCGCCGGCGCCGGCGTCAACCCGGGCGACGCGGTACTGCGGTCCGGCCGGGTGCCGGAGCTGGTCCCCCTGCCGTGGACGCCGGGCAACGACGTGTCCGGCGTCGTCGAGCGGGTCGGCGAGGGCGTGACACGGTTCGCGCCGGGCGACGAGGTGTACGGCATGCTGTCCGTCCGCCCACGGGGCGCGTACGCCGAGTTCACCGCCGTACCGGCCGACGCGCTGGCGCCCGCGCCCAAGAACCTCGACCTCGCCCACGCGGGGGCCGTACCCCTGGTCGCGATCACCGCCTGGCAGGCCCTCGCCGTGCTGGCACGGGTCGGGCCCGGCGACCGGGTGCTGATCCACGCGGCGGCCGGCGGCGTCGGACACGTCGCCGTCCAACTGGCCAGGGAACTCGGGGCATACGTCATCGGCACCGCCCGCGCGGCCCACCACGACTTCCTGCGCGAGCTGGGTGCCGACGAGCTGATCGACTACACCACCACCGACTTCCGGACCGCCGTCGCGCCGGTGGACGCGGTCCTGGACCTGGTCGGCGGTTCCTACGGCCCGCACTCCCTCGACGTGCTCCGGCCGGACGGTCTGCTCGTCGGCGCGTCGATCGACCCGGGGACGGACGAGCAACAGGCCGCCGCCCGTGGCCTGCGCTACACCTGGGTCACGGCCGAGCCCTCCGGCGCCCTGCTGAAGCAGATCACCGAACGCGTCGAGGCAGGTCGGCTGCGGGTCTCCGTCGAGCGCACCTACCCGCTGGCCGAAGCCGCCGAGGCCCACCGCGCCATCGAGGCCAAGCGCACCACGGGCAAGCTCGTCCTCGTGCCGTGACCGACTCGGTCCGCCGATTCCCCACCGGGGCCCGACGGGGACGAACCCGAGGTTCACAGGGGGGTTACGACCACCCCGCACTCGGCGGACAGCCCCATCCTCCCCCGCGCCCCGATCCGGTTGGCTTGTGATCGTCACCGATCAGGACCAGGAGCAACGGGGGATTCGACCATGCAGAGGCCGTCATCGAGGAAGACCGGCGCCGCCGTGCTGGCAGCGGCGCTGCTCGCACTGGGCGCGCCCGTGGCCGCGACCGCCACCACCGGACACCCGGCACCGGACCACCCCTCCCACGGGTACGACGAGGCCGTGCTCCAGCGCGACCTGGCAGCCGTACGGAAGGCCGGGGGCGGCGATGTGAACGTGCTCGCCAGGGTCGACGGACCGAACGGCACACCGCTCATGGCCCGCATCGGCACCCGCACCACCGACTCCACGGCCCCGATCCCCTGGAACGCGCACTTCCGTGTGGCGAGCACGACGAAGACGTTCGTGGCGACCGTCGTCCTCCAACTCGTCGCGGAGAAGCGGCTGTCGCTCGACGACACCGTCGAGCACTGGCTGCCGGGAGTCGTCACGGGCAACGGCAACGACGGCACCCGCATCACCGTCCGCGACCTGCTCCGCCAGACCAGCGGCCTCTACGACTACATCGACGACCCGGCGATCCAGGACCGCCTGATCAACCACTTCGACGAGAACCGCTACGACACCACCCCGGCGGCCGACCTGGTCGCCGTCGCGATGAAGCACCACCCGCTCTTCGTGCCGCAGCCGGGCGGGGCCACCCGGTGGGCGTACTCCAACACCAACTACCTGCTGGCCGGGATGATCGCCGAGAAAGCCGGCGGCGCGAGCTGGCAGGACCTGGTCGCCCACCGGATCATCGCGAAGCTCGGACTGCGCAACACCTCCATTCCCGGGCTCGACCCGTTCCTGCCCGACCCGCACGTGAACGCCTATCTGACGACCGCCGACGGCAAGCGCCTGGACGTCACCGATCACAGCTTCCAGCACACCGCGGACTCCGGTGTGGTGAGCACCACCGCCGACCTGAACACCTTCTTCCGGGCCCTGGCCGACGGCAGGCTGCTCCCCGCCACGCAGTGGCGCGAGATGCGGCAGACCGTGCAGCGGACCGACGACCCGGAGGACGTGGCCGAGATGCCCGAGGGCACCTACGGCCTCGGCCTGCGCAGGATCCCGCTCTCCTGCGGCGGCTTCTACTACACCCACGAGGGCGACGGAGCGGGCGTCAACACCCGCCCCGCGGTGAGCGCCGACGGCAGGCGCGCGGTGACCGTCTCCATCACGACCACCACCGCGCCCCCGGACCTCACCGCCCTCAACCGCGCGACCGGCACCCTCGTCGACCACGCCCTGTGCGACATGACGTCGGCCAAGGGCTCGCCGAAGAACTAGACACCCTGCTGGACCGTGTCCGACCCGGCCGGTCGTCGTCAGTCGGCGATCGGCAGATACACCCGGTTGCCCGCCGCCGCGAACTCCTTCGACTTCCGCGCCATGCCCTCCTCGACCTCCGCCTTGGTACCGCCGTGTTCACGGCGAATGTCCTGGGAGATCTTCATCGAGCAGAACTTCGGCCCGCACATCGAGCAGAAGTGCGCCGTCTTGGCCGGCTCCGCCGGCAGCGTCTCGTCGTGGAACTCCCGTGCCGTGACCGGGTCGAGGGCCAGGTTGAACTGGTCCTCCCAGCGGAACTCGAAGCGGGCGTCGGACAGCGCGTCGTCCCACTCCTGTGCACCTGGGTGCCCCTTGGCGAGGTCGGCTGCGTGGGCGGCGATCTTGTAGGTGATGACGCCGGTCTTGACGTCGTCACGATTGGGCAGGCCCAAGTGCTCCTTGGGCGTGACATAGCAGAGCATGGCCGTGCCCCACCAGGCGATCATCGCGGCACCGATGCCAGAAGTGATGTGGTCGTACGCAGGCGCGACGTCAGTCGTCAGCGGGCCGAGCGTATAGAACGGAGCCTCATCACAGATCTCCTGCTGAAGGTCGATGTTCTCCTTGATCTTGTGCATCGGGACATGTCCCGGGCCCTCGATCATGGTCTGTACGTTGAAACGCTTCGCGATCGTGTTGAGTTCCCCGAGAGTCCTCAACTCGGCGAACTGTGCCTCGTCGTTGGCGTCCGCGATCGACCCCGGCCGCAGACCGTCGCCCAGCGAGTACGTGACGTCGTAGGCGGCGAGGATCTCGCAGAGTTCCTCGAAGTTCTCGTAGAGGAACGATTCCTTGTGGTGCGCCAGGCACCAGGCCGCCATGATCGAGCCGCCGCGCGAGACGATGCCGGTCTTGCGGTTCGCCGTCAGCGGTACGAACGGCAGCCGTACGCCCGCGTGGACGGTCATGTAGTCCACGCCCTGTTCGGCCTGTTCGACGACCGTGTCCTTGTAGATCTCCCAGGTCAGCTCCTCGGCACGGCCGTCGACCTTTTCGAGCGCCTGGTAGAGCGGCACCGTGCCGATGGGGACGGGGGAGTTGCGCAGCACCCACTCGCGGGTGGTGTGGATATTGCGGCCGGTGGACAGGTCCATGACCGTGTCGGCGCCCCAGCGAGTCGCCCAGGTCATCTTCTCGACCTCCTCCTCGATGGAGGAAGTGACCGCGGAATTGCCGATGTTGGCGTTGACCTTCACCAGGAACCGCTTGCCGATGATCATCGGCTCGATCTCGGGGTGGTTGACGTTGGCCGGCAGCACCGCACGCCCGGCCGCGATCTCCTCCCGGACCACCTCCGGCGAGACCTTCTCCCGTACGGCCACGAACTCCATCTCGGGTGTGATCTCGCCCCGTCGCGCGTAGGCGAGTTGAGTCACCGCCGTGCCGTCGCGTCCTCGGCGCGGCTGCCGGGGGCGGCCCGGAAACACCGCGTCGAGGTTGCGGAGTCCACCGCGCGGTGACGTGTGCTTGATTCCGTCGTCCTCGGGGCGGACGGGACGGCCCGCGTACTCCTCGGTGTCGCCCCGGGCGATGATCCAGTTCTCCCGCAGCGGGGCCAGCCCCCTGCGGACGTCGGTGTCGACGAGCGGATCGGTGTACGGGCCGGAGGTGTCGTACAGCGTCACGGACTGTCCGTTGGTGAGGTGCACCTGACGGACCGGCACCCGCAGATCGGGGCGCGAGCCCTCGACATACCCCTTGTGCCAGCCGGCGGACTTCCCGGCCTCAGGGGACTCCTCGGCCCCCGTCGGCTGCTCGGCCCGTGCGAACTCCTCGCCCGGAATGGGCTGTTCGTCCTGGCTGAAGGCAGGCGTGCGTGCGTCCTTGTTGGTCATGAGACCTACTCCCTACGCCGGCATTACCCGGTAACAGGTTCGGCGGTCGACGCAGCGGCTTCCGTCAGCCGATGTTTCATGTGAAACATCACTCGATACAGGTGACGTTTCCCGTGAAACATCGCAGAGACGGAGGTCAGCGCCCTCTCAGCCCGGTGCTCCGAGCTCCCGCGTGTGCAAAGGTGCCTCCACGCTAGCGTCATATGTGGCGCGGTGAACAGTGGGCCTCCGGCGTTCTTGCGATGATCGGTCGGTGACCACGACGCAGCAGCCCCCGTACCCGCCCACCGGGCCGCCGCATGGCCATGACCACGGCCACGGTTCCGATGGCAACCACGGTTCCGGGTCCGGGGACGACCACGGCTCCCACGGCGACGGCGGGCACGGCTCCGGCGCGGGCGGCGGACACGGTCACTCGCACAGTCATGGCCCGGCAGCCCCCGTCTCCCGTCACCTCCGGAAGGTGATCGCGGCGATCCTGATCCCGTTCACGGTGGCGGTTGTGGTCGGGATGGTCGTGCTGTGGCCCGGCGGCGCACCGTCGCACAAGCGCACCGGGGTCGGTTTCGACCGGCAGACGCAGCAGGCGACGGTCACCAAGGTCGTCAGCGTGAGCTGCGCCTCGGTGAACGCCTCGGGCGGGGGCGCGACCGGGGACACCTCCACGGCCGAGGGCTCCTCAGCGGCACAGGAAGCGGGCGGCACCTGCAAGAAGGCCACGGTCACGGTCAGTACCGGCAAGGACAAGGGCCGTACGTTCACGGAGATCGTGCAGCCCGACCAGTCACGGCAGTTGCACCAGGGCGAGAAGGTCGTGGTCGCCTACGAGCCCTCCGCGCCCAGGGATCTGCAGTACTCGGTCACCGATGTGAACCGTAAGTTCCCGATGGCGCTGCTCGCCGGCATCTTCGCGCTGGCCGTCGTGGTGGTGGGCCGGCTGCGCGGTGTCATGGCGCTGATCGCGCTGGCCATCAGCTTCATGATCCTCAACTTCTTCATCCTGCCCGCGATCCTGCACGGCTCGAACCCGCTGATCGTGGCGGTGGTCGGATCGAGCGCCATCATGCTGATCGCCCTCTACATGTGCCACGGGCTTTCGGCCCGTACGTCCGTGGCGGTGCTCGGCACGCTGATGTCGCTGGTGCTGATCGGTGTCCTGGGTTCGGGGTTCATCGACTGGGCCGCGCTGACCGGCAACACGGACGACAACACGGGCCTGATCCACGGGCTGTACCCGTCGATCGACATGAGCGGTCTGCTGCTCGCCGGCGTCATCATCGGTTCGCTCGGTGTGCTCGACGATGTGACGGTCACGCAGACCTCGGCGGTCTGGGAACTGCACGAGGCCAACCCGGCGATGGGCTGGCGCGGGCTGTACCGCGCCGGTATCCGGATCGGCCGCGACCACATCGCGTCCGTGGTCAACACGCTCGTCCTCGCCTACGCGGGCGCCGCCCTGCCGTTGCTGCTGCTCTTCTCCATCGCGCAGAGCAGCGTGGGGTCGGTGGCCAACAGCGAGTTGGTCGCCGAGGAGATCGTGCGCACGCTGGTGGGCTCGATCGGCCTGGTCGCCTCGGTGCCGGTCACCACGGCGCTCGCTGCCCTGGTGGTCTCGGCGGACCGACCGGGACGCGAAACGGCTCCGGCGGGGGTTGCGGCGGCGGCCACGGCGGGGCCGGGTGCCGGGCCCGCGACAGCCCCCGGCGCCAAGCCGGCGCCGGCGCGCGGCGGGAAGGGTCGGCGCCGCAAGCACTGAGGACGGCGAGATCTGCCGCAGGGAGCCACGCAGAAGCGTTCCTGCGACTCCAGGGCCCGTCCCGGACTTCCCCGGACCGCTCCCGGACCCTCGCGGCCCCGCACGCCTTTCAGAGCGTCACAGATGCCTCCAGGGACTTCGGGCCCCGTGGCGAAGCGTTACGCCAACTCCCCCCACAGCCATGGGAACGCTTCAGCCGGCGCTCTGCTCCTCCGCCAGGATGCGGTCCAGTGCCTCGTCGAGGTGGGCGTCGAAATCCGCGAGCGCACCCTCCTGACCGAGCGGAACCAGCCGGTCGGTGCGGTCGAGGAACGCCACGAGCGGGGCCGCGCCGGTACGGAACAGCGCCTGGTCGCCGCCCACCTGAAGCCTGATCAGCACTTCGCCCAGCGTCTCGGGATCGACGGGCTCGATCCGCACATCGCCGTCCCCGGACGCCCGGCCCACCCCGTCGATCAGCAGCTCCCGGCCGAAGGCCCAGGTCACCGGGGCATCGCCCGGCAAATGGAAGGTCAGCCGTACGGCGTACGGATCGCACGTCTCGTAGCCCAGTTCGACCGGGATACGGAAGGAGAGCTCCTCGGAGACGAGGAAGCTCATCATGACCTCTGCCTGTACGGACTCGCGCATCGCCTATCCCGTCAATTGCCGCCGACTGGCTGGGAATGATCCCTGTGACACTGAAGGAATATTGCTGAACGTACACAACAGATCACAAGGAGTAAGTTTTCAGATACTGATAGAGAGCGCGAGCGACCCCAGCAGCCTGCCCACCTCGGTCTGCAACTCCAGGGCAGCGGCCGGCAGACGGTCGGCCTGATGCGAGGGGAGAGAAATGGCCATCGTGGCCGCCGTACTGCCGAGCGTGATCGGAATCGCCGCGCAGACCGTCCCCAGCGCGTACTCCTGACGCTCCACCACCAGCTCCATCCGCCGCATCCGCTCCAGCCGCCGCAGCAGGGCGTGACCGTCCCGCACGGTGTACGGCGTGAGTGACTGCGCGGGGTAGCGGTCGAGGTGGTCGCGTCGGGCGTCCTCGTCCAGTTGGGCCAGCAGACACTGGCCGATCGCGTGCGCGTGCCCCGTCTCACGGAAGTCGGCCCACTCCTCGACCGCCGGGTTGCCGGGGCTGTCGGAGACGCACATGACCTCGATCTCGCCGTCGCGGTACATCGCGTAGTAGACCGGAACACCGATCGAATCCCGCCAGGCCGCCAGCGCGTCCACTAGCGTGCTGCGACGTTTCTCCTGCGCCCCGCTGCTGCTCAGCCTCTCGGCCGCTTCGCCGAGGAAGAACAGCCCTTTGTCACGGCGGAGATAGCCCTCGTGCACGAGGGTGCGCAGCAGGTGGTACGCCGTGGGAAGCGCGAGGCCGGTCTCACGGGCCAACTGCTTCGCGGGGGCCCCGTGTTCGTGCGCGGCCACGGACTCCAGCAGCCGCATCGCCCGCTGGACGGATCCGATGAGGGTGGCGGCGGGCTGGGGCTGCCGCTCGGGGGCTGTCGCGGAGCGCTGCCGCGGCGGGGTCGCCACGGGACGCAGTTGTGCGGGGATCGCCACTGAACTCGGCCAGGTCGGCGGGCCGGGCTGGGTGGGGGGTGCGTGCGGTTCTACGGGTGCGGTGTCAACCGTGGCCAAGGGTCACTTCCGGAGCGCGAGGGGGCAGCCCGTGCGGGGAACACGGGGAGGGGGTGCGCCGCCCGCGGGGTTCGTCCCCGCGTCGAATTCCGGACTGTAACCGCCCGCCACCGCCCGCAGACGGCCTGTCCGGAAAACTTCCCCCGCCCGAGGGAACCGGTGATTCCTGTTACCGATCACCGGTTGCCCAGCAGAGCCTCACCAGTCGCTGCGTGAGGAGGAACCCGCCGTGAACTTCCGCACGACGTAGATCAGTCCGCCGACCAGCGCCACGAAGACCAGTGCCTTGAAGAGCAGTCCGATGACGACCGTCAGAACGGCCGTTATCAGCCCGCCGAACACGACCAGGGCGATGACCGGCACCGCGACCCACTTCACCCACCACGGCAGTCCGCCGAAGATCTCTCGCATCGCCCTCGTCCTTTACCTCTCCGCCCGTCGCTCGTACCGGGTCCTGTCGGTGTCCGTCACTGCTGTGCCGGACCTCTGATGTCCTGCACCCGATGCTAGGGCGGCCGAAGGCGGAACGGGGGCCTCGCATCCCTTGTCCTCCCCTGACCGTTCCCCTAGGGAACCCTGAGACGCGGCATCAGGCTTACGGGGGAGAGTCGAGCCTCCGGCGGGATCAGGCCTCCGGCGGCGAGAACACCACCAGCACCCGCAGGTCCTCGCTGATGTGGTGGAACTTGTGGGCCACCCCGGCCGGCACATAGACCACGCTGCCGCGCGCCACCTGGGTGGTCTCCATGCCGACGGTGATCGCGGCCCGGCCGCTCACGACGAAGTACACCTCGTCCTGGTTGTGCGGCTGCTGCCGGTCGTGATCGCCCGCGTCGAGCGCGTAGAGGCCGACCGACATGTTCTTCTCGCGCAGGAACTGCAGGTATGCGCCGTCGTTGGCGGCACGCTCCGCCTCCAGTTCATCCAACCGGAATGCCTTCATCGCCCTCGTCCACGCTCGGAGTCGATCTCTTCTGTCACGATCAGACACATGAAGAATTTCCTAGTCAAGACGATCGCCAACGCGGGTGCCCTGGCGGTCGCCGTATGGCTCATCGACAAGATCACCCTGACCGGCGACAGCACCTTCAAGAAGGTCTGGACCCTGATCCTGGTCGCCCTGGTCTTCGGCCTGGTGAACTTCCTGGTCAAGCCGATCGTCAAGGTGCTGACCTTCCCGCTGTTCATCCTGACGCTCGGTCTGATCACCCTGGTGGTCAACGCGCTGATGCTGCTGCTCACCTCGTGGCTGGCCGACAAGCTCGACCTGAGTTTCCACGTCGACGGCTTCTGGACCGCCGTCCTGGGCGGCCTGATCATCTCGGTCGTCTCCTGGGCGCTCAACCTCGCCCTCCCCGACGGGGACTGAGCGCGCGATGACCTACCGCGTCAGCTTCGTCTGCACCGGCAACATCTGCCGCTCCCCGATGGCCGAATCGGTCTTCCGCGCGCGGGTGGAGGAGGCCGGGCTCGGCGATCGGGTCGAGGTCGAGAGCGCGGGCACCGGTGGCTGGCACGAGGGCGACGGCGCCGACCCGCGCGCCGTCGCCGTCCTGGCGGAGCACGGCTACGGGACCGACCATGTCGCACGCCAGTTCCAGGCCTCCCGGTTCGCCCGCCTGGATCTCGTCATCGCCCTCGACTCCGGCCACCGCAAGCCCCTGCGCCACCTCGCCCCGACCGAGCAGGACGCCGAGAAGGTCCATCTGCTCCGCTCCTACGACCCCGCCGCCGGCGCCGACCTCGACGTACCGGACCCGTACTACGGGGGTCTGGACGGCTTCGAGGAGTGTCTTGAGATGGTGGAGGCGGCGAGCGAGGGTCTGCTCGCCGCGGTACGCGAGGAAGTGGAAGGACGAGCGATATGAGTGATTCCGCCGCAGACGGAGGCGTCGGAGACGGCGCCGGGGACGGCACGCGCGCGGTGCGCGCCGGTCTGCCCGAGTCGGTCAAATACGAACCGACGCTCCCCGGACCGGTGTTCGCCGCGCACTTCCACCTCCCTGGCGAGGTGGCGGGCCCGTACAGCTATGGCCGCGACGACAACCCGACCTGGACCCACCTGGAGCGCGCCATCGGCGAGCTGGAGGCCCCGGGGCGCGACGGTGTCGAGACGCTCGCGTTCGCCTCCGGGATGGCCGCCATCTCGGCGGTGCTCTTCTCCCAGCTGCGCGCCGGCGACACGGTCGTCCTGCCGAACGACGGATACCAGGTACTGCCCCTGGTGCGCGCCCAGTTGGAGGCGTACGGCATCGAGGTGCGGACCGCGCCGACCGGCGGGGACGCCCAGCTCGACCTCCTCGACGGCGCGAAACTGCTGTGGCTCGAGACCCCCTCGAACCCCGGACTCGACGTCTGCGACATCCGCCGGCTCGTCGAGGCGGCACACGCGCGTGGCGCCCTCGTGGCCGTCGACAACACCCTCGCCACACCCCTGGGACAGCGCCCGCTGGAGCTCGGCGCCGACTTCGCCGTGGCGAGCGGCACCAAGCAGCTCACCGGGCACGGGGACATCCTTCTCGGCTACGTCGCCGGAACCGACGCCGCCGCGATGACCGCCGTACGCCGTTGGCGCAAGGTCGTCGGCGCGATTCCCGGGCCCATGGAGGCCTGGCTCGCGCACCGCTCGATCGCCACGCTCCAGCTGCGCGTGGACCGGCAGGACACCACCGCGCTGATCCTCGCCGAGGCCCTGCGGGGGCGGGACGAGGTGACGGGGCTGCGCTATCCGGGGCTGCCCGACGATCCCTCGCACAAGGTCGCCTCGCGGCAGATGCGGCGCTACGGGTGTGTGGTTTCGTTCACGTTGCCCACGCGCGCGCGTGCCGAGCGTTTTCTCGACGCGCTGCGGCTCGTGGACGACGCGACGAGTTTCGGCGGGGTGCGGTCGACCGCCGAACGCCGGGGACGCTGGGGCGGGGACGCGGTGCCGGAGGGCTTCGTTCGCTTCTCGGTGGGCGCCGAAGATCCCGAGGACCTGGTGGCCGATGTGCTGCGTGCGCTGG
Organism: Streptomyces hokutonensis; assembly: GCF_000376565.1. Taxonomy (GTDB): domain Bacteria; phylum Actinomycetota; class Actinomycetes; order Streptomycetales; family Streptomycetaceae; genus Streptomyces; species Streptomyces hokutonensis. The sequence goes on along the minus strand of NZ_BARG01000075.1, from coordinate 51,082 downwards.
AGGAGTCGGCGCGGTGACCGCTTTACGTACCGCCGGTCGGTGTCCGGCTACGCACAACGGACGGTCCGAGCCTCCCCCCTCGTGGCTCGGACCGTCCTCGGTTCTGCGCGCGAAGAACCGCGCGCCCAAGGCTAGTTGACTCTGTGTCAGTGTCCAATCACAGTAGCGACAGAGACCTATCGACTTATTTATAGTTGGGCCCTGCCCGGGGCCGGAGGAAGGGCGGGGAAAGGAGAGTGCGTGCCATGGATCTGGCCTTGCTGCGCACCTTCGTGACCGTGCACCGGGCCGGCTCCTTCACCCGCGCCGCAGCGCTCCTCGGCCTCTCCCAGCCCGCAGTGACGTCCCAGATCCGCACCCTGGAACGGCAGTTGGGCCGCCCCTTGTTCCTGCGCCAGGCCCGTGGAGTCACCCCCACGACCATGGGCGACGAACTCGCGCACAAGGCCGCGCCGCATCTAGACGCCCTCGTGGAGATAGCCGAGACCGGCCCCGACAACGACGCCTCCTTGCGCACCCTGCATCTCGCCGGACCCCCCGAGTTCACCGCCGAGCGGGCGCTGCCCGCCCTCACGGAGCTGACCGGCGACGACGGCCAGCCCTTCGCACTGCGTGCGTCCTTCGGGAACGCCGAGGAAACCCTGGAGGGGCTGGCCGCCGGACATCATGATCTGGCCATCAGCACGGCCCGTCCGCGGGGTGCCCTGCTCACGGCGACAACGCTCTGCGACGAGGAGCACATCCTCGTCGCCGCTCCGCGCTGGGCCGAGCGGATCGGCTCCGCGAACCCCGATCCCAAGGACGCGCCCGCTCTGGACGATCTCCCCCTGATCGAGGTCCACGAGTCACTGCCCTTCGTCTCCCGGTACTGGGCGTCCGTCTTCGACTCCCGTCCGGCCGCCTCGGGCACGGTCATCGTGCCAGATCTCCGCGCGGTGCTCGCCTGCGCCGGCGCGGGCGCCGGACTCGCGGTGCTGCCCCGCTATCTGTGCGCCCTCGCACTGGAGCGCGGTGAGGTCGTCCCGCTCCACGAGCCGACGGTGCCACCGCTGCGGACGTATTTCCTGGTCGTGCGCACCGGAACTCTCGCGATGCCGCACATCGCCCGGGCCCACGAGTGGCTGCACCGCGCGGCCACCGTATGGGGCTGACCAGGGACTTTGTCGTCGCTTCGCGTCGACGCCGCCGAATGTCACGCTCTGAACCACCCAGGTGACGTTTCGCGATGTTTCACGTGGAACCAGCCGGGCCACATTTCTCCCATGACCGTCCGACCCGTGGTCAAGCGCACCGCACGTGCCGTCCTCCTCGACGGCGACGACCTGATCCTGATCAAGCGCACCAAGCCCGGTGTGGATCCCTACTGGGTCACGCCCGGTGGCGGGGTCGAGCCCGAGGACACCACCGTCGTCGATGCCCTGCACCGCGAGGTGCACGAGGAGCTCGGCGCCAAGATCACTGACGTGGTCCCCTGCTTCGTGGACACCGTCGAGCACATCGGCGCGGACGCCACCGCGACCGGCGTGAAGGTCCAGCACTTCTTCGTCTGCCACCTGGAGTCCATGGACCCGGCGCTGCGCCACGGCCCCGAAGTGGACGCTCCCCTCGGCGAGTACGAGATCGTCAGAGTCCCCTTCACCCGGGTAGGCATCGCGTCCGTCCACCTCGTGCCCCTGTCTCTACGGCACTATCTGGACGGCAACATCGAAGGGGTCCGCGCGATGCACGCCCCCGACCTCGGCTGACCTCTCCGGCGCCGGGTCAGTCCCCGGTGGCCACCAGTTCCTCGACCGAGTCGTGCCGTATGCGATCCGCCGGGATACCGACGTCCTTCAGAACGTCAACACCGCTGCGGATCATTCCGGGCGGGCCCGAGACATAGGCGTCGTACCCACTCCACGGCCCGTACGTCCTTATGGCGTCCGGGAGTTGGAGACGTGCCTGTTGGTCGACGACCGTCCGGACCGTGAGCCAGGGATACGACTGCTGGAGCCGGAGCATCGTGTCGATGTCATAGAGGTCGTGGTCGGTACGGGCTCCGTAGAAGACCTCCACCGGCCGCCGTTCGCCGTGCTCGGCGACGTCCTCGACCAGTGCCTTGATCGGCGCTATGCCGGTGCCGCCGCCCAGGCAGAGCAGTCCGCTGTCGGTGCGGTGGTTCACGGTCATCGAGCCGGCCGGCGGACCGAGCCGGATGACGTCGCCGGGCCGGGCACGGTGCACCAGCGCGTTCGAGACCCAGCCCGCCGGGACGGCCTTCACATGGAAGGTCAGCAGTCCGTCCGAGCGGGGCGCCGAGGCGAAGGAGTAGTGCCGCCATATTCGCGGCCACCAGGGTGTCTCCAGGCTCGTATACTGCCCGGCGAGAAAGGGGTAGGGCTGGTCGGGGCGCACGGTGACGACCGCGATGTCGCGGGTCCTGAGATCGTGGGCGACGACCTCCGCGTTCCACCAGGCCGGTGCACGCAGTTCATCCGCGGCGGCCGCGTCGATCATGACCTGCGAGATCGTCGTGTACGCCCGGACCCAGGCCGCCTCCGTCTCGGCGTCCCACACATCGGAGGCGTACTTGTTCAGCGCACCGATCAGGCACTCGCCGACGGCCGGGTAGTGCTCGGGCCGGGTGCCGTACTTGCGGTGCCCGCGGCCGAGGTTCTGCAGATACGCGACGAGCACCTCGGTGTTGTCGATGTGCTCGGCCGCGGTGAGGAGCGCCTTCAGCAACCGGTCCCGCTGGGTGTCCATCGCCGCCGGGAAGAGCGACCGCAGCTCGGGGTGGCGTACGAAGAGCAGCGCGTAGAAGTACGAGGTGACCTTGTCGGCCACCGGGGCGACTTCGGCCATGGTCCGGCGAACGAGTACGGCGTCTGGGGAGGCGTTCTCGGTGACGGTGCCGGAAGAGCGCTGGATGGGCACCCTCACGACGGCCGATTCCGTCGCGGCGACGGGCGGGACAGGTGCGGGAGCCGACGGCTCGGGAGGCAGAACCTGCGCGGGCGTGAAGGGCGACGAGAGCGCGGGAGACAGTCCCTGGGCCTGCATGGCGGGTGCCGGAGGCGTGGGGGGCGGAGCCTGGGCAGGTGTGGCGGGTGGCGGGGGTGTGGGAGGCGGGGTTTGAGCAGGCGCGAAGGGCTGCGGAGGGGGCGTGGACGAGGCTTGGGCGGGAACGAAGGGTTGCGGAGGTGTCGTAGGCGAGGCTTGAGCGGGAACGAAGGGCTGCGGAGGCGTGGGCGGCGGAGGCTGGGCCGGGGTGAAGGGCTGGGGGGTGGTCGCAGCCGGCGATATTCGCTCCTGGTCGGGCGGGACGCCCTGCGGCGAACCGTGACTCTCCGGCTCCGACTCGACGCCCTCGGCACTCTGGGCGGACCGCTCCGAACTCTCTGCGGGCGGGCGCTCGTTGGCACCCGGCGCGGACCTGCGGACCGGGCGCATCACGGCCGGACGCCGCACCCCGGTCGTCCCCCGCTCTTCGCCCGGAGGCACCTCCGGCTGCTTGCGGGGCGTGAACCAGCCGCCTCCGCCGCTGCCGCCTCCGCCGCCGGACGGGCCGTTGTCGGCCGACGTGGTGGTCGGAGCGTCCATGGTGTGCCTCGCCTCGAACATCTTTCGGTCGGTCGGCGTGCTTCCTTCATCGGAAGCTGCCTGCGTTCCGCGCGGACTGCTTGCTCTTCCCCGTTCGTTCAAGCGGCCAATACAGCCATATCCAACCCACATTCCCACCGCGTACGGACAAGTAAGGCGAGATGTGACATTGCCCGCAGTACTCGCCTGCGGCGCCCCGCTGCGGACAAGAACCGGAGTCGACCATACCGGCCCGTGATGCGCGCACAAGTCCGGCCCGGCTCCCCCACGAACAGCGGGAGACGCGAACCCTCAATTCCCTCAACTACCGGGCGCCGCGCACCAATTCGTAGGCATCCCACAGATCCCGCCCCGCATAGGAGTGGGTGGCAAGGCCCGCCAGATGCCGATCGGCGTTCACCGCGACAGAGACGGGCACGGCGCCGAACAGATCCTTGTCCGACATCGAGTCGCCATAGGCGACACAGTCCGCCCTCGTCACCCCGAACTCCTCACAGAGCCGATCCGCGATCACCACCTTGGCAGCGGCGTTGAGGACTCCGGCCAGGTCCATCGACGGCTCGGTGAAGGGCACAGCGGGGAAAAGAGATCCGTGTGCCGCGTGCGCGCCCCAACCCGTGAGCCGTTCCACAAAGAAGGAGGGCGAGAGCGATACGACGGCGCAGTATTCGCCGGCGCTCCTGATCTCGGCCCAGACCTCACGAATCCGCGCCAGCCAGGGGGCCTCTTCAAAGGCAGCCGCGACATGGGCCTCCTTGAGATCCGCCCATAGCTCGTACACACGGGTCGCATACTCCGGCGGACCGATCAGCCCGGCCGAGATCTCCTGTTCAAGCTCCACCGTCTCGGCTTCCAGACCGAGCTGACGTGAGATCTCCAGGGGTGCGCTGGTTCCGTGCAGCAAAGTGCCGTCGAGGTCGAAGAGATGAAGTCTCGCCATGGGCCACGAGGTTAGTCGGCGGAACTGTGGCAGCTTCCGCGAGCCTGCCCGATGCTCGCCGTTCGCCGGTGTTTCACGTGAAACATCCGGCTTCGGCCGAGGTGTGGTGCGGTCGGCCACGACATGGCCAAAAGCAAGTACGTCTCCCCGGAAACGGGTGGACGCCGACATCGCAGTCAGACAGCCTGACCTGCGTGCCGACTCATTCCCTCGCCGCTCTGCCCATCCGCCGGCTGACACTCCGCGATCGCATCGCCTGCGCCGACCTTTCCGAGGACCGGGGGTGGCCACGCGAGGAACACAAGTGGGGCTTCCTCCTCAGCGCGGGGACGGGGTACGGCATCGACAGCCCGGAAGGCGGCCTTGTCGCGGCGTGCGTCGTCACGGAGTACGGCCCGCAGGACCGCCCGGATCTGAGCGCCATCGGCATGGTCCTGGTCGCCGAACGACATGCCCGCCAGGGCGTGGGACGCCGGCTGATGCGCCACCTGCTGTCAGTGCTGGGCCCCACGCCACTGACCCTGCACGCGACCCCGAACGGGCGCCCGCTCTACGAAGAACTCGGCTTCAAGGTGACGGGTCGAGCCGAGATGCTGCGCGGCCGTTTCACGCCGGATGGATCTGACGGACCCGAGTCCCGGATCGCCACCCGCGCGGCCACGGCCGAGGACCTCACCGGCATCCTCCGGCTCGACGAGGAGGTCTTCGGCACCGATCGCACACCGCTCATCACCCGCCTGCCCGCCTTCGCCGACCAGTTGCGGGTGGCACAGGACAACGGCCGGATCATCGGGTACGCGGCGGCCTGGCCCAACATGGACACACACGTCGTGGGCCCGCTGATCGCGCAGGACTCGGAGACGGCGAAGGCTCTCCTCGCCTCACTCGCCGCCCGCACCGACCGTCCTCTGCGCACCGACATCGACGCACGCCACGAAGACCTGCTGTCCTGGGCGAAGGAACGCGGCCTGGAGTACTGCGCCTCCAACTCCGTCATGACCTACGGGATCGCGGAGCTGCCCGGCGACTGGACGCGGCGGTTCGCACCCCTGACGGTCGCGGCCGGCTGACACCTTCGAGCATGGAAAACGCCGGCTCCCGACATGATCGGGAACCGGCGTCTCAGCCGTCTTCGGACGTCAGACGAGTGCCTCCACGGCGGCCTGGGCGAAACCGTGGTCCTGCGACGGCGCGCCGCCACCGACCCCGATCGCTCCGATCAGCCGACCGTCGCGGTGCACCGGGACACCGCCCGCGATGAACAGCAGCGGTCGGTCGAGTGCGGTCGGCAGGGTGTGGAAGAGGCCGCCGGGCTGGACCGCGTCGACGAGGTCGGCGGTGGCCGCGTTCAGCTGAAGCGCGGTGTACGCCTTGCGGGTGCTGGTCTCCCCGGAGATCAGCACGGCCCGGTCGTCGCGCCGGAAGGCGAGCAGATGACCGCCCGCGTCCAGCACGGTGACACTGACCGTGACTCCGGCGGCCTCCGCGGCACGGCGGGCCTGGTCGACGAGGGCTTCGGCGTCCTGGATGGTCAGCGAGGCTACGGCGGTGGTGGTGCTCATCAGGGTTTCTCCTTGCGGGTGTTGCTGGTGGTGGTGTCGGTCGAAAGTCACGGGAACGGCCCTGGCCTCGCGTCTCCCCGCTCCGGCCCTACGGGGTCAGTGGTGGACGGCGGTCCGCTGTGCGTTCGGCAGGCTGCCCGCCACGACCGTGCCGCGGGCGGCGGTGCGGCGTTCCAGGGCGGCCGAGAGGATCGCGAGGACCAGGGCGGCCGCGGCGAGGACGGCGCCGACCCAGTTGGGGGCGGTGTAGCCGAGGCCGGCCGCGATGACGATGCCGCCGAGCCAGGCGGACAGCGCGTTGCCGAGGTTGAAGGCGCCGATGTTCACCGCGGAGGCCAGCGTCGGGGCACCGTGCGCCTGGTCCAGGACCCGCTTCTGCAGCGGCGGCACGGTGGCGAAGCCCAGGGCTCCGATCAGGGCGATGGTGACGGCCGCCGCGATCTTGTTGTGCGCGGTGACCGTGAAGAGCGCGAGCACGACCGCCAGGGCGCCGAGTGAGACGTAGAGCATGGGCATGAGGGCGCGGTCGGCGAACTTGCCGCCGATGAGGTTGCCGCCGACCATGCCGAGGCCGAAGAGGACGAGCAGCCAGGTGACGGAGCCGTCGGCGAAGCCGGCGACGTGGGTCATCATCGGGGCGATGTAGGTGATGGCCGCGAAGACGCCGCCGAAGCCGAGGACGGTCATCGCCATGGCGAGCAGGACCTGGGTGTTCTTGAAGGCGGCCAGTTCGTGGCGCAGTTGTACGCCCTCGGGCCTGGGCAGATCGGGCACGAGCTTGGCGATGCCCGCCAGGCCGATCACGCCGAGGCCCGCGACGACGGCGAAGGTGACCCGCCAGCCGACGGACTGCCCCACGAGGGTGCCCAGCGGGACGCCGACGACATTGGCGACGGTCAGCCCGGTGAACATCATCGCGATGGCTCCGGCCTTCTTGTCCGGGGCGACGAGCTCGGCCGCGACGACCGAGCCGATGCCGAAGAAGGCACCGTGGGCGAGCGAGGCGACCACACGGCCGATCAGCATCACCGAGAAGCTGGGGGCGACGGCGGAGAGCAGGTTGCCGACGATGAACAGACCCATCAGCAGCATCAGCATCCGCTTGCGGGGGACCTTGGTGCCGAGCACGGTCATCAGCGGGGCGCCGATCACCACGCCCAGCGCGTAGCCGGTGACCAGCAGGCCGGCGGTGGGGATGGAGACCCCGAAGTCGCCTGCGACCTGGGGCAGCAGGCCCATGATCACGAACTCGGTCGTTCCGATTCCGAAGGCCCCGATCGCGAGGGCCAGAAGCGCGAGAGGCATGGGGATGAACCCTTCACAGAAGATTGCAGGAGCGCTTTGCGTGCGTTCACAATAGTTGCAGACGCGGGCTATATGCAAGCGCGGACTATTTCGCCTGTGCTCTATCCTGGGTTCAGCCGCTCCGGGACGGAGGAAACGCCAATGACAGCGACGGACCCCGCGCTCACCGCCCTTGCCCAGGGCTGGTGCGCCCTCTCCCTGCTGCACGGGAGGATCGAGGCGCACATCGAGCGCGCCCTGCAGGCCAAGCACGACCTGAGCATGCGGGAGTACTCCCTGCTCGACGTCCTCAGCCGACAGCACGACGGCGACGGGGGCCATCTGCAGATGCGGCAGGTCGCCGACGCGGTCGTCCTCAGCCAGAGCGCCACCACCCGGCTGGTCACCCGGCTCGAGGACCGCGGTCTGCTCGCCCGGTATCTGTGCCCGACCGACCGCCGGGGCATCTACACCAACGTCTCCGAGGCCGGCCTCGCCCTGCTCGAAGAGGCCCGGCCCACCAACGACACCGCCCTGCGCGAGGCGCTCGACGCCGCTGCCGGAAACCCCGAGCTGGCACCGCTGGTCCGTGTCGTGGAGTCGATGCACGCGCCCGCGTAGCCGGTCCCGTCGCCCACCGCTGCCTATGGTGTGACCATGGGAGATCTTGAAATACGAGCCGCGGTCACCGAAGACGTCCCCGCCATCGTCGGCATGCTCGCCGACGACCCGTTGGGCTCCCAGCGGGAGTCACCCGACGACCTGACGCCCTACCTGGCGGCGCTGGAGCGTCTGACCGCCGACCCCAACCAGCACCTGGTCGTCGCCGTGCGCGAGGGCCGCGTCGTCGGAACCCTCCAGCTCACGGTCATTCCCGGCCTGTCCCGCAGAGGCGCCACGCGGTCGGTCATCGAGGCCGTGCGCATCCACGCGGACGAGCGGGGCAGCGGCCTCGGCACGCGACTCATCGAGTGGGCGATCGCCGAATCGCGCCGCCAAGGCTGCCAGTTGGTCCAGCTGACCTCGGATGCCACCCGCACCGACGCCCACCGGTTCTACGAACGGCTCGGCTTCACGGCCTCGCATGTGGGCTTCAAGCTCCCCCTCTGAAGAGAACTCTTCCCTGAAGAGAACCCTCTTCTGAAGCGAGAGCGAAGCACCCGGCCGACATCGGGAGGGGTCGTGTTTCACGTGAAACACGACCCCTGCCCGACCACCACGGCTAGCGGATCCCCCGCCACCCCTCCGGGTCCACCCCACCCGGTACAGAAGCGCTCTCGTCGTACGGCTGCCGCGTGAAGACGAACGATCCGAGGTCCAGGTGGCTGACGGACCCGTCCGGGCGCCGTACGGGCCGTAGGAGCTCTCCGGCGTAGTAGCCCTCCAGGCCGGTCCAGGTGCCGTCACCGTTGGCCCGGAAACGTGAGCGGCGGCCCTTGCCCGCCAACGGCTCCAGCGAGGCCTTTCCATCTGCCGTCAGCCGCAGGGCGAAACCGTGCGTGCCCCAGTACCACTGGCCGGCCAACTCCAGTGCGGCGGCGTCGACTTCGGGCATCGGGCGCCAAGGCTCGGGAATCCTCGGTTCGGCCTCGGCGACGATACCGACGAGCTCGGCGCCCAGCGATGACAGCAGCGGTCCCGAGGTGCAATTGGCCAGCACCACAGCCGCGACGTCGTCCTCCAGGCTGATGGTGAGGTTCGCCAGGAAGCCGGGCAGCGATCCGGAGTGGCCGACGAGCAGGCGGCCGTCGCGGTGCTGAATCTGGAGGCCGAAACCGTAGGCGGCGCCGTCCACGACATCGGCCGCCTCGGCCGGCGCGGCGGGGGTTCGCATCTCCCGCACGGACTCCGCGCTCAGGACCCGTTCGTCACCGTTGGCCAGGAAGACCGCGAACCGCGCCAAGTCACCGGTGGTGGACCAGAGTTGACCGGCCGACGCCATGAGACCGAGGTCCTCGGCGGGTTCCGGCAGCAGCGCGTCGGCCCATGGATGCACCGCCCAGCCGCCCGCGTGGGGTGCCTGAGGCTGAGCGCTCGTGCGACGGAGGCCCAGGGGTTCGAGCACTTCTCGCCGGAGTACGTCCTCCCAGGGCGCACCGCGCAGCTCCTCGACGAGAGCGCCCAACAGCGTGTATCCGGGGTTCGAGTAGTGGAACCGGCGGCCGACCGGATGCAGCAGGGGCTGCTCGCCCAGCACATCGCGGAGTTCGGGGCGCAGGGAACCGGGCGTCCGTTCCCACCAGGGCGCGGGTGACTCGGCCGCCAACCCGCTTGTGTGCGCGAGCAGTTGGGCAATGGTGGCCTCCCCCGCGCCGGTGCCCGGCAGATGCTTCTCCAGGGGGTCACCGAGATCGAGGACGCTTTCGTCACGCAGCCGGAGCACCAGGACGGCGGTGAACGTCTTGGTGATCGAGCCGATCCGGTACTGCACGTTCTCGTCCGGCCCGTGCCCGTCCACCGAGGTCCGCGCACCGTGCCACACCGCCCGCCCGTCCCGCACCACCGCCGCGACCAACGACGGTGCCCGCCCCTCGGCCTGGGCCACGGCGATCCGGTGCAGCAACGCCCGGCGGGTAGCGGGAAGCAGGTCGTCCTGAGATGTCGTCATGCCCCCAGTCCATCCGGCGGGACTGCCCTACGTCGAGCACATTTCCCGGGACACGGCACTGGGCCGGCCGCCCACGGTCGTGGAGCGTCTCGCCGCCGATGACATACCGATGAGTTTCCGGTGCCGCGCCGGTCCGTACGCGTGAGACCGACTCACGGAAGGCTGGCGGCATGCGGAAACTGATCTACGGCATGAACCTGACCCTGGACGGCTACATCGCCGCGCCCGGCGACGACATCGGCTGGGGCGGACCGCCGAGCGACGAGTTGTTCCAGTTCTGGTCCGACCAGTTGCAGGCGACCGACCTGTCGCTGTACGGGCGCAAGCTCTGGCAGACGATGAGCTCCTACTGGCCGACCGGCGACCAACAGCCGGGCGCCACCCCGGCGGAGATCGAGTTCGCGCGGCGCTGGAGGGACATGGCGAAGGTGGTGTTCTCCTCGACGACCGACAAGGTCGACTGGAACACCCGCCTGGTCACCGGCGACGCGGTCGCCGAGATCACCCGGCTCAAGGCCGAGGACGGCGGCCCGATGGACATCGGCGGCGCGACGCTCGCCGGGGCGGCCATGCGGGCCGGGCTGATCGACGAGTACGTGCTGGCCACTTCGCCAGTCCTGGTGGGCGGCGGCACACCGTTCTTCACCGCGCTGGACAGCTGGGTGAACCTGAACCTGGTGGAGACGCGGACGCTTCCCGGCGGCGTGATCCTGAGCAGGTACGAGACGAGGCGCTGAGCAGCAGCACCCACCCACATCGCCCGGTCAGGTCTGCGCCATGTCCACGAAGCGCGAGTAGTGGCCCTGGAAGGCGACGGTGATCGTCGCCGTCGGGCCGTTACGGTGCTTGCCCACGATGATGTCCGCCTCGCCCGCGCGCGGCGACTCCTTCTCGTAGGCGTCCTCGCGGTGCAGCAGGATGACCATGTCGGCGTCCTGCTCGATGGAGCCGGACTCACGCAGGTCGGACACCATCGGCTTCTTGTCCGTGCGCTGCTCGGGACCACGGTTGAGCTGTGAGAGCGCGATCACCGGGACCTCCAGCTCCTTGGCCAGGAGCTTGAGGTTTCGGGACATGTCCGAGACCTCCTGCTGACGGCTCTCCTGGCGCTTGGAACCGCCGGCCTGCATCAGCTGCAGATAGTCGATGATCACCAGCTTGATGTCGCTGCGCTGCTTGAGCCGGCGGCACTTCGCGCGGATCTCCATCATCGACAGGTTCGGGGAGTCGTCGATGTAGAGCGGCGCGGACGACACCTCGGGCATCCGACGGGCCAGGCGGGTCCAGTCCTCGTCGGTCATGGTGCCGGACCGCATGTGGTGCAGGGCGACACGGGCCTCGGCGGACAGCAGACGCATCGCGATCTCGTTGCGCCCCATTTCGAGGGAGAAGATGACGCTCGGCAGGTTGTGCTTGATCGATGCCGCGCGCGCGAAGTCCAGCGCGAGTGTGGACTTGCCCATGGCGGGACGGGCCGCGATGACGATCATCTGGCCCGGGTGCAGACCGTTGGTGAGCGAGTCGAGGTCGGTGAACCCGGTGGGCACACCCGTCATCTCGCCGCTGCGCGAGCCGATCGCCTCGATCTCGTCGAGCGCGCCCTCCATGATGTCGCCGAGCGGGAGGTAGTCCTCGCTGGTCCGCTGCTCGGTGACGGCGTAGATCTCGGCCTGGGCCCGGTTGACGATCTCGTCGACGTCGTCGTCGGCCGCGTATCCCATCTGCGTGATGCGCGTACCGGCCTCGACCAGGCGGCGCAGGACGGCACGCTCATGGACGATTTCGGCGTAGTACTCCGCGTTGGCCGCCGTCGGCACGGTCTGGACGAGCGTGTGCAGATACGATGCGCCGCCGACCTTGTTGATCTCGCCGCGCTTGGTGAGTTCGGCGGCGATGGTGATCGGGTCGGCCGGCTCGCCCTTGGCGTAGACGTCGAGGATCGCCTGGTAGATCGTCTCGTGCGCGGGCTTGTAGAAGTCGTGGCCCTTGAGGACCTCGACGACGTCGGCGATGGCGTCCTTGGACAGGAGCATGCCGCCGAGTACGGACTGCTCGGCATCGAGGTCCTGCGGCGGTACGCGTTCGAAGGCCGAGCCCGCGCCCTCCCACTCGCCGCCTTCCCGGCCGCGGTCGTGCTGTTCGTCGCGGCCCCGGCCTCCGTCGCCGCGCCGTCGGGAAGCGGGCAGACGATCACTTGGACCGCTGTCGGCCCACGGGTCGTCCAAGGGCTCGGAAATACTCAACCGAGCCACCTCCTCCCGTCCGCCGAGCGGACCTCGCCGTGCCCCTTATTTCTACGGCACGGCACTGACAAATGAGACGCCCAACTCCGGTACGGGCGCGTCGGTTTTGTGATGGTTCTCAGGCCGACGGACGGAGCGGGCGCCGGTCCACCGTAGGCCCGCGGGCACCGTCAGCCAATCTGGTTATCCACAGGCCATGTGGACGACGGCCCGGATGCTGTGGAGAACCCGCCAAAACCTGTGCACGACCCGGTGGACAGCCCTGTGAACAAGACCTCCGCTTTCCGCACGCGACCCATCTGACCTGCCCTTTCCCCATCCACCGGCTGTGCAGAAGAAAAACTTCTCCAGCCGGACCAAGATCGCTTCGAACAGTGCGCGAGGGGACACGAGGCGAGATCAGAGGTAAGGGTCACATAGCAATTGCATCTCTTACCTGTGGACGATTAGATTAGTGCTCATGACACAGGCTCCCGCGACCACCAGGGCCACCCGACGCCGGCACGACCGCGAGATCGTCATGCTGGCCGTCCCGGCCTTCGGCGCACTCGTCGCCGAGCCCCTCTTCGTCATGGCCGACAGCGCGATCGTGGGCCATCTCGGCACCGCACAACTCGCCGGACTCGGCGTGGCTTCCGCCCTCCTGACGACAGCCGTGAGCGTCTTCGTCTTCCTCGCCTACGCCACCACCGCGGCCGTCGCCCGACGGGTCGGCTCAGGTGATCTCCAGGCAGCCATCCGCCAGGGCATGGACGGCATCTGGCTCGCCCTGCTGATCGGTGCCACCGTCATCGCCGTCGTTCTCCCCGCGGCCCCCTCCCTCGTCGGCCTCTTCGGCGCCTCGGAAACGGCGGCCCCCTACGCGTCCACCTATCTCCGGATCTCCTCCCTCGGCATCCCGGCCATGCTGGTCGTACTCGCCGCCACCGGAGTCCTGCGCGGACTGCAGAACACAAAGACACCGCTGTACGTCGCCATCACAGGCTTCGTCGCCAACGGCGTCCTCAACCTGGGGCTCGTCTACGGCGCCGACCTCGGCATCGCCGGTTCCGCCTGGGGCACCGTCATCGCCCAATGGGGGATGGCCGCTGTTTATCTCGTCGTGGTCGTCCGCGGAGCTCGCCGGCACGGTGCCTCGCTCCGCCCCGACGCGACCGGGATCCGAGCCTCGGCGCAGGCAGGTGCACCTCTCCTGGTGCGCACGCTCTCCCTGAGAGCGATCCTCCTGATCGCGACGGCGGTCGCCGCCCGGCTGGGGGATGCCGACATCGCCGCCCACCAGATCATCCTGTCGCTGTGGTCTCTGCTGGCCTTCGCACTCGACGCCATCGCCATCGCGGGCCAGGCCATCATCGGCCGCTACCTCGGTGCGGACGATCCACAGGGCGCCCGAGCCGCCTGCCGCCGCATGGTGCAGTGGGGCATCGCCGTCGGAGTGGTGCTCGGCCTCCTGGTGATCGTGTCCCGCCCGCTGCTCCTCCCCTTGTTCACCAGCGACTCCACCGTCAAGGACACAGCCCTCCCAGCCCTGATCATGGTGGCGCTCTCGCAGCCGATCTGCGGTGTCGTCTTCGTCCTCGACGGAGTGCTCATGGGCGCGGGAGACGGGCCGTATCTCGCAGGAGCGATGCTGGTGACCCTGGCGGTCTTCGCCCCGGTGGCCCTGCTCGTGCCGGCCTTCGGTGCCGGACTGACCGCTCTCTGGGGAGCGATGACTCTGATGATGACGGTGCGCATGCTGACGCTCTTGCTGCGCACTCGCTCGGGTCGCTGGGTCGTCACGGGCGCGACCCGCTGACCGTTTCACGTGAAACACCGCGCGCTGCCACGTTTCACGTGAAACATGAGCGCCGTAGCACCGCCCCCAACATGCGAGCCAGGGTCTGCCCAGCCCCGAGCACGGCAGAGGGGCCGCACCCCAACGGGTACGGCCCCTCTCTCAGCTATGCCGAGCGCGGCGGTCAGGCCGCGATGACCTCGATGTTGACCTTGGCGGCAACCTCGGGGTGCAGACGCACAGACGTCTCGTGGGCGCCCAGCGTCTTGATCGGGGCAGACAGCTCGATACGACGCTTGTCGACCTCGGGGCCACCGGAAGCCTTGATCGCCGAAGCGATGTCGGCTGGGGTGACGGAGCCGAAGAGACGACCGGCGTCGCCGGAGCGGACGGCCAGACGAACCTTGACGCCCTCGAGCTGGGCCTTCACAGAGTTGGCCTGCTCGATGGTCTGGATCTCGTGGATCTTGCGAGCACGACGGATCTGCTCGACGTCCTTCTCGCCACCCTTGGTCCAGCGGATAGCGAACTTCCGCGGGATCAGGTAGTTGCGAGCGTAACCGTCCTTGACGTCGACGACGTCGCCCGCGGCACCGAGGCCGGAGACCTCGTGGGTGAGGATGATCTTCATTGGTCGGTCACCCTTCCCTTATCGCGCGGTGGAGGTGTAGGGCAGCAGCGCCATCTCACGGCTGTTCTTCACGGCCGTGGCGACGTCACGCTGGTGCTGCGTGCAGTTGCCGGTCACGCGGCGGGCACGGATCTTGCCGCGGTCGGAAATGAACTTCCGCAGCATGTTCGTGTCCTTGTAGTCCACGTACTGGACCTTGTCCTTGCAGAATGCGCAGACCTTCTTCTTCGGCTTGCGCACAGGCGGCTTCGCCATGGTGTATCTCCTGTGTGATCAAGAAGTGTGGGTACGACCCACCCTCGGCCCGGAGGCCTAGAAGGGGGGTTCGTCCGAGTAGCCGCCGCCACCGCCGGCACCGCCGCCGGAGTTTCCACCCCAGCCGCCACCGCCGCCGCCCTGGTTGCCACCGGCGGGAGCGCCGGTCGCCCACGGGTCGTCGGCGGGAGCGCCGCCGGCCGGCTGACCGCCGCCGGAGTTTCCACCCCAGCCGCCGCCACCCTGGCCGCCACCACCGCCGCCGCCGAAGCCGCCGCCCTGGCCACCGCGAGCGCCACCGGCGGTCTTGGTGACCTTGGCCGTGGCACTGCGCAGGCTGGCGCCGACTTCTTCGACGTCCAGTTCGTAGACCGTGCGCTTGACGCCCTCACGGTCCTCGTAGGACCGCTGCTTCAACCGGCCCTGCACGATGACGCGCATGCCTCGCTGGAGCGATTCGGCGACGTTCTCCGCCGCCTGACGCCAGACCGAGCAGGTGAGGAAGAGGCTTTCGCCGTCCTTCCACTCGTTCGTCTGGCGGTCGAAGGTGCGGGGAGTGGACGCGACACGGAACTTCGCGACCGCCGCACCGGAAGGGGTGAAGCGCAGCTCGGGGTCGTCGACAAGATTGCCGACGACCGTGATGACGGTCTCGCCTGCCATGGGGGAACCTCTCGGCGGGTTTGCTGCTGGCTGCTTGGTGCTGCTGCTACTCGGATCCCGAGATCAGCTGAGCTAGATGCTCAGTGGGTCTCGGGGCGGAGGACCTTGGTCCGGAGGACCGACTCGTTCAGGTTCATCTGGCGGTCGAGCTCCTTGACGACCGCAGGCTCAGCCTGCAGGTCGATGACCGAGTAGATGCCCTCGGGCTTCTTCTTGATCTCGTACGAGAGACGACGACGGCCCCAGGTGTCGACCTTCTCGACCTTTCCGTTGCCCTCACGGACGACGGAGAGGAAGTTCTCGATCAGGGGGGAGACAGCGCGCTCCTCCAGATCGGGGTCGAGGATGACCATCACCTCGTAGTGACGCATGTGGAACCCACCTCCTTTGGACTCAGCGGCCACGGTCGATCCGTGGCAGGAGGGTTGTGATGCGTAAGCAACAGTGTGTGCCAGTAAAACAGCCGCCACTGACATCGGGTGCCCCTTGCGGGGATTCCGATCCGTGACGACGTGGGCAGACACCAGTGCAGAGGGTACAGACTACCCGCACACCGGCTTCCGGTTGAAATCCGGTGGCGGAGAGCGTCAATCTGTACACATCGGGTGTGTCCGGCGCGACGACGCGCCGCCTTCCGCAGGAGGTGCCACATGGCACAGGCATTGCGACCCAACACCGCCGGTTCCCTTTTCGCCACGGACGGCAAGCCCCATCCGCTCCAGGACACGCTGCTCGCGGTGACCGTGGTGCTCGGGCTGACCGCGTTCGTCACGGGCTTCTTCCACCACCTGCATCTGCTCAGCTCATGGACCGGCCTGGTGGGGATCCTCACCGGCGCCTACGGCCAGTGGATCTCGGAGACGACGAGGGAACGCTTCGGCCTGATCCTGGGTCTCGGTGCCGCGGGTGTCGGGTTCTTCCTCGGCATGGCGCACGGCGGACTGTTCGGCGGTGTCATCAGCTGACGCTTCGGCACCACGGTCCGAACACCGCGTAAAACACCACGGAACGCCTCGGCGACCCACAGGCCGAGGCGAAGGTTGCATACGCCCAGTCGGGGCGCTCGCAAGGCGCAGTAGGCTTCGGCGCGAGAGCCGGAGCCCCTGTACCCATGGGGACACACCAGCCCGAGGAGCGCCCCGAATGAGCCTGACCCTGAGGACCATCAGCCGAGAGCAGCATCTGGCATTCATCCAGAGCCTGCCGTCGGCTAGCCACATGCAGGTCCCGGCATGGGCTGATGTGAAGGCGGAGTGGCGCTCCGAGAACCTCGGCTGGTTCGACGAGAAGACCGGCGAGCTGGTCGGTGTGGGCCTGGTTCTCTACCGCCAACTCCCCAAGATCAAGCGCTACTTGGCCTATCTGCCCGAGGGCCCGGTCATCAACTGGTTCGCGCCGAATCTGGACGACTGGATCCAGCCGATGCTGGCCCACCTCAAGCAGCAGGGCGCCTTCTCGGTGAAGATGGGCCCGCCGGTCATCATCCGGCGCTGGGAGGCCACCTCCATCAAGGCGGGCATCCAGAACCCGGACGTGAAGCGGCTGCGCGACATCGAGGCCGACTACATCGAGCCGCGCGCCTTCGAGGTGGCCGACAAGCTGCGCCGTATGGGCTGGCAGCAGGGCGAGGACGGCGGCGCCGGCTTCGGCGACGTCCAGCCGCGCTACGTCTACCAGGTGCCGCTGGCGAACCGCTCGCTGGAGGAGGTCCACAAGAACTTCAACCAGCTGTGGCGCCGCAACATCAAGAAGGCCGAGAAGGCCGGTGTCGAGGTCGTCCAGGGCGGCTACCACGACCTCGAGGAATGGCAGCGGCTGTACGAGATCACGGCCGTGCGCGACCACTTCCGGCCCCGCCCGCTGTCGTACTTCCAGCGCATGTGGACGGCCCTCAACACCGAGGACCCCAACCGGATGCGGCTGTACTTCGCCCGGCACAACGGGGTGAACCTGTCGGCGGCGACGATGCTCGTGGTCGGCGGACACGTCTGGTACTCCTACGGCGCCTCCGACAACATCGGCCGTGAGGTCCGGCCCTCGAACGCGATGCAGTGGCGGATGCTGCGCGACGCCTACGCGCTCGGCGCCACCGTGTACGACCTGCGCGGCATCTCCGACTCGCTGGACGAGACGGACCACCTCTTCGGTCTGATCCAGTTCAAGGTGGGCACCGGCGGGCAGGCCGCCGAGTACCTCGGCGAGTGGGACTTCCCGCTCAACAAGCTGCTCCACAAGGCACTCGACATCTACATGTCGCGCCGCTGACCTCACGGTCCTCGCTTCGATAGCGTCGACAGCTCTCATACTCCTGATACACCGCAGCCACCCGAAAGGTTCCAGGTCCGGCCATGGCGCTCACGCTCTACGTCGACACTGCGCGCTGGCGGGCGCATCACAAGCACGTGGCCGAGCAGTTCCCGGGGCTCGTCCCGGTCTGCAAGGGCAACGGCTACGGCTTCGGGCACGAGCGGCTGGCGGAGGAGGCGACGCGTCTCGGCGCGGACGTCCTCGCCGTCGGCACGACGTACGAGGCCGCCCGGATCAAGGACTGGTTCGGGGGCGACCTGCTGGTGCTGACGCCCTACCGCCGCGGCGAGGAGCCCGTTCCGCTGCCGGACCGGGTGATCCGCTCGGTGTCGTCCATCGACGGTGTGTACGGCCTCGTGGGCGCCCGTGTGGTCATCGAGGTGATGTCCTCGATGAAGCGGCACGGCGTCAGCGAGCAGGAACTGCCGCAGCTGCACTCGGCCATAGAGAACGTCCGCCTGGAGGGCTTCGCCATCCACCTCCCGCTGGACCGCACCGACGGCTCGGACGCCGTCGAGGAGGTCATCGGCTGGATGGACCGGCTGCGGGCCGCCCGGCTGCCCTTGCACACGATGTTCGTCAGCCACCTCAAGGCCGAGGAACTCGCCCGGCTGCAGCAGCAGTTCCCGCAGACCCGCTTCCGGGCCCGTATCGGCACCCGGCTGTGGCTGGGGGACCACGAGGCCACCGAGTACCGCGGGGCGGTTCTGGACGTCACTCGGGTCTCCAAGGGTGACCGCTTCGGCTACCGGCAGCAGAAGGCGGCCTCGGACGGCTATCTGGTGGTCGTGGCGGGCGGTACGTCGCACGGGGTGGGTCTGGAGGCCCCGAAGGCGCTGCACGGCGTCATGCCGCGCGCCAAGGGCGTCGCCCGCGCCGGCCTGGCCACGGTGAACCGGAACCTTTCTCCGTTCGTCTGGGACGGCAAGCAGCGCTGGTTCGCCGAGCCTCCGCACATGCAGGTCTCGATCCTGTTCGTGCCGTCGGAAGCGGCCGAACCGAAGGTCGGCGAGGAGCT
This sequence comes from Streptomyces hokutonensis, assembly GCF_000376565.1. GTDB lineage: Bacteria > Actinomycetota > Actinomycetes > Streptomycetales > Streptomycetaceae > Streptomyces > Streptomyces hokutonensis. The sequence goes on along the minus strand of NZ_BARG01000075.1, from coordinate 32,212 downwards.
GGTGGCCCATCTCCGGCACACCACCACCCAGTTCGACCGCATCGTCGATCGCTGAGCCTCTCCTGAACAGCCGAAAGGCCGTACACGGAACCTTCCGTGTACGGCCTTTCGCGTGGTCCCGCCAGGCCCTGTTCGCTCAGAGCGAACGGTCCGCCGTCCCCTCGCCACCCCACTCCACCTGCGGTCCGTCGAAGGGGGCCGCGTGCCGCCCGGGACGGGCCCCGGCCCCGAACACGAACACGTCCTCCGCCCGGTCGAGCACCCCGCCCGAGGGGTCGTCGTCGCCCGCCAGGCGCACCACGTCCCGCTCCGGCATGAGGATGTCGCGCACGATCACGGCGCACAGGTAGAGCGTGCCCAGGAGGTGCAGACCGATGGCCCAGTGATAGCCGTCGGTCGGCAGGCCCTTGTGGGCGTTTCCGCTGGTCGTGTACGCGAGGTACATCCAGATCCCCAGGAAGTACGCCACCTCGCACGCCTGCCAGATCAGGAAGTCCCGCCACTTCGGCCGGGCCAGCACAGCCAGCGGGACCAGCCACAGCACGTACTGCGGCGAGTAGACCTTGTTGGTCAGGATGAACGCCGCGACGATCAGGAAGGCCAGCTGGGCGAAGCGCGGCCGGCGCGGAGCGGTCAGCGTGAGTGCCGCAATGGCTCCGCAGCACAGCAGCATCAGCAGGGTGGCGAAGGTGTTGACGGTGTCGGTGCTGAGCGGGTCGCTGGAGTTCTGGGCCAGGATCAGCCAGAAGGACCCGAAGTCGACGCCCCGTTCCTGGCTGAACGTGTAGAACTTCGACCAGCCGTCGAAGGCGAAGAGCATCACCGGCAGGTTCACCGCCAGCCAGGCGACGGCGGTTCCGCCGAACGCCTTCCCGAAGTCCCGCCACTTGCCCGCGCGCCAGCACAGCAGGAACAAGGGGCCGAGGAGAAAGACGGGATACAGCTTGGCGGCCGTGGCAAGGCCCAACAGGACGCCGAAAGCGAGGGAACGGCCCCGGGACCACATCAGCATCGCCGAGGCCGTCAGAGCGACCGCCAGCAGGTCCCAGTTGATGGTGGCGGTCAGCGCGAAGGCGGGGGCCAGGGCGACCAGGAGTCCGTCCCAGGGGCGGCGGGCGTGTGTCCGGCTGACGCAGACGACGATGACGGCCGCGCACACCATCAGCATCCCGGCGTTGACCATCCAGTACCACTGTTCCTGGTGCTGGATGCTGCCGCTGCCCGGTGTGAGCCAGGCGGCCACCTCCATGAACACGCCGGTCAGCACCGGGTATTCGAGGTACTGCATGTCGCCGGGGAGCTTGTCGAAGTACGGGACGAGCCCGTCGGCGAAGCCGCGCCCCTGGTAGAGGTGCGGGATGTCCGAGTAGCACGCGTGCGTGTACTGCGAACTCGCTCCGAAGAACCAACCGCTGTTGTAGCAGGGCGCCTTCTGGACCAGGCCGAGGGCGAACATACCGATCGCCACCAGCGCGACGACCCGTACGGGAGTCCACCAGGACGCCCCGAGAAGGGCGCGCCGCCCGATGGGGCCACCGATCAGTTCGCTACCGGCGGCGGCGACCTGGTCAACCTTGGTCGGCTTCACCGGATCCGGCTCGTGCACGCTCGTGGGCGTCAGTTCTGCACTGGGCATGGGGCACATCCTGCCGTACACACCTAGGAGTACGCCGAGGGCCGCCGCAACCCGGTGGATGCGACGGCCCCTGTTTCACGTGAAACAGTCCACGATGGGTGTTTCACGTGAAACACCCATCGTGGACGGTATGGCGGCTAACCGGTTGAGCCTCCGAAGATGCCCCCATTGCCGTTGCCGTTATTGGTGCCGCTGGACTCCGTCGCAGTGGCCGTGTCCGTCGGCGTGGACGTCGCGCCTCCGTCGGTGCCGCCGTTGTCACTGCACTGCCAGCTGAATCGGCAGGACTCGGTTGCCGAAGGCGTCGAACTCGGCGTCTCACTGGGCGTCTCGCTCGGCGTCTCACTGGGCGTATCGCTCGGCGTCACCACGGGAGTCGGAGTGGGAGACGGTGCGCCGTCCTCGTTCTGGACCTTGTCGATCTTGGTGGCATCCGGGAAGCCCGGGTCGGAGTCGCCCTTGAGCGCGGCCTCCATGTACTCGGTCCAGATCGACGTCGGGATGTCACCACCGTGAATGGACGCCACGCCCGCCGTGCCGTTCATGGAGAGCAGTTCGGCGTCCTTGGGGTTCTCCCTGAACATCGCGATCGACGTCGAGAGCTGCTGGGTGTAGCCGACGAACCAGGCCGACTTGTTGCTGTCGGTGGTACCGGTCTTGCCGGCCGCCGCGCGGCCCAGAACCTTGGCGTTCTTGGCCGTACCGTTCTGGATGACGTTCTCCAGGGTGTCCGTGACGTTGTTCGCCACGTTCTCCGGCATCGCCTGCTTCACAGCCGGCTTCTCGAAGCCGGGCACCGGCTGACCGCCCTGCTTGACGGCCGTCACCGAGTACGGGTCCGCCTGCTTGCCCGAGGCGGCGAACGTCGCGTAGGCGTCGGCCATCCGGATCGCGCTGGGCGTCGACGTACCGATCGCGAAGGACGGATTGAGGCTCTTCGCCATGCTCGATTCCAGGATGCCGGCCGACTCGGCGACGTCCCGCACCTTCGTCATCCCGACGTCCACTCCGAGCTGGACGTACGGCGTGTTGATGGACTGCTCCATCGCCTTGCGCAGGGTGATGTAACCCCAGGGGTAGTTGCTCTCGTTGTTCTGATAGAAGATCGAGTTGTCCTTGTTCAGGACGTATGTGCCGTCCTGCTGTCTCACCTTGAGGTGATCGTCGCCGTTGTACTTGCTCAGCGGCGAGATACCCACACCATCGGTCTTGTACGTGCCGTACTCCATGGCCGCGGCAAGCACGAACGGCTTCCAGGTCGACCCCACGGGGACACCCGAGGTGTCGGCGTTGTTGGTGAAGTGGCCGTTCTCGTAACCGTCACCTCCGTAGAGGGCGACGATCGCTCCGTCCTTGGGCCGCACCGACGCCGCGCCGAACTGGACGTACTTGTCCAGGTCGCGCTTCTTCGGGTCGATGCGCTCCTTCTGGATCTTCTTCACGGCCGCGCTCAGTTCGTTGACCTTGTCCTTCTCGAAGGTCGTGTAGATCTGCAAGCCGCCCTTGTCGAACTCGGTCTGCGAGATGTTCGAGTGGTTCAGGACGTACTTCTTGGCCGTGTCGACCAGGTAGCTGATCTGGCCGGTCATGCCCTTGGTCGCCTTCAGGCCCTGAGGCGTGGGGTACTTCTTGATGGCCGTCTGGTACTCGGCGTCCGTGATGTGCTTGTCGTTGTGCATCTGCTCGAGGATCCAGCTCCAGCGGGCCTCTGAGCGCTTGCGGTTGGCGTCGGCGGTCGCCGCCGGGTCGATGTTCGTGGCGCCGATCGGGTCGTAGTACGTCGGCCCCTTCAACAGTGCCGCGAGGAAGGCGCACTGACTCGGCGTCAGCTTGACCGCGTCCACACCGTAGTAGGTCTGCGCGGCGGCCTGTATGCCGTAGGCGCCGCGGCCGTAGTAGGAGGTGTTCAGGTAGCCCTGGAGGACCTGCTCCTTGCTGAGCGACGTGCCCACCTTGATGGAGATGAACATCTCCTTGAACTTACGGGTGACCGTCTGTTCCTGGCTCAGGTAGGTGTTCTTGACGAACTGCTGGGTGATCGTCGAACCACCCTGCGTCTCGCCGCCCCGGGCCATGTTGACCAGGGCTCGGGCGATACCCATGGGGTCGACGCCCGAGTCCGTGTAGAAGCTCTTGTTCTCGGCCGAGATCACCGACCACTGCATGGCCTTCGGGATGTCGGCGATGGTGATGTTCTGACGGTTGGCGCCGGTGCCCGTGGCGACCATCTGGCTGCCGTCGGCCCAGTAGTAGACGTTGTTCTGCGACTTGGCCGCGGTGTTCTCGCTGGGGATGCTGACCATCGCGTAGCCGACACCGACCGCGGCCACGATGCTGCCGAAGAACAACAGGCACAGGCTCGAGACCAGCCGCCAGGAGGGCACCCAGCGGCGCCATCCGTACTTGTCGAAGCGCGGATAGTCGATGAACCTCTTCTTGCCGGGCGCGGGAGCGCGTCCTCTGCCCCGACCGGGCCCGTTCGGGCCACCTGGACCGCGGCCCGCCGGCTCGGCCCCTCTGCGACGGCCGCCGCCTCTCTGCGCGGCTCGACGGGCTTCGGCACGGCTGCCGTACTGGCGGTCGTCGCCCCCGGAATCGGAGGGGTTCGACCCATAGGAATCGGATGGAGACCCGGTGGTGGCGCCTCGCGGTGCCGCGCGGCGGCCGGAGGTCGGTCCGGACTGACCGCGTCGGTCCGCGGCACGTCCGCCTCCCTGCGGCTGCGGCGGTTTGCGACGGTGCTCGCTCATCGAACGATTACTCCTCGGGCAGGCGCACCCGTGCGCGCCTGGAAACGGCGGCTGGTTTCCGGTCCCCCCGAAGTACGGATGTGGTCGGTTCTGCATTCATCCGTACCGCACCGGGGACGTTGACGCCCCCACGCGTCACTTGGTTCCCGGTGGTGTGCATGCCGCACAGACTACGCACCGTCAAAACCTGCTTAGCCCCGAAGTTCACCCCAAATCAGGCAACTTGCATCCAACGAATCAGTGATGTGACGCCGCTCACCATCTCCCCACTTGTCGCATCCGGAAGGCCGTTCTATCGTCTGGATGTATCGAGTCGATACATCAGCTCGGCATAAAGACCGTCACGGTCGGACCGCGGACAGAGAGGAGGCGACGATGAGCCGACGTTCCGGCATCCTCGAGTTCGCCATCCTCGGCCTGCTCCGCGAATCCCCGATGCACGGCTACGAGCTGCGCAAACGACTCAATACGTCACTGGGTGTGTTCCGTGCGTTCAGCTACGGGACGCTCTATCCCTGCCTCAAGACGCTGGTCTCCAACGGCTGGTTGATCGAGGAGTCGGGGAACACTCCTGAGGACGCCCTCACGGCCACACTCGCGGGGCGTCGCGCCAAGATCGTCTACCGGTTGACGGCGGAAGGTAAGGAGCACTTCGAGGAGCTGCTCTCGCAGACGGGGCCCGACGCGTACGAGGACGAACATTTCGCCGCTCGTTTCGCCTTCTTCGGGCAGACGTCACGCGACGTACGCATGCGCGTACTGGAGGGCCGCCGCAGCCGGCTGGAGGAGCGTCTGGAGAAGATGCGCGCCTCCTTGGCGCGGACCCGGGAGCGCCTCGACGACTACACCCTTGAGCTCCAGCGCCACGGAATGGAGTCCGTGGAGCGCGAAGTGCGCTGGCTGAACGAGCTCATCGAGAGCGAGCGGGCCGGACGTGACCTGAAGGGTCCCGTTCCGGACGGCACCGCTCAGCAGGACAGCACATCCGGGGAGTCGGGCGGCCTGCCCCGGCTCGGGGGTGCCACCCCCGGGCCGGATCCGTCCGATGAAACCACCACATGAGGTCCAGTCAGGACCTCACCTCGCACACACAGGGAGCAACCGGAATGGGTTCGGTTCGCGTAGCCATCGTCGGCGTGGGCAACTGCGCCGCCTCACTGGTACAGGGCGTCGAGTACTACAAGGACGCCGATCCGGCGGCCAAGGTGCCGGGTCTGATGCACGTCCAGTTCGGCGACTACCACGTCGGTGACGTCGAGTTCGTCGCCGCGTTCGACGTCGACGCGAAGAAGGTCGGCCTCGACCTCTCGGACGCCATCGGTGCCAGTGAGAACAACACCATCAAGATCTGCGACGTCCCGAACAAGGGCGTCACGGTCCAGCGCGGTCACACCCTCGACGGCCTGGGCAAGTACTACCGCATGACGATCGAGGAGTCCGACGAGGCTCCGGTCGACGTGGTCCAGGTCCTCAAGGACAAGCAGGTCGACGTCCTGATCTGCTACCTGCCCGTCGGCTCCGAGGACGCGGCGAAGTTCTACGCCCAGTGCGCCATCGACGCCAAGGTCGCCTTCGTCAACGCCCTCCCGGTCTTCATCGCCGGCACCAAGGAGTGGGCGGACAAGTTCACCGAGGCCGGGGTCCCGATCGTCGGCGACGACATCAAGTCGCAGGTCGGCGCCACCATCACGCACCGTGTGATGGCGAAGCTGTTCGAGGACCGCGGTGTCCGTCTCGAGCGCACGATGCAGCTCAACGTCGGCGGCAACATGGACTTCAAGAACATGCTGGAGCGCGACCGCCTCGAGTCCAAGAAGATCTCGAAGACGCAGGCCGTCACCTCGCAGATCCCGGACCGCGACCTGGGCGAGAAGAACGTCCACATCGGCCCGTCGGACTACGTCCAGTGGCTCGACGACCGCAAGTGGGCCTACGTCCGCCTTGAGGGCCGTGCCTTCGGCGACGTCCCGCTGAACCTCGAGTACAAGCTCGAGGTCTGGGACTCCCCGAACTCCGCGGGTGTCATCATCGACGCCCTGCGCGCCGCGAAGATCGCCAAGGACCGCGGCATCGGCGGCCCGATCCTCTCCGCGTCGAGCTACTTCATGAAGTCCCCGCCGGTCCAGTACTTCGACGACGAGGCGTACGCCAACGTCGAGAAGTTCATCAAGGGGGAGGTCGAGCGCTAGGACCCGCCGGTCCGCTCGTCGAGGGTCCCCGGGGCATTCCGCCCGGGGACCCTCCTCGTATGTGAGGCTGTGCCCATGGCCGTCGTCCATGACCTGCGCGTCCTTCTGCGCTTCCAGGGCTTCCGCCGCCTGCTCGCCGTACGCCTCCTGTCCCAGGGCGCGGACGGCGTCTACCAGGTCGCACTCGCCGCCTACGTCGTCTTCTCCCCGGAGAAACAGACCTCGGCCGGCTCGATCGCCTCTGCGATGGCGGTCCTGCTCCTCCCGTATTCCCTCATCGGCCCCTTCGCCGGCGTCCTCCTGGACCGCTGGCGCCGCCGCCAGGTCTTCCTCTACGGCAACCTGTTGCGCGCCCTGCTGGCCGCGGCCACCGCCGTCCTGATGGTGAGTCACGTCCCGGACTGGCTCTTCTACGTCTCCGCCCTGTGCGTCACCGCCGTCAACCGCTTCGTCCTCGCCGGCCTGTCCGCCGCGCTCCCTCGCGTGGTCGACGACGAACGGCTCGTCCTCGCCAACTCCCTTTCCCCCACGGCCGGAACACTGGCGGCGACCGCGGGCGGCGGCCTCGCCTTCGTCGTCCGGCTGCTGGTCGCGGACACCGACGCGACGGTGGTCCTGCTCGGCGCCGCCCTGTACCTGTGCGCGGCCCTGACGTCCTTGCGCATCGCCCCCGAACTCCTCGGCCCCGACCTCGCGTTGACCCGCCCCCGCCTGGCGACAGCCCTCGCCGGCACCGCCCGGGACCTGAGAGCGGCTCTACGGCATCTCGCCGCGCCACACCGCCGTGAGGCGGTCCGGGCGCTCCTCGCGATGACCCTGATGCGTTTCTGCTACGGCGCCCTGACGGTCCTGCTGCTGATGCTCTGCCGGTACGCCCTGTCGTCGACCCCGGACGACGGACTGCGCCTGCTGGGGCTGGCGTTGGGGGTTTCCGGCGCCGGCTTCTTTGTGGCGGCCGTGGTGACACCCTGGGCCGCCGGGCGACTGGGGCCCGGCCGCTGGATCGCCGTGTGCGCAGCGGGCGCCGCGGTCCTGGAACCGGCCCTCGGCCTCCCGTTCACCACCGCCCCGATGCTGGCCGCGGCCTTCGTCCTGGGCCTGACCACACAGGGCGCGAAGATCGCCACGGACACGATCGTCCAGTTCTCGGTCGACGACGGCTTCCGCGGCCGGATCTTCTCCGTCTACGACGTCCTGTTCAACGTCGCCTTCGTCGGCGCGGCGGCGATGGCCGCCCTGGTACTGCCGCCTGACGGCCGCTCGGTGACGCTGGTGGTCACGGTCGCCGTTATCTACTCGGCGGTTGCTGCGGCTATGGCCCACTTTGAGCGCCGGAAAGTGTCACATCACTGACACGGAGTCCATCCGGGTCACAGCGGTGTCAGTGGGTGCCGGTAACTTACGTGCGTCTTACTTCGCACCATGCCGCGTGCCATGCCGCGTCATGCGCCCACGTTCCAGGGGGGACCCCAATGACAACTCCGCCGCCTCAGAGCCCGAACCCATACGCCCAGGGCCAGCAGCCCTACGGCGAGCCTCAGGCGCAGGCCCCGTACCCGCCGCAGGGTCAGGCCCCGTACCCGCCCCAGGGCGGCTACCCGCAGCAGCCCGGCCAGCCCGGGTTCCCGCCGCAGGGCGCGGCTCCGTTCGCCCCGGTCCCGGCGCAGCCCAGGCGCCGTTTCAGCCCCAAGCTGATCCGGCTCGCCATCATCATCGTGATCGGTATTGGCGCGGCCATCTACGGCGTCATATCGAGCCAGAACGACGCCGACACCGCAAAGGTCGGCGACTGCATGCACCGCGGCAGCACCAGCGACACCAACCCGGACCTCGAAGTCGTGAAGTGCAGCGACGCGAAGGCCCAGTACACGGTGCTGGCCAAGATCAGCGGCAAGTACTCCGAGGCCGAGGCGGAGAGCAAGTGCACGGCGGCCGCGAAGGACTTCCAGTACTCGTACACCGAGAGCGGTGACGGCAGCGACTTCCTGCTCTGCCTGAAGGACTACAAGAAGTAAGGCAGTTGCAGCGAGGGGCGGTGTTTCACGTGAAACACCGCCCCTGATGCTGTCCGGGGTCATGTTTCACGTGAAACATGACCCCGTTTCACGGCCTCAGCCCTCCGAGGCCCACCACTCCTTGAGCGCGGCCACCGCCGCCTCATGCTCCATCGGCCCGTTCTCCAGCCGCAGTTCGAGCAGGAACTTGTAGGCCCGACCGATGACCGGCCCCGGCGTGACGCCCAGGATCTCCATGATCTGGTTGCCGTCGAGGTCGGGACGGATCGAGTCCAGTTCCTCCTGCTCCTGAAGCTGCGCGATGCGCTCTTCCAGCCCGTCGTAGGCGCGAGACAGCGCAGCGGCCCTGCGCTTATTGCGTGTGGTGCAGTCCGAGCGGGTCAGCTTGTGGAGCCGGTCCAGGAGCGGGCCGGCGTCACGGACGTAGCGCCGGACCGCCGAGTCGGTCCACTCGCCGGTGCCGTAGCCGTGGAAACGCAGGTGGAGTTCGACGAGCCGCGAGACGTCCTTCACGAGTTCGTTGGAGTACTTGAGCGCCAGCATGCGCTTCTTGGTCATCTTGGCGCCGACCACCTCGTGGTGGTGGAACGAGACCCGGCCGTCGTTCTCGAAGCGGCGGGTGCGCGGCTTGCCGATGTCGTGCAGCAGTGCGGCCAACCGGAGGGTCAGGTCGGGACCGTTCTCCTCCAGTTCGATCGCCTGCTCCAGCACGATCAGCGTGTGTTCGTAGACGTCCTTGTGCCGGTGGTGCTCGTCGCTCTCCAGACGCAGGGCGGGCAGCTCGGGCAGGACATGGTCGGCGAGACCGGTGTCGACGAGCAGCGCCAGACCCTTGCGGGGGTGCGCGGAGAGGATCAGCTTGTTCAGCTCGTCCCGGACCCGCTCGGCCGAGACGATCTCGATCCGCCCGGACATCTCCTTCATCGCCGCGACGACCTCGGGAGCGACCTCGAAATCGAGCTGCGCGGCGAAGCGGGCCGCCCGCATCATCCGCAGGGGATCGTCCGAGAAGGACGCCTCGGGAGTACCCGGGGTACGCAGCACGCGGGCGGCGAGGTCGCCGAGACCGCCGTGCGGGTCGATGAACTCTTTCTCCGGGAGGGCGACAGCCATCGCGTTCACCGTGAAGTCGCGCCGGACGAGGTCCTCCTCGATGGAGTCGCCGTACGAGACCTCGGGCTTGCGTGAGGTCCGGTCGTAGGCCTCCGACCGATAGGTGGTCACCTCGATCTGGAAGCTCCGGTCGACGTCTCCGACGCGGGCGTCCTTCTGCACGCCCACGGTGCCGAAGGCGATCCCGACCTCCCAGACGGCGTCCGCCCACGGTCGGACGATCTTCAGTACGTCCTCGGGCCGCGCGTCCGTCGTGAAGTCCAGGTCATTGCCGAGCCGGCCGAGCAGCGCGTCACGGACCGACCCGCCGACCAGGGCGAGGGAGAACCCGGCCGCCTGGAAGCGGCGGGCGAGCTCGCCGGCGACGGGGGCCACCCGCAGCAGTTCGCTCACCGCGCGATGCTGCACCTGGCTCAGGGCACTGAGGTTGTCTTCGTTGGCGTTCGGCACAACAGAAAAGGTTACGTGGCCCGGGCGACCGCGAGCGCCTCCATTAAATATCCACGGATACATCCCCTGATACCCCTGCAAGCACAGCCCTTGCGACGTACCGGAGCGCTCCTCTTCATACGCACACATACAGGACGCGCCGATATCGATCTGCGATCTTGTGGAGCAGTCCGCGGCACTTCCCCTCAGCGCGCATCGTTACCATGCGTGGACGCACATTGCGACGACCACTGACGACGACGAGGGACGGGCGAGCGCGTGGCCGAGGCGGCAGACTTCCAGGGGACGTGTCCCTCACCTGCCCGCCGGTGGCTGCGGCGCACCGGCGCACTGCTCGCCGGGGCGCCTCTGCTGGCCGGCCTCCTCCAGATGTCCGTCGCCGCGCCTGCCGGCGCTGCCGAGCAGACCTCCGCACGGGCCGCCTCCGGCTCGCAGACGGTGTCCGTGTCCGTGGACACACTCACGCCCGGCATCCCCACGGACGGGGACACACTGACCGTCTCGGGGACAGTGACGAACAACGGCAAGCAGGCGGTCACCGACGCCCACGTGGGACTGCGCCTGGGACAGGCTCTGAACACCCGCTCGGCGATCGACAGCGTCGCCGAGCGCACCGGCTACGTCCAGGGTGTCGACGGCTCGGAGATCGACGACAAGTACACGCAGAAGTTCTCCAAGCTCACTCCGGGCGTCGCCGAGCCCTTCACGCTCTCCGTGCCGGTCGACAAGCTGGACCTCGGCGACGACGGCGTCTACCCGCTCGGTGTCTCGCTCTCCGGCCAGACCTCCGCCCAGCCGTGGGACCAGGTGCTGGGCATCCAGCGGACGTTCCTGCCGTGGCAGCCCGACGACGCGGACACGAAGACGAAGACGACGTTTCTGTGGCCGCTCGTCTCCTCTGTCCACATGACGGCCCAGACGGGTTCCAACGAACAGCAGACTCCGGTCTTCCTGAACGACGACCTCGCCAAGGAGATCGCCCCCGGCGGCCGGCTCGAGCAGATGGTCTCCCTGGGCAAGGACCTCGACGTCACCTGGGTGATCGACCCGGACCTGCTGGCCTCCGTCGACGCGATGACCCGTAGCTACAAGATCCAGGGCGACGGCGACACCACCACGACCGGCACCCACCAGGCGGTAGCCAAGGCGTGGCTGGCCGAGCTGCAGTCTGCGGTGGCGGACAAGGAGGTCGTCGCCCTCCCCTTCGCCGACCCGGACCTGGCGTCCCTCGCCCACAACGGCACCAGCGTCACCGGTTCGCTGAGTCATCTCAAGGACGCCACGGACGTCGCCGCGACCACAGTGGAAACCGTGCTCCACGTGACACCGAACACCGACTTCGCCTGGCCGGTGAGCGGCGCCGTGGACCCGTCGATCATCAAGGTCGCCACCTCGGCCGGCGCCGACAAGGTGATCGCCCGCAGCGACAGCCTCCAGGAGACCGGCGGCCTGCCGTACACGCCCTCCGCGGCCCGCCCCATCGGTGGCGGTACGACGGCGGTGGTCGCCGACGCGCGCCTCTCGACGGCGTTCGAGGGCGATCTGACGAAGGCCGGGGCGGCCACGCTCGCCGAGCAGCGGTTCCTGGCCCAGAGCCTGGCGCTGGACCTGCAGTCGGACAAGCAGCGCAGCATCGTCGTCGCCCCGCAGCGCATGCCGACCGCCAGCCAGGCCCAGGCGATGGCCGAGGCGCTGACGGCCCTGCAGGGCAGCACCTGGACCGAGTCTCAGGATCTCGCCGCGGCGGCCAAGGCCAAGCCGGATCCGGGTGCCACCACGAAGATCCCGTCGTCCTCCAGGTACCCCTCCTCGCTGCGCAAGCAGGAGCTGCCGAGGTCGGCCTTCGAGGAGATCGCGACCACTCAGGACAAGCTCGACAACTTCCAGGTGATCCTCACCAACGAGGCCCGCGTGGTGACCCCCTTCGGGCGGGCCATGAACCGCGAGATGTCCACGTCGTGGCGCGGCCAGGCGGGCGAGGCGGCGAACTTCCGCCAGGGCGTGCTGGGTTATCTCGACGACCTCATCGACCAGGTCAAACTGATCGACAAGTCCGAGACCAAGCTGTCGGGCCGCAGCGCCACGATCCCCGTGACCGTGCAGAACAACCTGGTGCAGGGCGTCGACCACCTGATCCTGCGCCTCACCTCGACGAACCCCACGCGCCTCAAGATCGGCGGCAAGGCCTACACGGAGCAGCAGGTCACGGTCAACGGCGGGCACAGCCAGTCGGTGAAGTTCACCACGACGGCCAACGCCAACGGCAAGGTCGGCGTGGTCGCCCAGCTGTACACGGAGGACGGGCAGGAGTACGGGCAGGCCGTCAACTTCGACGTCAAGGTCACCGAGGTCACCGCCACGGTGATGCTGGTCATCGGCGGCGGTGTCCTGCTGCTCGTCCTGGCCGGCTTCCGGATGTACACGCACCGCAAGCGCGCCGCCGCCCGCCAGGCCGAGGAGGAGGGTCCCGACGGGCCCGACGACGCGGCGGGCGAGGCACCGGAGGGCCCGGAGAACCCCGAGGGCCCGCAGGACCGTCTCCAGGAGGAGTCGGGCGCTCCGTCCCGGGCAGACGACCCGGAGCACCCGAGTGACCCGACACCGGACACCGCACCGGAAAGCGCCGACCCGTCCGGCACGGGTGAGAGAGTGGACCGTTGAGCGATGTCGTGGCCGGTGGGCCCGGGGACGATGAGGTGGGGTAACCATGAACGCGCCGTACGACGGTGACCGCGGTCAGGGCGCGGGCAGCTCGGGCTACCCCGAGGGCCCGCCGCCCGAACACGGCCAGGTGCCGCCGCAGCCCCCCGCGGACATGTACCTCCAGGACGCCTACGACCAGGACCCCTACCGGGCGCAGGACCTCTCCGCCCAGGACCCGGTCGCCGAGGCGCTCTACGACCGCGCCGCACACCCCCCGCCGCCTCCGGGCACGTACCCGCCGCAGCCCCCGCTCTACGCCCAGCCGCCCCAGTCCCCGTACGCCCCCGACCCCCGTGTGTGGGCGCAGACCCCGGCGCCCGAACCCGAAGGCCCGACCCAGTACCTGCCCTACGGCGACGACGCCCGCACGACGCAGTTCGTGGGCGTCGACGACCTGGTGACCGGGGCCGGCGAGAACTACCAGGAGCCGGACGCCTTCGCTCACCTCTTCCGGGACCAGGGCCAGGGCGGCGGACGCCCGTCGACAGATCCCCCCGGGGTCCCCGGCCCGTCCCCGGCACCGCAGCCGGGCCAGGCACCCCTCGCGCCGGCTCCGGCCCCGATGTCCGACGCCACGATGCAGCTCACCCCGACCGCACCGGCGCCCTCGGCCGCTCCCAAGAAGGGCGGGAAGGCCGGCGGGCTCCTGAAGTCGAGTGCCGTGATGGCGGCGGGCACGATGGTCTCCCGCCTGACGGGCTTCGTCCGCTCCGCGCTGATCGTCTCCGCACTGGGTGTCGGACTGCTCGGCGACACCTTCCAGGTCGCCTACCAGCTGCCGACGATGATCTACATCCTGACCGTCGGCGGCGGACTCAACTCCGTCTTCGTGCCGCAGCTCGTGCGCGCCATGAAGGAGGACGAGGACGGCGGCGAGGCGTTCGCCAACCGGCTGCTGACCCTGGTCATGGTGGCGCTCGGCGCACTGACCGCGCTCGCGGTCTTCGCCGCCCCCCTCCTGGTCCGCCTGCTGTCGGTGAAGGTCGCCAACGACCCGGCCGCCAACGAGGTCGCCGTCACCTTCACCCGCTACTTCCTGCCCTCGATCTTCTTCATGGGCATCCACGTGGTGATGGGCCAGATCCTCAACGCCCGCGGCAAGTTCGGCGCGATGATGTGGACGCCGGTCCTGAACAACATCGTCATCATCGTGACGCTCGGCATGTTCATCTGGGTGTACGGCACCGCGGCGAACTCCGGCATGGAGGTCACGACCATCCCGCCGGAGGGCCAGCGGCTCCTCGGCATCGGTGTTCTTCTCGGTCTCGTCGTCCAGGCCCTCGCGATGATCCCGTACCTGAGGGAGACCGACTTCCGGCTGCGGTTGCGCTTCGACTGGAAGGGCCACGGCCTCGGCAAGGCCGCGATGCTCGCCAAGTGGACGGTTCTGTTCGTCCTGGCCAACCAGGCGGGCGCGCTGGTCGTCACCCAGCTGTCCACGGCCGCGGGCAACGACACGAAGGTCGACGGCACCGGCTTCGCCGCCTACGCCAACGCCCAGCTGATCTGGGGCCTGCCGCAGGCGATCATTACGGTGTCCCTGATGGCCGCGCTGCTGCCGCGAATTTCGCGCTCGGCCGCCGAGGGCGACGGCGGTGCCGTCCGCGACGACATCTCGCAGGGCCTGCGGACGACGGCCGTCGCGATCGTGCCCGTCGCCTTCGGCTTCCTCTCGCTCGGCATCCCGATGTGCACCCTGATCTTCGGCTCCTCGGGCACCAGCGAGGCCACGAACATGGGCTTCATGCTGATGGCCTTCGCCCTCGGCCTGATCCCGTACTCGGTGCAGTACGTCGTCCTGCGTGCCTTCTACGCCTACGAGGACACCCGGACGCCCTTCTACAACACCGTCATCGTGGCCGCGGTCAACGCGGGCGCCTCGGCGGTCTGCTTCTTCGTGCTCCCGGCCCGCTGGGCCGTGGTCGGCATGGCGGCCTCGTACGGCCTCGCGTACGCGACCGGTGTCGGTGTCGCCTGGAACCGGCTGCGCAAGCGGCTGGACGGCGACCTGGACGGCGCCCGCGTGCTGCGGACGTACGCTCGGCTCTGTATCGCCTCGGTGCCGGCCGCGCTGCTCAGTGGTGCGGCCTGCTACGGGATCGGACATACGCTCGGTCAGGGTGTCGTCGGCTCGTTCGCCGCACTTCTGGTGGGCGGTGCCGTACTGCTCGGAGTCTTCTACATCGCGGCCCGCCGCATGCGCATCGAGGAGCTCAACTCCCTCGTGGGCATGGTGCGCGGGCGGTTGGGGCGCTGAGCGGGGGCACATGCACAACCATCGTCCGCCGCTGTGTGTCGTGCATAGCGGCAGACTGTGGGCACAATTGGTTTCGGCGTCGGACAGCGTGCAACGGATGGGGAGGCAGGAGCGGCGGTGGCGGAACGGAGCACGGCTGCCGTCGACGTGGCAGACAACAGCGGCGACAAGCCGCTGACCGCCAAGGCGGACCAGTCCACGGCCGACGGGGTGGCCCAGAACCCGGAGCGGGACACGGACAGCGACCAGGCACAGGGGAGCGGCGGGATCGAGGAAACCGGGAAGGCCTCACCTCCCGAACTGCACAGCGGGCACAAGCTCGCCAGACGCTATCGCCTCGAAGAGTGCGTCACCCGTCTGGACGGCTTCAGCAGTTGGCGCGCGGTGGACGAGAAACTCCGCCGTGCCGTCGGTGTGCACATCCTGCCCGCGGACCATGCGCGGGCCCGCTCGGTGCTGGCCGCGGCCCGTTCCTCGGCGCTGCTGGGTGATCCCCGTTTCGTGCAGGTCCTGGACGCCGTGGAGGAGAACGACCTCGTCTACGTCGTGCACGAATGGCTGCCCGACGCCACGGAACTGACGGCGCTTCTGGCGCCCGCCCCGCTGGAGGCGCACGACGCCTACCAGATGGTCAGTCAGATCGCCTCCGCCATGGCCGCCGCCCACCGCGAGGGCCTCGCCCATCTGCGCCTGAACCCGAACGCGGTGCTGCGCACCTCGTCCGGCCAGTGGCGCATCCGGGGCCTGGCCGTCAACGCCGCGCTGCGCGGCATCAGTTCGGACACCCCGCAGCGCACGGACACCGAGGCGATCGGCGCCCTGCTGTACGCGGCGCTCACCCAGCGCTGGCCGTACGAGAGCGACGCCTACGGCCTGTCCGGGCTGCCCAAGGGCGTCGGTCTCATCGCCCCCGACCAGGTGCGCGCAGGCGTCCACCGGGGTCTCTCGGAGCTCGCCATGCGCGCGCTCGCCAACGACGGTGCCACGGCCTCCCGGCACGAAGCGGCGTGCACCACTCCGGAGGAGCTGGTCAAGGCGATCGGCGAGATGCCCCGCATCCGCCCGCCGGAGCCCGCGTTCACCGCGCCTCCCGAATACCAGCGCACGACCTACCAACAGGGCACGTACGGCCGCCCCGCGCCGCGTCCCGGGGCCAGCCAGGCGGTGCCGACCCCGCCGCCCCCGCTGCAGAGTCGCACCGGCAAGGCGCTCAAGTGGGCCGTGTCCGCGCTGCTGATCGCCGCGCTGGGCCTGGGCAGTTGGCAGCTCGCGGACGCTCTGATGGATCAGGGCAACAAGTCCGACGACACCAAGCAGACGCAGCCGACGGACGGTAACGACAAGAGCGGCGACAAGACCAAGCCGGTGAAGACGCTCTCCATCCAGGCCGCCCAGGAGTTCGTGGCGAAGGGCGACGCTCAGCACCCCAACGATGTCGACAAGACGTACGACGGCGACTCGTCGACGTACTGGCGGACCTCGAGCTTCATAGGGGGCCCGGTGCTCGCGCCGTACAAGCCGGGCGTGGGCATCGTCTACGACCTCGGTTCGGCGCAGAGCGTCGCCACGTCGACCATAGGGCTCTACTACAGCGGCAACCACACAACGGTGCAGCTGTACGCGGCCGACTCGCTGTCGCCCTCCTCCCTGGACTCCATGACGCAGATCGGCACTGTCACGACGTCCGGGACCAGTGCGACGGTGAAGGTCACCAAGCAGGTGAAGACCCGGTACGTTCTTGTCTGGCTCACCGCGCTGCCCCACGCGCCGAGCGACCGGTACAGCGATGCCGGCTACAAGCAGGCCATCACCGACGTGAAGTTCACGGGCTGACGTCTCACCGAAGGGGGAGGGGGTCCGATGGCGGAAGGCGCCGGACACGACGGCATGAGCGATCAGGATCTGCTCGCCCGTCATGTCGAAGGCGACCCGGACGCCTTCGGTGAGCTCGTACGGCGCCACCGGGACCGTCTCTGGGCCGTGGCCCTCCGCACGCTGGGCGACCGCGAGGAGGCCGCTGACGCGGTCCAGGACGCCCTGGTCTCCGCCTACCGGGCCGCCCACACCTTCCGCGGCCAGTCCGCCGTCACGACCTGGCTGCACCGGATCACCGTGAACGCCTGCCTGGACCGTGCCCGCAAGGCCGCATCCAGGAAGACGTCCCCGGTCGACGACACCGAGCGCCTCGAACAGCTCCTGGAGCCGCACGAGTCGGCCGCCGCCCCGGCGGAGCGCAACGACCTGCACCGCCAGCTGCTGGAAGCCCTGGGCACCCTCCCGCCCGACCAGCGCGCCGCCCTCGTCCTCGTGGACATGCAGGGCTACCCGGTCGCCGAGGCCGCCAGCATCCTCGATGTTCCGACGGGCACGGTGAAGAGCCGCTGCGCACGCGGTAGAGCCAGACTGCTTCCGCTCCTCACCCATCTGCGGCCGGAAAGAGCCGCTGACGACGAGGAACCGGGCGCACGACGGAACCGGGCGCAGGGGACATCCGTCCCACCGGCAGCGGGACCACGCGAATCGTCGGGTCCCAAGGACGCAGGGCCGAGCGATTCAGCTGCTGTGAAGGGCGGAGGTGGGCGAGCGTGACATCCACGACGGACATGGCCGGGCACCCGGATGTCGCGGAGATCTCCGATCTCACCGAGGGCCTCCTCCCGCCGTCCAGGACGGCCGAGGTACGACAGCATCTGGACGAGTGTGAACTCTGCGCGGACGTCTATGACTCCCTGGAGGAGATCCGGGGACTGCTGGGCACACTGCCCGGTCCACCGCGGATGCCCGCCGAGATCGCGGGTCGTATCGACGCGGCCCTCGCCGCCGAGGCGCTGCTGGGTGCCACCACCCCGGAGACCTTGGCCGCGCCCACCTTGGTGAGCGCGTCCCGATCCGTGTCCGGCGAGGACACCGCGACGCATGTTTCACGTGAAACATCGCCTCCGGCCGCCCGCCCGTCGGGACGTGCGCATGCTGCGACCGGTCCCGGACGCAAGGACCGGAGTCGCAGCGGTCGTCGCGGGAGGATCGTCCTGGGAGCCGTGTTCACCGCGGCCGTTCTCGGGGCCGGCTCTCTGTTCCTCCAGTCGCTGGGCGACCACAAGACGTCCGACGCGGCTCACGGGAATCCGACCAGCGCTGCGGACACCTTCTCCAAGGGGAAGTTGGAGAGCGAGGTCTCGGATCTGCTGTCCACCAGGACGGCCACGCGTCGAGGCACTACCGGCGACGGCCACCCCTATAAGGCCGAAACCGCACCCGGCAACGGAGAGCCCTCCACCAAGACGCTCATCCAGCCCTCGGATCCCATCCCGAGCTGCATCCGGCAGGGCATCAACCGGGGCAACGAGGATGTCCTCGGTGCCAAACAAGGCACCTACGACGGAACCGCTGTCTATCTCGTGGTGCTGCCTGACGCTTCCGACAGCAGCCGGGTCACGGCTTACATCGTCGACTCAGCCTGCACGAGCGGTCAGACGTCCGCTCCTGGCAAGGTCCTCCTGACGCAGTCGTACGCCCATCCCTGACTCCGGAGGCCTCATCGCCGGCCGGCGTGGTACTTCCCTCCTGTGTGCTGTCTCCGTGTGCCCGGACACACCGGGAATGCGGGCCCCGTAGGATCCGTTGGGTGGGGTGGAGGCTCTGACAGGGGCTCCCACCGGTCGTACTGACGCAGTCCAGAGACGAGGAACCAAGCCGTGAGCGACGTCCGAAACGTGATCATCATCGGCTCCGGGCCCGCCGGCTACACGGCGGCGCTCTACACCGCGCGCGCGTCGCTGAAGCCGCTGGTGTTCGAGGGCGCCGTCACCGCCGGTGGTGCGCTGATGAACACCACCGAGGTCGAGAACTTCCCGGGCTTCCAGGACGGCATCATGGGCCCCGAGCTCATGGACAACATGCGCGCCCAGGCCGAGCGCTTCGGTGCCGAGCTGATCCCGGACGACGTGGTCTCCGTCGACCTGACCGGTGAGATCAAGACCGTCACGGACACCTCGGGCACCGTGCACAAGGCGAAGGCCGTCATCGTCACCACCGGCTCGCAGCACCGCAAGCTGGGTCTGCCGAACGAGGACGCGCTCTCCGGTCGGGGTGTCTCCTGGTGTGCCACCTGTGACGGGTTCTTCTTCAAGGACCAGGACATCGCCGTCATCGGTGGTGGCGACACGGCGATGGAGGAGGCGACCTTCCTCTCCCGCTTCGCCAAGTCCGTGACGATCGTCCACCGCCGGGACAGCCTGCGCGCCTCTAAGGCGATGCAGGAGCGTGCCTTCGCCGACCCGAAGATCAAGTTCATCTGGGACAGCGAGGTCGCCGAGATCGAGGGCGACCCGAAGCTGGCCGGCCTCAAGCTGCGCAACCTGAAGACCGGGGAGCTCTCGGACCTCGCGGTGACGGGTCTGTTCATCGCGATCGGCCACGACCCCCGCACGGAGCTCTTCAAGGGCCAGCTGGACCTGGACGGCGAGGGCTACCTGAAGGTCGAGGCGCCCTCGACCCGGACCAACCTGACCGGTGTCTTCGGCGCCGGTGACGTCGTCGACCACACCTACCGCCAAGCGATCACCGCCGCCGGCACCGGCTGCTCCGCGGCTCTCGACGCCGAGCGTTTCCTCTCCGCCCTCGCGGACGAGGAGAAGGCAGAGCCCGCGAAGACCACCGTCTGACCCCCATCCGCCCCACCGCACGATCAAGTTAAGGAGCCCGCCGTGGCCGGCACTCTGAAGAATGTGACCGACGATACCTTCGAGCAGGACGTCCTCAAGAGCGACAAGCCCGTCCTCGTGGACTTCTGGGCCGCCTGGTGCGGTCCGTGCCGTCAGATCGCTCCGTCCCTCGAAGCCATCGCCGCCGAGTACGGCGACAAGATCGAGATCGTCAAGCTCAACATCGACGAGAACCCGGGTACGGCCGCCAAGTACGGCGTGATGTCCATCCCGACCCTGAACGTCTACCAGGGTGGCGAGGTCGCCAAGACCATCGTCGGTGCCAAGCCGAAGGCCGCGATCGTCCGCGACCTTGAGGACTTCATCGCCGAGTGATGTTTCACGTGAAACATGAATGGGCCGACTCCCCGGAGCCGGCCCATTTGCTTTGGAGCCGTCCCTAGCTGTTCCTTGCCGCTCCTAGAGCGGTCGCAGCGCCGGCTCCTTCTGTACGGCCCCCAACAGCCGGTCAAGCGCCAGCTCCACGTCCTCCTTCCAGGAGAGCGTTGTGCGCAGCTCCAGCCGCAGTCGTGGGTGGGCGGGGTGCGGGCGGACCGTCTTGAAGCCCACAGCGAGCAGATGGTCGGCAGGCAGTACGCAGGAAGGCTCTTTCCAGCGGGTGTCACCGAAGGCCTCGATCGCCTTGAAGCCCCGCCGCAGCAGATCCTTGGCGACCGTCTGCACCATGACGCGGCCCAGCCCCTGTCCCTGGTAGCCCGGCATGATGAACGCCGTCATCAGCTGCACGGCGTCCGGCGAGACGGGGCTCGTGGGAAACGCCGTTGAGCGAGGAACGTAGGCAGGGGGCGCGTAGAGGACGAAGCCCACCGGGACGTCGTCGACGTAGACGACCCGCCCGCAGGAGCCCCAGTCCAGTAGGACGGCGGAGATCCAGGCTTCCTTCTCCAGGGCTGTCGTGCCCGCTCTTACCGCGGCCTGGCCGCTGACGGGGTCCAGCTCCCAGAAGACGCACGACCGGCAACGCTGGGGAATGTCCGGGAGGTTGTCCAACGTGAGCGGTACGAGCCGACGCCCCATGAAGGCTGATCCTCGCTTCCTTCGCCCGCAGCGTCGCGGGCGGCTGTCAGAGCGCTGCGTTCCCTGAGCAGGCTGCCGACGAATCCGCCGACCGCTCCCAGGCCCAGACCCGCGCTCACCAGTCCGGTGCGGCTCACCGTTCGCATGGCCCCTGCCTCCTCTAAGAGGTGCTGCCAGGTGGATGCGCCATACCCGAACGCATCGTATCCATGATGCGATTGCATCGATACCGACAGAAAGCAAAGAGCGGGCCGCGTTCCGGTACACACCGGACACGGCCCGCTCTGCTGGTCGGACGAACAGAAACAACCATGCCGAAGGCGAGACGGCTCAGGCCTCGTCCTCCGAGTCGTCCACCAGACTCCTCTGCAGGACCGGTCCCTCGCCCGGAGCCAAGGAACCGAGGATCCGCTCAAGATCCTCCATCGAGGCGAACTCGACAGTGATCTTGCCCTTCTTCTGGCCCAGGTCGACCTTCACCCGGGTCTCGAAGCGATCAGAGAGACGCGTGGCGAGATCCGACAGCGCTGGGGAGACCAGGGCGCCGGCCCGCGGCCCCTTGGAGCGCTGAGCCGACTGGGGCCGCGAATCCATCAGGTGCACGATCTCCTCGACGGCCCGCACCGAGAGCCCCTCCGCCACGATCCGGTGAGCCAGCCGGTCCTGCTCCTCCGAGTCGTCCACGGACAGCAGCGCCCGGGCATGGCCGGCGGAGAGCACTCCGGCCGCAACCCGGCGCTGGACCGACGGCGAGAGCTTCAGCAGCCGCAGAGTGTTGGAGACCTGCGGGCGAGAACGCCCGATACGGTCCGCCAGCTGATCGTGCGTGCAGTTGAAGTCCTTGAGCAACTGGTCGTAGGCAGCCGCCTCTTCGAGCGGGTTCAGCTGGGCGCGGTGCAGGTTCTCCAGGAGGGCGTCCAGGAGAAGCTTCTCGTCCTCCGTGGCCCGCACGATCGCCGGGATCGCCTCAAGTCCCGCCTCACGGCAGGCCCGCCAGCGCCGCTCGCCCATGATGAGCTCGTAGCGCGTCGGGGCGATCTGCCGTACGACGACGGGCTGGAGAAGGCCGACCTCCTTGATGGAGGTGACGAGTTCCTGCAGCGCGTCCTCGTCGAAGACCTCACGCGGCTGACGCGAGTTCGGCGTGATGGAGTCGAGAGGCAGCTCGGCGAAGAAGGCACCGACGGGAGGCGCCGGCGTCTCCGGAGTGCCGTACGCCGACGTGTCCTCTGTGTCGTAGGAAACCGGGGGCAGCGTGGTGACCTTCGCCGCGGCCACTCCTCGGTCGCCGGTGATGACTGGTACAACCGTGGGGGACGCGGAAGCAGCGCCGCCTCCCATCGCGGCCGGAGCCACCGTCTTCTCCCCGGTCGGGGCTGCGGGGATCAGTGCGCCGAGCCCACGGCCCAAACCCCTCCGTCGCTCGCTCACTGGATGCCCTCCACCATGCTCTGGTCGCTCTGCGCGCCGATGTGCGCATGTGGTGCGTCGTAGCTGACGCCCACACCCTTCAGTGCGATTTCCCTTGCTGCCTCAAAGTAGGAGAGGGCACCGCTCGATCCGGGATCGTAGGTCAGTACCGTCTGCCCATAACTCGGCGCCTCGGAGATACGGACCGAGCGGGGAATGCTCGTCCGCAGCACCTCGTCGCCGAAGTGACTGCGCACCTCGTCCGCGACCTGGGACGCGAGACGCGTCCGACCGTCGTACATGGTGAGCAGGATGGTCGACACATGCAGGTTGGGGTTGAGGTGACCCCGCACCAGGTCGACATTGCGGAGCAGTTGCCCGAGGCCCTCCAGCGCGTAGTACTCGCACTGGATCGGGATGAGGACCTCCGCACCGGCGACCAGCGCATTGACCGTCAGCAGGCCGAGCGAGGGCGGACAGTCGATGAGGATGTAGTCCAGCGGCTGCTCGTAGGCCTGAATCGCCCGCTGCAGCCTGCTCTCTCTCGCCACCAGGGACACCAGCTCGATCTCCGCACCGGCGAGATCGATCGTGGCAGGGGCACAGAAGAGACCCTCGACATCGGGAACCGGCTGAACCACCTCGGAGAGAGGCCTGCTGTCGACCAACACGTCATAGATGGAAGGGACTTCCGCGTGATGATCGATCCCCAGTGCCGTGGAGGCATTGCCCTGGGGGTCGAGGTCGACCACCAGAACACGGGCACCGTGCAGTGCCAGCGAAGCGGCAAGATTGACGGTCGTCGTCGTCTTGCCCACCCCGCCCTTCTGGTTGGCGACAACCATGATTCGGGTCTGCTCTGGTCGCGGCAGGCCCTCGCCCGCACGACCTAGGGCTTCCACAGCCAGTTGGGCAGCACGACCGATGGGAGTGTCGTCCATAGGGGGCGGTGTTTCACGTGAAACATCCTCCCCCATCGACTCGGTACGGGGACCGGGGACCGGATCGGTCATCGGTCCCGCGATGTTGGCGTCGGACCGCAAGGATTCACTCTCCTCGACTTCAGGCTCGCAATGAACAGAGCCTCCCATGTCTTCAGGGTCGTGAACCAGTGAGGCCTGTTGTTCTGTGGAGAATTCCACCTCTGTGGACAACTCCGTGCCCTCTCCGAGTGATCCGAGAGGCTTCCGATCGCGGGGTTCGGCCGCGCGGCTGCGGCTGATGATGCCGTGGAGCAGTGAGCGACGTTTCACGTGAAACACGATGCACAGCAGCCGAGGCCGAACTGTCCGCGACACTCCGGCATGCGTAGGTTAGGCAGCTTGTGTGGAGTAAGTCTCGTCGTCAGGACGGATCAGCGACGACGGCGAGTCCGTCCGGTGCGCGCCGCCTTCGCGCGCTTGGCGGCGAAGCGAACACCACCAGGACTCTCCCCGACCTCGACGCGCACGACCGTGGACAGTGGATCCACGATGCCCTCGCCCACATGGAGGATGGACGTCTCCACAGCACCGAGCTTGCTCAGGGCTGTTCCCGCTGCCTTGAGCTCTTCCTCGGCAGTGTCGCCCTTGAGGGCGAGCATCTCTCCGTAGGGACGCAGCAACGGGATGCCCCAGGTGGCCAGCCGGTCCAGCGGTGCCACGGCCCGGGCCGTCACCACATGGACGGGCTGCAACTTGCCCATGACCTCTTCGGCCCGCCCGCGCACGACGGTCACATGGTCCAGGCCCAGCAACTCGACGACCTCGGCAAGGAAGTTGGTCCGCCGCAGCAGAGGCTCCAGCAGCGTGATCTTCAGATCCTCCCGGACGAGCGCCAGGGGAATGCCCGGCAGGCCGGCCCCCGAACCGACGTCGCAGACGGTCACGCTCTCCGGCACGACCTCCGAGAGGACCGCACAGTTCAGGATGTGCCGTTCCCACAGGCGGGGCACCTCACGCGGGCCGATGAGACCACGCTGCACACCCGCGTCGGCGAGCAGCTCGGCGTATCGGACCGCATCCTCGAAGCGATCGCCGAACACCTCGCGCGCCACCTCGGGCGCAGGGGGAAGCTCCGCTGCCTCCGTCACGGGGGACCGTCCTTCCGTACCGCAAAAGCGCATGGGGCGCTGACCATCAGGACCACCAGAACTACAGGACTATCAGGCTGACAAAGTTCGGCCCCGTCTGCTCAACAGACGGGGCCGGTGGAACGTGGGGACCGATCAGGCGGGAAGCACGACGACGAAGCGCTGCGGCTCCTCGCCCTCCGACTCGCTGCGCAGTCCCGCGGCCTTGACGGCGTCGTGCACGACCTTGCGCTCGAACGGGGTCATCGGGTTCAGCTTCACCGGCTCGCCGGTGTTCTTCACATCGGCCGCGGTCTTGGCGCCCAGCTCGGAGAGCTCGGTGCGCTTCTTGGCCCGGTAGCCGGCGATGTCCAGCATCAGCCGGCTGCGGTCCCCGGTCTCCCGGTGGACGGCCAGGCGGGTGAGCTCCTGGAGTGCTTCCAGCACCTCACCGTCACGGCCGACGAGCTTCTGCAGATCGCGGCCGCCGCTGTCGCTGATGATCGACACAGCGGCGCGGTCGGCCTCGACATCCATGTCGATGTCGCCGTCGAGATCGGCGATGTCGAGCAGACCCTCAAGGTAGTCCGCCGCGATCTCGCCCTCCTGCTCCAGGCGGGACAGGGTGTCTGCACCCTCGGCAGCGGCGGAGGTGGTGGTGCCTTCCGTCACGGGATGGACTCCTTCTTACTTCTTGGACGGGGACTTGGGCCGCTGCGGACCCTTGCGCTGTCCGGACTGGGCCTTGCTGCGGGTACCGCCGGCGGGCTTCGGGGCGGCCTTCTTGGCAGCGGTGGCGGGCTTGGCGTCCTCGGGTTCGTCCGACTTGCTCAGCGAGGTCTTCGGCTCGGCGTCCTCGGGAGTGTCGTCGGCCGACTTCGCGGCGGTTGACTGGCGCTGGGACTTGGTCTGCCGCTTGGGCTGCTGGCGCTTGGGCGCGGCCGTGGTCGGCGTGCCGTCCTCGGACTCCACCGCTGCCTCGCCCTTCACCACAGTCCCGTCGGCCTGGGCCACGAGGCCCACCTTGGTGAGGCTGTTGATGAACTTGCGCTCGAACTCGTTGCGCTCACGGCCCTTGGAGACGATCGCCTTGACGATGGCCTTCTCGCCCCGGCTGCGGGTCTTCTCGTGGTGCGTGACGTGCTTGGTCAGGCGCTCCAGGTAGGCGGCCTGGGCCTTGGAACCCGGGGTCGGGTTGTTGCGGATGACGTACATCTGCTGGCCCATGGTCCACACGTTGGTGGTAAGCCAGTAGACGAGGACACCGACGGGGAAGTTGATGCCGAAGATGGCGAACATGACCGGGAAGACGTACATCAGCATCTTCTGCTGCTGCATGAACGGGGTCTTCACCGTGGTGTCGACGTTCTTCGTCATCAGCTGGCGCTGCGTGTAGAACTGCGACGCCGACATCATCACGATCATGACCGCGGTGACGACCCGGACGTCGGTCAGCGTGGCGCCGAGGTCCGCGACCTTGGCGCTACCATCCGTGAACTTCGCAGCCAGCGGGGCACCGAAGATGTGCGCCTGACGCGCGCTGGCGAGCAGCGAGTCGTTGATGACGCCGATCGTCTTGCCCGTCGCGATGCCGTTGAGCACGTGGTACAGGGCGAAGAAGAACGGAGACTGCGCCAGGATGGGAAGGCACGAGGAGAGCGGGTTGGTACCCGACTCCTTGTACAGCTTCATCATCTCTTCGGACTGACGCTGCTTGTCGTTCTTGTAGCGTTCCTGGATCTTCTTCATCTCGGGCTGCAGGGTCTGCATGGCCCGGGTCGCCTTGATCTGCTTCACGAAGAGCGGGATCAGGCAGATGCGGATCAGGATCACCAGGGACACGATGGACAGGCCCCAGGCCCAGCCCGTGTCGGGACCGAAGACCTTCCCGTACACCGAGTGGAACTGGACGATGACCCAGGAAACGGGTGTCGTGATGAAGCTGAAAAGACTGGCAATCGTGTCCACTAATCATGCTCCTTGGGCATGGGACGGTGTCTCTGCGGCCGGGCTCGAAGGACTCAGCCCTTCAGTGGCCGTTTCGGCGGCGGAGGTCCCGCCCTTGTCTGCGCGCCGTGCGCCCCGCAGCATCTCGTGCCACCGAGGACGCTTGCGCGGCGGGACATGGTCCACACCGCCGAGCGACCACGGATTGCACCGCAGGATGCGCCAGGCCGTGAGCGCGGTGCCCTTGATCGCGCCGTGCCGGTCGATGGCCGTATAGCCGTAGTGGGAGCACGACGGGTAGTACTTGCACACCGGCCCGAGCAAAGGACTGATCGTCCACTGGTACAGCTTGATCAGTGCCAGTAGTGGGTACTTCATCGCGCGCCCCCTCCCAGCAGCCGCTGAACGGCGGCATCCAGGTCTTGGGCCAGCTGTGCATGGTCGGCGTCGCCCGCTCCGGGCAGCGCTCGTACGACTACCAGGCTACCGGGGGGAAACAGAGCGACTCGCTCACGCATCAGATGGCGAAGTCTGCGCTTCACTTTGTTGCGCACCACGGCGCCGCCCACTGCCTTGCTGACGACGAAACCCGCACGCGTCGGGGGAGCGCTCTCCCCTGGCGCGTGCGGGTCCGTGGCACCGCTACGAAAGTGGACGACGAGAAGCGGGCGGCCGGCCCGGCGACCCCGTCGTACCGCGGTCGCGAAGTCTTCGCGCCGCCTCAGCCGATGCTCGGTAGGCAGCACGACGTCATGACCTGATCGGGATCAGGCGGACAGGCTGGCGCGACCCTTGCCACGACGGTTCGCGAGAATCGCGCGACCGGCACGGGTACGCATCCGCAGGCGGAAGCCGTGGGTCTTGGCCCGGCGACGGTTGTTCGGCTGGAAGGTGCGCTTGCTCACGAGGGGGCTCCAGAAATAAATCGGTGGTTGCGGGTGCCGTCCTGGCTGTCACCGTGCGCCCACGAGTAGCTCGCAGTAACGCCCGAGTGCACCGCTGACCGATCACCCACATGCGATCTGTGCCCATCGGAGGCAGGCGGCAGCAGCCATCGACAACTCGACCTGGTCACGGTACGCGGGGCTACGCCATCCGGTCAAACCAGCGGTCACAGCGAGACACTATCCACAGGCTGGGGACAACAACTTGAACCGCACCCGTCGCCCTGACTACCGTGGCTGGACTCTGATTCGTTCCTTTGTCCCCCGCCCCGACACCTTTTTCCCCTGCGTCCCACCCGATTTACATCCCGTCCCGTCCGCGAACCACACGTTCGTGGGACCCGTGAGAGAGCGTGCCCTGTGGCTGACGTACCTGCCGATCTTGCCGCAGTGTGGCCACGAGTGCTGGAGCAACTTCTCGGTGAGGGGCGTGGGCAGGGTGTCGAGACCAAGGACGAGCACTGGATCCGGCGCTGCCAGCCCCTGGCACTCGTCGCAGACACCGCCTTGCTCGCCGTACCGAACGAATTTGCGAAGGGCGTGCTCGAGGGCCGCCTCGCGCCGATCGTCAGCGAGACCCTGAGCCGCGAGTGCGGCCGGCCGATCCGGATCGCGATCACCGTCGACGACTCCGCGGGCGAGCCCCCGGGCCCGCCGGCGCCCCCCGCCCCGCCCCAGCGCCGCTACGAGGAACCCGAGCAGAACCGGGACCCGTACGAGGGCGGCTACGGCCGTCATCGCGCCGAACCGCTCCCGGGCGGCCCCGGCGACCAGCTGCCCACCGCCCGCCCCGCCTACCCGTCG
This sequence comes from Streptomyces hokutonensis, assembly GCF_000376565.1. GTDB lineage: Bacteria > Actinomycetota > Actinomycetes > Streptomycetales > Streptomycetaceae > Streptomyces > Streptomyces hokutonensis. The sequence continues at coordinate 4,203 of NZ_BARG01000075.1, read as the reverse complement.
GAGTACCAGCGGCCCGAGCCCGGCGCCTGGCCGCGGCCGTCGCAGGACGACTACGGCTGGCAGCAGCAGCGCCTCGGCTTCCCCGAGCGGGATCCGTACGCGTCACCGTCCCAGGACCAGTACGCGCCGCCCGCACAGGATCAGTACGGCTCCCCCTCCTCGGAGCAGTACGGAGCGCCGTCGAAGGACCAGTACGGCGCACCGCCCCAGGACTCGTACAAGCCGCAGCAGGACCAGTACGCCCCGCCGGCGCAGGACTACCGCCCGCAGTCGATGGAGCGTCCGTCGTACGAGCAGCAGCGCGCGGAGTACGAGCAGTCGCGGGCCGAGTACGAGAAGTCCCGCGCGGAGTACAACCAGCGCGACGCACGCCGCGATCTGTCCGACTCGCGCTCGTCGTCGAACTCCGGCCATGTGCACCGCGGCGGTCCGGGGTCGCCGGGGCCGCTGGGCTCGAAGCCCGCGCCGGCGGCCGGCCCGGGTGAGCCGACCGCGCGCCTGAATCCGAAATACCTCTTCGACACGTTCGTCATCGGCGCCTCGAACCGCTTCGCGCACGCCGCCGCTGTCGCCGTCGCCGAGGCGCCCGCGAAGGCGTACAACCCCCTTTTCATCTATGGGGAGTCGGGACTCGGCAAGACGCACCTGCTGCACGCGATCGGGCACTACGCGCGGAGCCTGTACCCCGGCACGCGCGTGCGGTACGTGAGCTCGGAGGAGTTCACCAACGAGTTCATCAACTCGATCCGCGACGGCAAGGGCGACAGCTTCCGCAAGCGGTACCGCGAGATGGACATCCTTCTTGTCGACGACATCCAGTTCCTCGCGGACAAGGAGTCGACGCAGGAGGAGTTCTTCCACACGTTCAACACGCTCCACAACGCGAACAAGCAGATCGTGCTCTCCAGCGACCGGCCGCCGAAGCAGCTGGTCACGCTGGAGGACCGGCTGCGGAACCGTTTCGAGTGGGGCCTGATCACCGACGTCCAGCCGCCCGAGCTGGAGACCCGTATCGCCATCCTTCGTAAGAAGGCGGTGCAGGAGCAGCTCAACGCCCCGCCGGAGGTCCTGGAGTTCATCGCCTCCCGCATCTCGCGCAACATCCGCGAGCTGGAGGGGGCGCTGATCCGGGTGACGGCGTTCGCGTCGCTCAACCGGCAGCCGGTGGACCTCGGTCTCACCGAGATCGTCCTCAAGGACCTCATCCCTGGCGGCGAGGACTCGACCCCGGAGATCACCGCGTCGGCGATCATGGGAGCGACCGCCGACTACTTCGGCATCACGGTCGAGGACCTGTGCGGCAGTTCGCGCGGGCGCCAGCTGGTCACGGCCCGGCAGATCGCCATGTACGTGTGCCGCGAACTGACGGACCTCTCGCTGCCGAAGATCGGCGCGCAGTTCGGCGGCCGCGACCACACCACGGTCATGCACGCCGACCGCAAGATCCGCGCGCTGATGGCCGAGCGCCGCTCGATCTACAACCAGGTGACCGAGCTGACCAACCGCATCAAGAACGGCTGACAGCAGCGCAGCTACGACGCCGAAGGCGGCGGATCCACGACACCGGAGGGCGCCCAGGGATTTCTCCCCGGGCGCCCTTCGGCTTGCCGGGAGCCGGCCGCGACGCCGCTCGGAGGGAACGTGCAGGCGCTTCAACGGCCAGCGGGGAAGGCGGGCTCAAAGGCGTCCGAAGGCGTCGCGGAGTTCTCCAGGGCGAGCCGCAGCCGGGGCGGCGCTGCTCCCCAGCTGCTCCCCAGCCGCTCCCGCGGCGGTCTGGCGGCGGTCGGGAGCAAGTCGGAAGCCGCTTTGAAGCGGTCCAACGCCCTTCCCGGACCGATCCCGCGGCCGCTCGGGACGTGTCCGCCGTCCATCCACAGCTGTGTACAGACCGCCCGCTGTTCGAATACCCGCCGGGTTACGGCCGCCCTCCACAGATTTGGCGACTTTCTTCCGTCCACATCCTGGGGACTGGGAAGTTGTCCAGATCGTGTCCACAGGCCTCGCGGGTGAGAGACCATCAGTCCAGGTCAGGTGCTTGTGGATTCGTGGACAAAAGATCTCCACAGGCTGTGGACAAATCCGTGATCCACAGGCTGGGGACGGAGTTGTCCACCGACAACCCACAGGCCGGGGCCGGTTGTCCCCAGCGACCCCCAGCTTCTCCACACCGCTGTCCACTGTTCGGCAACGCGACGCGCCATCTCACCGTGTCGAGTGAAAGGCGTCACACGAAGGTGCCGGGTTGGGCTGTGGGAAAGGTGGGTAAAGCTGGGGACGGCGCTGGGGAGAAGTGGCCCTCGGCTGTGCATGGGGTGTGCAGAACTTTCCGTTCTCCACAGAAACCCGAGGTTGTCCACCGCCGTCACCCACAGGACCGGTGGACAAAATTCCCGCTCTGAGCTGGGAAAACGGGGTTATCCACGGTATCCACAGCCCCTACTACTACTAGCAACTAGAGAGAGCTGGGAAACCGTTTCGAAGCGGGGCCTGTGCACAACTCGCGCTTCGTCGCCCGACCGCCCCTCGTCACGACTTGACCCCGAGAGGCACCTACTGTCAGTGCCGTGCGTCAGACTGTTCCCCGGTGTCCTTCCCCTCACAGGGACCGACCACACCGAGACAGACGACGAAGCCAGGCAGGCCGAGAAGCGCCGGCAACAGCAGGAGGCGGCAACAGTGAAGATCCGGGTGGAACGCGACGTACTCGCGGAGGCAGTTGCCTGGGCGGCACGCAGCCTCCCGGCCCGTCCGCCGGCGCCGGTCCTCGCCGGCCTCCTGCTGAAGTCCGAGGAGGGGCAGCTGAGCCTGTCCAGCTTCGACTACGAGGTCTCCGCGCGGGTGTCGGTCGACGCGGAGGTCGAGGAGGAGGGCACCGTCCTCGTCTCCGGCCGGCTGCTCGCCGACATCTGCCGCGCCCTTCCCAACCGGCCGGTGGAGATTTCCACAGACGGTGTACGGGCGACGGTGGTCTGCGGCTCCTCCCGCTTCACGCTGCACACACTGCCTGTGGAGGAGTACCCGGCGCTTCCGCAGATGCCGGGCGCCACGGGCACCGTCCCCGGTGAGGTGTTCGCCTCGGCCGCAGCCCAGGTGGCCATCGCCGCCGGGCGTGACGACACGCTGCCCGTCCTCACCGGTGTGCGCATCGAGATCGAGGGCGACACGGTGACGCTGGCGTCCACCGACCGCTACCGCTTCGCGGTCCGCGAGTTCCTGTGGAAGCCGGAGAACCCGGAGGCGTCCGCGGTCGCCCTGGTGCCCGCCAAGACGCTCCTGGACACCGCCAAGGCCCTCACGAGCGGCGACAGCGTGATCCTGGCGCTCTCCGGCTCGGGCGCGGGCGAGGGCCTCATCGGCTTCGAGGGCGCCGGCCGTCGTACGACGACCCGCCTCCTGGAGGGTGACCTCCCGAAGTACCGCTCGCTCTTCCCGACGGAGTTCAACTCCATCGCCGTGATCGAGACCGCCCCCTTCGTGGAGGCCGTCAAGCGCGTGGCCCTGGTCGCCGAGCGCAACACGCCGGTGCGACTGAGCTTCGAGCAGGGCGTGCTGATCCTGGAGGCCGGTTCCAGCGACGACGCACAGGCTGTGGAGCGGGTCGACGCGAACCTCGAGGGCGACGACGTGTCGATCGCCTTCAACCCGACGTTCCTGCTGGACGGCCTGAGCGCCATCGACTCCCCGGTGGCCCAGCTGTCCTTCACGACCTCCACCAAGCCCGCGCTGCTCAGCGGCAAGCCGGCCCTGGACGCCGAGGCGGACGAGGCCTACAAGTACCTGATCATGCCGGTCCGCCTGAGCGGCTGACCCGTACCGACGAGAACACCGCAGGTCGGGGCATACGCGGCCGGGTACTCCTGAGCGCGTATGCCCACAGGTGTGCATGACCGTCCGGGTTTAGGCTCGGACACAGGTACGCAAGTGCCCTCATGCCACGTCGCACCCTAAGGAACAACTGATGGAGCTCGGTCTCGTCGGCCTCGGCAAGATGGGCGGCAACATGCGCGAGCGCATCCGCCGCGCAGGCCACACCGTCATCGGATACGACCGCAACCCGGACCTCGCCGATGTCCACAGCCTGGGAGAGCTTGTGGACAGGCTCAAGGCCCCCCGCGTCGTGTGGGTGATGGTCCCGGCCGGTGCCGCCACCCAGTCGACCGTCGACGAGCTGGGCGAGCTCCTGGAGCCCGGCGACGTCGTCGT
>NZ_BARG01000076.1 GCF_000376565.1 Streptomyces hokutonensis | reverse complement strand
CCACAACGGACCGTCAGCCGCACAGAACCCGCACCCCCCGAGCTCTTAGGCGTCCCGACGCACCTCGACAACCCGGAACCGGTTGGCGACAAACGCCCCATCACACAGCGCAGCGTTCGCCGCCGGGTTACCCCCAGACCCGTGGAAGTCCGAGAACGCAGCCGTCTGGTTCACGAACACCCCACCCGTCAGGTTCAGCGACAACTGGGCGGCCTCCTCAAGGCAGACCTCCTCGACGGCCTTCTCGACACCCTCGTCCGTGGTGTACGCCCCGACCGTCATCGCCCCCTTCTCCCGCACAGTCCGCCGCAGCAGCTCCACCGCGTCGGAAGCCGAGTCGACCGCGACGGCGAAGGAGACAGGACCGAAGCACTCGCTCATGTACGCGGCCTCGTCGTCCGGCTTGGCCCCGTCCAGCTTCACGATCACCGGGGTCCGGACGACCGCGTCCGGGAACTCCGGGTTGACGATCTCCCGTGAGGCGAGGGCGACTTCACCGAGGGAGGCGGCCGCCTCCAGCCGGGCCTTCACGTCCGGGTTGACGATCGCGCCGAGCAGACCGTTCGCCCGCGCGTCGTCGCCCAGGAGACCGTCCACGGACCGCGCGAGGTCGGCGACGACCTCGTCGTAGGACTTGGGGCCCTGGTCGGTGGTGATGCCGTCGCGGGGGATCAGCAGGTTCTGCGGGGTGGTGCACATCTGGCCGCTGTACAGGGAGAGCGAGAAGGCGAGGTTGGACAGCATGCCCTTGTAGTCGTCGGTCGACTCGACGACGACCGTGTTGACGCCGGCCTTCTCCGTGTAGACCTGCGCCTGGCGGGCGTTGGCCTCCAGCCAGTCGCCGAAGCCGGTCGAGCCGGTGTAGTCGATGATCCGGATCTCGGGGCGGGTGGCGAGCGTCTTTGCGATGCCCTCGCCGGGGCGCTCGGCGGCGAGGGCCACCAGGTTCGGGTCGAAGCCGGCCTCGGCGAGTACCTCGCGGGCGATCCGGACCGTGAGCGCGAGCGGCAGCACCGCGCGCGGGTGGGGCTTCACCAGGACCGCGTTGCCGGTGGCGAGGGAGGCGAACAGGCCCGGATAGCCGTTCCACGTCGGGAAGGTGTTGCAGCCGATGACCAGGGCGGTCCCGCGCGGGACGGGCGTGAACTCCTTGTTCATGACGAGCGGGTCGCGCTTGCCCTGGGGCTTGGTCCACTCGGCGACGGCGGGCGTGCGGACCTGCTCCGCGTACGCGTACGCCACCGCTTCCAGACCGCGGTCCTGGGCGTGCGGGCCGCCCGCCTGGAACGCCATCATGAAGGCCTGGCCGCTGGTGTGCATGACCGCGTGGGCGAACTCGTGCGTTTGGTCGCTGATCCGCTTGAGGATCTCGATGGAGACCGCGGCCCGCGTCTCCGCGCCCGCGTCCCGCCAGGCCCGCTGTCCGGCGCGCATGGCGGGCAGCAGGACGTCGAGGTCGGCGTGCGGGTACGTCACGCCCAGCTCGATGCCGTACGGCGACACTTCGCCGCCCACCCAGTCGTCGGTGCCGGGCTGGCCGAGGTCGACGCGGGTGCCCAGGAGGGCGTCGAAGGCGGCCTTGCCCGCCGCCGCGTCGAGGCTGCCGTGCTCGCCGTAGGCCTTGGGGTGTTCGGGGTGGGGGGACCAGTACGCGCGCGTGCGGATCGCTTCGAGCGCCTGGTCGAGTGTCGGCCGGTGCCGGGCGATCAGCTCGTGCGCGGTCGGTTCGGCGGCCATGCGGGACCAACTCCTCTTCTCAAGAACTCGTCTGCGAGCTCATGACCTGGGCAGGAACAGGGGAAGGATCAGGGGCGGAAACAGGCGGTCAGAGTTAGAGTAACCGAACGATCGGTCGGGACAAGGGGGTCCGCCGCATCTGTGGAAAACCCTGTGCGGGAGGATCGCGGACATGACAGCACTGGACCTCAGCAGCCCCGTGGCCGTCGTCGGCACCGGCACCATGGGCCAGGGCATCGCCCAGGTCGCGCTGACCGCGGGTCACGTCGTACGGCTGTACGACACCGTTCCGGGGCGGGCCCGGGACGCGACCGAAGCGATCCGCGCCCGGCTCGACCGCCTCGTCGAGAAGGACCGGTTCACCGCCGCCGACCGGGACGCCGCACACGCCCGTCTGCTGCCCGCCGAGACCCTCGCGGAGCTCGCGGACTGCACCCTGGTCGTCGAGGCCGTGCTGGAGCGGCTGGACGTCAAACAGCAGCTGATGCGCGACCTGGAGGACATCGTCGGCGAGGACTGTCTGCTCGCCACCAACACCTCGTCCCTGTCGGTGACGGCCATCGGCGCCGCCCTGCGCAACCCCGGCCGCTTCGTGGGCCTGCACTTCTTCAACCCGGCCCCGCTGCTGCCGCTCGTCGAGGTCGTCTCCGGGTTCGCCACCGACGTCACGTCGGCCACGCGCGCGTACGAGATGTCCCGCGCCTGGGGCAAGACCCCCGTCGCCTGCGCCGACACCCCCGGGTTCATCGTCAACCGCATCGCCCGGCCCTTCTACGCCGAGGCCTTCGCCGCCTACGAGGCGCAGGCCGCCGACCCGGCCACCATCGACGCGATCCTGCGCGAGTCCGGCGGCTTCAAAATGGGCGCCTTCGAACTGACCGACCTCATCGGCCAGGACGTCAACGAGTCCGTCACGCACTCCGTGTGGCAGTCCTTCTTCCAGGACGTCCGCTTCACGCCCTCGCTCGCCCAGCGCCGCCTGGTCGAGTCCGGCCGCCTCGGCCGCAAGACCGGCCAGGGCTGGTACGACCACGGAGCCGACGCCGAGCTGCCCGAGCCGCACACCGCGGAACCGGCCCAGGCGCCCGCCTACGTCGTCGTCGAGGGCGACATGGGCCCCGCCGCCGACCTGGTCGCGCTGATCCGCGAGGCGGGCATCGTCGTCCGCGAGGAGGAAGAGGACCACGGCACCCGCATGGTGCTGCCCGGCGGCGGACAGCTGGCGCTCGCCGACGGACAGACCTCCGTCGAATTCCGCGACGTCGTCTACTTCGACCTCGCCCTCGACTACCGCAGGGCCGGCCGCATCGCCCTGTCCGCGTCCCAGGACACCGCCTCCCAGACCCTCTCCGAGGCGATCGGCCTCTTCCAGGCGCTCGGCAAGGACGTCAGCGTCATCGGGGACGCCCCCGGGATGATCGTCGCCCGCACGGTCGCCCGGATCGTCGACCTGGCGCACGACGCCGTCGCCAAGGGCGTCGCCACCGAGGAGGACATCGACACCGCGATGCGCCTTGGTGTCAACTACCCCCTGGGTCCGTTCGAATGGAGCCGCAGGCTCGGCCGCAGCTGGGCCTACGACCTCCTGGACGACCTGCACCTGCGTGATCCGTCGGGACGGTACGCGCCGTCCCTGGCGCTCTACCGCCACGCGTACGCCACCGAGAAGCGGGAGGGCACCCCATGACCACCGCCAAGCGCGACACGTACACCCCCGAGAGCCTGCTCTCCGTCGCCGTCCAGGTCTTCATCGAGCGCGGCTACGACGGCACCTCCATGGAGCACCTCGCCAAGGCGGCCGGCATCTCCAAGTCGTCGATCTACCACCACGTGACCGGCAAGGAGGAGCTGCTGCGCCGCGCGGTCAGCCGCGCCCTGGACGGCCTCTTCGGGATCCTCGACGAGGAGCACGCGCGCGTGGGGCGTGCCGTCGAGCGGCTGGAGTACGTCGTGCGGCGGATGGTCGAGGTGCTGACCTCCGAGCTGCCGTACGTGACGCTGCTGCTGCGGGTGCGCGGCAACACCGACACCGAGCGGTGGGCGCTGGAGCGGCGCCGGGACTTCGACCACCGGGTGGCCGAACTGCTGAAGGCCGCGGCGGCCGACGGGGATCTCCGCGGTGACGTGGAGGTGCGGCTCGCGACCCGGCTCGTCTTCGGGATGATCAACTCCATCGTGGAGTGGTACCGGCCCGACGGACGGGGCATGGGCGAGCGCGAAGTGGCCGACGCGGTGGCCCAGTTGGTGTTCGCTGGGCTGCGCGCCCCGCACTGAGCCGAAGCCGGCCGGCGGGCCCGCACCGGCCCGCGGGCCGGGTCAGCCCTGCGGCTCCAGGTCCTCCTCCTCGAACACCAGCAGGGTGCGTGAACTCAGCACCTCGGGGATGGCCTGGAGCCGGGTGAGCACCAGCTCGCGCAGCGCCCGGTTGTCCGGGGTGTGCACCAGCAGCAGGACGTCGAAGTCGCCGCCCACCAGCGCGATGTGCGAGGCGCCCGGCAGCAGCCTCAGCTGCTCGCGGACCGTGCGCCAGGAGTTCTGCACGATCTTCAGGGTGATGTACGCCGACGTGCCCTGACCCGCGCGTTCGTGGTCGACGCGGGCCCCGAAGCCGCGGATGACGCCGTCCTCGATGAGCCGGTTGATCCGCGCGTAGGCGTTGGCGCGCGAGACGTGCACCCGTTCGGCGACGGATCTTATCGACGCGCGGCCGTCCGCCTGGAGCATCTGGAGGATGTCCTGATCGATGGCGTCGAGCGGACGCGGGGGCGGCAGCTCGCGTCCCGCCTCCGGGCCGTCGGCCATTTGTTCAGGTGCCATGTCCCCCCGCCTCCCTACCATGGACGTACTGCGTTCATTTGAGGTTGTGGAGAACCGTTTGTCCACAGCCTGAAGCCGCCTGTAGCCAAAATGTGCCGACGACCGAACAATCGGTAGGGAGGCGCCGCACGTCCGAGGCGTCTCTCCGAGCCACTCCCACGAGGAGGTGCCGTCATGACGGTCATGGAGCAGCGGGGCGCGTACCGGCCCACACCGCCGCCCGCCTGGCAGCCGCGCACGGACCCCGCGCCGCTGCTGCCCGACGCCGTGCCGTACCGCGTGCTCGGCACCGAGGCCGCCGCGCAGGCCGACCCCGGGCTGCTGCGCCGCCTGTACGCCCAGCTGGTGTCCGGCCGCCGGTACAACGCGCAGGCCACCGCCCTCACCAAGCAGGGCCGGCTCGCCGTGTACCCCTCCACCACCGGCCAGGAGGCCTGCGAGGTCGCCGCCGCGCTGGTCCTCCAGGAGCAGGACTGGCTCTTCCCCAGCTACCGCGACACCCTCGCCGCCGTCGCCCGCGGTCTCGACCCCGTGCAGGCCCTCACCCTGCTGCGCGGCGACTGGCACACCGGCTACGACCCGCGCGAGCACCGCATCGCCCCGCTGAGCACCCCGCTCGCCACCCAACTCCCGCACGCCGTCGGACTCGCCCACGCGGCCCGTCTCAAGGGCGACGACGTGGTCGCCCTCGCCATGGTCGGCGACGGCGGCACCAGCGAGGGCGACTTCCACGAGGCGCTGAACTTCGCCGCCGTGTGGCAGGCCCCGGTCGTCTTCCTGGTCCAGAACAACGGCTTCGCGATCTCCGTCCCGCTCGCCAAGCAGACCGCGGCCCCGTCGCTGGCCCACAAGGCCGTCGGCTACGGCATGCCCGGCCGCCTGGTCGACGGCAACGACGCGGTCGCGGTGCACGAGGTCCTGAGCGAGGCCGTACGGCACGCGCGCGAGGGTGGCGGTCCCACGCTCGTCGAGGCGATCACGTACCGCATCGAGGCCCACACCAACGCCGACGACGCGACCCGCTACCGCGGTGACTCCGAGGTCGAGGCCTGGCGGGCGCACGACCCGATCGCCCTCCTGGAGCACGAACTGACCGAGCGCGGGCTCATCGACGAGGCCGGCATCCAGGCCGCCCGCGACGCCGCCGAGGCCATGGCGGCCGAGCTCCGCGCCCACATGAACCAGGACCCGGTGCTCGACCCCATGGACCTGTTCGCCGACGTGTATGCCGAACCCACCCCCCAACTGCGCGAACAGCGCGACCAGTTGGCGGCCGAGCTCGCGGCCGAGCGGGAGGGGACGCACTCATGACCACCGTCGCCCTCAAACCGGCCACCATGGCGCAGGCCCTCACGCGCGCGCTCCGCGACGCGATGACCGCCGACCCCACCGTGCATGTCATGGGCGAGGACGTCGGCACCCTCGGCGGCGTCTTCCGCGTCACCGACGGCCTCGCGAAGGAGTTCGGCGAGGACCGCTGCACGGACACCCCCCTCGCCGAGGCCGGCATCCTCGGCACGGCCGTCGGCATGGCCATGTACGGCCTGCGCCCGGTCGTGGAGATGCAGTTCGACGCCTTCGCCTACCCGGCGTTCGAGCAACTGATCAGCCACGTCTCCCGCATGCGCAACCGCACGCGTGGGGCGATGCCCCTTCCGATCACCGTCCGCGTCCCCTACGGCGGCGGCATCGGCGGCGTCGAGCACCACAGCGACTCCTCCGAGGCGTACTACATGGCCACCCCGGGCCTGCACGTCGTCACCCCCGCGACCGTCGCCGACGCCTACGGCCTGCTGCGCGCCTCCATCGCCTCCGACGACCCGGTCGTCTTCCTGGAGCCCAAGCGCCTCTACTGGTCGAAGGACACCTGGAACCCCGACGAGCCCTCACCCGTTGAACCGATAGGCCGCGCCGTGGTCCGCCGCCCGGGCAGCAGCGCGACACTCATCACCTACGGCCCGTCCCTCCCCGTCTGCCTCGAAGCCGCCGAGGCGGCCCGGACCGAGGGCTGGGACCTCGAAGTCGTCGACCTGCGCTCCCTGGTGCCCTTCGACGACGAGACGGTCTGCGCGTCGGTACGGCGCACCGGCCGCGCCCTGGTCGTGCACGAGTCGGGCGGCTACGGCGGCCCGGGCGGCGAGATCGCGGCCCGCGTCACGGAGCGCTGCTTCCACCACCTGGAGGCACCGGTGCTGCGCGTCGCCGGCTTCGACATCCCGTATCCGCCGCCGATGCTGGAGCGGCACCACCTCCCCGGCGTCGACCGGATCCTGGACGCCGTGGGCCGGCTGCAATGGGAGGCGGAGAACTGATGGCACAGGTCCTGGAGTTCAAGCTCCCCGACCTCGGCGAGGGCCTCACCGAGGCGGAGATCGTGCGCTGGCTGGTCCAGGTCGGCGACGTCGTCGCCATCGACCAGCCGGTCGTCGAGGTCGAGACGGCCAAGGCGATGGTCGAGGTCCCCTGCCCCTACGGCGGTGTGGTCACGGCCCGCTACGGCGAGGAAGGCACCGAACTGCCCGTCGGCGCCCCCCTGTTGACGGTCGCGGTGGGCGCACCGGCCGCCGACACCGACGCGGACACCGAGGGCTCGGGGAACGTGCTGGTGGGCTACGGCACGGGGGCGCCTCCGGCCCGGCGCCGGAGGGTGCGACGGATGGGGCCCGGCGTCGTCACATCGGTCGAGGACGCGCCCCCCATCGCTCGGGACGACGGTCCCGTACCCGTGATCTCGCCCCTCGTGCGACGGCTGGCGCGCGAGAACGGCCTGGAACTGCGGGAGTTGACGGGTTCCGGACGGGACGGGCTGATCCTGCGGGCGGACGTCGAGAAGGCGCTCCGCGCGGCGGCGGCCCAGGAGGCGATCGCGCAGGAAGCGACACTCCTGCCCCCGGCCACGGTCCCCGCCACCCCGGATGGCACCCGTATCCCCCTTCGCGGCATACGGGGAGCCGTCGCCGACAAGCTCTCCCGCAGCCGCCGAGAGATCCCGGACGCGACCTGCTGGGTGGACGCCGACGCGACCGAGCTGATGCGCACCCGCGCCGCCATGAACGCCGTTGCCGGGCCCAAGATCTCCGTACTGGCCCTCCTCGCCCGGATCTGCACGGCCGCGCTGGCCCGGTTCCCCGAGCTCAACTCCAGCGTGGACACGGAGGCGCGGGAGGTCGTCCGGTTCGACCGGGTCCACCTCGGGTTCGCCGCGCAGACCGAGCGCGGGCTCGTCGTACCCGTCGTACGGGACGCGGGGGCGCGGAACGCGGAGGCGCTGAGCGCGGAGTTCGCCCGGCTGACCGAGGCGGCCCGGACCGGGACGCTGACCCCCGGGGACCTCACCGGCGGGACCTTCACGCTGAACAACTACGGGGTGTTCGGCGTCGACGGCTCCACGCCGATCATCAACCACCCCGAGGCGGCGATGCTCGGCGTCGGCCGGATCGTCCCCAAGCCGTGGGTGCACGAGGGCGAGTTGGCGGTCCGCCAGGTCGTGCAGCTCTCGCTCACCTTCGACCACCGGGTCTGCGACGGCGGTACGGCGGGCGGCTTCCTGCGGTATGTGGCGGACTGTGTGGAACAGCCGGCGGTGCTGCTGCGCAACCTGTGATCACGGAAGCCCGCACAAGTTCCCTGTGATCAGGGCGGCACGCATACTCGGGGGGTGACCGCGTACGAGCCCACCGACACCGTGCCCGGCGGCGCGTACGACGCCGTCGTGCTCGCCGGTGGCGGTGCCCGGCGGCTCGGCGGTGCCGACAAGCCCGGGCTGCGTGTGGGCGGCCGGGCCCTGCTCGACCGGGTGCTCACCGCCTGCGCCGACGCCCGGACCACCGTTGTGGTCGCCGACCCCCGGCCCACCACCCGACCGGTGCGCTGGGCGCGCGAGGACCCGCCCGGCGCGGGCCCGGTCGCCGCGCTCGACGCGGGTCTGCGCCACACCACGGCCGACACCGTCCTGGTCCTCTCCGCCGACCTGCCGTTCCTCGAACCGGCAACCGTACGGCGGCTGTTGACCGCCCTGCGGACCGGCGGCACCGACGGCGGGCTGCTCACCGACGCCGACGGACGCGACCAGCCCCTCGTGGCCGCGTACCGCGCGTCGGCCCTCCGCCGGGAGCTGGCCGCACTCACAAAGGAGCACGGCGGCCTCACCGGGCTGCCCCTGCGCCGGCTCACCGCCGCGCTCGACCTCACCCGCGTCCCCGACCCCGTCGCGTCCTTCGACTGCGACACCTGGGACGACCTCGCCATCGCCAGGGCACGCATCAGGGAGCATGGGCACGTGTTGGATGAATGGATTTCCGCAGTCAAGGACGAACTGGGCATCGACCTGGACGTCGACACCGGCATCCTGCTCGACCTCGCCCGCGACGCCGCCCACGGAGTGGCCAGGCCCGCCGCCCCGCTGACCACCTTCCTGGTCGGCTACGCGGCGGCGCAGGGCAAGGGCGGCCCCGAAGCCGTGGCCGAGGCGGCCCGCAAGGCCGCCGCCCTCGCGCTGCGCTGGGCCGACGAGGACACCCCCGGGACCGGGTCCCAGGCCAAGCCGGAGACCCCGTCCGACGCTCCCGGTCCGGACGCCGCCGGATGACCGCGCGCGGCACGCACACGCACACCGGCGAGCACACCCAGGACGTCGAGGACCTCGACGTCGAGGAGGTACTCGCCCTCGTGAACGAAGCCGGCACGGGCGGGCACGCCGAGCCCCCGCCGACACCCCAGGACACGCCCCAGGCCCCCGGCGCACCCCGCGAGCCGGACACCCGCCAGCACAAGGCCACCCCATGGCCCGAGGCCCGTGCCGTCGCCGCGCGCGCCGCACGGTCCGGCGGCCACCGCGCCCCCGTCTCCGTGCCTCTCGACTCCGCCCTCGGCCTGGTCCTGGCCGCACCCCTCGTCGCCCTGAGCGACCTGCCCTCCTTCGACACCTCCGCGATGGACGGCTGGGCGGTCGCGGGCCCCGGCCCCTGGGATGTACGCGAGGACGGGGTGCTCGCAGGACACGCGGAGCCGGAGCCGCTCGGCGACGGCGAGGCCGTGCGGATCGCTACCGGCGCCCGGGTCCCCGCCGACGCCACCGCCGTCATCCGCAGCGAGCACGGCCGCACCGACGACAAGGGCAGGCTGCACGCGGCCCGTGAGGTCGGACACGGCCAGGACATCCGCCCGCGCGGCCAGGAGTGCCGCAGCAGCGACCATCTGCTGCCCGGCGGCACCCTGGTGACCCCCGCGGTGCTCGGCCTCGCCGCGGCCGCCGGCTACGACACGCTCACCGCCGTACCCCGCCCCCGGGTCGAAGTCCTCATCCTGGGCGACGAGTTGCTCACCGAGGGACTGCCCCACGACGGGCTCATCCGGGACGCGCTCGGCCCGATGCTGCCGTCCTGGCTGCGCGCGCTCGGCGCCGAGGTCACCGCGGTCCGCCGGCTCCGCGACGACGAGAAGGCGCTGCACAAGGCGATCTCGGCCAGCACCGCCGACCTTGTCATCACCACCGGCGGCACTGCCTCCGGCCCGGTCGACCACGTCCACCCCACCCTGCGCCGCTTGGGCGCCGAACTCCTCGTGGACGGCGTCAAAGTCCGCCCCGGCCACCCCATGCTGCTGGCCCGCATCAAGGCCGACCAGCACCTCGTGGGCCTGCCCGGCAACCCCCTCGCCGCGATCTCCGGCCTGCTCACCCTCGCCGAACCGCTGCTGCGGACCCTGTCGGCACACCCCGCCCCGGAGCCGTACGAGCTGCCCCTCCAGGAGGCGGTGCACGGGCACCCGTACGACACCCGGCTCATCCCCGCAGTGCTGCGCGGCGACTCCGCGATTCCGCTGCACTACAACGGGCCGGCCATGCTGCGCGGGATCGCGGCGGCCGACGCACTCGCGGTTGTACCGCCGGGTGGGGCGCGGCAGGGGCAGCGGACGGAGCTCATCGATCTGCCCTGGGCGGTCGCCGGCATCGGGGTGTGTTTCACGTGAAACAGTCGGGCCATGATGCGATCGCCCGCCAGGCGGACGAACATCTTGTGACCCATCGGGTGAAACTCCCCAAGAAAGTGGTCGAGCACCCCTTCCAGCAGGTCGCCAAGCGGCTGTCCATCGCCCTGTGCCTGCTGATCGCGACCGCGCTGATCGTCTATGCCGACCACGACGGCTACAACGACAACTCGGACGGCTCGGTCGACTTCCTCGACGCGCTGTACTACGCCACGGTCACCCTCTCGACCACCGGCTACGGCGACATCACCCCGGTCAGCGACGGCGCCCGGCTCACCAACATCCTCGTCGTCACACCACTGCGCGTGCTCTTTCTGATCGTCCTGGTCGGCACCACCCTGGAAGTCCTCACCGAACGCACCCGGGAGGAATGGCGTTTGAACCGCTGGAGGTCAACCTTGCGGGATCACACCGTCGTCGTCGGCTTCGGTACGAAGGGGCGGTCGGCGATCCAGACCGTGTGCGCGACGGGGCTGAGGAAGGAACAGGTCGTCGTGGTCGACCCCAGTGCGAAGGCGATCGAGGCCGCGAGCAGTGACGGCTATGTCGGGGTCGTCGGGGACGCCACCCGCAGCGAGGTCCTGAAGCGCGCCGAGGTGCACAAGGCGCGGCAGATCATCATCGCGACCCAGCGCGACGACACGGCGGTGCTGGTGACCCTCACGGCCCGGCAGCTCAACCGCGGCGCGAAGATCGTGGCCGCCGTGCGCGAGGAGGAGAACGCGCCGCTGCTCAAGCAGTCCGGCGCCGATGCCGTCATCACCAGCGCCAGCGCGGCCGGCCGGCTGCTCGGCCTGTCCGTGCTCAGCCCCGCCGCCGGCATGGTCATGGAGGACCTGATCCAGCAGGGCAGCGGGCTCGACATGACCGAACGCCCGGTCATAAAGGCCGAGGTGGGCAAGACACCGCGCGAGACGGACGACCTGGTGGTGAGCGTCGTACGCGGGCACCGGGTGCTCGGTTACGACGACCCGTCGATCGGGACGCTGCAGCTGACGGACCGGCTCATCACCATTGTGCGGGTCTCGCCCGGCTCGCAGGTGGCGCCGGACACCCGGCCGCTGCCGGAGTGATCGGCCCTCGGCGTCACGTCGTATGACGAGGAGTAGCGTCGGCCTCATGCATGCGATCACGATTTCCGAACCTGGTGGGCCCGAGGCGCTGGTGTGGGACGAGGTCCCCGATCCGGTGGCCGGCGAGGGCGAGGTCCTGGTCGAGGTGGTGGCCACCGCCGTGAACCGGGCCGACATCATGCAGCGCCAGGGTTTCTACGACCCGCCGCCCGGCGCGTCCCGCTACCCCGGCCTCGAATGCTCCGGCCGGATCACCGAGGTCGGCCCCGGGGTCTCCGGATGGTCGGTCGGCGACGAGGTGTGCGCGCTGCTCGCGGGCGGCGGTTACGCGCAGAAGGTCGCCGTACCGGCCGGGCAGCTGCTGCCGGTGCCGCGGGGCGTCGACCTCAAGCAGGCCGCCGCGCTGCCCGAGGTGGTCTGCACGGTCTGGTCGAACGTCTTCATGGTCGCCCACCTCCGCCCCGCCGAGACCCTCCTTGTGCACGGCGGCTCGAGCGGTATCGGCACCATGGCGATCCAGCTCGGCAAGGCGGTCGGCGCGAAGGTCGCCGTCACGGCCGGCACCAAGGAGAAGCTGGACTACTGCGCCGAGCTGGGCGCGGACGTCCTCATCAACTACCGCGAGCAGGACTTCGTCGCCGAGGTCGCGCAGGCCACGGGCGGTGCGGGCGCCGACGTCATCCTCGACAACATGGGCGCCAAGTACCTGGACCGCAACGTCCAGGCCCTCGCCGTCAACGGACGGCTCGCGATCATCGGGCTGCAGGGCGGAATCAAGGCCGAACTCAACATCGCCGCCCTCCTCGGCAAGCGGGCCGCGATCAGCGCGACCTCGCTGCGGGCCCGCCCGCTCGGCGAGAAGGCGGCCATCGTCGCCGCCGTACGCGAGCATGTGTGGCCGCTGATCGACTCCGGCCAGGTCCGTCCGGTCGTCGACCGTGAGTTCCCGATGAGCGAGGCGGCGGCAGCGCACCAGGTGGTCGAGGACAGCGGGCACATCGGAAAGGTGCTGCTCGTCGCACCGTAGACCGGACAGGTTCTAACCCCGGCGCACCCGCAGACCGATGAAGGCGAGACCCAGGCCGAGCCCGATGAGGATCAGGCCGCTGCCCAGCGGCAGGATCCGCAGGACGGGCTCGGTGGGGTCGTCCTCGGCGTGGGTGACGGTCTGGTGCACGGGCCGGAGCGGTGGCGAGGACGGCACGGCCGCCGCTTCCTCGGACGGCGACGCGGAGTCGGCGGCCGTCGGAACGGCCGAAGCGCCGTCCTCGTCCGCCGTCGGCTCGGCCGTGTCCTCGTCGGCACCTCCGTTTTCGTCCTCCTCCGCGCTCGGCCGAGCCGTCCGCCCCGGCCGTTCCCGCCCTTCGCCGGCCTGGCTTCCGGCCCGGGAGGGCTCGGGGCGAGCGGGGGCCTGATCGTGGTGGTCGGGACCGGAGGCGGGCTTCAGGGCGGTGGCGGAGGGGGAGGCGGACGCAGGTGCCGTGACCGCCGCAGGGCCACCCCCGGCGCCCCCGGTACTTCCCGCCCCCACCCCGTACGCCGGAACACCCCCGCACGGATTCACCACCGAGCCCGTGCCCAGCACAAGCAGCAGTCCCGCGGTGCGCAGCCATGGAGTCACGGGACAAGCGTCACATCGGGCGGGTTTCCCGGCATTCCAGGTTCCGGCAAACGGTGGATCACCTTACGAGGGGGGCACCACGGTGGTGAGGTGTACGGGTGCGAGAGAATGGCGGCATGGAGATGCCGAGGAACGAAAGGTCACCGGAGAAGCCTCAGATCCTGGTCGTGGGCCAGGACGGGATGGCGCTCGGTGGCACCGGGGACGAGGACTCCCGCGAGATCCCGGTGACGGAGATGGTGGAACAGCCCGCCAAGGTCATGCGGATCGGCAGCATGATCAAGCAGCTCCTGGAGGAGGTGCGTGCCGCTCCTCTCGACGAGGCGAGCCGGGTGCGGCTCAAGGAGATCCACGCCAGCTCGGTGAAGGAGCTGGAGGACGGTCTGGCGCCGGAGCTGGTCGAGGAGCTGGAGCGGCTCTCGCTGCCCTTCACGGACACGGCGATCCCGAGCGACGCGGAACTCCGTATCGCGCAGGCGCAGTTGGTGGGCTGGCTGGAGGGACTCTTCCACGGGATCCAGACCACGCTGTTCGCCCAGCAGATGGCCGCGCGGGCGCAGCTGGAGCAGATGCGCCGGGCCCTGCCGCCGGGTGTCGGTGACGGCGGCGAGGAGGGCCAGCCGGGCGGCGGCCGGGTGGGCGGCCCGTACCTGTAGACACCCCCACATGTTCAAAGGGCCCGGCAGCGGTCGCTGCCGGGCCCTTCCGCGTCACGGGGTCAGGACGGGTTGCCCGTCGAGACGCCCAGCTGGATCTGGGGCATGTCCTTGGGGTCCACGTCCGTGTCGGCCGCCGGGAACTGTTCCATGACCGTGCCCTGGCCGTAGGTGTTCTCGTCCTCGTACTTGATCTTCACCTTCCAGCCCGCGGCCTGCAGGCAGGACTTGACCGACGAGATGTACTTGAACTGGAAGTCCGGGACCCGGATCTTGGTGGAGTCGTTGTACGACTCCTCCGGCTCCGTGCACGCGGTCGTCTCGATCGTCTTCGAGGTGTCGCCGTCGCGGTGGCCCTCCACCGCCGTGACCGAACTGCTCGCACTGGAGCCGCTGCCGCTGCCGCTGCCGCCCTGGTCGTCCGAGCCGTTGCCGGCGTTCGCCAGGGCCGCGATCAGCGAGCCGATCGCGATGAGGGCGACGACGATCGCGCCGATGACCACCGGCTTGTTGCTCCGGCCGCCGCCTCCGCCAGGGGTCGGCGTCGGGTGCTGCGGGTTCAGGTTGTACGGCGGCGGGGTCGAGATGCCCTGCTGCCCGAACCCGACCGAGGCCGGCGTCTGGTAGCCCGGCTGCTGCGGATAGCCATAGGCGGGCGAGGGCGGCGTGGGCGCCGGAGTGCCGTGGTGGTACGGGCCCGGGTGGTACGGCGTCTGTACGGGGCCGGTGGGCGCCGGGGCCGCCTGGTCGACGGGCGGGAACACCGCGGAGCCGACGCCGGAGCCGCTCTGCGCGGGCGCGCCCGGCACGATGCTCGGGGCCGCCGCGTGCAGCGAGGACGCCACACGCAGACACTCCTCGCGCATGGACTCGGCGTTCGGGAAGCGCTCGTTCGGGTTCTTCTTCAGCGCGCGGGCGATCAGCGCGTCCACGGCCGGCGGCAGCGAACGGTTGATCGAGGAGGGCGCGACCGGCTCCTCCTGCACATGCGCGTACGCGATGGCCAGCGGCGAGTCCGCGTCGAACGGGAGCCGCCCGGTGACCAGTTGGAACAGCATGATGCCGACCGAGTACAGGTCGCTGCGCGCGTCCACGCCCCGGCCGAGCGCCTGTTCCGGGGAGAGGTACTGCGGGGTGCCGACGACCATGCCGGTCTGCGTCATCGAGGTGACGCCGGACTGCATGGCGCGGGCGATGCCGAAGTCCATGACCTTCACGACGCCGCGCTTGGTCATCATCACGTTGCCCGGCTTGATGTCGCGGTGGACCAGGCCCATCTCGTGGCTGATGTCCAGCGCCGCCAGCACGTCCGCGGTGATCTTCAGCGCCTTGTCGGCGGGCATCGCGCCGAACTGCCGTACGTCCTCGTCGAGTACGGAGCCCAGGGGGCGGCCCTCGACGTACTCCATGACGATGTACGGCATCGTCGAGCCGTCGAGCGCGTCCTCGCCGGTGTCGAAGACCGAGACGATGTTGGTGTGCGTGAGCTTGGCCACGGCCTGGGCCTCGCGGCGGAAGCGCTCGCGGAAGGCCTGCTCACGGCCGAGCTCGGTGTGGAGTGTCTTGATCGCGACCTGGCGGTCGAGCACCGAGTCGTAGGCGAGGTGCACCGAGGCCATGCCGCCCTCGCCGAGCAGGTCGCGCAGCTGGTACCGGCCACCCGCCAGCGCGCGGCCCGTATACCGGCCGTGTGGGCCGTCCTGGCTCATGTTCCGTGTCCCCCATCGGCGCCGGCTCAGTGATCGAATGTGCCATTCCCGGCCAAGTCTGCCGGAGGGCACTGACACGTCAAGCGCGGTGCCCGTTCCGTGACCGTACGCGAAAGAAGAGTCGTGGAAGCGTTACAGGTGCTGTACCGGCGGTACACAGAATTTGCACGACGGCCCGTGGTACCGATTTGATGGCCGGTCCGTCTCAGGACGATTCCGGCACTGATCCCGGAACGGCGGCTTGCGCCGAGCCTGTAGCGTGGCCGACGGAGACCGTAACAACACCGCGCGCACCGCGGGCAGAAACGACGGCGAGGACTGATGGCACAGCAGCACGCTCAGGGCCCGTCCGACCCCGAGGCGGCTGGCGGCGGAATGTCGGACGCACCGGAACTGTGGGGCAACGGCGGACTGGTCGGCGACGGCCGGTACCGGCTCACCCACAGACTGGGCCGGGGCGGTATGGCCGAGGTTTTCGCGGCCGAGGACGTCCGGCTCGGGCGCACGGTCGCGGTCAAGCTGCTCCGCTCCGACCTGGCGGAGGACCCGACCTCCAAGGCCCGCTTCACGCGTGAGGCCCAGTCGGTGGCCGGCCTCAACCACCACGCGATCGTCGCCGTGTACGACTCCGGCGAGGACACGGTGTCGACGGGCGGCTACGGCGCGGGCGGCGCCCAGTCCGTGCCCTACATCGTCATGGAGATCGTCGAGGGGCGCACGATCCGCGACCTGCTCCTGAACGCCGAGGCGCCCGGGCCCGAGCAGGCCCTGATCATCGTCTCCGGGGTCCTGGAGGCGCTCGCCTACTCGCACCAGCACGGCATCGTGCACCGCGACATCAAGCCCGCGAACGTGATCATCACGCACAACGGCGCCGTCAAGGTCATGGACTTCGGCATCGCCCGCGCGCTGCACGGCGCGTCCACGACGATGACGCAGACCGGCATGGTCATGGGCACCCCGCAGTACCTCTCGCCCGAGCAGGCGCTGGGCAAGGCGGTCGACCACCGCTCCGACCTGTACGCGACGGGCTGCCTCCTCTACGAACTCCTCGCGCTGCGGCCCCCGTTCACCGGCGAGACCCCGCTGTCGGTGGTCTACCAGCACGTCCAGGACATCCCGGTCCCGCCGTCCCAGACCTCGAACGGCGTCTGCCCGCCGGAGCTCGACGGCCTCGTCATGCGCTCCCTCGCCAAGGACCCGGACGACCGTTTCCAGACGGCCGAGGAGATGCGGGGGCTGGTCCAGTACGGCCTGCAGATGCTTTACGACCAGGGTGGCCACACCGGCACCTGGAACACCGGCCCGGTGACCGTGGCGAACGGCCAGGGGACCCCGCCGGGCGGCTTCGGCGGCACGGCGATGATGCCGCAGGACGCCTCCGGCACCGCGCAGATCCCGCAGCCGATCCTGCCGGGCGGTTACGGCAACGGCGACGACGGCGGCTTCGAGGGGCACGGCAACCACGGCAGCGGCCGGGGCAAGCTGTGGATCCTCGCCGTGCTCGCGGTGATCGCCATCGCGGCGGGTGTGGCGCTGGCCATGAACAACACCGGGAACGGCACCGGCGGTTCGGGTACCTCGCAGTCGCCCACGACCTCGCAGTCCTCGACCGACGACCAGTCCTCCGAGACACCGAGCGACGAGGCGTCCGCCACGCCCTCGGACACGCAGACGGACGACAGCGGCACGAGCTCCGGCTCGGGCTACACGCCGTCGAGCACGCCCTCGTACACGCCGTCCGAGACGGCCACTGAGAAGCCGTCGAACACCCCGACCCCGTCCGCCACGGAGCCGTCGGACACCCCGACCGCGAGCACCTCGGCGGATCCGACGGACTCGGGCGACCCCGGTGACGACGGCGGTACCGGGACCGTCGCCGGAGCCCTGGGCGGCGGCTGACCTCCACGCACCGACGACACGCGCGCGTGCGCCCCGTAAACAGGGGTCCACGCGCGCGTGCCGTTTTCCGCCCTCCTAGGGGGCGTACTCCGTGAAGGCCTCGCACACCGCGTCGTACTCCCGCGTCCACCACACGGCGAGCGCCGAGGCGGCCGGGAACTGGGGGTCCGCGCGGGTGTCGCCGCGTTCGTAGTGCCAGCGCAGCATCCAGAAGTCGTTGAGCCGCTCCCACCACACCCGGTGCACGGCGGCGGCGAGTTCGGAGGGCGTGGCCCGCGCGGCCCGCCGGTACGCGTGCGCGTACGCCCGCACCTTGGGCAGGTCGAGCGCCCCGTCGGGCCGTACGAAGAAGATCGCGGCGGCGCGTACGGCCTCCTCGGCGCGGGGCTGGACGCCGAGCCGGTCCCAGTCGACGATCGCGGCGGGGGCGTCGCCCCTGTAGAGCAGGTTGAACGGGTGGAAGTCCCCGTGCACCCACCCCACGGAGGCCCCGCGCGGTGGCCGCCGGTCCGCGTGCCGCTCGAGCAGCTCCCGCCGTTCCAGCAGCCGGTGGCGGGCCAGTTCGTCGAAGGCGTCGGCGGGCCGGTGCCTGCGGACGTGCCCGAGCAGGTCGTCGATGAGGGCGAAGGTGTCGGCGGGGTCGGCTCCCGGCAGGCACTCCGCGCGCTGTCCCGGCATCACCCGCTCCAGGCTCGCGTGGACGACCCCCAGCAGCGCGCCGAGGCGTCCGCACTGGACGGTGGTCAGCTGGCCGCCGTGGCGGTGGCGGCCGTCGATCCAGGGGTGCAGGGCGTAGGCGTGACCGCCCACGACGGCGACCGTACGGCCGTCGCGGTCGGGCACCGGCGGGGCGACGGGGACGCCGAGGTCGGCCAGGCGCCGGGTCGCGGCGTGCTGGCGGGCGATCGCCGCCGGATCGGCGGTCTCGGGGTCGAAGTGGTGCTTGAGGAAGTAGCGGCCCCGGGTGGTGCGGAGCCGGTAGCCGCGGTTCAGGAGGCCCTGTTCGACGGGTTCGCAGGCGACGGCGGACCCGGCGGCGTACTGGCGGAGGAGGGCGCCCAGCGGGGGCGCGTGGGGCATGGGGGGTGGTACACGTAAGCGCGGCACGCGGCCGATGCTAGGGCACGGAGCGAGGCTGTGAGCTGCGGTTTGTCACAGAAAGTCACCGGTCGGTCGGTGGTGGTCGCTTTCGGTCACAGGGTGGGCTTGAAGTGCCGTTCCAGGCCGCTGTCCACCGGGTGCACGGTGCCGAGCCGCGGTTCGATGCGCAGGTACACCATCGCGTCCCGGGCCGGGCCGAAACGTTCGACCTGGTCGGCCGTCGGCTCATGGGGCTCGCAGGTGCCGATCACCTGCACGGACCACAGCTCCTCGCCCGGCCCGGCCGAGTCCAGGTTGTCGGCCCCGTAGGCGACGACGCTGCCCACGCACGCGTGGTGGTGGCCGTGACTCCGGGGCATGCGCAGCAGCAGCCGCCCGTCCTGGACGATGTGGCCGGCGAGGGCCAGGAAGGGCAGCGCCCGCAGAGTGGTCGCCACCCTGCCGTGATCGGTGCGGGAGAGCAGGGCGATGGCCGACTGTGCGTCCTCGGGCATGTGACCACTGTCGGCGCGTCCGGCCTCCCGGGGGAGAGGTCTTTGGTCCCTAATCGCGCCGCCGCTCGGCCTGTCTGCGCGCCACGTAGGCCGCCGCCTGCGAACGCCGCTCCATACCGAGTTTGGAAAGCAAACTGGACACGTAGTTCTTGATGGTCTTCTCCGCGAGGTGCAGCCGCTCGCCGATCGCCCTGTTGGTGAGCCCCTCCCCGATCAGGTCGAGGATCCTGCGCTCCTGGTCGGTGAGCCCGTCGAACTTGTCGTCCGGCTCGGCGCCGCCGTTGCGCAGCCGCTCCATGACCCGGGCGGTCGCCACCGGGTCCAGCAGCGACTTCCCGGCCGCGACATCCCGTACGGCACTCAGCAGTTCGTTCCCCCGGATGGCCTTCAGGACGTACCCGGAGGCGCCCGCCATGATCGCGTCGAACAGGGCCTCGTCGTCCGCGAACGAGGTCAGCATCAGGCACCGCACCGACTCGTCCCGCGCGCGGATCTCCCGGCACACCTCGACCCCGCTGCCGTCCGGGAGCCGTACGTCGAGAATCGCGACGTCGGGGCGCACGGCCGGGATCCGCGCCAGGGCGTCCGCCGCGGTGCCGGCCTCGCCGACCACCTCGATGTCGTCCTCCACGGAGAGCAACTCGTGGACACCTCTGCGTACCACTTCATGGTCATCGAGGAGAAAAACACTGATTTTTCCGTCTTCGCGCACGCCGCAAGTCTCACACGCGGCCTCTTCCCGTGCCCGAGGTGACCGGGATAACGTGCCGTTGTTCCGGCCCCCTGCAAGGCTGTGACCAGGAGTTGTTCCCGACTTTGCCGATTTACTTGGAAATCCAAGCAAAATCGCAGGTCAGGAGGGGTTTCACAGAATTGTGGAGCACTGGGTAACGTGCCTTTTGCAGGGCGCTCGCCGGGGCACCTGTCACGCCTGCTCCCGACGAACCGCACCCACCCTGTGCGTCCGTGGGGCGCAGGTGAGCCGCACTGGCACCCGGCGAACCCGGGGAGCCGGACCGACGGAGGAGCACACGTTGACCGTGGAGAGCACTGCCACGCGCAAGCCGCGACGCAGCGCCGGAAGCAAGGCCAAGGGCGCCGACCCGGACCTCGTCCAGCTGCTGACGCCCGAGGGCAAGCGAGTCAAGAACGCGAAGACCGCCCCGTACGACAAGTACGTCGCCGGCATCACCCCCGATGAGCTCCGCGGCCTGTACCGCGACATGGTGCTCACCCGCCGCTTCGACGCCGAGGCCACCGCCCTGCAGCGCCAGGGCGAGCTGGGCCTGTGGGCCTCGCTGCTCGGCCAGGAGGCCGCCCAGATCGGCTCCGGGCGGGCCACCCGCGAGGACGACTACGTCTTCCCGACCTACCGCGAGCACGGCGTCGCCTGGTGCCGCGGGGTCGACCCGACCAACCTGCTGGGCATGTTCCGGGGCGTCAACCACGGCGGCTGGGACCCCAACACCAACAACTTCCACCTGTACACGATCGTCATCGGCTCGCAGACCCTGCACGCCACCGGCTACGCGATGGGCGTGACCATGGACGGCGCCGACAGCGCCGTCGTCGCGTACTTCGGGGACGGCGCCTCCAGCCAGGGCGACGTCGCCGAGTCGTTCACCTTCTCCGCGGTCTACAACGCCCCGGTCGTGTTCTTCTGCCAGAACAACCAGTGGGCCATCTCCGAGCCCACCGAGAAGCAGACCCGCGTTCCGCTCTACCAGCGCGCGCAGGGCTACGGCTTCCCGGGCGTCCGCGTCGACGGCAACGACGTGCTGGCCTGCCTCGCGGTCACCAAGTGGGCGCTGGAGCGGGCCCGCAGCGGCGAGGGCCCGACGCTCGTCGAGGCGTACACCTACCGCATGGGCGCCCACACCACCTCCGACGACCCGACGAAGTACCGGGCCGACGAGGAGCGCGAGTCGTGGGAGGCGAAGGACCCGATCCTGCGGCTGCGCCGGTATCTGGAGGCCTCAAACCACGCGGACGAGGGATTTTTCGCGGAACTCGAGACGGAGAGCGAGGCGTTGGGCAGGCGAGTGCGCGAAGCGGTCCGTGCCATGCCGGACCCGGACCGGTTCGCACTCTTCGAGCACGTGTACGCGGACGGGCACGCGCTCGTCGACGAGGAGAGGGCCCAGTTCGCCGCCTACCAGGCGTCGTTCGCGGACGAAGAAGGGGGTAAGTGACATGGCGGAGACCGCGACAACCAAGAACCTGCCGCTCGCCAAGGCGATCAACGAATCGCTGCGCGCCGCCCTGGAGTCCGACCCCAAGGTCCTCATCATGGGCGAGGACGTCGGCAAGCTCGGCGGCGTCTTCCGCGTCACGGACGGCCTCCAGAAGGACTTCGGCGAGAGCCGGGTCGTCGACACCCCACTCGCCGAGTCGGGCATCGTAGGCACCGCCATCGGACTGGCCCTCCGCGGCTACCGCCCGGTCGTGGAGATCCAGTTCGACGGCTTCGTCTTCCCGGCCTACGACCAGATCGTCACCCAGCTCGCCAAGATGCACGCCCGCTCCCTGGGCAAGGTCAAACTCCCGATCGTCGTCCGCATCCCCTACGGCGGCGGGATCGGCGCGGTCGAACACCACTCGGAGTCCCCCGAGGCCCTGTTCGCCCATGTGGCCGGCCTGAAGATCGTCAGCCCGTCGAACGCGTCGGACGCCTACTGGATGATGCAGCAGGCCATCCAGAGCGACGACCCGGTGATCTTCTTCGAACCGAAGCGGCGCTACTGGGACAAGGGCGAGGTCAACACCGAGGCCATCCCCGGCCCCCTGCACAAGGCCCGCGTGGTCCGCGAGGGCACCGCCCTGACCCTCGCCGCCTACGGCCCGATGGTGAAGCTCTGCCAGGAGGTCGCCGACGCGGCCGCCGAGGAGGGCAAGTCGCTGGAGATCCTGGACCTGCGCTCGGTGTCCCCGCTGGACTTCGACGCGATCCAGGCCTCGGTCGAGAAGACCCGCCGCCTGGTCGTGGTCCACGAGGCGCCGGTGTTCTTCGGCTCCGGCGCCGAGATCGCGGCCCGCATCACCGAGCGCTGCTTCTACCACCTGGAGGCGCCGGTCCTCAGGGTCGGCGGCTATCACGCCCCGTACCCGCCGGCCCGCCTGGAGGAGGAGTACCTGCCGAGCCTGGACCGGGTGCTCGACGCCGTCGACCGCGCTCTGGCGTACTGAGGAGAGGGGTCGTGACGACGATGACTGAAGTTGCAGCGTCCGTACGCGAGTTCAAGATGCCGGACGTGGGCGAGGGCCTCACCGAGGCCGAGATCCTCAAGTGGTACGTCCAGCCCGGCGACACCGTCACCGACGGCCAGGTCGTCTGCGAGGTGGAGACGGCGAAGGCGGCGGTGGAACTCCCCATCCCCTACGACGGCGTGGTCCACGAACTCCGCTTCCCCGAGGGGACGACGGTGGCGGTGGGCACGTCCATCATCGCGGTGGCGGTGGCGGGCGGCGGTGCCGCTCCCGAGGAGGCCCCGGCTGCTCCCGTGGCCGCTCCTGTACAGGAGGAGGCGAAGCCCGCGGCCCCGGCCCGCACACCGGTTCTGGTGGGCTACGGCGTCTCCACGTCCGCCACGAAGCGCCGCCCCCGCAAGGGCGCGGAGATCCCGGCCCAGGAGGCGTCGGCGGCCGTACAGGCGGAGTTGAACGGCCACGCGTCGGCGGTACAGTCCCGCCCCCTCGCGAAGCCGCCGGTGCGCAAGCTGGCGAAGGACCTGGGTGTCGACCTGGCGACGGTGACCCCGTCGGGCCCGGACGGCATCATCACCCGCGAGGACGTGCACGCGGCGGTGGCACCTGCACCGGCGCCGGAACCGGTACAGGTGCCCGAGCCGGCCCCCCTTTCGCCGGCTCCCGTGACGTACGACACGACCCGGGAGACCCGTATCCCGGTGAAGGGCGTCCGCAAGGCGACGGCCGCGGCGATGGTCGGCTCGGCGTTCACGGCACCGCATGTCACGGAGTTCGTGACGGTGGACGTGACGCGGACGATGAAGCTGGTCGAGGAACTCAAGCAGGACAAGGAGATGCAGGGCCGACGGGTGAACCCGTTGCTCCTGATCGCCAAGGCGTTGCTGGTCGCCATCAAGCGCAACCCGGACATCAACGCGTCCTGGGACGACGCCGCCCAGGAGATCGTTCTCAAGCACTACGTCAACCTCGGCATCGCGGCGGCGACCCCGCGCGGTCTGATCGTGCCGAACATCAAGGACGCCCACGCGAAGACACTGCCCCAACTGGCCGACTCACTCGGCGAGTTGGTGTCCACGGCACGCGACGGCAAGACGTCCCCCGCAGCGATGCAGGGCGGCACGGTGACCATCACCAACGTCGGCGTCTTCGGTATCGACACCGGCACCCCGATCCTCAACCCCGGCGAGTCGGCGATCCTCGCGATCGGCACGATCAGACTCCAACCGTGGGTCCACAAGGGCAAGGTGAAGCCCCGCCAGGTCACGACCCTCGCGCTGTCCTTCGACCACCGTTTGGTGGACGGGGAGTTGGGGTCGAAGGTGCTGGCGGACGTGGCGGCGATCCTTGAGCAGCCGAAGCGGTTGATCACCTGGGGGTAGGTGGCAGGGGCCGCGCATCTCCATGAGCCGGAGGTGCGCGGCTCGGTGTTCTCAGTCTTCGCCGACCTGGATGAGCACGGCGAAGCGTCGGCCGTCGGTGCCGGCGACCAAGCCGTCGAAGGTACAGGCGGACACGGCGCTCCAACTGTGTTCGTCGCCGTTGGACCACCACAGGGCGTCCGGCCCGAGGAGTTCCACCACCTGGCCCGCGACGGTGTCGGCCTCGGTGCGTTCCATGAACGTGAACTCCCGCCAGACGAGGGACTGCGAGGCGAGACGGCCCATCATGGCCGCGGCGTTCTCCGCGGAAAGAGGCTCCAACGCCTCCTCGACCTGTCCGACGGGTGCCGGACCGCCCGGGTCACTGGCGTGCTGCTGCCAGTCCTTCCGGTGCAACTGCCCCACGAGGATGTGCGTTTCAGCGGCGACGGCGGCCAGGACGCCGCGCGCACCGCCACTGGCCGGACGCAGCCGGCCCGAGCGGACGTACACGCGCTGAGGATGCGCCAGCCGCTTGAGTCGGACCGCCAACTCGTCCCTACTCCGATCCACTGGGCCGCCCTTCGCGCGTCGAGAGCCCGTACTCGGCACGCGGCGCGGTCAGCCGGTCGGCGGCCAGTGCGAGCCAGCCGCTGGGTGAGTACGGCGCCGGTGGGTCGACCTCCATGCCCAACTCGGCGACAGCGAGGGTGTAGTCGGACTCGTCGATGTCCAGGGCGAGCAGTTCGTGCAGCTCGCCGACGAGGTGGGCGACCAACTGCGGGTCGGTCGAGGTCCGGTAGTCGTCGATCGCCGCGTCGTGGTCGTCGAACTCGTCCGGCATGTCCTGGGAGAACCAGCCGCCGAGGAACTGACCGAGTTCCGGGAAGCGGGCGTGCCATTCCCAGTGGGTGGCGGGGGTGGCCGGGGGCGGGACCTCGCCCTCCTCGACGCTGTGCTTGATGTGGTCGGCGAGGCAGTACAGCCACTGTTGGAGGTCGGCTTCGGGCAGGCCGACGTCCGGGACGGCGTAGAACTCGCCGAGGCGCAGGCGGAGTCGGCCGGGAGGGTTGTCGGCGTACTCGCGGAGTTGGCGTTCGGCGACGGTAAGGGTCCAGGGGCGGGTGTGCCAGGTGTGGCGGAGGTAGGCGACCAGCGCGTCGCTCGCCTTGTCCGGGGTGTCGTCCGCCGGCTGCCCGGCGTAGGCGCGGATCACCTGGTCCAACTCGCCGTAGCGGCGGTCGTGTTCGAGGGGGCTCAAGGGCACGGTGGTCAGCCTCTACGGATCGGGTCGCTACAGGTAGACGGGGAACGTGGCGTGGACGGCGAACCCGTGCGGCCGGGACGCGTCCCGCTTCAGGATCACCCGGGCCGCGCGGACGTCCACCGGGTCCCGTCCGGCCAGCATCATCGCCTGGAGGAGGACTCGTCCGACCGGTTCGGGGCGAGAGGGCCAGGACGCCTCGATGGTCAGGCGGGGGCGCGTGGACCGGGCCAGCCAGCGGTGGATGACCTGCTCGTTGGCGGTGACGACCTGTTGGGTGGCCCATTGGGCGGTTTCGCGGTCGGGGTAGGTCGAACTTCTTGTACGTACTGTGGGTGCTTCCTGCACGGGCGTCACCTCGTCGAGGGGCTTGCGGATAGGTACGGACGGTGGGTTCCGCCATCGGATCCTCGCGCATCCGTCGACGTTTCCGTCCGGTCACGGCGCTCGGCGGCTGTGGCCAGGACGTGGATCAGGCGCGCCAACGCTCTCGCGCCCGACGCGTCCTCGGCGTATCGGCGTATCTGGATGGGACCGACCTCGTCGAGCACGACACCCTCGCGTGCCAGGACGAATGCCAGGGCCAGCAAAGCGGCACGGCCATTTCCGTCGTCGAAGGGATGAAAGAAACACACATCGAGATAGGCACGGGCCGCACGGGCCGGGAGCGGGAGGACGGTGTCGATGTCAGTGGCCTGCCGCAGGCATTCGTCGAATTGGGCCGGTGTTTCCGCGCACAGGCCGTACCGCTCCCGTCCGCCCTTGGCGAAGGCAGGCAGGACGCGAAATGCGACATCAGGCTGCCCGAGTACCAGCTTCTGCCACGTGCACAGGACGCCGAAGTCGAGGGGCCTGCCTGCCGTGGCGTCCGCTCGGGCCATCCGCCAAGCAGCCCGTACTCGGGCACCGCGAGCGGGATCGTTCGGCCTGCCGCCTGTCCCGATCACCTCGTCGACGGCGTCGCGGCGTCCATGGATCGGGCCTGTCAGAGTTTTTGACGCCTGTCTCCAGTCGACTTCGGCGCGCACCCGTAGCCAGTTCTGCAGGTCGTCACGCACCGTATCCTCCGACGGCCTCCCGCACGCGGTCCACCGCTTGTTCATCGGGCGCGACCCAGCTCTCGAACTCGGAGTCCACGACCTCGTCCGTCAGCTCCTCCGCCTCGGCCGGAGACAGACCGGTCGATTCCAAGTACCAGGCAAGTGCCTGTTCGAAGACGGACCGCCAGCTCTCACCGGCTCCGGTGCGTTCGACGACGAGTGTGACAAGGGGAGCGACAGCGTGCTCGCGTACTTGGCGGATCTGTTTCTCGTCCGCGTCCGGCCCGGGTGTGAACTGCTCGAAGACTGCGGCAAGTTCCTCCAGCCACGCTCGCCATTGAAGCAAGGCGCTCAGGCACCGCTGCGTCTGCTGCTCCAGTTCGCTCCCGCCCGGGCCGCTTGCCGGGACCTCCCTGACAACGAGTCCGGAGTCGGGCGATGAACCTGTCGCGTTGAACCAGCCGAATGCCCAAGATCCGTAGTGTTCGGCAAGACCACGGGCGATTGAACGGGTCGACCGCGGTACCCGCGCGCGACCGGACTGCGGGTCCGGCGAGGACGCGATCTCGTACACGACGTCTGCTGCCCGAGCGGGGTCGAACAGATGCGTAGCCGGGTCCATGTCCTGCCACGTCATCGAAGCGGGATACCAATCCGTACTGATGGCCACTCCTAGCGTCTGAAATGCGGCTTATTTGTTGGGCATTGACGTCAGGACGACGAACGGAGGATCCAGTTGAGGGTCGTACTTGAGGATGGTTCTCACCTTTTTGACTGGAATGGCCTCTGCCTCCAGCCCCTTGGTCTTGAACCCCTCGTTGTTCACATCGTTCGGCTGCTTGGTGACACTGCGCCCGCTCGTCTCACCGTTTGGTGCCGTGCAATCGATGGGCAGTTTGAGATCGTCGTTCTGAGCTGATGGTGGACGCCCGAGCCATGCTGTGATTTCGGC
This sequence comes from Streptomyces hokutonensis, assembly GCF_000376565.1. Taxonomy (GTDB): domain Bacteria; phylum Actinomycetota; class Actinomycetes; order Streptomycetales; family Streptomycetaceae; genus Streptomyces; species Streptomyces hokutonensis. The sequence goes on along the minus strand of NZ_BARG01000076.1, from coordinate 47,315 downwards.
CGAGTTCTCGTCCACATTGTACTGAGTCAGTCTCTGTGCCTGTGCCGCCGTGGTGAACGTGGACGCCGCCCCGACCTGCGGCTTTCCGTGTGGCCAGGCGGCTGTCGGCGGATCTCCCTGATCGCGTAGACGTTGGGCGAGCTGTGCGTCCGACTTGCCTACGTGTTTGTCGAGAGTGTGGCCGCCGTCGAGCCATTCGTTGCTTGCGAGGTCGATCTTGTAGATGCCGTTCTTGGTGTCCTCCGGATTCGTCCAGGCGTGACTGTGCTTGAACTCGTCGAGCGACCGCGCACCGAAAGCCTCGGCGCGTGCTTCCTCGGCAGCGTATCTGGGGACACTGAGCCTTGCTTCCTCCAGAGCTTCCTTGAGTGTGCTCAATTCGGCACCGTAGGAATGAATTTCCCGGTTGTAGGCGTCAACCGCGTGATTCAGGCGCCCCGTGTCGATGTTGGATATGAACTCCGCGGCCAGCTCGGGGAGTTCGCTGAGCTTTTCCAGGGCGTCCAGGATGCCCTTCACGGCGAAGGTTTTCGTCGCCGCGTCCTTGTAGACGTCGATGATCGTGGACCTGATCTTCGTGACTTCGGCGCTGACTCCGTCACTGGCCGTGGCGATGTCTCGTGCGGAGTCCTGGAGGACGTCCAGCGCGGGCCGCCGGCCATCCTTGTGGTTCCACTTGTGGCCGAGCCGTTCCTGGCCCCAGGCCGTTGTGCCCCATATCGAGGAGCAGAAGTCCCTCATCGCGCTCTGCCACTCGTCGTTCCCCGACGCGGGGTTGGTGATGTAAGCGATTGCGTCGTCGAAGCTGTCCGCGGACTTCTTGGCGTCCGTGCCCGCCTGCCGCCAGGCCTGCGCGATCTTGGGAAGGCTGATGTCGTCGCCGCCCGGCGTGATGTCCGCGACCTTCCCGTGCTGCAGAGCGTGCTTGAGGACCGGGCGCAGTACGTGGTCGCCGACCCAGCTCAGCGCGCCGGAGACCTCGTCGATGATCGCGTTGCCCCAGCCGTCTTCGCCGGCCGCGTTGCCCCAGCCGAGCTCGGCGACGGGGCCGCCCGCCCCGGCCTTCTTGAGAACGGCCGGCGGACTCTTCTTCACCACCGACGGGGTCAGGATGTTGGTGGCGTGTTCCGCCTCCGCGTAGTTGTTGGCGGTCACGGTGAGGCCCACGGCCGCACCGCCGACGCCTTCGGTGGCCCGGTCCCAGACGTCGAGGAACAGGGCGGCGGTCTCGGCGTACGCCTTGGCGAAGGCCTCCGGCCCAGTCCCGCAGCCCACCGCGTGTTCGTATCCGTCGAGCGTGTCGACGAGGCTCTTGGCCCGGTCGGCGAAGTCGTACTGGGCGTTGCGCAGCATGAAGGACGCGTAGTACACGTGCGGCGGCTGGATGTCGAAACCGGTGACCAGGCTGCTGCCCGGAGCGGTGGGCTTCATCGCGGCCAGCTCGTCGGAGCGTTGCTGCCGGGCCGAGACCGTGTCCTGCTGCGAGAGGTCCTTGCCCTGAGGGTCCTGGAGCGAGCCGGGAGAAGGGGCGGGGGTCGCGCCGCCCGAGCCGGACGACGGGGCGGGCAGCGAACCGCTGCCGGTGGTGGCGGGGGGCGTCGTCGACGGTGAGGGAGAGGGCGTCGCCATCAGGCCGCCCCCCAACCCCGCAGCACCGCCCGGTGCGCCGCCGCGTAATTCGCGTGCCCGGTAGTGACGTACGCGTGCAGCCACTTCTGCGCGGCCTGCAGGTCCTGTGCCGAGCGGTCCCACTCGTCGAGCTTTTCGACGAAGACTTCGCGGGCCTCGCCCTTCCAGGACAGGACGACGGGTTCGGCGCGGTCGTAGAGGTCGTCGAGCTTGCCGTTGAGCTGCTTGAGGATGTCCTCCAGCTCGGTGGTGAGGTCGTGGAGCGTGGCGAAGGAGACGGTTATGTGGTCGTCGTCGGCGGAAGCCCCGGTCGACATGATCCCCCTGGATATCGGTCGGCAACTACGGTTGGACAGTGGGCACTTGACGGCTCGGCTCAGTTCAGAAGGAGTCGAGGCTGCTGCGGGGTGGAGTCGGTGTGTCGCCGCCCGGCGCCTCCACGGTGGGCGTGGACAGCTTGGCGACCTCGCCGGCGACGTTCACCTGGATCTTCCGCATCTGCTCCAGCACCTCGATGTCGTTCGCGGAGAAACCGTCCCGGCTCATCCGCACCGCCTGCTCCAGCAGCTTCATCACTTCGCGGATGCGTACGGCGTCCTCGGTCGCCGCGCGGTGGAAGTCGCGGTAGGCCGTCGCCGCGGGGCCGCGCCAGCCGGCTTCGATGCGGTCGACGATCGCGTCCATGCGTCTGACCTGCTTGTCGAGGTGGTCCTGCATGTCGTCGAGGTCACCGGCGAGCCTGGTGAGGTCGGCGGACGTCACCCGCAGGTCGGGGCCGCCGCCCTGGCCCGTACCGGTTCCAGGCACTGCCATGCCGTATCCCCGCCCCCGTCGCGTCGGCCTCACACGTCACTTGCTGTTGCAATAATCCTACGATTCGCCCCCGCCCCCTAGGGTGACTCGATGAGATTCCGCGGTGTGTTGGTCGTGCTGTTCGTGCTGCCGCTGCTGTGGGGAGCCCTGTCGCTGTTGAGAGCCGGCGCGGCCGACGGCGCTCCTGACTGCCCGGGGCTCCAGCTGGACGCGGAGGGCGAGAGCTCTCCGGGGCACATGCGCAAGGGCGACCGCTGCGCGCTCTCCTACGACACTGCCACGGGCCGCTCGACCGGCACGAGCACGTACGACCAGCTGAAGTTCGCCCAGGAAGTGAAGCGCCGGAGCCTGGGGCGCGAGGGCGCGCTGTTCGTCCTGTACGGGGCGGCGGGGGTCGGCATCACGTTCGCCGCGACTCGGAAACGCGGGTCCTAGCCACGACGAAGGGGCCCGCCGCTGGCATGCGGCAGGCCCCCATGAACGTGTCGGCTACGTCAGTCAGATCGTCGCGAAGCCGTAGTTCAGGAGCTTCTTCGCGTCCGCCGCGCGCTGCGTGATCGAGGACGACGCGAGGACCGTGCCGATGACCGTCTTGCCGTTGCGGGTGGCGGCGAAGACGAGGCAGTACTTGGCCTCGGGGCCGGAGCCGGTCTTCACGCCGATGGTGCCGCTGTAGCTGCTGAGCAGGGTGTTCGTGTTGGTCCAGGCAGCCATCGTGCGGGTGCTGCCGGTCTTGGTGACCGTCTTGGCGGTGTACGACTTGGTCTTGACGACCGTCTTGAACGTGGAGTTCTTCATCACGTTGCTGGCGAGCTTCGTCAGGTCGCGCGGCGTCGAGTAGTTGTTGCCGTTGCCGATGCCGTCGAACGAGTCGAACTTCGTGTTCGTCAGGCCGAGCGACTTCGCCGTGGAGTTCATCTTGGCGATGAACGACTTCACGCGCGCGGCCCGGGTGGAGCCCGTGCCGAACTTGTCGGCCAGCGCGTACGCCGCGTCGCAGCCCGACGGCAGCATCAGGCCGTAGAGCAGCTGGCGGACGGTGACCTTGTCGCCGACGATCAGGTGGGCGGAGGAGGCGGTGTTGGCGACGATGTAGTCGCTGTACGCCTTCTGGATGGTGACCTTGGCGTCGAGGTTGAGGTTCGACTGGGAGAGAACGACCTTCGCGGTCATGATCTTCGTCGTGGAGCCCGTCGACCGCTTGGTGTCCGCGGCCTTCGTGTAGAGCGTCTTGCCGGTGGCGTTGTTCATCACATAGCCGCCCGCGGCCACGATCGACGGCTTGGTGACAGCCTGCGCGGGTGCCGCGGTCAGGGCGCCGGTCGCGAGCACGGCGCCTGCGGTCACGGTGACCGCGGCGGCTCTGCGGAAGCGGCTGCCCTTGATGCCGTTAATGGCAGTAATCAACTGAGGTACCCCGAATACGTTGAATGCCCCTGAGGAACGGCCCAGTTGGAGGGGGGAAAGAGAAGGGCCGCACGTGTGTGACACGTAAGTAGCACAGAAGGTTGTGCGGTTGCTGGGGCGGGTTCCCCGAAGGTGTGAAACGCCCCCGGGAACCGGCCGCCGAAACGCACATCCGTAGACGCACCCCTGGCCCTCCTTGGTTCCGGCCGCTTCCGTCCGAATCCTGGACGCCCGTCCTCATGCGTACGTGTTGTATCTATGCTGTCCTCATGTCGTCCCCGTCCCTCGTCGCCACCGGTTCCGCCTCCTCCGCTCCGTCGTCCGCCGTCAAGCAACCCCCCGCCGCCGACCGCGTCTACACCCACGTCAAACAGGGTGTCCTGGACCGGCGTTACGAGGGCGGCACCCTCCTCACCGAGGGCGAGCTCGCCGAGGCCGTCGGAGTGTCACGGACCCCCGTGCGCGAGGCGCTGCTGCGGCTCGAGGTCGAAGGGCTGATCAAGCTCTACCCGAAGAAGGGCGCCCTCGTCCTGCCCGTCTCCTCGCAGGAGATCGCGGACGTGGTGGAGACCCGGATGCTGGTCGAGCAGCACGCGGTCCGCAAGGTCGTACCGGCGTCACCGACCCTCATCGCCCGGCTCGAGGAACTCCTCGCCAAGCAGAAGGAACAGGCCGCCGCGGGCGACCTCGCCGGCGCCGCCGTCACCGACCGCTGCTTCCACGCCGAGATCGTCCGCAGCGGCGGCAACGAGATTCTCTCCCGCCTCTACGACCAACTCCGCGACCGCCAGCTGCGGATGGGCGTCGCCATCATGCACTCGCACCCCGACCGCATCGCCAAGACGCTCACCGAGCACGAGGCGATCCTCGACGCGCTGCGCACCGGGGACGCCGAGGCGGCCGTGGACATCGTCCATCAGCACGTCGACTGGTTCTCCCACCTGGCTCGGGGCGACGTCCGATGAGCAGCAGCAGTTCCAGTTCAGCGTTGTCCCTGCCCGGCGATCCGCCCGGTGGCCGGCGCGCCATGGCCGTGTGGGGCATCGGCGTCTCCGTCTACTTCGTCGCCGTCATCTTCCGTACGTCCCTGGGTGTGGCCGGCCTCGATGCGGCCGAGCGCTTCCACGTCAACGCCTCGGCGCTGTCGACGTTCTCGATCCTCCAACTGCTGGTCTACGCGGGCATGCAGATACCCGTCGGGCTGCTCGTCGACAGCCTCGGCACCAAGAAGGTGCTGACCATCGGGGTGGTGCTCTTCACCGCCGGCCAGCTCGGCTTCGCCTTCTCCCCCTCCTACGGCACCGCCCTCGCCTCCCGCGCGCTGCTCGGCTGCGGCGACGCGATGACGTTCATCAGCGTGCTGCGGCTCGGCACCCGCTGGTTCCCGGCCCGGCGCGGACCGATGGTCGCCCAGCTCGCGGGTCTGGCCGGGATGGCCGGAAACCTCGTCTCCACCCTGGTGATCGCCCGGCTGCTGCACGACATCGGCTGGACGGCGGCCTTCGCGGGCAGCGCGCTCGCCGGGGTCGTAGTCCTCGTTCTGCTGCTGCTGTTCCTGAAGGACCACCCGGAGGGGCACGAGCCGGAGCCGTTCCCGCACCGGGGCGCGGCCTACGTCCGCCGGCAGATCGCCGCCTCCTGGCGCGAACCCGGCACCCGCCTCGGCCTGTGGGTGCACTTCACCACGCAGTTCCCGGCGATGGTGTTCCTGCTCCTGTGGGGCCTGCCGTTCCTGGTCCAGGCGCAGGGCCTGTCCCGCGCCACGGCCGGCGAACTCCTCACCCTCGTCGTGCTGTCCAACATGGTGGTGGGGCTGATCTACGGTCAGATCGTCGCCCGGCACCACGCGGCGCGGCTGCCGCTGGCGCTCGGCACGGTGGGAGCGACGGCCGTCGTATGGGCGGTCACGCTGGTCTACCCCGGCGAGCACGCGCCGATGTGGCTGCTGATCGTGCTGTGCGTCGTGCTCGGTTCCTGCGGGCCCGCCTCGATGCTCGGCTTCGACTTCGCCCGCCCGGCCAACCCGCCGGAGCGTCAGGGCACCGCCTCCGGAATCACCAACATGGGTGGTTTCACGGCCTCGATGACGACGCTGTTCGCGATCGGTGTGCTGCTCGACGCGACCGGCGACAACTACTCGATCGCGTTCTCGGTGGTCTTCGTGCTCCAGGCGCTCGGCGTCAGCCAGATCCTGCGGCTACGGCGCAGGGCGGCCCGTCGCGAGCGCGAGCGGCTGGTGGCGAGCCGGGTGGAGACGGTGCACGTGCCCGCGTGACGCCGGCCCGCTCACGTATCCACCAACTCGGCCTCCACGAACACCCAGTTCACACCGTCTGCTTACTTCGTGACCGTGAAGTTCCGCAGTATCGACGCCGCGAGTTCCGGATCGCCGTCCGCCTTGACGCGGTCCGTCACCGACTCGAGGGGGACCCGTCCGCAGGCGAGGCGGACGTACGTCTCCCAGTCGAGGATCAGGGTCGCGGCGGGGCCGAGCGCGGGGGCCGTCTCCAGGGTGCCGCGGCCCTGGATGTCGACGCGGATCGTACGGAGGAACTCGATCGGGCCGTGCACGTCGAAGACGACCGCCGAACTGCGCGGTGCGCCCGAGTCGTCGGCGACGACGCGGGGGAGCTCGGAGAGCAGCACGTCACGAGCGATGTGCGCGCCCGGCGAGTCGAGGTTCCCGGGGCGGCCGAGGGCGGTGCGCAGATCCTGCTCGTGCACCCACACGTTGAACGCGTGGTTGCGCATGGACTGCTCGAGCGTGACCTCGGTGCTGACATGGCCGCGCACCTTGGCGCCGGGGTCCCGCGACTCGTTCCGCAGCTGCCGGTTGCGCCGGATGATCGTGTACTCCAGCTCCGACGTCATCTCCGGCGCCGTGTGGTGGCGGCGCACGTCGACCTGCATCTCCATGTACCGCTGGTGCTCGTTGGTGACGTGGTAGAGGTCGCGCGGGAGGGTGTGGATGGGGCGCGGGTCGCCGAGCATCTCGTTGTCCAGCCCGATGACGTGCGAGACCACGTCGCGCACCGACCAGCCGGGGCACGGCGTTCGCCGGTTCCACTCTCCCTCCACAAGCGGGTTCACCAGCTCGGATATCGCTTCGATGGAGTGGGTCCAGGCGTCGGCGTAGGGCTGGAGAGTGGGATGCAGACTCACGGAACGGGACCCCTCGGCGGTCGGTACAGGTCGGGTGGCGGGCGGCGTTGCCAGCGGGAGGTGGCTGTCGGCGGGTGTCTTGGAACGCTAAGTTACGCTGCTGTGAGGCACCCCGGCAGTGCTTTCGTGTGACGATCGTAGGCCCGTGTGAACGGCTCGAATGCCAGGACGGTGGTAGTGTGCGCGCCTCTCTCATCCAGATCGCCGTAGAAGAGGGCGAATCGGTCGAAAATCGTCGGGTTCGGGTGGGTGCTCTCGTCCGCGAACAGGCGGGCGCCGATCTGGTCGTCCTGCCGGAGCTGTGGACCACGGGCGCGTTCGCCTACGAGCAGTTCGGCACCGAGGCCGAGCCGCTGGAGGGGCCAACCTACGAGGCGATGGCCAAGGCGGCGAGCGACGCGGGCGTCTGGCTGCACGCGGGCTCGATCCCCGAACGAGACCCCGAAGGCCCCCTCTACAACACGTCCCTCGTCTTCTCCCCCTCCGGTGAACTGGCCGCCGCCTACCGCAAGATCCACCGCTTCGGCTTCGACAAGGGCGAGGCCGTGCTGATGGGCGCGGGCAGCGAACTGGTGACGGTCCGCCTTCCCGAGACGACCCTCGGTCTTGCCACCTGCTACGACCTCCGTTTCCCCGAACTCTTCCGCGGCCTCGTCGACGCCGGCGCCGAGACCCTCGTCCTCCCCGCGGGCTGGCCCGAGCGCCGCCGCTCCCACTGGACGCTCCTGGCGCAGGCCCGCGCCGTGGAGAACCAGTCGTTCGTCCTCGCATGCGGAACGGCCGGTACGCACGCCGGAGTTCCCCAGGCCGGTCACTCGATCGTGGTCGATCCCTGGGGCGAGGTCCTCGCGGAGGCGGGCGCGGGCGAGGAGGTCCTCACGGTGGAATTCGATCCGGCGCGGGTGGCCGTGACGCGGGAACAGTTCCCGGCGCTGAAGGACCGGGTGCTGGGGCTGGAGCGTCCGCGGCGGGCCGGGTGAGCGGCGGGTCTGAGACGGACGGCAGTTCCGAGGCGGGCGGCAGATCCAGGCGGCTTCTGGCCGCTCTCCGGCGCGCCTTCTGGGCCGTCGACCGCAGCTTCGACGGCGCGGACCCGCCGCCCCGCCCGCTGGTGTTCGCCGCGCGGAACGCGGCGGGCTGCGCGACGGTCGCGGCGCTCCTCGTCGCGGCCCCCGTCGGCCTGGCCCTCTCGGTCTTCACCGACCCGGCCTGGGGCCACCTCCTGCAGACCGTCCTCACCGGCACGTGCGCGTGGCTGCTGTTCTGGGCGTTCCTGCGCTTCGAACGCCGCCGTCAGGCGCACTACGAGCGCACCGGCTACGACCTCGCGCCGCGCGACTCCGGGACGCCCGCCGGTCCCCGGGCCGTACTCACCGGCCTGCTCGTCTCGTGGATCCCCATGACGGTGTGCGTCTGGCTCATCGGCAGGCTGGACGACGCCCCTCCCAGCTGGCCGGACAGCGCGGTCCTCGCCGCGCTGTTCGCCGTCTGCATGCGCTTCGCCGATCACCTGAGAGAGCGCCGCCGGACCCGCGCCCGCAAGGCAGCCGACCGCGAAGCGCGTTAGTCCTCCCGCTCCTTCTCCGCGAGGTGGATCACGCACACCGCCACCGCGATCAGCAGCGCCGCGTCCGCGTCCTCCCGGACGATGTCGACGCCGTACGTCTCCCGGATGTGCAGCCAGCGCCGGGAGATCTGCGCGAGCAGCTCACCGTCGTAGTCGACGCCGAACTCGCGGTCCAGGATCTTGCCGCTGACGTCGAGTTCGGTGCCGTCCACCAGGGACACCCGATAGTGGTTGCGCAGCAGGGAGAAGCGCTTCCGCCTGATGGTCGCCAGGGGCTCGCCGTCCCGTTCGATGACCATCGTGTCGCGCAGGGCGAGCATCTTCTTGTGGATGTCGATGAGCACGCGCCCGTGCGTGTCCTTCAACTCGAAGGTGTCCCTGAGGCGCATGGCCTTGCCGTCGACCAGGAACACCTTGTTGCCGTGCTGGTCCTCGATCCAGTAATCCTCACCGAAGCCGAGGATCCGATCGCGTACGAGGAATCTCATGCCGTTACGGCTTCCCCGGACGCGGGTCCGAAACGCCGCCGGTAGGCCGACGGGCTCAATCCGGTCTCCCGGCGGAGCCGCGCCCGCAGGTTCGCCCCGGTCCCGAGACCGCTCCGCGCGGCCACCACGTCGAGCCGCTCCTCCCCGCGCTCGATCAGCCGGCACGCCAGCGCCACCCGCTCCCCGGTCAGCCACGCCAGCGGAGTCGTCCCCAGCTGCGCCCTGAACCGCCGGTGCAGGGTCGCGGGGGAGACGGCCGCGCGGTCGGCCAACCCGGTCACCGTCAACGGCTCCCCCAGCCGCTCCCGCGCCCACGCGAGCAGCGGCCCCAGCGACTCGTCCGGCACGTCCGGCAACGGCCGCTCCACGAACTGCCGCTGCCCGCCGTCCCGATGGGCCGCGAAGACGAGCCTCCTGGAGACGGCGTTCGCGATCTCGGCGCCGTGGTCCCGCCGTACGACATGCAGCCCGAGATCGAGCGCGGCGGCGCTGCCCGCGGCGGTGAGGATGTCGCCGTCGTCCACGAAGAGGACGTCCGGTTCGAGGCGCACGCGCGGGTGCAGGGCGCGGAAGGCGTCCGTCCACATCCAGTGCGTGGTGGCCCGGCGCCCGTCCAGCAGCCCCGCCTCGGCGAGCGCGAAACTGCCCGTGCACAGGCTCATGACCCGCGCCCCGCGCGCGTGGGCACGCCGGATCGCGTCGAGGACGTCATCACCGCGCGGTACGACGTTGTCGGGCCGCCCCGGCACGACGAGGGTGTCCGCCGAGTCCACCGCGTCCAGCCCGTACGCACCGGTGACGGTGAAGAAGCCATGGTTCAGCCGCACCTCACGCGCGGGCGTGCACACCAGGACCTCGTACAGCGGCCCGGGGAGCCCGAGTTCGGGCCGGGGCAGCCCGAACAGCTCGGTGGCGACGCCCACTTCGAAGGGGTTGGTGCCCTCGTCGACGATGACGGCGACGCGATGCGGACGCTTCGGGAGCTGAGAGGATTCTTGCGTCATGTGCGATTCCTAGCACTCGCACGCCGGGTACGACACCCCGCAGGCTGACCTCATGGAACCCATTGCCCTCGCTGCCGCGCTCGCGTCCTTCACGGACCGTTGGAGCCCCCGCATCGTCACCACCGTCAACGACTACGACGTACGCGTCGCCAAGGTCGAGGGCGAACACCTCTGGCACACCCACGACCACACCGACGAGTTCTTCCTGGTCCTCTCCGGCGAACTGCACATCGCGCTCCGCGAGCCGGCGGGGGAGCGCACGGTCGTCCTCCCCAAGGGCTCCGTCTTCACGGTCCCGCGCGGCACGGAACACAAGCCCTACGCCCCGGTCCCCGCCGAGATCCTGCTCCTCGAACCGACGGGCACGTCGACGGTCGGCGACCAGCACGAGGAGATCCCGGCCCACGTGGACGCGACGACGGGTCACGCCCTGAACTGACCCTCCCCCCCCCGCCAATTCCGTTGAGCCCCCACTCCGAGATCGTGTTGGCTGGCGGCACCGGACCGTCAGTACCGCAGGGAGTTGAACGTGCAGGACAGTGGTGTCGACCCCGTTGCCCACAATCGGGCGGCCTGGGACAAGTACGTCCAAGAGGGCAACGAGTGGTCGAGGCCGGTGAGTGCCGAGGCTGTCGAGCGCGCCCGCGCGGGCGACTGGTCGATCGTTCTCGTCGGGCACGAGCCGGTCGACCGCTCCTGGCTGCCGGCGGACCTGACCGGCAGGGACGTGCTGTGCCTGGCCTCCGGCGGCGGCCAGCAGGGTCCGATCCTCGCCGCGGCGGGGGCGCGGGTCACCGTGTTCGACAACTCACCCGGCCAGCTCGGCCAGGACCGGATGGTGGCGGCGCGCGACGGACTCGAACTGCACACAGTCCTGGGCGACATGCGCGACCTCGGCGCCTTCGGCGACGCGACGTTCGACGTCGTGTTCCATCCGGTCTCCAACCTGTTCGTACCGGACCTGGCACCGGTGTGGCGCGAGTGCTTCCGCGTCCTGCGACCGGGCGGAACCCTGCTCGCGGGCTTCCTCAACCCTGATACGTACCTGTTCGACCACGAGGCGCTCGACGAGCGCGGCGAGCTGATCGTCGTGCACAAGCTGCCCTACAGCGATGTCACGCAGTACTCCGCCGAGGAACGCGCCACGAGGTTCGGCGCGGATGCCGCGCTCGAATACAGCCACACCCTCACCGCCCAGATCGGCGGGCAGCTCGCCGCGGGCTTCGTCCTCACCGGCTTCGCGGAAGCACCGCACCAGTCCGACGCGTCCGCCCAGTACCTGTCGCACTACTTCGCGACGCGAGCGGTCAAGCCCTGAACTGACCCTTCAGTGCGGTGAGTAGGGCGTTCAGGGCGGTGGGGGTGGGGGTGAGGAGTGTGGCGGGCTTGTCGCTCTCGCGGAGGTGGAGGGTGGTGGAAGTAGCAGCTATTTCCAGGCAGTTGGTGTCGGCGTCTCCTCCGGAGTACGACGACTTCTGCCAACGGAGGGCTTCAGACACGGGGCTCCTTCACAGTTCCTGGGCGATACGGCGGATGAGGTCGAGGGAAGCTTCCTGCGGGAGGGCTGCCTTGTCGATGATCTCGCTCCGGGTTCGGTAGCGGTTCAGCCGCGCTGTGGCGTCGATGAACTCGGCACCGTGGGGCGTGTCGATCTGCACGGTGTCCAGTTGAGGTACGGCGCCGCCAACGTACTGCATGGGAAATCCCGCCCCTGCGAATCCCTCGGCCGCGAACGGGATGACGCGAAGGGTGACCGACTCCCTCCCGGATACCTGGAGGAGATGTTCGAGCTGGGCCTGGGCGATCTTGGAGCCCCCCACACGCATCCGTAGTGCGGCTTCATGGACGATCACGTCGTACGGGGTCCCCGACGTGATGACCTCTTGGCGGCGCATCCGGAACGTGACACGGGCCTCGCGGTCTTCCTCCGGGAGGTTCGGCTCGACGAACAGCGAGGCTGCGCGTACATGGTCCTCGGTCTGGAGGACTCCCGGGATGTGCACCATCTCGAATACGCGGGCGTACGTCGCGTGATGCTCCAACTCGGCGAGGTCGAACGCCGTAGGCGGCATCATGCCGCGATACTCCTCCCACCAGCCCTTGAACCGGGACACCGCCATCTCCACCAATGCGTCGACGAGTTGGCTGTCGTCGCACTCGTAGAACCCGGCCAGTCCGCGCAGCCGCTGCTCGCTGATTCCGAACCGGCCGGATTCGATGTGGCTGATCTGGGTCTGGTTCACGCCGAGGAAGGCTGCGGCGTCCCGTGACTCGATGCCCGTCGCCTCGCGCAGCTTGCGCAGTTCGGCGCCGAGTCGCCCTTGGCGTGCGGTGGGGTTGGCCCTCGGCGGCATGGCGTTCTCCTCATTTGTCGTACTTTTCCTGAACGGTTGCTGCGTATCAGGCTGAGTCGCTATGGTCGCAACGTACCTCACGGAGGGTGCCTGCACGGTCACCCATCCGCAACTCCCGCACGCCCACCCCCCGTTGGAAGTGCCACCCCGGCCATCGACACCGGGGCGCCGGACAGCAACGAGCCCGGGCTCGCACAAACCCCCCTCACCCCACCGGAGTTGATACCCCATGCCCTCGTACACCCTCATCTGCCCACCCCTCGACACCTCCCCCCACATCGCCCGCGACTTCGTCGCCACCGTCCTCCGCACACTGGAACTGGACCGCACCCTGGTCGACGACGCGATCCTCTGCACCTCGGAACTCGTCACCAACGCCTGCGTCCACGCGAAGGGCGGTGACGGCACGGTGCTGTGGCTGGCCGTGGAAGAGGGGCGGCTGAGGGTCGTGGTGTACGACGGCGACGAGAACCCGCCGGTGATAAGGGAGTTGACCGCCGAACCGGGTGAACGAGGCGGTGGCCGGGGCCTGTACCTGGTGGACGCCCTCACCGAAGGCCGCTGGGGCCATGCCCCGGACATCCCGTATGGCGGCCAGCCGCACCCGGAGGGCAAGGGCGTGTGGTTCGACCTGCCCGCAGAACTGACCGTAGATCCGCCCGTACGACGCCCGGCATCACCCTGACCGGACACCCCCTTGCGTTGGCTCACGCGAGGAGATGGGGCTCGTGCACACCCCGCCCGGACAGTGAGGCCAACGGTGGCAACAGCGGTACGTGAAGCACTCGCCAAGGCGCGGCACTCCGCGATGCACCTTGAGATGCGGGACAACTACATGCGTGACGATCCGGAGTTCATCCGCTGGCAGGAGGGCCATCGGTAAGACCCGGCCGGCCGCGAGTCCTGGTGGCGCTCCTGGCTGGACGTGGTGGCCGTGACGATCGGCCGGGGCGTGTTCGTGACTCACCCGATCGGGGTGCGTTGAACCGGTTGTGGATATGGAGAGCGATACCGAAGTCGGTTCGTGGGATGCCGAGTTGGAGTCGTTGCTGCTGCGAGTGGGCGAGCGGTTCGGCCGCGTCGAGCCGCGGCGGCGGATGCGGGACTACGTGCGTGGCCTGCTGGGCCCGGTGGGCCGGAAGAACAGCTGGCAGATTGCCGAGCATGCAGGCAATGACACCCCGTATGGGCTGCAACGGCTGCTGTCGTGGTGCCAGTGGGACCCGGACGAGATCCGCGACGATCTGCGGGACTACGTGGCCGACCGGCTCGGGCAGCCGGACGGTGTCCTGATCGTGGACGACACCGGCTTCCTCAAGAAGGGCACCGTCTCCGCCGGGGTGCAAAGGCAGTATTCCGGCACCGTCGGCCGCACGGAGAACTGCCAGATCGGAGTGTTCGCGGCCTACGTCTCCGCGAAGGGCCGGGCCCTGGTGGACCGCGAGCTCTACCTGCCCAAGTCCTGGACGGAGAATCCCGACCGGTGCCGCGCCGCCCGGATTCCGGAGAGCCGGTTCTTCGCGACCAAGCCGGAACTTGCCCGTGTCATGGTCCAGCGGGCACTGGACTCCACGCTGCCGATCGCCTGGGTGACTGCCGATGCGGCCTACGGACAGGAGTGGCACTTCCGGCGGATGCTGGAGGAGGCCGGCATGGGCTACGTCCTGGCGGTGCCCAAGTCGCAGCAGATCAAGTCTCCGGCGGGAAGCTGGCGCATCGACCATGTCCTGGCCGGCGCTCCGGCCGAGGCGTGGGAGCGGATGTCCTGCGGTGACGATGCGAAGGGGCCGCGGGTCTACGACTGGGCCGCGGCCAAGCTGCCCACCGTGGATGGCTCGGATCCCGCCCACTGCCGCTGGGTGCTGGCCCGCCGCGGCCTGGCGAGTCCCGAGGGGATCGCGTATTACCTGGCCTTCGCGCCGACGGACGCCACTGTCTGCGAACTGGTTCGGGTGGCCGGCGCCCGGTGGGCCATCGAGGAATGTTTCCAGGCGGCGAGGAACGAGTGCGGCCTGGACCAGTACGAAGTCCGCAGCTACGTCGGCTGGTACCGCCACATCACCCTGGCCATGCTCGCGCATGCCTTCCTTGCGGCGATGACAGCCCAGGCCCTCGAAAAGGGGGCCGCAGAAACGGCCCGAGCAGCCTCGTTCCCCTCACCGTGGCAGAAGTCCGACGGCTCCTGGACCTTGTCCGCCGCTGCCACTACCAACGCCGTCCGTGCCTCGATCGAGTGAGTCACGAACCACCACCTACCTGATGCAGCGTCAGCCGGCTTGCCCCCGAAAGAGCCCCGCGACCAGGGCGTATGGAGAAGTGCGACTGGAGTAAAGCGAATCAGCGGATGATTACGTTCGGGTAAAGATGGCCGCCTTGTTGCATCATTCATTATGAATAGAGGCTTGGATTCTTCATCTGTGGCATGCCCGGCGGGGAGACTTCTGCACTTCCTTTCGACGGTTTGCCACGTGGGGAGATTGCGGGGGAGAGTTATGCAAGCAGGAGAGCTGGCGGCCGAGGCCGTCCGCGTTCTCGTATCACACCTCGCTTCGGCGGCGGATGGCGGAGCGCAGCTCGTTCAAGGCGCGGCAACCAGGTTGTTGTCGAATCTGGTCGAGGAACGTCTTCGCGAGACCGGCCACACCCAGGAGTGGGGCGACTTCACCCATAATCCGGCGAACAATTCCCTGGTCGAGTACCTGTTGCGACAGGAGGCCACTCGGGACGCTGACTTCCGGCTCGCCCTCGGAAACACGGTGCAGGCCGCCAGGTCCGAGGTGGTCAACGGCACCCAGGTTCGGTCCATCAATATCGGCGGAGACGGTGATGCGCAGATCGGAGACCGCCGGGACTCCTTCGGGGAAAACAGCCGGGTGGTCACCGGAAGCGGCTCCTATCACGAGGGAGACGTCACCAACAATCATGATGGCGACATCTACGAGACCCACGAAGGCCGTCCGGTGGGTCGGTACGCGATGATCGCTGTGCTTGTTCTGGGGCTGATGGTTTTCGCCTTCAAGGTGGTTCCGGACATGAATGGAGGAGGGGCAGGCGGCGGCCTTTCCTCATCCTCTACCTGCAAGGAATTCTTGACCGCCGACGAAACAACCGAGCAGCAGGCGATAGTGGAAATCGCGACGGACAAGGGGCTCGGCGGGTTCGGTAGTCCGCTGGCTCTGCCGGCCATCCGGTACGAGTGCAGCTCTCACCCAACCGAGACCCTCGGTGCCGTGATCGAACAGTACAAGGGGAAGTTCTGACCGCACGGAGAGGATCAGGGGCAGCACAGCCAGGGCAGCCGGAATGCCCCAGCCCGGCTGGTACCCCAGTCCCCAAAACCCCGGTGCGGTTGACGGCTGTCCAACCGAAGAACTGACCGAATCCTGGTCTGCAGTCCGGGTCGTCAGCTCACAGCAAGAAACATGAGGAAAGCAATGATTGGTCGCCACATCAACGCCGCCTGCTATGCGATCAGCGGATTCGTAATCCTGTTCCTCGAAGCCTCAAATAGCTGGGATGCCAAAGTGACGCTCGTCGCGCTCGCAGCTATTGCCTACGGGGGATACATCGGGCTGACTACACGGTCCTATTGGGTCAGTCCGTACACCTATGTCATTCCGGTCCTGGCAATCTGCTATGCGATCTTCGCCAACTAGATGGTCAACTCCAAGGGTTTGTCGATCATTTCAAGCGAAGCTACTTTCCGGCGAAATTCTAGAGTTCGTAATAGGATCATGAGCGTGTCTTCTTGAGACGTCTCCCTGGCAGACGACTGCACAGCTCGCCCAGCGTCTGGAGAACCACTCCACGCTTCCGAGGGAACAGCGAGTCCTCCTGTAACTACTCAAGATCCAGGAGGAGGCGGGCGAAGTCGTCGAATCCGTGATCGGAGCCATGGGGCGGAACTCCCGCAAAGCCCACTCTTACACCTGGGAGGACGTCGAGTCCGAGGTCTGCGATGTCATCGTCACGGGCATGGTCGCACTGGCCCGCACGAACCCCGAGGCTCCGTCGTCTTCGCCCGGCACAATCCGGCAAGTCACCGTCGAACTGGGTATCTGGAACGGCCTGAGGACGAGTTGGTCCTCGACGAAGGCCAGGCACTCCACCTCCGGTACACACACTTCCTTGAGGAGTTCGCTCCTGGAGAGGAGAACGACTGCCGCACACACGCCTTCTCGCGACCACGATCAGCGGGGACGTAGGGGCGCTGACGCATCGGGCACGCGCTGTCGTGACTGTCAGTGGCCGGTGGCACTCTTGATTCATGACCGACGCATCCTCGCCCCGCACCCCCCGACGCGCCCGTGTCCGCGCTCCCCAGCTCACCGGCAAGGGCGGCTGGCTGAACACGGGTGGCAAGCAGTACACCCTCGCCGACCTGCGGGGACGCATCGTCATTCTGGACTTCTGGACCTTCTGCTGCATCAACTGCCTGCATGTCCTCGATGAGCTGCGGGAGTTGGAGGAGAAGCACCGGGACACCGTCGTGATCATCGGTGTGCACTCGCCGAAGTTCGTGCACGAGGCCGAGCACCAGGCGGTCGTGGACGCGGTCGAGCGGTACGGCGTCGAGCATCCGGTGCTCGACGACCCGGAGTTGGCGACCTGGAAGCAGTACGCGGTGCGCGCGTGGCCGACGCTGGTCGTCATCGACCCGGAGGGGTACGTCGTAGCGCAGCACGCGGGCGAGGGCCACGCGCACGCCATCGAGCGGCTGGTGGCGGAGCTGGAGACCGAGCACGCGGCGAAGGGGACGCTGCGGCGCGGGGACGGGCCGTATGTGCCGCCGGAGCCCGAGCCCACCGTGCTGCGTTTCCCCGGCAAGGCGATCGCCCTGCCCGGCGGGACCTTCCTGGTCAGTGACACCACCCGGCATCAGCTGGTCGAGCTGGCGGCGGACGGGGAGAGCGTCGTACGTCGGATCGGTTCCGGGGCGCGTGGCTTCGGTGACGGCACGGCCGACTCCGCCGCCTTCAACGAACCGCAGGGGCTCGTCCTCCTCGACGACGGCTCGGTCGTCGTCGCCGACACCGTGAACCACGCGCTACGACGGGTCGACCTCGGCACCGGTGCCGTCACGACCCTCGCCGGCACCGGCCGGCAGTGGATGCAGGGCGAGCCCACCTCCGGCCCCGCCCGCGAGGTCAGCCTCTCCTCCCCCTGGGACGTGGCCTGGTGGCAGGGCAAGCTGTGGATCGCCATGGCCGGCGTGCATCAGCTCTGGGCCTACGACCCGGACACCGAAACCGTCGCCGTCACCGCCGGCACCACCAACGAGGGGCTCGTCGACGGGCCCGGCCCCGAGGCCTGGTTCGCGCAGCCCTCGGGACTCGCCGCGACCGCCGACCGGCTGTGGTTGGCCGACTCCGAGACGTCCGCCCTGCGCTGGGTGGACCTCGACGGGGCGGTGCACACCGCGGTCGGCACCGGTCTCTTCGACTTCGGGCATCGCGACGGAGCGGCCGAACAGGCCCTGCTCCAGCACCCGTTGGGCGTCACCGCGCTCCCGGACGGCTCGGTCGCGATCAGCGACACGTACAACCACGCGCTGCGCCGCTACGACCCCGCGACCGGCGAAGTCACCACGCTGGCCACGGACTTGAGGGAGCCGAGCGACGCCGTCCTGGACGGTGACGAGATCCTGGTCGTCGAGTCGGCCCGGCACCGGCTGACCCGGCTGCGCCTCCCGGAGGAAGCGGTGCGGGTCGAGTCCGTAGCGCATCGCACCCAGCGCGCGGCCACCGAAGTAGCCCCGGGCGAGCTGAAGTTGGACGTCATCTTCCAGGCCCCGGCCGGCCAGAAGCTCGACACCCGGTACGGCCCCTCGACCCGCCTGCTCGTCTCGGCGACCCCGCCCGAACTCCTGATCACCGGCGAGGGCGTGGGCACGGACCTGAACCGCACCCTGACCCTCAACCAGGCCGTCGCGGAAGGCGTGTTGCACGTCTCCGCGATGGCCGCCTCGTGCGACGACGATCCGTCCAACGAATACCCCGCCTGCCACGTCCACCAGCAGGACTGGGGCGTCCCGGTCCGCCTCACCGTCGGTGCGACGGACCGCCTCCCCCTCGTCCTGGCCGGCATGGACGACCGGGACGCCTGAAACGGGGGATCAGCGGACCGAGGAATCAAGCAGGCACCAGCTCCGACGCGCCCCAAAGGGGCGCGGGGAACTGCGCGACCAGCCCCCACCGGCCCGCAGGTTCATCACCGGCCTTCCAGCGAGCGCTCAGCGCCTCCGTGCCCGCGGCGCCAGCTTGTACAGCGCCATCCCCGCCGCCACCAGCGTGGTCGCCGCGACCATCATCGCCATGCTGTTCAGCCACAGGCCGGTCGCGGCCAGCGTGGCTCCACCGGCGCCGGTCGTGCCGGCACCGACAACTCGTCCGTACATGAGTATTTCTCCTTGAGGGTTGTGCAGTTGTGCAGTTGCGTGAGGGGTGGGCTAGGTGGCCACCCACTTCTCCTCGCTGCGGCGGACCAGCCCCCAGAGCGAGGTGAAGTAGACGGCGTGCTGGAAGAGGTCGTAGAGCATCTCCGGGATCATCAGCGCCGCGACCAGGACCGCGAGGGGGCCGGCGCGGCGGACGGAGACGGTCTTCTCGACCACGAAGATCAGGCCGATCGCGGTCCAGAACGGGGAGATGCCGGGGAAGCCGTAGAGCGTGGTGTAGGTCGCCATGAAGGTCAGGTAGACCAGGAACGACAGCGCGCCGAAGCCCATCAGGAACTGCTGGAGGAAGTAGCGGGCGGTGACCTTGGTCCAGCCGTAGTCGCGGAGGTTCTCCAGGGCGCCGCGCTGCCAGCGCAGGCGCTGGTGCCAGAGTTTGGGGAGGCTGGTCATGACCTCGGTGGTGACCGCGCAGCCCGCCGGGGACATCGCGCGGTAGCCGAGGGTCTTGACCGCCTTGGTCATCTCGTCGTCCTCGGTGAGCGAGGCGAGGCTGTAGTAGCCGTCGCCGCCGCCGATCCGCCCCGAGTGGCGGGCCTCGCGGACCTCGCGCAGGACGCGGGCGCGGAACATCGTGCCGGTCCCGGTGAGGACCTGGGCCTTGCCGCCGGTGCGGTCCAGCTCCCAGGCGTAGCGCTGGAACTCCATGCGCTGGAGCAGTCCGAGGAGTCCGCCGCCCTGCTCGCCGTAGAAGACTCCGCCGACGGCGCCGACCTTGCGGTTGAAGGTGGCCATGGCGGTCTCGCTGAACCAGGGGTTGAGGACGGTGTCCGCGTCCTGGACGAGGAGCAGGTCGCGTTCGTCGAGGTGGGGCAGGACCCAGTCGATGGCCTGGTTGAGGGCGCCGGCCTTCTTGTGGGTGTTGCCCCGGGTGGCGAAGATGTCCGCGCCGTGCGAGGCGGCGACCTCGGCCGTGTCGTCGGTGCAGTTGTCGGTGACGACGACGATCAGGTCGGGTTTACGGGTTTGCCGCCACAAGCCCTCGATCGCGGCGCCGATGCGGTCCGCCTCGTTGTGGGCCGGTATGAGGACCACCAGCCGTGGTTCGGGCACGGCAGCGGCCTCCCCCGTGGTGCATCGCGCGACGAGCCCGGGGCTGCCTTTCCCGGACTCTCAACTGCACAGAGTCTTCACGAGGCTCACACAACCGCACAATACGACTGGCGTCACGAATTGCTCACGGTTGTCTTTGGATGTCCTGTGCGGGTGATTCGGTCCGTGTGAGGGTTACGCCCGGTATCCGTCGCCGTTCCGGTCCTCTTCGACCACGGTCGTCGAGCCCGGCAGCAGCACCCGGCGGCGCCGCGCGATGCTGCTGAACGTCACGACGCCGATCAGTCCGACGGCCATGAGGATCACGCCGACCAGCGTGAGATTGACCCCTTGCATGTGCCAGTCGGTCGCGAACGCGAGAATCGCGCCGACGGCGATGAGGATGATGCAGCCGCCCAGGCCCATGGGTGTCGCCTCCCTGCAGGTCGCTCGTTCCGGTCCGCGACCGGGTACCCGGGAAGGCAACACCCATGCGCCGAGCGCGAGTTGGCTACCCCTCCAGGAACGCCACCAGCGCGTTGGCCAGCAGGAACGGGTCGCGGTCGCCGCAGAGTTCGCGGGCGCTGTGCATCGAGAGGATCGCCACGCCGATGTCGACGGTCTTGATGCCGTGCCGGGCCGCGGTGATCGGGCCGATCGTCGTGCCGCAGGGCATGGAGTTGTTGGAGACGAAGGTCTGGAACGGCACACCGGCCTTCTCGCAGGCGGCGGCGAACACCGCGCGGCCCGAACCGTCCGTGGCGTAGCGGTTGTTGACGTTGACCTTGAGGATCGGCCCGCCGTTGACCCGCGGGTGGTGCGTCGGGTCGTGCCGCTCCGCGTAGTTGGGGTGCACGGCGTGACCCGTGTCGGAGGACAGGCAGACGGTTCCGGCGAAGGCGCGTGCCCGGTCCTCGTACGATCCGCCGCGCGCGAACACCGAACGCTCCAGCACCCCGCCGAGCAGCGGCCCGTCCGCGCCCGTGTCGGACTGCGAGCCGTTCTCCTCGTGGTCGAAGCCGGCGAGCACGGGGATGTACGGCAGGTTCTCGCGGGCGGCGGCGGAGGCGAGCGCGCCGGCTCCGGCGTGCAGGGACAGCAGGTTGTCCATGCGCGGGCCGACGACGAACTCCTGGTCGCGGCCCAGATAGGAGGGCGCCTCGACGGAGTGCGTCATCAGGTCCCAGCCGGTGACCTCGCCCGGCGCGAGCCCCGACTCCTCCTCCAGGAAGGCGATCAGGTCGCCGTCGCGGACGTCGTCGCCCAGGCCCCAGATCGGCTGGAGGTGGCGCTGCTTGTCCAGCTTGAGCCCCTCCGACGACACGGACCGGTCCAGGTGGATGGCGAGCTGGGGCACTCTGAGCAGCGGTCGGTCCACGTTCACCAGGCGGGTCGAGCCGTCCCGCAGGCTCAGCCGGCCGGCCAGGCCGAGGTCGCGGTCGAGCCAGGAGTTGAGCAGCGGTCCGCCGTAGATCTCGACGGCGACCTGGCGGAAGCCGTGCGCACCGGTGTCGGGGCGCGGCTTGACCCGCAGGTTCGGGGAGTCGGTGTGCGCGCCGATGATGCGGAAGGGGGTGTGGGGTGCCGCACCTTCGGGGACGAACCAGGCCACGATCGCGCCACCGCGCAGCACGTACTTGCCGCCGGTCGTCCCCTCCCAGGCGTCCGTCTCGGCGACCTGCCTGAATCCGGCCTTCTCCAGCCGCTCGGCGGTGTTCGCCACGGCGTGGTACGGCGTGGGGGACGCCGCGAGGAAGGACATGAGGTCGTCGGTGTGGCCGCGGTCGAAGCGGGGGGGTTCGCTCATGGGGTTCACCTTAACGACGTACGAGGGCCCACTCCTGGTGATGGGAGCGGGCCCTCGCAAGGGCGATGTGGGGTTTCGCGAAGCTGTTCCGGTCTGTCCCGGAACGGGTTTGCCGCTGGCTAGAAGGCGGCTTCGTCCAGTTCCATCAGGTCCAGTCCGACACCCTCGGCGACCTTGCGGGCCAGGGTGAGACCGGGCAGCACATTGGCCGCGAAGAACTTCGCAGCCGCGATCTTGCCGGTGTAGAAGGGCTTGTCCTTGGCGGAGGCCGTCTCCAGTTTCTCCACGGCGACGGCGGCACCCTTGAGGAGCAGGTAGCCGACGACGACGTCACCGGAGGCGAGCAGCAGGCGGGTGGTGTTGAGGCCCACCTTGTAGATGTTCTTGACGTCCTGCTCGGTCGCCGCGAGGTCGGTCAGCATCAGGCCGACGATGGCCTCCAGCTCGACGGCCGCCTTGGCGAGGTGCTCGCGCGCACCGGCCAGCTCCTCGCCGCCCGTGCCCAGCGCGAGGAACTTCTTGATGTCCTCGGCGAGGGAGTTGAGGGCCGCGCCCTGGTTGCGGACGATCTTCCGGAAGAAGAAGTCCTGGCCCTGGATCGCGGTGGTGCCCTCGTACAGGGTGTCGATCTTGGCGTCCCGGATGTACTGCTCGATCGGGTACTCCTGGAGGAACCCGGAGCCGCCGAAGGTCTGCAGCGACTGGGCGAGCTGCTCGTAGCCCTTCTCGGAGCCGTAGCCCTTGACGATCGGCAGGAGCAGGTCGTTGAGCGCGTGCTCGGTGGACGCGTCCTCGCCCTCGGCCTCCTTGACGGCGATCGCGTCCTGGATCGAGGCGGTGTACAGCACCAGGGCGCGCATGCCCTCGGCGTACGCCTTCTGCGTGATCAGCGAGCGGCGCACGTCCGGGTGGTGCGTGATGGTGACCTTGGGCGCGGTCTTGTCGCCGAAGGCCGCGAGGTCGGGACCCTGGACGCGCTCCTTGGCGTACTCGAGGGCGTTGAGGTAGCCGGTCGACAGCGTCGAGATGGCCTTCGTGCCGACCATCATGCGGGCGAACTCGATGATCCGGAACATCTGGCGGATGCCGTCGTGCTTGTCGCCGATCAGCCAGCCCTTGGCCGGGTGGCGGTCGCCGAAGGTCATCTCGCAGGTGTTGGAGGCCTTGAGGCCCATCTTGTGCTCGACGTTCGTGGCGTAGACGCCGTTGCGCTCGCCCAGCTCGCCGGTCTCGACGTCGAAGAGGAACTTCGGCACGAGGAAGAGGGAGAGCCCCTTGGTACCCGGGCCGTGGCCCTCGGGACGGGCGAGGACGTAGTGGAGGATGTTCTCCTCCATGTCGTGCTCACCGGACGTGATGAACCGCTTGACGCCCTCGATGTGCCAGGAGCCGTCCTCCTGCTGAATGGCCTTCGTCCGACCCGCGCCGACATCCGAACCCGCGTCGGGCTCGGTCAGCACCATGGTCGAACCCCAGGTCCGCTCCACCGCGAGCTGCGCGATCTTCTTCTGTACGTCGTTGCCCTCGTCGTAGAGGATCCCGGCGAAGGCCGGACCGGAGGAGTACATCCACACGGCCGGGTTCGCGCCCAGGATCAGCTCCGCGTACGACCAGATCAGGGAGGGCGGAGCCGTCGTACCGCCGATGGCCTCGGGCAGGCCCAGCCGCCAGTACTCGGACTCCATGAAGGCCTTGTAGCTCTTCTTGAAGGAGGCCGGCACGGGCGCGGTGTTCGTCTCGGGGTCGAAGACCGGCGGGTTGCGGTCGGCGTCGGCGAAGGACTCCGCGAGCTCGTTCTCCGCGAGCCGGGTCAGCTCCTCCAGGACGCTCTTCGCGGTGTCCGTGTCCATCTCCGCGAACGGACCGGTGCCGTACAGCTTGTCGCGCCCGAGGACCTCGAAGAGGTTGAACTCGATGTCGCGGAGATTCGACTTGTAGTGCCCCATGGCGACGACTCCGTAAGAGATATGTACAACGAGACTTGTACTAAGCAGTAGCTACGATGATGCTACCCGTCGGTAATAAGACGCAACCCCAAGCCGTCCATCTGTGACTCAGTACTCTTGCGGGCATGTACGGCTACGACCAGAACGTGGGCGCTCAGCAGGGGTACGTCCCGCCCCAGCAGCAGATGGCCGGTGGCGTGGGCGGCTACGGCCAGCAGCCACCGCTCTACCCCGAGCCGTCCCCGCCCTCGCTCGCGGACGCGGTACGCGCCTTCACCACCGGGCAGATGGCCGCCGAGGACTTCCAGCAGGTCTTCGCGACCTCCAAGGTCTACTGTCCGCGCGGCGACAACCCGGGCTTCCTCGCGCTGCACAACACCCAGCAGCCGGTGATCCCGATGTTCACCTCGCTGAAGGAACTGCGCCGCTACGCCGGCAAGGAGTCCAAGTACTTCGTGATCACCGGCGCCGAGGTCATCGACCTGCTGCCGACGGGCTACGGCTTCGTCGTCGACATGGAGGGCGAGCACCGCATGGTGTTCGACGCGAAGGCGGTCGAGCAGATGGTGGAGTTCGCGATGCGCAGGATGTACGGCTGAGCACCTGCCCCAGTTGCTGAAGTCCGGGTCCCGATCCGACGAGATGTCGGCGGGGTACCCGGTGCCTTGACCGTGTGTCCCGGTTGGCTGGAAGTGTGCGGTTCCGTCAGACGGCGGACGCGGCACACCGACGGGGGCCCGCATGGCGGCGGCACGGAACGTACTCATCACAGGCGGCTCGGCGGGGATCGGGCGGGCCTGCGCGCGCCGGTTCGCGCGGGGCGGCGACCACGTCTGGTTCACGTACCACTCGGGGCGGGAGCGCGCGGCCCGGCTGGTCGCCGAACTGGCCGGCACCTGCCGGCACCCGGCGCGGGCCTTCGAGTTCCGCCAGGGCGAGTGGCCCGACCACGAACGCCTGGTCGCGGAACTGCCCGGACCGGTCGACGTGCTCGTCAACAACGCGGCGGTCGGTTCGAAGACCGTCGAGCACTACGTCCCGGGGCCCGGCCACGCCCAGGACGCGGCGTTCCTGCAGATCAACGCGGTGGGGCCGCTCTGGCTCACCGAGCAGCTGCTGCCGGGAATGCGGGCGCGCGGGCGCGGCACGATCGTCAACGTGGCCAGTGTCGGCGGGGGCGTCGCGCAGTTCCCCGGCTTCCGGGTCGCCGACGGCATGAGCAAGGCCGCCCTCGCCTACCTCACCCGCCACCTGGCCGCCGAGCTGGCCCACGACCCCGTCGACGTCGTCGCCGTCTGCCCCGGCGCGGTGGACACGCCCATGTTCGAGGCCAGCACCCTCTCGGGCCTCACCCCGCAGGAACGCGCCGCCCTGGAATCCACCCTGCCCCGAGGCCGCCTGATCGCCCCCACGGAAATAGCCGACCTGATCTGGCACCTGGCCGGCCCCCTCGCCGCCCTCCTCCACGGAGCGGTGCTCGACGCGTCGATGGGGCTGGGGGTACGCCCGGGGTTGCTCGGTGGGGTGGCGGAGGGGGCGGGGGTGGAGCGGTGACGGCGAGTTCGGTCGCTGGTGCTCGCGCGTCGGCCTCGGCTTCCTGCCGGGGCGCGCGTCGCGTGGTTGGTCTTCGTAGGGGCAGGGCCGTCCGGTCGGTTCCGGTCGCGGGTTCTCGGGCGTTGGTTACGACGCCCTGTCGGCTCGCGCGTCTTGTGGTTGGTCCGCGTGCGGGCCGGGTCATGTGGTTGGTTCCCGCTTACCGTCGGGGGGTTGGGCCGGTCGCCGGTTCTCGGGGGGTTGGCCTCGGTTTCCCGTCGGGCCGGGCGTCGCGTGGCTGTTACTCCGGCGGGCGGAGCCGCCCGGTCGGTCCCGGCCTTCTGCGCGGGCACGGGCCCAGTCGCCGTTCCTCGCGCGTCGGCCCCGGCTTCCCGCCGGCCCGCGCATCGCGTCGCCGCCCCGCCCACGATCGGAGTCGGCCCGTGACCCCGGTCTCCCGCCAGGCCGCCCGACTGGTCGCCGGTTCGCCCGCCATCGCGGAGGCGCACTTCCGGGCGGAGGCGTTGCCGTACCACCCACGGCTGCGGCCCGACGGCTGGCTGAATCTCGGTACCGCGGAGAATCGGCTCGTCCAGGATCTGCACACCGAGCCGCCCCGCCCGCTCACCGCCCGCGACACCCGTTACGCACCCCTGTACGGCACCCCGGAGCTGCGCGCGCATCTCGCGCGGCACCTCACCGTCCCGGGGGAGCGGCCGGTCGACCCCGAGGACCTGGTGGTGGTGGCCGGGGCGACCGCGGCCCTCGACGTCGTCGCCACGGCGCTGTGCGACCCGGGTGAGGCGATCGTCGTGCCCACGCCCTGCTACGGCGCCTTCGACACGGACCTCGGGGGCCGCTCGGGCGCCCGGCTGCTCCTCGCCCCGCCGGACGACGTGGACGGCCACGGCCTCTCCGTACGCGCCGTCGACCGGACGCTCGCCGAGGCCCGCCGCGACGGCGTGGACGTACGGGCGGTGGCGCTGGCGTCCCCGGCCAACCCGACCGGAGAGGTCCATCCACCCGCGCGATTAAGGGAGTTGGCCGAGGTCGCGGCCCACCATGGCGTGGACGTCGTAGCGGACGAGATCTACGCGGGATCCGTGTTCGGGCCTCGCCCCTTCACCAGCCTGCGCACGGTCGCAGCCGACCCCGCCCGCGTGCACACCGTGTGGGGGTTCGCGAAGGACTTCGGGCTGCCCGGCTTCAAGGCGGGCGTCCTGCACACCACCGACCCGGAGATCCGTGCCGCCGCCCGCGCCCTCGCCTACTTCGCCCCCGTCTCCACCCACACCCAGGCCCACCTCACCTCGCTCCTCGCCGACCCCGCCCGGGTGCACGCGTTCCTCACCGAGAACCGCCGCCGCCTCGGCGCCTCGTACGACCGCGCCGCGGCGCTGCTCGACGCCTTCGGCATCCCGTACGCCCCCGCGCAGGCGGGCTGTTCGATCTGGGCCGACCTGGGCGCCTGGCTGCCCGGCCCCGGCTTCGCCGGCGAACGCGCGCTGTGGCGGGAGATCCTCGACCGCACCCACGT
Organism: Streptomyces hokutonensis; assembly: GCF_000376565.1. Taxonomy (GTDB): domain Bacteria; phylum Actinomycetota; class Actinomycetes; order Streptomycetales; family Streptomycetaceae; genus Streptomyces; species Streptomyces hokutonensis. The sequence goes on along the minus strand of NZ_BARG01000076.1, from coordinate 20,582 downwards.
CAGCGTCCTGCCCGGCGAGGCCTTCCACGCCCCACGCCCCGGCTGGTTCCGCGTCTGCCACTCGCTCGACGCGGCCCTCGTGGAGGAGGCCCTGACCCGCCTCGGCCGCCTGCTCACCCGGAACCGGAAGGGGGCACCCCATGAAGACCCACGACACCACACCCGGCCCGCTCGACCGCTGGTATGAGCAGGCCGGCGTCCGCACCGGTGTGCGCCGCATGTTCCACGAGGAGACCGAGCGCGGCCGCGTCTTCTTCCCGGCGGCCCTGGTGCCGTACGCCCGCCACGAGGCCGTACGGGCACTGCCGCCCGAGCGCTTGCGCGAACTGACCGTGCGGCACCTCTACCAGTTCCTGCTGTCGACGACCCACCTGGAGACCCGGGTCGTCAACCCGGCCGCCGAGGCCGTGGCCAACGCCCGTACCGGACTCGACCTCCCCGCCGCACTGCGCCCGGACGCCTTCAAGGTCTACTGCGACGAGGGCTACCACGCCCTCTACAGCCTCGACCTGGCCGACCAGATCGCCGCCGTCACCGGCATCGCGATACCGGACCAGGACTACGGCGGCTTCGTCGAGCGGCTGCGGGCGTCCGCGCACCGCGCGCTGCCCGGCGCGCCCGCGCTCGCCGGACTCCTCCAGGCGGTGGTGTTCGAGACACTGATCACGGCCGTGCTGAACGAGGTGCCGGGCGACCCGTCCGTGGTCGGCGTGGTCCGCGACCTGCTGCGCGACCACGCCCGGGACGAGGGCCGCCACCACCGTTTCTTCTCCGCCCTCTTCCGGGAGCTGTGGACCCACCTGTCCACCGCCGACCGCACCGCCGCCGCCCGTGCCCTGCCCGAACTGATCCGGGCCGCCCTGACCTGGGACCTCGCCCCCGTCCGCGCCTCCCTGCGGCAGGCCGGCCTCGACCCCGCCACCGCCCGCCGCGTCGCCGAGGACTGCTGCGCGCCCGGCCCGGACCCCCGCCGCCTGAACGAGACCGCCCGCTCGACGCTACGGCTCTGCGCGGCCGTCGGCGTCTTCGAACTCCCGGGCGCCCGCGAGCACTTCGCGGCCCACGGCCTCGGCGACGGCCACGGCGACGGCCACGGCGACGGCGACGGCCACGGCTTCGGTTTCGGCGAAGACGGCCCCGAGGAGACCCCGTGAACCCGACCACCACCACGACCCTCACCTACGGCACCTACCTACGCCTCCCGCAGCTCCTCGACCAGCAGCTCCCCCAGGCCGCCGCCGCGCACGACGAGCATCTGTTCATCACCGTGCACCAGGTGCACGAACTCTGGTTCAAGCAGCTCCTCGTCGAGCTCACCGACGCCCGCGACCGGATGCTCGCGGGCGAGAACGCCGTAGCGGTACGACGGCTGCGCCGCTGCCGGGAGATCGAGCGGGCGCTGCTCGACGCGCTGACGCTGCTGGACACCATGGCGCCGGGCGACTTCGAGGCGTTCCGCGGTGCGCTCGGCACGGCGAGCGGCGGGCAGTCCGCGCAGTTCCACGAGATAGAGGCGCTCTCGGCGCGGCGGGACCACCGCACCCGCCCGATGCGGTGGCTGACGGCGGCCGAGCGGGCCCGGCTGGACCGGCGGCTGCTGGAGCCGACGCTGTGGGACGGGTTCCTCGCGGGTCTTCCGCAGGCGGGCCGGGCCGCGGCCTTCCGTGGCGAGGGGCCGCTCGGGGAACTCGCGGACGCGCTGCTCGGCCACGACGAGGGCTGGGCGCTGTGGCGGGCCCGGCATGTCCGGGTCGTGGAGCGGCAGATCGGCAAGGGCCGGGGTACGGCGGGCAGTTCGGGAGTCGCATATCTGCGGGAGCGCACCGGGGAACGGTTCTTCCCGCAGCTGTGGGAGGCTCGGGGCGCCGTGCTGTGAGCCCCTGATGTGCCCGCTGTACGGGCGGGTCGGGCGGAAGCCCGGAGGGAATGTCCTCCGGGCTTCTTCTGTTGTGGGGTAGCAGAAAGTTCAACGCTCAACTAAACTCGACGCACAAGGAGGTCCCGACATGCCTGCAGTGACCGTAGAGAACCCGCTGACCCTGCCCCGCGTGGCCGCGCCGGCCGACGCCGTGGCACGTCCCGTGCTCACCGTCACGACCGCACCCGGCGGTTTCGAGGGTGAGGGCTTCCCGGTGCGCCGCGCGTTCGCCGGGATCAACTACCGTCACCTCGACCCGTTCATCATGATGGACCAGATGGGCGAGGTGGAGTACGCGCCGGGCGAGCCCAAGGGCACCCCCTGGCACCCGCACCGCGGCTTCGAGACCGTCACCTACATCATCGACGGCGTCTTCGACCACCAGGACTCCAACGGTGGCGGCGGCACCATCACCAACGGCGACACCCAGTGGATGACGGCGGGCGCGGGCCTGCTGCACATCGAGGCGCCGCCGGAGTCGCTGGTCGTGTCCGGCGGGCTGTTCCACGGTCTCCAGCTGTGGGTGAACCTCCCGGCCAAGGACAAGATGATGGCCCCGCGCTACCAGGACATCCGCGGTGGACAGGTGCAGCTCCTCACCACCCCCGACGGCGGCGCGCTCCTGCGCGTCATCGCCGGTGAGCTGGACGGCCACCAGGGCCCCGGCATCACGCACACCCCGATCACGATGGTGCACGCCACCGTGGCCCCGGGCGCGGAGCTGACCCTGCCCTGGCGCGAGGACTTCAACGGCCTCGTCTACGTCATGGCGGGCAAGGGCTCGGTCGGCGCGGACCGCCGCCCGATCCACCTGGGCCAGACCGCCGTCTTCGGCGCCGGCTCCTCACTGACCGTCCGCGCGGACGAGCAGCAGGACTCGCACACCCCGGACCTGGAGGTCGTCATCCTCGGCGGCCAGCCGATCCGGGAGCCTATGGCGCACTACGGCCCGTTCGTCATGAACACCCGCGAGGAACTCCAGCAGGCATTCGAGGACTTCCAGAAGGGCCGGCTGGGCACCATCCCCGCCGTGCACGGCATGGGCGAGGGCGGTCTGTAAGCCTTCGCAGGGCTTTCGTAGAGCCTTCGTAGAGCGGAACTTCCCGAAGCCCCGTCCCTGTCCGGACGGGGCTTTTGGCATGCGGGTCGGCGGCCGGTCCGGGTCCTCCGTCCGGGTGAGCCGGACCCGGCCGGGGCATGAAGGACCAGCTCATGGAAAGAGACGGGCTGAAAGTGGACGTCGAATGCAAGGAAGTCACCCGTGCGTATCCGCATGAGCCTGGCCGTCGCCCTGGCAGCCACCTGTCTCGCCCTGACCGGCGCGGCGAGCCCCACCCAGGCCCGTACCCCCTCCACCTCCACCGGACAGGCGGCGAGCGCCGCGCTGCACCGCGCCGACGAGAACTGCGGGGCGGGGGAGATCTGCTTCTGGCACGACAGGAACTACTCGGGCACCCCCTGGCGGTGGAGCCCCGCCTCCGGGTACCGCGACATGCCGTCCAACCTGCACGACCACGTCTACTCCTTCAAGGCCAACGCCAACGCGTGCTTCATCGACTGGAGCCCCCAGGAGAAGCGACCGGTCCTCTCCGGCGACTACGCCCAGGCCTACGACACCAACTTCGGCACGAGGATCGACGCGGTGGGCCCCACCTGCTGAGTCCGTCACCCGGGCGGGCCGTTCCCACGGGACGGCCCGCCTTCAGCGTGTTCGGCTGGGACCGTGCAGCTGCTCCCGGACCCCGTACGGCGCCTCGCCGCTTGGTGCGCCGTCGTCCTGCTCGTCTCGGGGGTCGGCTATGTCGGGATCCGGCTCTGCTCCGAGCTGCGGACCGCCGTCACGCCCGTGCTGCTCGCGCTGCTCGGCACCGCACTGCTCGGACCGCTGTACCGGCGGCTGGTGAAGGCCGGGGTCAACCGGTCCGTGGCCGCCGCCGTCACCTGTGTCGCCGTCGTCGCCGCGGTCGGCGGGGCCGTCTACATCGTGGTGGCCGCGCTGATCGACACCGGGGACCAGATCGTGTCCTCGCTCAAGGACGCGGCGAACTCCGTCTCCGACCACTTCGGGGCCGCCGGGACCTCACTGGACGACCTCGCCTCCAACGCCAAGGAACTGCTCACCAAGTTCGGCGGGACGGCCGCCTCCAACGTGATCAGCGGGGTCAGCGTCGTCGGCGAGGCGATCGCCATGGCCGTACTGGCGCTGCTGCTCGTCTTCTTCTTCCTGCGCGACTCCCACCTCGCCACCGGACTGCTGCGCTCGCTCGCCCCGCACGGCACCGCCGACCTCGTCGAGGCCATGGCCCGCCGGGCCTTCGAGGGCGTCGAGGGCTTCATGCGCGGGACCACCGTGATCGCCCTCATCGACGCCACCTGCATCGGCATCGGCCTGCTCGTGCTGGACGTGCCCGGGGCGGTGGGCCTGGCCGCGCTGGTCTTCCTCGGCGCCTACGTCCCCTACCTCGGCGCGTTCCTCTCCGGCGCGGTCGCCGTGCTGGTCGCGCTCGCCGACCGGGGCGCCGTCATCGCGCTGTGGGTACTCGGGATCGTCGTCGCCGTGCAGGTCCTGGAGGGACACGTCCTCCAGCCGATGATCCAGAGCCGGACCGTGCAGATGCACCCGGCGGTCGTGATGATCGCGATCACCGCCGGAGCCTCCGTGGCCGGCATCCTCGGCATGCTGCTCGCGGTCCCGCTGACCGCCGCCGTCTTCGGCGTCGTCCACGAACTGCGGGCCCGCTACGGCACGGCGGACCCCGTCGCGGAACCGTCGCCGTCGGACTCGTAGAGCTCGAACCAGATGCTCTTGCCCTCGCCCCTCGGGTCCACGCCCCAGGTCTCGGCGAGCAGCTCGATCAGCAGCAACCCGCGCCCGGAGGACGCCAGTTCACCGGGGTGCCTTTTGTGCGGGAGGTCGTCGCCGGCGTCCGTGACCTCGACCCGCATCCGCCGCTCACCGGGCTCGCCGGCCACTTCGGCGGTCAGCAGGGCGTCGGCGTCGGTGTGCACGAGGACGTTGGTGAGCATCTCGGAGACGAGCAGCACGGCGGAGTCGACCTGGTCGTCGCCGGTCCAGTCGTGGAGGAGTTCGCGCAGCTGCTGCCGGGCCACCGCGATCCGCTCGGGCTCGGCCTGCGCGACCGTGAGGACCGTACGGCGGATCTTCGGCGCCTCGGTCACGGTGTCGCCACAGCCGCAGCTCTCGCCCTCCCGGGACAGCAGGAGTACGGCGATGTCGTCCTCGCGGCGGTCGGCGAGGGGGCCGGTGGTGTGGTGCGAGGAGGGGCCGTGCACGGCCTGGACGAGCGCGTCGGCCAGTTCCTCCAGGTCGCCCTTGTGCTCCTCCAGGATGGTCCGGATGCGCTTCCAGCCCGTCTCCAGGTCGTGGCCGCCAGTCTCGATCAGCCCGTCGGTGCAGATCAGCATGGTCTCGCCGGGTTCCAGGGCGAGCGTGGTCGTCGGATAGTCGGCGTCCGGGTCGATGCCGAGCGGCAGTCCGCCGGCCGTGGGCCGCATCAGCACCGTCCCGTCCGCCATGCGTATCGCGGGGTCGGGATGGCCGGCCCGGGCGATCTCCAGGACGCCGGTCTCCGGGTCGGCCTCGACGTACAGGCAGGTCGCGAAGCGCGGGTCGGCCGTCTTGGGGTCGCCGTTGGTGATGCCGTGCAGGAAGCGGGAGGCGCGCGAGAGCACGGCGTCCGGGCGGTGCCCCTCGGAGGCGTAGGCGCGCAGGGCGATGCGGAGCTGGCCCATCAGCCCGGCGGCGCGCACGTCGTGCCCCTGTACGTCGCCGATGACGAGCGCGATCCTGCCTCCCCCAGAGGGGGGACCCCCAGGCAGCGGGATCATGTCGTACCAGTCGCCGCCGACCTGGAGGCCGCCGCCGGTCGGTATGTAGCGGGCGGCGACGCTCATGCCCGGGATCTCCGGGCCCAGCGTGGGCAGCATCGAGCGCTGGAGTCCGTCGGTCAGCTCCCGCTCGGACTCGGCGACACCGGCCCGGGACAGGGCCTGGGCGAGCATCCGGGCGACCGTGGTGAGGACGGACCGCTCGTCCGGGGTGAAGGCGACCGGGTAGGTGAAGGCGGCCATCCAGGCGCCCATCGTGCGCCCGGCGACGGTCAGCGGCAGGAACGCCCAGGACTGCCGGTGGAAGTGCTGCGCGAGGGGCCAGGTGACCGGGTAGCGGGACTTGTACTGCTCGGGTGTGGACAGATAGACGGCACGGCCGGTCCGTACGACCTCGGCGGCCGGATAGTCCGTCACCAGGGACATGTGCGAGAACGGGTCCTCGTCGCCGGGCTGGTGCCCGTGGTGCCCGATGATCGTGAGCCGGTCGCCCGACACCCCGAACACGGCGAGGCCGTCCGGCGAGAAGCCCGGCATCGACAGGCCCGCCGCGACCCGCAGCACCTCTGCCGTGGACCGCGCCTCCGCGAGCGCCCGGCCCGCGTCCAGCAGGAACGCCTCGCGGGAGCGCCGCCAGTCACCGGTGACGGCCGTCCGCCCGGCGGGTGTGCCCGGCGTGGGCTCGGTGACCTCCTGGAGGGTGCCGATGAGCTCGAAGGACCGGGTCTCGGGGTCGTAGGACGGCTTGGAACGGCTGCGGACGGTACGGATCACCCGGCCCCGGACGTCCATGATCCGGATCCGGACCTCGGCGAGGGTGCCCTCGGCGACGGCCAGGCCGACGACCCCGGCGATCTCGTTCCAGTCGACGGGGTGGAGTCGGGCCCGGGTCTGGGCCTCCGTGAGGGTGGTCGGCTCGGCGGGCAGCCCGAGCAGCCGTGCGGCCTCGGCGTCCACCGTGACCAGCTCCGTGGCGGTGTCCCAATGCCACAGACCGGTCGCGAGGGCGGCGAGTACCTCCCCCACGGCGGGCAGGGGCTCACCAGTGCGCATTGCCCCACTCTAAGAAGAGGAGATCGATAAGTGCCACCGATGGGGTCCCGGGTTAATGGTGGGGAGGCGATCTATGGGTGGCCGGTACCCTTGGGACGTCCGGGCTCCGGCCCTGGACGTTTCACGTGAAACACTCCCCGATCCGCGAAGGCTGGATGAACGACGATGCATCGGTACAGGTCCCACACCTGCGGCGAGCTCCGCTCCTCTGACGTCGGTACCGACGTCCGGCTGAGTGGCTGGCTGCACAATCGGCGCGACCTGGGCGGCATCCTCTTCATCGATCTGCGCGATCACTACGGCATCACGCAGCTCGTCGCCCGCCCCGGCACGCCCGCGTACGAGGCCCTCGACAAGGTCACCAAGGAGTCGACCGTCCGCGTCGACGGCAAGGTCGTCTCCCGGGGCACGGACAACGTGAACCCGGATCTGCCGACCGGTGAGATCGAGGTCGAGGTCGGCGAGGTCGAGCTGCTCGGTGCCGCCGCCCCGCTCCCCTTCACGATCAACACCGAGGACGGGGTCAACGAGGAGCGGCGCCTGGAGTACCGCTTCCTGGACCTGCGCCGCGAGCGCATGCACCGCAACATCATGCTGCGGTCCTCGGTGATCGCCTCGATCCGCTCGAAGATGGTCGCCCTCGGCTTCAACGAGATGGCCACCCCGATCCTGTCGGCGACCTCCCCCGAGGGCGCGCGCGACTTCGTGGTCCCCTCCCGCCTGAACCCGGGCAAGTTCTACGCCCTCCCGCAGGCGCCGCAGCAGTTCAAGCAGCTGCTGATGATCTCCGGCTTCGACCGCTACTTCCAGATCGCGCCCTGCTTCCGCGACGAGGACGCCCGAGCGGACCGCTCGCCGGGCGAGTTCTACCAGCTCGACGTCGAGATGAGCTTCGTCGAGCAGGAAGACGTCTTCCAGCCGATCGAGAAGCTGATGACGGAGCTGTTCACGGAGTTCGGCGGCGGCCAGGAGGTCACCTCGCCCTTCCCGCGCATCCCGTTCCGCGAGTCGATGCTGAAGTACGGCTCCGACAAGCCGGACCTGCGCGCGAAGCTCGAACTCACCGACATCACGGACGTGTTCGAGGGTTCGGAGTTCAAGGCGTTCGCGGGCAAGCACGTCCGCGCGCTGGCCGTGCCGGACGTCTCGGCGCAGCCCCGTAAGTTCTTCGACCAGCTCGGCGACTTCGCGGTGACGCTCGGCGCGAAGGGCCTGGCCTGGGTCCGCGTGACCGAGGACGGCTCGCTGACGGGCCCGATCGCGAAGTTCCTGACGGAGGAGAACGTCGCCGAGCTGACCAAGCGCCTGTCGCTGGCCGCCGGCCACGCGGTGTTCTTCGGCGCGGGCGAGTTCGACGAGGTCTCGAAGATCATGGGCGCGGTCCGCGTCGAGGCGGCCAAGCGGGCCGGCCACTTCGAGGAGGGTGTCTTCCGCTTCTGCTGGATCGTCGACTTCCCGATGTACGAGAAGGACGAGGAGACCGGGAAGATCGACTTCTCGCACAACCCGTTCTCGATGCCGCAGGGCGGTCTGGAGGCCCTGGAGACCCAGGACCCGCTGGACATCCTGGGCTGGCAGTACGACATCGTCTGCAACGGCGTCGAGCTCTCCTCCGGCGCGATCCGGAACCACGAGCCCGACATCATGCTCAAGGCCTTCGAGATCGCGGGCTACGACCGCGAGACCGTCGAGGAGCAGTTCGCGGGCATGCTGCGCGCGTTCCGCTTCGGCGCCCCGCCGCACGGCGGGATCGCCCCCGGCGTCGACCGCATCGTCATGCTGCTCGCGGAGGAGCCGAACATCCGCGAGACGATCTCCTTCCCGCTCAACGGCAACGCCCAGGACCTAATGATGGGCGCGCCGACGGAGCTGGACGAGACGCGACTGCGGGAGCTGCACCTTTCGGTGCGGAAGCCGCAGCCGAAGTAGCAGGCGTTCGGCGGAAGTCAGGGCTCGGAACCGGGATCGGTTTCGAGCCCTTTCGCCTGCGCACAGGATTCACAGCGCATTCTCATGTTCATGTCAGGTTCCTCACCCCTACCTTCCGGGCCATGACGGATTCCCAAGTACCCGAAGACAGTGGACGGTTGGCGCGTCGTACGGTCCTGGTGGCGGGTGGCGTGGCGGTGACGGCGGTCGGCGTCGGCGGCACCCTCGCGGCGAACGCCTCGGCGGCGCCGGAAGACGTGCCCCAGGACGCCTGCTACACGCTCACCTCGGAGCTGGTCGAGGGCCCGTACTACATCGACGCCGACAAGATCCGCCGTGATGTGACGGAGGACCAGGAGGGCATCCCGCTCACCCTCGCCCTGAAGGTGATCGACGCCGACACGTGCAGACCGCTGCGCGACGCGGCCGTGGACATCTGGCACTGCAACGCGACGGGCGTCTACTCCGGCTACGAGGCAGGCGGGGGCGGCGGCCCGGCCCCCACGGGCGCACCGCCGTCGGGCACTCCGACCGACACTCCGACCGGCACCCCGACGGGTGGCCCGCCGCCCGGTGGCGGTGGAGGCCACCAGGAACCGACCGACGACGACCGCTTCCTGCGCGGCACCTGGCACACCGACCGGCACGGCCAGGTCACCTTCAAGACGGTGTTCCCCGGCTGGTACCAGGGCCGGTGCGTCCACATCCACGTCAAGGTCCACGTCGACGGCGAGTGGACGGACGCGGGCTACGAGGGCGGCCACACCTGCCACACGGGCCAGCTCTTCTTCGACGAGAAGTCGGTCCTGGCGACGGCGGTCCTGGAGCCCTACGTCTCCAACACGGCGACCCGCACGACGCTCACCGAGGACGGCATCTACCCGCAGAACGGCCACGAGGGCGGCCTGCTCTACCTCAGGTACGACCGACGGCACATCGCCCGGGGCGTGCACGCGCGTCTGACGCTGGCGGTGGACCCGGACGAGACGAACGACGGGGAGGGCGGCGGAGGGGGCCCGGCCCCGTCGGCTTCGGCGTCCGCGTCTCCGTCGGCCACGACAGGCTGACGACCACACCGGCCTCGTACGTCCCACCGGCCCCGCCGCCATGGAAACCTCGCAGCGGACGCACAGGAATATCGATGCGCCTGCACAGAGGCAGGGCGTGTCATGGACGTACGAGGCCGGAACCGCCCGGCCCGTGGACCATGAAGGCCGGGAGGAAGCGATGGGATACGTCGTACTCGCACTGCTGTTGACAGCCGGAGCGGCGTTCGCCGTCGTCGCGCAGCGCCGCTCGCACCGGCCGCGGGCCCTGTCCGACCTGGACGCGGAGGTCGAGGCCAGCGGCTGGGTACTGCGGCTCGGCGCGAGCCTGTCCGTCCCCGAGGCGAGGCTCTGGGCGGGCGCGGGCGAAACGGCGACGCGCGCGCTGACGGCCGCCGCGGAATGCCACCGCGCGGCCGGCGCCCAACTGTCCGCGGCCCACACGGCCGACGAATACGCCCAGGCGACCCACCTCGCCCAGGAGGGCCTCGCCCACATCGCCACGGCACGTGCCGCTCTGGGGAGCGGGCCGGTACTGGCGGACTCGGCGGCGTAGAAGATCGGGCCGGTCAGCGGCGCCGCTGCCACCAGCGGCGTCTGCGGGGCGGGGCGTCGGCTCCGAGCGCGCGCAGGGCTCGTCGTACGGCGTCGAACGTGGCCACGGGATGGTGGCCGAAGCCGTGGTCGTCGCGCGGGAGGGCGACCCCCACGCAGACCAGTTTGAAAGGGAAGTCCTCGGGGCCGTTCCCTACCTGGCGGTACTCCACGAACCCGTGCTGCGTACGAGGGTGGCCGACAGGAGGGTTGCGCGGGCACAGCTCGACGTCGTGCTTGAACTGTCGGACAGGCCGGGAGTCACCGTGCGGGTGATCCCCTTTGATGTGGACGGCTTCGCAGGCGCGAGCGCGGAGTTGCTGTACATGGGTGGTCGCGTGCCGGCGCTGGACACGGGTCGGAGGGATACCGCCCATGACACTGCATTCGTGGATGCGCCTGCGCAGTTGCCGGCCATGCGAACGCTCTTTCGTAAGGTGGAAGCAGTCTCCCTGGACCCGTCCCGGTCCCGGGCCTGCATACACCGCTTGGCCAAGGAGCTGCGACACATGATCCAGTGGCAGAAATCCAGCTTCTCCAACGGGAACGACGGAGCCAACTGCGTGGAAGTGGCCGCCTCCGAAGGTGAGTTGCTGCTCCGCGAGAGCGACGACCCCGCCTGCGTGCTCCCTGTCACTGCCGACGGGCTCGCCGCCTTCCTCCGTCGTCTGCACGGGCACCACCCCCTTCAGAAAGCATGACACTCTCCCGTAAAGCGACACACTTTTTTCAGGTGACCCCGGTACGGGCACCCCCCGTCCCGAAATTCTTCACAACCGCGGCAACCTTCCTGATCTCCACGGCCACTGAGGAGTCGTAACCCCTCGCCGCACCAAAGGACTCCCCCGTGGCCACGCCCTCTCCCGCTCACCGTCGCTCCCTCCGCAAGCGCCGTACCGTCGTCGTCACCGCTGCCGCGGCCGCCGCAGGCATCGGTGCCGGGTTCCTCGTGCTGAACGCGAACGCCGCCAGTACCGGCGTCGACCTGTATCACCAGACCCTCGCAGCCAAGGACGGGTGGGCCTCGTCCGGGACCGGGACGACCGGCGGCGCGAAGGCCGACGCCGCTCACACCTTCACCGTGAGCACCCGCGCGCAGCTCGTGAAGGCGCTCGGGTCCGCCAGTGACACCACGCCCCGGATCGTGAAGATCAAGGGCACGATCGACGCGAACACCGACGACTCGGGGAAGAAGCTGAGCTGCGCCGACTACGCGGCCGGGACCGGGTATTCGCTGGCCGCGTACCTCAAGGCCTTCGACCCCTCCACCTACGGCCGCTCGAAGCTCCCCTCCGGTACGCAGGAGAAGGCGCGGGCCGCCGCCCAGGCCAAGCAGGCGAAGAGCGTCATCTTCCGGGTGCCCGCCAACACGAGCGTCGTGGGCGTGCCCGGCACCAACGCCGGGATCACCGGCGGGATGTTGCAGATTCAGGGCGTGGACAACGTCATCGTGCGGAACCTGACCTTCGCCGCCACCCAGGACTGCTTCCCGCAGTGGGACCCGACGGACGGTGACAGCGGGAACTGGAACTCGCAGTACGACGCCGTGACGCTGCGCGGTGCCACGCATGTGTGGGCGGACCACAACACGTTCACCGACGCGCCGGGGCTCGACACCTCCGACCCGACGTACTACGGGCGCCAGTACCAGATCCACGACGGCGACCTGGACATCACCAAGGGCTCGGACCTGGTGACCGTCGAGCGCAACCAGTTCACCAACCACGACAAGACGATGCTGATCGGCAGCAGCGACACCGACAGCGTCGGCAAGCTGCGCGTCTCCATCCACCACAACGTGTGGAAGGGCATCGTGCAGCGCGCGCCGCTGGCCCGGATCGGGCAGATCCACATCTACAACAACTACTTCGACACCACGACCCTCAACGGGTACGTCCTCCAGTACAGCGTCAACTCGCGGGCCAAGGCGCAGGTCGTCGCCGAGGACAACTACTGGAAGACGTCCGCCAGTCAGAAGGTCGGCAAGCTGTTCAGCGGTGACGGCACCGGGTCCATCGCCGGTGGCGGCAACCTCGTCAACGGCACCGCCACCGACCTCGTCGCCGCCTACAACGCCGCCAACTCCAAGAAGCTGAAGACCACCGTGAACTGGACCCCGACCCTCACGGCCGGCCTGGAGACCTCCGCGAAGAACCTGCCGACGGAGCTCGCCACCACGACCGGGGCCGGCGTCCTCAAGTAGCCGATGGAGAAAGGCCGTTGCCTCAGATCAGCCAGAGCAGCCCGTTCCCTCCCAGGGTCGTGCCGCTCTGCTGGGTGAGGCCGACCGAGGGCGCCGTGAAGAGACGGCTGCCCTTGGCCACGGCGCCCGAGGCGCCGCCGGGGAAGACCCAGACGGCACCGGTGTCGTTGTTCTCGTACGCCGCGCTCACGAACAGTTCCGGCTTGCCGTCCTTGTCGACGTCCCCGACCGAGACCGTCGTACCGAAGAAGTCGTCGGTCTCGGAGGCGCCGGGGACGCCCGCGGTGTCCTGGGTGAAGGAATAGGAGCCGGTGCCGAGCGCGCCCGTGCGGCGGCCGGGGATCACGGTCACCGCTCCGGCCCGGCTCTTGCCGGCGACGCCTTCGGACGGGGCGCCGACGACGATGTCGGCGAGCCCGTCCCGGTTGAGGTCGGCCACGGCCAGGGCGCCGCCGAACTCGTCCTCCTTCTCGCTCGCACCGGGCACTCCGGCGGTGTCCTGGGTCAGCTGGATCGGCTTGGCGCCGGCCGCGATGCCGTTCGCCGTGCCGTAGTAGACCAGCACCCGGCCGCCCAACGCCCCGTCCACGCCCGCGACTTCGGGCTCCCAGGGGTCACCGACCACGAGGTCGGCGTACCCGTCGCCGTTGATGTCGCCCGCTGCGTCGATGAGTCCGTTGCCCTGCTTCGGCTGCATGACGGTGGTGGCCGGGTCGACGTAGACCTCGCCGCCGCTCAGGTCGCTGAGACCCACGGTGGTGAGGGCCAGGTCGAGCACCGCGTTGCCGTCGAAGTCGCCGAGCGCGACGCTCGCCGGGGAGGCGGTGTTCTGATCGGGCGCGGTCGAACCGTAGGTGCCGGTGCGGCTGAACGGTCCCTTGAAGACCAGGGTGCCCTCCGATCCGGCGACCGCGACCTGTGTCCTGCTGCCCGCACCGATGCTCAGCGCGGCCAGATCGATGCCGTACCGCACCCGGATGTCCGACGGCGCCGGCAGGTCGGTGGCCGTCGTCAGCCCGTTCTTGCCGCCCCACAACACGGTGACCAGACCGGCGTCCGTGCCGCGGGCGGTGTCCTCGTACGGGGTGGAGACCACGAGGTCCGCGTAGCCGTCCCGGTTGAGGTCGGCCGTCGCGGTGACGGAGCCGAACCTGTCGTACGCCTCCGCCGTGCCCGGTACCCCGGCGGTGTTCTGGGTGATCGTCTTGCGGTGGGTCGCCGAGAGGCCCGACGAGGACCCGTACAGGACGACGACCGCGCCCGCCGCCTCCTCGCCCGCCACGTTCGCGCCCGGCGCGGACAGGACGGCGTCGCGGTATCCGTCGCCGTTGAAGTCGCCGGGGACCGCTCCGTGCACGGCGAGCGCGGGCGCGGCGGGCAGCAGTGTCCCGCCGACCAGGGCCGCGGCGACGACTGCCGCGGCTCTCCATCTTCCGCCGTACGCCTTCGAGTTGCTCATGCGAGTCCCCTCCCACCCCAGGCGCACCCCCTGCGCGCCGACACCAGGCGTGCAGTGTAAAGCCCCTGGCTGCAAGGGAGTTGGGGATGGGGACTCAGCTGTCGTACGTCCCGTCCCACGGCGGCCCGAAGGCGTGCCGGTCCGGGTACAGCTCGGCCCAGCTGCCGTCCTCGTCCTCCTCGATCAGGAGGCCGAACAGGACGCCGTCGACGGTGCGTTGGAAGGGGCGGACCGCGATGTCGGTGTAGCTGCGGCGGGGGAGGGCGCGGAGCAGTTTCGCCAGGTGGATGCGGGCCTGGGAGAGGACAGAGTCGTCGCCGTGCGGGGCGCGCTGCTGCTCGGCCCAGGTGCCGGCGCACCAGATCTCCGAATCGCGGTAACGGCCCGCGGCGTCGAAGGTGTGGAGCACCGTGTAGAGACGTTTCTGCTCTTCCCAGCCGTCGCCGGGACGGAAACCCTGGGGGAACGCGTAGGTGACCGACGCCAGGAACTGACCGTCCGCGTAGCGGCCGACGGCCCCGCTGCGCTGATTCGGGTCGTAGGCGATCGGGATGACCTCGGGGACTGCCATGGCGGCACCTTACGGGTTGGCGCGAACACGTCTACGTCGGGGTCCGTCACCGAGCCCGCATGACCTCGCTGAGTTGACCCGGGGTCAATGGTGGCACCGCGACGGGATGCGCCGCACCAGCCCTGAGGCCGTCGAGGAAGAACGCCAGGCAGCGGCGCCAGGTGTCGGGCGCGGTCGCCATCGACTCACGGATCACCTGGGACATCGCCCAGATCAGCGTGACCAGGTCCTCCGGCTCGAAATCGGGGCGCAACTGCCCGCTGTCCCGGGCCCGTTGGATGATCCGCTCCGCGCGCCGGAAGCCGCGGTGACAGGCCTGCTCGACCTCCCCCGCCGCCCGGAACCGCTGCGCCAGCGCGTCGTTGAGGCCGTGGTCCTCGGCCTGCAGCGCGAACAGCCCCTCGAGGTACCCGACGAACCCGTCCCAGGGGTCCGGGGCCGCCAGCGCCGACTCCATGACCCGCTCCAGCGCGGCCAGCCGCTCCGGGAAGATCGCGTCCCAGAACGCCTCCCGGGTCGGGAAGTGGTTGTACAGCGTGCCGATGCTGACCCCGGCCCGCCGGGCGATCTCCTCCAGCGACGCGTCCAGACCGCGCTCGCCGAACACCTCGGTGGCGGCCACGAGGAGCTTGTCGCGGTTGCGCGCGGCGTCGGCCCGCAGGGGTTTGGGGGTGGGGGCGGGATCGGGCTGGTGCATGACGCCATCATACGGAACTTGAGAGGGGCCTCAGGTTTCGTGCTACGGTCGGAAACGCAAGTTGAGGAATACCTCAAGTTAGCCAGGTTGGCCGTGTCCGTGAACCCGCCCCGGAAGGCTCCGCCATGCCCGAATCCGCATCGCAACAGCCCAAAGTCGCCGTCGTCCTCGGGGTCGGCCCCGGCCTCGGCATGTCCGTCGCCCACCGCTTCGGTCGCGAGGGGTACACCGTGGTGCTCGTCTCCCGCAGCGACACCCGGCACGCCGGCTATGTCGCGCAGCTGACGACGGCGGGGGTCGAAGCGCGGTCCTACGTCGCCGACGTGCGCGACGCCAAACAGCTCGGCTCCGTCCTCGACACCGTCGTCGAGCGCTACGGCCGTATCGACCTCGTCTACTACGGTCCGGGCGCCCTCGACCTCGACGAGAGCCGCCCCAGGTCGATCACCGAGACCGACTCCGCCGGCGTCCAGGAGGCGATGAGCTGGATGTATCCGGCCGTCGACGTGGTGGGCAAGGTGCTGCCCGGCATGGTCGAACGGGGCACCGGTGCGCTCGTGTTCGCGGGCGGGCTCAGTGCCGTGGTGCCGATGCCCACGCTCGGCGCGCTCGCCGTCTCGGCCGCCGCCCTGCGCAACTACGCCCTGACCCTCAACGCGGCACTCGCCGACACCGGGGTCTACGCCGGGAACCTGGTCATCGGCGGACTCATCGAGCGCGGTGACATCCACCAGCTGGTCACGTCGAACCCCGAGCAGTTCGGGAACGTCGGCGACCGCACCCTCGACCCGGACGAAATCGCCGACGGCGCCTGGGAGTTGGTGGCGCGGCGGGACCGGGCGGAGGACACGTTCAGTGTGCTCGGTTAGGTGTCCGTACGGTCCTCAAGGCGCGGGAAGAGAACCGCGCCCTTCCTCACCGGGGAGCCGGGCGGAAGCGCGCCCCATGCGGACGCGTCCCGGACTCGCTGGTCACTCAGTGGGCCCAGAGATGTCGACGCGCCCAGGGAGTCCCACAGCCGCTCCGACGACTCCGGCATGACCGGTTCGAGGAGGATCGCGATCGCGCGCAGGGAGTCGGCCGCCGTGTAGAGGATCGTCGCGAGGCGGTCGCGGGCCCCGGGGGAGTCGGACTTGGCGACCTTCCAGGGTTCCTGGTCGGTCAGATAGCCGTTGACCTGCTTGACGAAGTCGAGGACGGCCAGGATGCCGCCCTGGAAGTCGAGTTGGTCGCCGATACGGCGGTCCGCCTCCGAAGTCGCCGTCAGCAGCGCCGACTTGAGTGAGCGCTCGGCCTCGGTCTCCTCCCCCGGCGCGGGCAGCGTCCCGTCGAAGTACCGGGCCGTCATCGCGGTCACCCGGGACGCCAAGTTGCCGTAGCCGTTGGCGAGTTCGCTGGTGTAGCGGGCGGTGAAGTCCTCCCAGGAGAAGGAGCCGTCCTGGCCGAAGGCGATCGCGCGCAGGAAGTACCAGCGGTAGGCGTCCACACCGAAGTGCGCGGTCAGGGACTGCGGGCTGATGCCGGTCAGGTTCGACTTGGACATCTTCTCGCCGCCGACCATCAGCCAGCCGTGCCCGAAAACCCGCCCGGGAAGAGGCAGGTCATTGGCCATGAGCATCGCCGGCCAGATCACGGCGTGGAAGCGGAGGATGTCCTTGCCGACCAGATGGACGTCGGCCGGGAAGGTGGCCCCGAACTCCGCCGGGTTCTCGTTGTAGCCCACGGCCGTCGCGTAGTTGAGGAGCGCGTCCACCCAGACGTAGATCACGTGCGAGGGGTCCCAGGGGACCTTGACGCCCCAGTCGAAGGTCGAGCGGGAGATCGACAGGTCCTGGAGGCCCTGCCGGACGAAGTTCACCACCTCGTTGCGGGCCGAGGCGGGCTGGATGAAGTCCGGGTGGGCCTCGTAGTGGGCGAGGAGCCGGTCGCCGTACTCGCTCAGCTTGAAGAAGTAGTTCTCCTCCTTGAGGAGTTCCACCGGCCGGCGGTGGATGGCGCACAACAGCGTGCCGTCCTCCGCCTCGATCAGCTCGCCCGGGAGCTTGTACTCCTCGCAGTACACGCAGTACGGGCCTTCGTAACCGCCCTTGTAGATCTCGCCCTTGTCGTGCAGGTCCTGCACGAACTCCTGGACGCGGTCGGTGTGCCGGCGCTCCGTGGTGCGGATGAAGTCGTCGTTCGAGATGGCGAGATGGTCCCAGAGCGGTTTCCAGGACTCCTCGACCAGACGGTCCGCCCACTCCTGCGGGGAGACGCCGTTGGCCTCCGCCGTGCGCAGGATCTTCTGGCCGTGCTCGTCCGTGCCGGTGAGGAACCAGACGTCCTCACCGCGCCGGCGGTGCCAGCGGGCGAGGACGTCGGCGGCGACCGTGGTGTAGGCGTGGCCGAGGTGCGGGGCGTCGTTGACGTAGTAGATGGGGGTGGTGACGTAGTAGTACGTCATCGGGTCACCCCTGGTCTCCGCCGAACCGCTCCTTGTACATCTCCAGGTCCTCTTCCGTGAGCTTCGCGAAGAGCACCGGGGGGACGGTGAAGGGGGTGCCTGCGGGGACGGCGGAGAGGGCGCGGGCCTCTTCGGCCGAGACCCAGGTCGCGGTGTCGTCCTTCAGGTCGAAGGCCGCTCGCATGGCCGCCGAGGAGGACGGGATGAAGGGTTCCGAGACCACCGCGTAGAGGTGGATCAGGTTCATCGCCGTGCGCAGGGTGAGGGCCGCGGCCTCCGGGTCGGTCTTGATCTCCAGCCAGGGGGCCTTCTCCTCCAGGTAGGAGTTGCCCGCCGACCACAGGGCGCGCAGCGCCGCCGCGGCCTTGCGGAACTGGAGGGCCTCCATCTGGGTCTCGTACTCGGCCAGCAGGCCCGCGATCTCCTCGCCGAGCTTCGCCTCCGCCGGGCCCGCGTCGGCGCCTGCCGGAACCTCCTCGCCGAAGCGCTTCTTCGAGAAGGACAGGACGCGGTTGACGAAGTTGCCGAGGGTGTCCGCCAGGTCCTTGTTCACCGTGGCGGTGAAGTGCTCCCAGGTGAAGGAGGAGTCGTCGGACTCGGGGGCGTTGGCGATCAGGAAGTAGCGCCAGTAGTCGGCCGGGAGGATGCTCAGCGCCTGGTCGGTGAAGACGCCCCGCTTCTGGGACGTGGAGAACTTCCCGCCGTAGTACGTCAGCCAGTTGAAGGCCTTGACGTAGTCGACCTTCTTCCACGGCTCGCGGATGCCGAGCTCGGTGGCCGGGAACATCACCGTGTGGAACGGGACGTTGTCCTTGGCCATGAACTCGGTGTAGCGGACGGTCGCGTCCGACTCGTACCACCAGGACTTCCAGTCGCGGGTCTCCCCGGCCGGGGCCGCGTCCGCCCACTCCTTCGTCGCGCCGATGTACTCGATCGGGGCGTCGAACCAGACGTAGAAGACCTTGCCCTCGGCCGCCAGCTCCGGCCAGGTGTCGGCGGGGACCGGGACGCCCCAGTCCAGGTCGCGGGTGATCGCACGGTCGTGCAGGCCCTCGGTGAGCCACTTGCGGGCGATGGAGGAGGCGAGCTGCGGCCACTCCTCCTCGTGGGCGGCGACCCACTCCTCGACCTCGTGCTGGAGCTTCGACTGGAGGAGGAAGAGGTGCTTGGTCTCGCGCACCTCGAGGTCGGTCGAGCCGGAGATGGCGCTTCGCGGGTTGATCAGGTCCGTCGGGTCCAGGACGCGGGTGCAGTTCTCGCACTGGTCGCCGCGGGCCTTGTCGTAGCCGCAGTGGGGGCAGGTGCCCTCGACATAGCGGTCCGGGAGGAAGCGGCCGTCGGTGGGCGAGTAGACCTGGCGGATCGCGCGCTCTTCGATGAAGCCGTTCTCGTTCAGTCGGCGGGCGAAGTGCTGGGTGATCTCGCGGTTCTGCGGGGAGGAGCTGCGGCCGAAGTAGTCGAAGGCCAGCGCGAAGCCGTCGTAGACCGCCTTCTGCGCGTCGTGCGCCTGCGCGCAGAACTCCGCCACGGGGAGGCCCTGCTCCTTCGCGGCCAGTTCGGCCGGGGTGCCGTGTTCGTCCGTCGCGCAGATGTACAGCACGTCGTGGCCGCGCTGGCGGAGGTAACGGGAGTAGACGTCCGCCGGGAGCATGGACCCCACCATGTTGCCCAGGTGCTTGATCCCGTTGATGTACGGAAGGGCGCTGGTGATGAGGTGTCGAGCCATCGGGGGGCTGCTCCCAGGTCGGTGTGTTGCTGTTGTTGCGAACCTTGAAATCGTAGCCGACATGGGTGTGCCGCCCGCCTCCCGTTTTACGGGGTGGGAAGCGGGCGGCACGGGGTCCGGTGTACCGGGTGGGGCTACGGGCGCCAGTCGATCAGTACGCCGTCGTAGAGCTCCGCGTCCGTGAGCTCCAGGGGGGTCGGGCCCGCGTGGAAGAAGGCCGTGTTGTCGGTCTTCAGCTTGCGGAGGTAGTCGAAGGCCTTGTTGTCGTGGTCGCCGAACGCGACGAACGAGAAGAAGACGGAGGCGTGCGACTTCGCGGCGTCCGTGAGGGACTGGGTCGCCGGGGTCTTCGCGTCCGGGGCGCCGTCCGTCTGGAAGACGACCAGGGCCGGGGTGCCGGGGGTGGCGTTCGCGTCGTAGTGCGCGAGTACGGCTTCTACGGCGGCGTGGTAGCTGGTACGGCCCATGCGGCCGAGGCCGGCGTGGGCCTCGTCGATGGCGTTCTCGGGGGAGGTGGGGGTCAGGTCCGTGGTGCCGTCCACTTCGGTGGAGAAGAAGACGACGTGGACGGTGGGGGTGGGGTCCGGGTCCAGGTGGGTCGCGAGGGCGAGGGTCTGGTCGGCGAGGGCCTGGGCGGAACCGTCCTTGTAGTACGCGCGCATGCTCGCGGAGCGGTCGAGGACGAGGTAGGTCTTGGCTCGGGTACCGGTGAGTGTCGCCTTGGCGAGTGCGGTGGCGGCGGAGTCGCTGCCCACGGCCTCGGCTACGCCTTCGGCCTCGACAGTTTCCCCACCCGCACCGCCCGTGACGGATCCGTTGTCGGGTGCGGGTGGCCCCTGTGGGGCGGATTCGCCGTCGGCGGCCGCGGCGAGCGCGAGCGCGGGGACGGGTTCGGCTGCGGGCTCGGGGGTGGCCTCCGCGGCGGGCTCCGGCTCGGGCTCCGCCTCCGGTGCGACCTCCTCGGCGACCGGCTCAGCCGCGGGCGCGGCTACCGCCTCCGCCGCCTCCGGCTCGGTTTCCGCTTCCGCGACCGGCTCGGGCTCCGGTTCCGGGGTGACCTCGGCGGTCGGCTCGGCCTCGGGCTCGGCGACCGG
>NZ_BARG01000077.1 GCF_000376565.1 Streptomyces hokutonensis | reverse complement strand
GCCGAGCCGCGGCCACCGGGCGGCGGTGCGGCCGGCATGGGCGGCGGGGCGCTCGCGGGGGCGGCGGCGGGCGGATAGCCGTAGCCGCCGGGCCGTCCCGCGGCCGGCGGTGCCGCCGGAGCGGGGGTGCCGGGTGCCTGCTGGTTGGTGGAGGAGGCGAGCGTACGACTGCGCACCCGGTACAGACCGGTGTCGAGGTCCTCCGCCTTCTCCAGGTGGACCTTGATGGGCCCCATGAAGGTGTAGCGCTGCTGCTTGGCGTAGTCGCGGACCATGCCGGCGAGCTCGTCGCCGAGCTGGCCGGAGTAGGGGCTGAGCCGCTCGAAGTCCGGCGTGCTCAGCTCCACGATGAAGTCGTTGGGTACGACGGTCCGGTCGCGGTTCCAGATCGTCGCGTTGTTGTCGCACTCGCGCTGGAGCGCGCCGGCGATCTCGACGGGCTGGACCTCGGACTTGAACACCTTGGCGAAGGTGCCGTTGACCAGACCTTCGAGGCGTTGCTCGAACTTCTTCAGGACTCCCATGGGGCACCTCCTCCGTCGTTGCCGCACTGGTTGCCGTGCCGGCTGCCTTGGTACTGCTTACTGATCGTATCCACGCGCCGGTAAATCGGCTGGTTCCCCCTTGTCGGCCCGTCGAACTCCTTCTGCACTACTCCTGCCCAGGATCGTAGAGGGGGCCGCAGACAAGTGTCCCGCACCTGACTGTGGACCTTGCCCGCCTCCTGGGGAGATGGCCGCTACCGGTACGAGGTTGATACGTGAACCGGCCCACGTTGATACGTAGCGGGAGGTGCGAGGCGTTCGGAGGGGGCGCCGGTGGTCCCCGGGGCAGGTCACGGGGTGCGGATAAGGGATGTGAATCCACCCCGGGCACCGTGCTAATCTTCTGCATGTCGGAAGGCGCCAGCCCCTACGGGGAACAGCTCGAAGACACACCCAATGCGCGGGTGGCGGAATAGGCAGACGCGCTGGATTCAGGTTCCAGTGCCCGCAAGGGCGTGGGGGTTCAACTCCCCCCTCGCGCACAACGGAAGCCCCTCAGGTCTCGGACCTGAGGGGCTTCTTCTTGTGTGGTTCTCACCTCAGGTGAGGACAATCACAGCTTCTAGGCGGCGAGCCGCTCCGCCAGTTCCTTCGCCTTGACCGCCGCGTCGCCGAGGGCGCGCTCGCGGGACGCCTCGTAGAGCGGGACCAGGTCGGACATCGCCGGGTTCTGCGGCGCCATGGTGAGCTCCGGGACGATGAACTCCAGTTCCGTGCCGAGGGCGTCGGCGAAGACCGCGCGGAGATACGTCTGCACGTACTCGAAGCCCTCGCGCGGGGTACCGGGGCCGTAGGCACCGCCGCGGCTGGCGATCACGGTGACCGGGGTGCCCTTGATCTTCGAGTCCTCGGTGCCCGCGGTGCGGCCCATGAGGATCACGTTGTCCAGCCAGGCCTTCAGGGTCGAGGGGATGGCGAAGTTGTACATCGGGGCGCCGATCAGCACCGCGTCCGCCTGCTCCAGCTCCTCTATGAGCTTCACGCGCTCGGCGAAGGCCGCCGCCTGCTCGGGCGTGTGCGTGGCCGGGTCGGCGAAGCCGGCGGTGTGCGCGTCGGCGGTGATGTGCGGCACGGGGTTCGCGGCGAGGTCGCGGTGGATCACCGTGCCCTCCGGGTGCTGCTCCTCCCAGGACGTGCGGAAGGCGTCGGTGACGGCGCGGGAGGCGGAGGCGCCGGCGGGGAACACGGAGGAGTCGATGTGCAGAAGCGTGGCCATGGGGGTCTCCAGGGGGCTGGAACCGCCGAGCAGTCGTTTTGCTCAGCAGCTGAAGTTTCGTACTCGACTATGAATAACACAGGTACTTACTTTTTTTCATCCCGGTTCCGGAGGGCAGTACCCTGAGGCCATGACGGTCGAGCAGGAGCACGGCACGGACCTGTGCAAGCAGGTCGACAAGGGCATCACCCGTGTCTTCCAGCTGTTCGGAAAGCGCTGGACCGGGCCGATCGTGGCCGTCCTGATGGCACAGCCCATGCACTTCTCCGACCTGCGCCGGGCCATCCCTGGCATCAGCGAGCGCATGCTCTCCGACCGGCTCACCGAGCTCGGCGCCGCCGGTCTGCTCGTCCGCGAGGTCGACGAGGGCCCGCCGCTGCGCGTCTCGTACCGGCTGACGCAGGCCGGAAAGGCCCTGGACCCGGCGCTCCGGGAACTCGGGGCGTGGGCCAAGGTGCATCTGCCCGAGGGGTGGGACTCGGGCAACTGCTGAGGCCTGGCGTCGGGCGGTTGCCGATGCGCGGCCCGTGCGGGGTCTGCCGGGTGCCGTCGGTTTTCCACAGGCGCCGAGTTGTCCACAGGGTCTGACGTGTTTTCGCCACCGGCTGTACGGTCGTCGCGAGTTGATGTTCGTGCGTGCGCAAGTGCGGGGGAGGCGGTCGCTATGACCGAGGCCGGAATCGGTGTGGGGCGCAGGCTGCCCGGAGTGCGGGGCTTCGCCACGTGGCCGGTGGAGGGATCGCCCAAGGAAGAGGGCAGGGCGCTGCGGGAGAGCGTCCCGCGCGGCGCGCACGCCGCGCTCGACCTGGACGGCTCCCGCCCGGACGCGGTGACCGCCGTCGAGGAGTCCGGCCGCGGCCGCATCCCCGGGCTCACACCGATACGGGTGGGCCGGATGGCGGCCACCCCCTTCGCCTTCCTGCGCGGTTCGGCCGGCCTGATGGCCCACGACCTCGCCCGCACCCCCATGACCCGGATCGGCGCCCAGATCTGCGGTGACGCCCACGCGGCCAACTTCGGCCTGTACGGCGACGCCCGCGGCGGCCTGGTCATCGACCTGAACGACTTCGACGAGACCGTGCACGGCCCCTGGGAGTGGGACCTCAAGCGGCTCGCCGCCTCGCTGGTGCTCGCGGGCCGGGAGGCAGGCGCCGACGAGGACACCTGCCGTACGGCGGCGCACGGCGCGGTGGGCTCCTACCGCCGCACCATGCGGCTGCTGGCGAAGCTCCCGGTGCTGGACGCGTGGAACGCCATCGCGGACGAGGAGCTGGTCTCCCACGCCGACGCCCGTGACCTGCTCGGCACCCTGGAGCGGGTCTCCGAGAAGGCGCGGGGCAACACCAGCGGGCGGTTCGCGGCCAGGTCGACCGAGGCCGCCGAGGACGGCGGGCGCCGCTTCGTCGACGCCTCGCCGGTGCTGCGCCGGATCCCGGACGAGGAGGCCGCGGCGGTCGCGGCGTCCCTGGAGTCGTATCTCGACACGCTCTCCGAGGACCGCCTCCCGCTGCTCGCCCGGCACACGGTGCACGACGTCGCCTTCCGCGTCGTCGGCACGGGCAGCGTCGGCACACGGTCGTACGTCGTGCTGCTCCTCGACCACCGCGGCGAACCGCTCGTCCTCCAGGTCAAGGAGGCCCGCCCCTCGGCGCTGGTGCCGCATCTGCTCACCGCCGGGTTCGACGCGCCCGCCGTCCCGCACGAGGGCCGGCGTGTGGTGCTCGGGCAGAAGCGGATGCAGGTCGTCAGCGACATCCTGCTGGGCTGGACGACGGTCGACGGACTGCCGTTCCAGGTACGGCAGTTCCGCAACCGCAAGGGCAGCGTCGACCCCGCCGCCCTCGCCGCCGACCAGATCGACGACTACGGCCGGATGACCGGCGCCCTCCTGGCCCGCGCCCACGCCCACAGCGCCGACCCGCGCCTGGTCGCCGGGTACTGCGGCAAGAACGACGAACTGGACGAGGCGATAGCGACGTTCGCCGTCACCTACGCCGACCGCACCGAGGCGGACCACGCGGAGCTGGTGGCGGCGGTGCGGACGGGGCGGATCGCGGCGGAGCTGGGGGTCTGAGGTCCCGGTGGAGCCGCCCCGGCACGCTGTGCGTCGTCTGTCGGGACCTGTCGGCCCAGTGGTCGGTGGCCGACTGTCCGGAGGCGAGGGGCGGCCGTGGCCTACGCTGGTCGGGTGACGACCCCGGAAGCTGAGCAGTCCCAGTCCGCGCCCGTCGGAGAACCGGTGCCGGAGCAGGCGGGTGCCGAGGTGCCGTCTGCCGGAGCCGAGGTGGGCGCCGGTGCCGTCGGTGACGGGGGCGAGCCCGCCGCGCCCCGGCCCGAGGAGCGGCTGGAGCGGGCCGTGCGGGCCGCCGAGCAGGCGTTGATCGAGTACGAGATCGCGGTGGACACCTTCCGCATCGAGGTCGAGAACTTCTCCCGGCTGCACCACCAGAAACTCGGCCCGATGTACTCCAGGCTCGACGAGCTGGACGCGCGGATCGCCGAGGCCAAGGCCGCGCGCAGCGGTGACCCCGAGGACATCCGGCTGGCGGACGAGGCCCGCGCGCGGGTGATGCCGATGCCGGCGGTCGAGGAGCTGTTCCACGGCTGGATGGACGGCGACGGCCTGTTCCCGGAGGCCGCGGCGATGCTCACGGACCAGCCGGTGCGGCCCCCGCAGCGGGTGCGCCCCAGCGAGGAGGCCCGCAAGCTCTACCGCGAGCTGGCCCGCAAGGCCCACCCGGACCTGGCGCAGGACGACGACGAGCGCAAGCGGCGCGAGGAGTTCATCACCCGGGTCAACGCCGCCTACAGCCGGGGCGACGCCCCGCTGCTGCGCGAGCTGGCCGAGGAGTGGGCCGCGGGACCGGCCCCGGCGGAGCGCGGCCCGAGCCCCAGCGAGGAGCTCTACGCCCGCCTCGAATGGCTCGCCCAGCGCAAGGAACTGCTCACCCTCGTCGCCCGGGAACTGGAGGAGGGCGCCATCGGCTCCATGCTCCGGATCGCCCCGGACGACCCCGACCGGCTCCTGGACGAGATCGCGGACCAGCTGCTCGCCCAAGTCGCCGAGCGGGAGGCCGAGTTGGCGGCCCTGCTCGGGGAGCCGGACACGTCGGCCGGAGCGTCGGGTAGCGTCGAGTCATGAGTTTCGGAGCTGGTGTGCCCACGGTCGAGGTCGGCGACCTCAAGGACGGCGACTTCCTGCTGGACGTCCGCGAGGACGACGAGTGGCAGGCGGGTCACGCCTCGGGGGCGCTGCACATCCCCCTCAGCGAATTCGTGGCCCGGTACGGCGAGTTGACCGAGGCGGCGCCGCAGGACGGCAGGGTCCATGTGATCTGCCGCTCCGGCGGGCGCTCCGCCCAGGTCACGAACTATCTGACCCAGCAGGGCATCGACGCGGTGAACGTCGACGGCGGCATGCAGGTCTGGGCTGCCGCCGGCCGCCCGGTCGTCACGGACGAGGGCGAACCGGGCTTCGTGCTGTAGCTGTCCCTGTGGCTGGCGGGGTCTAGCCCAGCGGATGGGCCGCCAGCAGGTCCCCCAGTGCCTCCTCGTGTGCCGCCGCCGGGCCGAGCGACAGCTCCAGGTGCTTGGCCCAGGCGTGGTACCGGTGCAGGGGATAGTCGGTGTCGGCGCCGAACCCCCCGTGCAGATGCTGCGCGGTCTGCACGACCCGTCGTACCCCCTCCGCCGCCCAGATCTTGGCCACGGCCAGGTCCGCGGCGGCGGGCAGCGCGCCCGGTGCGCCCGAGGCGATCCGCCACGCGGCCTGCCACAGCGTGGCCTCCATCGCGCGCAGGTCGATGTACCGGTCGGCGGCCTGCACGGCGACCGCCTGGAAGGTCGCGACCGGGAACCCGAACTGCTCGCGCTTGCCCGTGTATTCGGCGGTCATGCGCAGGACGGCGGTGCCGAGCCCGAGGGCCAGCGCGCAGGTGCCGGCGGTCAGCAGGTCGCGCAGCCACTCCCAGGCGCCGTCGGCGTCGATGACGTCGACCACCGCGATCGGCACGGATTCCAGGCGCAGTTCCGCGAGCCGCTCGCCGGTCGTGGAGAGCTGCTCGGCGAGTACGACGCCGTCGCGGTCCGGGGCGACCAGCGCGAGAACGCTCCGGTCGGCGTCCGTGTGCGCCGGTACGACGACCAGGTCCGCGTTGAAGGCCCACGGCACCGCCGTCTGCACCCCGTCCAGCAGCCACCGGTCGCCGTCCCGCCGCGCGGTCACGGCGAGCTCGGCCGGGTCGTGCCCGGTCCGCCCGTGCGCGGCGACGGTCAGCACGAGCTCGCCGCGGGCCGCCCGGGCGAGCAGGCCGGCCCTCAGCTCCTTGCTGCCGAAGGCCTGTACGGCCGCCGCGGCGGCGCTGCTCTCCAGGAGCGGCACCCTGGCCAGCACCTTCGCGGACTCCCGCAGCAGCAGACAGAGGGCGATGGCGTCCAGGCCCGCTCCGCCGTACTCCTCGTCGAGCAGCAGGCTCAGCAGGTCGGCCTCGGCGAGGCGGGCCCACAGCGCCCGGTCGAAGTCCTCGGCGACCGCGCCCGTGGTGTCCGCCGGACTGGGCACGGAGTCCGGCACGACGTCGGCGAACACCCCCGCCGCCGCCTCGGCCGCCGCCTGCTGCTCCTCGCTGAAGGTGAAGTCCACGGTTCCCGTCCTTCCGCAAGACCTGATCTGACGGAGCGTCAAGATAGAACACGTTCTAGAAGAAAGGAACGGCTCGGCCGGTCGTCCCACGGAGAACATGACAACGTGCATGGCCTGTGGGGATCGGGACTGTGCCCGGAGCGTGCGGCTGAGTACCGTTCCGTGCGACGGACAGGAATCGGAGACGGGGCGGCATGGACGCGAACGACGGAGGCTCGAACGCCCCCGAGGGGGAGCAGACGCCCGTGTCCTCCTCCGCGGGGCCGCACGTGCCCGCGCAGCAGCCCCCACATCCGCCCCCGCCCCCGCCCGCACCGGACCCGCCCGTCGGAGTCGCCGCGCTGTCCCTGCGCTACCAGGTGGGCGCCGCGCTGGCGGTCGCGGTCGTGGCGGTCGCCGCCCTCGTCCACCTCGGGATGGTGTTCCTGCACGTCGCGCCGTCGAACACGGTGACGAAGCAGCACGGCAAGGCGATCGACGAGTGGATCTACCCGGAGTTCGAGCAGAACTGGAAGCTCTTCGCGCCGAACCCCTTGCAGCAGAACATCGAGGTCCAGGTGCGCGCCGACATCCGCACGGCGGCCGGTGCGACCCGTACGACCGGCTGGTACGACCTGTCGGCCGAGGACGGCGCGGCCATCGACGGCAATCTGCTGCCGAGCCACACCGAGCAGAACGAGCTGCGCCGGGCCTGGGACTTCCTGACCGCCACCCACGACGCCGACAACAAGGCGATCGGCGTGCGCGGCACGCTCGCGGAGACGTATCTGCGCCGCATCGTCGTGCTGCGCCTGGGCCGGGACGACGCGGCCGGGCCGGGCGGCACCGTCCAGCGCGTCCAGGTCCGCTCCGTCACCACCAATGTGTCCCCGCCCGAGTGGAGTGACGAGCAGGTGTCGACCACGCCCCAGTACCGCACGCTGCCCTGGTGGACGGTCCCGGCGGCCGAGGGCACGGGAGGTGTCCGGTGAGCGGCTTCGCCCCGTCGGTCTCCCGCGGCATCGCCCGCGTCACCGAGTCGGCCCTCGGCCCCTACCAGAGCGCCGTGATCCGCATCGGCTTCGCCGCGACCTGGCTCGTGTTCCTACTGCGCGAACTGCCCCACCGCCAGGAGCTCTACGGCCCCGACGGACCCTGGAGCTGGGACCTCGCCCGCCGGCTGATCGCGGACAACGGCGCGTTCACGGCCCTGATGTGGTCCGACGGGCAGTTCTGGTTCGAGACGGTGTACGCGCTGGCCGTACTGGCGAGCGTCCTGCTGCTGCTGGGCTGGCGCACCCGCACGACGTCCGTGCTCTTCATGGTCGGCGTCCTCTCGCTCCAGAACCGCAGCGTCTTCATGGGCGACGGCGGCGACAACGTCCTGCACCTGATGTCGATCTACCTGGTGTTCACCCGCTGCGGCCAGGTCTGGTCCCTCGACGCGCGCCGGGCCGCACGCGCGCGTGGAGGGCGGATTTCCGACCTGGTGGGGCCCGTCCTGTGGGTCGTGCTCGGGGCGGTGCTCGTCGCGGTGACGGTGGCGGGCCGCTTCGACAGCGACTGGTTCGTGCCCGCGCTCCTGTGGGGCGTCTGGCTGGGGCAGGCCCTGTGGTGGGCGGTCGGGCGGTACGCGAAGTCGTACGAGCCTCGGGTGCTGCTGGACGTCGTCGCCAACGTGATCCACAACGGCGCCCTGTTCGTCGTCGCGGCCGAGGCCTGTCTGATCTACGCGACGGCCGGCTGGTACAAGATCCAGGGCTCCCGCTGGCAGGACGGCACCGCCGTCTACTACCCGCTCCACCTCGACTACTTCTCCCCCTGGCCCGGCCTCGCCGACGTGCTGTCCTCCAGCGGCACGATGGTGATGCTGGTGACCTACGGGACGGTGATCGTGCAGGTCGCCTTCCCGTTCACGCTCTTCAACCGGCGGGTCAAGAACGTCCTGCTGGCCCTGATGATGACCGAGCACGCGGCGATCGCCGTGCTCCTGGGGCTGCCGTTCTTCTCCCTCGCGATGATCGCGACGGACGCGGTCTTCCTGCCGACGTCGTTCCTGCGCCGGCTCGGCGGCCGGGCGGCACGCGCGCGTGCACGGTGGTTCGCGCGGGGCGGCCGTGCGGTCCCGGACGAGGACCCGGAGGAGCCGCGCAGCCCGGAGAACCCCGAGCACAGCCACGTAGGCTTCTCCGCATGACCGACCCCGCAGCGGCCGACTGGCACCGGCTCGCCGAGACCGCCGTGCTGCTCGACGGCTTCCACGCCCTCAAGCACGCACTGCGCTTCGGCGCCGAGGTCCCGCTGGCGGTCACCACGGACCGACCGGCGGCCCTCGCCCTCGCCGCCGACCTGGCCCCCGACGTACGGGACACCCTGGACGCCCTGCTGACAGAGGTCCCGGAGACCACGTACCGCTCCTTCGTACCGCGCCCCCACCCGACAGCGGTGGCGGCCCTGGCGGTACGTCCCGCGCGCGCGGCCAACCTGGAGCAGCTCGCGCACACGCCCCGCAGCACGCCCGTCGTGGTCCTCGACAACCCGCGCAACCTCGGCAACGCGGGCGCCGTGATCCGCCTCGCTGCCGGTTTCGGCGCGACCGGGGTGGTCACCACGGGGACGCTCGACCCCTGGCACCCCACAGTCGTACGAGCCGGAGCGGGCCTGCACTACGCGACAGCCGTGGAACGCCTGACGGTGGAAGAACTCCCGCCCGGCCCGGTGTTCGCCCTCGACCCCGAGGGCGACGACATCCGGGGCATGAAGCTCCCGGACGACGCCGTCCTGGCCTTCGGTTCGGAACGCAGCGGCCTCTCGGCCGAACTACGCGCGCGTACCGACCACTTGGTGGCACTCCCGATGCGCCCCCAGGTCTCCAGCTACAACCTGGCGACGAGCGTGGCGATGACTCTCTATCACTGGAGCACTGCAGCGCCCCTC
>NZ_BARG01000078.1 GCF_000376565.1 Streptomyces hokutonensis | reverse complement strand
CCGTCGAGGCGGCCATCGACAACGCCGTACCGCTGCCCGCGATCACGGCCTCCCTCTTCGCGCGGTTCGCGTCGCGTCAGGAGGACTCGCCGCAGATGAAGATGGTCGCGGCGCTGCGCAACCAGTTCGGCGGCCACGCCGTCGAGACCAAGTAATCCACAGATCCACAGGCCCCGGGCCCGTGGATCCACAACCTGGGGGAGGTCGGTGAACGACCATGCACGTCACGCATCTGTCGCTGGCCGACTTCCGCTCGTACGCCGGGGTCGACGTCCCGCTCGACCCCGGCGTCACCGCGTTCGTGGGCCCCAACGGGCAGGGAAAGACCAACCTCGTCGAGGCGATCGGCTATCTCGCCACCCTGGGCAGCCACCGGGTCTCCTCCGACGCCCCGCTGGTCCGCGTGGGCGCCGAGCGCGCGATCATCCGGGCGCAGGTCCGGCAGGGCGAGCGGCAGCAGCTGGTCGAGCTGGAGCTGAACCCCGGCCGCGCCAACCGGGCCCGGATCAACCGGTCCTCGCAGGTCAGGCCCCGGGACGTGCTGGGCATCGTACGGACCGTGCTGTTCGCGCCGGAGGATCTCGCCCTGGTGAAGGGGGATCCCGGGGAGCGGCGGCGTTTTCTGGACGAGCTGATCACCGCGCGGTCGCCCCGGATGGCCGGTGTGCGGTCCGACTACGAGCGGGTGCTCAAGCAGCGCAACACCCTGCTGAAGTCGGCCGCGTTGGCGCGGCGGCACGGCGGGCGCTCGATGGACCTGTCCACGCTCGACGTGTGGGACCAGCATCTCGCGCGCGTGGGGGCCGAGTTGCTCGCCCAGCGGCTCGATCTGATCGCCGCGGTGCAGCCCCTCGCGGACAAGGCGTACGAGCAACTGGCGCCCGGCGGCGGCCCGGTGGCCCTGGAGTACAAGCCGTCGGCGCCTGGTGAGGCGCACACCCGCGAGGACCTCTACGAGCAGCTGATGGCGGCGATCGCGGAGGCGCGCAAGCAGGAGATCGAGCGGGGCGTCACCCTCGTAGGACCCCATCGGGACGATTTGATTCTCAAACTCGGTCAGTTGCCGGCCAAGGGATACGCCTCGCACGGGGAGTCCTGGTCGTACGCGCTGGCGCTGCGGCTCGCGTCGTACGACCTGCTGCGGGCCGAGGGCAATGAGCCGGTGCTCGTGCTCGACGACGTGTTCGCCGAGCTGGACACGCGCCGCCGGGAGCGGCTGGCCGAGCTCGTGGCGCCCGGCGAGCAGGTGCTGGTGACGGCGGCGGTCGACGACGACGTACCGCATGTGCTGGCCGGGACGCGGTACAGCGTGGCTGAGGGGGCGGTGGAGCGCGTATGAGCACGGACAGGCCCGAGGCCGCAGAGCCCGCGCCCGAGAAGGCCGCCGAGCCCTCCGGCGTCGACCTCGCGCGCGTGGCGCTGCGCGCCGCGAAGGAACAGGCACGCGCGCGTGGGGACGCGGCGCAGCAGAAGAAGCAGGCGCGGCGCGGGGGCCTGCGCTCCGGCGCGCGCGCCGACGGCCGCGACCCGATGGCCCTCGGCGCTGCGATCAACCGGCTGCTGAACGAACGCGGCTGGGAGACGCCGGCCGCGGTGGGCGGTGTGATGGGCCGCTGGCCGCAGATCGTCGGCGAGGACCTGGCCAGGCACTGCGTACCGGAGAGGTACGACGAGGACGAGCGGGTGCTGGTCGTGCAGTGCGACTCCACGGCCTGGGCGACCCAGCTGCGGCACCTCACGCCCACCCTGGTGGCCAGGCTCAACGAGGACCTGGGGCACGGCACCGTACGGATGATCAAGGTGCTCAACCCCGGTGGACCGCCCCGCCGCTACGGCCCGCTGCGGGCTCCCGGCAGCACGGGTCCCGGCGACACCTATGGGTGACTGACATCACAGTGCGGGCGTCGGCGGGCGACCGGACGCGGTTGCGAATACCGACCTGACCCAGGAGTAGCAAAGGGTTCATACCCGGAAGCGCTGAGTGCCGCTGTAAGCCTCTTTGAGCCCCGTTCCGCATATGGGGAGTCGGGAGAGACCGGTTGAGGGCGGCACATGAGGACTCAGGTACCGGCAAACCCCCATCACTGTCGGCGCTACCGGTAGACTGGAAGCAATCCCGCCCCACTGTGGGACACACACCGAGCAACGCTGACTAAGGCTTACCAACGCAACACGCCGCAGCCGCTCCGGCCAACCGCCGGGAGCCTGGCTTGTGCTGTGCCAGAAAGGGCGCTTCGTGGCCGATTCCGGCAACCCCAACGAGAACATCCCGTCCACCGACGCCGGCGCCGACGGCGAGGCCCGCTCCTCGAACGGCGAGGTCACCGCCTCGTACGACGCCAGCGCCATCACCGTCCTCGAGGGTCTGGACGCGGTCCGCAAGCGACCCGGTATGTACATCGGCTCGACCGGTGAGCGAGGCCTGCACCACCTGGTGCAGGAGGTCGTCGACAACTCCGTCGACGAGGCGCTGGCCGGCCACGCGGACACGATCGACGTCACGATCCTGCATGACGGCGGCGTGCGCGTCATCGACAACGGCCGCGGCATCCCGGTGGGCATCGTCCCGTCCGAGGGCAAGCCCGCCGTCGAGGTCGTGCTGACCGTGCTGCACGCGGGCGGCAAGTTCGGCGGCGGCGGCTACGCGGTCTCCGGCGGTCTGCACGGAGTGGGCGTCTCCGTGGTGAACGCGCTGTCCAGCAAGGTCGCCGTCGAGGTCAAGACGGACGGCCACCGCTGGACGCAGGACTACAAGCTGGGCGTCCCCACCGCCCCGCTCGCGAAGCACGAGGCCACGGACGAGACCGGAACCTCGGTCACCTTCTGGGCCGACCCGGACGTCTTCGAGACCACCGAGTACTCCTTCGAGACGCTGTCACGGCGCTTCCAGGAGATGGCGTTCCTCAACAAGGGTTTGACGATCAAACTCACTGACGAGCGCGAGCTGGCGAAGGCCACGGCCGGTGCCGACGAGGCGGGTGCGGACGAGAAGGACGAGGTCAAGACCGTCACGTACCACTACGAGGGCGGCATCGTCGACTACGTGACGTACCTCAACTCCCGCAAGGGAGACGTGGTGCACCCGACCGTCATCGACCTGGAGGCGGAGGACAAGGACAAGAGCCTGTCCCTCGAGGTCGCGATGCAGTGGAACAGTGGTTACAGCGAGGGTGTGTACTCCTTCGCCAACATCATCCACACGCACGAGGGCGGTACGCACGAAGAGGGCTTCCGAGCCGCGCTGACGTCACTGATCAACAAGTACGCGCGCGACAAGAAGCTGCTCCGCGAGAAGGACGACAACCTCACGGGCGACGACATCCGCGAGGGTCTGACCGCGATCATCTCGGTGAAGCTGGCCGAGCCGCAGTTCGAGGGCCAGACGAAGACCAAGCTCGGCAACACCGAGGCGAAGACCTTCGTGCAGAAGGCGGTCTACGAGCACCTGAACGACTGGCTGGACCGCAACCCGAACGAGGCCTCGGACATCATCCGCAAGGGCATCCAGGCGGCCACCGCGCGCGTGGCGGCCCGCAAGGCCCGCGACCTCACCCGTCGCAAGGGCCTCCTGGAGACCGCGTCCCTGCCGGGCAAGCTGTCCGACTGCCAGTCGAACGACCCCACCAAGTGCGAGATCTTCATCGTCGAGGGTGACTCCGCCGGCGGCTCGGCCAAGTCCGGCCGGAACCCGCAGTACCAGGCGATCCTCCCGATCCGGGGCAAGATCCTCAACGTCGAGAAGGCCAGGATCGACAAGATCCTGCAGAACCAGGAGATCCAGGCACTGATCTCCGCCTTCGGCACCGGGGTCCACGAGGACTTCGACATCGCCAGGCTGCGCTATCACAAGATCATCCTGATGGCGGACGCCGACGTCGACGGACAGCACATCAGCACCCTGCTGCTGACCTTCCTGTTCCGCTTCATGCGGCCGCTGGTCGAGGCCGGGCATGTGTTCCTGTCGCGCCCCCCGCTGTACAAGATCAAGTGGGGCCGTGACGACTTCGAGTACGCGTACTCGGACCGCGAGCGCGACGCCCTGATCGAGCTGGGCCGGCAGAACGGCAAGCGCATCAAGGAAGACTCGATCCAGCGCTTCAAGGGTCTCGGCGAGATGAACGCCGAGGAGCTGCGCATCACCACGATGGACCAGGAGCACCGCGTCCTCGGCCAGGTCACCCTGGACGACGCCGCGCAGGCAGACGACCTGTTCTCGGTCCTCATGGGCGAGGACGTCGAGGCGCGCCGCCAGTTCATCCAGCGCAACGCCAAGGACGTCCGCTTCCTCGACATCTGAGTCGGTCTCAGCTGACCGCACCAGGAAGGATCCCCACCAGCAATGACCGACGAGAACACTTCCGGTACGCCTGAAGAGGGCGCGATCATCGCCCAGCGCGTCGAGCCCGTCGGGCTCGAGACCGAGATGCAGCGCTCGTATCTCGACTACGCGATGTCCGTCATCGTGTCGCGCGCCCTGCCCGACGTCCGCGACGGCCTCAAGCCCGTCCACCGCCGCGTCCTGTACGCCATGTACGACGGCGGCTACCGGCCCGAGAAGGGCTTCTACAAGTGCGCCCGCGTCGTCGGCGACGTCATGGGCAACTACCACCCGCACGGCGACTCCTCGATCTACGACGCGCTGGTCCGCCTCGCGCAGCCGTGGTCGATGCGGATGCCGCTGGTGGACTCCAACGGCAACTTCGGCTCCCCGGGCAACGACCCCGCCGCCGCCATGCGCTACACCGAGTGCAAGCTGGCGCCGCTGTCCATGGAGATGGTCCGTGACATCGACGAGGAGACCGTCGACTTCACGGACAACTACGACGGCCGCTCCCAGGAGCCGACCGTCCTGCCGGCCCGCTTCCCGAACCTGCTGATCAACGGCTCGGCGGGCATCGCGGTCGGCATGGCCACCAACATCCCGCCGCACAACCTCCGTGAGGTCGCGGCGGGCGCCCAGTGGTGCCTGGAGAACCCCGAGGCCTCCCACGAGGAGCTGCTGGACGCGCTGATCGAGCGCATCAAGGGCCCCGACTTCCCGACCGGCGCGCTCGTCGTCGGCCGCAAGGGCATCGAGGAGGCGTACCGCACCGGGCGCGGCTCGATCACCATGCGCGCGGTCGTCGAGGTCGAGGAGATCCAGAACCGCCAGTGCCTGGTGGTCACGGAACTGCCGTACCAGACCAACCCCGACAACCTCGCGCAGAAGATCGCCGACCTGGTGAAGGACGGCAAGGTCGGCGGCATCGCCGACGTCCGCGACGAGACGTCGTCCCGTACCGGCCAGCGCCTCGTCATCGTCCTGAAGAGGGACGCGGTCGCCAAGGTCGTACTGAACAACCTCTACAAGCACACGGACCTTCAGTCGAACTTCAGCGCCAACATGCTGGCCCTGGTCGACGGTGTGCCGAGGACCCTCTCCCTGGATGCGTTCATCCGGCACTGGGTGGCGCACCAGATCGAGGTCATCGTCCGCCGTACGAAGTTCCGGCTGCGCAAGGCCGAGGAGCGGGCGCACATCCTGCGCGGCCTCCTGAAGGCCCTGGACGCCATCGACGAGGTCATCGCGCTGATCCGGCGCAGCGACACCGTGGAGATCGCGCGCACGGGCCTCATGGAGCTCCTGGAGATCGACGAGATCCAGGCGAACGCCATCCTGGAGATGCAGCTCCGCCGACTGGCCGCCCTGGAGCGCCAGAAGATCATCCAGGAGCACGACGAACTCCAGGCGAAGATCGCCGAGTACAACGCGATCCTGGCCTCCCCGGTCCGCCAGCGCGGCATCGTCAGCGAGGAACTCGCCGCGATCGTCGAGAAGTTCGGCGACGACCGCAAGACGATGCTGGTGCCCTTCGACGGTGACATGTCCATCGAGGACCTCATCGCCGAGGAGGACATCGTCGTCACCATCTCGCGCGGTGGCTACGTCAAGCGCACGAAGACGGACGACTACCGCTCCCAGAAGCGTGGCGGCAAGGGCGTGCGGGGCGCGAAGCTCAAGGAAGACGACATCGTCGACCACTTCTTCGTGTCGACGACCCACCACTGGCTGCTGTTCTTCACCAACAAGGGCCGCGTCTACCGCGCGAAGGCGTACGAACTCCCGGACGCCGGCCGCGACGCGCGCGGGCAGCACGTCGCGAACCTGCTCGCCTTCCAGCCGGACGAGGCGATCGCGGAGATCCTCGCGATCCGCGACTACGAAGCGGCGCCCTATCTGGTCCTCGCGACCAAGGGCGGGTTGGTGAAGAAGACGCCTCTGAAGGATTACGATTCGCCCCGCTCCGGCGGTGTCATCGCGATCAACCTCCGTGAGACGGAGGACGGTTCCGACGACGAACTGATCGGCGCCGAACTCGTCTCGTCCGAGGACGATCTGCTGCTGATCAGCAAGAAGGCACAGTCGATCAGGTTCACCGCGACGGACGACGCTCTGCGCCCCATGGGGCGTGCCACCTCCGGTGTCAAGGGCATGAGTTTCCGCGAGGGCGACCAGCTTCTCTCGATGAATGTTGTTCGACCCGGTACGTTCGTGTTCACTGCCACAGACGGCGGGTACGCGAAGCGGACCGCTGTCGACGAGTACCGCGTCCAGGGTCGCGGCGGCCTGGGTATCAAGGCCGCCAAGATCGTCGAGGACCGTGGTTCTCTCGTCGGCGCGCTGGTGGTCGAGGAGACCGACGAGATCCTCGCCATCACGCTGTCAGGCGGTGTGATTCGTACGCGAGTCAACGAGGTCAGGGAGACGGGCCGTGACACCATGGGCGTCCAACTGATCAACCTGGGCAAGCGCGATGCCGTCGTCGGTATCGCTCGTAACGCCGAGGCGGGATCCGAGGCGGAGGAAGTCGCCGGCGACGAAGCCGTCGACGAGACCGCCGAGGATGTCGCGACCACCGGCACGGACGAGGGTGACGCACCCTCGGTCGAGTAGCACGAGGAGAGAGTCATCGTGAGCGGAGCCACGGGCGCCGGATCGACCGGTACGGACACGGACGGCGGCGGCCGTGGCTCCGCCGCGAACGCGACAGATCCGCACACGACCCAACTGCGTGCGATCGACGTGAAGAAGGCCGACTCGCACGCGCCCGACACACATGGATCCCAGGGATCCCAGGGGGGAACTGTGACGGACACCCGAGGTCCGGGCACTCAGCAGCAGCAGCAGTCGGCCGGGGCGGGCCCGGCCGCGGCCGGCGCGAAGCCTCCGGCCCAGCCGGCGGCACCGACCGCCGCACCGCCCGCGCCGCCGGCGGGTGCACCGCACGGCTCTCCGCTGCCGGGCTCACCGCTCCCCGGTGAGCGCCAGCCGCAGCAGGCGGCGGGGCCGTACCACCCGCCGCAGGCCTACCCCACGCAGGGGCCCGCCGCCGCCCAGAGCGGTGCCGTACGGCGTCCGCGCACGGGCGCGCGCACCGCGCCGCGCACCCGCAAGGCGCGCCTGCGGGTGGCCAAGGCCGACCCGTGGTCGGTGATGAAGGTCAGCTTCCTGCTCTCCATCGCGCTGGGCATCTGCACGGTCGTGGCGTCCGCGGTGCTGTGGATGGTCATGGACGCGATGGGGGTCTTCTCCACGGTCGGCGGCACGATCTCGGAGGCGACCGGCTCGAACGAGTCGAACGGCTTCGACCTGCAGTCCTTCCTGTCCCTCCCGCACGTCCTGACCTTCTCGGCGATCATCGCGGTCATCGACGTCGTCCTTGCCACCGCCCTCGCGACCCTCGGCGCGTTCATCTACAACCTCTCCGCCGGCTTCGTCGGCGGCATCGAGCTCACGCTCGCCGAGGACGAGTGAGAAGCCGGACGAGAACGCGGGTGTACGGGGGTTGAAACCTCCCCCGGCGGTCCTGTGACTATCGATTTTGGGACTGCCCATGTCGTGCGCTAATCTTCAGGAGTCAGCGCGCGGGACACACTCCGCACAGCGCGGCGGGGCTATAGCTCAGTTGGTTAGAGCGCATCCCTGATAAGGATGAGGCCACAGGTTCAAATCCTGTTAGCCCCACCAGCACGAAGACCCCCAACCAATTGGTTGGGGGTTTTTGGCGTCTACGGCTGCTGAACCGTGGGTCAGGACCGCAGCCAGACGCGGCGGTGTCGCGCTACGGCGTAGACCTGGTCGATCTGCGCGGCCGTCAGCCTGCCGGTGAGGGGGCCGAGCGCCGACACCTCGCGCTCCTGGTAGATCCGTACGGTGTACTGCGTCGCGGCGCGGTGCAGTGAGGTCACGCCGACGAAGACGAGGACCGGCTCCACGGGGACGGGGAAGCCGCAGTGCCGCTCCAACACGCCCTGGACGTAGGCCGCTTCGGCCCTGCTCGCCCTGGCGTACGGGGCCGGCTGACCTCCGTTGACCTTGGCCATGGTGTCGCCCACCCAGACCGAGGCGCCCTGGTGGCACTTGGTGTTGATGCTGAACACTCCGCCCGGGCCGATCAGCAAGTGGTCGATGTCACCGCCGTTGCCCTTGGGCACGCCGTGCAGAACGCGCCAGCCACGAGGGGAGAGCCGCGCCAACTCCCGGCCCACCCGCCGCTCCCCTTCGAGCCCGGCGAACCAGCTGTCCCACTCCGAGGGGCGTCTCAGCGCCCTCATCAAGAGGCGTTTGGCCGGTGACGGGCCACGCGCGGCGATCGCCTCGATCAGGGCCGCACCGGGGCGGTTCTCTGCCAGATCGTCGGCGACGGTCACCTTGGGCAGTTCGGGGTGCCGAGCAGCCTCTCCAGGGCGTGCTTCCGGATGGTCGGCGGCGGACTGCGCGGACGCGGACCGAAGAGTCATCGAACTGCCGAGATGCTGCCGCAGCAGCGCCAGGGCCTCCCCCTGATACCGCTGCTCCTTGATCGTGACCACCTTCGTCGGCCGGTCCGCCCAGGCGACAGTGGTCCCGTCCGGCAGGTTCACGTAGAGCCGGTCCATACCGTGCCGCTTCCACGGCTTCACCGTGAGATCGCCCATTGGCCCGCCCCCGAATATGTGCCGTCCCCACACACATGGCAGCAGCAGAGCAGGTGGCCAGCAAGAGCGCCTGGGCAACATGGCCTGTTACAGGTTTCCCCACCTCGCCAGGCCGCCGGCGGGGCGCCGTCCACGAGGCCGAGGCCGCAGCCGGCGGTAGGCCGGGGCGGCCGGGCAGCAGTGAGACCCCCCGGCCACGACGGGCCGGGGGTCTTCAGGTTCTTCTCTGGAGCGTTGTACGCAAGTTCGCCGCTGTGTCAGAGATGTCGGGGCGGTGGGTGACTACTGAGGTGGCGCGTGACGGGGGTCAGCGCTGGAGGGGGGCCGCCAGGGATGTCGTCTGCTCGGTGTGGGCCGGTTCGGCGGAGTCGGTGGTCTCCGTGGCCTCGTCCGTGTCCGTCGGCGGGCGGTGGCGGCAGCTGGGGGACTTGCCGTGGGCCTCGGCGCGGATGCGCTGCTTCATCGTGGGGGGCAGGGACCTGGTGAAGGACCAGGGGGAGATCGTCGGTGCCGTCGGCTGCGCGACGGCGCTGGTGCCGGTCGCCCCGGACCGGGGCGTCGCCGCGGTGGCGGCCGTCGCGGTGATCGTGATGAGTCCGAGCGCGGTGCACAGAGCGATGAAGGCGGAGACGAATGCGGTCCACAGCTTCATGACCTTGGTCTGGGTCATGGCCCCTCACTTTCAGGTTGGGCGATTTGCGTACTTTCCTCATGATGTGTATGGGGGCCGCGAAGTGTGGGACCGGCGCCCGTGGCGCGTCGATGTTCTGATGAACACCACTCGGATGGGTGCAAGGGGCCCGAAAAGCAACGCAAGAGGGAGAAGTGGGACCAAGTTAACGGTCCGTAGAGATGTGATCACCCTCCGATCGGAGCGGTTCCATCCGCTTCTACTGCGCTGTCCCGGGCGGGAGTTGGCCGCGGAGGCAGGTCACCGATCGGTATCGGTCGGTGTGTATAGTCGGGCGACAGAGGTCCCCTACGTCAAGGAAAGACGAGGTCGCGCGGTGAAGAAGCTTCTCCTGGTCGCACTGGCCGCCATCGGCGGGCTCCTCGTGTACCGCCAGATCCAGGCGGATCGCGCCGAGCAGGATCTGTGGACGGAGGCGACCGACTCCGTGCCCACGGGTTCGTGAGTACCGAGATCCAGTTCTGAGCACGCCCCGACCGCCTGGCGGTCGGGGCTTTGTGTTGCGCCGTCGCGCGAACGCGGTTACGGCCCCCACGACCCGGGCGTTTCGGACGCTCGCACGCATTGCCGGGATGCCACGCGCGCGTGCGGGGCAGGATGGGCCACGTCCGGAGCAACGACGAGGGGTGGCGCGTGATGGGGCGGCGGCGTACGGCGTGGTGGCGGACGCGAGCGGAGGGCGGCCGTACGCCCGCACGACTCGCACGACCCGTCGGCGCGGCCGTACGACCCCTCGGTGAACTGCGCCGCCGCCGGGCCAGTGTCGTACGACGCGTCGGAGTCCTCGTCGCCGTGCTGTGTGCGACCGCGGCCCTGGCCGGGCAGCCCGCCACCGCCGCCGGAGCACCTGGCTCCTACGGCTACGACAAGGGCGACCGGGTCGTCAACGGCGCGACCGGTGCGGCCGACGCCGTAGGCCTGAAATCGGGCGGGACGTACCGGAGTTCCCTCCCGAAGGGCGCCAGCTTCTACTACGGCCTCACCCTCGACGAGGTGTCCGACGTCTACGTCTCCGTCACCGCCGTGCCCCCCGCCGGCACCAAGGTCGCCGCCACCGACGGGATCAGGGTGTCGCTGCAGAATGCGGCGGGCACCAGCTGCACCCACCAGAGCGCCAGCTTCGGGGCCAGCAGGAGCCCGCACCCCGTGGCCGCCTGGGCCGCGCGGGAGACGGGCCGGGCGCTGTGCAAGGGGGGCGGGCAGTACTACGTACTCGTCGAACGCGTCGACGCGACGGGTTCCTCGTCGGACACCTGGGGGCTGGAACTCACCGTGGTGTCGGAACCGCCGCTCGCCCAGGCGGTCACGTCCGACGCGCCCCAGGACTGGAACTCCGCGTCGCCCGAGCCCGCCACGGGGGAGGCGCGGAGCCGTGCGGGGGGCTCGGGGTTCGCCGGGGCGGTCGCCGTGGGACAGGGCGTGTGGCGGGGCGACATCGCACCCGGCGGGACCCTCTTCTACAAGGTGCCGGTCGACTGGGGCCAGCAGCTCTCCGTCAGCGCCGACCTGGACGCCTCGGACGCGGGCAGCGGCTATGTGAGCCGCGCGCTGGACCTGGCGCTCTACAACCCCGTGCGCGCCTCCGTCGACGAGGCGGGCGTCGGCTACCAGGGCAGTCCGAGATCGGCCGCCCTCGATGCGCTGCCGCCCGTCGAGTACCGCAACCGCTACTTCGTCGTCGACCACGAGAGCGGGATGCGCTTCGCCGGGTCGTACTACGTCGTCGTACACCTCGCGGCGCAGGTGGCCGACGACTTCGGCCAGGGGCCGTTCCCGGTGACGCTGCGGGTGCGTGTCGCCGGTGCCGCGCACGGCGGGCCCGGGTACGAGGGGCGGTCCGAACCCCGGAACGTCTTCGACGTCACCTCGCAGGACCGCGCGGCGGCCGTGACGGGGAGCGGCGGGGGAGGCGACACCGCGATGAAGGTGCTCGCGGTGGCCGGGATCGGCGCGGGCAGCGTGCTGCTGGCGACGCTCGGCGCGTGGACGGTGGCGGCCCGGCGCCGGGCCACGACGTAGCCCTCCCGTACCCCTTCCGGCACCCGGTCGGTCAGACGCGGGTCAGTGCCCAGAACCCGACGGCGTAGCAGGCCAGCGCCAGCAGCAGGACCGGTATCGCCACCTTCGCGGGCGGCCCGGGGCGCCGCCGTGCGCGCCTGCCGCGGTGCTGCGGAAACGGTGGCGCGGTGGGTGGAACCAGCGGGACCTGGGCGGTGTATGAAGCAGTAGAGGGTTCGGCGCGCGGCTGGGGGGAGGGCAGGACATGGGGGAGCTGCGGAGTCTGCGGGGGCGGCAGATGGAAGCTGCCGGTGTCCGACATCGGCGTCGGGGTGGGTGTCGGGGTCGGTGTCGACGAGGACGGCTGGGAGACGATGTCCTGCCGCGGGTCGAGGAGGACGGAGTCCGCGCCGTCGGTACCCGCACCCACACCCGCAGTTGTCCCTGTCCTCTCTGTCCCTGTCCCCGTGCTCGCACCGGTCCCGAGCCCCGTCCCGCCCGACGGAGTCGCCCCGGTGTCCACTCCGGAGGCCCGCTTCAGCGGACCCTCGGGCGCGAACCCCGAAGGCAGCGGCCCCACTTGGTCGAAGATCTCGATCAACTCGTCGTCGGGGCCCGGCTCCGGCAGGAGCTCCACGGCCGCCGCGAGCGCCTTGCGCGCCCCCGTGGCCGTACGGAAGCGAGCCTGCGGATCGGGCTGCAGCAGCATCGCCACGACCTGCCACAGCGGCTCCGGGACGCCCTTGGGCGCCCCCGGGGTCCCGTGCTCGGCGAAGTACTGGATGAGCGCCTTGGAGTCCGGCTTGGCCCCCTCCAGCAGATACAGGGCCACCAGTCCTACGGCGAACAGGTCGGCGGGGAAGTCGGGTTCCGCGCCCATCATCTGCTCGGGCGCGAGGTAACCCGGCGTGCCCACCACGAGGTTGGTCTCCGTCAGGCGTGCCTCGCCCAGCCGCATCGCGATGCCGAAGTCGGACAGGCGCAGCCGCGGACGGGCCGTGCCGGTGGCTTCGAGGAGCAGATTGGCGGGCTTGATGTCACGGTGCACGACGCCTTCCGCGTGCACCGCGGCGAGGCCGGAGAGGAGCTGGTCGAGCAGCGTGCAGACGAACGCGGGGGGCAACGGGCCGTAGTCCCCGATGAGATGGACCAGCGAACCGCCGGCCACCAGGTCCATGGTGAACAGGACCTTGTCGTCGTCGGCGGCCCAGCTGGCCGGTGCGAGCACATGGGGGTGGTCGATGCGCAGCGCCTGTTCCCGTACGAAG
Source organism: Streptomyces hokutonensis (assembly GCF_000376565.1). Classification (GTDB taxonomy): domain Bacteria; phylum Actinomycetota; class Actinomycetes; order Streptomycetales; family Streptomycetaceae; genus Streptomyces; species Streptomyces hokutonensis. The sequence continues at coordinate 16,631 of NZ_BARG01000078.1, read as the reverse complement.
CGCAGCAGCGAGTGCGCGTCGCTCTGCTGCAGGACCTTGGCCGCGACATAGCGGCGTCGGCGGTGGTCCCAGGCACGCCAGACCGCGCCGACACCTCCGCGTCCGATCGGGTCGACCAGTTCGTACCGGCCGGCGAAGACCTCACCCATGGCTGTACGTCGCTCCTCCCCCTTCGGCTACCTCCGTTGCTTCCCCCGAGACGAGCGATACGACTCCCCCTTGCGCCAGTTGCCCTGTGCCCGGCTGCCGAACCCCCGATCGACGGCCGGGCCGTGGTGCTCAGCTCTGGTGGGACTGGTAGTGCGCGACCGCGTCGGAGGTACGGCCGGCGCCGTACACCCGGAGGAACTCTGCCAGTTCGGGGTGGCTCGGGGCGAGGGTGTCCGCCGCGTCGATGATGTCGCCGGCGGCGGCCACCGAGCGCAGCAGCGACTGGATCTCGCGGACCACCCGTTTGACCGTGGGCGCTCCCGAACTGCTCGTCGTGGTCGTGGTGTTGCTGAGCACCGAGCCCCCCTGGGACTTCTTGATCTCGTCCATCCGCTCGGTCGCCTCGGCCGCGCTCACGCTGCCGTCCGCGACCTGTCCCGCCAGGTCCTGCAGCAACTGCACCCGCTGCACCACCGCGGGATTGCCGATCTTCGCCCGCTGACCGCTCATCAGCTGGGACAGCATCGGCGCCGACAGTCCCAACACCCCCGCGAGACGAGCCTGGTTGAGGCCAAGATCGTCGATGAGCTTACGGAAGAGCGCCCCCAAAGGCTCCCCGTACCAATTCCGCTGCAGCTCCCGCGCTCTGGCGGTGGCTTCCTGCTGTGCGGCGTCCATTGCGTCTCCCCATCGCTTCCCCAAAACCGTGGTTCGCTCTAGCGAACCACGACGAGCATCTTACGGAGAGTGGTCGTCCACCGGGAGCCCCAAGTTTTTGCGAGATACCCGGGGTGACCCGGTACTCTGGTCCCCGAAGCCCACCGGTGCGCGGTTGTGCCGGTCGGACGCTTCTCTAGCGGGGCCTTAGCTCAGTTGGTAGAGCGCTGTCTTTGCATGGCAGATGTCAGGGGTTCGACTCCCCTAGGCTCCACATCCCGCACCGGCCGGTCGCCCTCAGTGGCGTCCGGCCGGTGTTTGTTTGTGCCCGCGAGGTGACGTGCGTCACATAAACGGTTGCTTGTCGTTGCAGTTGTTTGCGCAAATATCGGCACCGGGTGAGGTCCGTCGGGTCGCCGGGATGGTGGTCGGCGCGGTGTGGGGAACGTGTGTGCCGATGTGCGGGACGTGTGTGAGCTGGCTGAATACGGTCGCGTAATCAGGGGTGTGCGGTCCGTTAAGGGAGTCCCTGCGGTACTTGTTCACCTGGGGCGTTGCAAACGTCATCGCGGGCAGCTTGCGTAAATCAAGGGAGCTTCTGTGCCCGGCTGACTGTTCCACGTGAAACATCGCGGTGGGGCAGGAGACCCTCAAGTCTCCTGCCCCACCGCGATGTTGACGGTATGTCGGACGTCAGAGGTGCTCGTCGCGGTCCGCGGCCGCTTCGTCCTCGGCCTGCTTCGCCTGGACCTCGGGGTCGAGCACGGACTGACCGGTGCCGTCCACCGAGGAGAGACGGCCCGTCTCGGGCACCTCGGTCGCGGCCGGGGGCTCGACCAGCCAGTCGGGATTGGCCTGCTTGTCCCACCACTTCCAGGCGGCGAAAGCGCCGCCCGCCAGGATGCCCAGCACCGCCAGCCCCTTCGCGAGCCGGCCGGCCCTCGCCCGCCGCTCGTGCTTGCGGACCAGCTTCTGGATCTCCTTGGGCGAGACCTGGCCGCGCAGCGCGGCGAGCGCAGCCGCTCCGCGCGCGGCGGCCTCGTCCCTGACCGGACCGGCGGCGGCGACCGCCTGCTCGATCCGCGGCCGGGAGTACTCGGCTGCCTGCTGGGCCGCCTTGCGGGTGCGGACGGCGGCCTCCTGGGCGGCCTGGTCCACCTTCGGCGGCACATGGGTGCGGGCCTGTTCCAGGCGGGGTGCGAGATGGGCGTCGTACTGCACACGGGCCTGGTCGGCGGCCAGGGACACCTTGGGCGCGAGTCGTACGCGTGCCTCGTGGGCGTAGTACGCGGCCTTGTCCTTGGCCGTGTCGGCGTAGGGCGCCACCACTTCCGCGGCGTGCAGCACGCTGTCCTTCGCCGAGCCGGTCGCGGAGCGCACGCTGTCGATGCGGGTCACGGGTTCCTCCTCCTCGGTGGCGTACGTTTCTTCGTCTGTCCACCCAAATAGGGATCATGCCTGCCAGAGGGCCACTGGGCATGTGAGGGCGGGCATCCGGGTCACGATCACGGGAAATAGCGGATGAATACGGGGGAACTGGGGGAACGGGGGCTTGTCGTCGACAATGCCACGGATCCCCGCCGCCTGCCCCTGTCCCGGAGTCACTCGGCCGGTTTTCTGCAAGCGGATCGGGTGGAAAGGTCCCCGCGCGCGGCCATCGGGCGACTCGTCGCGGCCGGCGTGCGAGGATCTGGGGGTCACAGAAAGACAACGGAAGGCAGATCGTGGCCGAGCAGCTTTACGCCACCCTGAAGACCAACCTTGGCGACATCGAAATCCGGCTGCTGCCGAACCACGCGCCCAAGACGGTCCGGAACTTCGTCGAGCTCGCCACGGGTGAGCGTGAGTGGACCAACCCGGAGACGGGCGAGAAGTCCAAGGACAAGCTCTACGACGGCACGGTCTTCCACCGGGTGATCAGCGGCTTCATGATCCAGGGCGGGGACCCGCTGGGCAACGGCACCGGCGGCCCGGGCTACCAGTTCGAGGACGAGTTCCACCCGGACCTCCGCTTCGACAAGCCCTATCTGCTCGCCATGGCCAACGCCGGTCCGGGCACCAACGGCTCGCAGTTCTTCGTCACCGTCTCCCCGACGGCCTGGCTGACCCGCAAGCACACCATCTTCGGCGAGGTCACCGACGCGGCGAGCCAGAAGGTCGTCGACACCATCGCGGCCACGAAGACCAACCCGCGCACCGACCGCCCGCTCGAGGACGTCGTCATCGAGTCGGTCGTCGTCGAGAACCGCTAGGGCCGACATCGGCTCTTACCGGCGGGAACCAAACGCCCCGTTCATCCGTAAGGATGGGCGGGGCGGTGCATTGCGTACGAAGGATTGAGGGGACCCCATGGACCAGGCGCCAGGCAGCCCGCAGGGCCCGGAGGAACAGCGGCCCCCGGACGCCCAGAGCCTGCCGGGCTGCTATCGCCACCCGGACCGCGAGACCGGCATCCGCTGCACCCGCTGCGAGCGCCCGATCTGCCCCGAGTGCATGGTCAGCGCCTCGGTCGGCTTCCAGTGCCCGGAGTGCGTGCGCGACGGCTCCGGCACGGGGCACGCCCCGACGGCCGCGCAGCCCCGCACGATCGCCGGCGGCACGGTGGCGGCGGATCCGCGGCTCGCCACCAAGATCCTGATCGGTCTCTGCGTCGCCTTCTATCTGCTCCAGCAGGTGCTGGGCGACAGCTTCACCGAGCGCCTCGAACTCCTCGGCCAGGCGTACGTCCCGCAGTTCGGCTCCGTCGAGGGCATCGCCGAGGGCCAGCCGTACCGGCTGCTGACCGCGATGTTCCTGCACGGCAGCGTGATCCACATCCTCTTCAACATGATGAGCCTGTGGTGGATCGGCGGTCCCCTGGAGGCGGCCCTCGGCCGCGCTCGCTATCTCGCGCTCTACTTCGTCTCGGGTCTCGCGGGCAGCGCGCTCACCTATCTGATCGCCGCCCCGAACCAGCCCTCGCTCGGTGCCTCCGGCGCCATCTTCGGGCTCTTCGGTGCGACCGCGGTGCTGATGCGCAGGCTCCGGTACGACATGCGGCCGGTGATCGCCCTGCTGGTGATCAACCTCATCTTCACCTTCGGCTGGGCCAACATCGCCTGGCAGGCCCACATCGGCGGCCTCGTCGCCGGTGTGATCACCGGCTACGCCATGGTCCACGCCCCGCGCGAGCGGCGGGCCCTGATCCAGTACGGCACCTGTGCCGTCGTACTCGTGATCGTCGTGGTGTTGACGCTGATCAGGACGGCTCAGCTCAGCTGATACCAAACCGTTGTCCACAGTGCGTGGCGGATCTTGTGCATACCGTGGAGAACAGCTGTGCCCCCTGTCACCGACCCGTGTTTCTGCAGGTCAGGCAGGGGGCGAACAGGCTTGCGGTTGCCGGTGTGTCAGTCACACCGGCGTCAACACTCAGTGGGTTATCCACAGATCGTCGTTCTTTTTCCCCAGGCCCGCTGTGGATACTTCTCTGGCCTGTGGATAACTCAGTGGAAAGCCGTGGGCAGAGCTGCGTTCACCGGGTGGCGGCCGCGGCTTCCGCCGCTACTTCCACTGGGTCGAGACACCGAACCCGGCGGCGATGAAGCCGAAGCCCACCACGATGTTCCAGTTGTCCAGGCTGTCGATGGGCATGGAGCCGTCGGTGACGTAGAAGACGACGATCCAGGCCAGTCCGATGACGAACATGGCCAGCATGACCGGAGCGACCCAGGCACGGCTGTTCAACTTGATGGCGGTCGCCGTCTTCGCCGGCGGCGGCGTGTAGTCGGCCTTCTTGCGGATACGTGACTTCGGCACGAGGGTCTCTCCTGTCGATGCGCTGCGTGGCCGCGCAGGGAACTGGGGCGGGCTCCGGGGCAGCGTACAAGGGGACACTGAGTGCTCCCCCGGGCGTCCGTTAGCGTAGTGCTTCCGCGGCGCCGAAGGAGATAAGGGTACGTTGAGCAATTCTGCCGACTCCCCCGGGACGGGTACCAGTCCTGCCGGTATCCGCCGTTTCCGTCCCGTGCGGATTCTCACGGTGGCCGTCTTCGCCCTCGCGGGGCTCATTTTCTTCACCAGTTTCAACACCGCCAAGGGCACCAACATCCGCACGGACGCCTCCCTGCTCAAGCTGTCCGACCTCATCCAGAACCGCAGCGAGAAGAACGGCCGGCTCAACGACGCCAACGGAGTCCTGCGCGACGAGGTCGATTCGCTCCGCAAGGAGGACGACACCGGCACGGGCGCCGACAACGAGAAGCTGACGAAGCTGGAGCAGAGCGCGGGCGCGCAGCAGCTCAAGGGCAAGGCCGTCACCGTCACCCTCAACGACGCCCCGCCCAACGCCACCGCCAAGCTCCCCGGCTATCCCGAGCCGCAGCCCGACTACCTGGTCATCCACCAGCAGGACCTGCAGGCCGTGGTGAACGCCCTGTGGCAGGGCGGCGCCCAGGGCATCAAGGTCATGGACCAGCGGCTGATCGCGACCAGTGCCGTGCGCTGTGTGGGCAACACCCTGATCCTCCAGGGCCGGGTCTACTCACCGCCGTACAAGATCACGGCCGTGGGTGACCCGGAGAAGCTGCAGCAGGCGCTGGCGGCGTCCAAGGCGATCCAGAACTACATGGTGTACGTCAACGTCTACGGGCTCGGCTGGAAAGTGACCGACGACGGGACGGTGACTCTTCCCGGGTACTCGGGCACAGTGGATCTGCACTACGCGAAGCCAGTGGAGTAGGCGTCCGTACGGGAGCTGCCGGTGCGCGTGATCGTCAGGAGCGTCAGCGAACTCTGCATCACCGTGGGCACCCTGATCGTCCTCTTCGTGGTCTACGTCCTCTTCTGGACCGGTGTGAAGGCCGACCACACGATGAGCGACCAGATCCACCAGCTGCAGAACCAGTGGTCGCGGCAGACCGCCCGCCCGAAGGCGGCCCCCACACCCACCGCCCCGGCGAAACCGGCCGCGTACAAGGACGGCAAGCCCTTCGCGATCATGTACATCCCGCGGCTTGGTTTCACGTGGAACAAGCCGGTCCTCGAGGACACGTCCGTGGACACCCTGAAGAAGGGGCTGGGGCACTACGCGGGGACCGCCCGACTCGGGCAGGTCGGGAACTTCGCGGTGGCCGGCCACCGGCGGACCTACGGCAACCCCTTCGTGGACTTTCCCGAGCTCCGCAGGGGTGACGCGGTGGTGCTGACGGACGGGACGACCTGGTTCACGTATCGGATCGACAAAGGGCCTTACAAAACCGTTCCCACTGACATTGAGGTGATCGATCCTGTGCCACGTAAGTCCGGGTACACGGCCTCGGGCCGCTATCTCACGCTGACCACGTGCGATCCGGAGTGGGGGCACAGCCACCGGCTGATCGTCTGGGCACACCTGGACTCCACACAGCCTGTGGAGGCCGGGAAACCAGCCGCGCTGCGCCGTTAGTCTGGTGGCGTACGGCGTGAGTCTGGTGCCGTGGTGCGACGGAAGGGACGGCATGTACGGCTGGATCTGGCGGCATCTGCCGGGCAACGCGTGGGTCAAGGCGCTGATTTCGCTCGTCCTGGCCCTGGCCGTGGTCTACATCCTCTTCCAGTACGTCTTCCCGTGGGCCGAACCGCTGCTGCCCTTCAACGATGTGACGGTGGACAACCAGTGAGTGCACGGATTCTCGTCGTCGACAACTACGACAGCTTCGTCTTCAACCTGGTCCAGTACCTGTACCAGCTGGGCGCCGAGTGCGAGGTGCTGCGCAACGACGAGGTGTCGACGGCGCACGCCCAGGACGGCTTCGACGGCGTCCTTCTCTCGCCGGGCCCTGGCACCCCCGAGGAGGCCGGCGTCTGCATCGAGATGGTGCGGCACTGCGCCTCGACCGGGGTGCCCGTCTTCGGCGTCTGCCTCGGCATGCAGTCGATGCAGGTGGCCTATGGCGGCGTCGTGGACCGCGCCCCCGAACTGCTGCACGGCAAGACCTCGCTCGTCGAGCACGAGGGCAGGGGCGTCTTCGCCGGACTGCCCTCGCCCTTCACCGCGACCCGCTACCACTCCCTGGCGGCCGAGCCGGGCACGGTCCCGGCCGAGCTGGAAGTCACCGCCCGGACGCACGACGGCATCATCATGGGCCTGCGCCACCGCGAACTGCCCGTCGAGGGCGTCCAGTTCCACCCGGAGTCGGTGCTCACCGAGCACGGCCACCGGATGCTGGCCAACTGGCTGGTGGAGTGCGGCGACCAGGGTGCCGTGGCGAGGTCGGCGGGGCTCGCCCCGGTGGTGGGTAGGGCCACGGCGTGACCGCGCTGCGCCCCGAGCGCGAGTCCGAGGCCTCGTACGGGGAGCAGCCGTACGGGGAGCCGGGCGGGTTCGAGGAGTGGTACGACGCGTCGGCCCAGGGCGCGTCCGGGGTGCCGTACGGTCCGATCGACGAAGAGACCATGGCGCTGCGGATACCGGAGCCGCCGCCGGTACGGAGAGGCCACGGCCGGTCCATACCGGCTTCTGACGCCTCATCCGCCTCTTCCGCCACAGGAACCCCCACGGGTGGCCGTGCGGCCCGCAGAAAGGCCGCCAAGGGCCGTCACGGGCGTCATGGGGCCGTCGGGTCGGCGGAGGAGACCGCCGAGGGGCTCGAATCCGGTGCCGTCGGCGGATCCAGTGCGCCCGTCTCCAGGGTCGAGGCGCGGCGGCGGCAGCGGGCGAACAAGCCGGGTCCCGCGGTCGTCGCGAGCCGCGCGATCGGTGAGGTGTTCATCACCACCGGCGTGCTGATGCTGCTGTTCGTCACCTACCAGCTGTGGTGGACGAACGTACGGGCGCACGCGCAGGCCGGCAGCGAGGCGAGCCAGCTCCAGAACGACTGGGCGAGCGGCAAGCGCGCGCCCGGGGAGTTCGAGCCGGGGCAGGGCTTCGCCATCCTGCACATCCCCAAGCTGGACGTGGTCGCGCCGATCGCCCAGGGCGTCAGCAACAAGAACGTGCTCGACAAGGGCATGGTCGGGCACTACAGCGAGGGCTCCCTCAAGACTGCGATGCCGGACGCCAAGACCGGCAACTTCGCGCTCGCCGCGCACCGGAACACCCATGGCGAACCGTTCCGGTACATCAACCAGCTCAAGCCCGGCGACGAGGTCGTCGTAGAGACCCAGACCACGTACTACGTCTACAAGATGACGAAGACGCTGCCCGTGACGTCGCCGAGCAACACCAGCGTCATCGACCCCATCCCGAAGGGCTCGGGTTTCACCACGCCCGGCCGGTACATCACGCTGACGACCTGTACGCCGGAGTTCACCAGCAAGTACCGGTTGATCGTCTGGGGCAAGATGGTCGAGGAACGGCCGCGCAGCAAGGGCAAGCCGGATGCGCTCATCGAGTAGGGGCAGATGAACGTGGCAGCGACCACCGACGACACCGCAGAGCAGACCGACACGCCCGCGTCGCCGCCGGAGCGCCCCCGCGGCACCGGCCCGATCGCGACCGCGGTCAGCCTCTTCGGTGAACTCCTCATCACGGCGGGCCTGATCCTCGGCCTGTTCGTCGTCTACTCCCTGTGGTGGACGAACGTCGTCGCCGACCGCACGGCCGACAAGCAGGCCGACAAGGTCCGCAACAACTGGTCCAAGGACAAGGACACCGGTCCGGGCGCGCTCGACACCAAGGACGGCATCGGCTTCCTGCACGTGCCCGCCATGAAGAACGGCGAGGTCCTGGTCGAGAAGGGCACCGGCACGGACGTCCTGAACGACGGCGTCGCCGGCTACTACACCGACCCCGTCAAGGCCGTCCTGCCCACCACCGGCAAGACCGGCAACTTCACGCTCGCCGCCCACCGCGACGGCCACGGCGCCAAGTTCCACAACATCGACAAGCTCAGGAAGGGCGACCCGATCGTCTTCGAGACGAAGGACAAGTGGTACGTCTACAAGGTCTACGACATCCTTCCCGAGACCTCGAAGTACAACGTGAAGACCCTCGCCCAGATCCCCGTGGAGTCCGGCAAGAAGAAGGCCGGCCACTACATCACGCTGACGACCTGCACGCCGGTGTACACCTCCCGGTACCGCTACGTGGTGTGGGGCGAGCTGGTCCGCGTCGACAAGGTGGACAGCGCTCGGACCCCGCCGAAGGAACTGCGCTAGGACCCGGCAACGCGAGAGCCCCGGCACCCTCCTCAGGGTGCCGGGGCTCTCGCGTGTGCTTCGAGGTACCGCGCTATCCGTTCACCCCGCCGAAGATGCCCCCGTTGTTGTTCCCCCCGTTGTTGTTGCCGTTTCCGACACTCAGGGTGGTGAGGGTGATCGTCGTGTTGCTCGGGTCGACCGTGTTGCCCGCGCCCGGGTCGATCTGGGTCACGATCGCGTTGTCTCCCTGGTCGCTGCCGTCGGCGAACTGGATGTTGGTGAAGCCCTGCTGCTGAAGCTGCTGCTTGGCGTTCTTCACCGTCTGGCCGACCACGTTCGGCACCTGGACCTGCGACGACTTGCCGATCTGGATGTTGACCGTGGAGTTCTTGTCGACCTGGGTGCCGATCTGGGGATCGGTCGAGACGACCTTGCCGACCAGGTTCGGGTCGCTGGTGTCGACCTCGGTGCAGTTGCCGACGAGGTTGTTCTGCGTCATCTGCGCCTTGGCGTCGTCACAGCTCTTGCCGCTGACGTCCGGGACCGTGGACTTCGCCTGGGCCTTGGCGACGGTGAGGGTGATGGTGGTGCCCTTCTCCACCTCCGCGCCGAGCTTCGGGTTCTGCTCCAGGACGGTGCCCGGGTCCTCGGCGGACACCTGCTGCTTCGTCTCCACCTTGAACTGGTACTTGTCGCCCTCGAGGGTCGTGGTGGCGTCGTCGACGTTCTGGCCGAGGACGCTCGGTACGACCACCTTCGGGGCGCCGGTCGAGACGACCAGGTTGACGGTGTCGCCCTTGTTGACGTCGACGCCGGCCTTCGGGTCCTGCGAGCAGACGCTGCCCTTGGGCGCGTTCTCGCAGGCCTTGCGGGTGGGCTCGGCCAGCTTCAGGCCCGAGTTGACGGCCATGGTCTTTGCCGCGTCGTAGGTCTGGCCGACGAAGTTCGGGGCCGCGAACGGCTTGTCCGTGTTCCCGCTGAACGCCCACTTCCCGATCAGGATCGCGCCCACCAGCACCAGGACGGCCGCCACGACCAGCAGGATCGTCGAGGTGTTCGTCTTCTTCTTCTGCTGGCGGCGCCGGTCGGGGCGGTCGTCGTAGCCGAAGCCGCCGTCGTCCGGGTTCATCGGGGGCAGCATCGTGGTGGCGCCGGCGTCGGCGCGCAGGGCCGTGGTGGCCTGGTCGTCGCCGTAGCCGCCGTAGCCGACCGAACCCATCGCCGCCGTCGCCGCGACCGGCTGGCCGTCGAGGCAGGCCTCGATGTCCATGCGCATCTCGTCGGCGGACTGGTAGCGGTAGTTGGGGTCCTTGACCAGGGCCCGCAGTACGATCGCGTCCATCTCGGGCGTGATCTCGGGGTCGAAGACGGACGGCGGCTGCGGCTCCTCGCGCACGTGCTGGTACGCGACCGCGACCGGGGAGTCGCCCACGAACGGCGGCCGTACGGTCAGCAGTTCGTAGAGGAGACAGCCCGTCGAGTAGAGGTCCGAGCGGGCGTCGACCTGCTCGCCCTTGGCCTGCTCCGGGGAGAGGTACTGGGCGGTGCCGATGACCGCGGACGTCTGCGTCATCGTCATGCCGGAGTCGCCCATCGCGCGGGCGATGCCGAAGTCCATCACCTTGACCTGGCCGGTGCGCGTCAGCATGACGTTGGCCGGCTTGATGTCGCGGTGCACGATGCCGTTGCGGTGCGAGTACTCCAGGGCCTGGAGGATGCCGATGGTCATCTCCATGGAGCGCTCCGGCAGCAGCTTGCGGCCACTGTGGAGGAGCTCACGGAGAGTGGAACCGTCGACGTACTCCATGACGATGTACGGGATCGAGACCCCGTCGACGTAGTCCTCGCCCGTGTCGTAGACCGCGACGATCGCGGGATGGTTGAGCGAGGCGGCCGACTGGGCCTCCCGGCGGAACCGGGCCTGGAAGGAAGGGTCGCGCGCAAGGTCGACGCGCAGCGTCTTCACCGCCACCGTGCGGCCGAGGCGTGTGTCATGGGCGAGGTAGACCTCCGCCATGCCACCACGGCCGAGCACCTGGCCCAGCTCGTACCGGCCGCCGAGGCGACGCGGCTCTTCCATAGTTCCCTACCAGCCCTCTCCGTCGGTCCCGACCCGCACGGGTGTGCGGTCGGAGGCTAGCCGTCCGGGCCTACCGTACCCGGCTGGCTTTGTGTGACCTGGCCAAGCCCGTCACCCGATACAGGACCGGTATCGCAACGTGCACCGATGTGAAGGGGACGTGAGCGGGGTCACTTCTTGCTGTTGATGACCGCCTCCATCACGCTCTTGGCGATGGGGGCCGCGAGACCACCGCCGGAGATGTCGTCACGGTTGGCGCTGGAGTCCTCGATGACCACGGCCACGGCCACCGGCGAGCTGCCGTCGGCGAGCTTGGCGTAGGACAGGAACCAGGCGTACGGGTTCTCGCTGTTGGCGACACCGTGCTGGGCGGTACCCGTCTTGCCGCCGACCGTGACGCCGTCGATCTGCGCCTTCTTGCCGGTGCCGTCCTTGACGACCGTCTCCATCATCGACTGCAGGATCTGCGCGTTCTTCGACGAGAGCGGCTGGCTCAGCTCCTGCGGCTCGGTCTGCGCGATGGTGTCGACGTTCGACGACTGGAGCTTGTCGACCATGTACGGCTTCATCAGCTTGCCGTCGTTGGCGACCGCGGAGGCGACCATGGCCATCTGCAGCGGGGTCGCCGCGGTGTTGAACTGGCCGATCGAGGACAGCGCGGTCTGCGAGGAGTTCATGTTGTCGGAGAAGACCGAGGCGCTGGAGCGGACCGGCGTGAACTGCTCGGAGTCGAAGCCGAACTTCTTCGCCTCGGCCAGCATCTTGGCGTTGCCGAGGTCCGAGCCGATCTTGCCGAAGACGGTGTTGCAGGAGTACTGCAGCGCGACGCGCATGGTCGCGTTCTTGCAGGGGATGTTGCCCTCGTTCTTCAGCTCGGTCGTGGTGCCCTTCATGATGTAGGGCAGCGGCGAGTCGGTCGCCGTGTCGGCGGACGAGTACAGATTGTTCTCCAGCGCGGCGGCCGCGGTGACCACCTTGAAGGTGGAGCCCGGCGGGTAGGTCTCGCGCAGCGCCCGGTTGAGCATCGGGTCGTTCGGGTCGTACTTCTTCTGCAGCTTCTGCCAGGCCTTGGCGTCCGTGGTCGTGGAGTTCCCGGCGAACGTCGACGGGTCGTACGACGGGTAGGACGCCAGCGCCAGGATCTTGCCGGTGGACGGGTCGAGGGCGACGACCGCGCCCTTGCCGCCCTGCTTCGTCAGACCGTTCCACGCGGCCTTCTGCGCGGCCTCGTTGAGGGTGGTGACGACGTCGCCGCCCGACTTGTCCTTGCCCGTGATCATGTCGAGGGTGTTGCGGAAGAACAGCCGGTCGTCGGTGCCGGAGAGGATGCCGTCCTCGATGGACTCCAGCTGGTTGGCGCCGAAGGCCTGCGAGGCGTATCCCGTGACCGGCGCCCACATCGCGCCGTTCTTGTAGGTGCGCTTGTACTTGAGGTCGTTCAGCCCGGAGGTGCTGGTCTCGGTGGAGCCGGTGATCGGGTTGCCGTCCACGATGATGTCGCCGCGCGGGGTCGAGTAGCGGGCGATGGTGACCCGGCGGTTCTTCGGGTCGTCCTTGAGGCCGTCGGCCTTGACGTACTGGAGCCAGTTGTCGCGCAACAGCAGAGTGAGGACCAGCAGACCGCAGAAGAGCGCGATCCGGCGCAGGGGCTTGTTCATGACGGGCGGACCACCTGGGTCATCTCGGCGTCGGGACTGGGGGCGGGCGCGGGGGCCGGCCGGCGGGCGGTGTCGCTGATGCGGATCAGGATGCCGATCAGGGCCCAGTTGGCCAGCACCGAGGAACCGCCGTAGGCCATGAAGGGCATGGTCATACCGGTCAGCGGGATGAGGCCCATGACACCGCCGGCCACCACGAAGACCTGGAGGGCGAAGGCGCCGGACAGGCCGACGGCGAGCAGCTTGCCGAACGGGTCGCGGGCGGCGAGCGCGGTGCGCACACCGCGTTCCACGATCAGGCCGTAGATCAGCAGGATCGCCATGATGCCGGCCAGGCCGAGTTCCTCGCCGAAGGTGGCGAGGATGAAGTCGGAGTTGGCGGCGAACCGGATGAGGTCGGAGTGGCCCTGGCCGAGACCGGTGCCAAGGGTGCCACCGGAGCCGAAGGCCCACAGGGCCTGCATCGACTGTTCGGAGTGGCCGCCCACGCCCTGCTGGCTGAGCTTGTACTCCTTCATCGGGTCGAGCCAGGCCTGGACACGCTGCTGGACGTGCGGTTCGAAGGTGGCCACACCGACCGCGCCGGCCGCCGACATCAGCAGACCGAAGACGATCCAGCTGGTTCGCTCGGTGGCGACGTACAGCATGATGATGAACATTCCGAAGAACAGCAGCGAGGTGCCGAGGTCGGTCTCGAAGACCAGGATCAGGATCGAGATGAACCAGACGACCAGGATCGGGCCGAGGTCGCGGCCTCGCGGCAGGTACAGGCCCATGAAGCGGCGGCTGGCCAGCGCGAGCGCGTCGCGCTTCACCATCAGGTAGCCGGCGAAGAAGATCGCGAGGACGATCTTCGCGAACTCGCCGGGCTGGAGGGAACCGAGGCCGGGGATCTTGATCCAGATCTTGGCGCCGTAGATGTTGGCGCCGAGGCCGGGCACCAGCGGGAGCAGGAGCAGCACCAGGGCGGCGAACATCGAGATGTAGGTGTAGCGCTGAAGGACGCGGTGGTCCTTGAGGAAGATCAGCACGACCACGAAGAACGCGATGCCCAGCGCGGTGTACAGCAGCTGCCGGGGCGCGGCGTTGCCCGCCTGGCCGATGGACTGGAGCAGCTTCGACTGGTCGAGCCGCCAGATGACGACGAGCCCGAGGCCGTTGAGCAGAGTGGCCAGCGGCAGCAGCAGCGGGTCCGCGTACGGCGCGAACTTGCGCACGCCCAGGTGTGCGACGCCGGCCAGGAGGCCCAGGCCCAGGCCGTAACTCAGCAGCCCGGTCGGCACCTTGCCATCGATGGCCAGGCCCACGTTGGCGTACGCGAAGACCGGGATGACGACCGCGAACAGCAGCAGCGCCAACTCGGTGTTGCGTCTGCTCGGTGCGCCGATGGCGCCGATCGTGGACGTGTGGTGCGTCGGCGAATTGGTAGAACTGCTCATCGTGTGACGGGGCCTCTCACGGCTTGCCTATTGCTTGCTGCACTGCGAGACGACCTGCTGCTCTTCCTCCGAAAGACTGGGACCGGGGCTGGGAGTTGCAGACTTGGTCGGGGACGGGGACGTCGAGGCCGAAGGTGACGGCGTGGCCTTGGACGTGAGGGAGGTGCTGGTGGTTCCCGTGGTGCCGCCGGCCTGGCCCTGGCCCGTCGTGGAGGTGCTCGAACCGGCGGCGGCCTCGCGCTCGGACTGCTTCTTGCACGCGGAGGCCTGCACCGCCAGGTCGTCGATCTTCTTCTGGGCGTCCTGGAGACCGCCCTCGGCGATCGTCGCCTTGACCTGCTTCTGCTGGTAGGGCGGCAGGTACTTGAGTTCGATGTCGGGGTGGTCCTTCTCCACCTTCGACAGCGAGACCCAGGCGAGGTCCTGGCTGATGCCCCGGTACAGCGCGACGTGCTCGCCGTTGGCGCCGACGAAGTACTGCGTCTGCGTCCAGCGCCAGCCGCCGTAGAGACCGCCGCCGATGACGGCCAGCGTCAGCACGGTGTAGAAGGATCTCTTCAGCCACTTGCGGCCCTTGGAGGGCTTCACGAAGTCGTCGTCGGTGTAGTCCCCGAAGCTGCCCGAGGGGACGTAGCCGGTGGTGTCGCCGGAGCCGGGCGGGCCGAACTCGCCGCCCCCGCCGCCCTGTCCGGGCACCTGGCGGCCGAGCCCGGAGGCGCGTCCCGCCGGGGTCTGCATGATGCCGTTGTCGTGCAGGTGGAGCTGGTTCTCGGCGACCGCGCCGACGATGACCGGGGTGTCCGACAGCTGGGCGGCGAGGGTGTCGCCGGTGTCGAGGTCCAGGACGTCGGCGATGATCACCGTGATGTTGTCGGGGCCGCCGCCGCGCAGCGCGAGCTGGATCAGCTCCTGCACGGTCTCCTGGGGGCCCTGGTAGCTGGCGAGGGTGTCCTCCATCGTCTGGTGGGAGACGACTCCGGACAGCCCGTCGGAGCAGATCAAGTACCGGTCGCCGGCGCGGACCTCACGGATCGACAGGTCCGGCTCGACGTGGTCGCCGCTGCCGAGCGCGCGCATCAGGAGCGCGCGCTGCGGGTGGGTGGTGGCCTCTTCCTCGGTGATCCGGCCCTCGTCGACGAGCCGCTGCACCCAGGTGTGGTCCTGCGTGATCTGGGTCAGCACGCCGTCGCGCAGCAGATAGGCGCGGGAGTCCCCGACATGGACGAGGCCGAGCCGCTGCCCGGTCCACAGCAGGGCGGTCAGGGTGGTCCCCATGCCCTCCAGCTGGGGGTCCTCCTCAACCATCATGCGCAGCTGGTCGTTGGCCCGCTGCACGGCGGTGCCGAGCGAGGTGAGGATGTCGGAGCCGGGCACGTCGTCGTCGAGCGAGACGATGGTGGAGATCACCTCGGAGGAGGCGACCTCACCGGCGGCCTGGCCGCCCATGCCGTCGGCGATCGCGAGGAGGCGTGGACCGGCGTAGCCCGAGTCCTCGTTGCCCTCGCGGATCATGCCTTTGTGCGATCCGGCGGCGAAGCGCAGTGACAGACTCATGCGCACCTCGCCCGTCGGCTCCGGGTACATCCGCACGGTGCCCACCCTCCGGTCGGGAGCGCGCCGGGGTCCGCCAGGCGGTCCGCCGGTGCGTGCTCGCTCCGCTCGCGCTCATTCATGACGTGGCACTACTTCCGCAGCTCGATGACGGTCTTGCCGATGCGGATCGGCGCGCCCAGCGGAATCGGTGTGGGGGTCGTCAGCCGGGACCGGTCCAGGTACGTGCCGTTGGTCGATCCGAGGTCCTCGACGATCCACTGGCCGTCGCGGTCCGGGTAGATCCTGGCATGCCGGCTGGATGCGTAGTCGTCGTCCAGCACGATCGTCGAATCGTGCGCCCGGCCCAGGGTGATGGTCTGGCCCTGGAGCGCGACGGTCGTACCCGTGAGGATTCCCTCGCTGACGACGAGTTTGGTGGGGGCGTTACGGCCCCGCCGGCCGCCCCCGCCCGACTGCTGCTGGCGCTGCTGCGGAGGCGCCGCCTGCCGGGCGGCCTGCTGCTGAGGTCGTCCGGCTTCCCGTCGCGAGCCGCGCTGTGTGACACGCGTTCCGAACAGGTCGCTGCGGATGACCTGCACGGCCACGATCACGAACAGCCACAGTACGGCCAGGAAACCCAGCCGCATGACCGTGAGGGTCAGCTCTGACATTGCCCCCGCTTCACCCTTCGGCTTGCCGGTAAATGATGGTGGTGCTGCCCACGACGATCCGCGAGCCGTCGCGGAGCGTAGCGCGGGTGGTGTGCTGCCCGTCCACCACGATGCCGTTGGTGGACCCGAGATCCTGGATCGTCGAGGGCGTTCCGGTCCGGATCTCACAGTGCCGGCGGGATACGCCGGGGTCGTCGATCCGCACGTCGGCTTCGGTGCTGCGGCCCATCACCAACGTCGCGCGGGAGATCTGATGGCGGGCGCCGTTGATCTCCACCCAGTACCGCATCCGCACGCCGGGCGCCGGGGCGGCGGGCGCGGGCTGGAGGTACGGCGCCGAGCC
>NZ_BARG01000079.1 GCF_000376565.1 Streptomyces hokutonensis | reverse complement strand
CCCGTTCTCCGGGACGTTGGAGGAGACGAATATCTCCGGGACCTCCGGGTGCTGGTACATGGGCTCGTAGTACGTCTCGGGGCGGCCGAGGCGCGTGCCGAGCGCCAGGAACTGCTCGGGGGTCAGGTCCTGGCCCTTCAGGACCGCGATCTTCTTCGTGTAGACGGTCTGCTTGAGCGTCTCGACGTCGGCGTCGGAGGCGGTGGCGTGGTCGAAGCCCTCGACGCTCGCGCCGAGGAACGTGCCCGGCTGGTCGGTGATCTTCACGTGAGGTGCCTTTCGGGTAGGCGGAGGAAGTGGGGGTGTTCAGGCGGCCTGTCTGGCGGCGATCAGCTCCGCCGTGCCCGCGAGGGTGAGGGTGGGCCGCAGTTCGCTGTCGTGGACGGTGACGCCGAGATCGCGCTCGATGCGGATGCTGATCTCGACCATCGTCAGCGAGTCGACGTCGAGGTCCGCGAAGGTCGCCTCGGGCGTGAACCGGTCGGGCGGGGTGTCGTGGAGTCTCGCGAGGATCTCGACCAACTGGTCATAGGGGGCAGCTCTCATGACGGGGCGTCAACTCCTGTGTCGTACGGGACGATGGGGTCGTAGGGGCGGGTGGGCGGCGGCAGTTCGGGCCAGGTCAACAGGCAGGAACCCCAGGTGAGTCCGCCGCCGAAGGCGGTGAGGAGGAGCCGGTCGCCGGGGCGGATCACGCGCCGGGCGGCGGCGTCGGCGAGGGCGAGCGGGATGGAGGCGGCACCGGTGTTGCCCACGGCGTCGACGTTGGCGACGCAGCGTTCCCGGGGCAGGCCGAGGTCGTCGGCGACCGAGTGCAGGATGCGCAGGTTAGCCTGGTGGGGCACGAAGTGGTCGACGTCGTCGATCTTCCGGCCGGCGCCGCTCAGGGTGGCGCGGGCAGAGGCTGCCATACGGGTCACCGCGTGCCGGTAGACCTCGTTGCCGCGCATCGCGAAGTGCCGTTCGGCCCGGGCGAGTTGGCCGCCCTCGGAGCGGCGGCGGGAACCCCCGGCAGCGACCATGATCAGGTCCTCGTGCGTGCCGTCGCTGCCGAGGTCGAAGTGGCCGACGGCTCCCGGTTCGTCGCTGTCCCCGGCGCGCAGGACGACGGCTCCGGCGCCGTCCCCGAAGATGATCGCGTTGGCCCGGTCCAACGGGTCCACGATGCTGGAGTACGTGTCGGCGCCGATCAGCAGGACCCGCGCCGCCACACCGGAGGCGATCAACCCGGCGGCCGTGGCGAGGCCGTAGACGAATCCGGTGCACACCGCGCCGACGTCGAAGGCCGCCGCCTGCCGCAGGCCGAGTCGCGCGGCGACCGCGGGTGCGGTGGCCGGGCAGGGGCGGTCGGGGGTGGTCGTGGTGACGATCACCGCATCGACCGGGTCGGTGCCGACTGCGTCGAACCCGGCGTTGCGCAGAGCCAGTTGCCCGGCTTCGACGGCCAGATCGGACGTGGCCTGGCCGGGCCCGGCGATGTGGCGACGGCGGATCCCGGTGCGGGTGCGGATCCAGGTGTCGTCGGTGTCCAGCCGTGCGGCGAGTTCGTCGTTGGTGACGACGCGGGGCGGCACCCAGCCGGCCACTCCGCACAGGACGGCGGCGGGAGCGAACGTACTGGAGGTGTGTACGGGCACAGCGGTTCTCCTGAGGGTGCGGTGCGGTACGGGGATGACGGGCCGTCGGGCCCGGAGAGGTCGGGGTGCGGACTCGGCCTATCCGGCCGGGGCCGCTCTGCGCAGTGCGAGGGTCAGCAGCGCGCCGCCACCGATACCGGCCGCTATGGCGAACACGGCGATCCGGATCCCGCTCAACAGGGCTTCGCCCGGGGGACTTTGACCCGCACCGCCCGCGAGCGCCACGAGCAGCGCGAGGCCCACCGCGCCGCCCACCTGAAGGCTGGTGGAGGCCAGGCCCGACGCCACGCCCTGGTCCTCCGGCGCGACCCCCGACGCGGCGACGATCCACATGCCGGTCCACGCGGCGCCCTGGCCGAGACCCAGCAGCACGATCCCGGGCAGCAGCAGCGGGTACGAGCCCTCGCCGGTGAGGGCGAGTCCGAGCGCGACGGCTCCGGCCGCTCCCAGGGCCATGCCGGCGACCAGCATGCGGCGCACGCCGATCCGTGCCACCCCGCGCTCGCCGACCTGGGTGCCGATCGCGGTCACCACGGCCGGGACGAGGAAGGCGAGGCCGGTCGCGAACGCGCTGTAGCCGCGCACGGTCTGGAAGTAGAGGGTCAGGAAGTACGGCAGTGAGCTGAAGGTGGCGCTGTAGAGCGCGGTGACGGCCATCGCGGCGACCAGGCCGCGGTGGGCGAACAGCCGGGCGGGGACGAGCGGGTCGCGCGATCGGGTCTCGACGACGGCGAAGCAGGCCAGCAGGGTGAACGAGAGACCGCCGCTCACCAGGGCCGGTGTGCTGGTCCAGCCCGCTTCGGGGGCGTGCACCAGCAGGAAGACCAGGAGCGTGATGCCGCCGGTCGCGGCCAGCGCGCCCGTCACGTCGAACCGCCGGGTGGCCGTACGCGGACCGTCAGCGGGGAACAGTGTCCGTCCCGCCCAGGCGATGCCCACCGCGACGGGCACGTTCGCGAAGAACACCGACGGCCAGCCGAACGCCTCGACGAGCACACCGCCGAGCAGGGATCCGAAGCACAGGCCGCCTGCCCCCGCCGCGCCCCACACCGCCAGGGCGCGGTTCCGGGCGGGCCCTTCCTCGTAGATCGTGTTGATCAGGGAGAGGGTGGCCGGGAACAGCAGTGATCCGCCGATGCCCTGGAGCGCCCGGACGGCGACCAGTACTCCGGGGGATTCCGCGAGCCCTCCCAGCAGGGATGCGCCCGCGTAGATCAGTGCCGCTACGACGAACGTCCGGCGGCGCCCGAGCAGGTCCGCCGCCCGGCCGCCCAGCAGGAGGAAGCCGCCCGTCGTCACGACGTAGGCGCTCACCACCCATTGCAGATCGTGCGCGGAAAAGCCGAGGCCCGTACCTATTTCGGGAAGGGCCACGTAGACGATGTTGTAGTCGAGCGCGATGACCAGCTGGGCCAACGCCAGCACGAGCAGGGACAGCCGGGCGTGCATCAGTCGATCCCTCCTCGGAAGTGAATGGAGAACTGTCGGTTCGTTTTTGCGGCCGATGTCAGGAATTCACTGCTCCCCCATCAGGCGCCTTATCTCCGTCATGAGAGCAACCAGCGCCTGCCGTTCGGGAAGGGTCGTTTCCGGATGCCACAGGTCGATCAGCAGGCAGGTCCGCGGCCGGTTCCCGGCATTGCGCGCCTCGTGCTCGAAGGAGTAGTCGAAGAGCAGGCAGCGGCCTTCCCGCCAGCTCCGTGTCCGACCTGCCACGGTGATGTCGCATCCGTCCGGGATGTCGACGGCGAGGTGCAGGTTGATGCTGAAGTTCCACAGGTCGCAGTGCGGGGCGATGGAAGCCCCGGGCAGCAGGGTGGAGAAATGGGATTCCAGTAGCGGGCAGATGGTCTCGGTGTCGACGGCGAACTCTTTGAGCACCTTGTATGCGGTGGGCGCGATGGCGGCCGATTCCTCGACCAGGTTTCCGTTCCGGTAGAGGTACAGGGCCTGCCAGTTCTTCTGCCGGGTCAGGTAGTGCTCGTAGTCGGAGAACGCTTCACGTCTGGAACTCCAGGCGGAGTTCAGTTCTTCTTTGACGGCCGGGTGGGCCGATTCCAGCGCTTCGACCACCGGAAGCAGTTCGGGATAGGCGTAGGGGTCGTGCCACGGGGTCGCGGACAGTCCCGGCAGGACCCACTTGGCGCCCTTCTGGAGCGCGTGCCGCGGTCCGCCTCCACCGGGCTCCAGCATCCGCTCGACGCGGGTGATCGCGTCCGCGCCGTGCACGGCTCTGATCGCCGCGAAGGCTTCCTCTATCTCTGGCGTCACGCGGACCTCCTGACTGGTGCAGCGACCGGGCGCGGGATCGAGCCGTCGCACTAGTAGTCGGGAGCGAGAGCGGGTGAGTTCCCGAGAATTTCCGTCAACTCTTCTTCAGTGACGGGGAGTTGGAGGGCCGGCGCCCACCAGGAGGCGCCGGCCCTCACGTCACGCCGCCTGGACGGCGGCCTCGGTCTCGGCTTCGCGCAGCAGGCGTTCCAAGGTGGTCCTCGCCCGGGCGACCCTGGAGCGGATCGTGCCGACGGGGCAGCCGATGAAGCGCGCCGCCTCGTCGTACGGCAGACCGACCACCTGGGTCAGCACGAACGCCTCACGGCGCTCGTCGGGCAGCGTCTCCAGCAGGTCGAGCAGCGCGATGCCGTCCTCGAAACCCGGCAGGTCGCGGGGCTGGTCGCGTTCCAGGGCCAGTTGCCAGTCGTGGGCGTCGGCCAGACGCGGTCGGGCGGCCGCCCGCCGGAAACTGTCGGCCACCGCGCGACGGGCGATGGACAGCAGCCAGGTGCGGGCCGAGGCACGGCCCTCGAAACCCGGCAGGCTGTCGAGGGCTCGTACGAACGTGTCCTGGGTCAGGTCGTGCGCGGTCTGGGGGTCGCCGCTGAGATGGACGACGTAGCGCAGTACGTCGCCGTGGAGCGCGCGGACGAAGTGCTCGGTCGCGTGGGGGTCGCCGTTGCGGGCGGCCAGAGCCCAGGCGGTGGCGGAGGCGTCCGCCGCGGCACGGTCCGCCCGGCGGGGAGCGGGCAGCACAGAAGTGATCACGTGGTGTCCTTCTCGGGTCGTCCGGGGCCGACGTCCCGCGATGGGGGTACGGCTCTCCGGCACATGGGGTGCGGCCGTACGCGAGACGTACGGCGATGCCCGGGGCTCGTCTCGCGCTCGTCAGTCGCACGAAGTGGCGTGCGGCGCTGGGAAGTTCCGCGTCGGAACGCGGTACGACGAGGTGCGGGTGAGCCCCCGGTGGATCCGGCTGTCTCAGACGACAGCGGGGCCCGTGGGCGGTCCCCGGGAGGTGAGGGAGTAGCAGAGAAGGAAGCGGGCCAGGGACGACCGGTACGCGAGGGTGCGGCGTCTGCGCGCGGACGGGCGGCGGGCCGGAACCGGCAGCGCCAGCAGCATCCGCAGGGGTTCGGCCAGCCGTGCCGCCGCCGCCCGCAGGACGCGGAAGACGGCGCGTTCGCCGTACGCCAGCCACAGCCCGCACAGGACGGCGGCGAGGAGGTGGGCGGCGAGCATGCCGAACGAGGCGCCGCCCGTCATGGTGTGCGCAGACCCCATGCCGGCCGAGCCGCGCGCCATGTGGGCCATGCCGCTCATGTCCATGGCGTCCATGGACATGGATGCCATGGAGTCCGAGGAACTCATGGCCGTGCCGCCCATGTCGGACGACGTGGTACCACTCCCGGGCATCAGGTTCTGGCCCAGGGAGAACGTCTCGTGAAGCACCGTCTGGGCGGCGACCACGACCGTGACGATCAGTCCGCGCCCGCGCTCACGGCCGGCCAGGAACCAGCCGGTCGAGCCGGTCGCGGCGGCACCGGCGCCCATGGTCCACCAGGGGACGAAAGCGCCGGACATCATCACGTGGCCGAGGGCGGCGAGCAGCACGCAGACGGCGGCGAACACACCCGCCCGCAGCGTGCGGCACCACCCTCCGACAGTCATAGCGCGCCCATCTTTGCACCCGACGTCTGATCGTCATCAGGGGGTACGGGCGCACACCGGGGCTTCGACTCACCACAGATGCAGTGACTCATGTCACATGACAGCACGGGGAACTCGATGACTGTTCCGGACGACTACTGGAGCGAGACGCTGTCGGGCCGCACGACCACGGCGAGCACCGTGACCCGCCCGCTGCGCCGGAACTCGAAGGTGAAGGGCACGAGGTCGCCGGAACGCCACTGACCCGAGGTCGCGGAGACCGTCAGGCCGACCCCGGTCGGCGACATGGCGAGGCTGTCGCCCGCCGCGATGTCGACGGAGCCGATCTCGGTGTCGTAGGCCGCGTTCCCTTCGGTCATACGGTGCTCGGAGAGAGCGATGCCACCGGGGGCGCGGGGTGAGGTGACCCGTATCAGGCGGTCGGCGGAACCACCCTCGTTGGCGACGCGGAAGAACGCCGACGTCTCGTCGGCACCGGCGGACGGCAGCAGGAGGCGTCCGTCGGTGACGCGTAGACGCGCCGGGGTTCCGGCCCTGCCCGTGCCCGTCCACGCGGTCAGACCCGCCAGGGCCACGCTGCACGCGGCGACGGGCACCAGGGCGGCGAGCGCGGTGTCCCGCAGCTTCCTCCGGTCGCCGAGCGTCGACGACACCCTGGCCAGGATCCGCCTCATCGGGCATCACGTCCTCGTGCGCGAGCGGGCTGCCAGGCGCGCAGCCGCAGGCTGTTGCACACCACCAGCACAGAGCTGGCGGACATCGCGGCGGCGGCGACCATGGGGTTGAGCAGTCCGACCATCGCCAGTGGGACGGTGACGACGTTGTAGCCGAAGGCCCACACCAGGTTGACGCGGATCGTGCCGAGGGTGCGCCGGGCCAGCCGTACGGCGTCGGCGAGCGCCTCGATGTCCCCGCGCACCAGCGTCAGATCCGCGGCCCCGATGGCCACGTCCGTGCCGGTGCCCATGGCGATGCCCAGGTCGGCGCCGGCGAGCGCGGCGGCGTCGTTCACACCGTCACCGACGACCGCGACCCGGTGCCCCTCCTCCTGCAACTGCCGTACCAGAGCTGCCTTTTCCTCGGGTGAGCAGCGGGCGTGCACGTCCTCGATGCCCAGGGCGTCGGCCACCGCCTGTGCGGGCGCCTTGCGGTCCCCGGTCGCGAGTACCGGGCGGATGCCGAGGCGCCGCAGCTGGTCCACGGCACGGTAACCACCGGGACGTACAAGGTCGCCGAGGGCGATCAGCGCTTCGGCGCGGCCGTCGACACGCACGAGGACGGGCGTGTGCGCGGCGTCCTCGGCCGCCGCCAGGGCCTCGGCCAGCACCTGCGGCAACTCGCCGTCGGGCACGACGACTTCGACCGTACGGCCCTCCACCAGGCCCTTGACGCCCTGCCCCGGTGTGGCCATGAACTCCCGCACCGGGGGCGGGGGTTCGTCTCCTGCCGAGCGGCGCGCGTAGGCGGTGATCGCCCTACCGAGGGGATGCTCTGACCCCTGTTCCACCGCACCGGCCAGCCGCAGCACCGCGTCCTGCCCCAACTCGCCGGGCAGGGTGGTGACGTGGGCGACACTCATGTGGCCGGTGGTCAGGGTGCCGGTCTTGTCCAGCACCACCGTGTCCACGTGCTGGAGTGCCTCCAGTGTCTGCGGACCGCTTACCAGCACGCCCAGTTGGGCCCCGCGCCCGGTGGCCGCCATCAGTGCCGTCGGCGTGGCCAGGCCCAGTGCGCACGGGCAGGCCACCACGAGGACGGCCACGCAGGCGGTGAGCGCCGCCTGTGGGTCGGCCCCGGCGCCGAGCCAGAAGCCGAGGACGGTCACCGCGATGCTCAGCACGACGGGTACGAAGACTCCGGCCACGGCGTCGGCCAGCCGCTGCGCCTTGGCCTTGCCCGCCTGCGCGTCGGTCACCAGCCTGGTGATCCGGGCGAGTTGAGTGTCCTCGCCGACAGCCGTGGCTCGCACCAGCAGCAGTCCGCCGACGTTGACGGCCCCGCCGACCAGCGCCGAACCGGGGCTCACCTCGACGGGCTCGCTCTCGCCGGTGACCAGCGACAGGTCGACGGCGGAACTGCCCTCCGTCACACACCCGTCGGTGGCGACCCGCTCACCCGGCCGCACGACGAAGTCCTGCCCGACCCGCAGTTGTTCGATGGGGACGGCGCGCTCACCGTGCTCGTCACGGACGGACACCTCCTTGGCGGCCAGCTCCGCCAGCGAGCGCAGGGCCGCGCCGGTGCCGCTCCGTGCGCGCGCCTCCAGGAACCGCCCGGTCAGCACGAACAGCGGGACGCTGACCGCCGCTTCGAGATAGACGTGCGCCGTCCCGTCGGAGGCGGACGGCAGCAGACTGAACGGCATCCGCATCCCGGGATCGCCCGCTCCCCCGAGGAACAGCGCGTACACCGACCAGGAGAAGGAAGCCACGACGCCCAGCGAGACGAGCGTGTCCATGGTGGCCGCGGAGTGCCGCAACCCCCGTACCGCACGGGTGTGGAACGGCCAGGCACTCCACACCGCGACCGGGGCGGCCAGCGCGAAGCACAGCCACTGCCAGTTGCGGAACTGCAGGGCCGGCACCATCGAGAGCACCAGGACCGGCACGGCGAGCAGCGCGGTGACGAGGAGCCGTTCGCGTTCCTGCCGGGCGGCGGCGTCCGAAGTGTCCGCGTCCGCCGCCCCCTCCTCCTCGCGGGCGGGCGGCGCGGGAAGGGCGGCCTGGTATCCGGCCTGCTCGACCGCGGCGACGAGTTCCTCCGCCGGGACGCTCTCCGGATGGCTGACCCGGGCGAGCCCGGTGGCCAGGTTCACCGTCGCGGTGACGCCCTCCAGCGTGGCGAGCTTCTTCTCCACCCTGCGGACGCAGGCCGCGCAGGTCATTCCGCCGACGGTGATGTCGGTCGTGACCATCAGGCTCGTCATCGGTTCGCCGGCCATCACTCACCGGTCCCGTGCGTCCCGGGCATGTCCTGCATGCCGCCGCCGCTCTCACCAGTGCCGCCGTCTCCCCCGCCGCCTGTCCCGGTGTTCCCGGTGCCGTGCATGCCGGGCGCCACCGGTCCGGCGGCCGATCCGACGGCGTACGACACCGAGAACATCAGCGCGAGCAGCAGCAGGAAGCCGCACAACGCGGGCGGCGGCATCGGCAGTCTGCGGGGCGTCACACCCACGAGAGGGAAAGACTGTGGGAACTCGGCCATGCCCGGCCTTCCTGATCGCATCGAACCGTCCTGCCAAGCAGGGCGGTCGAAGCCCTACCGCTCCAGTAGTCGGCGGGGCGGAGGGCCGAGTTCCGATGCCTGTCCATGACGTGGGTCACAGACGCAGGTTCCACGAACGGCGAGTTGGTCAGGCGGGGACGGGGTCCGGCTCCTTCGACGGGGTGGTGGAGTCCGGGCGCACGGGCTGGAGGAGGCGTTCGGCGAGTGGGGCGAAGATCAGGCCGAGGGCCGTCCAGAGGACGAGCTGCGCGGCGACGGAGTAGAAGCGGAAGTTGAAGAGCACGTCGGCCGGGAAGCCCGGGTAGACGATGGTGCCCTTCGCGTCCTTCAGCGGCAGTGGCGTCTCGGTGGCCTGGTTGCCGAAGTTGGCCTTGTTGTACGAGAGATGGCCGAACTGCGGCAGGAGCAGCATGACGATCCCGATCGCGACGACGAACGCGGCACCGGCGAGAAGCGTCGCGTTCCAGTTGCCGAAGCGGGCCTGGAGGCGCTTGCCGAGATAGACGGCGCCCGCGAGGAAGGCGACGGAGCACACGACCATGATCAGGTACAGAGCGCTGCGCTGCTGGATGGTCTCCTCGTGGCCGATCGCGGGCGGGTTGGCCGGGTACTTGAGGAACGGCACCAGGTACATGCCGAGGAAGCCGCCGCCGGCGACGAGAAGCGCCAGGCTGCGCGGCCGCAGACCGCCGGTGCGGCCCAGGCAGACGGCGTAGGCGACGGCGAACAGGGCGCCCATCGCCATGCCGAAGAGGATCATGCCGGCGCCTATGCCGACGTTGGCCTGGATGGTGCGGCTGAACAGTTCGTGTTCGTGGCCCTCGACGGGCATGCCCGCCGCCTTGTCCAGGGCGTTCTGGGCGGCGTCACGGCCGCTCTCGTAGTCGATGGCCTTCGCGATCTGTGGTTCGGCGAATATGCGCGCGAACACGAAGGCGAGCAGCCCCGCGACTGCGCCGGCGAGGATGCCGCGCAGTATGAGCTTCTTTTCCATGTCGAGTTGTCCGTACGTCCGGGTGCCGGCGGAGGGTCAGTGGCAGGGGAAGCCGAGGAAGTGGCGGGCGTCGTGGACGAACTCGTGGACGTGCATGTCGTTTCCGAACACCGACACGGCGCCCTGGTCGACACCGACGAAGTAGTAGACGGCCAGCGCGATCAGCGCGGTGCCGACCAGCCAGACGATCGACTTCGAGATCGGCAGGACGACCGGCGTGGACACCGGACGGGATGTGGAAATGCTGCTCAAGGTGAGCCCTCCTTCGGGATCGTGCGTCCCTTGCGTGTACGGGCGAGTGACGGTTCAGTGTCTGACTCGCCCACCACCTCCGGTGGCGGGCTCACAGTGGCGCGACCGTGCTGGAATTCCACCAGCTTCCTTATGCCATCACTACAGGGGGAGCGTACGGCGCGGTTCTCCGGACCGTCAATCAGGCCCGTACCCGGATGAGCGGCCTGCGGGCGTCACACGGGTGGCGCAATCGCGTGGCGGCGCGGGCGGGGGGCGCTTACTACTGGACAGGATCAGCTGGTTCATCGCGCTTCGGGGGGCGATAGCAGCATCAGCCTCTTCATGGAGCCGAGCATGACCACCCGCTCTTTCCCGCCCAGCCCGGACCAACCCGAGATATCCCACGACAGCGCGGCCCACCCGCTCGCGCTGCACAGCCTGGTGCACGCCGCTGTCACCGACCGGCCGTTGGAAGAGGTCCTCCAGCTCATCACGTTGCTGGAGCAGTCACCGAAGTACGCGCAGGCCACCGTCGACGCACTGCGGGCGATCGGTGTGGACCGGTCCGTGGAGGATGTGACGCGCCTGGTGACGCTGCTGACGCGGCCACCGCGCCATCCCGACTCCGCCGACGAGACGATCCGCGCGGCGGCCGAGTCCCGGCCCGTGGAGGAGGTCACCCGGCTGATGACCCTGCTGCACCGGGCTCCGCTGGAGCCGCACTGCGGCGAGGAGGCGGTACGGGCCGCAGCGGGCCGGCCCGTCGAGGAACTCGCCCAGTTGATCGGCCGCCTGGCCGAGGAGCAGGACGCGCCCGTCCGGGCCTCGGGACCGGCGGCGGATCAGTCCGCCGATCCGGCCGCTGCCGAGTCGGAGCCGACCGGACGAGTCCCGACGGACACACACGAGCCGGAGCAGCCGGGCGACCGTCCGGCTCGCCGACGCCGTCCACGGCCTCCGCGTACGGCGCCGCGGCGCGCCGAACTCCCGGTCTGGCCGCGGTTGTTCGCGGCGGCGGCGCTTGTCCTGTGCGGGCTGTCCTACTTCCCGTTGCACCGGGACGGGGCCTCCGGTGCCGCCTACGGTTTCGCGCTCGGGGTCTCTATCCTGTGCGTCCTGCTGGCACCGGCGCTGGTTCTCCACGGCGGGCTGCCCGTACTGGCCCTGTCCATGGTGGTGCCGGCCGCGTTGGCGGCGATCCAGCTGTTCGACGGACGGTTCCACTCCACGCGGCTGTCCCAGGCGCTGCGGATCACGGCCGCGCCGCCCTGGCTGGCGGGCCTGCTGGCCGCCCTCGCCGCACTGGCGGCCCTCACGGCCCTGCTCGCGCTCCTCACCGCACGGAGGTTCAGCAGGCAGCTCGCCCTTCCCGACCGCCCCGACGAGCGCGCGATGGCCGCGGCGAACCGGACATCCGAGTAGGGCCAACCACTGTCGTACGACAGCCTCCGCCCATCCGGAGCGGAGGCTCAACGGGCGGTGGCGTCAGGGGTGTTGACGGCGCCGCCGCTCGCGGACGGCACGGTCGACGCCGAGGTCTCGGGGCTGGAACCGGCGCTCTGATTGGCGCCCGTGTCGGTACTGGAGCTCGTGTCCGGCTCCGCGCTCGCGGACGGCGAGGCCGAGCCGCCCGTCCGTGAGCCGGCGCCGCTGGACCCGAGCGGTGTGGGTGTGGGGCTGTGTGCGGGTGCGGGCGTCCCGGCCGAACCGCCGCCCATCGACGTGCCGTTGCCCGATTCGCCCCGCACCGCGGCGGCTATCGGCTTGCCCATGATCAGCTCGCCCGCGGTGACCGTGACCATCCCCAGGGCGAACACCAGGCCTGTCGCCAGCAGGTGCTTCTTCCAGCCGATGGACTTCCAGAAGGAGCCGCTCCGATAGGTGGTCACCGACTCGTCCGCGGAGGGTGTGGTGGCCGGCGTCCGATCACCGGCCGGGGTGTCGTCGGGTAACGCGAACGCGGCCCGGGCGTCGGCGCGTTGGATCGCGCGTTCCTCACTAGGCGTCAGGGCCATCGCCACCGCCGGCACCCGCCGGCGGATCCCCTCGCCCGTCCGTCGGAACGCGTGCTGGAAGACCGCCGCGCCGGTGGTCGCGCTGGTGCTGACCACGGCGGCGCCGATGATCGTCCCGGTCACCCCCAGCAAGGACGCCAGCACCGCGCCCACCACGGTGGCAAGCGCACTCGCGACCACCTGCACGGCGGTCAGATCGAGGACCTTGCGTTTCGGCGCGTGTTCGTTCTCTGCCCGTTTCTTCTCTTCTGTCTTCTGACTCTCCATCGGGGTCGGCTGCCCGGTGGACCGCGTTTCACTGCTACTGGCTCCAACAAGGCTTCAATCACACACAGGTTCAGGTCGACGGCCGCCCCGAAAGTGTCTCGGTGAAGGGGGTGACGGGGCGTTCCTGGGTTTCGCCGTCCACCGTGATGTCGACCGCCTCGTTGTAGAAGGCGAGGAGGTCCTTGACGGCGCCGACCGCGGGCAGCGGCTGCGGATAGCTCCAGACGATGTTCGGCGGGACGCCCGGGCCGTCGGACTCGCCGCGCCACGACCAGTACATGGCGGTCCCCTTGTAGGGGCACCCGGTGCTGTGGTCGGTCGGTTCGAAGAGGTCCAGGCGGACGTCCTCGCGCGGGATGTAGTAGCGGGTCGGCAGGCCGGTCTCGAAGAGGAGGACCGGACGGTGGGTGTCCGCGACGACCGTGCCGTCGATCCCGACCCGGACGTGACGGCTGCTGGGGAGGGCGTCCACCCGTTTGTGCGGGTCTCGGGGGTGGATGAAGATCTCTTCCTCCTCCTCGTACCAGTGGTCGAGGCCGCGCCCGACCCGCCGGAACCACTCGAACGCGATGTGTCCGGCCAGGTCCTGCGCGGGGAAGGTCCAGGCCGCGTTCTCCACGAGCAGGCCGTCGGCTTCGAGGTCGTAGAAGACGCGTGAACCCGTGTGCGTCCCGGTCGGGGGGTTCTTCGCGGGGCGGAGCAGGTCCT
Organism: Streptomyces hokutonensis; assembly: GCF_000376565.1. Taxonomy (GTDB): domain Bacteria; phylum Actinomycetota; class Actinomycetes; order Streptomycetales; family Streptomycetaceae; genus Streptomyces; species Streptomyces hokutonensis. The sequence goes on along the minus strand of NZ_BARG01000079.1, from coordinate 98,739 downwards.
CGCGGACCTCGTGGTGCGGGAAGGCGTAGAGCGGTACCGGGACTCCCGGTTCCCAGACGAGGACGGGGTGCCTGCTGTCCACGACGGTGACATCGCCCTTGAGGCCGCGGACCCAGCGTCGGCTCGGTTCCCAGAGCAGTCCTTCGGGTGTGGTCCTGACGTCTCGCGCGGTGGGGAACGTGCTCATGACCGTCTCTCCTTCGGCTGAGGCGTGCGGAGATCTGTACACAAAGCTGTCATACGCGGCCGGAATCCGCCGCCGGGTGGCCGGGGTTGGCACTGGTACGACCCCGTTTCGAGGCCGGGCCTCGTGCGACGAAGGAGTGATCGTGACCGTTGACCTCACTGCGACGGATCTGCAGGCCTTCACCCAGGAATGGCTGGAGTGGTACCGCGGTCAGGAGGAGCGGCTCGCCGCCCCGCACGGGTTCCTGGCGATCACCGGACTGCACTGGCTCGACGACCGGCCGCAGCGGTTCCCGGACGCGCCGGGTGCCTGGTGGACCGACGCCGACGGGGTCGCCGTAGCCCTCGACGAGGGTGAGGAACTCGTCGTAGGGGGAACTCCCGTGCGGGGTGAGCACCGCTTCGGCGTGCTGCCCGAGCGGGGCGGTGTCGACGCGGTCTGGGGTGACGCCGTGATCGAGGTGGCCAGGCGCGGCGGGTACGACATCGTGCGGCCCCGGCACCCGGACGCGCCGCTGCGCACCGCCTTCGCCGGTACCCCCGCCTACGCGCCGGATCCCCGCTGGGTGGTGCGGGGACGGTACACGGACTTCGAGACTCCGCGCCCGACGACCGTGGGCGCGGCGGTCGAGGGCCTGGAGCATGTGTACGACGCGCCGGGCCGGGTCGATTTCGAGCTGGACGGGCACCCGCTGGCGCTGACCGTGTTCCCCGGGCGTGGACCGGGCGGGCTGCTGGCCCTTTTCACGGACGCCACCTCGGGGGTGACGACCTACGCCGCCAACCGGGCCCTCTCGCTCGCCCCGCCCGCCGCCGACGGCACGGTCGTCCTGGACTTCAACCGCGCGGCCAACCTCCCCTGCGCCTATACGGACCTGGCGACCTGCCCCCTGCCACCGGCGGAGAACCGCCTGCCGGTGGCCGTCGAAGCGGGGCAGAAGATTCCGCGTGAGCGGGGTGGGATCTGAGGCCCGGCCCCACAACCAAGCGCGCCTCTCAGTCGTCCCCATGAGTGGCGCGCCGGTTTTTTTGCGGCCGTGACCCCCCACCGATCACGCGCACTGACCACGCGCGGGAATGAGGTCGCATGCTCCGAATTCACTTCACCTCGCGGGATCTGCAGAGCATCCGGGTCGCCCGCCAGCCTCATGCGCTGTGGGAACTCGTGTGCGGTGTCTGCCGGTTGGACAGCCGACAGGGGGCGCTCGAATTCGGGCACTGGCGCCGCTCGGTGCGCGACCGGCTGGCCGAGGACCCGCGGGCCGGGCGGGCCCTGTCGCCGTTGCGGACGCTGATTCCTCCGGTGGGCTACATCCCCGACTTCCTCACGCCGTCCGTCACGGGCAGCGGTCTGGCCGGTGGTCTCGACGAGGTACGGGCCACCTCCCGCGCCCGGTTGAGCCGTGAGCTGTCGCGGCTCGCCGAGTCGCGTCCGCTGCCGTCGTGGGTCTCCACGCTCGACCGGCCGGGGACCAAGGCCCTGGGGGCGTTGACGCGGGCCCTGGAAGTGTCCTGCGGGACCCTGCTCGAACCGTACTGGCCCCGTGTGCAGGCAGCCGTCGGCGACGATGTCGAACTGCGCGCCCGCGCACTCCTCGACGGCGGCACCTCAGCCCTCCTCAACAGCCTGCGCCCGCACGCCCGTTGGCACGCCCCGGTGCTGGAGGTGGACTATCCCGTCGACCGCGAACTGCATCTGGAGGGGCGGGGCCTGCTGCTCGTCCCGTCCTACTTCTGCTGGCGCAGACCCACCGCCCTCGCGGACCCCACGCTCGGGCCGGTGCTCGTCTACCCGGTCGCCAAACAGCCCCTGGAGATCGTCCGGGAGAGCAGGGACGGGCTGGAGCGACTGCTCGGCCGTACCCGGACGGTCGTGCTGGCGCATCTGGCCCGCCATGGCGCACGGACCACGTCCGAGGTGGCCTCGGCGGCCAACATCGCGCTGCCCAGCGCCAGTTACCAGCTCGGTGTGCTGCGCGACGGAGGTCTGATCGCCAGTCACCGGGAGGGCCAGTTCGTACGGCACTCGGCGACGCCCCTGGGCCTGCGCCTGCTGGATCGGTGACCGACCCCCGCCGGGGTCATTTAGAACGCTTTCGAATTCATTGCCCCGTGCTTCCCGCGCGGCGAGGGTTGGAGCGACGGCACGCGGTGGCCACCGTGCACAGGGGGGACGGTGGCCGCCGCGGCCGTGGGTCAGCCCGCCTGCCGGCGGTCCGTGGCGGTGCGGTGGGTGAGCGGTTCCCGCAGGCCGAGGTGTTCGCGCAGGGTCGTGCCGGTGTACTCGGTGCGGTAGACGCCGCGTTCCTGGAGTGCGGGGACGAGCAGGTCGACGATGTCGTCCAGGCCGTCGGGGATCAGGTACGGCGTGACGTTGAAGCCGTCGACGGCGCCGTGCCGGACGTAGTGGGCGAACTTGTCCGCCAGTCCCTCCGGGGTGCCGACATGGCCACGCTGGGGGCCGAGCGCGATGACGGTCTCGCGCAGCGACCAGCGGTTCGCGTCGGCCTTCTCCCGCCATTCGGCGACGACTTGGCGCGGGTCGGCGATCCGCCGTGCGCCGAAGGAGCCGTCGTTCTCGGCGACGACCGGGTCCTCCTTGGGCAGCGGCCCATCGGCGTCACGGCCGGAGAGGTCGATGCCCCACAGGAGTCCGGCGATGCCCAACGCCGTTGCAGGGGTGACCTGTTGGAGACGGATCCAGCGCTTCTTCTCCAGTGCCTCCTCCTCCGTGGCGCCGATGATGATCTCGGTGCCCGGGAGGATGCGCAGGTCGTCCTCGGGGCGTCCTGCGGCCCGCAGTCGGGCCCGCAGGTCGTCGGCGAAGGCGAGCGCGTCGTCGAAGTCGTTGCCGTGCGCGGAGAAGATGACGTCGGCGTTGCGGGCGGCGAAGTCGCGGCCCTCGCCGGAGTCCCCGGCCTGGAAGATCACCGGGTGTCCCTGGGCGCTGCGCGGCAGCGTGGGTGCGAGGTCGACGTCGAACTGCGGTCCCTGGTGGCGGACTTGGCGTACGGCGCCGGGTGCCGCCCAGGCCGGGGCGGCGGCCGAGTCGGAGACTGCCGCGTCCGTCCAGGCGTCCCAGAGGGCGCGGGCGACGGTGAGGAACTCCTCGGCGCGCCGGTAGCGGTCCGCGTGGTCGAGATAGCCGCCGCGGCGGAAGTTGGCGCCGGTCCAGGCGTTGTCGGTGGTCACCACGTTCCAGCCGGCGCGGCCCTCGGAGAGCAGGTCGAGGCCGGAGAGGCGGCGGGCGAGGTCGGCTGGTTCGTTGAAGGTGGTGTTGGAGGTGCTGACCAGGCCGATCCGGTCGGTCACGGCTGCCAGCGCGGCGAGTTGGGTGATGGCGTCGGGCCGTCCGGCGACGTCGAGGTCGTGGATCTGTCCGTCGACCTCGCGCAGCCGCAGCCCCTCCCCCAGGAAGAACGCGTCGAACAGGCCGCGTTCGGCGGTCCGGGCGACGCGCCGGAAGTTGGCGGGGTCGATCTGGGAACCGCTGGCCGGGTCGGACCAGATCGTCCAGTGGTTGACGCCCTGGAAGAAGACGCCGAGGTGGAGCTGGGCGTCCGGGCGGGGGACGTCGAGGGGGTCGGTGCGGGTCATCGGGCTTCCTCCTGGACGGCCGCGGCGGCGTACCGGTTCGCGGGCCGGTCCAGGCCCAGGTGAGTGCGCAAGGTCGCGGCGGGCAGGGGCCGTAGGGCGTGCCGTCGTTCGAAGAGGTGGGGCAGGACCAGCCGGGAGAGTTCGGGGAGGTCCTCGTCGAGCACCAGCGGGTGCAGCCGCACTCCGTCCACCACTCCCCTCAACTCCCCCAGCAGCAGGGCGAGTCCGGCGGCCGAGCCGATGTGGCGCAGCCGTCCCAGGTCGGGCCAGGGAGCGTGGCGTTCGAGGTCGGCAACGCGTTCCTCGGCCGTCGCGTGGGCGGTGTCGAGGGCGACCTCGATCTCGGCGAAGGTACGCGGCGTTCCGGCGCCGGCCGCGCCCGAGGTGACGGCGGCGAGGTCGCGGCCCTCGACGAGGGCGACGTCGAGCTGCCCGGCGGGCACGCGGTCGGGCAGGCCGAACACGACGAGCTGGCCCTGCGGCGGGCGCGGCACGATCGCCGGGCCCTTGACCGTGTAGGTGTCGCCGGTGAAGTCGACGTAGTGCAGCCGCTCGCGGTCGAGGTAGCGGCTGGTGGCGACGGAGCGGATGACCGCGTCGTCCTCCCAGGAGTCCCACAGCGCGCGGACGACCTCGACGCCGTCCCGGGACTCGCGGGCGCGGGCCGTGGCCCCGTCGACGAGCGGGCGCCCCCACACGGTGGCGGCCTCGGCGCGCGTCTCCTCGCTCACCACCCACCCGGCACGCCCGACCGAGATGTGGTCCAGGGACGCCAACTGGCTGGAGACATGGAACGGTTCGGCATAGGTGAGCGGCACGACCGGCGCCACACCGACGACACTCGTCGACGCGGCGATGAACGCGGCCCGCTCCACCGCGCCGATCCGGCCGACCGCGTCCGGGCCGGTGCCGGGCGGGAGCGCGCCGTCCTCCAGGGTGAGCAGGGTGAACCCGGCGTTCTCCGCGTCGGCGGCGACTCGGGCCACCCGGCGCGGGCTCAGCAGGTGGTCGGGCGAGTGGGCGGCGCGGCGCCAGGCCACGGGATGGGCGCCGTCGCCGTCGATTTCGAGGGCGAGCCGCAGAGCGGAGCCGGACATGGGTGTTCCTTCCGAGAACGCGTCGAGACGGACGGCCCGTGGGGCCGACGTGGGTCAGAGGCGTACGGAAGGACAGACGGCGGAGGCGGTACGGCAGTAGTCGACATGCCGGCGAATGATCAGCCGCGCGCCCGGGACGGCACCGCGAGGCGCGGCGTCATGTGCGCACATGGGGCCTCCACCCGTCCGGGAGCGATCGCCTCAACCTTCGTCGTCGGTCCCGGAAGATGTCAAGAACATTAGATGTATGTGCATGCGGCAACGGCTCGGCAAAATACGTTGGCCGCGCGGACGAGGCGGCTGCTAACTTGCCGTAGGCCGTGACGACACGCGAGGAGGTGAGACCCATGAACGCAGTACGCAGGTGGGTGCTCCCCCTCTTCTTCACGGTTGGGCCAGTGACATAGGTGTCGCCGGGAGCGCCTCACGACAAGGCACTCCCGAAAGGCGACAAGCCATGAATTCCACTGATTCCAAGCACTTCTACTTCACCGCGGAGACCACGTCCGACGGTGTCGTCCAGCACGACTTCACCATGGGTGAGATCACCGGCGCCCTCTGGTCGCCGGAGACCGGTGGCGATCGCGCGCCCCTCGTGCTGATGGGGCACGGCGGCGGCAACCACAGGAAGTCCCCCGCCATGACAGGCCGCGCCCAACTCCTCGTGGCCGACGGCGGCTTCCATGTCGCCGTCATCGACGCGCCGGGCCACGGCGGCCGACCGCGGACCGCGCACGACGAGCGGGAGATCGCCGCGATGCAGAAGGCGATGGCGGCCGGCGAACCGGTCGGCGAGATCGTCGTCCGCTACAACGGCCACCTCGCGGAGCGTGCCGTACCGGAGTGGCGGGCGGCCCTGGACGCCCTCCAGGAACTGCCGGAGATCGGCGCCGAAGGGCCCGTCGGCTACTACGGCCTGAACATGGGCACCGCGATCGGCATCCCGCTGACGGCGGCCGAACCCCGCATCACCGCCGCGGTGTTCGGCCTCTTCTGGTACGACGACGCCCTCGCCGAGACTGCGCGGCGCATCACGGTACCGATCGAGTTCGCCCTTCAGTGGGACGACGAGCACATCCCGCGCCCGTCCGGTCTCGCGCTGTTCGACGCCTTCGCCTCGCGGGAGAAGTCACTGCACGTCAACTCGGGCGCGCACAAGGAGCTGCCGAGGTTCGAGGCGGACAGCGCGGTGAGGTTCTTCGTACGGCAGCTGCGCCGTAGCTGATCTCAGCGCGGTGGCCCCGCGCTTTCTCCGAATTCCAGCCCTGTCATGAGTTCGGAGAAGGCGCGGGCCGCGCCGGGGGCTGTGAAGAGCCGGTCGAGTCGGGCGCGGGCCAGGCCGCGGCGGAAGGGGCCGGAGTTGGTGGCGTCTCCGGCGTCGTGGAGCATGCCGGTCATCCAGTGCGAGAACTCCTGGTCGTTCCAGACGCGGCGCAGACAGCGCTCCGAGTAGGTGCGCAGGGCCGTGTCGTCCTGGTCGTGGACGGAGTCCCGTACGGCCCGGGCGAAGAGATCGGCGTCGTAGAGCGCGAGGTTCATGCCCTTGCCGCCCATCGGCGAGACGATGTGCGCCGCGTCGCCGACGAGGTAGAGACGGCCGTACTGCATCGGGTCGTGGACCAGGCTGCGGAGCCGGAAGATCTCGCGGTCGGTGATCGGGCCGGAGACGAGGGCCGGATCGCCGAGCCGGGTGCGCAGGGCGTCCCAGACCCGGTCGTCGGGCCAGGCGTCGGGGTGGTCGTCGGGCGGGCACTGGAGGTAGTAGCGGCTGGTGTAGGGGCCGCGCGGGAAGTGCGCGGCGAAGCCCTGAGGGCTGACGGCCAGGAGTGGGTGGGCCGGCGGCGGGGCGTCGGCGAGGACCGTCAGCCAGCCGATGCCGTGGTCGAAGGCGTACGGCGTGAGGGTCCCGTCGGGGACGGAGGTGCGGCTGATGCCGTGGTCGCCGTCGCAGCCCGCGACGAACTCGCAGGTGAGGGTGCGGAGTTCACCGTCCGCGGTGCGGTAGCGGACGGTGGGGCGGTCGCCGGTCACGTCGTGCAGGGTGACGTCGGCGGCCTCGAAGCGCAGGTCGCCGCCGTTCACGAGGTACTCGGCGGTGAGTTTCTGGACCAGCATCTGCTGGGGGCAGAGGCGGGCGGTCGGTCCCTCGGAGCCGTCGTAGTCCGACACGAGATGGGGTTCGCCGTCGACGCGGAGTTCCAGGATGCCCTGGTGCGGGACACCGCCCAGGACCCGGTCGGCCAGCCCCCAGGAGTCGAACATGCGCACCGCGCGGGTCTCGACGATGCCGGCCCGCTGGCGCTGCGCCACGTACTCGCGGGTCCGGCGTTCGAGGACGACGCAGTCGACGCCGCTGCGCTGCAACAGGTTCGCGACGGTCATGCCGGCCGGGCCGGCGCCGATCACCACCACCGTCGTGGACTCCGGCGCCTGGCTCAACTCCCGCGTACTGTCGGCCACTTGACCACCTCCGGGGTCACCCTAGCCGAGCAGATCCGGTCGCCGCGGGGCACAGCCGGTGTTCCCCTACGCCGACGGGTCCCAGGCGATGAGCTGGTCGAAGAGTCGCTGCTCGCCGTCGATCTTCAGGGGTTCGACGTAGGTACGGCCGTACATGAAGAGGACCAGTTCTCCGGCCGTGGCCCGGGCGGAGGCGTAGGCGGTGTCGGCGGGAATCGGCGCGGACGCGGGAATGGGCGTGGCCCGCGCGCCGGCGGCGGAGAGTTCGAGGCGCCAGGACCGGCCCTCGGTGGCGTGGTAGTCGACGGTGGCGGGGTCGTGCGGCCAGGGGCTCGTCGTCGCGTTGCAGGTGAACACGAACTCCTCGACACCGTCCAGCGCCGCCTCCTCGGGCAGCGGCTGCGGGTCGCCGGCGGTGAGCTGGGCGTCGTAGGTGTGCACCGTGGCCTCCTGGACCTGGTGCCGGGCGACGGCACCGGAGGTCTGCGGGGACTGCCCGTCGCCCCACCATGTCCAGCAGCCGCGATCCGGGCCGAACTCCCGCAGTGTGCCCAGCAGTTGCCGCGTGGACTCGGCCGACCAGGCGAGCAGGGCCTCACGCTCCCGGGGCACTTCCGAGGGGGCGGGGTTCGCCCGGCTGTCGGCGGGCCCGGCGGCGACGATGGCGGCCCAGCGGCGGTGCACGGTGCCCAGGTGCTGCACCAGGTCGAACAGGGTCCACTCGGGGCAGGTCGGCACCTGCGCGTCGAGGCTGGGCGCGGCGGCGACCGCGGCCCGGAACGCCGTCGACCGTTCGTCGATCAGCCGCAGCAGGTCCGCGAATTCGAGAGTCTTCGTCACGCCGAATGTCTATCACCGCGCCCCGTCGACAGGACAACCATTTTCCGGTCCCGACCTGCGGAGAGCGTGCTGCGCTACCCCAACGGTCAGTGGGCGAGGGCCTGTTGGACAGTCGGGTAGCAGTCGACGACTCCGTCGATGCCGACGAGCTGGATGACGCGCTGCACGGAGGGGGTGGTCCCCGCCAGTCGCAGCCAGCCGTTCGCCTGGGCGAGCGTCTGGTGGACGGCGAGGAGGATGTTGATGCCGCTGGAGTCCATGAAGGTCACCTGGCGCAGGTCGAGGACGACATGCGGTGCGACCCCGTCCGGCAGGTCCAGCGCCTCCCTCAGCGGAGCGGCCGTCTGGTGGTCGATCTCTCCGGCCAGGGCCACGACGACGATGCCGTCGACGACATCGGTCCTGACCGTCAACTGCCCTGACTGGCCCGGCTGTTCGGTATCCACCATCTGTCCTCATACACGAGTCGGCGAGCGCTGCGGATCAGGATTTCATCCGAAGTGCTGCCCCGCATCGTACGGTTGATGCCCCGTCCTGTGGAGCCGACAGAAATTGACGGAGTGGGTGGTGCCTCACGGGGTATGCGCGGGGCACGCAGAAGGCGGTGAAACGATCCGGATGGAACCAGACTCTTCGGAGGACGACGGCACGGCGCCGCAGGCCAGGGCCCGGGCTCGGCCCATACGGTCCACCGTGGCACTGGACGGGGACGGCTCCTGCATCGCCGAGGCCCGGCAGTTGGCCGCGATGTTCCTCGTCCGGGCACGGACCGAGTACGGACTCCCGGTGTCGGCCCGTGCAATGGATCTCACGCAGTTGGTGGTCAGCGAACTGGTCACCAACGCCCGCAAGTACGCGCCCGGCCCGGTGCTGATGGATCTGCGGATCGTCGACGCCCTGGTCGAGGTGGAGGTGTGGGACTCCGACCCGGTGCTGCCGGTCGCCCGTGCCGCCGACGCCCAACGGGTGGGCCAGCACGGTCTGGAGATCGTACGGGCCGTCTCGCGCGGCTTCGAGGCACAGCGCGAACCGGTGGGCAAGCGCATCACCGCGCGCATCGCGCTGACGGACGGTCCCGACACGGACGTCACCGGCGGCGGCCCGCTCCGCACGTGAGTCGGACGCTCACGTCGTGGCCGGGACCCGGTAGACGGAGACATGAGAAGGCGACTCGGCGGTGAACTCGGTCCCGTCCCAGTCCGCGTGTCTCGACTCGAGTTCGAAGCCCGCCAGTTGGGCCATGAGGTCGAGTTCGGCCGGCCAGATGTAGCGGTGCGGGCTGAGTGCGAGCCGCGCCCGGCCGGCCCCGTCGATCCGGAAGTGGTGCGACACGGCACGCTGGTTGAGGACGTCGTAGGTGTCCAGGGCGATGTAGTCGGGGTCGGTCCGCCAGACGGTTGCCTGCTGGCCGGGCGGCAGCTTGCGCAACTCGGGCACCCAGAGCTCGATCACGAACCGGCCGCCCGGTGCGAGATGGCGGGCGGCGTTGCGGAAGCACTCGACCTGCTCGGCCTGGGTGAGCAGGTTCGAGATGGTGTTGTAGACGAGGTAGACGAGGCTGTACGTCCCGGGGACGACCGTCGTCGCCATGTCGCCGATGGTCACGGGGATCGTCGCCTCGTCCGCCTTGGTCCGCAGCCGCTCCACCATCGGCCGTGACAGCTCGATGCCGGTGACGGGGACTCCGCGCTCGGCGAGCGGCACGGCGACCCGGCCGGTCCCGATGGCGAACTCGAGTGCCGCGCCGTCCCCCGCGAGTCGCGCGAGCCGCTCCACGGCCGGCCCCAGCGTCTCGGGCGCGAACATGCCGGTGCCGGGAGTGTCGTACCGCTGAGCCGCGTCGGCGTCCCAGATCTTCTCCTGCCGCATTCCGCCAACGCTCGCTCGCGGCGGCCGAGTTGTCCAACGAATTCCTCCTCGCCCTCGCCCGCGGTTGATCGCGTCGCCGTCGCTCAGCGTGACGTATGCCTCAGGGACGACAGGTCTGGCTCCGTCGGACGCGGGCACCCGTGAGCAGGCAAGGAACCGTACGCCGCGCCCGACGACCTGAGGTGAACCATGCCCGAGGAGATCAAGAAGCCGGTGGCCCGGTCACGCGGTGCGGCTGTCGGCGGACTCGTCGTGGTCGTGGATCCGCTCCGACGCCACCGCGCAGAACGCCTCCAGACCGGTGAGCAGCGCGTCGCGCCCGGCGGCCGGCATCTGTGCCAGCACCGCGCCCAACGCCTGCTCCCGGCGGGCCCGCAGGTCCGACAGGAAGACCCGCCCCGGACCGCTCAGGTACAGGCGCACCTCGCGCCGGTCCGTGGGGCTCACCTCGCGGTCGACGAACCCGGCGGCCTGCAACCGGTCGCAGAGGCGGCTTGTCGACGGCGGGGTCGAGGCGAGGTGGTCGGCGAGGGTGCGCAGGTTGATGCCCTCGTGGTGTTCCAGGATGAACAGGACTCGTAGCTGCGAGGCGGACGCGGGCGCGGTCGAGGCGCGCCCCCACAGGACTTCCAGCAGTTCCGCGGCCGTAGAGGTGACGCGTGCGACCTCGGCGGGTTCGGGGCGGGGGTGGATGGACGTCACGGTCACACTCTCGCAGGCACAGGGACGGGTTCCAGCGTACTAGGCACGTGCGAGGCATTCTTCGAGGGAGAGATTGGCATATCTGCGATCGTGAACAGACTCATTGCTGTCGAGCGGGCGCTGCGGACGGCGGCGCCCCATGAGCTCCCCGACGTGGTCGGCCGGGAACTGGTCCGGCGGTACGCGGCGGACTCCGTGGACCTGCTGGTGGCCGACTACGGCCTGACCGTGCTGCAGCGCGTCACCGATCTGCCGCACACCCTGCCGCCGGTCTCCGTGCACAACACCCCTGCGGGCCGTGCCTTCGGAGCCCAGGAGCCTTTCGTGGAGGGGAACTTCGGGGACGGCAGCGTGTGCCTCCACCTTCCGGTCAGTGTGCGCGGGGACCGCCTCGGCGTGCTCTCGGTGACGCTGCCCGGCGGCGACCACGTACGCGAGTGTCTGCCCGAACTGGCCGAGCTGGCCGAGGTGTTGGGGCACGAGGTGCTGGTGGCCGAGCGCGACACGGACCTGTATCTGCGGGCCCGGCGCAAGGACCGGCTCACGCTGGCGGCGGAGATGCAGTGGCAGCTGCTGCCCGGCCGCTCGTGCTCCCGCCCGGAGTTCGAACTCGGGGCTCAACTGGAGCCCGCCTACGCGATCCACGGCGACAACTTCGACTGGTCCGCCACGGCCGACCGTCTCGCGCTCTACGTCTCGAACGGCATGGGCGAGGGCATCGAGGCCTCCCTGCTGACGAACCTGACGGTCAACGCCCTGCGCAACGCGCGCCGGGCGGGCATCCCCCTCGCCGACCAGGCGGCCCTCGCGGACCAGGCGGTGTACGCCCACTACCGGGGCCGTAGCCATATGTCCGTGTTGATGTTCGACTTCGAACTCACCACCGGGCGGGCCCGGGTGGTGGACGCCGGATCGCCGCAGACGCTGCGGCTGCGCGACGGGGTGGTGGAACGGATCGTCTTCGACGAGCAGTTGCCGCTCGGCATGTTCGAGGAGACCGACTACGTCGAGCAGGACTTCGCGATCGAGCCCGGGGACCGGATCCTCTTCGTCAGCGACGGGGTGCACGCCGTCGCCTCGCCCAAGGGTGAGGCGTACGGGGACGCGGCGCTGGCACGGGCGATCCAGCACACGAGACTGCTGCCCGCCGCCGACGTCCCCAGAGCCGTACTGCGCGAACTGACCGGCCACCGCGGCACACCGACCCCCGACGACGACGCCCTGGTGGTGTGCCTGGACTGGCGCGGACGGTGAGGTGTGTCCGCTGTGTCCCCCTCTCACCGGTGCGGCGCTAGTGTGAAGACCCTGAGCCGGAAGGGTGAACACCGTGAGCACCTCTGAGCCGCTCCCTTCCTTCGAGAGCGAGTTGCGGTCGGCTCCGTCCGACGCTCTGGTGGCGACAGCCCGCCGGCTGCTCGGTGACCGCGCCGGAGCCCGCGAGGTCGTCCTTCTCCTCGCCGACTACGGCCTGCGGGTGCTGCGCCCGGTCGACCCGCTCCCGGGCGCCGACGAACCGCTGTCCGCCCGAGGCGGCCCGGCCGGGAGGGCGTTCACGGAGCAGACGCCGGTCGTCGAAGCGGCTGCCGACGGGACCGCCGCCGTGCATGTGCCCGTCTCGGTGCGCGGCGACCGCCTCGGCGTCCTCTCCGCCCGCCTCCCCTCCCCCGGCGCCGGTCCGGCCGGGGTGCGCGGACTCGCCGAGTTCGCCACCGCCCTGGGCCACGAGATCGCCGCGGCGGAACGCGACACCGACCTCTACCTCCTGGCCCGCCGCAGCCGACGCCTCACGCTGGCCGCCGAGCTGCAGTGGCAGCTCCTGCCGGGACGGGGCTGCGGACGTCCGGAGTTCGAGATCGGCGCCCATTTGGAGCCGGCGTACACCGTCGGCGGCGACAACTTCGACTGGAGCGCCGACGGCGGTCACCTCACCATGACGGTGACCGACGGCATGGGCCGCGGCATCGACGCCTCCCTGCTGACCGGTGTCGCGGTCGGCGCCCTGCGCAACGCCCGCCGCGCCGGCCTCGGCCTCGCGGACCAGGCCCGGCTGGCCGACCAGGCGGTCTACGCCCAGTTCGGCGGCAAGGTCTACGCCTCCACCCTGCTGCTCCGCTTCGACCTCGCGACCGGCACGGTCCAGGCGGTCGACGCCGGCTCGCCCCGCCTGTACCGCAGGCGCGGCCACGCCGTGCGGCAGATCGAGATGGAGGCACAGCTCCCGCTCGGCATGTTCGAGGAGACCGCGTACGAGGAGCAGATCTTCTCCGTACGACCGGGAGACCGGCTCGTGGCGGTGAGTACCGGCGTCCACGGGACCCGTTCACCGCAGGGCATCCCGTTCGGCGAACAGGCGCTGCGCCGAGCCCTCGACGCGGTACCGGCGCAGGCTCCGCAGGAGGCCGCGCGCTCGGTGGTGGCGAGCCTGGCCGACCACTTCGGCAGCACGGACCTGACCGCCGACGCGGCCGTGGTCTGCCTCGACTGGCACGGACGCGAGCCCGCAACGCCGTGATCAACTGCCGTCGCCGGGCGGCCGGTTCCGCCGTGCGGCGGCGAATGCCCGCAGGCCGCGCTCCAGCCCCGCGCGGTCGTCCGGCTCCATCGCGTCCACGACCGCTGCCAGCGCCCGGGACCTGAGTACGGCGACCTCCGCGAGGACGTCCCGTCCGTGCGCGGTGAGACTCAGCCGTACCTCCCGGCGGTTGTGGGGTACCGCGTCCCTGACCAGCAGCCCGGCCGCCTCGAGCCGGTCGCAGAGCCGGCTCACCGTGGGCAGGCCGGCGTCGAGCCGGTCCGCCAGCATGGTCAGGTTCGCGCCCGGCGCGGCCTCCAGGGCGTGCAGGGCGCGCAGTTGATACGGCGAGAGACGTACCGACGCGTCTTCCGCCGCCGTGGTCCACAGTTCGGTCAGGCCGTCCACGGCATCGGCGACGGGGTCCGTGCCGTCGGCCTCCTGGTGCGTTGCCACGAGTTCGACACCTCAAGGAAGTCGGGTGTGGTGACGCGGATCCCGGTGTCTCAGCCGGGGCGGTGGGGCAGGCGGACCACCTGCACGAAGAAGTCGTCGATCTGCCGGACCGCGGCGATGAACTGGTCCAGGTCGACCGGCTTGGTGACATAGGCGTTGGCGTGCAGCTTGTAGCTGCGGAGGATGTCCTCCTCGGCCGAGGAGGTGGTCAGGACGACGACGGGGATGTGCACCAGCTCCGGGTCGGACTTGATCTTCTCCAGGACCTGACGGCCGTCGTACTTCGGCAGGTTGAGGTCGAGCAGGATGAGGTCGGGCTGCGGGGCACCGGTGTGCGCGCCGCGCCGGTAGAGGAAGTCGAGGGCCTCCTCGCCGTCCCGGACGACGTGGAGGGTGTTGCCGATCTTGTTGTCCTCGAAGGCTTCCCGGGTCATCAGTTCGTCGCCCGGATCGTCCTCGACGAGGAGGACGTCGATCGGGGTCGCGTCGGGGAGGGTCATGTCAGGGCCTTCTGGTCGTCGGTGACTTCAGGGGTTTCAGTGGTTTCCGCAGCTACTGCGGCTTCTTCGGCCTCCTCTGCGAACGGGAGTGTGAAGCAGAAGCGGGTGCCCTCGCCGACCGTGCTGTCGATCCAGATCCGGCCGCCGTGGTGTTCGACGATCTTCTTGCACAGGGCGAGTCCGATGCCGGTGCCGCCGTAGGCGTCGCGGCTGTGCAGCCGCTGGAAGATGACGAAGACCTTGTCGGTGAACTCCTCGGGGATGCCGATGCCGTTGTCGGTGACGCACAGGCGCCACATGCCGGAGGTCTCCGGGTCGGGTTCGCAGGTGACGGAGACCTGGGGGGCGCGGTCCGGGTGGCGGAACTTGAGGGCGTTGCCCACGAGGTTCTGCCAGAGCATGGTGAGCAGCGTCGGATCGCCGACGGTCTCGGGCAGGGTCTCGGGCAGGTCGATCCGGGCCTCCGACTCCTCGACGGCCGCCGCGAGGTTCCGCAGCGCCTTGTCCAGCGCCTGGTCGAGACCGACCTTCTCCCGGGTGTCGTCGAGGCGCCCGACGCGGGAGAAGGTGAGCAGGTCGTTGATGAGCACCTGCATGCGTTTGGCGCCGTCGACGGCGAAGTCGACGTACTGGAGCCCGCGTTCGTCCAGTTTGTCCCCGTACCGCTTCTCCAGCAGTTGGCAGAACGAGGCGACCTTGCGCAGCGGTTCCTGCAGATCGTGCGAGGCGACGTAGGCAAATTGCTCCAACTCGGCATTGGACCGGCGCAGTTCGACGGCCTGGGCGTCCAACTCCTCGGCCTGGCGGCCGAGTACCTCCTCCTTCTCGCGGGAGGCGTCGAGTGCGGCGACGATCCGTCTGCGCATGCCCTCGACGGCTCCGGCCACCGCGGTGAGGTCGGCGGGCCCGTCCCCGGTGATGCGGTGCGCGAAGTCGCCCGCCGCGACCCGTTCCGACGCCGTGCTCAGCGCCTCCAGGGGCCGGGTCACCAGCCTTCGTACGAGTACGGCGAGGGCGACGCCGGTGAGCAGAAAGGCGGCGACCATGCCGCTCAGCACGGTGTCGCGCACCGTCCGCTGGTGGGCGAGGTGGGCGCGGCCCTCCTTCACGGCCCGCGCGAGATCGGCGTTCTGGGTCGCCCAGAGGGTGCGCAGCCGGTCGAAGTCGTGCTTGCCGCTGTCGACGTTGGTCTGGTCGACGGCGTGCGGGCGGCCGGGGGTGACGGCGGCGGCCAGGGGTTCGGCGTAGGTCCGCCGCCACTCGGCCGCCCCGCGCTCCACCGCCCGTAGATCGGCGAGCAGTCGGGGCCGGTCGCGGAGCTGTTCGCGCAGCCTGGCCGCCGAGTGGGCCTCGTCCTGCTTGCCGGTGGTGTAGGGGGCGAGGAACTGCTTGTCGGCGGCGATCGCGTAGCCGCGGATGCCGGTCTCCTGGTTGACCAGGGCGGCCTGCAGCCGGTACGCCTCGGTCTGGGCGGGCTGTACGCGCTGGAGCAGGTCGTCGGTGACGTCGGCGGTACGGCTGAGCAGGTTCGCGCCGATCGCGGTGCCGACGACCACGAGCAGCACCATGAGCGACAGCGCGAGGAAGAACCATCCCTGAACCGTCAGCCGGCGCCCGATCCCTGTTCCGCCCGCCATGTCCCTCACCGTTCGTCTCGTTGCGGCACCCTCTCGTCCCACCTGCTCGTTTCTGGCGGGGTGAATCACGTCCGGGGCAGTTGTCTCATGTCCAGTGCAGGTGCAGCACGGCCACGTCGTCCGCCAGGCCGCCCCGGGTCTCGGCCAGGGCCTCGGCACGGGCGATCAGTTCGTCGACGAACGGCTCCGGGGCCAGCGCGGCCCGCTCCCGGGCGAGTCGCAGCAGCCCGTCCTCCCCCAGGCGCTCCGAGCCCCGGCCGACGTGTCCCTCGAAAAGTCCGTCGGTGAAGAGGACCACGGCCGCGCCCGCCGGCACCGAAAGCTCCGCGACCGGCCAGTCCGCGAGGCCGGGCAGCACGCCCAGTGCCGGACCGCCGGGCACCTCCACCCAGTCCACACCGCCGGCGTCCCGCATCAGCAGTCCGTGGTGCCCGGCCCGCACCACGCGGGCCGTGCGCTCGCCGGGTGCGGCGGTGAGACAGACGAGGGTGGCGAAGACCTCGCCGCGGATGCGCTCGGCGACGAGGAGTTCCTCCAGCCGGGCCACCTGTTCGGCGCCCGTGACACCGCTGAGCACCAGCGTGCGCCAGGCGATCCGCAGCGCGACACCGAGGGCGGCTTCGTCGGGGCCGTGCCCGGAGACGTCACCGACCACCGCGTGGACCGTGCCGTCGACGCTCTGCACGATGTCGTAGAAGTCACCGCCCAGCAGCGCCTGCGCGCGCCCGGGACGGTAGCGGGCCACCGCTTCCACGCCCTCGCCTCGCAGCAGGGGCCTGGGCAGCAGTCCGCGTTCGAGGCGGGCGTTCTCCTGGGCCTGCATACGGCTGGACTGGAGGGCGACGGCCGCCCGCTCGGCCTGCTTGCGCTGGATCGCGTAGCGCACCGCGCGTCCGAACAGGCCCGGTTCGACGCGGCCCTTGACCAGGTAGTCCTGCGCGCCGGCGGCGACTGCGGCGAGCCCGGTCTCCTCCTCGGCGAGTCCGGTGAGAACCACGACGGCGGCCCGCTCCGCGCCCGCCCGTACCCGGGAGAGCGCCTCCAGCCCCTGGGCGTCCGGCAGATGCAGATCGAGCAGGACGCAGTCGGGTACGTCGGCCGCGAGCGCCTCGGCGGCCTCGGCCATCGACCGCACCCACTGCAGCCGTATCTTCAGCGCGCTGTCGGCGACCAGTTCCTCCACCAGCAGCGCGTCGCCCGCGTCGTCCTCGACCAGCAGGACGGAGGGCTGCCAGGCCACCCAGGTCTCCGGTCCGACCCCTTCGCCACCCACCGACAGCAGGTCGTCGGCCCGTGGCCGTGGCACCACCATGGCCCTGCCCTCCCCACCGCGCCGACTCCCGAGAACTTAGTTGCCGTCAGACAACAGTCGAGAGCATACCGGTACGCCGGAAGGTCCCGTACGCGGTCGGCGGGGCCGGGAGCGGAACGGTCCAGCGCGTCCCGCGTCCAGCGCTGTTGAGGGTACGACGGGCCGCCGGGAATCGGTGCGGAACCGCCTCCTTCGTCGCCGAACCGTACGCGGATCGGCGCCAAGTGGCAGTCGGGCGAACGGAGTTCGGGCCGTAGACCGTCACCCGCCGGCGGTCGTCGGTTCCGGACCCGGCGCGATGCGCCGGGCGGCCCGTCCCACCGGTTCCGCGTCGGCGCTACGGCGGGTCAGCTCGGTCCACCACGAACCGCCGTCCTCGATGTACCGCAGCAGGATTCCCTCGCGGATGCCCCAGGGGCAGACGGTGACGGTCTTGATGCCCGTCAGCTTCATCACCGTGTGCCCGACCACGGCGCCGGCCAGGCTCTGCGCGGCCCGTGGTGCCGAGACACCGGGGAGGAGGGCCCGTTCGGACGCCTCGAGGGCGGCCAGCCGGTCGAGGCCCACGCGCAGCTCCGACCGCACCAACCTCCGTTCCACGAAAGGACCTTGGCGACCGGGCGCGGCACCGCAGAGTCGGGCCAGTTGCTGAAAGGTGCGGGATGTCACCACCGTGGTCCGCGGCCCTTCCCAGCGGATCCGTGCGGCCACGTCCCGCAGTTGGTGCCGTACCTCGCGCCGCATCGCCTTGACCGTCTGCTCGGGCGGCCGGTCCTGGCCGGGCAGGAAGTCCCGGGTGAGCCGGCCGGCGCCGAGCGGGAGGGACGCCACGAAGTCCGGCAGCCGGCCGCGTCCGAACGCGACCTCGAAGGAGCCTCCCCCGATGTCGAACAGGGCGAGCGGCCCGGCCCGCCAGCCCATCCAGCGCCGGGCGCCGAGAAACGTGAGCTCGCCCTCCAACTCCCCCGGCAGCGTGGACAGTCGTATCCCGGTCTCCGCATGCACCGAGCGCAGCACATCGAGCCGGTTGGGCGCGCCGCGGACGACCGCCGTCGCGAAGGCGAGGGGCCCGGCCGCTCCCCAGTGCCGGGCGGTCTCCTCGGCGGCCGACACCGCCTTCACGAGATGGCGTACGGCCTCCTCGGGGATCTCTCCGTGCGGCCCGACGCGCTCGGAGAGCCGCAGCTTCCACTTGGCCGTGTGCACCGGCAACGGCACACCGTCCCCGACATCCGCCACCACGAGCCGAACCGTGTTCGACCCCACATCCACCACACTCATCCGCATGAGCCGGTGAGTACCCAGGGTGAGCGCCGCGAGTCGCGATCCGCGGGAGGGGGCAGGGCGCCTCGACACCTGTACCACCGCACGCCTAAGCACCCCGATTGCTGCACCTGTGCAGTCACATGACGGATGGGCCGCGAACCGCCCAGCCCTAGCCTCGGGCCTGGGAATGCGGCAACCGGCCCATGCCCACGGGCCAGAAGGGAAGTGATCACCATGCTCGGCTCACCCAACGCGCTGCTGTGGCGCGGCATTCTCGTGGTTGTGTTCGGAGTGGTTTCGCTGGTGTGGCCCGGCATCACCGTGGGCGCGTTCGTCTATCTGTTCGCCTTCTACGCCTTCTTCGCCGCGGCGAACGACGCCGTGCGGGCGTTCAGCGGCAACCGGGCGGGGCCGGTCTTCGGCTGGCTGCTGCTGGCCCTGCTGTCCGCCGTGGGCGGAGCCGCCGCGATTCTGTGGCCCGGCATCACGGCACTCGCACTCACCCTCTGGGTCGCCGCGTGGGCGCTGGTCACCGGCGCTGTCGAGATCGGCATGGCCTCTCAGGAAGGCGAGTCCGCCGGGGAACGCGCGATGTTCATGCTGACCGGGCTGGTGTCGATCGCGCTGGCGTTCGCGCTGTTCGTGCGGCCGGACGTCGGCGCGGTCTCTCTGGCGACCGTGTTCGGCCTGTTCAGCCTCATGTACGGGACCTCGGGCATCGTCCTCTCACTCCACCTGCGGCACAGAGCGGCGTAGCGGCAGGCAGGACGCCGACGCACCCGCGCCGCGCGGCATCCGACACCCGGCGAATCAACCTCTCGAGACAGGGATCACCATGGACAAGCTCTCGGACCAGCTCAGCAAGTTGGCGGACCGGACGAAGAAGGTCGAGGACACCGCGACGGCCGCCCGGGCGAAGAACCGCGCGCAGCTGGAGACCACGAAGACCAGCCTCAAGGCGTCCCTGGACGCCGTGGGAACCAAGACCGACGATGCCAAGGCCCAGGCACAGGGCCGGCTGAGCGATGTGCACGACTCGGTGGAGAAGCACTTCGCCGACCGCCGCGCGGCGAGCGCCGAGCACAAGGCCGAACGCGACCTCAAGAAGGCCGAACGCCGCGCCGACGACGCCGAGCAGGACGCCGCCGACGCGATAGCCCTGGTCCTCTACGTACTGGACCAGGCCGAGTACGCCGTCGTGGACGCCGTACTCGCCCGCGCCGACGCCGACGACCTCGCCGCCGCGACGGGAACCTCCGGGTGACGGCCTGCTAGGACCGGCCCTGTTCCACGTACATGCAAGCTGGACGGCCGCACCCTCCCCGCCGGTGGCGAGGGTGCGGCCGTCCGGCGTCCCGATGTCACATCCTCGCGTCCGCCGGTGTCTTCATGCCGAACCGCCGGGCAGACACACGTACTGGCCCGGACCGGCACACGTAGCAGGAGGACACCGTGACGATTCGCGTTCCGAAGGCCGAGCTTCCCGTCGAGCTTCGGGAGAGCATGATCAAGCAGCTCGGGGCCGTGCCCGAGCCCGTCGAAGTGCTGTGGAACCATCCCGAACTGGCCGCGGCGAACCAGGAGTTCACCGCGAAGGTGAGCACGTGGGACGCGGCGGACGCGGGGCTGAAGACGTTCGCGCACATGGCCGTGGCGGCGCGGGTCGGGTGCGGTTGGTGCCTCGACGTCAACTACTTCTTCGCGCTGAACCAGAACCTGGACCTGACGAAGGCCAGCCAGGTGCCGCGCTGGCGGCAGGCGGACGTGTTCTCGCCGCTGGAGCGGGACGTGATGGAGTACGCGGAGGCCATGACGACCACGCCGACCACCGTCACGGACGAGCTGTCGCAGCGCCTGCTGGAGCAGCTCGGCCCCGCCGCGCTGGTCGAACTCACCGTGTTCATCGGCTTCGCCAACATGGCCGCGCGATGCAACACCGCCCACGGCATCACCTCGCAGGGCTACTCCGACGCCTGCGAGATCCCCCTGGCCCCGTGGTCGGGGAAGATGCCGGCATGACCGAGGACCCCTTCGTCACCCACCGCGGCCTCCTGTTCACCGTCGCCTACGAGATGCTCGGCTCGGCCGCCGACGCGGAGGACGTGCTGCAGGAGTCCTGGCTGCGGTGGGCCGACGCCGACCGGTCGCAGGTGCGGGACCCGCGGTCGTACCTGATCCGGATCGTCACCCGCCAGGCGCTCAACCGGCTGCGCACCCTGTCACGCCGGCGCGAGGAGTACGTGGGCGAGTGGCTGCCGGAACCGTTGCTCACCAGCCCCGATGTCGCCGATGACGTCGAGCTCGCGGAGAGTGTGTCGATCGCGATGCTGACCGTGCTGGAGACCCTCGGGCCCACCGAGCGCGCGGTGTTCGTGCTGCGCGAGGTGTTCGAGCTGTCGTACGGCGAGATCGCGGAGGTCGTCGGGAAGTCCGCGGCGACGGTGCGGCAGGTCGCCCGGCGGGCGCGGGAGCATGTGGCGGCCCGGCGGCCGCGGGTGAAGGTGAGCCGGTCGGAGCAGGCCGCCGTGGTGGAACGGTTCCTGCATGCCTTGCGGACCGGCCATCTGCGGGAGTTGATGGAGGTCATGGCACCGGACGTGGTGCTGGTGACCGACGGCGGCGGGATCGTCCCGGCCGCGCTCGCCCCGATCCACGGGGTCGAGCTGGTCGCACCGATCCTCGCCCGCGCGAACACCCTGGTGGCCGCCTTCGACACCACGCCCATGTGGCTCAACGGCGAACCCGCGGGCCGCATGGACGTCGACGGTGAGCCGTCAGCGATCAGTCTCGTGGTGGAGGACGGCCGGGTCACCAGGATCTACGTGGTGCGCAATCCACGGAAGCTCACACAACTGGACGAGCCGACCGAACTCGCCAGGTGAGCCCGCGTCGACTCCGAACCGCCCTCTGCACACCCCGAGTTGAGCAGACCCGATGGCTCGCCGAGGCGTACGACGGCGTGGCCAAGCCGATCCGTCTCGTCCAGGGCGCCACCCACACGATGGACCCGGAGAACACGGCGTTCCTGTACCAGGCCAGAGGCGGCGCGTTCCGCTTTCTCGGGCGCTACGACCAGGTCCGGGAGGTGAAAACCTGGGTACACCGCCGGAAGGCCACCTGGCATCCTGTGGCAGTGCACCTCAGTGATCATGCGACCAGTATCGAACTCCGGCCCCTGCGCTATCAGTTCCCCACGGCTCGCGGTAACCGGTACGACGACAACTGGCTGGTGATCGGCGCCAAAGTGACGACGGCCGAGGGCAGTTGGTCCTTTGCCGACCCCGCTCTGCTGAACGACGAGGCCCACGAGGTCACCGCTTGGCTGCGCGGGGCGGCCACGGGGACGGTGGACGCGACCCGACTCGATGCCGAAGGCTATGTGTCCCCGGACACCTGGTTCACCGAACCGGTGTTGGCGTTCAGCCTCGCCGAACGCGGCAAGGCCGGGGCGCTGATCCGCGTTCATCTGTCCCTGGAAGCCCTGCCCTCCTGGCGGCAGGGCGACGCCAGACCGGACATCTACCAGTACTTCGTGGAAATACAGGTGGATACAGCCGCGCTGCTCGACGCGGCCGATCAGTGGGAGCTCGATCTGGCTTCCTTCCCCACCCGCTGATCGGAGTCGGCGTCGCCGTCGGTCCCACTGGGAGGTGTCACTGCGAAGCCTCCTGCCCCGCCGCCACCGTGCGGAGATACGCGCCGAGGCGGGCGATGGCCGACGGGTTGCGGGGGCTTTCGACGAGGTCGACGTAGTCGAGGACGAAGATACGGCGGTGCTTGACGGCGGAGACGTTGCGGAGTGGGGCGTAGGAGAGGAGGAACTTCTTCTTCTGTTCCGCGCTCACGTCGCCGTAGTCGCAGATCACGATGACATCGGGGTCGCGCTTCACGACGGTTTCCCAACCGACCGTGGTCCAGGAGTCGTTGACGTCGTGCATGACGTTGGCCCCGCCGGCCTCGCTGATGATCTGGTCGGGGGCGGCGTAGCGGCCCGAGGTGAACGGGGCGTCCTGGCCGCTGTCGTAGAGGAAGACCGTGGGGCTCTTGGTGGGGGCCTTGCTGTGGACGGTGGCTATTTGCTTCTTGAAGTCGGCGATCAGGGTGGTCGCGCGCTTCTCGACGCCGAAGAGTTTTCCGAGGTTGGTGAGGTCGGTGTAGAGGGCGTCGAGGGGCGGCATGATGCCGCGTGAGGTGTCGGTGCGGCCGTTGCGGCAGGACTCGGTGAGGATGTACGAGGGGATGCCGAGCTTCTTCAGGGCGTCGGGGGTGAAGCCGCTGTCGTCGCGGAAGCCGTAGTTCCAGCCGGCGAAGACGAGGTCGGCGCGGGCGTCGAGGACGTTCTCCTTGGTGAGTTGGTCCTTGGAGAGCCATTTGACCTTCTGGTAGCCGTCCTTCCAGGGCACGTCGGTCAGATCGCCCTTGTCGTCGGGCATGGCGAACCCGGCCATGCGGTTCTCCAGTCCGAGGGCGAACATCAGCTCGGTGATGCCGACGTCGTTGGTGACGACTCGCTTCGGGACGGTCTTGTACGTCACTTTCTGACCGCAGTTGGTGAGGGTGACCGCCTCGGTGGAGCGAGTGTCCGCGGTCGACTCGACGCTCGCACCGCAGCCGGTGACGGTCGCGGCGAGACAGAGGGCGGCGGCAAGCAGCTTGCGCATGAAGGTCCTTAGGCAGTGGGCGGGAGCAGGTCGAACAGGAACTGGACGGCGCCGGTCTCCGGGTGCCGTACCGGGTGCGCGCGGACTCCGAACACCTCGGCGAGCAGGGCGGGTTGGAGTACGTCGTGCGGTGCGCCGGACGCGACGATCCGGCCGTTCGCGATCACGTACAACAGGTCGCAGTGCGCGGCGGCGAGGTTGAGGTCGTGCAGGGCCGCCAGGACGGTCAGGCCGCTGTGGCGGACCAGGGACAGCACGTCCAACTGGTGGGCGATGTCGAGGTGGTTGGTGGGTTCGTCGAGGACGAGGACGCGTGGGCGCTGGGCGAGTGCGCGGGCGATCAGGACACGCTGCCTCTCACCGCCCGACAGGGCGAGGAACCCGCGGTCGGCGAGGTGGGCGACACCGGTGCGTTCCATGGCCTCGGCGCAGATCTCCCGGTCCGACGCGGCGGTCCGGTCCCCATGCGGCAGGCGGCCCATGGCGACCACTTCGGTGACGGTGAAGTCGAACTCGGCCGACGATTCCTGCGGCAGCGCGGCCACCACCCGGGCGGCGGCCCGTGGTTCCATCGCGTGTACGTCGTCCCCGTCGAGCCGGACCGTGCCGCCGGCCGGCCGCAGCGCCCGGTACACGCACCTCAACAGGGTTGATTTTCCACTGCCGTTGGGGCCGACGAGCCCGACGAAGGTCCCGGAGTCCACGGCGAGCTTGATGTCGTCGACCAGCCGCACCGCGCCCGCGTCGACCGACAGCCCCTCGATGTCGAGCCGCATCAACGCCCCCCGAACGCATAGCCGCCGCGCCGCATCAGCAGCAGGAAGGCGGGCACTCCCACGACGGCGGTGATGACGCCGACCGGCAGTTCGGCGGGCGCCAGCAGCAGCCGGGACAGCACGTCGGCCCACACCAGCAGCACCGCGCCGGCGAGGGGTGCGACCGCGAGGACCCTGCGGTGGTCGGCGCCGACGAGCATCCGTACGAGGTGCGGAACCATGAGTCCGACGAAGCCGATGGCTCCGCTGACCGCCACCACCGTTCCGGTCACGGCCGCGGTGACGAGGAACAACTCCCTGCGCAGTCGGGCGGGTTGGACGCCGAGCGCGGCGGAGGTCTCGTCCCCCATCGCGAGGGCGTTGAGCGGTTCCGCCCGCCACCGCAGCCACGCCCAACCGGCCGCCACGGTGACGGCGGCCAGCGGAACCTGCGCCCAGGTCGCGCCGCCCAGGCTCCCGAGCAGCCACATCATCGCCGAGCGGGCCGCCTCGCCACGGGCCGCGCCGAACACCATCACGGTGGTGACGGCTTCGAAGCCGTAGGCCAGCGCGGTCCCGGTCAGGATCAGCCGCAGCGGGGTGAGGCCGTGCGGCGAGCGGGCCACGGCGTACACGAGGACCATGGCCGCGAGCGCCGAGGCGAACGCGGACGCGGAGAGCGCCCAGACGCCGAGGCCGGCGAACGCGCCCAGCAGGATGACGGCGTTGGCGCCGACCGCCGCGCCGGAGGAGATGCCGAGGACGAACGGGTCGGCGAGCGCGTTGCGGACCATGGCCTGGACGGCCACGCCGACGGCCGAGAGCCCGGCCCCGACGACGGCCGCGAGGACGACCCTCGGCAGCCTGATCTCCCAGACGATGGTGTAGTCGGCGGCGTCGTCGGCATGCACGGTCCCGCCGCTGACTCCGGCCCACAGGAAGCGGAACACGTCCGCCGCTCCGATGCCGGCCGCCCCCAGTGCGACACCGCACACGAGGGAGACGCAGAGCAGAAGCAGCAGCCCAACTATCAACAGCGGCTGGGGTGTTCGGGCCGAGCCGGAGCTCGGAGGTCGGCGCACGATCGGCGGTCCTTCACCTGGGGCCGCCTGGTGAGCCTCGATCGAGGAGGCAGCCCGTACGACCGTGCCGGCCGCTCGGATCCCCTCTCGCAGTCCACGGCGAGCAGTCAACGGGTCGCACCACCCACGGGCGATCGGGCTCACGCGACGACCACGGGGTCGCCGCGCACACCGTTGCGGGTCAGCGCCGGATTCTCACCGGACTTCCCCCGCGGGAGGCTAGGGGAGCCTAACAAACGGGGACGAGCAGGTCGGAGGCGCCCGAACCCGAACCCCGGCCGCGCCCCCGACACGATGAACGGAGCGGTCGTAGATGCGGGAACAGGACGGCGAAGTACCCCTGCGCGGCGGGCGCGTGACTCCCGGCGTGGTGCGTGTCGGCGACACGGTGCGCCGACCGGCCACGGAGGCGTCGCCCTTCGTGGCGCGGCTTCTCCGCCATCTCGAACGGCGCGGTTTCGCCGGTGCCCCACGTCACCTCGGCCTCGACGTGGCCGGACGTGACACGTTCAGCTATCTGCCGGGCCAGGTGCCTGCCAAGTTCCGGTGCTGGACCGACGTACAGGTCGCGGCCGCCGGTGTGCTGCTCCGGTCCCTGCACGACGCGACCCGTGGCTGTGCGATGGCCGGGGCGTGCCCCGTCGTCTGCCACCACGACCCCGGCCCGAACAATGCCGTGTTCCGCGACGGTCTGCCCTACGCCTTCATCGACTTCGACACCGCAGCGCCCGGCGATCCCCTCGAAGACGTCGGATACGCGGCCTGGACCTGGTGCGTCTCCTCCCGCGCCACCGCGCCGCCCGCCTCGGCGCAGGCGGCCCAGGTGCGGATCCTCGCGGATGCCTACGGTCTCGAAGCCCCTGCCCGTGGGGAGTTGGTCGACGCGATGCTCGACCGGCAGACCCGCAACGCGAGTTGGTGGCGACAGCGCCTTGAACTCCATGCCTATGACGCCGAGTTGATCGCTTCCCGGATCGAGTGGTCCGAGCGGGAGCACGCGTACGCCACAGCGCATCGCTCCACGTTCGAGCGGGCGCTGCTCGTCACGCGCCCACTCTCGCGATGAACGTGGCGAGGTTCGTCACGGTCCGGCGGATCTTCTCCTCCAAGGTGAGGGATTCCTGGAGGCGTGCGCCGACGCCCGTTTCCTTCTTGCCGCGTACGTAGAGGGAGCAGGCGAGGTCGCTGCACATGTAGACGCCGACGGAGTTGCCCTGCTGTCCGGCCTTCCCGGACCTCGGCGCGACCATCAGGGAGACGCCTCCGGTGTGGGTGGTCAGGCAGACCGAGCACATACTGCGGCGCTGCTGCCAGGAGCCGGCGCCGGACGTGCGCAGCTGGACGCCGACCGGGCGGCCGTCCAGCTCGGTCACGACGTAGGCCCGGTCGGGGGCCTGGGGATCTCGCCAGCCCAGGAAGTCCAGGTCGTCCCAGGATCGTTCGGCCAGGTCGCGGGGGACGGACAGGCGCTTGGCCTCGCCCTTGGTGCAGTTCACGAACGCGGTGCGGATCTCTTGCTCGGTCAGCGGCTTCATAACAGACACGCTAATTTGCCTAATCGAGTTAGGCAAATGCATAATCTTCGAAGCCACAGAGTGCGAATCGACGCGGAGGACGGCCATGACAGGCACCGGACGGGTGGGACTGACCACGGATCGCCTGGTCCGGGCGGGCGCGGACCTGGCCGACGAGATCGGCTTCGAGCAGGCGACCCCCGCCGAGCTCGCCCGGCGTTTCGGCG
This sequence comes from Streptomyces hokutonensis, assembly GCF_000376565.1. Taxonomy (GTDB): domain Bacteria; phylum Actinomycetota; class Actinomycetes; order Streptomycetales; family Streptomycetaceae; genus Streptomyces; species Streptomyces hokutonensis. Next base: position 72,066 of record NZ_BARG01000079.1, on the reverse strand, counting down.
TCAAGACCGCGAGCCTGTACTCGCATGTGAGGAACGCCCACGACCTCAAGACCAGGATCGCCCTGCTCGCCCTGGAGGAGCTGGCCGACCAGGTCTCCGCCGCGGTCGCCGGACGGGCCGGCAAGGACGCCCTGACCGCCTTCGCGAACGCCTACCGCGACTACGCCCTCAAGCATCCGGGGCGTTTCGTCGCGGCCCGTTTCCGGCTCGACGCGGAGACGGCCGCCGCCAGCGCGGGCGTACGACACGCGCAGATGACCCGGGCCATCCTGCGCGGCTACGACCTGGCCGAACCGCACCAGACGCACGCGGTACGGCTCCTGGGCAGCGTCTTCAGCGGCTTCGTCGGCCTGGAGACCGCCGGCGGCTTCGACCACAGCGCCCCCGACGCACAGGCGAGTTGGACCGAGATCCTCGACGCGCTGGACGCCCTGCTGCGCGCCTGGCCCGGAGCGCCCGCATCACAACCGTAAACGCCCGCATCACAACCGTAGAAGATGGCAAACCGCCGTCCGGCGCCGCCTCGGCCGAATACGCTACGGATACGCACGGACACGACGCGCTGCCGGTCGCGGCCAACCGAGGAGGATTCCCGTGTCTTCGCCCCTCGACCCCCAGCACGCTCCCGTCGGTGACGTGGGTGCGGCGCTCATGATCGTCGACTCCCGGCTCAAGACCGTCCACGACGGCAGGACGGGATCCGATCCCGAACAGCAGGCGCTGATGGAACAGTTCATCGCGTCGCTGGGTCCGGAGGGAGTCGACGACGTCGTGGACGGCACGTGCACGCTCATCTACATCTTCATGACGTGGCTGCGGAAGGCGCACGAGAGTCAGGGCAAGGACGTCATCGAGTACGTGGTGCCCACCCTCGTGGGCACGCTGCGCATGATGCCCCGGAGCGTGCCGCCCGAGGCCGTCCCCACCATGGCGGGCCTGGTCGTCGCGGCGGGCCTCGGGCTGAGCCCCAATCTGTGGCGCGAGCAGTACGGTGACTGGACCAAGGAGGAGATGACTCCGCTGGAGGCCACCGCCTTCCTGCTCGCGGAACACATCAACCGCATCACGGAGGACCCCGACTCCGCGACCCGTCTGATCACCGACGCGCTGTCGCGCACGGACGAGGACTGACGTACCACGCCCTTCACGGGACCCGGGCCGGCTGGGGGCGGGCCGCGCGCAGGTCGCCCAGCTTCTCCGCGTCGTTCGTCCCGGCCGCCGCCGTGTACGTGACGATCCTGAGGTCGGTTCCGGCGGCCATCACGACATCGAGGTCGAGGTCGATGTCCCCAACTCGGGGGTGTTCTACGGTCTTTCGGTCGCCGACGTGGGTGCGGGCCGTGCCGTTGGACCACAGGCGGGCGAAGCGCGGGTTGTCCCGCAGCATGCGGTCGACGAAGGCGACGAGCCGTGCGTCATGGGGATGGGCGGCGGCCGTGACCCGCAGATCGGCGACGAGATCCTCCTCCTCGACCTCGTCGCCCGCCCAGGACCGCACGGGCCAGCCCGCGATCGGCTCCCGTCCGGTTCCGCCGCCCGGCCGGAACATCCCGGCGACCAGGTTGTGCTCGTCCCAGCCGTAGGTGCGGGGATCGCCGATCGCGGCCGACCACATGTCGTTCCAGCCGATGAGGGTCCAGTCGGCGGCGAACACCGCGGTGGGGTTGTCGGCCAACTGCCCCACGAGCCGGTGCACCCGCGCGGGCATGTGCCTGGACACGTTCCCGGTCGCGGGCGGCGCGAGGTGGGCGCAGCGGAACAGATGGTCGCGTTCGGACGGTTCGAGGCGCAGTGCTCTGGCCAGCGCGGTGACCACCTGGGCCGAGGGGTTGCGGGCGCGGCCCTGCTCGAGCCGGACCACGTAGTCGACCGACAGGCCCGCCAGCCGGGCCAGTTCCTCCCGGCGCAGTCCGGGGATGCGCCGCTCCCCGTCCGGCTCCAGCCCGCTGTCCTGAGGTGACACGCGCTCTCGCCACCCCCGCAGAGCGATGCCGAAGTGGTTCGTCGTAGCCATGTACGACATCGTCGTCGACACGCTGTACGGCACACGAAGCTTCGGCCTCCGCACTACGGATTCTTTACCCGACGGCTTCGGGCGCCTCGGCGCCTTCGGTGACGTCCGTCCAGTGGGCCCGCGTGAACGCGGCGGCCGCGTCGAGCGCTTGGGCTCCCTCGTCGAGCATCACCGCGAACCCCTGGAAGACGTGCGGTACTTGGGACCAGACCTGCAGATCGACCCGTACGTCGCACTCGGCGGCGCGCGCGGCCAGTCGTACGGCGTCGTCCAGCAGGATCTCGTGCGAGCCGACCTGGACGAGCAGCGGCGGCAGACCGGTCAGGTCCGCGAAGACGGGGCTGGCGTAGGGCGTGGTGGGGTCCGTGTCGCGGAGGTAGTCGCGGGCTCGCCTGCGCAGGCCCTCCGGGGTCAGCGCGGGATCGACGGCCGCCTTGCTCACCACGCTCGCGCCGGACACGCTGAGGTCGGCCCACGGGGAGAACACCGCGGCCGACGCGGGCCGGGGCAGCCCCGCGTCCTTGGCGGCGACCAGGGTCGCTGCGACGAGACCGCCGCCCGCGGACTCGCCGACGAAGGCGATCGCGGAGCTGGGCAGCCCGTCGTCGAGGAGGGCCCGGTAGACGGCCAGCGCGTCGTCGACGGCTGCGGGGAAGGGGTGTTCGGGGGCCAGCCGGTAGTCGACGCAGACGGCGCGCGCGTCGGTGCGCCGTACGATCTCGGCGGCCAGACCTACGGCGTCTGCCGCCGAGCCGATGACGTAGGCGCCGCCGTGCAGGTAGAGGACCACGGTCGCCGGGTCGCTCGCGGGGGTCTCGACGGTGACGACCGGTACGCCGCCCAGTTCGCCCACCGTGGTCGAGACGTCGGGCGGCAGCGGGATGGACGCCATCAACTCGCTGAAGACGGCGCGCTGTTCGGCGACGTCGCCGCCGAGGTCGAGTGGACCGTGCCGCAGCAGTTCGTCGAGGGCCTGGCGCTGTTCCCGGGACATGGCTGTGCCTTTCGTGGTTCGGGTGGAAGAGCTGTGAGGGGACCCGCAGGTCAGCGCGGCGGGCCGACGATGATCTGGCCGTACTTGTCGGCGGCCTCCGCCATGACGTCCCGGGAGATCTCGAAGCCCTCGGGGCGCGGGGTCTTCAGGTCGCGTCCCGCGTGACGGAACATGCCCTCGATGCCGCCGGGTGTGCAGATCATGAGGAGATCCGCCGTGTCGGAGGTGATCCGGTAGCCGTGCGGGACGTTGCGCGGAAGGAAGACGATTCCGCCCTCCGACAGCTCCATCTCCTCGTCGTCGCACCACAGCAGCGCACTGCCCTTGATCAGCATGAAGACCTCGTCCTCACGAGTGTGCATGTGGTACGGCGGCGCCTCGCCCTTGGCGACGGAGAACCGCCCCACGGTCAACTGCCCGCCGGTGGCCGCCGCGTCCAGGAGTACGGCGAACTCACCGCCGTCGAGCCATTCCAGTCTCTGCTGCTGCTCGGGCTGTGCGAGGTAGGCCAGGGTCATGACGGTGTCCGTTCTGCGTCCTGTGCCGCGCGATCACGGGGATGACTCGGTCGGTTCGATGATCCTCTTTCCGGCACGCCGACCACCAGCCGTCCGGGTAGGACCAGCAGTACCACTCCCCCGGGTCCACCCCGGGGTATCACGCGCGTCCGAGACGGTCATCGTCTTGTGGCATCCTCTGCTGCCATGAACGTCTCGACTGATCAAGAACTGCCCTCGGAGGGCGAGGACATGGAGATCCGGGCGGTCTCCGCGGAGCGCCTCACGTTCTTCGGGGACGCGGTGGTCGCCATCGCGCTCACCTTGCTGGCCCTGGAGCTGCCGGTGCCGGAGGGCTCGACCAACTCCGAGCTGTGGCACTCGGCTTCGGACCACCGGGAGAGCTATCTCGCGTTCATGATCAGCTTCGTGGTGATCGCCGCGCACTGGCGCTCCCACCACCGGGTGTTCCGGTATGTCACGGCGTCGAACGGCAAGTTGACGTCCTTCACCATGTACTGGCTGCTCATGCTGGTGATCACCCCGTTCGCGACCGACGTGATCGGCGGGCACGGAGCGTTCCAGGCCCGGTTCGTCTTCTACGCCGTCGTGCAGTTCGCGGCCTGTCTCCTCTTCATACTGATGGTCAACGAAGTCCGTCGCGACGAGCTCTACCGCGACGGCACCCCGCCCGACCTGTTCTCCCGGACGATCCGCGGGATCGGCATGGTGGCGGTGGGCTTCCTGGTGTCGATCCCGGTCTCGTTCCTCACCCACTGGGCCTATCTCTGCTGGATCGTGGTCCCGGTCGCCGACACGATCGCCGCGCGGCGTCGGAGCAACAAGCGCTCGGTATGAGCTTGTTGGGCGTGCTGGTGTCGTAGTGCCAGGCGGACTGCGGGAGGTGCCGCCAGGCCGGTGAGCAGGAACAGTGCGCCCACGACGTACCAGCCGGGGCGGCCCCAGGTGATGCACAGCGCGATGAGCAGCCCCGGGCCGAACGCCTCCGCCAGGCCCGCCCCCAGGCCGAACACCCCGAGGTACTGGCCGGTGGCGTGGCGCGGGGCGAGCGCGAAGGACACCTCGAAGCCGGCTGCCGCGTGCCACAGTTCGCCGACCGTGTGGACGACCACGGCCGTGATGAGCAGCGCCGTGGCGGCCCATGCCGGAGTCCCCGCCGCGAGCGAGATCAGCGCGCAGGCGACGAGGAAGGCCACGCCCGCCCGACGGTAGGCACGTCCACCGGCCACGGGAGAGTCGACACCGCGGCCCGCCCGTACCTGAAAGGCGACGACGATGACCGTGCCGGTGAGCATCGTGCCCGCGATGAGCCAGTGCGGCGCGGTGGTGGCGCCGATCAGCCAGAGCGGAAGGGCCACGGTGAGCACCTTGAACTGGATGGCCATCACGCCGTCGAGAACGGTCAGCAAGAGGTAGGGACGGTCCCGCAGGGCGCGCCATCGGGGGCCGTCCGTCACGGGTCCGGGCGCGACGGACGGCAGCAGGAGCAGGGTCACCGCCGAGCAGGCGAACGCGATCGCGTTGCCGACGACCATGCAGCGATAGGCGTTCAGCGTGCCCACCTGGACGATCCAGCCGGCGGCCACCGCGCCGACGGAGATCCCGACGTTGGTGACGGCACGCAGCAGGGCGCGGAACTCCTGCGGCCTGTCTCCTCCGTAGTGCTTGATGAGCGGGGTCCGTGCGGCGAGTCCGGCCGCCTTCGCCGCGGCGGCCAGGCCGATCACGAGGACGAACGACCAGAAGCCGTCGGCCAGTACGAACCCGGCGGTGGCCAGCGCCTGCACCAGCAGCGTGGTCACATAGACACCGCGGGCGCCTCGCACGTCGGCGAGATGACCGACCGCGATTCCCACGGCCGGTGCGACGAGCCCGGCGATGCCGAGGCCGAGCCCCACCTGCTCCGCCGGCAGCCGTACCGCCTGGGTGAAGTACAGGACTCCGGCCGTCAGATAGAGGCCGCTGCCCATCGTGTAGATGAGGTTCGAGGCGACGAGCACTCGCTGCGGTCTGCCGTCGGGGATCAGCTTGGCCATGAAGTGGCTCCAGTGTCTGGGCAGTTGGCGTCGTGGTCCGACGCGAGGCGATTCGGCCGACGGCCACGCTCCGAGCGCGCCGAGACCGCCAGGGCCGCGAGGACCATCACGATCAGCAGGCCCCAGGCCGCCGTGAAGCCGCCGGTGAGGTCCGTCAGGAGACCGAGCGCGGGCGGTACGACGACGATGGCGACCTGGTTGACGGACATCGCCAGGCCCAGGGCGAACCCCGTCCGGCCCGGCGGCGCCGACTCGGTCACATCGGCGACCCATGGGCCGTACCAGCCGAATCCGAAGAACCCGAGCCAGACAAGTGCACAGCAGGCCACGGCAGTTGACCGGCCCGGCGGGGTCAGCAGTACGGCCATCGCCGCGACGACGGCGACCATGCAGAGGCGGACGGTGGCGTAGCGCCCGGCTGTGCCGCGGTCGCTCCGGGCGGCGAGGACGACACGTCCCGCGACGCCCGCGATCTGGACCACGACCAGGGCCAGGGCCGCCGAACCCGCCCCGACGAACGCCACGTCGTGCAGGTAGAGCACGGTCAGGATGCCGACGCCGCACTGCACCGAGATCAGGCTCGCCCCGGAGAGCATGATCCTCGCCATGGACGGTTCCCGGAGCAGACGTAGACGGGCAGCGGGTGTCGTCGGTGAGGAGGTGGCGTTCAACTCCCTTACCTGGAGGGCTATTTGGCCGGGCGGCCGACGGTAGAAGCCTACGAAGGCGGCGGCTCCCAGCAGTGCCACCAGTCCGCCGGCCAGGAGCGCCGTCCGCCAGCCGTAGGCGTCGGCGAGTACGGGGAGTGCGGCCGAGGCGAGCGCCGCGCCCAGTGGCAGGCCCGCCTGGCGGACGCCCATCGCGAAGCCCCGCTGCGACGCGTCGAACCAGGACGCCACCGACTTGCTCCCGCCGGGCTGCACCGTGCTGTATCCCGCGCCGACGACCAGCAACACGCACAGCAGCGAGGCGTATCCGGGCGCCAGGCTTCCCGTGCCGAGCGCCAGGCCGACCACGCACGCGCCCGCTCCTACGACCCAGCGCTCGTCATAGCGGTCCAGCAACTCCCCGGCGACCGTGAGTCCTAGCAGCGGGGCGAGTTGGGCCGCCGAGATCAGCAGGCCCAACTGCGCTGCGGTCAGGCCCAGTTCCTGGCGCAGGACGATGCCCATGGCCCCGATGCCCTGCACGAAGAAGCCCGACGCGGCCTGGGTGAAGGTGGCGACGGCGAGGACGGTCCACCGGTAGCGCGTGGCGTCTGCCCGGTAGCGAGTGGTGTTGTCCCGGCCGCTCACGGACGCCAGTACAAGGAGGGATCGGGATGTTCGGTGAAACCGAGGTCGCGGTACAGCGGTTCGCCCTCGGCGGAGGCGTGCAGGTCGACCCGGGAGACGCCGCTGTCCCGGAACCAGTCGAGCAGGCCTCGCATGATGGAGCGGCTGTGCCCGCGTCGCCGGTGGGCGGGGTCGGTGACCACGCCGAGTACCTGCCCGATCCGGCCGTTGCGCAGATGCGGTCCGGGCAGCCGCTGCTCGACGGTGCCGATGCCGCAGGCGGCGAGGGTGCCGTCGTCGCCGTCCACGACGAGGATGCGCACGGTGTCCGCCGTCAGCTGTTCCTTGAGCACGACGGCCAGCGCGTCCAGCCAATCGCCGTCCGCCGACGCGGGGTTGAAGAAGTCGCCGCCCAAGTCCTCGAAGAGCAGCGCCCGTAGCCGTACGAGCTCCACGAGGTCGTACTCCACGGCCTGCCGCACCCGGGACGGGTCTCTTTCGTCGCGTTGTCGCATGGCGATCAGACTGCTGTAATGGTCTTATGCACCTCAACCCTTACGGCGAGGATGCCGTGGACCTGGCCGCGGATCTGGTCAACCGGCCCCCTGCCGACGCCGGGGAACTCGCGGACCGCTGCCGCAGTGCCGGTCTGGTGCTGGAGCGGCCGACCACCGCCCAGGACCTCGACCGCGCCCGGTACGCGCTGGAGTCGTGGGAGAAGGTCGTCGACGCGGCCGACGAGCACGAGCGCGCGGCGCTGGTCAACCGGATGCTGGAGGAGGCCGCCGCCTATCCACGGATGACCGACCACGCGGGCAGCGGCTGGCACCTCCACTACCGGGACGAGCGGAAGCCGCTCGGCGATGTGCTGTTCTCCCTGATCGCGGTGGGTACGGCACTGCATCTCGCGGGACGCGGAATGCACCGCCTCCGGCGCTGTGCCGTGACCGAGTGCGACAAGGTCTTCGCCGACACCTCCCGCACGGGGCGGCAGCGCTACTGCTCCCAACTCTGCGCCAACCGCGACGCGGTACGCAGGCACCGGGCCCGCGGTCAGGAAAATGAGGCATCCAGTATGTACAAGGGAAAATCCAGTTCATCAGTGCGCAAATCGATCACTGGATCGGTGTAATCGGCACATACGTCGCACCGCTCGGCGATCTAGCGTCGGAATGCACGGGGCCGCACGGACCACCAGAAAGGCATTCCCACACTCATGCCCATCCCGCATACCGCCGTCATGCCCGAAGCCGGGTTCGACACCCGGACCGTCTCCCGCCGCGCCGGACAAGCGGCCGTCGCCGACCTTCTGCTGCCGGTCGACGAACTGCCCGAGACGTCGTCCTCGCCCGACCTGATCTGCCGCCGCGTACGCGACGAGCTGATGCTCGACGGCAACGCACGCCTCAATCTCGCCACCTTCGTGACGACGTGGATGGAGCCGCAGGCAAGGGAGTTGATGGCGGAGACCGCCGAGAAGAACCTCGCGGACCGCGCCGAGTACCCGCAGATCACCGCCATGGAGGAGCGCTGCGTACGGATGCTCGCCCGGCTCTGGCACGCACCGCGCCCGGAGCAGGTCCGAGGCTGCTCGACCACCGGTTCCAGCGAGGCCGCGATGCTCGGCGGACTCGCACTCAAGCGCCGCTGGCAGGAGCGCAGGCGCGCCCAGGGCAAGGACACCGCGCGCCCGAACCTGGTCATGGGCGCGAACGTGCAGGTGTGCTGGAAGAAGTTCGCCAACTACTTCGAGGTGGAGCCGCGTTACGTCCCGATGGAGCCGGACCGCTATCACCTCACCGCCGACGCGCTCACCGCGTACTGCGACGACAACACCATCGGTGTCGTGGCGATCCTCGGCTCCACGTTCGACGGTTCCTACGAGCCCGTCGCGGACATCTGCATGGCCCTGGACGGATACCAGGCCGCCACCGGCACCGACATCCCCGTGCATGTCGACGGCGCGTCCGGCGCCATGGTCGCCCCGTTCCTCGACCCGGACCTCATGTGGGACTTCCAGCTCGAACGGGTCGCCTCCATCAACACCTCGGGACACAAGTACGGGCACGTCTTCCCCGGCCTGGGCTGGGCGTTGTGGCGCGACGCCGAAGCCCTCCCGGACGACCTGGTGTTCGAGGTCGACTACCTCGGCGGCAGCTCCCCCAGCTTCACGCTCAACTTCTCCCGGCCGGGGGCGCATGTCGTCGCGCAGTACTACAGCTTCCTCCGCTACGGCTTCGAAGGACTGCGGGACCTGGCGTCCCAGAGCCGGACCACCGCCCGCGCCCTCGCCGCCCGCATCCGCTCCATCGCCCCCTACGAGTTGATCACGGACGGCTCCGAACTCCCGGCGTTCGCCTTCCGGTTGGCCCCCGGCACGGAGCGCTTCACGGTGTTCGACGTCTCCCACGGCATGCGGGCCCGCGGCTGGCACCTGCCCGCGTACAGCTTCCCCGCCCCGTGCCAGGACGTCTCCGTTCTACGGCTGGTGGTGCGCACCGGGTTCACCGCCGAACTCGCCGGCATGTTCATCGCCGACCTGACCGAGGTCACCCGGAACCTGCACACCGTCCTGCCGGCACTCGCACCGCCGCTCCAGCCACTCGTCACCGCCTGACAAGTCGCCCTGAAGGCAGCGGAGTTCATCGGTCCCGCCGCCGTGGATCAGCGGGTGTGGCGGCGGACCGCCTCGAGGAGCTGGTCGATGTCGTCGGCGCTGTGCGAGAAGGCGGTGACGAACCGGACGATGCCTGGCTCCCAGCGGTCGTGGTAGAAGGCGTAGCCCTCGGCGAGGAGTCCTTCGGTGACGTGCTGGGGCAGGCGGCAGAAGAGGATGTTGGCCTGCGGGGTGGCCAACAGGCCCGCGCCGGCGATGGACTTGAGGCCGTCGCCGAGGCGGGCGGCCATCTCGTTGGCCCGGCGGGCGTTGCGCAGCCACAGCCCGTCGGTGAGGTATGCGTCGAGCTGGGCCGTCTGGAACCGCATCTTGGAGGTGAGTTGGCCCGCGCGCTTGGCGCGGAAGGCGAGCTCGGCGGCGAGCGCGGGGTCGAAGGAGACGATGGCGTCGGCGGTCATCGCGCCGTTCTTCGTGGCGCCGAAGGACAGCACGTCGACACCGGCCTTCCAGGTCATCTCGGCCGCGGTGGCGCCGAGTTGGTCCAGCGCGTTGGCGAAGCGCGCGCCGTCCATGTGGACGCGCAGTCCGGCGTCCTTGGCGATGCCGGACAGCCGGCGGATCTCCTCCAGCGTGTAGACGCTCCCGCTCTCGGTGGCCTGGCTGATGCTCACCACGGACGGCTGCACGCTGTGGACGTCACCGGCCCGGCGCCGCACCGCCGTCGCCAGCGCGTCGGGGTCGATCTTGCTGTCGGGGCCGGGGACACCGACGAGTTTGGCGCCGTCGGTGAAGAACTCCGGCGCCCCGCACTCGTCGGTGTTGATGTGACTCTCCGGGTGCGAGAGCACGCTGCCCCACGGCGGGGTGAGGGCGGCGAGGCTCAGACCGTTGGCGGCGGAGCCGGTGGAGACCGGGAAGACGTCGACGTCCCGCTCGAAGATCTCGCCGAGCCTGCGGCAGGCCCGCTCGGTGAAGGGGTCGTTGCCGTACGGCAGCACCTGTCCGGCCGCCGCGTCGGCGACGGCCGTGGCTATCTCCGGCGAGGCTCCGGCCATGTTGTCGCTGATGAAGGCACGGCTGGAGGGCGTGGTGGCGATGGCGCTCATGAGCGGGGGTTTCCTCGGTCTCAGGTGCTGATGGGGGAGGCGAAGACGACGGTGATGTCGACCTCGTCCGCGCCGGTGCGGTAGAAGTGCGGGGCGTCTCCGGCGAACGCAAGCATGTCGCCGGGGCCCAGGTCCTGCGGGGCGTCGACGGGACCGGCGGTGACGTACCCAGTGGCGATGAGCAGGTGCTCGATCGTCCCGGTGGCGTGCGGCACCCCGGCCAGCTCCGTCTCCGGCGGAATGCGCAGCCGCCAGATCTCCAGGCTGTTGCCGCTACTGATCCGGCGCAGCAACTCCCTTGAGACCTCGCCCGGTTCGACGTCCGTGGCCGGCCGGAACACCGGCCCGGTGTCGGCGTCCCGCGCCAGGAGGTCGGCGATCGGGATACGCAGGGCGATCGCGATCGCGTCCAGGGTGTCGATCGTCGGATTGCCGTTGCCGGCCTCCAGCTGCGACAGCGTGGCCTTGCTCAGACCGGCCCGCCGGGCCATCTCCGCGGCGCTCATCCCACGCTGCTGGCGGCGCAGCCGGATCTTCGCGCCGACCGCGGCGGCGGTACTGCTCACCGGCCGCCGGCCGGCCGGCGGCGGCGTCATCGCGGGCTCCGGTGGGTCGCGGAGTAGGACACGCGGATACGGCCCTTCTTGACCTTCAGCGTCGGCAGCACCAGCTCGGCGAGGTCCCCGAGGCTGCGCACATGCGTGCCCCCGCACGGCGCGGAGTGCAGCGCGTCGAGGTGCACCACGCGCCGCCCGTCGGGCAGATACCGCGCGGACACCGGCAGGTCGTCGGCGACAGCAGCCGCCACCCTGTCCCGAAGCAGGGCGGTCACCTCCTCCCGCCCGTCCGGATCGCCCAGCCGCGCGTCCCCATCCGGCGCCCGGAACTCGATCCGGGCCTGCCCGGGAAAGTGGATGCTGCCGGCCATCTCCCATCCCTGCGCCCGCCCGACCGCCTCGACGAGGTGTCCGGCGGTGTGCAGCGCGGCGTGCAGCATCCGAGCCTCAAGATCGATCCGGGCCCGCACCCGCTCCCCCACCGCAAGGGAAGGAAGCCCGCCGCCCACGGCCGCCGTCGCCACGACCAGCCCCGAGTCGTGGTCCCGGACCGGGACGATCTCCCGATCCTCCAGCCATCCCCGGTCGGCGGGCTGTCCCCCACCCTGCGGATGAAACAGACAGTCCTCTACGGCGCCCCAGGGCGCCCCGCCCCTCTCGCCGACCGCTATGACCGTCGTATCGACCTGCTCCAAGTACGTGTCGTCGAGGTAGGCGCTGATCTGCGCGCAATCCCGAGGAGCCACGGTTGAATGAACCATGCGTTCACTATACCGAACTTGGGAAGAATGTTGAACGCATCGTTCATTTTACTAAACGCTGGCGATTGGCCGTTCAGCCCTCGCCGCCCTGGTCATGACGACGCGCAAACCGGGAGCAGGCGTTGTCATGGGCGCCATGCAGCAGCCGTAGGACCGTGTCCGTCGTTCTCCGACCGGGGTTGACGACGCAGACCCAGCCCTGGGCTCCGTACACCGGGTGCGGCAGCACCGTGTCGGCGACGGCGTGGTCATGTGGCTCCTCGCCGGTGAGTCCGTTGAGCGCCGTACGGCCGACATGGATGTTGACGCGCCACCGGCCCGGAGGGTCGAGGTCGGACGCGGTGTCGCCCGGGAGGTTCTTGGTGACGACGGTGCCGTACGGCTGGGTGGTCTGCGGCAGTCGGCCGTCGGGGGCGTAGTAGAAGAACGCGTCTCCCCAGGCGAGTTCGGGGAAGGCGCCGCCCGGCTCCGGTGCGAGCACGAGGGCGCCGGGGAATTCTCGTACGGCTGCGATGATCTGTTCCATACTCATGGTTCAAGCATCATCTTCAAGTGCTTATGTGGGGTTGGGAGATGGGCGGGCCGGTGAGTGGTGCGCGGCGGGGAACGCTCAGGACCGCCGAGGTGGCACGCGAGTCGGGGTACTCGCTGCAACAGGTGCGCGATCTGGAGCGGTTGGGAGTCATTCCGCCGGCCACCCGGTCGGACAACGGTTACCGCTCCTACACGCCTTCGCATGTGCGGGCTCTGCGCGCCTATCGAGGGCTCGCGGGCGCCGTGGGCCCGGTCTCCGCCCGGCGGATGCTCGCGGAGCTGCGGACGCAGACGCTCGTGGAGGCGGCCTCCGTGATCAACGAGGTCCATGTGGGGCTGGCGCGGGAGCGCGAGGAGACCCTGCGCGCCCAGCAGGCGTTGCGCGCGATCCAGGACGAGGCGAACGGATCGGACTTGGAGCGGGACGGTGACGCGATGACGATCACCGAACTCTCCAGAGCCCTTGGCGTGCGTCCCTCGACTCTGCGGTTCTGGGAGCAGGAAGGGCTCGTCACCCCCGAACGCGTGACCTCACGGCAAGCCCGTCGCTATGACCTGTCGGCCATCAGGGCGGCCCGCATCGTCACGGCCCTGCGCGCCACCGGCCACAGCGTCCCCGCGGTACGGGAGATCATGGGCTCCCTGCACCGGCTCGACGGCCGGGGAGAGGCCCGGCGCATCCTGCGCGAACGCCTCGACCGGATCGCCGTACGGACCGTGGGACTCCTCCAGGCGGGCGCGGACCTGGCGGCCGTCGTCACAGCCACTCCCACTCCGCCAACAGGCCTCCGCGTAAAGGCAGTTGCCGATGCCGGGTCCGTCATGAACGATCTCGGATCATGACGACGAGCACCGATCACCCGTCCGCCCGCCCCCTCGCGCTCGTCACCGGAGTGGGGCGCACCGTCGGCATCGGTGCGGGCATCGCCCGCCGCCTGGCGGCCTCGGGGTGGGACATCGCCTTCACCTACTGGACTCCCTACGACGAGCGCATGTCCTGGGGTGTCGAGTCCGGCGCGACTTGGGCCATCACCGAGGCGCTGAAGGAACACGGCGCCGCGACCACCGCTGTCGAAGCGGACCTGTCCGACCCGGACGCTCCGGCCCGTGTCTTCGACGAGGTCGGACGCGGGCCGGGCGGCGTCACCGCCTTGGTGATGTGCCACTGCGAGTCCGTCGACTCCGGTCTGCTCGACACCACCGTAGAGAGCTTCGACCGGCACTTCGCGGTCAACGCGCGCGCCACCTGGCTGCTGATCCGCGAGTACGGCCGACGGTTCGCCGCCGCTCCGGGCAGCGGCCGGATCATCGCGCTCACCAGCGACCACACCGTGAACAACCTCCCCTACGGCGCGAGCAAGGGCGCCCTGGACCGCATCACCCTGGCCGCCGCCCACGAGTTCGCCCACCTCGGGATCACCGCCAATATCATCAACCCGGGCCCGGTGGACACCGGTTGGATGAACGAGGAGGGGCGGGCGCAGATCCTGCGCCAGACACCGCTCAACCGTCTCGGCACTCCACAGGACACCGCCCACCTCGTCGACTTCCTCTGCTCACCGGAGGGCCAGTGGATCAACGGCCAACTCCTGCTGAGCAATGGGGGGTTCGCGTAGCGGACGTCACCTGGCGCAGTCCGCTGCCAGCCGCAGGCTCTCCTTGACGGCGTGCGGGATGTCGTCGATCGGGAACAGCGTGTGCCGTACGGTCCGTTCGGCGTCGATGATCAGGATCAGGCGCTTGTGCCGCAGCCGGCCCGCCGCGCGGAACGTCGGCAGGCGCAGGGCGGCGGCGAGTTGATGATGGGCGTCGGACAGGAGAGGGAACGGGATCTCCTCGACGCGGGCGAACTCCGCTTGTTCGTGCGGGAGTTGAGTACTGACCCCGCACACCTCCACGCCCGCCCGGCGGAATTCGGGCCAGGCCTCCCGGAAGAGCCGGTTCTCCAACGTGCAGCCCTCAGCCCCCGGGATCGGCGGCTCGCCCCACTCGATACCCGTGCCCGGGTAGGTGAACAGCACGGTCGCGGCGGCGTCCGGTGAGACGACGGGCAGGTCCGTGCCCTGGATGCCGGGGAGTTGAAGGTCGTCGGGCAGACGGGTACCGGGCAAGGTGTGCACGCGGGCGTGTTCGGCGCTGTCCTCGGCCGTAGTCGCAGTGAGGGTGCCGTCGCCCAGCATCCACCGGTCGCCCCAGTCCTGCATCGCCACGAGCAGGGGCAGCAGCGCGAGCCCGGCATCGGTGAGCACGTACTCGTAGCGCACCGGCCGCCGTTGGTAGAGGCGGCGGTGCAGTACCCCGCTCGCGACGAGCCGGCCGAGCCGCTCGGTCAGGACGTTGCGGGACAGGCCGATCCCGGCGGCCAGCGCATCGAAACGGACATGGCCGCGGGCGATCTCCCGCAGCACCAGAACGTTCCACCAGTCCCCCAGGACCACGGCGGCCTGGGCGATGCCGCAGGTCTCGTCGGCGTTGTGCATCCTCATGGACCCATAGTAGGTTCTCATTCAGGACTCACTTTGTTTCATGACGGAACTTACCGCCCGCCGACGTTCGGGACGCGGGCCCTGCGTGAGGAGTTGCACCGTGACCGCCATCAGCCGGGTCGTCGCACGCGAGATCATCGACAGCCGGGGCAATCCGACCGTCGAGGTGGACGTGGAGCTCAAGGACGGATCGCTCGGCCGGGCCGCCGTACCGTCGGGCGCCTCCACCGGAGCAAGGGAAGCGGTCGAACTGCGTGACGGCGACCCGACACGCTTCCACGGCAAGGGAGTTCGGCGCGCCGTCGACGCCGTCAACGAGACCATCGCGGACGCCGTGACCGGACTCGACGCCGAGAACCAGGCGACCGTCGACCACACCATGATCGAACTCGACGGCACCGACACCAAGTCGCGCCTCGGCGCCAACGCCCTGCTCGGCGTCTCCCTGGCCACCGCCAAGGCCGCCGCGGCCGCCCACCGGCTGCCCCTGTACCGCTACATCGGCGGCGTCGACGCCCGCCTGCTGCCGGTGCCGATGATGAACATCGTCAACGGCGGCGCGCACGCCGACAATCCGCTGGACTTCCAGGAGTTCATGATCGCCCCGATCGGCGCGGCCACCTTCGCCCAGGCCGTCCGCATGGGCTCCGAGGTCTTCCACACCCTGCGCCGCGACCTGATCGCCGCCGGCCACAGCGCCAACGTCGGCGACGAGGGCGGCTTCGCCCCCGACCTGCGCACCGCCGACGAGGCCCTCGACTTCGTCCTCCACGCCATCGAACGCACCGGCTACAAGCCCGGCACCGACATCACTCTGGTCATGGACCCCGCCACCTCCGAGTTCTTCCGCGACGGGGTCTACGACTACACGGGCGAGGGCGTCCGCCGTACCCCCGCCGAACACGCCGACTACCTGGCCGAGTTGGTCGACCGCTACCCGATCGCCTCGATCGAGGACCCGATGGCCGAGGACGACCACGGCGGCTGGCGCGACCTGACCGTGCGGCTCGGCGAGCGCTGCCAGCTCACCGGCGACGACGTCTTCTGCACCAACGAGACGCTGCTCAGCGCCGGAATCCGGGACGGGATCGCCAACTCGATCCTGGTGAAGGTCAATCAGATCGGCACCCTCACCGAGACCCTGGCCACCGTCGCCACCGCCCACCGGGCCGGCTACACCGTCGTGATGTCCCATCGTTCCGGCGAGACCGAGGACACCACGATCGCCGATCTCGCCGTCGCCACCGGCTGCGGACAGATCAAGACCGGGTCGCTGTCCCGCGCCGACCGCACCGCCAAGTACAACCAACTCATCCGTATCGAGGAGGACTTGGGCACCCAGGCACGGTACGCCGGGCGGGACGCACTGGGACTGCGCGTCTGACGCGTCAGACCTTCGCTCCCAGCAGGTCGACCGGGGCGATCACCGGCGGCGCGCTGAGCTTCGTCTCCGCGATCTCCCCCAGGGCGGCGGCGATCCGGCCCGTCAGGTGCGCCTGCCGTCCCTGCTCGTCCTCGAAGGTGTCGAACACGCCGAAGGTGGTGGCGTTCTCGCGGAACGCGAACCACGTCACCGTGCCCTGTTCCAGTTCGGCGAGTTCCTGGGCACCGCGGAGCAGTGCCTCCACCTCGTCGGCGTGCTCGGGCTTGGCCTCGATGCGTACCAGCAGACCGACCTTCATGTCACCACTCCTTGTGCAGACGTCCAGGGCGTCGGATGTCCGACGTGCCTCGAACCTATGGCCGTGATCGGTGATCACATCAGCGGCGGAAACGACACGGTTGATAGCGTTCCCGCCATGAAGCTAGCGGTCGTCGTCTACGACGGGGTGTTCGACTCGGGGCTCTCGGCCGTCCTGGACGTGCTGAACAACGCCAACGCGCTGGGCGGGCAGCTCCACGAGTCGTCGCCCACCTGGGACGTCACCCTGGTCGGCCCCGGCCCGAAGGTGCGGACCAGGGCGGGACTCCTCGTGGCTCCCGAGCCGCTTGAACTGGCCGACACGGCGGACCTCCTGGTCGTACCCGCGCTCGGGGAGAGCGATCCCTCGGCGCTGCTCGACCATGTGGGCGGCGAAGTGTCCCGGCCCGTCCGGGACTTGATCACGCGAACCCGCGCACGAGGAACGACCATCGCCTCGGCATGCGCGGGTACCTTCCTGCTGGCGGAGGCCGGGGTGCTTGACGGCCTGCGGGCCACGACGTCCTGGTCGCTGTCGCCCGCGTTCCGGGACAGGTATCCCAAGGTCGAGCTGGATCACAGCCGGATGGTCATCAGCTGCGAGGGCGTCATCACCGCCGGCGCGGCCTTCGGACACGTCGATCTCGCGCTGGCGATCGTCCGGGCGGCCAGCCCCGCGCTCGCCGACCTGGTCGCCCGCTATCTCGTGGTCGACGAACGCCCTTCGCAGGCCGCGTACACGATTCCCAACGCGCTGGCCCAGAGCGATCCCACGGTCGCGGCCTTCGAACTCTGGACCCGTGAGCATCTGGCCGAGCCCTTCGGCATCCCCGACGCGGCCAGGGCCATCGGCGTCAGCGAGCGGACCCTGCAGCGTGCCGTACGGCGCACCGTCGGGACGTCGCCGATCCGGTTCGTCCAGGACCTGCGGATCGAACGCGCCTCCCACCTGCTGCGGACCACCGACCTCTCCCTGGAGACCATCTCCAGGAGGGTTGGCTACGAGCACCCCAACACCCTGCGCGTGCTGCTGCGCGAACGCACCGGGAAGACCACGTCGGCCCTCCGCGAGAGCAAGTGACGTTGGTTCAGAGGCAGTTCAGGGGATAAGGACGATCTTTCCGCGCGTGTGGCGCTGTTCGAGTTCGGCGTACGCGTCGCGGACGCGGTCGAGCGGATAAGTGGCCGCGACGGGGATCTCGATACGGCCGGCGGCGACATGGTCGGCCATTTCGGTGAGGACCTCGCGGGTGGAAGCGCCTTCACTGCCCGCGCTCTTGGTACCGAGTTCCTGCGCCTTCTGGAACGAGATGATCGTCTCGACCCGGTCCCGGGGGATGCCGAGATCGACGGCGAGTTGGACGTAGTCGGGTCCGAACAGGTCGATGAACGCGTCGATCCCGCCGGGTGCCGCCGCGGTGAGGGCCCCGGCGAGTCCGTCGCCGTACGGGACCGGGGTCGCGCCGTGGGCGGTGAGCCATTCGGCGTTGGCGGGTGAGGCGATGCCGAGGACGTGCGCGCCGTGTACGGCGAGGAGTTGGACCGTGACGGTGCCCACTCCCCCGGCGGCGGCCGAGACGGCGACGGTCTCCCCGGGCTTGGGGGCCACCGCGTCGACGGCGGCCCACGCGGTGCAGCCGACGACGTAGAGGGAGCCGGCCACTTCCCAGCTCAGGGCGGCCGGCTTGGGGATCAGTTGGGTCACCGGTACGACGACGTGGGTGGCGTGGCTGGAGCGCTGCCAGGAGAAGCCGAGGACCTCGTCGCCGATACCGAAGTCGGTGACGCCCTCGCCGAGCGCGGTGACGATTCCGGCGAGGTCGCTGCCCTGGCCGGACGGGAAGGTGGCGGGGAACCGCTCGTGCATGACGCCCGAACGGATCGCGGCCTCACCGGGGTTGACGCCGGCCGCCCGGACCTCGACGAGGACTTCTCCGGCGGCGGGGGTGGGCATCGGCACCTCGGTGACGTGCAGGACGTCACGGTCGCCGTACCGGTCGAAGCGGACTGCTCGTGCTTGCGCGGGGCTCATCTGGTCTCCTTCGTCAGGGGTGTTGGCCCGGGGTCCGGGGTGCGCGGGTTGGCGGCACGGAGCACGGCGAGCGTGCTCGCGAGGTGGCCGAGTGCCGTGTCCGGGAGCGGACGGGCCAGCCAGGTCGCGAGCTCACGGTCGAAGACGGGACCGGCCTCGTTCACCAAGTCCCGCCCGGCCGCCGTCAGTTCGACGATCGAGGAGCGGCGGTCGGTGCGGTGCGGCCGTCGTGCGCAGTGGCCCGCCTTCTCCAGCCGGTCGACGGCCTGGCTCGCGCCGCCGACCGTGATGGAGAGGGCGGCGGCGATGTCGTTGACCCGGCAGGAGCCCGCGCGTTCGACGACGAGCAGCACGTTCAGGCTGCCCAGGGTCACGCCGCAGTCCTGGCGGAGCCGGGCGTCGATCCCGTTCCACAGGTCCGTCTCGAAACGCACCAGGTCGTCGAACAGCTGTCGCAGGTCCACGGGCGGGCTCCTTCCGGGCCGAAATGCATTAGCTGTAATCATCTTAGCCCTAATGCACTTCGGATGCGCCCTTCACAAGCGGATCGAGTGCGGCTGCCGGGGCGCTGCCGCCTTCGCTGAGGCCGAACCGTGCGTGGAAGCGGCGCAGGAAACCGGGCGCGTACCAGGCCGAGCGGCCGAGCAGTCGCATCGCGGCGGGGACGAGGACACCGCGTACGGCGACGGCGTCGATGAGGATGGCCAGTCCGCTGCCCAGGCCGAACAGTTGCATGAAGCCGAGCTTCGCCGTGCCGAAGGCGAAGAAGCTCACCGCGAGCAGACAGGCCGCCGCGGTCACGATGCGCCCGGTGTGTCCGAGGCCGTTGGTCACGGCGGACTCGTTGTCCGCGCCCCGGTCGTGGAGTTCCTTGATCCGGCTGGTGACGAAGACCTCGTAGTCCATGGAGAGGCCGAAGGCGATGCAGAACATCAGCACGGTCATGGAGACGTCCATCGGCTGTGCCGTGAAGCCGAGCACGGAGGAGAAGTGGCCGTTCTGGAAGATCCAGGTCATGACGCCGAGGGTGGCACCCAGGCTGATCATGTTGAGGAGCAGTGCGCGCAGCGGCTGTACGACGCTGCCGGTGAAGAGGAAGAGCAGGAGGAAGGTGGTGAGGGCGACCAGGGCCACGGCGAGCGGGAGCCGGCTGCCGACGGAGTGCTTGGAGTCGACCAGTACGGCGTCGACTCCGCCCACCAGAGGCTGTGTTCCGACGGGCACGGCGGCCGCCCGCACCTCCCGGACCAGGCTCTGGGCCGCGTCGGACTTCGGTGTCAGGGTGCTCACCACGTTGATCTGCTGTGCGTCGGGGCGGCCGAGGGCGGGGTTGCCGGGGTCGTTCGCGGTCGGCTGTCCCTCGGCGTAGGTACCGGCGCTGGTCTCGACGCGGACGACGCCCTTGAGTCCTGACAGCTGGGTCGCGTACACCCCGAGCGAGCTCTTGTTGACGGGTGAGTCGATGACGACGTGGAGGGCCGCGTCGTCGCTGCCGTTGAACTTCTCCCGGAGTACGGCGGAGACCTGGCGGCTCGCGGCGTCCTCGGGCAGTACGCGTTCGTCCGGGGTGCCGAAGGTGATGCCCAGCAGCGGGCTCGCCGCGAGCAGCAGGACCGCGAGGACGGGCAGCGCGGTGAGCGCGGGCCGCCGCATGACGGTGCGGGCCAGCCGTCCCCACAGGGGCGTCCGGCTGTCGGAGCGGGCACGGTTCGCCCACGGCAGCCGTCCGCCGTTGACGCGGTGGCCGAGGACGACGAACAGGGCCGGCATGACGAACAGGGTGCTGACGGCCGCGATGACGACGACACCGACCCCGGCGTATCCGAAGGAGCGCAGGAAGTACTGCGGGAACACCAGCAGGGCCGCGAGCGCCGCCGCGACGGTCGCGGCGGAGAACGCGACGGTACGGCCCGCGGTGCTCACGGTCCGCCGTACGGCGTCGTCCACGCTCGCCCCGGTCGCGAGCTGTTCCCGGAACCGGCTGACCATCAGCAGCGCGTAGTCGATGCCGAGGCCGAGGCCCAGTGCGGTGGTCAGGTTGACCGCGAAGACGGAGACGTCGGTGACACTGCCGAGGAGGAACAGCTCCGCGAACGTGCCCGCGATGGCGATGGTGCCGATCGCCAGCGGCAGCAGGGCGGCGACCGCGCTGCCGAAGACGAGCAGCAGGAGTACGAGGGTGAGGGGTACGGCGATGGACTCGGCCAGGACGAGGTCCTTGGCCGACTGGGTGCCCATCTCGCTGGTCACGGCGGCACCGCCGCCCGCCCGGACGGTGAGGGTGTTCTCGAACGGTCCGGCATAGGCGTCGATGACGCTCTTCGCGTTCTCGTCGCGTTCGGTGTCGTTGCCCTTCACATGGGCGAGCACCACGGCTTCGCGGCCGTCCCTGGATCTGAGGTCGGGGCTGGACGTGTCCCAGAACGAGATCACGTTCTCCAGGTGCTGTTCCTTCTTGAGCTTGGCCACCAGGGCCCGGCCGCTCTGCTCCGCCGGCGTCCCGTCCACGCGGCCTTCGGTCGCGCCGACCAGCAGGACCAGGTTCGTCTCCCCGCCGAACTTCCGGTCGATGACCTTCGCGGCCCGGGAGGACGCGGAGGACGGGTCGTCGTAGCCGCCTCCCAGCAGTTTGCCGAACGCGCCGGCGCCCAGGACCCCCATGAGGGCCACGGCCACGACGGCGACGACGAGTACCAGCCGTGACCGGCGGATCACCAGCTCGGCTATGCGTTCAAACACGCCCGTTCTCCTTTGATGTGCGTACGTCGAAAAAGGCGCGAAACAGCCAGAGTTGACCAATGGGCACTCTTCGTCGCCGCGCACGACGCTAGTGAGGAGCAAGAAGATTTGGCAGTGTTAGATTTTCCTCACACCTCGCAACTTCGTGTTCCCCGGCGCGAGTTGTCGTCGTACGGTCGCCGCATGCCTGCCGAAGAAGCCACGACCGCCCTTCCGTCCCTGCGCGAGCGACGCCGGGCCGCCGCCACCCAGGAGATCGTGGAGGCCGCCGAGCGCCACCTCACCGAACACGGCCCCGCGGCCCTCTCCCTGCGCGCGGTCGCCCGCAGCCTCGGCATGACCGTGCAGGCGCTCTACCACTACTTCCCGAGCCGGGACGCCCTCATCACGGTGCTCGTCACCAAGGCCTACGACGACCTGGCCGACGCCGTGGGGACCGCAGTCGAGACCCCTGCGGACGACCCGGACCTACCGCGCCTCGTGCGGGCGGCCGAGGGCTACCGGCGGTGGAGCATCGCCCACCCCGAGCAGTTCCAACTCCTCTACGGCACACCGCTGAGGGACTACGCGGCACCGGCCGACGGTCCGACGACCCAGGCCACGCGGCGGATGAGCGTGATCTTCGAGCGCGAGCTGTTCGAGGAGTTCACCCCGGAGCAGCTCGCCGCGGCCGACATCCCCGAACTCTCGCCGGCACTGCGGGCCTATGTGGAACAGCTTCCGCACTACGGCGAGGGACATCTGCCGCCGCCCGCGACCGCCCTCCTGATGAGCGCGTGGGGACATCTGCACGGTCTGGTCGCGCTGGAGGTGTTCGGGCACACCACGTTCCTCGGCGGTCACCAGGAGGAGATCTTCCGGATGGCGATGCGGAACCTGCTGGCGGACATCCACCGCCGGATCACGTGACACTGTCCGCCCGGGCGCCGTAGCGTGCCGAGGTGGATCTCTTCTCACGCTCCTGGACAGCTCTGCTCGCGGCGGTCGCCGACCTCGAGGACGCCGATTTCGCGCGGCCTTCGGGGTGTGCCGGGTGGCTGGTGCGGGACCTGGTCTGTCATCTGGTCATCGACGCCCAGGACGTGCTGATCACCCTGGTGACACCCGCCGACACGGAACCGACCCGCGACGCGGTGACCTACTGGGCGGTCACCCGCACGGCGCCCACCGGTGACGACCCGCTCGACGCGCTGATCGTCCGGCTGGCCGCCGCGTACGAGGAGCCCGGGCTGCTCAAGTTCCATCTGGACGACGTCGGTTCGGCCGCCGGCCGCGCCGCCCGGCTCGCCGACCCCGGTCTGCGGGTGAGCACACAGGACCAGGTGCTCACCGCGGGCGACTATCTCTCCGCGTACGTCCTGGAGTGGACGCTGCACCACCTCGACCTGGTCGCACACCTCCCGGACGCGGCGGGGCCGCCCGCCGAAACACTCGCCGGAGCACGCGAGTTGCTGGAGGGGATCGCCGGAGCCGCGTTCCCCGCGTCCTTCTCCGACCGGGACGTGCTGCTCGTCGGCACCGGACGGCGTACGCCGACGGAGGCGGAGACACACCAACTCGGCTCATTGGCAGCACAGTTGCCGCTCTACCTCGGCTGATCTGTCGGCAACTCGGGTTCGACGCGCCCGAGTTGCCGACATGAGGCAAGCAGCCGCGGCGACTCAGATCGCTGCCGCCGCCGCGCGGCCCGCCTGGCGGCCGGAGAACAGGCAGCCGCCGAGGAAGGTGCCCTCCATCGAGCGGTAGCCGTGCACTCCCCCGCCGCCGAAGCCGGACACCTCACCGGCCGCGTAAAGACCGGGAATTGGCGCACCGGTGGCGTCCAGGACGCGACCGGAGAGGTCGGTCTGGAGGCCGCCGAGGGTCTTGCGGGTGAGGATGTTGAGGCGGACGGCGATCAGGGGTCCGGCGGCCGGGTCCAGGATCTTGTGGATCGCGGCGGTGCGGCTGAGTGAATCGCCGGTGTACGAAAGGGCGTTGCGGATGCCCATCACCTGGGCGTCCTTCGAGTACGGGTTGTCGATCTCCCGGTCCCGGGCCTCGATCTGCCGCTGGAGATCGGCCAGTTGGATCAGGCCGTCGCCGGTCAGCTTGTTCATGCCGAGGACGAGTTCGGAGAGGCTGGAGGCGGTGACGAAGTCGACGCCGTTCTTCCTGAACTTCTCGATCGGCTCCGGCGTCTGCCAGATGCGCGAGAGCAGCATCAGGATGTCCTTGTTGGTGAGGTCGGGGTTCTGTTCGGACCCGGAGAGCGCGAACTCCTTCGCGATGATCTTGCTGGTGGTGACGAACCACGAGTAGTCGTAGCCGCTCGCGGTGATCGAGCCCAGAGTGTGGAGGGTGTCGTAGCCCGGCATGTCGGGGGCGGAGAACCGTTTGCCCTTGGCGTCGAACCACATCGAGGACGGGCCCGGGAGGATGCGGATGCCGTGGTTGGGCCAGATCGGGTCGTAGTTCTTGAGGCCCTCGGTGTAGTGCCACATCCGGTCGGGGTTGACGATACGGCCGCCCGCCGCCGCGGTGATGCCCAGCATCCGGCCGTCCACGTAGGCGGGCACGCCGGTGATCATGTTCTTGGGCGGGGTGCCGAGCCGGGCCGGCCAGTTCTGCCGTACGAGATCGTGGTTGGCGCCTATGCCGCCCGAAGTGACGATCACGACGGGGGCCTTGAGCTCGAAGTCGCCCACCACGGTGCGGGAGGTGGCCTTGCCGCGCTGGGCGGTGCTGGGTTCGAGGACCGAGCCGCGGACTCCGGTCACGGCGCCGCCGGTGCGGACGATCTCGTTGACCTGGTGGCGGAACCTGAAGACCACCTTGCCGCTCGCGACCCCGGCCCGCACCTGCTTCTCGAAGGGCTCGACCACGGCCGGTCCGGTGCCCCAGGTGACGTGGAAGCGGGGCACCGAGTTGCCGTGGCCGTCGGCGAGGCCGCCACCGCGCTCGGCCCAGCCGACGATCGGGAACCAGCGGATGCCGAGGCCGTAGAGCCAGGACCGCTTCTCGTTGGCGGCGAAGTCCACATACGCCTCGGCCCACTTGTGGGCCCAGTAGTCCTGGCCGGTCGGGTCGTCGATGCCGCGGTCGAAGCCGGCCGTGCCCTGCCAGTCCTGCCAGGCCAGCTCCCGGGAGTCCTTGATGCCCATGAGCCGCTGCTCGTCCGAGTTGATCAGGAACAGTCCGCCGAAGGACCAGAACGCCTGGCCGCCGAGGTTGGACTCGGGCTCCTGGTCCAGGAGCAGCACTTTCTTTCCGGCGGCGACCAGTTCGGCCGTCGCGACCAGTCCGGCCAGACCGTGGCCGACGACGATGGCGTCGGCGTCCGAGGTGCCGGCCGCGAACGCCGGTACCGCGTGCGCCGCGAGGGCGGCACCGGCGGCGACGCCACCGGCCACCGTCAGTGCTCTTCGTCTGCTGATCGCCGTGGGGGACGTCAGGTTCTCCATGAGGTGCCTTCCGAATGAGTACGGGAGGTGCGGGAGGTGTGCGCGACACGTGGCGCGTGCCGCGACACCTCTGTTGTTACCGCCGGTAGCACCTAAGGAAACCAAGCTGTGTCGGCAGTGTTGCGCAGGTCCGGGTCACGCCATGTCGAGCGGTCCTTCCCGGTCGACGAAGCGGCCGGAGCCCGCGCCCGGTCCCTCGGTGGCGAGCCGGACGATCGCGTCGGTTCCCTCGGTGACGGTCTGCGGGCCGCTGTGGCCGTTGAGGTCGGTCGCCGTGTAGCCGGGATCGGCGGCATTGACCCGAACGTCCTTGAGGGCCTTGGCGTATTGAGTGGACAGCATGGTGAGGGCCGCCTTGGACGCGGTGTAGAGCGGCGCGACGACGGAGGACTCGATCCGCGAAGGGTCGTGCGTGATGGCGAGGGACCCCATGCCGCTGCTGACGTTGATGACGACCGGGTCGGCCGAGCGGCGCAGCAGCGGGAGGAAGGCGGTGGTCGTGCGGACCGGTCCAAAGACGTTGACGTCGAAGACGCCGAGCGCGTCGGCACCCGTCAGTTCGGCGGGATCCCCGTACGGGCCGTGCACTCCGGCGTTGTTGATCAGGACGTCGAGTACGCCTTCGTGTATGGCGACATCGGCCGCCGCGGCGGCCACGGAGGCGTCGTCGGTGACGTCGATACGGACGAACCGCGCGCCCAACTCGGCGGCGGCTGCGGCACCCCGCTCCTCGTCGCGGGCCCCGACGATCACGGTGTGGCCGAGGGCGAGGAGGCGGCGGGCGGTCTCGTGGCCGAGGCCCTTGTTGGCTCCGGTGATGAACGTGGTGGTCATGCCTCGATCGTCCGCGCCGCGCCCGTGCTGTGCCAGGGACGGCACGACCGTAGGAACGGCATTACCAGGATGGCGGGTCGGGGGCAGGATGGAGGGCATGACAGAGAACGAGGGCCTCGGGCTGGGCGCGACGATCAGGGCCTGGCGGGAGCGGTTGTCGCCGTCGGCGGTGGGCCTGCCGTCCGGCCGGTCCCGGCGGGCGACCGGCCTGCGCCGTGAGGAACTCGCCGAGCGCGCGGGCGTGTCGGTCGACTACGTCGTACGCCTCGAGCAGGGGCGGTCCACGGCGCCTTCGGCGCAGGTCGTCAACTCCCTTGCTCACGCATTGCGGTTGAGCGACATCGAGCGCGAACACCTTTACCGCATGGCGGGGTTGGTCGCGCCGAACCACGAGCCGATCCCCGACCACCTCCCGCCCGGCGTGCACCGCGTGCTGAACCGGCTCGGCGAGGTCGCGGTCGCCGTGTTCGCCGCCGACTGGCAGCTGATCTGGTGGAACCCCGAATGGGCCGCGCTGCTCGGCGACCCGTCGGCGAAGCCTCCCGAACTCCGCAACTTCGCCCGCGAACGCTTCCCGATCGGCGCCGACGACGACGTACGCATCGCCTCCTGGCCGGTGCTGGTGCCCGACGGCGACAACTCGGACCTGGCCGTCGTGTCCGACCTGCGCCGCGCCACCGGCCGCTACCCGCACGACGCGCGCCTGGCCGACCTGATCCGTCAACTCACCGCGGGCAACGCGACGTTCGCCCGGCTGTGGGCGAGCGGCACGGTGGCCGCACACCGCGAGGACCACAAGACGGTGCGGCATCCGGTGGTCGGGGCGATAGACGTGGACTGCGACGTCCTGACGGACGGCGACTCGGAGCTGAAGATCGTCATCTTGACGGCGGCGCCCGGAAGTTCGGACGAGGCGAGGCTGCGACGGGTCGTCGCCGCACCACTGCACGACCGCACAGGCACGACTACCGGTATGTCGTCAATCACCTAAGATCGCCGCACAGGACAACGGTGCGGGGTGGCGGCGTGCTCTGGTGGGCTCTGGAAGAGATACGCATACAGCGGGCGGGACGCAACGCCCGGTACACGCAGGTGCTGTTGGAGCTGGCCTGGAATCCGGGCCCGGGCTCGGACGCGTCGCTCGCGGCGGAACTGCTGGCGGTCGGTGTGCCGAAGGCGTCGCAGTTGTGGCCCCCGATCGGGTCGGTGGTTCTCGTCGCACCCGGAGCCGGCGCGCACCCGGGGGTGCAGCCGGCCGTGGACACGGTCCGGGAGCAGTGGCCGGGTGCGGAAGTCAGGGTGGTGGACGAGACGGTGGCAGCCCTGGTCGGTGCGGGCCAGGATCCGGAGCCGGCCGCGTGTGTCGTGGTGCACCTGGACGCGGTGCACATCTCGGTCGCCCTCGTCGCCGGGCGTGAGGTGGTCGCGAGCGGTCTGGCCACCGGTGGCGCACGAGGTCTGGCCGACGTGGTGATCGGGCATGTGCGCGAGGAGCACGGCCTCGACCTCGGCCTGCAAACAGCGTGGTCCGCCGTCGTCCACGGCGGGGCGTTCGCGCCGTCGCCGACGGTGCCAGGCCCTCTGTCCGTCCACGGATCACCGATCACCGACGACCGCCCCCGCCCCCGGCAGCAGGCCGAGATCACATTGTCGCCGACCGAACTGCGCGCCGTCGTGGCCCCTGCCCACCAGCCCGTGGTGGACCTCGTGGCGCGGGTACTGCGTGACGCGCCGCCGGAGACCGCCCGGCAGGCGACCGCCGGCGGGCTGCTGCTGACCGGCCCGCATCCGCCCGGAGCGGAGGACCATCTGACGGAACGCACCGGGCTGCCCGCGCGCCGGATCACCGAACCGAGGAACGGGTTCGAACACCCTCAGGTCCTCCGCGACGGGGTGGCCCGTCTGCTCGCCGAGAATCCGCCGGCCCCTGTCGTCGAGGACCGCGCCGGGCGGTTCCGCAAAGTCGTCGAGGACTGGGCCTCCTCCTCGGTCGAGGACCAAGACGCCTACACACCAGAGGAGTTGGCACTGCTGGACGCGCTCCGCCTGCTGCCGGGTCGTCCGAAAACCGGCGAGCGGTGAGCGCCACCGGGCGGAGATGGGGCGTGCGGCTGCTGTGGACGGCACTCGCGGTGCCGGTGAGCGCGGTGCTGACGGGTATGGCCTTCGGCGTCGTCTACGGTGCGTCGCTGACCCCCGTCGGATGGCGGAACCCGGTGGTCCTGGGCGTCGGCGCGCTCGTGCTGGCCGGTGCTCTGGGCGGGCTGGCGTTCGTCCTGTACGACATTCGGGGCGATACCCGCGGGTAGGTGATCCCGGTACGGGAGACCGCGGTCGCCGCCTGCGTCGCCGCGACCATGCTGGTGTGCTGGCTCGCGCTGAAGGATCAGGCGCTGCACGAGCGTGGCCGGGCCGTCCGGGCGGTCGTGACGGACCTGCGGCCCAGCACCGGTGTGTACGACGCCGGAACGAACGCGGTCCTGGCCGACGCCGCTCACCATCGACGGCTCGGCGTCATCGGCGCGGGGCACCTCGCTGTCGGTGACCGTCTCACCGTCACGGTCGATCCCCGGGGCAGATACAGCGTCAGCGCCGGTCCGCCGCCCGCCGCTCCCGGATGGATGTGGGACCTGTCCGCCGCGGTTCAGGCCCTGTTCACCGCCTCGCTCGGCTTCGGCGCGGCCAGGGAGCGAGAGCGCTGGGCGCGGCGGACCAGGTGATCGGGAGACCTGTCAGTGCTGGGCGAACTGGAGGCGCGTGGACTGTACGACGTCGGGGCGCACCGCGAGCGCGGGGACGGTGAGTTGCTCGCCGTAGATGTCGGTGAGCCTGATCGAGCCGCCGCAGCCGCTGCCGCTCTCGGAGAGGAAGTAGTTGTAGCTGGCGCGCGGCAGTTGACGCCAGGTGCCGCCCGCGAGGACCTCGAGGCGGGCCAGCGGATTGCGGTGGCCGATCGCCTGGATACCGCACCAGTAGCGGCTGGACCCGGTCTTGTAGCGGATCGAGATCGTGTCGGAGGTGCTGGGGCTCACCAGGTTCCAGGTGATCGGGATCCGGCCGGCCGACGGGCTGGCGAGCTTGGCGAAGGCCTGCGCGCTGAGGTCGATCTGTCCGGGTGCGCAGTCCCCTGGGCACTCGTTGGTGATCCGCACGGTGACCGTGGCGCCACCGGCCGCGTGCACGAGCACATACGCCCCGCAGGCCTTGGACGACTCGTAGTCGGTGGTGTTCATCGCGCCGGTCAGGACGTCGTCGCCCCGGTCGTACAGACAGGCGCCACCGCCGCCGTCCGCGTCGTAGAAGGTGGCGACACCGCGGTAGGTGACGCCGGGCCGGATGCGTCCCGCCAACGAGGCGGTGCCGGCGGCCTGTTGGCGAGTCTTCGTGGCCGACGGGGTGGCCGAGCGGGCGGACGCCGTCGCCGACGGTTTCTTGGACGCGTCGGTCGCGTGCGGGGACGGCGACGCGGAGGTGGTCGAAGTGCCGGTCGCGGACGGGGAGTTCGTCGCGGATCCGGTGGTGGCGGGTGCGGTGGAGGCGTGTCCCGCCTCGGTCTTCACGTCCTCGCCGTCCTTGTCACCGGGCAGCAGCACCAGGGCGAGCGACACGACGATCAGCACCGCGGCCGCCGACAGAAACAGCCACCGCTTGGACACCGGACCTCCTCGACGGCCACCCTCCGTTGCCCGGAGTGATGGAGGAGGCGATCGTGCCAGCCTCAAGGGGAGGGCGGCAAGCCCTTTCTGAGGATGGGCAGTTGGGGCGGGTGTCCAGTGGAGTGGCGGATGTGGATTGAATACGGCCATGGACTCCCCGATCTGGGCCGCGCTGTCGGCCGCCGAGCGTTCCGCCGTGGACGAGCTGATCCGGCGGGACCACCGCCTCCCGGCAGCCGTCCGCATGCGCGAGGCCTTCCCGGCCGAACCCAGGCCGGGGCTGTACGAGACGCTGGACGTGGTGGCTGAGCGCTACCGGGAGTTGGGCGTGAGCTTCGAGCGGCGCCCGACCCTGCCCCTGGACCTCACGACGCTCACGGAACAGGTCGAGGCGCTGCCCGGCCGGACGGTGATCGTCGGAGCCGGGCCCGTGGGCGTGACCGCCGCCCTCCTGCTCGCCCGGCACGGCGTCCGGAGCGTCGTCCTCGAACGCCACCAGGACGTCTACCCGCTGCCGCGCGCCGTCGCCACGGACGACGAGGTACGCCGGATCCTCCAAGCCGCGGGCGTGGACGAGGAGTTCGACGCCATCGCCCGGCCCGCGCGCGGGCTGCGGCTGCTGGACGCCCGGCACCGAGTGATGGCCGAGTTCCCCCGCGCCGCACAGGGCGCGCACGGCTTCCCGCAGACCAGCATGTTCGACCAGCCCGCGCTGGAACGCGTGTTGCGCGCCGCGCTGGCACGCGCCCCGGAATGCGAGCTGCGGCAGGGGGTGGAGGTCACCGGCGTCGAGCAGAGCGGTGCGGGACCGGTCCAAGTGACGTACCGCAGGGCCAAGGGCGACCACGTGCTGCTCGCGGCCGCCGTACTCGGCTGCGACGGGGCGGGCAGCGTCACCCGCGCCGCCGTCGGCTCACGATGGGAGGACCTGCGCTTCGAGGAGCGCTGGACGGTCATCGACGTGCGCACCAGCCTCCCGGTCCACTGCTGGGAGGGCGTGGACCAGGTCTGCGACCCGGCGCGGCCGGCCACCTTCATGCGCATCGGCGAGGACCGCTACCGCTGGGAATTCCGGCTGCCGGACGACGCCCGACTGGATCACGAACGGCTGCGAGAGCTGGTCGCGCCCTGGGTGGATCTCTCCCCCGGCGCCGATTTCGAGGTGGTGCGGCAGGCGCAGTACACCTTCCGGGCCCGCACGGCCGACCGCTGGCGCAGTGGCCGTGTCTTCCTCCTCGGCGATGCCGCCCACCTCACCCCGCCGTTCATCCGGCATGAGAACAGCACGGATCACCTCTGCCGTCGTCCTTGTCGCAGGCGAGTTGTACAGCGTGTTGCGCGTGAGCCCGGCCCGGGCCGGGATTGTTCGAGCTGAGCGGCGCGCCCTCGGTACCGGGCGGGGCCGTAGGCCGGAGCTCACCGGCCCTCGAACCCGTCGGTCCGGCTCCAGTTGAGGGTCGTGTTGCTCCCGAAGACCACCCGCTGACCGTCCTCGGAGACCGTGGCCCGTTCCCAACCGTCAAAGTTCCTCGTGACGTCGACGCTCCAGTCGGTCAGGTCGCCGACACCGACGGCCGCGAGAGACTCGGTCGGTGGCTCGCCGTCGTAGCAGTAGGGGCCGAAGTCGGCGATGGCCGCGACGGTTCCGTTCTTGGTGCGCAGGTGGATGCCCTGGCATGCGTCGGTCGTGGTGCGGTAGATGACCGTCGGAACGGTCCAGGCCTTCGCCCGGGGGCTGTAGTGCTGCTCGACAAGCCCCTTGCCCCGGCGGTAGTGCAGGGCCACGCGGCGGCCGTCAGCGAGTTTCACCTCGGCGTTGTACGGGCTTGGACTGCCGCTCCAAGGGAGGTCGCTCTTCTGCAACTTGGAGGCGTAGACCGTGGATTCCGGTGAGGCTGGGGCACTCCCAGACGGTTCCTTCACCGCCGCCGGGTTCTGATGCGCGCACGCCGCCAAAGTCACCGTCACGAGCACGCCAAGCATCACTCTGACCGGCGCCCTCGTGCCGGGCTTGTGCATACGTGCCTCCCGTCGCCCCGACGCAGCATAAGGGCGACCCGCAACGGACCTCCGCTGTCGGCCTGGCAGCAGCGGAGGTCCGGCCGGTTCAAGGAGTGGCCGGCGACCCGGTCCAAATGCGGCGCTCCGCACTCAGCGGGTCGTCCAGCGCCTGCGGGGTGGTGTCCCAAGTCATCGTGGTACGGCGCTTGTCGGTGTAGCGGGGCCACTCGGGGCCCGGGTCGAGGTCGCGGACGAAGGCGACCCAGGCTCCGTGCATCGCGTCGGCGAGGGACTGGGGCGGATGCGGGCCCGTCGCGGCCGTGACGCGCTCGGCGTCAAGGACGTCGAACGCGAAGGGGATCTCCACGCAGTGGGCGGCGGTTCCGAAGGTGAAGTGGTAGAGCCAGGTGGGGAGTTCGCGGTGTGCGCGGGCCTCGGCGAGGGCGAGTGAAGGGCCCCGGAAAATGGCGTCGGTCAGGGCTTGGCCCATGCGTTGCGCCGGGTCGTCGTCGGTGTGGAGGGCGGCGTAGGCGGACACGGCCTCCGGGGCCAACCCGTTTGCGGCCAGCACGGCTTGTACGGCCTCGACCGGTGCGGGTGTCGGCACTGGACCGGTCCCGACCGGCGGATTGAACTCCCGCTGGGTGAAGCCCAGCACCAGCGGGACGGAAGCCGCGCTGCCCTCCGCGAAAGCCTCCGCCACAGGGATCGGGATCAACTCCCCGTCCGCAAAGGGCGCGAGCGTCAGCCCGGCCTCCGGAGCGGCCAACGCGTCCTGAAGCGCGAGCAGTTCGTCGACGGTCAGATCGCGGAGCGCGGACGCGAGGGCGGGGACGCCGGTGCGTTCCGTCAGGCGGGCCGAGTCGGCGAGGGCGTCGCGTCGGTGCTGGGGGGACCTGACCGCGCCCGACTGGGAGATCGCGGCGCGGAAGAGTCCGTGTGCGGCGGGCGTGGCCATCAACGTCTGCGCGGCGCCGCCACCCGCCGACTGCCCGGCGACGGTGACCTTCGCGGGGTCGCCGCCGAACGCGTCGATGTTGTCGCGTACCCAGGTCAGTGCGGCGATCCAGTCGAGCACGCCGCGGTTGTCGGGGGCGTCGTCGAGGTGGAGGAAGCCCTCGATGCCGAGCCGGTAGCCGATCGACACGAGAACGACTCCGTCGCGGGCGAAGGCCGAGCCGTCGTACCAGGGACTGGCGGCCGATCCGGCGACGTAACCGCCCCCGTGGATCCAGACGAGGACGGGCAGGCTCGCGCCCGGTTGCGGGTCGGGGGTGAAGACGTTGAGGTTCAGGACGCCGTCGCCCGGTATCGACGGTTCGGGGATGGTGGTGGGGCCGTCGAGGATGAAGGGGCGGCGTTGCGCGGTGGGCCCGTACCGGGTGGCGTCGAGTGGTTCGGTCCACGGCTCGGGCGCGACGGGGGCGGCGAAGCGGAGGTCGCCGACCGGGGGCTTGGCGTAGGGGATGCCGAGGAAGCGGGCGGTGGTGTGCTGCCACGTCCCGAGGACGGGTCCCTGGGACGTGGCAGCGATCACGGACTGGGGCACGGAGCAACTTCCTTGTGGAGGAGGGCGGTTACGGTCGGTGGTCGAAGTCTCTTGCCTGATCCGCTACTTGACGCTCTTGATCGGCCGGATGGCGAGCGCGCTGATCAGTACGACGGCCATGGCGAAGACGAACAGGACGCGGTACCCCGGCAGTTTGTCGGAACCCGCGGCGAAGGAGGTGATGAGTACGGACGCGATGATCGGGCCGAGGGCCTGGGGGATGTTGGTGGCGATGTTGAGGATGCCGAGGTCCTTTCCGGCCGCCGAGCCCTTGGGCAGGACCTCGGTCATCAGGGCCATGTCCAGCGACATGTACGTCCCGAATCCCATGCCGCTGACCAGCGCGTAGGCGTACATCGCGGGCAGGGTGGGGCTGAGCAGCGGGATGGCCATGGAGAGGGCGAGCAGGACGGACGCGCCGATCACGAAGATCTTGCGGCGGCCGGTGCGGTCGGAGATCTTCGCGGCCGGGACGGCACCGGCGAGGGTGCCGACGAGGGCGAGCACGGACATCAACTGCTGGGCGCTGTCGACCGCGTCGCCGTCGAGGCCGACGTAGTCCTGGAGGGCGTAGCGCTGGTAGGTGGCGACGCCCCAATAGCCGAGGATGAAGGTCATGCGGGCCACGAACGCCCAGGCGAAGTCCGGGTGTTGACGCGGCGAGACCCAGAAGCCGGTGAGGAACTCCCGCCAGGAGAAGGGCTCCGGGGGTTCGGGGCGGGTGCGGTCGCGGTTGAGGAGGACGAAGGCGAGGACCGTCACCAGGACGACGGCCGCGATGACGCCGTAGCCGAGGCCGAGGCGTCCGGCGTAGCGGGCGGCGAGGATCACGCCGAGGGTGGCACCGAGGTTGGAGCCGAGGCCGACGAAGGCGGAGACGATGCCGAACCGGCGGGGAGCGACTCGGTCGGCCATGACGGCGGTGAGCGGGGCCTGGACCACGTTCAGCAGTACCTGGACGGCGACCCACAGCAGGGTGAGCCAGAGCAGGGTGGTGGCGTGGGAGATGGCCAGCAGGGTGAGGACCGCGCCGACGGCGCCGAACAGCATCCAGGGGGTGCGGCGGCCGAGGCGGCCCCGGGTGCGGTCGGAGACGGCGCCGATGATCGGCTGGGCGAAGAGCGTGACGATGGACGAGGTCATCGTGACCAGCGCGAGGTTCGATTCCTTCGCGGCGGCGTCGAGGTTCTGGATCTGGGTGGGAAGCAGAACGACGACGAGACCGGCGTAGGCGGTGTAGAGAGCGGCGAACCCCGCGCCCATCGACCACATCAGGACGTTGACCCGGGAGCGGCCCAGGGTGTCGTCCTTTCGGGAAGTGGCGGGGGCGGAAGAGGTCGAAGCGGACAAGGACGCCTCCACGGGGACGGACCGGCTTCGTTGCCGGTGTCGGGAGTATGGGCACGCCCATTTATTTATTTCAAGACTCGAAAAAATATGTCTTGGCCACCCTGACCGGATCGCACCGTGCCGGGGCACAATCGTCGGTGTGAACGCCCCCGCCGACTCCGCCGACGTACGACGCCGCAATCTGGCCCTGGTGCTGCGCCATCTCGACGCCCACGGCCCCTGCGCCCGTACCGAGGTCGCCGCCGGGACCGGTCTTGTGCACGCCTCCGTCACGGCGCTCGTCGCGGAACTCATCGACCGCGGCCTGGTCCGCGAGGCGGGCTCGGTGCCGTCCGGCGGCCGGGGCCGGCCCCGGCGGCTGCTGCGGCTGGTGCCGGAGCGGGTGGTCATCCTCGCCGCGCAGGTGACCCTGGAGTCCGTGCACGTCATGGCGGCCGACTTCCGCGGCCACGTCCTGCACCGCGAGTCGGCGCCGCACCACGCGCCGTACGGCGATCCGCGCGCCCTGGCCGCGGTCATCGGCTGTGTCACGCGGGCGGCCGAAGCAGTGGTCCGGGACGCGTCACCGGACGCCCATGTCGCCCAACTCACCGTCGCCATGGCGGGACCGGTCGTCGGACCCGGCCAACTGGTGGCCGCGGCCATCGACTTCGGCTGGCACAGCACCGACCTGCGCGCCCTGGTGGTGGACCAACTCCCCGGTCTCGACTGCCCGGTTGATGTGGTCAACGACGCCAACATGGCGGCCCTGGCCGAGTACCACGCCCTCGCGGCAGCCGGCGTACGACACCCGGAAACCGTCGCCTACATCAAGGCCGACACCGGAGTCGGCGGCGGGCTGCTCGTCAACGGCCGTGTGCACAGCGGGAGTCACGGCATGGCGGGTGAGATCGGACATCTGCCGATCGCCCTCGACGGCCCCGAATGCCGGTGCGGCACACGGGGTTGTCTGGCGATGTACATCGGGCCCGAACCCCTCATCCACGCGGCCGGGTTGGACGCCGTCGCCGAGTCGGAGGGAGGCGAGGCGGCGCTGGCCGAGCTGGACCGCCGGCTGCGCGCGGGCGACCCGGACGCGACCGCCGCGCTCGGCGCCGCCGGGCACGCGCTGGGTGCGGCTGTCCTCGGTGTCTGCGGTGTCACCGACGTCGGCGAGATCATCCTCGGCGGCTACCTCGCCACCTGGGGCAAGTGGCTGCGGCCCGGCCTCGACGCCCGTATGGCAGGGCGCCGCGCCCTGGCGCCGGACACCCAGCCGGACATCACCTTCGGCGTCCTCGGCACGTCGGCGACACTGCGCGGCGCGTTCCAGACCTGCCGCGACGCTCTTCTCGACGACCCGACCAGCGTGCCGGCCTTGCCGGCACCCCCGGTCGGCGCGACGCCCCCGTAGCACTGCGACCGTCCGGCAGCGGGCCCCTCCCCGCTACCCGTCACCATGGTCACGGAGCACCCCGACACCCGCTCCGGCGCCTCCCGCCGGCGGCCGTCGCCTCATCCGACCGCCCCGGACCTGCCGCGACGCCCCCCTCGACGACTCCACCAGCGTGCCAGCCATCCCCCGCACCTCGGTCGCCGCGACGTCCCCGTAGCGGCACCGCCGTACGGCGCCAAGGCCCTCCCCGCTGCCCGACACCCACTCTGACATCTCCCGCCGGTGGCCGTCGCCTCGTCCAACCGCCCCGGACCTGCCCCAACGCCCTCCTCGACGACCCCACCAACATGCCGGCCATCCCCCACACCCCGTCACCGTGACGTCCCTGTAGCGGCACCGCCGTACGGCGGCAAGGCCCTCCCCGCTGCCCCTGCCTGCTCCTCCCGCCGGCGGCCGTCGCCTCGTCCAACCGCCCCGGACCTGCCGCGCCCCCCTCGACAACCCGACCAACGTGCCGGCCATCCCCCGCACCCCGATCGCCGCCACGTCCCCGTAGCGGCACCGCCGTACGGCGCCAAGACCCTCCCCACTGCCCGCCGGCACCCTCCCGCCGGTGGCCGTCGCTTCGTCCGGTCGCCCCGGTGCAGGCATACTCGGGCCTTGCGCGCGCACCGGCGTTCGCGAGAAGCGGGAGGTGGGCGATGGTGCTGCCATCGACAGCGGGGGCCGAGCCCCGGAAAATCACGATCAACGATGTCGCCAAGTCGGCCGGGGTGTCCCGGCAGACCGTGTCACGGGCGCTCAACGACAAGGACGAGATCGACGTCGACACCAAGCAGCGGGTGCTCGACGCCGCTCGGGCGCTCGGGTACCGGCCGAGCCGGTTCGCCCGCGGTCTGGTCCGCCAGGACACGATGACGATCGGGCTGGTCATCCCCGATCTGCTCAACCCGTTCTTCACCGAGGTCGCCGCCGCCGCGCTGGAGGCGGCCCGCTCCCGTGGCTGGCAGGTCGTCGTGTACGACACCGGCGACCGGGCGGAGGAGGAACTCGGCACCCTCCAGGTGATCAGCTCCCAGGTGGACGCGGTCATCGGCTACTTCAGCTGTCCCGAAAGCGAGTTGGAGAAGTTCACGCGTGGGATGCCGGTGGTGCTGATCGGCCGGGAGCAGCGGACGCGGTTCAGCGCGATCACGATCGACGGCTCGGAGGGCGTGCACGCCGCGGTAGCTCACCTGGTCGCGCGGGGGCACACCCGCATCGGCATGCTCGACCACCACACCCGCGCCGAACCGAGCGTCCGGCACGAGTGGTTCACCACGGCAGCGGTGGCACACGGGATCGACCCCGGCCTGGTGGTCGGCGCGGACCAGACCGCCGACGGCGGCGGGGCGGCGCTCCGGGCCATGCTCGCCGCGCACCCCGATGTCACCGCGGTCTTCACGTTCAACGACATCATCGCGCTCGGCGCCCTGCGCGAAGCCCGCCGGCTGGGCAGGAACGTCCCGCACGAGCTGGCGGTCATCGGCTTCGACGGTCTGCAGCTCGGCGCGCTGGTCGAGCCCCCGCTCACCAGCGTCGCCCTCGACACGCGCGGCCTCGGCGCCCTCGCCATCGAACAGATCGCGCGGCTGCTGTCGGGCACCGAGGCGCTGGCGGCCGACGAGCTGGTCGTACGGGGCGAATTGCGGCTCAGTGGCTCCGCGTGAGCCGCGCGGGTGCGCATCCGGTCCGAATGTCTTGACACCCCTCGCGCCGGAGCGCAAACTTCCGAACATTCGCAACACACTTGAACAGGCCACTCCACAAGCAGTCCCGTGAGCGCTCACGGGAGCGCTCACGGGGAGACCGCAGACCGCCCCAAATGGTGCACCCACTCCAGCAGGCATCCCGCCCGAGGGATCAGCATCGAGCCGCCTAGCACCGCTGCTAGTCGTTGTCTGGAACGGAAACTATGAGCAGCAAAGTCACTCGCTTCCGCCTCGCCGTCGTCGCCGTGGCCGCCAGTGTCGCCGTACTCGCCGGATGCTCGTCATCCTCACCGTCGGCCAAGACATCCGCGACCTCCTGCGCCCCCGCGAAGGGCAAGGTGACCCTCCAGTACTGGAACACTGTTCCGGGCATGGACAAGGTCGTCGCCCTGTGGAACAAGAAGAACCCGAACATCCAGGTCGAGACGAAGAACATCTCCAACGACCAGTACGGCATCCTCAGCAACGCCCTCAAGGCGGGCAAGGCCCCCGACCTCTCCCAGGTCGGCTACGACGAACTCCCCAACCTCCGCACGCAGAGCGCCTTCGTGGACGCGTCGGCCTGCTCCGCGGCCACGGCGGCCAAGTCGAAGTTCGTGCCGTGGACCTGGTCGCAGACCAGCTTCGGCAACACCGGCGTGTTCGCCCTGCCGCAGGACACCGGCCCGATGGCCCTCTACGTCCGCAGCGACATCTTCAAGAAGTACAACATCGCGATCCCCACCACCTGGGACGAGTACGCGGCCGCCGCGGCGAAGCTGCACAAGGCGGACCCGAAGCTCGACATCACCTTCTTCGACCCGAACAACGCCGAGTGGTTCAACGGGCTGCTCTGGCAGAACAACGCCCAGATGTACAGCTACTCCGGCAACAAGTGGCAGGTCACGGTCGCCTCGGACCAGAGCAGGCAGGTGGCCGACTACTGGCAGAAGCTGATCGCCGGCAAGCTCGTGCGCACCGACCTCGCCAACGGTTCGACGCAGATGTACGCGGCGTACCAGAAGGACCAGATCGCCAGCTACGTCGGCGCCGCCTGGGGCTACAGCATGTTCCGCGACAACCTCCCCAAGCAGGCCGGCAAGTGGACGATCGTCCCGATGCCGACGTGGGGTTCGGACGGCGCCTCCGGTGACTGGGGCGGCTCGACCGTCGCGTTCATGAAGGGCAGCAAGCACCTCTACGAGTCGGTGAAGTTCAACACCTGGCTCAACACCGACACGGAGGCCCTCGCGCTGGAGAACCAGCTCGGCGGCCTGTATCCGGCGGCCAACGCCGGGCTCCAACTCCCCGCGCTGTCCAAGGGAGTTCCGTACTACAACAACGAGAAGATCTTCGACGTCTTCGCCGCCTCGTCCAAGAAGATCAACACCAGCTTCGCCTGGGGCCCGACCCAGAAGACGGTGAACCTGGCGCTGCAGGACGCGATGGCCAAGGCGGCGGCCGGGAGCGGCACGCTCTCCGACGCCCTGGCGAAGGCACAGGCAACCGCGCTCAAGTCGATGAAGGATCAGGCGATCCCGGCAGCGGCGGGCAAGTGACCGCACGATGACCGACATCGCGACCCGCGCGACGCGTCGGGTGGCGTCACCCGGGGGCCGCCGCCGTCTCAACGGCGGCGGCCCCCGGGCGGGCACCATCTTCGCGTTCGTGATCCCCTTCTTCCTCCCGTTCGTGCTCTTCTACCTGGTGCCGGTCGGCTACGCGCTCTGGCAGAGCGTCCGCGTCGTCCGCCGCACGGGCGGGCAGTACGGCACCTCGTACACGACGTTCGGGGGTTTCGAGCAGTACACGAAGGTCTTCCAGAACGACGAGTTCTGGTCCAGCGTCGGCCGCATCGGGCTCTTCGGTATCGTGCAGGTGCCGGTGATGCTGTTCGTCGCCCTGGTGATCGCGCTGCTGCTCGACACTCCCCTGCTGCGGCTCAAGTCGGTGTTCCGCATCACCGCGTTCATGCCGTACGCGGTGCCCGGTGTCATCGCCGCGATCATGTGGTCGTACCTCTACTCGCCCCAACTGAGCCCCGTAGTCGACCTGTTGAACGGCATCGGGCTCCACCCCGACTTCCTCGGGCCGGGCGCGGTGCTGTGGTCGGCGGCGAACATCTCGACGTGGCTGTGGACCGGCTACAACATGCTGATCATGTTCTCGGCGCTGCAGTCGATCCCGCAGGAGCTGTACGAGGCCGCCAAGCTGGACGGCGCGAGCAACTGGACCATCGCCTGGCAGATCAAGGTCCCGATCATCGCCCCGTCGATCATCCTCACGACGGTGTTCTCGATCATCGGCACGCTCCAGCTCTACGCCGAGCCGGCCGTGCTGCGGCAGATCTCCTCGAACATCTCCAGCACGTTCACGCCGAACATGCTGGCGTACGCGGTGGCCTCCGGGAACAACTACCAGCAGGCCGCGGCCATTTCGGTCGTGATCGCCGTCATCACCTTCGTCCTGAGCTTCGGGTTCATGCGACTGACCTCGAAGAGGGCCGGCCTGTGAGCAAGCAAACCGTGAACCGTGAGAGCCAGGTCAGCCGTACGGCCGCCATGGCCCTGATGCTCCTCCTGGCGATCTACTTCCTGCTGCCGATCTACTTCCTGATCGTCGCGGCCACCAAGCCGCAGGGCGACCTCGCCGCCACCAACGGCCTGACGTTCTCGCACTTCAACCTCTTCGAGAACCTGCGTGTCCTGTTCACCCGCAGCGACGGCATCTTCGGCAAATGGATCGTCAACACCGTGATCTACGCGGTGTTCGGTGCGGTCGTGGGCACGCTGATCTCCGCGCTGTGCGGCTACGCGCTCGCCAAGTTCCAGTTCCGTGGCCGCGAGTTCCTGTTCTCCGTCATCCTCGGCGGCGTCCTCGTCCCCACCACCGCGCTGGCGCTCCCGCTGTTCCTGCTGTTCTCGGCGACCGGGATCGTCAACACGTACTTCGCGGTGTTCCTGCCGAGCATCGTCAGCCCGTTCGGCGTCTATCTCGCCCGGATCTTCGCCAACGCGGCTGTCCCGCAGGAGCTGTTGGAGTCGGCGCGCCTCGACGGCGCCGGTGAGTTCCGCACGTTCTTCTCGGTGGCGTTCAAGCTGATGACCCCGTCGCTGGTGACGATCTTCCTGTTCCAGTTCGTCGCCATCTGGAACAACTTCTTCCTGCCGATGGTCATGCTGCAGAAGGAGTCCCTCTTCCCGATCACGCTCGGCCTCTACGAGTGGAACGGCCAGACCGCCCGGGCCCCGCTCCTCCAGGAGTCCGTCATCACCGGCTCGCTGGTGTCGATCGTGCCGGTGATCATCCTGTTCATCCTGCTCCAGCGGTTCTGGCGCACCGGACTCGCCGCCGGTTCCCTCAAGTGACCGCCCCCGCACAGAAGGTGCCACCCGTCATGAGCGACTCCGCTGTCTTCGTGCCCCATTTCCACTGGGACCGGGAGTGGTACGAGCCCTTCCAGGTGTTCCGGCACCGGCTGGTCGCCGCCCTCGACACCGTGCTGGAGACGGCGGAGACGGACCCGGACTTCCGGTTCACCGTCGACGGCCAACTGGCCGCGATCGAGGACTACTTGGAGATGCGGCCGGAGAACCGCGACCGTGTCGTCGCCCTGGTCCGCGAGGGTCGGCTCGCCATCGGGCCGTGGCTGATCCTGCTCGACGAGTTCCTCTGCTCCGGCGAGACCATCGTCCGCAACCTCCAGATGGGGTGGACGGCGGCCGAGGAACTGGGCGGCGCGATGCCGGTCGGCTATCTGCCCGACATGTTCGGCCACATCGCACAGATGCCGCAGATCCTGGCGCGGGCAGGCATCGAGCACGCGGCGCTGTGGCGCGGGGTGCCCGGCTCCGTCGACGGTCACGCCTTCAACTGGCGGGCGCCGGACGGCTCCCAGGTGCGCACCGAGTTCCTCTTCGACGGCTACGACAACGGCCTCGACGTACTGCTCATCCCCGAGCAGATCGGCCGCGCTCTCAACGACTACGCGGAGATGACGGCCGAACGGTGGGGCACCGACCCGGTGTTGGCGATGGCCGGCACCGACCACAACGCGCCCGACCCCCAACTCGCCTCCTGGCTGCGGCGGGCCTCCGGCGAGGGGCGCCCCATCACCGTCGCCACCCTCGACGAGTACGTCCGCAAGCACGTCCGCGACGAGGTGTCCGCCGCCGTCACGGGCGAGCTGCGCAGCCATGTGCGCGGCAACATCCTCCCGGGTGTGCTGTCGGTACGGCTCGGGCTCAAGCAGCGCATGGCGCTCGCCGAGCGCACGATCGACCACGCCGAGCGCATGAACGCGCTGTGGTCCCGGCGCGACGACTCCCCCTTCCTCCGCCTCGCCTGGCACAAGATCATCGAGTCGACCGCGCACGACTCGGTCGTCGGTTCCGGCACCGACGAGACCTGCGACCAGGTCGCCGCCCGCCTCGCGGAAGCCGCCCAGACGGCCCGTGCCGTACGGGACGCGGCGCTCGCCGAGCCCGCCGCCCAGGTGCCGAGCGACGGCCATCTGGTCGCCAACCCGCTGCCGTTCGACCGTACGGCGCTGGTCGAGGTGGACGTCGTGGCCCCTCCCGAGGGCACCGCGCTCCTCGCGACCGCCGCCGACGGCTCGACGGCCCCCGTGCAGCTGATCTCCCAGGCGCCGACCGTCCTCGCCGACGAGCGCATGGACGCCTCGCAGCTGGAACGCGTGCTGCGCCGAATCCACCGCCGCGAACTGTTCGGCCGGCTGATCGACCACTACGAACTCACCGCCGGTGAGCTGGTGTTCCACCTCGCCGAGGTACCGACGAGCGGTCCCTTCGACCTGTTGATCCTGCGCCGTGAGGTCGCCGAGGCGGCCGCGGCACATCCGGGCGAGTGGCGGGTGCTGACGCTGGAGGAGGCCCGGGCCACCGCGCTCGTGCCCGTGGACGTTCCGGCCTCGGGGCTGGCGAGCTTCCGGGTCGAACCGAGCGAAACCACCGCTGCGACCGCGCACGTCCCCGCCACGGCGACGGACCGCACCCTCTCCAACGGCCTGGTCGAGGTCACCGTCGCCGCCGACGGCACCCTGGACATCACCGGGCCGGACGGCACCGTGCTGTACGGCGTGGGGCGCCTGGTCGACGGCGGTGACCGGGGCGACAGCTACAACTACGCTCCCCCGGCGCAGGACGTCCTCGTCTCGGAGCCCACGGAGATCACCGTCGAGGTGCTCGAAACCGGCCCGCTGCGCTCACGGTTGAGTGTCACGCGGGTCTACGAGTGGCCCGCCGCGCTCTCCGCCGACCGCGATGTGCGCGGCGACCAGGTCGTGCCGACCCCGGTGGAGACGTTGGTGGAAGTGCGGGTGGGCGAGCCGTTCGTTCGGGTGTCCACGTCCTTCCTGAACCAGTCCGCCGATCACCGGCTGCGCTTCCATGTGCCGCTGCCCGAGCCGGTGACCACGTCCGCGTCCGCCGGCCAATTCGCCGTCACCGAGCGCGGGTTGACCGCCGAGGGCGGCTGGGGCGAGTATCCGCTGCCGACCTTCCCGGCCGGTTCGTTTGTTTCGGCGGGCGCGGCCACCGTCCTGCTCGACCACTCCAGCGAGTACGAAC
Source organism: Streptomyces hokutonensis (assembly GCF_000376565.1). Lineage (GTDB taxonomy): Bacteria > Actinomycetota > Actinomycetes > Streptomycetales > Streptomycetaceae > Streptomyces > Streptomyces hokutonensis. Next base: position 29,191 of record NZ_BARG01000079.1, on the reverse strand, counting down.
TCGTCGGCGACGGCTCCGAACTCGCCATCACGCTGCTGCGGGCGATCGGCTCGATCAGTGTCAACATCCATCCCCTGCGCGACGAACCGGCGGCGAGCGAGATCCCGGTACCCGGTGCGCAGGACCTCGGGATGCGGATCGAGAACCGGTTCGCCGTCGTGCCTTCGGCGTCCGGCTGGCGGGGTGCGCACGCGGTGGCGCTCGCCGAGGAGTTCCGCAACGACGTCCTGGTGACTCGTGGAACCGGGTCCGCCGGGCGTCACCTGCCTCCGGACACCGCCGGGTTGAGGGTCGACGGGGAGGACGTCCTCGTGTCGGCCGTCCGCCGTGTCGGCGGCGACGACGCACAAGTCACCGGCACCGAGGTGCGGTTGACCGCGATGAGCGACAGCCCGTCCACGGTCCGCGTGACGGGGGCCTTCACCGAGGCCACGACCGTCGATCTGCTGGGCCGGCCGCTCTCCCGCACCCCGGTCGCCGACGAGCTCGAACTCGACCTCGGTCCGTGGGAGATCCACACCGTCGTACTCCGGTAGACCGCCATGATCGAATGCAATACGCCCCGTTCTGCTCTCATGAAAGCGTTGTGACCTCTTGCTCCCCGAGTTCTCCCCCCATGTTTCCGACCTCGCACCCGGTCGCGGTGCCCTGCTCCCGGCGCGCTCGTGGCTGCACTCCGACGCGAAGTCCCTCTCCCTGAACGGGTCCTGGAGTTTCCGCCTCTCCCCCACGGCGTCGGCGGCGGAGGACTTCGCGGCCGAGGCCTTCGACGCCGGCGGCTGGGACACCATCCCCGTGCCTGCGCACTGGGTGCTGGAGGGCGACGGCGCGTACGGCCGCCCGATCTACACCAACATCCAGTTCCCGTTCCCGATCGATCCGCCGTACGTCCCGGACGAGAACCCGACCGGCGACTACCGCCGTACCTTCGACCTGCCCGCCGACTGGTCGGACGCCGAGCGGATCGTGCTGCGCTTCGACGGTGTCGAGTCGCTGTTCAGGGTGTGGGTCAACGGGGTGGAGATCGGCGGCGCGAGCGGCAGCCGGCTGGCCCATGAGTTCGATGTGACGTCCGCGGTGCGGCCCGGCGAGAACGTGGTCGCCGTACGGGTGCACCAGTGGTCGGCGGCCAGTTATGTCGAGGACCAGGACCAGTGGTGGCTGCCGGGCATCTTCCGCGATGTCACCCTGGTCGCCCGGCCGGCCGGGGGCATCGAGGACGTCTGGCTGCGGACCGGTTTCGACGACGGGCGCGGCCGGGTCGAGGCGGAGATCACCGCCGACGCCACGGCGTTCCCGGTCACCCTGCGCATCCCCGAACTGGGCGTGGAGCGGGTCTGGGCCACGCCGGCTGACGTGACGCCCGTCGACATCGCCGTCGTAGAGCCGTGGTCCGCCGAGCGGCCGCGCCTCTACGACGCCACGGTGTCGACGGCCGCGGAGACGGTCTCCCTGCGGGTCGGCTTCCGTACGGTCGAGATCCGCGGGGACCAGTTCCTGGTCAACGGGCGCCGGGTCGTGTTCCACGGCGTGAACCGGCACGAGACCCACCCGGAGCGCGGCCGGGTCTTCGACGAGGCGCACGCCCGCGAGGACCTGGCGCTCATGAAGCGGTTCAACGTGAACGCGATCCGCACCAGCCACTACCCGCCGCACCCCCGGCTGCTGGACCTCGCCGACGAGCTCGGGTTCTGGGTGATCCTGGAGTGCGACCTGGAGACGCACGGCTTCGACAAGGTCGGCTGGACCGGCAACCCCAGTGACGACCCGGCCTGGCGCGAGGCGTACCTCGACCGTATCGAGCGCACGGTCGAGCGGGACAAGAACCATCCCAGCATCGTGATCTGGTCGCTCGGCAACGAGGCGGGCACCGGCAGCAACCTCGCCGCGATGTCGGCGTGGGTCCATGCCCGCGACGCCGAACGCCCGGTGCACTACGAGGGCGACTACACGGGCGAATACACCGACGTCTACTCCCGTATGTACGCGTCCGTGCTGGAGACCGAGCAGATCGGCACCGACGGTTCGCGCGCCCCACTGCTCAACTGCACGCCTTCGCAGGGCGCCCGGCAGCGCACCAAGCCGTTCCTGCTGTGCGAGTACGCCCACGCGATGGGCAACGGTCCTGGCGCCTTCGACCAGTACGAGGCGCTGGTGCGCGAACACCCGCGTCTGCACGGCGGTTTCGTCTGGGAGTGGCGCGACCACGGCATCCTGGCCACGGCCCCGGACGGAACTCCGTACTACGCGTACGGCGGTGACTTCGGGGAGGTCATCCACGACGGCAACTTCGTGATGGACGGCATGGTGTTGAGCGACGGCAGCCCGACGCCCAGCCTGTTCGAGTTCAAGACCGTAGTGGCGCCGGTGGACTTCGCGTTCGACGGCGACAAGGTCGCCATCACGAATCTGCGGCACGCGACCGACACGTCCGACCTGCGGTTCAGCTGGCGGGTCGAGCACGACGGAGTGCCGGTGGACTCAGGGGAGTTGGAGGTCCCGGCCGTCGGGGCGGGCGACTCGGGGTGGGTGTCGCTGCCGCCGGTCGCGGTGTCGCCGGACGCCGAGACCTGGCTGACGATCGACGCGGAGCTGGCCCGGGACACGGCGTGGGCGTCCGAGGGCCATGTGGTGGCAACTGCCCAGCTGGACCGCTCTGTTCGCCGTCCGTTGCCCGGTGTCAGGCCGCGCAGCGGCTGGCGGCCCGGCGACGGGACACTCACGCTCGGGATCGCCGAGTTCGTCGGCGGTTCTCTCGTGCGGCTTGGTGAACGTGCCGTATCGGGGCCCCGGTTGGAGCTGTTCCGCGCGCCGACCGACAACGACAAGGGTGCGTGGGGCGAGGTCGAGGAGAGCGACGCGAGCGTCTCCGGGGTGTCCAACGCCGAGCTGTGGCTCCGCGACGGTCTCGACCGGCTGACCTCGCGACGGGTGTCCGTTGAGCAGACCGAGGACGCGCTGCGCACGGTCGACAAGGTCTCGGCCGCCGACTCGGCGCTGTCGGTGCTGGTGGAGTCGGTCTGGTCGCGCGAGAGCGACGGCGAGGTCGAACTGCGGGTGGAGATCCAGCCCTCGCACGGCTGGAAGACGGTGTGGCCGCGGATCGGGGTGCGTTTCGAACTGCCCGACGGCACGGCTCCCGTCGACGGCGCCGAGTGGTTCGGCCTGGGCCCGCTGGAGTCGTACCCCGACAGTCTGCGCGCGGCCCGCGCCGGCCGGTTCTCCGCCGGCATCCGTGACCTCTCGGTCGAGTATGCGCGGCCTCAGGAGACGGGACACCGTACTGCGGTCCGGCGCTTCGCACTGACGACCGGCGACACCGAAGTGCTGCGCGTCGAGGCGCTCCCCGACACGCAGGGCCGACGTCCCGGCTTCACGCTGAGCCGTCACACCCCGCAGGAGATCGCCCGGTCCGGACACCCGTTCGAACTGCCGGTTTCGACATCGAGCCACCTGACCGTCGACGCCGCGCAGCACGGACTCGGTTCACGGGCCTGCGGCCCGGACGTATGGCCCGCGTTCGCACTGCGCCCGGAAGCCCGCACCATCAGGCTCCGGATCACGGCACCGAACTAGAGCGTGTACTGAGGGTGCGGTCTCGCAAGTCCGAGGCCGCATCCCCAGTACTCGCACGGCGGCGACCGCACCCTCACTATGGAAGGGGACGACTGCCGTCCCGGGCGCGACCGTGCCGGTCGTCCCCGTGGGAAGGAGTTCCCCGTGCCCACCCTGCTGTCGGTGAATGTCGGGATGCCGAAGGATGTTCCGTGGGAGGGCAGGACCGTCCGCACCGGTGTGTGGAAGTACCCGGTGCGGGGTCCGGCGATGGTCCGCCGGCTCAACATCGACGGCGACGGCCAGGGCGACACCGCCGGTCACGGCGGCGAGCAGCGGGCCGTGCTCGTCTACCAGATCCAGTCGTACCGGCACTGGCAGCGCCACTTCGGCCGCGACGACCTCGGCTACGGCCAGTTCGGCGAGAACCTCACCGTGGACGGCCTCCTCGACGACGAGGTGTGCATCGGCGACCGGTACCGCATCGGCGAGGCCGAGTTCGAGGTCACCCAGCCGCGCGTCACCTGCTACCGGGTCGGGATGCGCTTCGGCGAACCGGAGTTGGCCGCCCTGCTGGTGAGCCATCACCGTCCCGGTTTCTACATGCGCGTCGTCCGCGAGGGTCATGTGCAGGCCGGTGACCGGATCGTACGGACCAGGACCGGTCCGGGCGCGCTGAGCGTGGCCGACACGGACGCGCTGCTCTACCTCCCCGGCCGCGACCCCGCGAAGCTGCGGCTCGCCCTCAGCGTGCCCGCGTTGAGCCCCGGTTGGCAGGGGTCGTTCCGCGAATTGCTCACCGCCGCCTCAGAACCCACCACCCGTCCGGCCTGGGACGGTTTCCGCCCACTGCGGGTCACGGACGTCACCGCCGAGAGCACGACGGTCACCTCGATCCGGCTGACCGACCCCGACGGCTCCCCGCTCCCGACCGCCCGCGCGGGCCAGTACCTCACCCTGCGCGTCCCCACCACGACCGGTCCCGCCCCCGTGCGCAGCTACTCCCTCTCCGCCGCGCCCGACGCCGGCAGCTACCGGATCAGCGTCAAACACGAGCCCCAGGGCACGGCGAGCGGCTATCTGACCACGCGGCTACGGCCCGGTGCGGACCTCCAAGTCGCCGCGCCCCGCGGTGAGTTCGTGTACGCCGCGGGCAGCGGGCCGGTGCTCCTGGTCTCCGCCGGTATCGGCCTGACTCCGGTGCTGTCCATGCTGCACGAGCTCGCCGCCCGGAAGAGCGAACGTGAGGTCTGGTGGATCCACGGTGCCCGGGGCCCCCGCGAACACCCCCTCGCGGCCGAGGCCCACGACCTGCTCGCCTCGCTGCCGCACGCGCACGAGTACGTCTTCTACAGCGCGGCCACACCCGAGGAACGGCAGCTCGCCCATGCCGCGCCGGGGCGCCTCACCAAGGACAGGCTGATCGCGCTGTCCGTCCCGGCCGACGCGACCGCCTACGTCTGCGGTCCCGCCCCCTTCATGACCGACATCCGGCAGGCCCTCACCGAGGCGGGCGTCGATCCCGCGCACATCCACACCGAGTTGTTCGGGACCCTGGCCGCCATCAACCCGGGCCTCACCGGGCAGCCCGCCCGAGCACCCCACCAACCCCCGGGACCGCCCGGCACCGGTCCGACCGTGACCTTCGCGCGCAGCGGACTCACCGTCCCGTTCGACGACGGCAGGCGCAGTGTGCTCGAACTCGCCGACGCCTGCGACGTCCCCACCCGCTGGAGCTGCCGCACCGGCGTCTGCCACACCTGCGTGACGCCACTGCTGTCCGGCACGATCAGCTACTCCCCCGAACCGCTCGAACCACCCGCCGCCGGTGAGGTCCTGATCTGCTGTGCCCGGCCCTCGACGGACCTCGTCCTCGACATGTAGGGCCGACGCGAACGCGTCGTAGAAAAGATTCTTCCGACCTGCAACCTCGATGCGGCCGGAACGTCTGTCCGGGTGGAGGCGCCTCCGAGCCAGGGCCTTCGCCACGGGAAGCCACCCGTGGCGGCGGCCCGACAGACCGTTCACCATCGACGATTCGAGGAATCACATGTCCGCAGGTCAGGCTGCTCGCAGCAGCCTCCGCTCGGGCCGGGTGCGGCTCGCTCTGGGAGTGACCACCGCCGCCGTCGCGCTCGCCGTCGGCGGGTCTCTGAGCACGGCCCACGCCGATACGGCCCGGGTCACCCCGCACCACAAGGCCGACACCATCGACGTCGGTCTGTGCGACGACACTCCGGACCCGAGCCCGGTGGAGGCCGTGCCGGGCGGGGTGGACAAGCAGCCGAAGCCCGTCCCGCAGCGGACGATCGCTTCCTTCTTCGACTGCTCGGTGCACGTTCCGGACGGCGGCGACCCGGTCGACGCGGTGCCCGTCCCGGACCCTGGCGACCCGGTCGAGGCGGTGCCCGGTGGATACGACTCGACCCCGGCCCACCACGTGACGGACGCCCGGATCGCTCCCGTCAAGCGCTGACGGACCCGGCATGACCGGCCCCTCCGGGCCGGGGTGGAGCCGCCGGGTCACCGCCCGGCGGCTCCACCGCCCGTCCGGCTGTTCCGGACGGTGAGTACCAAGACCATGACGTCCGGGAGATCCATGAAGGCAGCGACGACCCTGGCCGCTCCGGCCCACACCGGCCCCACGTGCGCGTACCCGGCTCCCACCTGGGCCGACGCACTGCGCCGGGCGTTACGACGGCTGGTGCGCGAGGCGACCCCGGGAGCCCGGCCGCCGACGGTGCCGACTCCGCAGGCCGTCCCCGCCGACTTCGGCGAACCCGGTATCGACGAGCTCTACGCCCACCGCCGCCTGGACCTGGTCCGGCTCGCCCTGCTGCTGGTGGACGACCTCCCCACGGCGGAGGACGTCGTCCAGGACGTCTTCGCCGCGCTGTACCGCCGCTACGGCACGCGGCTGGCCGGCCTGGACAACCCCGACGCGTATCTGCGGACGAGCGTGGTCAACACCTCGCGCTCGGTGCTGCGCCGCCGCCGTACCGTACGAGCCCACGTCCCCGAACGCGCGGGGCACGCGCCCTCGGCCGAGGAACCCGTGCTGCTGCGCGAGGAGCACGGGGAAGTGATCGCCGCCCTGCACCGGCTGACCCGGCGGCAGCGCGAAGTGCTGGTCCTGCGCTACTGGTCCCATCTCAGCGAGGCGCAGATCGCCGACACGCTGAGGCTGTCCCGCGGTGCGGTCAAGTCCACGGCTAGCCGGGCACTGGTCGCCCTGCGCCGAGAGTTGGAGGCTCCCCGATGATCGAACAGGACCTCGGTTCCGGTGTCCCGCCGGACTCCGTCGAACAGCGGCTGCGCGACGCCCTGCGGGCCCGGACCGACTCGGTCGACCTGTCCGCGCTGCGCCCCGCCGTCCCGCCGACCGCGCGGGCCCGGTTCCGGCTCACGGCACTCCGGCCCGTGCGCCGTACCGCTCTCGCGCTGCTGGTCGTGGCCGCCGCGGTGGTCGGCGTCCTGTTCGCGGCGACGCATCTGGACCACAGGACGCCGGTCGGGCCCGCGCGCCCCCCATCGGTGTCCCCCTCTTCCGGTGACATGACCGCCAGCCCCGAGGCTCCCGGTTCGAACTCCGTCAACGCGGTGCCCCATCCGTGACCGGGACGGCCAACTGCCCTGCGACCGCGGCCCATTCGTCGGCCGGGAGTGCGAGGAGCCGCTCGATCCGGGCGCTGTCCGGGAGGGGCCCGTGGTCGGCCGTCACCTTGAGCGCCGACGCGGCCGTGATGTGTCCCAGCCGCAGCGCGCGTTCCAAGCCTCCGCCGCGCAGCAGACCGGTGAGCACCCCGGCGGCGAAGGCGTCGCCCGCGCCGACCGGCTCCACCACGTCCGTGCCCAGCGCGGGCACGGTCCATCTGCCGTCCGCGCCGAAGGCGACGGCCGCGTGCCCGCCGTCCTTGACGACGAGAAGGCGCGGACCGGGCAACAGCCTTCGTACACCGTCCGGTTCGAGGTCCGCGCCCCAGAGTTCCTGTGCCTCGTCGAGCCCGACGAAGGTGATGTCGGCCCGGTCGGCCAGCTCGCGCAGCACGGTGGCGGCCGTGTCCGGCGGCCACAGCGCGGGACGGTGGTTGACGTCGAAGCTGATGGCGTACGGCCGTTCGCCGGCCGGGACGGCGAGCGCGGTGGCCACCAGGCTCCGGCAGGACGGGGACAACGCCGCGGTCACGCCCGTGAGATGGAGGACGGAGGCCGACCCGAGCCGGTCGTCGGCCAGTACGTCGGGGCCCATCGCCGAGGCCGCCGAGTTGCCGCGGTAGTAGTGGACGCGGGTGCGGTCGCCGGTCGGCTCCTTCACCAGTAGGCCTGTCGGCCGCTCGGGGTCGCGGCGCACTCCGCCGACGTCGACCCCCGCCGCGCCGACCTCGGCCAGCACCCGCCGGCCCAGCGCGTCGTCCCCGACGGCCGAGAGCCAGGACACGGGGATGCCCAGGTCCGCCAGGTACATGGCCACGTTCGACTCAGCGCCTGCCACCGACACCCGCAGGTCGTCGGCGCTCTCCAGCGATGCCGACGGCGCGGGCGCCAGGGCCGCCATGGTCTCCCCGATGCAGACCACGGCCACACCGGTCGCTCGGGCGTCTTCAAGATCCATGTGACGAATTCCCTTCCCGTGCAGGTCGGTTCAGGCGCAACGGCAGTGCGTGGTCAGCGTCAGCCGCCACCGCGCCTCACCCGAGGCGGGCACCCGGGCGGCATCGCCGGGGCCCGCTTCGGCGAGGTCGAAGACGCGGCCGAGCATCGGTTCGACGCCCGTGCTGCGGTAGGGATCCGGGGCGGGAAAGCCACCCAGGTTGCGCCACAGCGCGATCGACAGGGGCTGACCGTCGGCTTCGAGGGCGAGCGAGAGCCGGTCGGCCCGGTCGTGGACGCAGCAGTGCGAAGCGTCCACGACAGCTCCTACGGCCGTGCCGTCGTCCGGCCCGAACCGGTCGAGGCGCAGTCCGCGCGGCGCGGGCCAGTCGCCCTCCACCCACGGCGCACCCTCCGGCCACACCCCGTCCAACAGCGGCGCCGCCTCGGGGAAGAGCCGGGTGCGCGCTCCCTCGTGGAGGTGCAGCCGCGCCTCGTCGGAGAGGTCGAGCAGGGCGTGCGCGGCCCATACGAAGCGGAAGCCCGCGTCGGCCGTCAGCACATAGTTGGCCTCGGCGCCGGCGGTGGTGCCGCGCACGGTACGGGCCAGCGTGAAGCGGTCGCAGCGCACGACATCCGCCGCCCCCTCCCGCGTCCAGGGCCGTGACCAGGCGTCCCCGTGGTCGGGGTTGCCACGGACCGTGGGGACGCACTCCTCCAGTCCGCCCGCGTCCACGAAGGCGTCACCGGGGAAGGCCTTCTCCCGCTCGGGTGCGTCACGCCGCCACAGCCATTCGCGGTCCCCCGCCCGCAGCGAGGTCCAACGCCCGCCGTGGGCACGGTCGATAACGATGTCCAGCGGCACGGTCACCACTCCGCGAAGGAGCCGTCGGCGTGCCGCCACACGGGGTTGCGCCAGGCGTGACCGGTGCGGTCGGCGGCGCGTACGGCGGCCTCGTCGACGGTGATGCCGAGACCGGGGGCATCGCCGCGCACGGCGTGGCCGTCGACGAAGCGGAACGGCGCGGGGTCGACGAGGTAGGACAGCAGGTCGGCGTCCTTGTTGTAGTGGATGCCCCGACTCTGTTCCTGGATGAGGAAGTTGGGGGTGGCGAAGGCGACCTGGAGACTGGCCGCCAGCGCGATCGGGCCGAGCGGGCAGTGCGGGGCGAGCTGGGCGCCGTAGGCCTCCGCGAGGGAGGCGATGCGGTGCACCTCCGAGATGCCGCCGGCGTGGGACAGGTCGGGCTGGACGACGGCGATGCCCGCGGCGAGCGGGGGCAGGAACTCGGCGCGTCCGTAGAGGCGTTCACCGGTGGCGAGGGGTACCGGGCTCGACTCGACCAGTCCGGCCAGCAGATGGCCGTGCTCGGGCAGTACCGGTTCCTCCACGAACAGCGGGTGCAGCGGGGCGAGTTCGGTGAGGACACGACGGGCGGCGGGGGCGGTGAAGCGGCCGTGGCAGTCGACGGCGACATCGCGGTCGGGGCCGAGTGCCTCGCGGGCGGCGGCGACGCGGGCGACGATCGCGGCGGTCTCGGCGGGGGTGGGGATCGGTGAGGTGGCCCCGGCTGCGTTCATCTTCACCGCGGTGAAGCCCGCCTCTACCTGGGCGGCGATCTGCTCGCTCAGCTGGGCGGGTTCGTCGCCGCCGACCCACGCGTAGACCCGGACGCGGTCGCGCACCGGGCCGCCGAGCAGGGCGTGCACGGGAGCGCCGTAGGTCTTCCCGGCGATGTCCCACAGCGCCTGGTCGAGGCCGGCGACGGCGCTGGAGAGGATGGGGCCGCCCCGGTAGAAGCCTCCCTTGGACATCACCTGCCAGTGGTCCTGGATGCGCAACGGGTCCTGGCCGACGAGGTGTTCGGCCAGCACGTCGACCGCGGCGCGCACCACCTCGGCGCGCCCTTCGACGACCGGTTCGCCCCAGCCGACCACGCCTTCGTCGGTCTCGACCCGGCAGAACAGCCAGCGGGGCGGGACGAGGAAGGTCTCGATACGGGTGATCTTCACTGGGAGCGGGAGCCTTCCGTCTCTTCGGAGCCTGTCTCTGAACCCTCTTCGGACTCGCCGAGCCGGTCCAGGTCGCGGCCTGCCTGGTCGAGCAGGGCCCGCATCGCGGCCTCGGCGGCCTGCGGGTCCTTGTCGCGTACGGCGTCCAGGACGGCGCGGTGGGCCGGGACCGGGTCCTCGCTGTGCGGGGCGCTGTGCACGATGCGGTCGCGGTGCGCGAGGCCCGACTCGATGACCATCTCCATGCGTTCGAGGAGTTCGTTGTGGGTGGCGGCGAGCAGCGCGCGGTGAAAGGCGAGGTCGGCCTCGACGGCGTGGGCCGCGTCGCCGCCCTCCTCGCCCATCGCGTCGAGGGCGCCGTCCAGGGCGGCCAGGTCCGCGTCGGTGCGGCGCTGGGCGGCGAGGCGGACGGCGGCGGGTTCGATGATGGCGCGGACCTCGGCGAGGTTGTGCAGCAGCGCCCGGTCCGACTCGGCGGTGGAGGCGCCCTCGAACTGCCAGCGCAGCACGTCCGCGTCGAGCAGGTTCCACTCCGCGCGGGGGCGCACGAACGTACCGCGCCGCTGACGGGCGTCGACCATCCCCTTGGCCGCGAGCACCTTCAGCGACTCGCGCAGCGCGGTCAGACTCACGTCCAGCTCGCTCTGCAGCGCGACCAGATCCAGCGTGGCCCCTTCGGGGATCCCCCCGCCCAGGATGCGGCGGGCGAGGACTTCCACGGTCTGGCCGTGCACGCCGCGACGGGCATAGGGCGTCATGTCGTACAGCCTTTCTGCTGTTGGGGGAGCGGGGTCACGCGGAGGCCTTGACGACGCTCCAGCCGCCGTCCACCACGAGACTCGTACCAGTGCTGAAGGAGGCTTCGTCCGCGCTGAGGAACGCGATGGCCGCGGCCACCTCCTCGGGTGTGCCGAAGCGGCGGGCGGCCGTCTCGGCGATGCTGCGTTCCCGTTCCTCGGGCGGCACTCTGTCCCAGGCGGCTGTGAGTATCGGTCCCGGCACGACGGCGTTGACCCGCACAACCGGCCCGTATTCGACGGCGAGTTGGCCGCACAGGGAGAGCAGGGCGCCTTTGGCGGAGGCGTAGGCGGGATGCCCGGGAAGGCCCCTGTACGCGTGCACGGACGAGGTCAGCACGACCGCGCCCCGCCGCTCCTCCAGATCGGGCAGGACCGCCCGGAAGCCGAGGAAGCTGCCGGTCAGGTTGACGTCGAGCTGCCGCTGCCAGGAGGCGAGGCTCATCTCGTGGGCGGGTGTGACGTCGACGGTGAAGGCGTTGCTGACGAGGACGTCGACGGGCCCGAAGCCGTGTGCCGCGTCGACGATCCGCGCCCAGTCGTCCTCGGCCGCGACATCGGCGGCCACGAACCGGGCCCGCCCGCCGTCCTTGCCGATGCGTTCCGCCACGGCCTCGCCGCGCTCCTCGGCGATGTCGACGAGCACGACGGCCGCGCCCTCCTCGGCGAGGCGTACGGCCGTGGCGGCGCCGATTCCTGAGGCCGCTCCGGTGATCACGGCCGTGCGCCCGGTGAAGCGGGCGCCGTGCCGTCGTACGGGCTGGTCCATCGTGGGGTTCGACTCCTTCGCGCGTCAGGGCTTCCTGGAAACATAACGGGGCTCACTCGCGCAGCAGCACGACCAGGTCGGCATCGTGATCGGCACTCCACGCGAACGGCAGCCCGTGGTGCAGCAGATGGGCTCCGCCGTACGACGTCCCGGTCGCCGTGTCCCGGTACCGCGCAGCCGGTTCGAGTCCCCGCAGCCGGAGCCGTTGCGGGCGCCCCGGTACGAGCGGGGCCCCGTCGAGCCGCCCGGTGCTCAGCGCGGCGACGACGGTTCGGTCACCGAAGTCGTACTGCACGCCACAGCTCGGCTCCTCCGGTGTGCCGAGGAGCCGTGCCTCACCGTGGTGGATCACGTCCCGGACCTCTTTGTAGCGGGCGATCCAGCCGGCGGCCTCGGCCCGCTGCTCCGGCGTCCAGGCGCGCAGGTCGGCGCCGACGCCGAGCACTCCGCACATGGCGTTGACGAAGCGGAAGGCGAGGCTGCGCGGGCGCGGGTCGAAGACGCCGGGCGCGTCGGTGACCCAGGAGCTCATGACGTGCGGGGCGTGCGCGTGCAGGAAGCCGTGCTGGATCCTCAGCCGGTCCAGTGGGGCGGTGTTGTCGCTGGGCCACACCACGTCCGTGCGCGCGATGGTCGTGTGCTCGATCCGGCCGCCGCCGCCCGCGCAGCCCTCGACGGTGACGTCGGGGTGGGCCGACCTGAGGTGGTCGAGGACACGCAGGTATCCGGCGACGTGCTCGGCGTCGAGGTCGACAGGGCCGGCGCCGGGGCGCCCGCGTTCGGTGGGCGGGCGGTTCATGTCCCACTTGAGGTAGCCGATGTCGTACGTGCCGAGCAGTCGGTCGAGCGTGCCGATCACGAAGTCCTGGACGTCGGTCCGGCCCAGGTCCAGGAGGAGCTGGTTGCGGACGAGCCGGCCAGGGCGGCCCTCGATCCGGTAGACCCACTCGGGGTGTTCGGTGTGCAGACGGCTGCCCGGGCTCACGGACTCGGGCTCGATCCACAGACCGAAGTCCAGGCCCAACGCCTTTACGTCCGCGATGAATTGGTCGAAGCCGTGCGGGAAGGCGGCCGGGTCCGGCCACCAGTCCCCCAGCCCCCCGGTGTCGTCGGCGCGTCCGGTGAACCAGCCGTCGTCGACGACGAACAGTTCGGCCCCGATGTCGGCGGCCGTCTTCGCCAGCTCCAGTTGCCCGGCCGCTTCGACGTCGAAGCCGGTGGCCTCCCAGGAGTTGTAGAGGACCTTGCGGGGGCGGTGGAGGCGTTCGCCGGAGAGGTGTCGTTCGTAGCGGTGCCAGACGCGGGAGAGGCCGTCGAGGCCGTCCGGGCTGAAGGCGCAGGCGAGTTGGGGGGTGGTGAGGGATTCGCCGGGTGCGAGCAGCACCGCGCCCCCGTGGGGCACGCGGCCCGCTCGCACCCGCACGGAGCCACCGGGTTCGGCCTCCGCGGTCATGTGCCAGTTGCCGGGCCAGGCGAGGGCGACCCCGTACGCGGCCGGTGCCTCGCCGTCCTGCACCGCGAGCCAGGGCGCGTACGCGTGACCGGGTACGCCTTGGAGGCTGCCGATGGTGAACGTGCCTCTGGGCAGGTCGAGTTGCGTGTGCTGGAACTCCTGCGACCACTGGCCAGTGAGATAGGTCAGGCGGGCGACTCCGGTGATCGGGATGTTCACTGCGGCCGAGTCGAGCCGCTCCAGGCGGAGTTCGCGCGTGGCGGTGAAGTCGGTCCGGCGGAGAATCACGTCCGTGCCGGGCACGGTCTCGTAGTGGAGGACGGTGCGCAGCCCCAGCCGCTCGTCGTGGAAGGCGAACCGCAGCGCGGTCTCCTCGGCCTCCACCTCGTCGAACTCCCACCACGAACCCCGGTCCCCGTCCGGGCCCGAGACCACCAGCTCCGAGCCGGTGAACGGCCTTGTCCCGTACGGCAGATATTCGGCGGGGGCCGCGTCGGCGGGCGTGATGAAGTGGGTGCGCCGCGACCAGTCGAGCGCGGACGGACCGTCCTCGACACCGGGGGGTCCCCAGGCGTCGAGTTCGACCCAGGGACCGTCCGGGGACAGGCGCACGGTGTAGCTGGTGTTCTCCGTGCGCAGGGTCCAGCGCTGGTACGTCACTTGACCGCCCCGAGGTTGAGGCCGGCCACGAAGTGCCGCTGGAAGCGCAGGAACACGGCGACGGTGGGTGCGGCGGCGATGACCGAGCCGGCCGCGATGACGTTCCACATCGACACGAACTGGCCCTGAAGTCCGATGAGGGCGGCGGTGATGGGCATCTTGGTGTCGCTGCGCAGGACGGTGATGGCCCAGAGCAGGTCGTTGAAGATCCAGGTGAAGGACAGGGCGCTGAGCGCGGCGAGGGCGGGGCGGGTCAACGGGAGGATGATCCGCCAGAAGATCTGCCAGGGGCCGGCGCCGTCGACGACCGCCGCCTGCTGGATCTCCGCCGGGATGGACCGCATGAATCCGTGCAGGACGAACACGTAGAAGCCGACGCCGAAGCCGATCTGTACGCCGATGAGCGCGGGCAGGGTGTCGAAGACGCCCATCACCTCGCTGAGCTTGGACACCGGGATCAGGAGGATCTGCGGCGGGAGCAGGTTGCCGCCGAGCATGAGGAGCAACAGGGAGCGGCGGAAGGGGACTTCGTAGCGGCTGAGGGCGAACGCGGCCATCGAGGCGAGGGCCAGCGTGATCAGGACGCAGGGGATCGTGACGACCAGGCTGTTGATGAGGGCGCGTTGCTGGCCGCCGTCGACCCAGGCCTGGCGGAAGTTGCCGAGGGTGAAGGAGTGCGGCCAACTGCCCAGGCCGTGCGCGGCGATGTCGTCGAAGGAGCGCAGGCTGGTGACCACGACCAGGGCGATGGGCAGCAGCCACAGGAGCGCCAGCGCGCCGGCGCCCAGGTGGAATCCGGCGGTCGCGGCCCGTTTGCGGCGCAGGGCCGTGGAGTTGGCGGACATCAGTCGGCCTCCCGGAACGCGCGGACGAGGTAGGAGCAGATGACGCCGAAGGCCAGCACGAAGATGACGGCGGCGAGTGCGGAGCCGTAGCCGAGTCGTAGGGACTGGAAGGCCGTTGAGTACATGTAGGTGCTCAGGAGTTCGGAGGAGTGGTAGGGGCCGCCGCGGGTCAGTGACCACACGACGTCGAAGGAGCGCAGTGAGTCGATGACGATGACGGAGAGAACTACCGCGTTCACGCTGCGGAGTTGGGGCAGGGTGACGTGCCTCAGGCGTTGCCAGGCGCTCGCGCCGTCGACCTTGGCGGCCTCGTACAGGGCGGGGTCGATGCCCTTGAGGCCGGCCAGGTAGAGGACCATGACGTAGCCGATCTGGCGCCAGAGCGCGGGCACGATCACGGCGTAGAGGGCGGTGTCCTGGTCGGCGAGCCAGGCGTGGCGGAGCCTGCCGAGGCCGACGGACTGGAGGAGTTGGTTGAGGACGCCGTCGGGTTGGTAGATCGCCTGCCAGACGAGAGCCGTGGCGACCAGGGAGAAGACGACCGGCAGGAACAGGGCCGCGCGGTAGAAACCCACGCCGCGGCGCTCCTGTTGGAGCAGGAGTGCGGCGGCGAGGCCGAGCAGGGCGGACAGGCCGCCGAAGAGGACGAGCCAGAGGACGGTGTGGCCGGTCGCGCTGCGGAAGACGTCGTCGTGGGCCATCTCCCGGAAGTTGTCCAGGCCGATGAACTGCGGCGGGGAGACGCCGTCCCAGCGGGTGAAGGCGAGGTAGAAGCCCTGCACGGCGGGCCAGAACACCCACACGGCCTCGACGAGAAGTGGGACCAGGACGAAGGCGAGGACCAGCGGGGGTGTCCGCCGGGGTCCCCGAACCCGCCTGCCCTGGGCGGGCGTTCGGGCCGGGGACGTCCGGTCGGGCGCGGTCAGGACGGCCATGTCAGGCGTTCCAGATCTTCTCGGCATCGCGCTGCCAGTCGGTGAGGATGCTCCCGATCGACTTGGGCTTGGCCAGGAACTTGGTCAACGCGTTGTCGGCGGTGGGCTGGAGGGCGTCGCTGGAGTCCCGGTTGAAGAACTGGGTGATCTCGGCCGCCTCCGCGACATGCGCGCGGCCCTTCTTGACCAGCGCCGTGCCCGCGTCCTTCGCGTCGGGGTGGCAGGGCAGGACGGTGCCGGAGGAGCCCTTGATGTAGATCTCCTGGGCCTCGGCGGTGGCGAGGTACTTCATCAGGTCGATGACCTGGTCGCGGCGGCCGGTGCGGGCGCTGGCGAAGTAGCCGTCGACCGGGGCCTCTTCGGCGAGCGGGATCTTCGCGTCGATGATCGGGAAGCGGAAGAAGTCGATGTCGTCGAGGGCGTCCTTGGGGGCGGCGTCGGCGAAGAAGGTGCCGATGAGCATCATGCCGCTGCGGCCGTTGAGCAGGGAGGTGGTGGCGTCCTGGAAGGCGACGGCGGCGCCGTTCGGGTCGAAGTACGGCAGCACCTCCTGCCAGCGGTCGAAGACCTTGCGCACCTCGGGGTCGGTGAACTTGTGCTTCCCGGCGAGGAGTTGGCGGTGGTACTCGGCGCCGTTGATCCGGATGTCGAGGTAGTCGAACCACGCCGAGGCCACCCAGGCCGTGCCGCCGCCGGCGCCGAGACCGATCGGGTTGACGCCCTTCTTCTTGAGCTTGTCGCACAGGTCGAGGAACTCGTCCCAGCTCTTGGGCTCGCTGACGCCCCACTTGGCGAAGTTGGACTTCCGGTAGAACATGCCCCACCAGTAGTAGGTGCTGGGCACGAACACCTTCTTGCCCGAACTCGTCGACGTGCAGAGCGAGTTGAGGGCCTTGGTGTAGCGCTTGAGGTCGGGCGAGGTGGTCCACGCCTCGTCGAGGTCGAGCAGCAGGTTCTTCTTGGCGTAGGCGTCCGCCACCGAGCCGGGGTACCAGGTGTACACGTCGGGCGGGTTGGCCGAGGTGAGGTACGTCGGCAGCTGGGTGCGGTAGGTCTCCGCGGCGACCGTGTTGAGGCTCGCCTTCCCGGACCCCTTCTTGGCGTAGGCGGCGACGAGGTCCTCCATCGCGGCCTTGGCCTGCGGGGCGGAGAGGTTGGACTGGAGGGTCACCGCGCCCTTCGAGGAACTCTTGCCGGTGGAGGTCGAGGTGACACAGCCGCTGAGCAGCGCAGCCGCCCCCGTGGCGCCGAGCCCGGCGAGGAACCGGCGTCGGTCTGGCTGGTGGTTCGTCATGGATGGCTCCCTGTGGATCCCTCGCGGGCGGATCCAGATTCGCGTGGCGTCCCCACCACGTCAAGAATAATTACTAATTTATTTGAACTGAGTCCGGTGGACGTAGCCGTCGACGCCCCGGTACACCGCGTCGACCGTCCCGCCCGGCCCGGCCACCGCACCGAGCGCGCCGTCGAACGCCGCGCTGGGGAAGGCCACTTGCTTGGTCCACCCCTGCCAGGCACCGTTCTCGTACCGCTGCTGCCAGAGCGTGTAGTCGGCGGCCCGCACGTAAAGCACCACGGCGTCCCCCACGGCGACCAGCGTCGGGCTGCCGCTGACGGTCCCGCCGAGCGAGCTCCACGGCGACCACTCCCCCGAGGTGTCCTGGGACCGCGTCCACACGTCGTCGGCCGCGGTGCGCACGGCGACATGGACCCGCCCCTGGGCATCCACGACGGCGGACGGCCGCCCGTACACCGCCCGCCCACCGGGGGCGCCGAGCGAGGACCAGCCGGTCGCCGGGCCGCGCTGCGCGACCTGTCCGTCCGAGCCGGTGGCGAACAGGGTCCAGTGCGCGGGATCGGTGAACGCCACCGACGGCGCGTCGGCCACCTGGCCGCCCAGGCTCTGCCACGCACCCCAGCGCCCGGCCGTGAACACCCGCCGGTACACCCGGGAGTCGGTGCCGCGCACGAAGACGTCGATCCGGCCGCCGGCCGAGGCGTACGCGGCGGGCTGGCCGAGGATCCGGCCCTTCGCCGGACCGCCGAGATCCTTCGCCTTGCCATCGGTCTGCTGGACGAGCGAGCCGTGCGGGCCGCGCAGGAAGGTGGTCGGTGTGGCGCCGTCGTTCACGATGGCCGGACTCGCCGTGGCCTGCTGCCCCAGATTCGTACCGGGCAGGGCATCGGCGCCCGTCAGCTTCAGGAACGCGGTGCCGTGCGCGGGGACCTCGACGGTGTACGACCCGGTGTGCGTACCCCGGTCGGTGCGTGCCCGCAGGTCCCGTACCTGGACCGGTCCACCGAGCCCGGTGTCCGCGAACTGCACGGTGCGCAGGGCGGGTTGGTCCGACCGGTTGAGCAGCACGACCGCCCGCTGCCCGCGCCCGTCCAGCACCTTGCTGTACACGTCGCCGACCGAGTCGGTCGCCACGCGCACACCCTGGACGGCCAGCGGGTCCTGGTCGACGGCGATGATCTCCGGGTTGCGCAGGGTGGCCAGCATGGAGTCGGACAGGGTGCGGGGGTCGGAGCCGAGGACGAGCGGCGAGCCCATCTCGGCCCACATCACGAACTGGCTGGTCGACTCCTCCTGGCTCAGCTCGTACGACCCGTCGGTCATCCTGCGCATCGGGATGAGGTAGTCGGGGTCGTTGTAGTGACCGGGCCCCTGCGCCTCGGGGTGCCAGGCGTTGGCGTCCATGTTGCGCAGGATGTTGGGCCACTGCCCCGGGCTCGCCGTACCCCACGCGATGTCCGTGCCGGTGCGCCAGGAGTCGGCGGTCGTCGGGCCGTAGACGTAGGTGTTGTGCGCGTCCTGCTCCGGTGTGTGCGGCAGGCCCCAGTCGTCGGTGAGCGGGTTGCAGAGGTTGAGCAGCATCTTGCGGCCGGACTTGGCGACCGCGTCGCTGAACTCCTTGAAGGCCGGGCCCGGATCGAGCTTGGCGCCGATGCCGCACAGGAAGTCGACCTTGACCGCGTCGATCTTCCAGCCGGCGAACTGCCGCGCGTCCTGGTCGTAGTACCCGCGGCTGCCCAGCCCGCAGCTCTTGCCGCCGTCGTAGGCGCCGGCGTCGGTGTAGATGCCCGCGCGCAGTCCGCGTTTGTGGAGATAGGAGACGAGGGCCGGGATGCCGGAGGGAAAGCGGTCCGGGTTGGCGACCAACTGCCCTTGCGCGTTGCGCGGGTTGTCGGCCTGCCAGCCGCCGTCGAGCCACACGATGTCGTACCCGCTGTCCCGCAGACCGCTGCTGACCAGCTTGTCCGCGACGGAGCGCACCTGCTGTTCGGTGGGCGCGCCGAGCCCGTAGTAGGTGTTCCAGCCCATGTAGGGAGTCGGTGCGAGGCCGCTGTCGTAGTAGTCGGGGGCGCCCTGGTCGGTGCCGGTCCGTGCCGTGGCGGCCGGGGCCGCGGTCGCCGCCAGTACGGTCGCGATGGCGATCACGGTGGCCCGGCGGGTCAGTCTCGTTACCGCGGGTGTGCGGACCTGCGGAGATGAAATCACGTGCCTCTCCCGGAGGTTGGGAAGCAGGAGGACGTGACGCGGGCCGCGCTGCGACAGGGGGCCGGGGGCGTCACGGCGACGACTGTGGCGTGCGGCCGAAACCCTGTCAACATTAATTCCTAATTTATTAGAAGGTCGCCTCAGGGGTTGACACAGCATCCCTCGCGTCACAGCCTTTGGCAACGTTGTCAGTGCCGCCGGTTTTTGATGGGACATCACGCTCATGACAGATCAGTCGGGTTCACCGCACGTGTCGCGCCGCACCTTCGTCACCACGGGTTCCGGTCTGCTGGCCGGGTTCGGTCTCGGTTTCTCCGCGCCCGCGTCGGCCGCCCCCTCCTCCCCCGGTCAACCCGGTGAACTCGCCCTGTACCGGCCCGTGTCGGTCTCCTCGACCGCCTACGCGCCCACCCCGGGTTCCTTCGTGGTGGACCGGTTCAACTCACCGGGTGTGCGCGGCAGCGGATGGCGTGCCGGGGCGGGCGACCCCCAGTGGATCTCGATCGATCTGCAGGCCCCGTGCGAGGTCACATCGGTCCGCCTCACCTTCGAAGGCGACGCGAACGACCCGGTGTTCACCCCGCCCACCTCGGGCAACCCGGCCGACGGCACAACAGGCAAGGAGATCCAGTCCAGTTACTCGGTCGAGTACGTCGTCGAGACCTCGACCGACCGGACCTCCTGGACCGCCGTGCACCGCACCACGGCCGGCACGGGCGGAGTCGTGAACATCCAGCCCCCGCACCCGGTCACGGCACGCTGGATACGGCTCACCTCGACCCGCCGCTCCAACCCCAACCCCCTCGGCCTGAACGGCTTCGAGGTGTACGGAACCGTCAAGGGCCACCGCCCGTCGGCCACGGGCTGGACGGACTGGGGCACCCGCACCGGCCCGGCGCCGAAGCTGGCGGTGGCCGAGGACGGCACGGTTCCGGTGGAGTCCGGCTGGCGGCTGACGCTGGACGACTGGGCCGGCGCCGACGGTACGGAACTGTCCAAGTCGTCCTTCGACACGAGCAGTTGGCTGCCGGCCACCGTCCCCGGCACGGTGCTGGCCTCGCTCGTGGACCAGGGCAAGCTGCCCGATCCCGTGGCCGGACTCAACAACCTCCGCATCCCCGAGGCCCTGTCACGCCATGCCTGGTGGTACAAGCGGGACTTCGAGCTGCCGCGCGGTCTGCGCACCGGGGCCGGGCGCCGGACCTGGCTGAAGTTCGACGGCGTCAACCACACGGCCGACATCTGGCTCAACGGCCACCACGTGGGCGGACTCACGTACCCCTTCGCTCGCTCGGCCCTCGACGTGACCCAACTGCTCGCTCCGGGCGGGACGAACGCGCTCGCGGTGCGGATCACGCCGATGCCGGTACCCGGCAGCCCCGGCGACAAGGGCCCGGCCGGCGAGTCCTGGGTGGACGCGGGCGCGAACCAGATGAACCTCAACTCCCCCACCTACCTGGCCGCTTCGGGCTGGGACTGGATGCCGGCGGTACGCGACCGGGCCGCCGGCATCTGGAACCACGTCCGGCTGCGCTCGACCGGCCATGTGGTGATCGGCGATCCGCGCGTCGACACCCTGCTGCCGGACCTGCCCGGTCTGTCGGTCGCCGAACTGACCCTGGTCGTCCCGGTCCGCAACGCCGACACGGCCGACCACCGGACGACGGTCTCCGCGTCCTTCGGCGACGTACAGGTCAGCAAGGCCGTCACCGTGCCAGCCGGCGAGAGCGTCGACGTCGTGTTCACCCCCGACGCCTTCGCTCAACTGCGACTGCACGACCCGGAGTTGTGGTGGCCCAACGGTCTCGGCGACCCCACGCTCCACCAACTCACCCTGGTCGCCTCGCTCGACGGCGCGGAGAGCGACCGCCGCACCACCCGCTTCGGCATCCGCCAGTTCGGCTACGAGTACGCGGTGCCGCTGCCGTTCACCAACTCCGGTGACGCGTATACCCAGTCGGTGACCTTCGACCGGCAGCAGGCCCGGTACGTGCGCGTCAAATGCCTTACCAGGGCGACCAGTTGGGGCAGCTCCCTGTGGACGCTGTCCGTGCGCGACAGCGTCCGCTCCTCCGTCGACCTGGCCCTGCACGCGCAGGCCGACGCGTCGAGCACGGACGGGGACGACCACGGCGCGGGCAACGTGACCGACGGCGATCCCGGTACCCGCTGGTCCTCTGCCTATGAGGACGACCAGTGGATCCGGGTCGATCTGGGGTCCGCGCAGTCCTTCGACGGGGTCGACCTGGTCTGGGAACAGGCGTACGCGAAGACCTTCGTGGTGCAGGTCTCCACCGACAACGCCACCTGGACCGATGCCGCGTCGGTGGACAACAGCGCGGTCCCGCTGCCCTTCAACAACGGCAACGCCAGCCTGCAGACAGAGGACTTCGCGCCCCGGACCGCGCGCTACGTCCGTATCAACTGCGGTCTGCGCAACACCAGTTGGGGCAACTCCCTGTGGTCCCTGAACGTCATCGACAGCACGGCCCCGGGCACCGACCTGGCTCTCCATCGTACGACGACCGCCTCCACCGAGGATCCCGACCACCCGGCCGCGCACGCCACGGACGGTGATCCGGGCACCCGCTGGTCCTCGGCCTACGTGGACCACCAGTGGATCCAGGTCGACCTGGGCTCCTCGAAGAGATTCGACCGGGTCGCAGTCGTATGGGAGTCGGCGTATCCGAAGACGTATGTGATCCAGGTGTCGGACGACGCGGACACCTGGACCGACGTGAAGTCGGTGTCCAACACCCCGGATCCGCTGAAGATCAGCGTGAACGGGGTGCGGGTCCTGGCCCGTGGCGGCAACTGGGGCTGGGACGAGCTGCTGCGCCGGATGCCGCCGGAGCGGATGGACGCGGCCGTGCGGATGCACCGGGACATGAACTTCACCATGATCCGCAACTGGGTCGGCACCTCCGACCGGGAGGAGTTCTTCGCCGCCTGCGACGAGCACGGAATCCTGGTGTGGAACGATTTCCCCAACGCGTGGGGCATGGACCCGCCGGACCACGACGCCTTCAACTCCCTCGCCCGGGACACGGTGTTGCGCTACCGCATCCATCCCAGCGTGGTGATCTGGTGCGGCGCCAACGAGGGCAACCCGCCCGCCGCGATCGACCAGGGCATGCGCAAGGCCGTGGAGGACCAGGTCCCCGGCGTCCTCTACCAGAACAACTCGGCCGGCGGCATCATCACCGGCGGCGGACCCTACGGCTGGGTGGAGCCGGAGAAGTACTTCGACCCGGCGACCTACGGCAGCAAGGACTTCGGTTTCCACACCGAGATCGGCATGCCCGTGGTCTCCACCGCCGCCAGCCTGCGGAACATGACGGGCGACGAACCCGAGTGGCCGATCCGGGGCGCCTGGTACTACCACGACTGGAGCGAGCGCGGGAACCAGGCACCGCAGACGTACAAGGCCGCCGTAGAGACGCGCCTCGGGGAGGTCACCGGCCTGGACGACTTCGCGCGCAAGGCGCAGTTCGTCAACTACGAGAACACGCGCGCCATGTTCGAGGCCTGGAACGCGAACCTCTGGGACAACGCCAGCGGCCTCATGCTGTGGATGTCCCACCCGGCCTGGCACAGCACGGTCTGGCAGACCTACGACTACGACTTCGACGTCAACGGCACGTATTACGGCGCCCGTTCGGCCTGCGAGCCGCTGCACGTCCAGGCCGATCCCGAGGGGCAGGTCATCGCCGTCAACCACACGCGTGCCGGGCTGCGGAAGGCCGTTGTCTCCGCGCAGCTGCTCGACCTGTCGGGCCGTCGGCTCGGTGCGAACAGGAGCACCCAGTTGGATGTCGCACCGGCCGCGACCGCCAAGGCGTTCAGCGTCCCCTGGACCGACGACCTGCCCGATCTGCACCTGCTGCGGCTGACACTGCAGGACGGTGACGGGCGGCTCCGGTCGCGGAACACGTACTGGCGTTATCGCACGCCGGCCGCCATGCGGGGCTTGAGCGGGGCGCCGCGGACAACGATGTCGGCGACGCTGGGGCGCGTGACCCGTTCCGGGCTCACCGCCACCCTCCGCAACGACGGTTCCGCCGTCGCCGCGATGGTCCGGCTCGCGCTGACGGACGGCGCGACCGGCCACCGTGTGCTGCCGACGCTGTACAGCCACAACTACCTGTGGCTGCTGCCCGGCGAGTCACAGACCGTCACCCTGTCCTGGCCGGCGCGGGCACTGGCCTCGGGGCATCCGCTGCTGACCGTGGAGGCCTACAACAGCCGCCCCGCTACGGCGCGTTGACGGTCATCGGCGTGTCAGGACGCCTCCACCGCCGTCTTGATGCGCTGCCCGAACGCGGGGGCGTCCTTGCGGGCCGCGCTCAGCGCGAAGCCCACGAGGAGCTTGCCGACGCCGTGGCCTTCGAGGACGTTGAAGATCCGCACCTTGGTCGTGCCCGGCCCGGTGGATTCGAGGTCGTAGCCGCCCTCGTCGGCCGTGACGACGTTCTTCGAGGTCTCCGCCCAGCGGATGCGGTGGGGTGCCTCGAACTCGGTGATGCGGAAGGTCCGGCCCGTCTTCATGCCGGCGTCCTTGACCGTGCTGGTGAAGACGGTGCCGACGGCCGTCGGGCCCTCCGGGGTCTTGGTGATCTGCTGGACCCTCGGGCTGAACTTCGGGTCGTTCGTGCCGGCGGCGAGGAAGGCGAAGACCTCCTCGACCGGGCGGTTGATCTCGGCTGTCGCCTCGAACTGACCGGCCATGGTTCCTCCTGTGCTGCGATCGCTGGAGTTCCGGCTGAGCGCGCTGATGTGCCGACCACCACCAGCCTATCGGCGCGGCCCCGCACGCGCCCCGCGTTGTCAGTCGGCCGGTGCCGCGGAGGGCGCTCCCGGCGGCATGTTGAACGGTGTGACCACCTGGATCGCCGAGGGCAGGGACGGGCCGTCGTCGGGGAGTGCCTTGTGGGCGCGCATGATGATCTGGCAGGCGCGGCGCATGTCCTGGCGCAGGTCGTGGTGGAGGACGGCGGACAGGCGGCGCTCGCGCAGCAGCCGGGTGTTGTCGTGGTCGAGGTCGTGGGCGATGAACACCGCGCACTCCCGGCCGAGCGCGTCGAAGGCGTCGAGGGTGGCGAGGTTGCCGCCGCCCGCCGAGTAGACGGCGATGATGTCCTCGTCCCGCTTGAGCGCCGCCAGCACGAGATCGTGCTGGGTGGCGTCCAGGCCGTCGCTGTCGGTGACCTCCACCAGGGACCGCCGGGGGTCGGCCAGGCGCATCGCGCTGCGGAAGCCCATCTCGCGTTCCTCCTCGCCCCGGAAGGAACCCCGGCTGATGGTGGTCAGCACATTGCCGGGCCTCCTGCCCAGCCACTGGCCCAGCAGGTAGGCGGCGGTGGCGCCGGCCGCGCGGTTGTCGATGCCGACGTAGGCGAGGCGCGCGCTGTGCGGCAGGTCGGTCACCAGGGTGACCACGGGGACACCGGCCGTGATCAGCCGGGCGACGGCCGCCGCGATCTCCGGTTCGTCGGGGGCCTTGAGGATCACGCCCTGGCTGCCGCGCTTCGCGATCCCGTCCAGGGTCGCGGTCAGTTCGGCGGGCGGGCAGGTCTCGCGGAAGTGGAAGCGCGACCGTACGAGAGCGGGGTGCAGCGAGGGCAGTTCGGCTTCGAGCGCGTCCCGTACGGCGGTGGAGAACCGCTCCGGGGTCTGCATCACGATGTCGATCATGAAGGTACGGCCGCCCAGCCGGACCTGGCTCTGCTGGCGGTCCAGGTCCTTGATGGCTTCCTGCACCTCCCTGATGGTGCTCTCCGTCACGTTGCCCCGCTGATTGAGGACACGGTCGACCGTGGCCGTACTCAGCCCGGCCTGGCGGGCGATTTCCCTGATCGGATAGCGGTGTCGCATGACGGGTCCCAAGAGCCGGTGATGCACTTTTGATGTACTGACAAGCATTGAATGATGGGTTCGAGTTATCAAGACTGGCAGAAACCACGGCACAGCGAAAGGACCCGGATGTCTTCCGTAACCGCAGGGACGCGGACTTGGCTGACCGAGGCGGACTGCGATCTCGATGTGTTCCGCTCCCTCGTGGAGCAGCGCACCGATCTCGCCGACCACCCCTCGGCGGAGCGGATCGAGCAGAACGTCCCGCTCTACGACAGCGCCCGGCTCCGTGAGCTCGCGGCCACCGCCGAGGGCCGCCGCGACGTGCAGAGCGAACTGGTGCGGGCGCTGCTCGACGGGCCCGGCATCGTGGTCCTCAAGGGTGCCTTCCCCGACGAGGCCGTCGTGGACCGGGCGTCCGACGCCTTCCGGGCGCTGATCGAGGAGGAGCGCGCGAGCGGCGCGGGGCGCGGCGACCACTTCGCCAAGCCCGGCGCGAACGACCGTGTGTGGAACGCCCTGGACAAGGTGGCCGTACGGGCGCCCGAGGCGTTCGCCGACTACTACGCCAACGACATCCTGGAGCTGATCTCAGAGGCCTGGCTCGGCCCCGCCTACCAGGTCACCTCGCAGGTCAACGTGGTCAACCCGGGCGGCGCGGCACAGAGCGTGCACCGCGACTACCACCTCGGCTTCCTCTCCCAGGAACAAGCCGCGGCCTATCCCGCGCACGTCCACCGGCTCTCCCCGGTGCTGACCCTCCAGGGCGCGGTGGCCCACTGCGACATGCCCGTCGAGTCCGGTCCGACGCTGTATCTGCCGCACTCGCAGAAGTTCGAGCCCGGCTATCTCGCCTGGCGGCTCCCGCAGTTCGTCGAGTACTTCGACGCGCACCACGTCCAGCTCCCGCTGGAGAAGGGCGACGCGGTCTTCTTCAACCCGGCGCTCTTCCACGCCGCCGGGCACAACCGGTCGGCCGACATCAGGCGCATGGCCAATCTGCTGCAGATCTCCTCCGCGTTCGGGCGTGCCATGGAGACGGTGGACCGCGAGGCGATGGCGAACGCCGTGTTCCCGGTGTTGCTGAGCCGCAAGGCCGAGGGCGTCTCGGAGGACTGGCTGCGCCGCGTGATCGCCGCCACCGCCGAGGGCTACCCCTTCCCCACCAACCTCGACCTCGACCCGCCTGTCGAGGGTCTCGCCCCGCCCTCGCAGGCGGACACTCTGCGACAGGCCGTCGCCGAGGACTGGGACCCCGAGCGGCTGCGTCATGAACTCCAGGCCGCGGCCAAGCGCCGCCAGAGCTGAAAAGGACACATCACTCTCATGGGACTGCTTGAGGACAGAGTCGTCCTCGTCAACGGCGGCAGCCAGGGCGTCGGCGCGGGTGTCGTGCGGGCCGCCGTGGCGGAGGGCGCGACCGTCGTCTTCACCGGCCGCCGGGCCGACGTGGGCGAGAAGCTCGCCGCGGAAACGGGAGCCCACTTCCTGCGCGCGGACCTCGCCGATCCGGCGCAGGCGCGCGACAGCGTCGTACGGACCGTCGAGGCCCACGGGCGCATCGACTGCCTCGTCAACGCGGCGGGGCTCACGTCACGCGGCTCGCTGCTGGACACCACGCCGGAACTGTTCGACCAGCACATGGCGATCAACCTGAAGGCACCGTTCTTCGCGATGCAGGCCACGGTGGCCGACATGACCGCGCGCAAGGCACCGGGGACGATCGTCAGCATCGGCTCCAACTGTGCCCACGGCGGGCCGCCGCACCTCGCCCCGTACTCCGCCGCCAAGGCCGGACTCGCGGGCCTGACCCGCAACGCGGCGCACGCCCACCGCTTCGACCGGATCCGGATCAACACGGTCAACATCGGCTGGACGGACACCGAGGGCGAGGACGCCACCCAGCGCGCCTTCCACGGTGCCGGGGACGACTGGCTGGAGAAGGCCGCCGCGTCGCAGCCGATGGGCAAGCTCGGGCAGGTCGACGAGATCGCCGAGTTCGTCGTCTTCCTGCTCTCCGACCGCAGCGGCGTGGTCACCGGCTCGGTCATCGACTGGGACCAGAACGTCTTCGGCGGCCAGGACTGAGCCACACCCCGGCAGAAGGAGCACGATTCCCATGCGCATAGGCATCATGGGTCTTGGCCGCATCGGCGCCTTCCACACGGAGACCCTCGCCGGCCTGGACGCGGTGGACTCCCTGGTGGTCACCGACCCGGTGGCCGCCACCGTCGCGGCGGTCACCGAGCGCTTCGGGGCCACCGCCGCCGACTCCCCCGAGGCGCTGCTGGCCGCCGGGGTCGACGGTGTCGTCATCGCCGCCGCGACCGACGCGCACCCCGAGCTCATCCTCGCCGCCGTGAAAGCGGGCATCCCCGTGTTCTGCGAGAAGCCCGTGGCGCGCGGTGTCGAGGAGAGCCTCGAGGTGCTGCGCGCGGTGGAGGGCAGCGGCGTCGAGGTGCACATCGGCTACAACCGGCGCTTCGACGCGGGCTTCACGGCCGCGCGCCGGGCCGTGGTCAGCGGCGAACTCGGCGCCCTGCACACCGTACGGTCCACCACCCTCGACCCCGCTCCACCGCCGGCCGCCTACGTGGCCGCCTCGGGCGGCATCTTCCGCGACTGCAGCGTGCACGACTTCGACATCGTGCGCTGGGTGACCGGCCGCGAGGTGGTCGAGGTGTACGCGACCGGTGGCAATCGGGGCGCGGAGTACATCCGGGCGGCCGGTGACGTCGACACGGCGTCCGCCCTGCTCACCCTGGACGACGGCACCATCGCAGCCATCTCCAACTCCCGCCACAACGCCCGCGGTCACGATGTACGTCTGGAACTGCACGGCATGAAGGACAGCATCGCGGTCGGCCTGGAGGACAGGCTGCCGCTGCGTTCCGTCGAGCCGGACACGGGCTTCCCCGCCGGGGTGCCGCACACCTTCTTCATGGACCGGTTCGCCGACGCCTACCGCGCCGAACTCACCGCGTTCACCGAGGTGGTGGCCGGCACCCGCACCTCCCCGTGCACGGTCGCGGACGCCGTCGAGGCGAGCAGGATCGCCGACGCGTGCACCCTCTCCCTCCATGAACACCGCCCGGTACGACTCGAAGAGGTACGCGCATGACGACGGACGAGCCGCTGCGGATAGGTGTTCTGGGCGCGTCCCGGATCGCCGAACTGTCCATCGTGGGCCCCGCCCGGGCGACCGGCCACCGCCTCGTCGCGGTGGCCGCCCGGGACCGGTCCCGCGCCGAGACCTTCGCCGCAGCCCACGCCGTGGAGCGGGTGGTCGGTTCCTACGCCGACCTCGTGGCCGACCCGGAGGTCGAGGTCGTCTACAACCCCCTGGCCAACAGCCTGCACGGACCGTGGAACCTGGCCGCTCTCCGGGCCGGCAAACACGTCCTCACCGAGAAGCCGTCCGCGAGCAACACCGCGGAGGCCACCGAGGTCCACGAGGCCGTCGCCAAAGCGGGCACGGTGTTCATGGAGGGCTTCCACTACCTCTTCCACCCGGTCGTCCTGCGCCTCCACGAGCTGCTGGACAGTGGGGAGTTGGGCGAGCTCCGGCACGTCGACACCATGGTCGCCATGCCCGCACCGCCGGACAGCGACGTGCGGTGGTCGCTGCCGCTCGCGGGCGGCGCGCTGATGGACCTCGGCTGCTACAGCCTGCACGCCCAGCGCATGCTCGCGCCCTGGGCCGGCGGGGCACCCCGGCTGGTCGCCGCGCGCGGCGGCGAGAAGGCCGACGCACCGGGGATCGACGAATGGCTGGACGCCGACCTGGAGTTCCCGGGCGGTGCCACGGGCAGCGCGCGTTGCCACATGGCCCACGAGACCTGGCAGATGAGCTGCCGCGTCGTGGGCTCACGCGGCGAGGCCACGGTGACGAACTTCGTGCAGCCCCACCTCGACGACCGGGTCGTCGTGCGTACGGCGGCCGGTGAACGCACCGAGGAACTCGGCCGCCGATCCTCGTACACCTACCAACTGGAGGCCTTCGCCGCCCACTTGAGGGACGGCGCGCCGCTCGTACTCGACGCCGACGACGCGCTGACCACGATGCGGCTCATCGACGACTGCTACCTGGCGGCGGGGTTCCCGGTCCGGCCGCGTACGGTGCTGCCAACGGCCTGAGCCCGCACAGCAGTTGGGGCGGTGCCGGTCCGGTACCGCCCCAACTGCTGTGTACGGTCAGCCGACTTTGAGTTCGGCCTCC
>NZ_BARG01000080.1 GCF_000376565.1 Streptomyces hokutonensis | reverse complement strand
TCCCGTTCCTCAGTCCCCGAAGTCTCCGTCCGAGCCCCCGGGATCACCGCGTCCCGGGCCAGCCGACGAGCGTCACCGGACCGAACCAACCACGCCCCCCACCGCGAGCCCTCAACAGCCCTCAACACAGGCGTAAGCAGAGCCATGGCCGGCGGAGACAGCAGAAGAGCCACAGCCGTACCGAGCGCGAACCCGCCGATCACGTCGGTCGGATAGTGCACGCCCATGTAGACCCGGCAGAACCCCTCCACCAGCGCGAGCCCTATCCCCAGCAACCCGAACCGCCGGTTCGCGACGAACAGCGCGACGCCCATCGCCATGGTGATCGTGGCGTGGTCACTCACGAAGGAGTAGTCGGTCTTGCCGGAGACGAGGACATCGATGCCGGTGTGGTCGAGGAAGGGGCGGGGCCGCTCCACGAACCCGCGGATGGGCACGTTCACAAGAACGGCGATCGCCGCGGCCAGCGGTGTCCAGACGAGCGCCGCGACGGACTGCGCGGCGTCCTCGTCCGCGCGCCGCCGCACGGACCACCAGCACCACACCACGAGCAGCACCATGGCGATCAGCAGTCCGTACTCGCCGACGAACTCCACGATCCGGTCGAACCAGTGCGGCGCGTCCTTGGCGAGGCCATTGATGTCGTAGAGCAGATCGACGTCGGGGTTGGACCCGGATTCGGCGAGTACAGCCATGATGCTGCGGCTCCTTCGTCGTTGTTCCGGGCGCATCTCGCGTGCGCATTACTCAACAGGAACGCACGGCCCCTCTTTGTACGTTCCACACTCCACCGAATGATCACGCAGACGTTATCGAAGAGAGACTCATCGCCCCAGCTCAGGGGGTGGGTTCACGCTCGGTTCACACCGTCGTGGGGAGCGCTTTCGCGCCATCTTCGGTGACCCGGGTCGCGCCGAAGTAATCGGGGGTGTCAATGGGGTCGAACCGGATCACAGCACCCGTCCGGGGCGCGTCGATCATGTATCCGCCGCCGACATAAATCCCCACATGCCGGATGGCGCGGGAATTGGTGAGGTCGTCCGAGAAGAACACCAGATCTCCCGGCAGCAATTCGGCCCGCTGCGGATGCGGTCCCGCGTTGTACTGGTCGTTCGCAACGCGCGGCAGCGTGATCCCCGCGCTCTCGAACGCGGCCTTGGTCAGCCCCGAGCAGTCGAAGCGCCCGCCCTGGTCGGCGGTGCCGTTCCCGCCCCACAGATAGGGGGTGCCGAGCTTCTTCTGGGCGTAGTTGATGGCGGTGGCGGCCTGCTCGGAGGGGTCGACCCGGCTGACCGGCGCGGCGAAGCTCTGCTCCAGGGACGTGATCGTCTTCACGTAGTTCTTGGTCTCCGCGTACGGCGGCACGCCCTGGTACTTGATGACGGCGTACGCGCCCGCGTTGTACGAGGCGAGCATGTTCTCGCTCTGGTTGCCCGGCACGTCCTTCACATAGGAGGCGAGCTGGCAGTCGTAGCTCGCGGCCGACGGAATCGCGTCGTTCGGGTCCCATACGTTGCGGACGCCGTCGCCGTTGCCGTCGATCCCGTGCGTGGCCCAGGTCCCGGGGATGAACTGCGCTATCCCCTCGGCCTTCGCGGGGCTCTTCGCGTTCGGGTTGAAGCCGCTCTCCTGGTAGAGCTGGGCGGCGAGCAGTGCGGGGTTGAGGGCGGAGCAGAGGTTGCCCCACTTCTGCACGAGTGACGAATAGGCCGCCGGCACCGCGCCCTTGGCGAGCGAGACGCTGCCTCCGCCGGCTCCGCCTGCGAGGTTCCCGGCGACGAGGTACACCCCGACGACGAGCAGCATCACGAAGCTGAGCCCGAGCCCGGCCGCGACCCCACCGATCACCCATACTTTTCGCACGGCTCAACCCTCCCCCATGTCAGCCCTGTTCAAGGCCATTTCGGGGCAGGGTGGCGGCATTTCGCTGTGTTTCCGCCGGATGTGACGCGTATTCAGCGAGCGGAGCGGGAGGTGCGGCGGCCCTTATTACGGGTCGCTCGTGGCGTCCTTGTACAACTCGGCCGCTTCTTTCCCGAGCACGACACTGTAGGAGATATCGGGCGTCAGTCCGCCCTGTTCGTGTCCGCCGATGACTCCGACGACCTGCTGGTCCCCGTTGATCCAGGGGCTGCCGCTGGTGCCGCCGGTGAAGCCCGGGCAGTCGATGCGCTGCTGGGTGGCGCTGTGCTGGGTCGGCTTGTTGGTGCAGCTGATGGGCTGGTCGGTCGCGGAGGGGTAGCCGGTGATCGTCACGGCGGTGGCCCCGGTCTCCGTCCCGGCGGTGAACCGGTCGGCGCCGACCACGTCCTCGATGTTCTTACCGTCCACCTCGGCGACCGTGGCGAAGCCGATGTCACTGTCCTCGGCCTGCCCCTGGTTCCACCCGTCCGGCAGGTACCGCTGCAGGACCTTCCAGACTCCGTACGGCGCCTTGCCGTCCCGGTAGCCGGGCACGAAGACGTCGCCGGGGTCGCCGTCCAGGCAGTGGGCCGCGCTGACGATGAGGTTGTGCCCCGCGCTGTGCACCACGGACGCGGTGCAGTGGTGGCCGCCGGCCAGGCTGGTGGCGTGGTCCGACCCGAACAGGGCTCCGACCCGCACGCTCTGTTTGTTCACCTCGGTCACGGTGGTCACGCCGAAGGGCCCCGGGCCGTCGTCGGCGGTCGCCACGGAGGCCGAGGTCAGGGCCAGCGTCACCACGGCGACGAACAGCGCGTACCGGCGGTTGCCCGCGAGGCGAGCGGAACGGGAGATGCGTGAGCTGCGCTTCATCGGCCCCCACTTTGTCCCACGAAGGTGAGAAAGGACGTCGACGTTTGCTGAGATTTCGCTGTGAACGGCTCGTGCATTGACTCGTTCGGCGCTTCGTTCGGCGGTCTGTCCACCGTACTGTCCTCTCGTCTCTTCTGCCCCCTGAGCGATACTCGATGCCGCCCCGGCTCCAGAAAGAGGAATCTCCCGTGTCCGACCTCCCTCCCGGCCTCACCTGGGAACGCGCCGCCCCACCGGACGCCACCGGACCCGGCCCCTGGATAGAGATCGCCTTCGGCGAGGGGGACGACGGCGAGGCCCCCGTCTACATCCGCGAGACCAGCGACCCGGCCAACGTGGTCACCACCAACCGCCGCAAGTGGGACGCCTTCGTACTGGGCGTCCAGGCGGGCGAGTTCGACCACTTCGTGGAGGGCGTGGCGGACGCGGCGGACGCAACAGCCCCGGAAACAGGGCCACATGCATAGAAGCCGCGTCTTCGCCCTCCTGATCGACACCCCCGGCCCGGAGGCCGCCGCCGCGGCGGCCTTCTGGTCGGCGGCCCTCGGCACCCCCGCCGCACCGGTCCCCTCGGAGGAGCAGTTCATCAGCCTCCACGAGGCAATACCCGGTCTGGTGACGGCGGTTCAGTCGATCGACGACACCAACCCGCGCTTCCACATCGACATCGAGACCGACGACGTGGAGGCGGAGACCGCCCGACTGCTCGCCCTGGGCGCGACCCCGGTCTCCCGCTGGCTGGAGTGCCGCACCCTGCGCGCCCCCGGCGGCCACCTCCTGTGCGTGCTGCCGGTGCACAGCGACCCGGAGGTCTTCAACGCCGGGGCGCGCAGCTGGAGTTGACGGCCCCGGTCCCGCTCAGAACGTCGTCGTCATCCCGCCGTCCACCGCGATCGTCTGCCCCGTGATGAACGACGCCGTGTCGCCCGCCAGGAACACCACGATCCCCGCGATCTCGGCCGGCCGCCCCCAACGTCCCAGGGCGGTACGGGTCTTGAGCCACCGGCCCCACTCGGGGTCGTCCGCGAGACCGGCGTTGACCTCGGTCGCGAAGGTCCCCGGGGCCACCGAGTTGACGGTCGTGCCGCTGGGGCCGAGGTCCGCGGCGAGGGCCCGGGTCAGCCCGTCGAGGCCGGCCTTGACCGTGGCGTAGGCGATGTCCCCGGTGCGGCCCAACTGGCCCATGACGGAGGAGACGTTGATGATGCGGCCCGGAGTGCGCCGGGCGGCCAGGCCCTCGGCGACGGTCCGGCTCAGCGCGTACGCCGAGGTGAGGTGGACGTCCAGCATGTGTGCCAGCGCGTCCGGGGTCATGTCGTACAGCCCCCGCCGGTCGCGCTGGCCGACGTTGTTGACCAGGACGTCGATGTCCCCGAGCCCGCTCACCGCCTCCCGCGCCGCCGCCCGCTCGGTGACGTCGAAGACCGCGGCCGAGGCGTCCAGCCCCTCGTCGCGCAGCGCCCGCACGGTCGCGCCGACGGTGGCCCGGTCCCGCCCGTTGACCAGTACCCGCGCGCCCGCCCCGGCCAGCCCCCGGGCCATCTCCAGGCCCAGCCCGCGCACCGAGCCGGTCACCAGGGCCGTACGCCCGTCGAGCGAGAAGGCGTCGTGACCACCCATGCCGCGACCTCCACCGGAGCTGGCACTGAAACAGTCGTTTCAGTTACGGTAGCGCAGTGGGCACTCCATCGTCATCAGCGCCTTCTCCCCGGCGCACCGAACTCCTCGACGCCTGCTACGCCTACCTCCTCGAACACGGCCTCACCGGCCTGTCCCTGCGCCCCCTCGCCGCCGCCACGGGCACCAGCCCGCGCGTCCTGCTCTACCTGTTCGGCAGCAAGGACGAACTGCTGCGGCAGCTGCTCGCCAGGGCGCGGCACGAGCAGGTCGGGACGATGGCCGCCGTGCTCACCGAGGCCGGAGGCGACGACTTCGACGCCCTCGTGGACCGCCTGTGGGCCTTTCTCTCCGCGCCGGAGCAACGCCCCATGGTGCGGCTGACGTACGAGGCCTTCCTGCTGTCCCTCGGCCGCGATCCCGGCCCGTGGGCGGGCTTCGCCGGCGAGGCGGCCCGGGAGTGGCTCGACCTCCTCGCGCGGGCCCAGCCGCCCGGCACCCCGCCCGCCCTCGCGCAGGCCCGGGCGACGCGGGCCCTGGCACTGGTCCGCGGCCTCCTGCTGGACCTCCTGGCCTGCGAGGAACCGGAACGGGTGCGGTCGGCGCTCACCCTCGGCACCGAGGGGCCGGCGCCCGCTACGCCACCGCCCCCACCGAGAACCGCACCCCGGTGAGCTCCTCCGAAGCCGTCCACAGCCGCCCGGCCGCCGCCACGTCGCTCGCCTCGGCGCTGCGCCCCACCAGCGTCGGCGCCCCGCGCATCTCGCCCAGTCCGCTCGGGCCGACGTAGCTCGCGCCCGGCAGGTCCTGGGTCGCCGCGTACAGCGTGGGCAGGGCGCCGCCCTTGTCGTCCTGGGCGAGGACCCTGTTGCCGACGGCCATCAGCGCGCGGCCGACCGGGTTCGCCGTGTGGCTCTGGAGGTTGGTCGCCGCCCAGCCCGGGTGGGCCGCCAGCGCGCGGACGCGGGAGCCCGACTCGGCCAGCCTGCGCTGGAGTTCGAGCGTGAACAGCAGGTTGGCCAGCTTGGACTGGGAGTAGGCGCGCTGCGGGCCGTAGATCCCGTCGAGGTTCAGGTTCTCGAAGTGGATGTAGCCGTCGCCCATCTTGTGCGCGCCGGAGGAGACGGTCACCACGCGGTCGGTGATGTGCGGGAGCAGCAGGTTCGTGAGGGCGAAGTAGCCCAGGTGGTTGGTGCCGAACTGGGTCTCGAAGCCGTCCCGGGTGCGTCCCTCGGGGAGCATCATCACGCCCGCGTTGTTGATGAGCAGGTCCAGCGGGCCGTCCCACGCCTCGGCGAACTCCCGCACGGACGCCAGGTCCGCGAGGTCCAGCCGCCGCACCTCGGTGCTGCCGCCCGCCCTCGCCGCCGCGGCCCGCCCGCGCTCCGGGTCCCGTACGGCGAACACGACGTGCGCGCCCGCGCGGGCCAGCTCGACGGCGGCCGCGAAGCCGATACCGCTGTTGGCGCCGGTGACGACCGCCGTCCGGCCGGAGAGATCGGGGATCCGGCTCGCGTCCCACTTGGCCGCCTTGCCGGGGCCCTTGCCAGTGATGGTCTTGCCCGTGTTGTCCATGCCCCCCAATGTAGGCAACGACTACAATGCTGTCAATGACAACAATGATGTCGGTAGCAACAATGCTGCCGCCGTCTACATCGGGATACGATGGTTCGCATGCCTGTACGCCCCTATCACCACGGAGACCTGCGCTCCGCCCTGCTCGCGAGCGCGGAGCGCACCCTGCTGGAGAAGGGCGTCGCGGCCCTGTCCCTGCGTGAGCTCGCCCGGGACATCGGGGTCAGCCATGCCGCCCCCGGCCGCCACTTCAAGGACAAGCAGGCCCTCGTCGACGCGCTGGCCCTGTCCGGCTTCGAGCGCATGGCCCAGCTGCTGAACGCCACCGACGACGCGCAGGCACCACTGGAGGACCGCCTCGTCGCGCTGGCGAAGGCCTATGTGCACTTCGCCGCGTCCAACGCCGAGCTGCTCGAGGTCATGTACACCCGCAAGCACGACCCGGACATCTCCGAGCAGCTGATCGCGGCCGTCGAGAGCACCACGGTCCCCTTCGTGCGGATCATCTCCGACGCCCAGGAGCGTGGCGAGATCGTCGCCGGCGACGCCTGGACGGTGAGCCTGGTGGTCGGCGCCGCGCTGCACGGCACGGCCTCCTTCGCGGCCCAGGGCACCCTCACCCCGGAGTCCGCGGTCGCCGGCGTCCCGGACCTGATCCACCATCTGCTGAACGGCCTCAAGCCCCGCTGACAGGGCGCCGGCCGGCGCCGTTCAACGCGCGTCACGCTGTGGACTTCCCGTGGAGAGAGTCAAGTCCGGGCCATTGCCACGCCATCCCGGCGCCATTGATCAGCAATCCCCCAACCCCCTTGAGTAACGCGGAAGTCAGAACTCCGGAACCCTTCTTGTTGTCACGTACTCAACAAGAGAAGGTCGTCACGGGCCGCCGCCCCCACCGGGAACCTCACCGGTGGATCCCCCACCCGCAGGCCTCTGCCCACCTCTCTCTGGAGGCTGTACGTTGCGTACGTCACCCCCCAACTCCCCCCACATACGCGGCAACTGGCGCAGAATCGGTTCTGCCGCCGCCGCGACCGCCGCGCTCCTGATCGCCGGACTCGGCACCGCGGCCCACGCGAGCGCCGACACCACCCCCCACAAGGTGACCGCCAAGGCCATCGCCGCGCAGGTCGCCAAGGCCCATGTGCAGTACGAGAAGGCCGCCTGCGGCGCCACGCCGAAGAAGGGGTTCGCCGCGTGTAACGCGCTGCGCGTCACCGGCGGCACCACCGCCTTCATGGAGAAGCAGGCCGCGCTCAAGGGTGTCGCGCCCAAGACCATCTCCCCGAAGGCCGCCACCGACGACCCGACCGGCTACGGCCCCTCGGACATCCAGTCCGCCTACGGCCTGGCCGACGCGGCCGCCGCCAACGGCTCCGGCGAGACCGTCGCGATCGTCGACGCCTACGACGACCCGAACGCCGAGGCCGACCTCGCGACGTACCGGTCGTACTACGGCCTCTCGGACTGCACCACGGACAACGGCTGCTTCACCAAGGTCAGCCAGACCGGCTCGACGACCTCCCTCCCCTCCGCCGACAGCGGCTGGGCGGGCGAGGAGTCCCTCGACCTCGACATGGTCAGCGCGACCTGCCCGAACTGCAACATCCTGCTGGTCGAGGCCAAGTCGGCGAGCGACGCCAACCTGGGCACCGCGGTGAACGAGGCCGTCAAGCTGGGCGCCAAGTTCGTCTCCAACTCCTACGGCGGCTCGGAGTCCTCCTCCGACACGACGTACGACACCTCGTACTACAAGCACGCGGGCGTCGCCATCACCGCGAGCGCGGGCGACGAGGGCTACGGCGCCGAGTACCCGGCCGGTTCCCGCTACGTCACCGCCGTCGGCGGCACCAAGCTCTCCACCTCCTCCAACTCCCGCGGCTGGACCGAGAGCGTCTGGAAGACCAGCAGCACCGAGGGCACCGGCTCCGGCTGCTCGGCCTACGACGCCAAGCCGTCCTGGCAGACCGACGCCACCTGCACCAAGCGCATGATCGCCGACGTCTCCGCGGTCGCCGACCCGGCCACGGGCGTCTCGGTCTACGACACCTACGGCGCCGACGGCACCGGCTGGGGCACCTACGGCGGCACCAGCGCCTCGTCCCCGATCATCGCCTCGGTCTACGCCCTGGCCGGCACCCCCGGCAGCAGCGACTACCCGGCCTCCTACCCCTACGCCGCGGCCGGCACCTCCGCCCTGAACGACGTGACCAGCGGCAACAACGGCACCTGCTCCACGTCGTACTACTGCACCGCGAAGTCGGGCTACGACGGCCCGACCGGCTGGGGCACCCCGGAGGGCATCTCGGCCTTCACCGGCTGAGGCACTCCCGCAGAGCCTCCCCGTCGGGTCACGGGGAGCCGCCGGCAGAGGGGGACGTGGGGTCCCCTCGGCGGAGCAAATGGCAACGGGCCGCGGCAACCAGCCGCGGCCCGTTCGCCGTGTCCCGGGCCCGGGACGGTCCCCAACTCCCATGAGAAACCTGTGGGTTTGGTAAAGAGCCAGACCCTGTTCGGTAAGCCGGAAGTCAGGATTCCAGCAGCCTCTTGTTGTCGCGTACTCAACAAGAGATGGTCATCGCGGGCCGCCCCCCACCGCCGGGGAAACCGCACCGGCGAGACGCACCCGCACCGCCCCTGTTCCACCGACTCAGGAGGCTGCACCTTGCGTACCACGACCCCCAACTCCCCCCACACGCACGGTAGATGGCGCCGCATAGGTTCCGCGGCCGTCGCCACGGCCGCACTCGTCTTCACCGGCCTCGGCACCGCCGCACAGGCCGACGCCGTGCAGAGCGCCACCACCTCCACCACGGTGACCTACGCCGCCACCCCCTGTGCGACCCCCAAGCACACCGGCGATCTCACCTGCAAGTCCTACCGCGTCACCGGCGGCCTCACCGCCTACCAGAAGATGCAGGCCGCGAAGACCGGCATCACCCCCAAGGCCGCCGACGCGACGACCCCCTCCGGCTACAGCCCGACCAACCTCCGCTCGGCCTACGGCCTGACCTCCGCCGCCGCCTCCAACGGCTCCGGCGAGACCATCGCGATCGTCGACGCGTACAACGACCCCAACGCCGAGGCCGACCTCGCGACCTACCGCTCGTACTACGGCCTCTCCGCCTGCACCACGGCCAACGGCTGCTTCAAGAAGGTCAGCCAGACCGGCTCCACGACCTCGCTGCCCTCGTCCGACGCCGGCTGGTCCGAGGAGATCTCCCTCGACCTCGACATGGCGAGCGCGATCTGCCCGCTGTGCAACATCACCCTCGTCGAGGCCACCAGCGCCAGCTACGCCAACCTCGGCACCGCCGAGAACGAGGCCGTAGCCCTCGGCGCCAAGTTCGTCTCCAACTCCTACGGCGGCTCCGAGTCCTCCTCGCAGACGTCGTACGACACCTCGTACTACAACCACGCGGGCGTGGCCATCACCGTCTCCTCCGGTGACAGCGCCTACGGCGCCGAGTACCCGGCGACCTCCCGATACGTGACGGCGGTCGGCGGCACCAAGCTCTCCACCTCCTCCACCACCCGCGGCTGGACCGAGACCGTCTGGAAGACGTCCAGCACCGAGGGCACCGGCTCCGGCTGCTCCGCCTACGACGCCAAGCCCACCTGGCAGACCGACACCGGCTGCACCAAGCGCATGGAGTCCGACGTCTCCGCCGTCGCCGACCCCGCCACCGGCGTCTCCGTCTACGACTCCTACGGCGTCACCGCCGGCTGGTACACCTTCGGCGGCACCAGCGTCTCCGCCCCGATCATCGCCGGTGTCTACGCCCTCGCCGGCACCCCGGCCAGCGGCACCTACCCCGCGCAGTACCCCTACGACTACGCGGGCACCTCGTCCCTCAACGACGTGACCAGCGGCAACAACGGCACCTGCACCACGTCGTACTTCTGCACCGCCACGACCGGCTACGACGGCCCGACCGGCTGGGGCACCCCGGAGGGCATCTCGGCCTTCGCGAACTAGGGCCGGACCAACGGACCCCCACCCTGATCTGATCAACAGTCACATGTCATGCCACCGTGGGTCGTGGGGGCCACACGTGGCATGAGAGAACGGGCCGCGGCATCCAGCCGCGGCCCGTTCATCATGAGAACATCAGCACGAGCAACTCGATAATCAGGGGCTAACGACCGAACCACGCACAGGTTCCGCCCAGGCCTCGTTGCCCGGCGTTACCTACCGTGATACACAGAGTGACCGTACGTAGTATTCGTACGAAACTCGCCAACCAATGACGCCAAGTCGACATACGTCGGCGCCATTGTCGGCGACAATGATGCCTGACCTCTGCGCACCTGCAGGGGATGCGGAACTACCCACCAGGGGCGGTGACTTACATGCTCTTTGCGGCCGACAAGGGAGACATCAACACCATCATCGGCGGGATCGCTCCGGACTGGGGCCCCTTCGGCAGCCTGGGCAACGAGGCCAAGGTGATGATCGAGGTGGTGATGGCGGTCGCCATCCTGCTCTGTCTCGGAATCGCCGTATGGGGTGCCGCCAAACAGCGCATCGGCGCGACGGCGCTCCGCGACACGTTCAGCGCGGAACAGGGCAAGGGCCTCATCATCGCCGGGCTGACCGGGGTCTTCATCATCGGCTCCCTGGGCACCCTCTTCACGATCGTGTACGGCATGGCCGTATAGCCGCCGGACTCGACCGCCCGCTCTCCCCACCCCACCCGCCCGTCGCGCCCACCGGCTGAGGTTGCGTTTCCCTGATGTCGAGTCACCACACCGCGCCCGCGCGGGAACCAGCACGGCTACCGTCGTACTTCCAGATGTTTCTGGACGACGGCGAAGGGGCGTACCCGGCATGAGTTCCGGAGACGAGCACGAGACCTCCGGCGGTTACGGCGGCACCGGCCAGACCCGCACCCGCTACCCCCAGGGCGACGGCGGCGACATCTACGGCGGCGCCCGCAAAGGCACCCGGTCCTCCTCCAGAAGCCTGGTCACGGTCGTCGGAGTAGTCGTCCTCCTCATCGCCGCCATCGCCTTCGCGAACCGCGGCGGCAACGACTCCGCCTCCAACGACACGACCGTGTCCGGCGGTTCGAAGCCGGACGCGAGTTCCACGGCGGCCAGCGGCACGAAGCCGGTGCAGACGAAGGCGGGCGGGATCCCCGCCGGATTCGCGCACGACCAGCAGGGCGCGGAGAGCGCCGCGACCAACTACGCGACGGTGCTCGTCTCGGCGGACATCCTCAAGCCGGCCCGGCGGGCGGAGATCGTGCAACAGGTCTTCGTCGCCGACCGGCAGACCGCGCTCCAGAACAGCCTCGACCAGGCCTACTCCAAGGAGTTCCTGAGCAAGCTCGGCCTGGACGCGAACGGCAACGCGAGCACGGGCAACACCTACGTCTCCCGCACCGTGCCCATCGGCACCAAGGTCACGAGCTACTCGGCCACCGCGGCGACGGTGGAAGTCTGGTGCACCGGGCTGTACGGCACGGCAGGCACCGTCTCGACCAACCCGGTGACCAGCGACTGGTTCACCCTGACGCTCCACCTGCGCTGGGCGGACGGCGACTGGAAGGCCGACAGCTTCTCCCAGAAGGACGGCCCCGCCCCCGTGCCCGGCGACAACAAGGCATCGACTGCCGACGAGATGGCCAAGGCCGTCCAGGAGTACGGAGGGTTCACCTATGCCCGGTAGCTCACGTCTCGTACTCAAGGCCGCGGCCGCCTTCACCGCCGTACAGACAACCGCCGTGCTGCTGGCCACCCATGCCGTCGCGGCCCCCTCGCCCACCCCGACACCGACGGGGTCGTCGGCGGCTCAGGAGTGCAAGCTCCTGGTCGGCGAGGCCAAGGACATCTGCGAGAACGGCAAGAAGGGTGCGGGCACCACCACCCCCAGCACCACCGACACCCTCGACCCCCTCTCCTCCCTCGCCAAAGGCTGTGCCGAAGCCGCCTCCTGGACGATCGACAAGCTCAGCGCCGCCGTCAAGGACACCGCGAGCGTCGACTTCACGAACTCCAAGTTCCTTCAGCAGTACGCCGTCGTCTTCGCCGCGTCGACGATCCTCACGCTCCTCCTGTGGCTGCTCGCGGTCGCCAAGCGCGCGGTGCGAGGCGTCCCCCTCACCACCGCGATCTCCGAGGCCGTCGGCTTCCTCTGGCTCACGGTCATCGCCTCCGCGTTCACACCCCTGATCCTGTACACAGTCGTCTCCGCCACGGACGGCATCTCGGACGTCCTCGCGAAGACGACCGGCAACCAGGACACCTTCTTCGGCAACTTCTCCAGCGCCCTGGCCAAGGGCAACAACATCGGCGGCGGCCCGATCATGCTGATCGTCGTCTCCCTGGTCAGCATCCTCGCCGCCGGCGTCCTCTGGCTGGAGCTCGTCATCCGCGCCGCCCTCCTCTACGTCGGCGCCCTCCTCGGCACCGTCGTCTACGCGGGCCTCGTCGACAAGAACCTGTGGGGCCACGTCCGCCGCTGGGCGGGCATCATGATCGCGGTGATCCTGGTGAAACCGGTCATCGTCATCGTGCTGGGCCTGGCCGGCGCGCTGTC
Organism: Streptomyces hokutonensis; assembly: GCF_000376565.1. GTDB lineage: Bacteria > Actinomycetota > Actinomycetes > Streptomycetales > Streptomycetaceae > Streptomyces > Streptomyces hokutonensis. The sequence continues at coordinate 6,347 of NZ_BARG01000080.1, read as the reverse complement.
CTCCGCCGACGGCCCGGACTCGTTCTCCGCCGTCGTCTCCGGCCTCGCCATCATCCTGCTGGCCATCTTCGCCAGCGCGATGATCTACCGCTTCGTCCCCGGCTTCGGCGACGACATCGCCAACGGCCGCAACAACCGCATCATGCAGAGCGCCGAGGGCAAGGCCGCCGCGGTCATCAGCTCCCCGGCCACCATGGTCGCCCAGGGCATCAAGACCCACAGCGCCCGCACGAACGACGGCGGAGGCGGCGGCCAGTCCTCCGGCTCCGCCCGCCCGTCCAACCCGGTCTCCGGCGGCGTCGCCGCCCACAGCACGCGCCCCTCCTCGGGCGGCGGCGGAGCAGTCCCCGCTTCCGCGCCCCCGCCCCGCCAGAGCCCGGCGAACACCCCGCACGCCAGCAACGCCCGCAACAACCGCACGGGAGGTGAAGGGCGTTGACGACAGAGTCCCACCTGTCCCATCCGATCACGCCCCGCCGGACATATCTCATCGGCCGGGCCCGGCCGAACGCGATCGTCGGCAAGAATCGTGAGACCGGCGAGATCGCGCTCATCATCGTGGGCGCGTTCCTCGGCATGATGTGCGGGCTCCTCGTCCCGGTCCTGTCCCTGCGGATCGTGCTGCTGACGGGCTTCCCGCTGCTGGCGCTGATGGCGGTCTACGTGCCGTACAAGCGCCGCACGTTCTACAAGTGGTTCGAGATCAACCGCAGTTACAAGCGCACCCTGCGCAACGGCACGACGTACCGCTCCTCCGTCATGGAGGCCGGCGTCCACCTCGACGGCCGCGAGGTAGAGATCGGCCCGCCGCCCGGGATCGGCCGCATCAACTGGCTGGCCGCCCCCTTCGGCCCCGACGAGATCGCCGTACTCCTGCACGCGGACCGCCGTACGGTCACCGCCGCGATCGAGATCGAGGGCCCGGGCGTCGGACTGCGCGACAGCGAGGACCAGGAGGCCCTCGTCGACCGCTTCGGCACCCTCCTCAAGCACGTGGCCAACGGCGACGGCTTCGTCACCCGCCTCCAGATGCTCGCCCGCACCCTCCCCGCCGACCCGGACGCCCACGCCAAGGACGTCGCCCAGCGCGGCGACGAGAAGGCACTGACGTGGCTCCAGCAGTCGTACGACCAACTGCAGTCGATGGTGTCCACCAGCAGCGAGCAGCACCGCGCCTATCTCGTCGCGTGCATGCACTTCACCCGCGAACTCTCCTCCGAGGCCCACGCGATGGCCCGCGCCTCCCGCCCCCAGGCGGGCCGCAAGCTCGACCGGGACGCGGGGCTCGCGGTCGTCATGGCGCGTGAACTCACCGACATCTGCTCGCGGTTGCAGGAGGCGGACATCCGCGTACGGCAGCCCCTCGGGCAGGGCAGGCTCGCCTCGCTCATCCACTCCATGTACGACCCGGACCACCCCATCGACCACATCCAGGCGATGACGAAACGCAACGCCTGGCCGGCCGAACTCGACGCCATGGAACCGACGTTCCTCCAGGCGAAGACCCGCGAGTCGTCCACCCGCGAGCCGTGGTGCCACGCCACGGCCTGGGTGAAGGAGTGGCCGATGACCCCGGTGGGCGTCAACTTCCTTGCCCCGCTCCTCGTCCACACCCCGGACGTGATCCGCACGGTCGCCGTCACGATGGACCTCGAACCCACCGAGGTCGCCATCGAGCGCATGCTGACCGAGAAGACCAACGACGAGGCCGACGCCTCCCGCGCCGCCAAGATGAACCGCACCGTCGACCCCCGCGACGTCGCCGCCCACGGCCGCATGGACCAGCGCGGCGAGGACCTGGCGAGCGGCGCGGCCGGCGTGAACCTGGTCGGCTACATCACCGTCTCCTCCCGCAACCCCGAGGCCCTCGCGCGCGACAAGCGCACGATAAGGGCGTCCGCCGGCAAGTCGTATCTGAAGCTGGAGTGGTGCGACCGCGAGCACCACCGCGCGTTTGTGAACACACTGCCGTTCGCCACCGGCATCCGGAGGTAGGGCTCAGATGCGGGATCCGCTGTCCGTCCTCACCGACGCCTTCACGTCCTTCCTCTTCGGCAAGATCGAGTCCACCCGCCTGCCCGTCCGCACCTCGACGGGCCAGGCCCAGGCGGTCTATCTCCCCACGGCCGCCCCCGGGTTGGGCGACTCCGGCGTCATCATCGGCCGCGAGGTCTACTCCGGCAAGGGCTACATCTACGACCCCTTCCAGCTCTACGGCCAGCAACTCCCCGCCCCCCACTGGCTGGTGCTCGGCGAGTCCGGCAACGGCAAGTCGGCCCTGGAGAAGACGTACGTCCTACGCCAACTCCGCTTCCGCGACCGCCAAGTCGTCGTCCTGGACGCTCAGGGCGAGGACGGCGTCGGTGAATGGAACCTGATCGCGGAGGAGTTGGGGATAACTCCCATCCGCCTGGACCCAACCGCCGCCCTGGACATGGGAATCCGCCTCAACCCCCTAGACCCGGCGATCACCACGACCGGCCAACTCGCCCTGCTCCGCACGATCATCGAGGTGGCGATGGGCCACGGCCTCGACGAACGCTCGGGCTTCGCGCTCAAGGTCGCGCACGCCTATGTCAACGAGACGATCGTCGACCGCCAGCCCGTCCTCATGGACATCGTCGAGCAACTACGGCACCCGGAACCGGAGTCGGCCGAGGCGATGAACGTCGCCATAGACGACGTACGCGCCTGGGGCCTGGACGTGGCCCTCGTCATCGACCGCCTGGTCGACGGCGACCTCCGAGGCATGTTCGACGGCCCGACGACGGTGGGCATCGACCTCGACGCCCCGCTCATCGTCTTCGACCTGTCCCACATCGACCGCAACTCCATCGCCATGCCCATCCTGATGGCCATCGTCGGCGTCTGGCTGGAGCACACCTGGATCCGCCCCGACCGGAAGAAGCGCATCTTCCTGGTCGAGGAGGCCTGGCACATCATCAACAGCCCCTTCGTGGCCCAACTCTTCCAGCGCCTGCTGAAGTTCGGCCGCCGGCTGGGCCTGTCGTTCGTGGCGGTGGTCCACCACCTGTCGGACGTGGTCGATGGGGCTGCCGCAAAGGAAGCGGCGGCGATCCTCAAGATGGCGTCGACGCGCACGATCTACGCCCAGAAGGCGGACGAAGCCCGAGCAACCGGGCGGGTGTTGGGGCTACCACGCTGGGCGGTGGAGATCATCCCGACCCTCACCCCCGGTATCGCGGTCTGGGACGTCAACGGCAATGTCCAGGTGGTCAAACACCTCATCACCGAGACGGAACGCCCGCTCGTCTTCACCGACCGCGCGATGACCCAGTCCTCCCGCGACCACGACCGCGAACTGACCGACGACGCCCTGCGCGCCGCCGAGTTGGAGGCGGAGGAACGCGCGGCGGCCTTCATGGAACAGCATTTGAGCGATCTCGACGGCTCCTCCGAGTCCACGGTGGCGTGAGAGGCGAAGAGGCGAGATGAGACCGAACGACGAACGGGAACGAGAACGGGAACGCCGAGGTGGCATCCCCGACGGCCTGTTGATCGGCCTGCTCGCCTTCCTCCTCGGCATGACCCTGCTGGTGTGGACGGCCACGGGACTGGCGGCCCTGTTCTCCAAGGGCGGCTGGCCCACTGGCGTGACCTTCGCCCGCACCCCCTTGGCCATGCGCCACCTGATCGGCCAGCCGCACGACATCACCGGCGCCTGGCCGGACACCCCGCAGGCGCAGCTCTCCGGCTACGGCCTCTTCTGGGGCCTGTTCATCGGCCAGCTGATGGTCCTCTTCGTCCTGACCGTGTTCACGATGGGCACGGTGGCGAGATGGCGGGCGGTACGGGCCAGGAGCCGAACGGCGGGACAGGCACCGGAAGTTCAGGAAGTACCTGCACCGAGACCGGAACCACAGCCGACGCCCGTCATCGAACAGCAGCCGATCGCACCGCCGCTCGCCTCTGCCCCTGCCTCAGCTTCTCCGATGAACGGTGAACGGGTGGGTGGATGGGAAAGGCTCTTTGTAGCACCGCCGGAAAGCCGCCAAACAACCGCAACCCAGGCAGTACGGGACGCGGAAGGCCCAGCCCTGGTAGTCACGTCAAACCCCACCATCTGGCAGGACACCAAGGACGCCCGAGCCAAACTCGGCCCGGTCCTCCTCTACGACCCCACCCACCTCTGCGACACCCCGGCCCGCCTCCACTGGTCCCCCACCACCGGCTGCGAGGACAAACAAACCGCGGTAAGGCGAGCCGCCGCCCTCCTCGCCCCCGTAAAACCCACCGCGAAGATCGACCAGGCGGTGGCGGACACCGCCGAGACCCTCCTCCGCAGCTATCTGCACGCCGCCGCGATCGACGGCCGCACCATCCGCCACGTCCACCGCTGGTCCCAGGGCACCCAGGTCCAGGACGCCGTACGAACCCTCCGTACGAACCCCAAGGCGGCCCCCGGCGCGGCAGGCGAACTGGAGGCCGCACTCACCTCCCACCCCGAACGCCGGGACATCGCCCAGGAGTTGACGAGCCGCGCACTGTCCTCCCTCTTCACGGTCAACATCCGCGAGGCCTGCACACCCAACAGAACTGACGCGCTCTCCTTGGATTCCTTCGCGAACGAAGGGGGCACGCTTTATCTGGTAGGTGAATCCATCGAGGACCCCCGTACAAACCCGGGCGCGATGCCTCTCCTCACCGCCCTCGCATCAAGCGTGGTCGAGCGCGGCCGGCACATGGCCGAACGGTCATCGGCCGGTCGCCTCGACCCACCAATGACGCTCGTCCTGGACGACGTGGCCGCGGTCGCCCCGCTCCCCCAACTCCCCGACCTCCTGGCCACGGGAGCCGACCGAGGCCTCCCCACCCTGGCCCTCCTCCGCTCCCGGGAACAGGCCAGAGCCCGCTGGCCCCACCACGAACTCCCCGTCTAGCAACGGCAGTTCCTCTCATACGAGCAGGTCGGCGCCGAAATACCCGGATGACCAGCCCCTTGAGGCCCCCGTAGGGTCTGCCGCATGACTCTTGCTCACGACACCACCGGGGACGACGGTCCCGCCCTCGTCCTCCTCCACTCGGCCGTCTGCGACCGCCGCATGTGGGACCCGCAGTGGCAGTCCTTGGCCGACGCCGGATACCGCGTGGTCCGCTGCGACTTCCGCGGCTTCGGCGAGACCCCGTTGCCGGACCACCGTCACAACGACGCGGAGGACGTACTCGACCTCCTCGACACCCTCGGCATCGAACAGGCGACCCTGATCGCCTCCTCCTACGGCGGCCAGGTCGCCCTGGAACTCGCCGCCCGCGAACCGGACCGCGTAACCGCGCTGGCCCTTCTCTGCTCCGGCCTCCCGGGCCACCAACCCACCGACGAACTCCGCGCGTTCGGCGAGCGGGAGGACGAGCTCCTGGAGGCGGGCGATGTCGACGGAGCCGTAGAACTGAACGTGGACACCTGGCTGGGCCCGGACGCCGACGCATCGGCACGGGAGAAGGTGCGCGGGATGCAGCGGCAGGCCTTCGACATCCAACTGGCCGCCCCCGACGGCGCCGGACGGAACAAGGTGGACTTCGACCTCACGGCCGTCAAGGCCCCCGCCCTCGCCGTCTCCGGCGGCCACGACCTGCCGGACTTCCAGCACATCGCGGCCCACCTGCCGAGCCTGCTCCCCCACACCAGCCACCTCGAACTGCCCTGGGCCGGCCACCTCCCCAACCTGGAGCGCCCCACCGCGGTGACAGCCCTGCTGACCGACTTCCTGCGCGAAACGGTCCCCGCCGCGCACTGAGCCCGCCCGGCAGACGGGCCTACGGCGCCTACGGCCGCTCGAACGCCATCTCCAGCTCGCGCTCGTCCGCCTTCCCGGGCAGCGGTACGACGACGCCCGTGGGTACGAAGCCGACCTTGCCGTAGAAGCGCCGGGCCCGTTCGTTGTCCTCGTGCACGATGAGCCGCACCCGCTCGACACCGCGGCCCCAGGACCACTCCAGGGCCGCGTCGAAGAGCACCTCGGTCAGCCCGATGCCCCGGACCTCCGGGCGCACGAACACCCCGACTATGTGCCCCTGCTTCCGCTCGACCGCGAAGCCGGCCCAGTCGACGGTCCCGGCCTCCTCGAGAAGCACGGTCAGTGTCCCGACCCACTCACCGTCCGGCCCCTCGGCAATGATCTGCTGAGCCTTCTCGGCACCTTCGGCGGCCCCTGCGGCCCGCTCCTGGTAGAAGGAGTCCGGCTGGGCCTTCGCCGCCTCATAGGTCTCCATGAAGGCGAGATGCGCGACCGGATCCTGCAGGGCGACCAGCCGCAGTTCCTTCGCCGCGGCCCACTCGTCGGCGCGTATCGAACGGATCTTGTAGTTCATGGCAGTAACGGTAGCCC
>NZ_BARG01000081.1 GCF_000376565.1 Streptomyces hokutonensis | reverse complement strand
GCCGGACGGGCTGGATGGAGCCAGCCTGAGTTGGAAAGAAGCCGGACGGGCTGAAATACCAGAGCCGAGGGCCGCCTAGAACACCGCCCGGATCTCCCCTACCGCACGCCCCCCGCCCAGCACCGCAACTCTCCCGACCCCCTCCACCCGCACCCCCATCAAATCCAGCACCCTCCCCAGTACAGGCCCCAACACCCGCCCCGCCCCGTCCTCGACCTTGAACGCCACGGCACGCCCGTCCGGCAACGCCACCGCCTGTACCGCCTCCGCGCCCATCTTCGACAGCAGGCCAGGTACCGCGCGCATCAGCGCCGTGTCAGGGCGGCGGGTGCCGGCGACGTACTCGGGGTGGGCGCGCATGGCGTCGGCGACTCGGCGTTCCGGGGTGTCGGGGGCGGCGAGGACGAAGGAGCGGTAGGCGCGGGCCAGGCCGGTGAGGCTGATCGCGAGCAGCGGGGCTCCGCAGCCGTCCGTGCCCACGGCGGCCACCCGCTCCCCCGCCGCTTCTTCCACAGCCCTGTGGATAAGTTCTTGGAGCGGGTGGTCGGGGTCGAGGTACGACTCCAGCGGCCAGCCCCGCCGCGCGCTCGCCGCCAGCATCGCGGTGTGTTTGCCGGAGCAGTTCATGGCGATCCGGTCGCGTACGGCGCCCGAGGCGAGGTACGTCTCCTGCTCGACGGGGTCCAGGGGGAGGTCCGGTGGGCACTGCAACTGGCCCGCGTCCAGGCCGTGTTCGGCGAGAAGCCGGCGTACTAGATCTCTGTGGAAGAGTTCGCCGGAGTGGCTCGCGGCGGCGATCGCGAGGCGTTCGCCGGAGAGGTCGAGGCCCGCGCGGAGGACACCGGCCGCCTGCATGGGCTTGTTGGAGGAGCGGGGGAAGACGGGGGTGTGCGGGTCTCCCAGGGACAGTTCCACTGAGCCGTCTGCCGCCAGTACCACCAGGCTGCCCCGGTGGCGGCTCTCCACGAAGCCGGAGCGGACCACCTCGGCCAGCACCGGGGGTGCGATGAAGGAATCCTCGGCCGTCACGCGCACCCCTCACACGAGTCACACGAGCAGGTCGTCCACCTGCGCCTCGCCCTCACGGTACCTGCGGGCGATCTCCGCGCTGCAGCCGTCGGCCGTGTGTTGGAGGACCTGACGGCGGCGGGACACCTGCTGTTCGTACCGGACGAGCCGGCCCATCGCGGTGGTCAGTTCGAGGTCGGTGCGGGCCTCCAGGTCCGAGAGTTCGACCTCGGCGAGCATCTCGGCGGCCAGCAGCCGGTACTCCTCGCTGTGCGGGGTGCCGAGCGTGACGTGCCGGGCCGAGGAGCGGTGGCGGGCGGGCGCGTCGGTGAGGATCTCCGAGAGGCGGTCGACGACGGAGGCCGCGCCCGCCGGGGAGCGGCGGGCCAGTTCGGCCCGCAGGATGTCGATACGGCCCTGGAGGAGCCGTCGTACGTAGCTCAGGTCGGCCTCGTCGCGCTGGGCGTCGCGGCGCAGCGCGCGCAGCTCCGTCAGGCGCAGCGCGGTCAGGTCGGGTGCGGCCGGTTCGGCGGGCAGCAGCGGGCTGTCGACGCGCTGCACGGGCGGGCGGCGCGTGGCCGCTCCTCCCGCGCGGATCAGCGAGACAGTCCCGGGGGGCTGCCCGGTACTCGGTGTGCTCATGTGCCTCTACCCGTCCCCTCGACCGGCGTGTGGACAGCATCGTGCCACCCCAACTGGCCGCTATGTGACCGAGTGCCCCCGAACGGCCCCAGATGGGGGGTTAAGGAACAAAAATAGGCCCGCCGCAACCACTTCCCACCCGCACGGCATCATGGAGCCCATGCGAGCAGTGGTGCAGCGGGTGGACGGCGCGAGTGTCGTGGTCGAGGGCGAGACGGTCGGGGCGATCGAGGGCGAGGGGCTGTGCGTCCTCGTCGGCGTCACCCACGAGGACACCAAGGAGAAGGCGGCCCAACTGGCCCGCAAACTCTGGTCGATCCGCATGCTGCACGACGAGAAGTCGTGCAGTGATATTGATGCGCCGCTGCTCGTCATCAGCCAGTTCACGCTGTACGGCGACGCCCGCAAAGGGCGTCGGCCCACCTGGAACGCCGCCGCCCCGGGCGACGTCGCCGAACCGCTCGTCGACGAGGTCGTCGCCCAACTCCGCGCCCTGGGCGCCACGGTGGCGACGGGCCGCTTCGGCGCCCAGATGCGCGTCTCGCTGACGAACGACGGCCCGTTCACCGTGGTCGTGGACCTCTAGGCCCTACGACTACTAGGGCTCTACGACTACTTCCTGGGCCGCGGCCGTCGAGTCGGCCAGCAGGGGCGCGTCCAGCGGCACGTTCCGCTTCACCAGCGCCAGCGCGATCGGCCCGAGTTCGTGGTGCCGTACGGAGGTCGTGATGAAGCCGATCTTCCGGCCGTCCTCGCCCTCCCCCGCGAGCCTCAACTCCGTGCCGTGGCCCGGGAGATGGACCTCGCTGCCGTCGAGGTGGAGGAAGACCAGGCGGCGCGGCGGCTTGCCCAGGTTCTGAACCCGCGCGACCGTCTCCTGGCCCCGGTAGCAGCCCTTTTGGAGGTGAACCGCCGTGCCGATCCAGCCCAGTTCGTGCGGGATGGTGCGGTGGTCGGTCTCGAAGCCGAGGCGGGGGCGGTGGTGTTCGACGCGCAGTGCCTCGTAGGCGAGGAGCCCGGCCGGGGGGCCCGCCTTCTCGGCGTACGACTCCAGGTCGGCGCGCGGGAGGAAGAGATCACGGCCGTACGGCGTCTCGCGTACGACGACGCCGACGGGGACCGGGGCGATGGAACCGGCGGGGAGGTGGACGACCGCGAACTCGCTTGTGCGGTCGGCGACTTCGACGCGGTAGAAGAACTTCATCGACTCCAGGTAGGCGATCAGCGCCTCCTGGGTGTCGGGTTCGGTGTGCATCCAGACCGTGACGCCGTCGTCGACGAGGTACAGGGCGTGCTCGATGTGGCCGTGCGCGGAGAGGATCAGCGCCTCGGTGGCGACGCCCACGGGGAGGTCGGTGACGTGCTGGGTGAGCAGGAGGTGCAGCCAGCTCAGCCGGTCGCCGCCGGTGACGGCGACGACACCGCGGTGCGAGAGGTCCACGAAACCGGTGCCGTCGGCGAGGGCGCGCTGCTCGCGGAACAGGTCGCCGTAGTGGGCGGCGACGCCTTCGTCCACCCCTTCGGCGGAGACGGCGCCGGGCAGGGACAGCAGGGGACTCTTCATACGGGTAAGCCTACGACTCGGTAATCGAAGACTCGGTCGAAGCCTTCGCTGACGTCTTCGCCGACGTCTTCATGGAACAGTCCCGGCATCTGCCGAAGATCGCGAAGTGCTTCATGTCGGTCTCGAAGCCGAAGGTGTCCCGCAGCTTGGCCCGGAACTCGGCGGCGACCTCGACATCGGCCTCGATGACGTTCGTGCAGTCGCGGCAGACGAGGTGTATGTGGTGGTGGCGGTCGGCGAGGTGGTACGTCGGCGCCCCGTGCCCGAGGTGGGCGTGGCTGACCAGCTGGAGCTCCTCCAGGAGCTCCAGGGTCCGGTACACGGTGGAGATGTTGACCCCCGAAGCGGTCTTCCGCACTTCCACGAGGATGTCGTCGGGGGTCGCGTGCTCCAGGGTGTCCACGGCTTCGAGCACGAGCTGCCGCTGCGGGGTCAGCCGGTAGCCGCGCTGCCGCAGATCACTCTTCCAGTCAGTGCCTTGGTCCGTGCCTTGGGTGCTCACCACACCCACGAGTCTAGGCCTACTTGAAGAATGCGATCCCGTCGTCCGGCATGTCGTCGGGCAGGGCCTTGGCCCACCTCTCGACATCCTCCGGGGTGACGACCTTCTTCAGGTGGGCGGACATGTAGGGGCGGAGTTCGACCTCGGGGGTCTGCTTCTCGCCGACCCACATGAGGTCGCTCTTGACGTAGCCGTAGAGGCGCTTGCCGCCGGTGTAGGGGCCGGAGGCGGCGGTGCGGGCGACGGCGTCCGTGACGAGGTCGATCTGGGGCTTCTGCTTGGCGAGCTCGCCGTACCAGATCTCGACGACTCCGTCGTCGCGGGTCATCGTGACCTCTACCTTGCGGTCCGCGTCGATGCGCCAGAAGCCGGACTCGGTCTCCAGGGGGCGGACCTTGTTGCCGTCGTTGTCCAGGACCCAGGTGTGGGAGCGGTACTCCAGGAAGTCGCGGCCGTCGTGCGTGAAGGAGACCTCCTGGCCGAAGTTGCACTTCTCGGAGCCCGGGAAGTCGTGCACACCCGCGCCGGCCCACTCGCCGAGCAGGAAGACGAGGGGGACCAGGTCCTTGTGGAGGTCGGACGGGATCTCGATCATGACGTCAGCAGTTCCTCGATGGGGGTCAGCGCTGGCCCTGGTACAGCTTCTTCACGGTCAGTCCGGCGAAGGCGAGGACGCCGACGCAGACCAGGACCAGCAGGGTTTCGAAGAAGATCTCCACGGGTGCTCCTTGAGCGATGCGCGTAATCAGGGCCGGGCCCCAGCTTAGTCGGCCGGGGCCCGGTGCTCTCTGCGAGGTACGGCTAGGCGGGAATCATCCGAGCAGCTCGCTCTGCAACGTCACCGTCTGCTGGAACGGAACGGCCTCGGCCAACCCCTTCCTCGACTGCACGATCATCGCGAGGGTGTCGCCGGCCGTGACGAAGCCGAGGCGGACCTGTTCGGCGCCGTACGGCTTCGTCTCGACGTACGGCTGGAGCTGGACGTTCGTGACCTTGGCCGCGTCCGGGAAGTCGTCGTCCGACTCGTAGCCGTCGGCGCCGCGGACCGGGTAGGTGGGGGACGCGTATCCGGCCAGGCCCTTGGTGATCTCGTCGGCGACCGTCGCCGTGTCGAACTGGAGCAGGTAGATCCGGGTGTGCGTGCCGTCCGCGGTGGTCCAGCCGCGCGCGGCGATGTGCCGCAGGCCCTGGTCGGTCAGCTTCTGCGCGAGCTCGGTACGGTCGTCGGCGGCCGAGAACTCGGCGAGGAACACCTTCGTCGCCAGCCAGCCGTCACTGCCGTCCAGCGCCTTGTCCCCTACGGCCCCCTTCGGCGCCGGCAGCACCAGCGCCCGCAGGTCGGCGAAGTGGGCCCCCGCCGCGTTGGCCGTGGCGAACGGCCCCGGGCTGCCCGCGGGCAACGCCGGCTTGGTGACCGTGGGAAACACCCACCGCCCGTCCGACGCCGTCCCCAGCCCCGGCACGTCCGACCGCTTCATCCCGGCAATCCCATAGGCCGTCCCGGCCCCAACCACCGCGAACACGACAACGGCGGCCCCCCACCGCAACACGGCACGGAGGACCCGACGGTCCTTCCGGGGGGTGACGGGCTGGGCTTCCGGCGCCGACGCCGGCGGGAACGGGGGTTCCGTGGGCAGCGGGGGTTCGGTGGGTACCGCGGGTTCAGTGAGTACCGGGACGACCGAAGCCTCGGCACCAGCCGCGACGACGGGAGGCCCGGCAGCCACGGGGACGGCCGAAGCGGCAGCCGCGACGACCGGAGCAGCCGGGGCCGCCGGGACTGCCGGGGATTCCACCACCGTCGGTGCAGCCGAAGCCTCGGCAGCGACCGCAGCGACCGGGGTCTCAACAGCGTCGACCGTGACCTCGGACTCAACCGGAGCAACCGCAGGCTCCACCTCCGCCGCGGCCACCGGCGACCCGGAGATGCCCGGGACGACCGAGGCTTCCGGAGCAACCGAGGACTCGACAGCGACCGGGACAACCGGAGACTCGGAGGCGGCCGAAGCAGCCGGGGGTTCCCCGACTGTCCGTGCGGCCGGAGCCTCGGCAGCGACCGGGGCGAGCGGGGTCTCCGCAGCGTCGATCGGGACGTCGGACGCAACCGGAGCGACCGCAGGCTCCGCGTCCGTCGCGGGAACCGGCGACCCGGAGACGTCCGGGTCGATCGAGGCTTCCGTGGCTGCCGGAGCAGCCGGAGACTCGGATGCGGGCGGGGCGACCGGAGACTCCGTAGCCACGGGAGCAGTTGGCGCGGTTGGAGCCTCGGCGACTGCCGGGGCAGCCGGGGGTTCCGTGACCGGCGGTGCGGCCGGGGGCTCGGCAGTGGCCGTAGCGGCTGGGACCTCGGCAGTGGCGATCGTGGCCCCGGTCGCAGTCGGGGCGGCCGCAGGCTCGACGTCCGCTGCGGTCACCGGGACGGCCGGAGACTCGGCAGCGACCGGGGCCTCAGTCGACGCGAGCGTCGGCTCTGAGGGCTGTGGAGGGATCGTCGGTGTGTGCGTCGGTGTTGGTGCTGGGGTTTCTTGCTGTTGGTCGGTCATACCGCCTCCCCCGGGTCCTTGATGCGGTCGAGTTGTTCCTGGAGCAGGCGGCCGATGGCGTACGTCTGCATCGGGCGGGCGGATTTCGCGGTGAGGGTGACGAGGATTTCGCCCTGGTAGGCGGAGCAGTAGATCGTGTCGAGCTTTTCGTCGGCGTCCTTCGGCGTGAGGAAGCACTTGGCGTCCTTGTAGCCGTTGATCGACGGACCGGGGCGGAAGACGCCCAGGGAGTCGAAGAGCTCGTTCTGGAAGCGGGACGCGTTCCGTACCGCCGTCTTGTCCGCGATCTGGGCCAGCACGATGCTCACCGTCGACGCCTTGTCCGTGTAGACGGAGGCCTGCGCGTCGGTGCTGACATAGCTCCGCATCGCCAGGCCCTTGGTGTGCTGCTTGTCGATCTCCTTGTCCAGCCGCTTGCGCTGCTTGAGCGGGAGTTCCTTCAGCTCGTCCTTGCGCAGCGCCGTCGCCTGCGCCCCCGTGAAGTCCACGTCGTGCCCGTACTCCGCGATGTCGGGCCCCTGGCTCCACCCGTCCGGCCCGTACGGCACGAGCGCCGCCGCGAGCGCGCTCGGCTTTCCGCCCGTCGCCTTCTCCGCGGTCACCTTCGGGAGCGTCCATACGGCGTCCCCCGCGTCCCGGTCCGCGCCGTTCACCGTCACGACGGTGAACCCGACCCCGCCGATCACGGCCACGGCGAGCAGCGCGGCCCCGGCGATCGCCGCGACACGGCCCCTGCGCACCGGCTTCCCGACGGCCTCGGCGGTCAACTCCTCGGAGCTGCCGACGAGTTCAGGCACGAACACGTCTGTCTCCGGCTGGTTCTCGGTGGTCACAGCCGCTCCATCTGCCGCTCGGCCAGGTCCATGATCTTCTTCTTCGGGACGGGCTTCGCCGAGGAGACCCAGATGTCCATTTCGACGTCACCGCGCCAGGCGTGCGCCTCCGCGTTGTAGACGTCCGTGTAACCGGCCTTGGTGTCAGGCGAGTTGTGGACGTACGCCATTCCGTCGCCCGTGCCCGGGATGGGCCAGCTGTCGGTGTGGGACTCCTTCTCGGCCCAGTAGTACGCGTCCTCCGAGTCGCTGGAGACCGTGAGCTCGTCCTCCTGGCGGAACTGCACGAGCCGGATCTCGACGTACAGCGAGCTGCCCTCACGCCAGTTGGCGACGGCGGCGCGGCGGAACTCGCTCGCGACGAGGTCGCTGAACGCGCCGGCCGGCTTGTCGAACGTCTCCGCGTCCTCGGCCAGGTCCATCCACCCGTCCACGCCGACCTCGTAGCCCGCGTCCCGCGCCCCGCTCGGCCGCTTCAGCAGCAGCTTGCGCAGGTCGCCGTCCGTCTTGACCCTGCGGTCCTCGGCGGCGGACAGCGGATCCGGAGCGGGGCCCTTCGCCTGCGTCAGCGTCGCCTGCGAGAGCGAGGGCAGCTTGTCGGGAGCGCGGTTCGCCTGGACCACGAAACCCATGCACGTCCCGGCGACGACACCGAGCACCGCGGCGACCGCGATCAGAAGCGTGGTGCGGCCGCGGCGGCGCGGCGGCCGGGACACCTCTTCGGTTGTTCCCTCGGGCATCTCCGAGGCTGTTTCTTCGGGTACTTCCGGTACTTCCACAACGTCCCCCACGGAACATGGCATGCGCATTCCATATGCGCGCACAGGAGACTCATGGCCGTTGCAAGGAGTTGTAGAGAAGTTGATTACGATTCGGTCATGGCGAAGAAGCTCGTGATCAAGGTGACCGCGGGGGCCGACGCCCCCGAACGCTGCTCACAGGCGTTCACGGTGGCGGCGGTGGCCGTTGCCAGCGGGGTCGATGTCTCCCTGTGGCTGACCGGCGAGTCCGCGTGGTTCGCGCTGCCGGGCCGGGCCGCCGAGTTCCAACTCCCGCACGCGGCGCCGCTGCCGGATCTCATCGACTCGATCCTCGCCGCCGGTCGCGTCACGTTGTGCACGCAGTGCGCGGCCCGGCGGGACATCACGGAGAAGGACGTCCTCGAGGGCGTACGGATCGCCGGGGCGCAGGTGTTCGTACAGGAGGCGATGGCCGACGAGACGCAGGCCCTCGTCTACTGAGCCGGTCCCTTCACCGAGCTGACGAACTCCGCCCAGGCGTCGACACCGAAGAGGAGGGTGCCGTGGGCGGGGTTCTTGCTGTCGCGGACGGGGACGAGGGCGGGGAGGTTGGGGGCGATCTCGATGCAGTTGCCGCCGTCCGGGTTGCTGTAACTGCTCTTGCGCCACGTCACGTTGGTCAGGTCGATGGCTCGCACGGTACTTCCTCCAACATCCGCAGGACGAACGATCGCGACTCAGGCAGGGAAAACGCCACGTCGCGCATCGCATCGTACGCACGTTGCAACTGCTCAACCGGGGCATTTTCCTCGATGAGTTCGCCACGGTGCGCGTTCTCCGTGTAGGCCACGGTAGTGCCGTCCAGCAGTCGCAGGAACATCACGTCGGTGCTCACGAGTCCCGACAGTCCGGCGCTGTACGGCAGGACCTGGATGTTGACGTCCGGTCGCTCCGCCGCTTCCGCCAGGTACTCAAGCTGGTCTCGCCACGCCTGCTTGTCCCGCAGGGGTGTGCGCAGCACCGCTTCGGAGAGGAGCGCGCGGAACGGCGGCGAGTCGTCCTGCCTTTCCAGCAACTTCCGTCGGCCTGTGCGCGCTTCGACCTGCCGGTCCAGTTCCTTGCCTCGGTAGCCGCCGAGCGAGAGGACCTCGCGTGCGTACGCGTCCGTCTGGAGCAGACCGGGGACGATGCTCACGGAGTACTGCCACAGGCTCGTCGCCTCGGCCTCCAGCATCATGTACCGGCGGTACTGCTCCTTGAACTGCGTCGGATCCCCCAACGCCAGCTCCCACAACGTGAGTAGCAGCGGCGCCGTCCCGTAGTACTGATCCAGCGCCTGTACGACCTCGGGCCCGCCCAGCGTTCCCCCGCTCTCCATCTTGCTGAACAAGGAGGAGTCCCACCCAACCTCCCTCTCCAACTCGCGCAGACTCAGGCCGCGTTCGCCCCTCAGGCGCCGTAGCTCCTCGGCGAATCGCTTCCTGGGCTCGTGACTGCGCTCCGTGATCACCAGCCGTTGCGGCATCCCGCGCTCCTGTTGAATTTGTTGAATTTGGCGTGCCCGGCGTTGAAGTTGAGTCCGTCGGCGCTGCTTTCGCCTCCGCCGTGGGTCATCCTCGTAACACCCCACGAATGCACAGAGTAGTTCAACTGTCGCATTCTGTATGGAAGTTGCACAAAAAGGAGGAGGAGCCGATGGAAACCGGAGCGCTGCTGTACGACCCGGCCACGAACAAGGTCGGCGAGTACCAGGACAAGTCAGGGCCCTACGCCCTGCTGCGCCCCGTCGGCGGTGGGCGTGAATGGCAGGCCGACCCCGCCTCACTGCGACCGGCGACGGACCAGGAACGCCTCAGCGCCGGGGTCCGCGCCGCCAACGCCCGTGCGCGGACCGACGGTCCGTTCCTGGTGGCCGCCCCGCTCCGGCCCGTCGCCGACTGCGACACCTGCGCGGAACTCGACGGCCGCCGCACCGCCGCCCGCACGGAACACGACTACAGCGCCGAGACCGACGCGAACGTCCTGCTCCGCAAACACCGCAGCGAGGCCCACCCCGTATGAACCGCCCGCTGCCCCACCAGCTGATCCAGGTACTCCCGGTCCAGGCATGCCCGCCCCCGCTCATGCCGGTCGTACGACCGCCGGAACCACCACCGGCCACACCCCCACCCGCACCGCGGGCACCCCGTCGCCGCCGCCGGTTCCGCGCACCCCGCGTCCTCCGCGACGACGCCTTCTGGACCGGCGCGCTCACCGCGCTCTGCATCGGCGGACTGCTGATGGCCATCCTCGCCACCGGCTGACCGCCTGCCGCCGGCAGGCCTTGGTATACGTGGAGGCTTGACTTCAAGCGCTTGAGGTATCGGAGGCTCCTCCCATGGCAGCAGCGACCGGCGAGCAGACAGCGGATCTGACCGTTCAGGAGATGGCCCGACGGTCCGGTTTCAGTGAGCCCACACTTCGCTACTACGAGAAGATCGGCCTGCTGGGAGAGGTCGCCCGGGACGAGTCCAGTGGTCATCGCCGGTACGGGCCGGCGACCGTGGCCCGCGTCGAGGCACTGTCCTGCCTGCGCTCGTCGGGGGTCACGGTCAGCGGGATGCGCCGCTATCTGGACCTGCTCGCCCAAGGGAACTCCGCGGCGGCCGATCAGCGGGATCTGTTCGCCTCGCAGGCGGAGAAGCTGGCCGCCGACATCGGGCAGCTCCAGCTGCGCCTGACGTATCTGCGGCGGAAGGCGGATCTGTGGGACGCACGGGTGCGCGGGGACGCCGCCGCCGAGAACCGCGCGACCGAAGCGGTCCTGCGCGTAGCGGAACAATTCACCCAGTGAAGGACTGAATCCAATGGGCACAGACGATCTCACCGCCCCCGGCAGCAGCAGGCCGATCCTGGTCACGGGCGGTACCGGCCTCGTCGGCGGACACTCGGTCGCCCGGCTGCTGCGCGAGGGGTACCGGACCCGAGTCACGGTCCGGGGGCCGGGGCAGGAGACGGGGGTACGGGCGGCCGTACAGCAGGCCGGGGTGGATCCGGCGGACCGGCTGGAGTTCGCCGTCGCCGACCTCGGCGCCGACGACGGCTGGGGGGAGGCCCTGCGCGGTGTCGGTCACGTACTGCACCACGCGTCGCCCTTCCCCTCCACCGCGTCGGCGACCGAGGACGAACTCGTCGGCCCCGCCCGTGACGGCACGCTGCGGGTCCTCTCCGCGGCCCGGAGGGCCGGGGTCGCGCGGGTCGTGATGACGTCCTCCTTCGCCGCGGTCGGATACACGCCGAAGCCCGGCAACCACTACACGGAGGCGGACTGGACCGACCCGGACACCGAGGGCCTGCCCGCGTACCACAAGTCGAAGGTCCTCGCCGAACGTGCGGCCTGGGACTACGCCCATGCGCACGGGGACATCGAGCTGATCGTCGTCAACCCCACCGGCATCTTCGGCCCCCAGCTCGGCACCCGGCCGTCCGGCTCGGTCGGTCTGGTCAGGGCCATGTTGACCGGGCAGATGCCCGCGGTGCCGATCATGTACTTCGGCGTCGTCGACGTACGCGACGTCGTGGACCTGCATCTGCGGGCCATGCTGCACCCGAAGGCGGCGGGCGAGCGCTTCATCGCCGTCGGCGGACCGGCGATCAGCTTCCTGCACATGGCGCAGATCCTGCGGGAGCACTTCCCCGCCGCAGCCGACCGGCTGCCCTCCGTCGAACTGACCGTCGAGCAGGTGCGCGAGGCCGCGAAGACACAGCCGGCCCTGCGGGACGCGGCGGCGCTGGGAGGCCGGATCCCGGTCATCAGCGGCGAGAAAGCCCGCTCGGTGCTTGGCTGGGAGCCTCGGGACGTCACCGAGACGATCGTGGCGACTGCCGACAGCCAGATCCGGCGGGGCCTGTAGCGCCCGCGCCTACGAGAGGAACTCCCGATGTCCCGAGCTGTCGTCCTGACCGGATTCGGTCCGCCCTCCGTTCTCGAACTCCGCGATGTGGAGGTCGGATCGCCCGGCGCCGGTCAGATCCGGGTCGCGGTGACCTTCGCCGGGGTCGGTCCCACCGACCTCGCGATCCGCGCCGGGAAGGTGAAGGCCTTTCCCGCAGGACCGGGAACCACGCTCGGGTTCGAAGCAGCCGGCGTCGTCGACGCGGTCGGCGCCGGGGTGAACGACGTGGTGCCCGGCCAGGAGGTAGCGGTCTTCCTGCCCCGTCTCGGCGGGTACGCCGACCACGTGCTCGCCGAGTACTGGGTACCCAAGCCCGCCTCGGTGACCTGGGAGGACGCAGCGGCCCTGCCCGCCTCCGGAGAGGCGGCGGCTCGCACGCTGGCCGAGCTTCAGGTGCGGGAGGCGGAGACCCTGCTCGTGCTCGGCGGCCTCGGTTCGGTCGGCACGATCGCCGCCCAACTGGCGGTCGGCCGGGGAGCCCAGGTGATCTCGGCCGTGCGGGCCACCGACTTCGCCGCCGCCGAGAAGCTCGGTGCGGTGCCTGTCGCCTACGGTCCGGACCTGCTCGACCAGGTGCGTGCGAAGGCCGGCCGGGTCGACGCCGTACTCGACGCGGCGGGCAGGGGCGGCCTGGAGGCGGCGGTCGAGCTGGCCGGCGGAACGGAACGGGTGATCACGCTCTCCGACCACCGTGCCGCGCAACTCGGCGTCCGGCTCTCGGGTCCCGACCCGCTCCGCGTCCCGGCCGCGCTCGCGGAGGCCATGGCGGCGCTCACCACACGTGCCCTGACACTCCGGCCGCGGATCACGGTGCCGCTGGCCCAGGCGGCCGACGTCCACGCCCGGCTGGAGGACGGCCGGGTCCGCGCGAAGGTCCTCCTGGCCACCTGAACCGGGCCTACTCCTGTCGCCACAGGCAGAACGGATGTCCCGCCGGATCGAAGAAGACCCGTACGTCGTCCTGGGGCTGATCGGCCGCGAGCGTGGCCCCTTCCGCCACCGCCCTCGCCGTCTCGCCCTCCAGGTCGTCGACCTCGATGTCCAGGTGCAGCATCATCTGCTGCTCACCGGGCCTGCGGGTGGGCCACACGGGCGGGACGTACTCCGGCTCGGTCTGGAAGGAGAGGCCGGTGCCGCCGCCCTCGGGCGGGCCGACGAGGACCCAGTCGGGTTCCTCGGCACGGACGACGTAGCCGAGCAACCGGCAATAGAAATCGGCCAGTTCATGCGCGTCCCGCGCGTCGAGCACCACGGTGGACAGTCTCGTAGGCGACATGCCCGCCCTCTACCCGCTTTCCCTACTGGCGCCGCTTCTTGCCGTCCAGCTCGTCCCACCACTCGTCGGACTTGGGGTCGCCGGACGGGTCGTCCCACCAGCGGTCGTCGGGGCCCCGGCGGTTGGCGACCATGGCGGCGACGGGCGGGATCACCATCGCGACCACGCACATGCCGACGGCCACGGGCACCGACCAGATCCGCACGACTCCCCAGGCCAGGACGAAGAGCCCGATGCAGATGCCCATCATGACGAAGTAGGTGCGACGGCGGCGTGCCAGCATGCTTCCAGCGTAGGCCTGGGCACGCCAAAGGGCCGCACCCAGGAAAAAAGGTGCGGCCCTTCGACAGTGGGTCGGCGATCAGACTGCGATCGCCACCTCCGCCAGGCCGCCCGTCTGGGCGACGACCGTGCGGTCGGCGGTGGCGCCCGGAACGAGGGCGCGGACGGTCCAGGTGCCTTCGGCCGCGTAGAAGCGGAACTGGCCCGTGGCGGAGGTCGGGACCTCCGCGGTGAACTCTCCGGTCGAGTCCAGGAGACGGACGTAGCCCGTCACCGGCTCGCCGTTGCGCGTCACCTGGCCCTGGATGGTGGTCTCACCGGGCTTGATCGTCGAGGCGTCGGGGCCGCCGGCCTTCGCTCCACACATGTCTTGGTTTCCTTCAGGTCGCAGCGGTTGTGCGGGTTCTTGTGCTTACTTGTTGGCGCCGAGCTCGATCGGGACGCCGACCAGGGAGCCGTACTCGGTCCAGGAGCCGTCGTAGTTCTTGACGTTCTCGACACCGAGCAGCTCGTGCAGCACGAACCAGGTCAGGGCCGAGCGCTCGCCGATACGGCAGTACGCGATGGTGTCCTTGGCGAGGTCGACCTGCTCCTCGGCGTAGAGCTCCTTGAGCTCGTCGTCCGACTTGAAGGTGCCGTCGTCGTTGGCGTTCTTCGACCACGGGATGTTGCGGGCGGACGGGACGTGGCCCGGACGCTGCGACTGCTCCTGCGGGAGGTGGGCGGGGGCCAGGAGCTTGCCGCTGAACTCGTCGGGCGAACGGACGTCGACCAGGTTCTGCGAGCCGATGGCCGCCACGACGTCGTCGCGGAAGGCGCGGATCGCCTTGTTCTGCGGCTTGGCCTTGTAGTCGGTGGTGGCCCGCGCGGGGACCTCCTCGACCAGCTCGCGGGCGTCCAGCTCCCACTTCTTGCGGCCGCCGTCGAGCAGCTTGACGCTGTCGTGGCCGTACAGCTTGAAGTACCAGTAGGCGTACGAGGCGAACCAGTTGTTGTTGCCGCCGTAGAGGATCACCAGCGTGTCGTTGCCGATGCCCTTGGCCGAGAGGAGCTTCTCGAAGCCCTCCTGGTCGATGAAGTCACGGCGTACCGGGTCCTGGAGGTCCTTGGTCCAGTCGATCCGGATGGCGTTGCGGATGTGGTTCTTCTCGTACGCGGACGTGTCCTCGTCGACCTCGACGATGGCGATGTCCGCGTTGTCGAGGTTGGCCTCGACCCAGTCGGCGTCGACCAGGACGTCACTGCGGCTCATGCTTTTTCTCCTCCGGGGCAGTTACGGCGGTGCGGTGCGTGAGAGAGGGGTGCGCGCTCGCGCGGGTGCCCAGAGATCAAGGGCACGGGGGAAGACGGAAGCCTGCGCTTCCGCTCAGAAAGTGCGACAGAGCATGGCGGCGACGCGGCACAGGTCCACTGCCCGCCGCTTCGTGAGATCCGCCTGTTGCCTCATAGGGTCGATCGTAGGGACGGACGGCGGGACATGTCACCGGTGTGTCGTATTTTGAGACGCGATCGTCCGTGATGTGAGATCGGCGGGGCGTCGGCGACCCCTTCGTCGGGAATCCGCGCGCCGTTCGCCGTCCTCACAACTGCCGTACGGACATTGCCGTCTCGCCCCTCGGACAGTCACTGTCCACCGGACCTCGTCCTACCCGGCCAGCCGGACGTTCGAACCCTTCACCTTTATCTCCACACCGTTCTTCGCGGCCTGCACACTGGCCAGCTTCACCCCGCCCGGCAGCTGGTCGATCGTCTGCTGGAAGTCGGTGATGGAGCGGATCCGGGAGTCGGCGAGGTCGACGACCAGCTTGGGCAGGTTGTCGGCGTGCACCTTCACGGTGTCGCCGTCGACGGTGACCGTGCTGAGCACCGGGTACGTCGTCTCCTGGCCCAGGGCCGAGACCTTGACGTCGACCTTGATCTTGCCGTTGCCGCCGTCGGAGAGGCCGACGACCTGGGCGTCGACCCCGGTGAGGATGTTCGTCGGCTCGGACTTGGCGGCCTTGAGCAGCTGGTCGTAGGCGATGCTCGCGGAGCCGGTCGCGCTGGCCGCGGTCGCCGAGCTGTAGCCGTTGGAGAACTTGACGTCCTTCATGTCGGCCTTGAGGTCGTCGATCCGGATCGTGGAGGTGCCGCTGCCGGTCGTGTTCGCCGTCGTCGCCTCGTAGGTCTTGATGGTGAGCGCAACGTCGTCCAGCTCACCCGAGGCGACCTGGGTCAGGAAGGGGAAGCCCTTGATGGAGACGTCGGGGGCGGAGGCGAGGTTCTCGCTCGTCTGGACCTTGCCCGCCGCCTCGTCCTGCGCGAAGTAGACCGCGACCCGGTCCACGACCACGAACAGGACGCCCAGAATCACCACGACGGTCAGAAGTATTCGTAGCCCACGCATTTACGGTGTTCCCCCACCTGGCGGTCGTCGACGAAAGCGGTGCAACGACCGTGTGGCCGCGAATCGCGAGCGTAGTCCCGCGAGATGCGTGCAGCAGGAAATTGTCGATCACCTGTGACAAGCGGCGTGCCTACGCCAGCGCGCGCCCCAGGACGTAGACCGCCGGGGCCGCCGCGGCGAGCGGGAGGGCCACACCGGCCGTGAAGTGGACGAAGCGGGACGGGTAGTCGTAGCTCGCCACCCGGTGTCCGATCAGCGCGCAGCCGGCCGCGACCGCGCCGAGCAGCGCGCCCTTCGCGCCGAGACCGGTCATCCCGCCGACCGCGATGCCCGCGCCGGCGGCGGCGAGCAGGGAGACGACCACCGAGGCCACGGTCGGCAGCGGCAGCGCGCGGGCCAGGATCGCGACCGCCACGGCGGCCGCGCCGACGGTGACCGCGTCCGGGTCGGCCGCGAGATGGCCGGTCGCGACGATGGCCAGGGCCGCCGAGGCGACCGTCGCCATCAGGCTGGTGATCCGGGTGTCCGGGTCGGCGTGCGAGCGCAGCTGCATCACGAGGGAGAGCAGGACCCAGACGCCCAGGGTGCCGAGGATCGCGGCCGGGCCGTTGTCCCGGCCGGCCGCCAGCAGCGCCACGTCCGCGACGAGCGCGCCCGCGAAGGCCAGCGCGATGCCCTGCCGGGCGGGCCACATCCCGTTCAGCCGGAACCAGCCCGCCGCCGTCACCGCCTGGAGCACGACGAGCGGTACGACGAGGGCGTACGAGCCGATCTGCGCGGTGACGGAGAGGAGGAGCGCCAGGAGGGCGGTGAGGCCGGCCGGCTGCATCCCGGGTTCGATGATCGGCGAGCGGCCCTCCAGGCGGGCCCGCTGGGCGTCGGTGATGCGGGCGTTCCCGGCGAGGGAGGGCGGGCCGTAGCCGACCGCCTCGTCCGCGGCGGGGGGAGCCGGGGGCGCGGTCACGGGAGCCTGCGCGTAGGCGTCGTAACTCGGCGTCGGCGCCTGGTAGTTCTGCGGCGGGAAGTACGCCAGGTCGGACGCGGAGGGTCTGGACTGCTGGACCTGGGTGTCCCAGGTCTGGCCCTGCCACTGCTGGGTGTACTGCTGCGCGGCCTGCGGGTCTTCATAGGCCTGCTGCTGTCCGGGCCAGGCCTGCGCCTGCTGTTGCTGGGCCTGCTGCGGCTGTTGCTGCTGGGCGTAGGGGTCGTAGCCCTCGCCATAGCCCTCGTACGGCTGGTTGCTCATCGGTGCGCTCATCCTCCTGCGAACGGCGGGAGCACCTCGACCGTGCCGCCCTCGGCCAGCCGTACCGTCTCATGCCCGCGGGTGCCCACGGGGTCACCGTCGACGAGGAAGGAGCATCGCAGCAGTACGCGGGCGAGTTCCCCGGGGTGTCGCTCGCGCACCTCGGCGAGGGCCTCGGCGAGGGTGGCCGCGTCGAACGGCTCCTCGGCGATCCCGGCCGCGGCCTTCGCGGCGGCCCAGTAGCGCACCGTGACCTTTGGCATCCGCTTCCTCAATCGATCGGGGGCTGCAACCGTCAGGCTAGCTCTCCTGTGAACCGGCCCAGCGCCCGATGCGGGCGAGGAGGTCGTCGCTCGCCGCGTGCTCGGCGTGGCCCATGCCGGGCTCCAGCCAGAGTTCGGCGTGGTCACCGGCGGCTTCGGCCAGCATGCGGGGGTGGTCGAGGGGGAAGTAGCCGTCGATCTCGCCGTGCACGACGAGGAGCGGGGTCGGCGCGATGCGGGGGACCGCCTCGACCGGGGAGAGCGGGACCGGATCCCAACCGCTGTGCTCGATACGGGTCTTGAGGCCGAGGCGGCCCACCAGGCGGCCCTCGGGGCGGGTCACCAGCCAGTGGAGCTTCCGCATGGGGGCGGTGCCCCGGTAGTACCAGCGGGCCGGCGCACTCACCGAAACCACCGCGTCCGTGTGCGCTTCTGTGCGCCCCCTGCGCCCCTGACCGTCCGCTTCACCCTCCGGGCCGTAGAGCGCCGCGTGCCGCAGCACCACCGAACCGCCCATCGAGAAGCCGACGGTGACCACGCGCGTGTGCCCCTGCTCGCGCGCCCAGGCGACCGCCGCGGCCAGATCGAGGACCTCGCGGTCGCCGACGGTGGAGCGTCCGCCGGACCTTCCGTGGCCCCGGAACGAGAACGTGACCACGGCCCCGTACTGGGCGAACGCCTCGACCACCCGGCGTACGTGCGGCTTGTCCACGTCGCCCGTGAAACCGTGCGCGACGACGAACACCAGGTCACCGGAAGGTGGCGGGGAGGCGTCGTATACGGCCACCGCCGGGTCGTATACGGAATCGATCGTCACCCCGTCGTCGGTGTGCAGAAACGTCCGCAAAGGTGTGCGTCTGATCGTCTCAGAGTTCGGACGAACGGTGGATCGTGCCACATGACCTGCCGTACCAGCGCTCATGTGGGCTATTCTGCTCGACAGAGGACTCGGGCAGCGAAGCCCCCGGGTCCTTTTGTGCTTCCAGGAGCGTTGTATACGAAGCGGGACACCACGGGAAACCACAGGTGGCCGCAGGTCGTACAGGGCCCCCGGGACCGCAAACGCTGTGCCGCACGACACACGTCCTCGCAGGGACCGAGGAGGAACCAGACTTATGAGTTCTCTGCTGCTCCTGACCAATGCCCTCCAGCCGTCTACGGAGGTGCTTCCGGCCCTCGGCCTGCTGCTGCACAACGTGCGCGTGGCACCGGCGGAAGGCCCCGCTCTCGTCGACACCCCCGGTGCCGACGTCATCCTCATCGACGGCCGCCGGGATCTGCCTCAGGTGCGCAGCCTGTGTCAGCTCCTCCGCTCCACCGGACCGGGATGCCCGCTCATCCTCGTCGTCACCGAGGGCGGCCTCGCCGCCGTCACCGCCGACTGGGGCATCGACGACGTGCTCCTCGACACGGCCGGCCCGGCCGAGGTCGAGGCGCGGCTGCGGCTCGCCATGGGCCGCCAGCAGATCGTCAACGACGACTCCCCCATGGAGATCCGCAACGGCGACCTCTCCGTGGACGAGGCGACGTACTCCGCCAAGCTCAAGGGCCGGGTCCTCGACCTGACCTTCAAGGAGTTCGAGCTCCTCAAGTACCTCGCCCAGCACCCGGGCCGCGTCTTCACGCGCGCCCAGCTGCTGCAGGAGGTCTGGGGCTACGACTACTTCGGCGGCACCCGCACGGTCGACGTCCACGTACGACGCCTGCGCGCCAAGCTCGGCCCCGAGCACGAGTCGCTGATCGGGACCGTCCGGAACGTCGGTTATCGATTCGTGACCCCGGAGAAGGGCGACCGGGGCGGCGAGGAGGCGAAGCTCAAGGCGAGCGCCGCTCTCGCAGGTGCAAAGCCGGAGGATGCGGACGAGACGGCCGACTCGGCCGCCCTGGACGCGGCCGAGATCCCGGCACAGGCTTAACCCGCGTCCGGGCGGGGCATCGCTTCCGCACGGCTACTCGTCGGTTCTCGTCGCTTCCGCACGGAGATGCTGTGCGGAAGCGACGAGAAGCTTCGAAACGCCCTGCCCAGAGCCGGTCAATCCGCGTAGACTCCGCGCGTGGCCAAGGTGACTCGGGATGATGTAGCGCGACTGGCAGGGACGTCGACTGCCGTCGTCAGCTACGTCATCAACAACGGACCCCGGCCGGTTGCCCCGGCCACGCGCGAGCGTGTCCTCGCCGCGATCAAGGAACTGGGGTACCGACCGGACCGGGTGGCCCAGGCCATGGCGTCCCGGCGCACGGACCTCATAGGCCTGATCGTGCCGGACGCGCGCCAGCCCTTCTTCGGGGAGATGGCGCACGCGGTCGAACAGGCCGCGTCCGAGCGCGGAAAGATGGTGCTGGTCGGCAACTCCGACTACGTCGCCGAGCGCGAGGTCCACTATCTGCGCGCCTTCCTCGGCATGCGCGTCTCCGGCCTGATCCTCGTCAGCCACGCGCTGAACGACCTCGCCGCCGCCGAGATCGAGGCCTGGGACGCCCGCGTGGTCCTGCTGCACGAACGCCCCGAGGCGATCGACGACGTAGCCGTCGTCACGGACGACCTCGGCGGCGCCCAGCTCGCCGTACGCCACCTCCTGGAGCACGGCTACGAGTACGTCGCCTGTATGGGCGGTACGGCGGAGACGCCGGCCGTCGGCGACCCGGTCTCCGACCACGTCGAGGGCTGGCGGCGCGCGATGACCGAGGCCGGCCTGCCGACCGAGGACCGGCTCTTCGAGGCGCCGTACAACCGCTACGACGCCTACCAGGTCGCCCTCGGGATCCTCTCCGGGCCCCGGCGGCCGCCCGCGATCTTCTGCTCCACCGACGACCAGGCGATCGGCCTGCTGCGGGCCGCCCGCGAGCTGCGGATCGACGTACCGCGCGAACTCGGCGTGATCGGCTTCGACGACATCAAGGAAGCCGCCCTCGCCGATCCGCCGATGACGACGATCGCATCCGACCGTCCGGCGATGGCCAGGGCGGCCGTGGACCTCGTGCTCGACGACGGGCTGCGGGTCGCGGGCTCCCGTCGCGAGCGGCTGAAGGTGTTCCCCTCCCGCCTGGTGACCCGGCGGTCCTGCGGCTGCGAAGCCTGACCGGACCGCCGGTTCACGGTTTTCCGATCAGAACAGCAGGTTGTACTGGTTGTAGCCGGTACCCAGCTTGATCCGCGTCCCGAAGAGCGCGGTCGTCGCCTTGTTGGTGCCCGGGTAGAGCCACAGCGTGCCGCCCGAGTCGCGGGTGATCACATCCGCGATGCCGTCGCCCGTGACGTCGCCGTTGGAGACGTACGAGGTGAAGTTCCAGCCGGTACGGGCCTGGACGCGGGCCTTCCACGGGGCCTTCTCGACCTGGGTGCCCGCGTACAGGTACAGGACACCGGAGGAGTTGCGGACCAGGAGGTCGGCGCGGCCGTCCCCGGTCAGGTCGCCGTGGCCGAAGATCTTGACGTTCTTCCACGCCTTGTCGACGACCTTGACCTTGCCGTAGAACTGGCCGTTGCCCTTGCCCGGGTAGAGGTAGACCGAGCCGTCGGCGTCCACCGCGACCAGGTCGGGGCGGGCGTCACCGGTCAGGTCGCCGGGGATCGCGTACGACTTGTAGCCGCCCCACACGGAGGTGATCTGCATCCAGTCGAACTCGCCCGTGGAGTGGTTCAGGTAGTCGCGCCAGAGGGTGCCGTCCGTCTTGTCGCGGACGATCAGGTCCTGGTACGAGTCCCGGTCCAGGTCGGCCTGCAGACCCCAGGTCGCCGCCTGCCAGCCGCTGCCGAGGTAGGCGCGCTGCGCGAGCGAGGTGCCCTTGCTGTCCTGCTCGAACAGACCGCCCGAGGGCGTACGGCCCACTATGTCGGCGCGGCCGTCGAAGGACAGGTCGGTGTCGTCGATGCGCGGCTGCGCGGCCCAGGCGTACGAGCCGACCTTGGTGAAGACCGGGTAGGCGCCCTTGGCGGTGCAGCCGGCCACGCCCCAGGAGACGATGCCGATGACCTTGTTGCCGACGATCACCGGACCGCCGGAGTCACCGTTGCAGGGGCTGGTGGTGCCCTCGTCGGTGCCGGACGCGGGGGTGCCCGCGCAGAACATCGAGCCCTCGATGAACTCGTCGTCCCCGAGGACCGTCTTCATCGCGCTGTCGCAGGTCGCGTCGTCGACGACCGGCAGCGTGGCCTTCTTCAGGTTCGCGGAGAGCTCGGTGCCGGTGCCCGAGGTCAGGCCCCAGCCGTAGACCGTGGCCTGCGCGCCCGGGGTGACGTACCCGAGGTCGTTCAGGTAGGCCAGCCGCATCGTCTGCTGGTCCAGGGGGCGGTCCAGGGTGAGGACAGCGATGTCATTCTGCGCGGTGGTCTCGTTGAAGCGCGGGTGGTTCCACTGGCGCGCGACGCCCGCGACCGTGCCGGACGTGTCGTCGTAGAGACCGGTCGCACCGGCCAGGACGGCGCCGTTCTTCGTCCAGTTGAGGCCCGCGACGCAGTGCGCGGCGGTGAGGACCTTGTTCGGGGCGACCAGGGTGCCGCCGCAGAAGTAGCCGTCGCCGGTCGTGTCGTCGTAGTAGGCGAGCTGGACCATCCACGGCGCGCTGGAGATCGTGGTCTCGGTGCCGCCGATGATGTACGGCGACTTGGTCGCCGTCTTCTTGGCGGTCGCCTGGGTCTTGGCCGCGTCGACGACGCGGGAGCGCAGTTCCTTGTCGGACGCGGTGGGCTGGGTCAGCCCCGCCTGGGCGGCGGCGGCCGCGGCGGACGGCAGTCCGGGCGGGCCGTCGGCCGCGGTGGCGGGCTGGGCCGCGAGAACGCCGGCGCAGCTCAGCGCCAGCGCGAGGGCGGCGGCCGGGAACGCCGTGGTGGGGCGTCTCAGACGGCCGCGCAGGGCACGTATCACTCGGGACTCCTGGTGTGGGTGTCGTAGTGGGCCCGAGAAGGGCGTACGACGCGACCACGCAGGACCGACGACATGCTTTCCGTGATGCTTCTCGTCATGCTTTCCGTCACGGCGCATGTACCGGCTCTGTTCGCGGAGCCCCCCTCCGGCCCGGAGATCGTAGGCCTCGCCTGTCACCTCGCACACCTGTCGCACAGGGGTCACACAAGTATTCGTCCGCCCCGTGCCGTGCCCTAACGCCCCCGCAACCTCCCGTTTCCCCGAGTTTCCGGGCCTCCGGCGTCTTTATATCGGGCATACGAGGTTCTGTCGGGCTTCTCAGCGGGGACTCAGGTACCTCTCATGATCGCGCGACAGTCTCTTTTCCATGACCGAGAGCTTCCGCCGCAGCGGCGAGTACGAGACCCCCCAGGGCGACCAGCCGCAGGCGTACCCCCAGCAGCAGCACGCCTCTTCCCCCGTGAACCCGGAGTGGCCGCCCCCGCCGGCCTACCAGCCGCAGCCGGCGCAGTCCGCTCAGCCCGCTCAGCCCGCTCAGCCTTTTGAGCCGGCTCAGCAGCCGGTCACCGTCGAGCCGGGTACGACGGTGTGGCCGGGCCAGGCGCCCGCCCCCTCGCCCGCGCCGCAGGCCGCGTTCGGCGCCGACGGATACGGCGGCGGTTCCGGTGGAGGCGGCGACACGGCTCTCCTCACCCCCGTCCAGGCGGAAGCGCCGCAGCCCAAGAAGCGCACCCGCGGTCCGCTCGCGCTGCTCGCCGCCGTGGCGATCGTCGCCGCGGCCGTCGGCGGCGGTACCGCGTACGCCTTCCAGCAGCTGACCGGCAAGGACACCGTCGCCACCACCAGCACCACCACGGCGGTCGTGCCCTCCAGCAAGCGGGGCGACGTCGCCACCATCGCCGCGACCGTCAGCCCGAGCGTGGTCGAGGTCGAGGCCACCCTCAGCAACGGCACCTCCACCGGCGCGGGCGTGATCATCACCACCGACGGCGAGATCATCACCAACAACCACGTCGTCTCCGGCGCCACGTCCGTCAAGGTCAAGACGAGCAACGGCAAGTCGTACACCGCGAAGGTCGTCGGCACCGACAGCAAGAAGGACCTCGCGCTCCTCAAGCTGGAGAACGCCTCCGGCCTGACGGCGGCCACCCTCGGCAACTCCTCCGGCGTCCAGGTCGGCGACACGGTCGTCGCGATCGGCTCCCCCGAGGGCCTGACCGGCACGGTCACCAGCGGCATCGTCTCCGCCCTCAACCGTGACGTGACCGTCTCGACCGACGAGAGCCAGAGTCAGGGTTCCGGCGGCGGCAACGGCCAGTGGCCGTTCCAGTTCGGCGGCCAGCAGTTCAACGGCGACACCGGTTCGTCCACCACGACGTACAAGGCCATCCAGACCGACGCGTCCCTCAACCCCGGCAACTCCGGCGGTGCCCTCATCGACGCGAACGGCGACATCATCGGCATCAACTCCGCGATGTACTCGTCGAGTTCGTCCTCGTCCTCGTCGTCCGACGCCGGCAGCATCGGCATCGGCTTCGCCATCCCGATCAACACCGTCAAGGCGGACCTGGCTTCGCTGCGGGCGGGCGGATCCGACAGCTGAGCACTGCTCTTCCAGCAACCAGTAGGGAGTACGTCATGATCAAGCAGGTTTCGCACACGGTGACCGACACCGGAGCGGCCGGTCTCGGCCTGGCCCTCGGGGTGGCGTACGAACTGCACGCACCGGCGGCCCGGGCACCGGAACTGGCGCCCGCCCCGGAGCTGATGGGTCTCCGCACCGGCGCGGCCCACCCGCACCACCGGAAGGTGCCGCTGAACCGGCTCGCGACGATGCGGGCCTGAGGCCCGGGAACGGGGTCGATGCGGGCCCGAGGCCCGAGGTCGAAGTCGTGGTCGATGTGGGAGACGGGTGGCTCCGAGGCGGCGAGGCCGCTTCGCTCGACGGGCTGACTCGGACACCGTGAGGTGGCTCCGCTCGACGGACCGACTCGGACACCTGAGGTGGCTCCGGGCGCCGCGAGGCGGATCTCACGCGCCGCGAGGCCGATCTCACCCTTTATCCCCTCCCCTCCTCCTTTACGCGCCAGCCGGGAAACATGCGAGGCTGATTGCGACCAGCCGATCGTTGTCTCCCCGTCCCACCGCACCCGAGGAATCCAGCCCATGAGCCCCGCCGAAGGCGACCGTGACACCCAGCGCATCCTGATCGTCGACGACGAGCCGGCGGTGCGTGAAGCACTCCAGCGCAGTCTGGCCTTCGAGGGGTACGACACCGAGGTCGCCGTCGACGGCGCGGACGCGCTGGAGAAGGCGACCGCCTACCAGCCCGACCTGGTCGTCCTCGACATCCAGATGCCGCGCATGGACGGCCTGACGGCGGCGCGCCGGATGCGCGGGGCGGGTACGACGACGCCGATCCTGATGCTGACGGCCCGTGACACGGTCGGCGACCGTGTGACCGGGCTCGACGCGGGCGCCGACGACTACCTCGTCAAGCCCTTCGAACTCGACGAACTCTTCGCGCGGGTACGGGCGTTGCTGCGCCGCAGCTCGTACGCGGCGGCAGCGGCGGCCGGTACCGCCCCCGAGGACGACTCCCTGACCTTCGCCGACCTCCGCATGGACCTCGCGACGCGCGAGGTGACCCGGAACGGACGCCAGGTCGAACTGACCCGCACGGAGTTCACGCTGCTGGAGATGTTCCTCGCCCACCCCCGCCAGGTCCTCACCCGCGAACAGATCCTGAAGGCCGTCTGGGGCTTCGACTTCGAGCCGTCGTCCAACTCCCTCGACGTGTACGTGATGTACCTGCGCCGCAAGACCGAGGCGGGGGGCGAGCCGCGGCTCGTGCACACGGTTCGGGGCGTCGGCTATGTGCTGCGACAGGGTGGAGCGGAGTGAAGAACGTCCTCAACCGCTTCCTCCACCGCTTCCGCACCCTGCCGATCCGGTCCCGACTGGCGATGCTGGTCGCGGCGGCGGTGGCGTTCGGGGTGGCGGCGGTTTCGGTCACTTGTTGGTTCATCGTGCAGGGGAAGTTGTACGAGCAGTTGAACGCCGACCTGGCGAGGTCGGCGATGAGGGGACCCGATCAGAACCGGCAGGCGGTCCAGATCGCCCTCTTCAACTGCTCGGCGACTCCGCAGGGCGGCAACAGTTTTGTCCGGAACGCGTACTCCCAGGTGGTAACGGAGAAGGGCAAGGTCTGCGTCCAGGGCGACTCCACGGGAGTGGTCAAGGTCACCCAGGCCGACAAGAACGAAATCAAGAAGGGGGACCTGAGCCGGGTCTACTACCGCAACGGCACGGACACGGACGGCAACGAGGTACGCGTGATGACGCGCTTCGTGGCTCCCACCACGACTACCTCAGGAGCTCCCGGACCCAATGTCGGACTCCTCGCCGCCGTCCCCCTCAAGAGCACCCAGGACACGCTGAACGAACTGGCCCTGATCCTCCTCCTCGTCTCCGGCATCGGAGTGGTCGGAGCCGGCGCGGCCGGACTCGCGGTGGCTCGCGCGGGTCTGCGCCCCGTCGACAAACTCACCGAGGCCGTCGAACACGTGGCCCGTACCGAGGACTTGACCATCCGCATCCCGGTCGATGAGGACGGCGACGACGAGGTGGCCCGCCTCTCCCGGTCCTTCAACTCCATGACCGCGTCCCTCGCGAACTCCCGCGAACTGCAGCAGCAACTCATCGCGGACGCCGGTCACGAACTCCGCACCCCCCTCACCTCCCTCCGCACCAACGTCGAACTCCTCACCCGCAGCGAGGAGACCGGCCGCCCGATCCCCCCGGCGGACCGCAAGGCCCTGCTCGCGTCGGTGAAGGCGCAGATGACCGAACTGGCGTCCCTGATCGGCGACTTGCAGGAACTGTCCCGTTCGGAGGGCCAGCGAGGGGAACGCGTCCAGATCGTCTCGCTCCAGGACACGGTCGAAGCGGCATTGCGCCGAGCCCGCCTCCGCGGCCCGGAGCTGACGATCACGGCAGACGTCCAGCCCTGGTACGTCCAGTCGGAGCCGTCCGCCCTGGAACGCGCGGTCGTCAACATCCTCGACAACGCCGTGAAGTTCAGCCCCGAGGGCGGCACGATCGAGGTCCAGCTCACCCGCGGTGTCCTCACGGTCCGCGACCACGGCCCCGGCATCCCGGAGGACGAGATCCCTTACGTCTTCGACCGCTTCTGGCGCTCCCCGAGCGCACGGGCGCTGCCCGGCTCCGGCCTGGGCCTGTCGATCGTCGCCCGCACGGTCCAACAGGCGGGCGGCGAGGTGACGTTGTCGCGCGCGGCGGGAGGCGGGACGGTGGCGACCGTACGGATCCCGGGGGCGCCGACTCCGCCGCCCGAGCTCCACTGACCGACGGTGGCCGACCGGTGAATTTGACGTGGACACGCACCCATCGTGTGAACTAGCGTTCTACTTGATCATTGGGATGTGTCCACGTCGGCAGCCTGACCACCCTGCCCTCGGACACTCCGCACATCGCAGAGAACGGGGAAAACATGACCAGATCGAAGCTCTCCAGGCTGGCGGCCATCGGCGCAGCCACCCTCGCCGTGATCGGTGGCTCAGCGGCTCCGGCAAGCGCCCTTTCGGACAAGATCGTCTACCTGCCTGGCGGCAGGGGCTACATAAAGTTCCACGACGACGGCGACGTCTTCTCGGTCTGCGACACCAAAGCCGACGGCCATGGCGTCGTCGGCAGGTTGTGGGAAGTGAATTCGATCACCCACAACGGGGGAACCGTGCTCATCCTGACGGATGGCGGCGACAGCGGCTGTGGCAAAAAGGGATACAACGTCGACGACCTCCACCACTACTCGATGGACATCTCCTGGAACGGCGACGGCATCTGGTATTCCAGCGAGTGGTTCAACGAGTAGGTCGACCGACCGCTCCCCGTACAAGTGAAGCCGGGCATACCCCCGCGCCCCGTGGGATGGTGATCTTGGCCGCACTGATCACCATCCTCGGGGACACTCCCTACGCGTCAACCACCCATCGCCGCCGCGTTCGCGACCCTTGCGAACGGTGACCCTGGACCGGTCTCGTCCACCTTCACCTCCTGACAGGCACAGCTTGCCGACCTACCATCAACTCCCGTCCTACACGGGGGAGTCGGCATGGGCCAGGACGTGCACGAGCGGGGCATCGAGCGGGAGTACGGGCGACGGAGACGGATCCGCCGCGGGTGGTTCGCCTTCATGGGGATTGCCGTCGGGAACTCCTTCTACCAGATGAATCGGGACCCCAATGTCTTCGGCGACGGGACCCGGTTGGTCATCGACGCCCTGCTGCTGTGGTTGTTCGTCTGGGCTCTGCTCACCAGTTGGCGCCGGCACACCTTCGTCACGGCGGACGGGATCGCCGTGCGCGGAGCCGTGCGCACGCGGCGCCGAAGCTGGCACGACATCTACGACATCCGGGTCGAGCCCCGCCGCAACCAGCGCAGCGGCGACTCCCAGTGGCTCACGTTCCTCTACGACAACGACGGCCGACGCCTGCTTCTCCCGCACGTCGACGACGGCCAACTCCCGGAATTCGGCGCCGAGATCGACGACCTGCGCGAGACGGCCGCCCGGCACCGTGGCATGGCCTGGGAGCAGCGGCCCGAGGTCGAGGAGCGGATCCGGCGGCATTCCGGTCACCGTAAGGCCTGGGAACGGGCCACCAGCGGCGCCCTGTTGGTCCTGCTGGCCATGTTCCTGGTCACGCTGTGGCGGGTGGCGACCGGCCGGGACACCGAGCCGGTGCTGCTGCTCGTCTGCGTTCCTCTCGGCGCCTTCGCTCTGCTCGCCGCCCTCCTGCACTGGCGCTGGGCGCGCCTCACCCCACGGGCCAAGTCGGCCCCCCACTAGCCTGGTCGGGTGAGCGAGATCGAACCCCCGCTGTTGAGGGACGTCTATCCCACGCTGGTCTCGTTCCTGGACGCGGCCCTGGTCGGAGAGGGCGAGCCGGAACTGGCGCGGACCGTGGCGCGGTTGCGCTTCCACGGATGGTGCGGGTGCAGCCCGACCTGCAGGTACCTCCGGACCGCTCCCGACAACCGCGCCGCCAGCACCTGGATCCATCTCGACGACGAGGAAGAGCCTCGCGTGTGGCTTCAACTCGACCTGGAGCGGACGTCGTTCGCGGGGATGGAGATCTTGGAGTTCGACCTGGGGCCGGCCCACGCATAGCCCCCTGCTACCCCGCTGCCAGCCCCACCACAGCCCCCGGTCACACCGTGTTCGAATGGCGCTGGCGCGGAAGATCCTGCTGGCCGACGACGACGCGGACGTACGCGAAGGGCTCGGCCGGGTGCTCAGATTCGAGGGGTACGAGACCGTCCTCGTGGGAGACGGGCGTACCGCCATCGATCTGCTCGGCGTACCTGACGACGCCGCCGCGCCCGACCTCGTGCTGATGGACGTCACCATGCCCGAGCTGGACGGGCTCGCCGCCACGCGGCGCATCCGCGCCTCGGGGTCCACCGTGCCGATCCTGATGCTCACCGGCCGGACCGCCGTCGGCGACCGTATCGTCGCCCTCGACAACGGTGCCGACGACTACCTCAGCAAACCGTTCGCGGTGGACGAACTGCTCGCCCGGGTACGGGCGTTGCTGCGGAGGAGTGGGCGGCGGGCGGCCGATGAGGAGCCTCCGCCTCCCGGGCTCGAACAGCTCGTGTTCCACGATCTCGTCATGGATCCGCGCACCCGTACCGTCACCCGCGGCGGCCGGCCCCTCGAACTCACCCGGACCGAGTTCGTGTTGCTGGAGTACCTGCTCCACCATCCGGGCACCGTACTCACCCGGCCCCGGCTCCACCGGCAGGTCTGGGGCTTCGACTTCGAGCCCGCGTCCAACACACTCGACGTCTACGTCATGTATCTGCGCCGGAAACTGGAGAGCCGCGGCGAACCGCGGCTCATCCACACCGTGCGGGGGCTGGGATACAGCCTTCGGGCAACTCCCGCCGGTTGACGGCTACTTGAGCGGCAGCCTCAGGATCATCGTCTCGTCGGGTGCCGGTGGCGGAACCTGGCGCAGGATCATCGTGTCCTCCGCGCGGTGCCGTCCCGTGCCCTGTCCCGTGATCGCCATCTCCGGCAGCGGGCCCGCAAGTCGCGCGTACGCGCCGCCCCTTGCGACCAGCTCCGCGTGCGTACCCGTCTCCACCAGGCGTCCGCCCTCCACGACCAGGATGCGGTCGGCGTCGGGGGCGAGGCTCAGGTCGTGGGTGATCATGATGGTCGTACGGCCGGACATCAGGCGGCGCAGGGGCTGGATCACCTGGCGGGCGGCCACCGAGTCGAGGCCGGCCGTCGGTTCGTCCAGGACCAGGACCGGGGCCTGGCGCAACATCGCCCGCGCGATCGCGATCCGCTGGAGCTGTCCGCCCGAGAGTGCCGCCGTGCCGGGGGCGATCTCCGTGTCGTAGGCCTGGGGAAGGGCCGTGATGAAGTCGTGGGCCGCCGCTGCCCTCGCCGCCCGCTCGATCTCCTCGTCCGTCGCGCCCGGTCGGCCGCACTCGATGTTCTCGCGGATCGTGCCGTTGAGGATCAGGGTCTGCTGGGGCAGCAACGCCACGTTCTCGCGCAGGAATTCGAGCGGTACGTCACGGAGGGGGACGCCGTCCAGGCAGATCACTCCCTCGGAGGGGTCGTAGAAGCGGGTGAGGAGCTTGGAGAGGGTTGACTTGCCCGCGCCGCTCTCGCCCGTGACGATCACCAGCTCTCCCGGGTCCGCCCTGAACGTCACGTTCTCCACCGTGTCGCGGGCCGCGCCGGGGTAGCGGAAGGTCACGCCGTGGAAGCTGACCCAGCCGTGGACGGGCCAGGCGGGGACGGGTTCGCGGGGGTCGCCGACGGACGGGGTGGCGTCCAGGATCTCGTTGATGCGGGCGGCGCCGGCGGTCGCCGCGGTGAGGGTGAGGCCGAGCTGGCCGAGGTTGCGGACCGGGGGGTAGAGGTAGCCGATGAAGGCGGCGAAGGCGAGGAGCGCGCCGAGAGTCATGCGGTCGGCGGAGATCTCCCAGACGCCGAGGCCGATGACCGCCAGTACGCAGAGGGTTTCCACCACCTCCACGAACTGCTCGTACATCTCGCTGAGGCGGGCGCCTCGCACCGATGCCTTCATCCACGCGCGGGCCTCGATGTCGAGGCGCTTCTCCTCGTCGCGGCGGCGGTTGTACGCCTGGGTCAACACGACGTTGCCGAGGGACTCCTCGACCACCGACGTGATCGCGCCGTCCGCGGACCGCTCGTCCTGCGAGGCCTGCTTGATACGGCCGGAGAAGCGGCGGGCGGCCAGGAGGAAGAGGGGCGCGAGGACGAACGTGGCCAGGGCCAGGTCCCAGCGGAGGTACAGGGCCGCGCAGGCGTAGAAGACCGCGGAGAAGGCGGCCGAGATGGTGCCGACCACGCCGGACACGACCATCTGCTCGATGGCCTCGACGTCTCCGGTGAGGCGTTCGACCAGGTCGCCCTGGCGGTGCTTCTGGAAGAAGTGGGGCGGGAGGTCCTGGACGTGGCGGAAGACGTTCGCGCGCAGGCGCAGGACGAAGCGTTCGGCGGTCCAGGTGGCGAGGGAGTTGCCGAAGTAGCCGACGAGCGCGCCGAGTACGGCGACGCCTAGCCACGCGGCGGCCGGGCCCCAGAACGCGGACAGCGAACCGGCCTTGAGGGCGTTGTCGGTGAGCTCCGCGAAGAGCAGGATCGCGGCGGTCTCGGCGAGCGCCGACACGATGACGCACGTGATGATCACCGCGAGCCACTTGCGGTCACCGCGGGTCAGCGGCCAGAAACGGCGGAAGGCCTCACGGGCTTCCCTCATGGTCAACAACTCCCTTCGGACTACGGTTTGCGGCCTGGACGTGGCCGAGGCGGGGCCACCGGCGCGAGCGGACTCGCTAACCGGTGGCCCCGCCTCACTGGGTGCTGGCTCAGCCCTTGTGCCCGACGGGGCGCTTCGGCGCGGGCTTCTTGGGTGCGGGCTTCTTCGGGGCGGGGGCGGGCTTGCGGTGCTTCTTGACCGGGACGATCTTGTGGAAGCTCATGGTGGGTTCCCTTTCCGAGGGTTCGGCTCTGCGGCCGGGTGGGGGGTGGTGCGGGTCTTCTTCTGCGGCTCGTGGGACTGCTTACTTGTGCCCGACCGGCTTCTTCGGCGCCGGCTTCTTCGGCGCGGGCTTCTTCGGGGCGGGGGCGGGCTTGCGGTGCTTCTTGACGGGGACGATCTTGTGGAAGCTCATGGTGGGTTCCCTCCCTGGGAGTTCGGCGCTGCGGCCGGGTGTGGAGTACTGCGGGTCTTCTGCGGCTCTCGGGACTGCTTACTTGTGCCCGACCGGGCGCTTCGGCGCCGGCTTCTTGGGTGCGGGCTTCTTGGGGGCCGGGGCGGGCTTGCGGTGCTTCTTGACCGGGACGATCTTGTGGAAGCTCATGACGGGTTCCCTCTCTGGTACGGCTGTCGCGGTGTCTGCTGCGGTTCTGCAACAGTTCTTCAACCGATCTGCTGCAACTGCCTTTGAATTACGCCTGTAAATTCTTTGTCAGCCCTTGTGGGAGATCGGGCGACGCTTCGGAGCGGGCTTCTTCGGCGCCGGCTTCTTGGGGGCCGGAGCGGGCTTGTGGGACTTCTTGATGGGGTGAATCTTGTTGAAGCTCATGATTAATTCCCTCCCTATTACGACGTCTTAAGGTCTGTTTACTTGTGGCCGACCGGGCGGCGCTTCGGGGCCGGAGCAGGCTTCTTCGGGGCCTTCTTGGGGGCCGGGGCGGGCTTGTGGTGCTTCTTGACCGGGACGATCTTGTGGAAGCTCATGGTGCTCTCCTTTGTCTTGTGTTGCCTCTGCCGTTTGCGCTGTTCGCTTTCGACATGGAAAACACTACTGGACTTCCGGCCCAGGAAAAGCGATTTTCGCTTAGACCTTCCTGTGCGATTGCCATGGATGATTCTTATGGAATTCGCGGAACTGAACCCGCCCTTACACAGAATTTAGAACGGCCCAGGCCTCGGGAAAACGGAAGGGGCCCGGCGCCGACCTGCGGCACCGGGCCCCCTGAGCAGGGAGGAACTGCTGACTGCTACTGCACCACCGTGATCCGGTTCGCCGCCGGAGGCGTGAGCGGGCTCGCCGCCGAGGAGTGGGCGGTCAGGTACTGCGCGAGTGCGGAGAGGTCGTCCGTGCCGACCAGGTCACCGGTGCCCTGCCCCAGCGTCGGGAAGCCGTCGCCGCCGCCCGCGAGGAAGCTGTTCGTCGCGACGCGGTAGGTGGCCGCCGGGTCGATCGCGGCGCCGTTCAGACGGATGGAGTCCGTGACCACGCGGTCCGCGCCGGTCTTCGTCAGGTCCAGGGTGTACGTCAGTCCGGACGAGGGCTGGAGGATCTTCGGCGCCGCCGCGTTCGTGCCGCTCACCT
The DNA here is from genome assembly GCF_000376565.1 of Streptomyces hokutonensis. Classification (GTDB taxonomy): domain Bacteria; phylum Actinomycetota; class Actinomycetes; order Streptomycetales; family Streptomycetaceae; genus Streptomyces; species Streptomyces hokutonensis. The sequence continues at coordinate 25,537 of NZ_BARG01000081.1, read as the reverse complement.
GTTCCTTGAGCGTCTGGATCACCTGCGCGCCGGTGAAGTCCTGGAGGTTCACGGTGTTCGCGAACGGCTGCACCGTGAAGCCCTCGGCGTACGTCACCACACCGTCGCCCTCCGCGCCCTTGGCCGCGTAGGTCAGGCCCGCCCGCACCCCGCCCGGGTTCATCAGCGCGAGGTCGGTCTCCGGGTCCAGCTCCTTGCCGTAGGCGAGCTGGGCGTCGGCGATGAGGTCGCCCATCGGGGACTCGGTGCCGGTGTTGTTGACGTCGGCGGAGATGTAGCCGATGGCGCGGTTGCCGATGGGGGCGGCGAGGGTGTTCCACTTGCCGATCAGGGCGGTCATGTCGGCGGCCTTGGGCACGGTCCGGGTGACCACGTGGTTCGCGGACTTGACCGCCGTACGGGCGATGTCGCCGGTCCAGCGGTCGTACGTCAGCGTGGTGTCCGTGTAGAGGCGGCCGAAGGACGCGGCCGAAGTGACCATACGGGGCTTGCCACTTGGGTCATTGATCGTGCAGACGTACGCGTTGTGGGTGTGGCCGGTGACGAGGGCGTCGACGGCCGGGGTGACGTTCTTCGCGATGTCGACGATCGGGCCGGAGATGCCGGAGCCGCCGCCGGACGCGTCGCAGTCGTAGTTGTAGGACGCGGAGGCCGGGAAGCCGCCCTCGTGGATCAGCGCGACGATCGACTTCACGCCCTGCTTCTGCAGCTCCTTGGCGTACTTGTTGATCGTCTCGACCTCGTCCTTGAACTGGAGGCCCTTGACGCCGTCCGCGGAGACGATGCCCGGGGTGCCCTCCAGCGTGACGCCGATGAAGCCGACCTTGACGCCGTTCTTCTTCCACACCCAGTACGGCTTGAGGATCGGCTTCTTCGTCTTCTCGTCGAGGACGTTGGCCGCGAGGTAGGGGAAGTCGGCGCCCGTGAACTTCTTGTCCGTGTAGCAGCCGTCGGTGGGGTGACAGCCGCCGTTCTGGAGGCGGGCCAGTTCCTTGGCGCCCTCGTCGAACTCGTGGTTGCCGACCGAAGTGACGTCCAGGTCCAGCTTGTTGAGGGCCTCGATGGTCGGCTCGTCGTGGAACAGGCCCGAGATCAGCGGGGAGGCGCCGACCATGTCGCCGCCGGCCGCGGTGATCGAGTACGGGTTGTTCTTGCGGGCCTCGCGCAGATGCGTCGCGAGGTACTCCACACCGCCCGCGTCGATCGTCTTCGTCGTGCCGTCCGCCTGGAGTTCGGTGACCCGGCCGGAGGAACCCGACGGGGGCTCCAGGTTGCCGTGCAGGTCGTTGAAGGAGAGGAGTTGCACGTCCTGGTAGCGGCTGGGCTTGTGCCCGTAGTCGCCGCTCGGGTTTCCGTGCGCGTCGGCGGGCAGCGCGGCGGCCAGCGCACCGGCCGTGGCCAGGCTCGCTGCGGCGGCGAGCAGGCCGGCGACACGGCGTCTGCGCGGGCGGAACGGCTGGGAAGTGGCTGGCATGAGCCCCCCTGTGAGTTGGCTGAGAAGTCACCACGTTCCGGCGCAGCCTAGGGTCAACGCGCGTAGCGTGACAGGGGGTTCTTGGTTACATCCTGGTTTCTTCTTTGCCGCCACTTTGCTGGTGGGTCCGCTTACCCTGAGGCCATGACCAGCGACGACACCGCACGGCCCGCGCCCATCTCCCGCTCCATCGAGACCTATTCCGAGCTCACCCCGGACCAGGCCGGGACCGTCCTCGCGCTGATCGCCGAGGCCGCCAGGACCGACGGACAGCCCGCGGTGTCCGAACAGGGGCGGCTGCAGCTGCGCGGCGGCGCGCGGCCCGGGGTCTCGCATCTGCTGCTCACCCTGGGCGAAGAGCTCGTCGGCTACGGGCAGTTGGAGGACACCGACCCGGTGGAGGCACCGGCCGCGGAACTCCTCGTCCGCCCCTCGGACCGGGGGCACGGGCACGGGCGGGCGCTCGGCGCCGCGCTGCTGGCCGCTTCGGGCAAGCGGCTACGGGTCTGGGCGCACGGCGGGCATCCCGCCGCGCGCCATCTCGCCCAGGTCCTCGGGCTCGCCCTCTTCCGCGAACTGCGCCAGCTGCGGCGGTCGTTGGCGGATCTGGAGCTGCCCGAGCCGGTCCTCCCGGAGGGCGTCACGGTACGGACCTTCGTCCCCGGCGACGACGACGCCGCGTGGCTCGCCGTCAACGCCGCCGCCTTCGCCCACCACCCCGAGCAGGGCTCCCTCACCCAGCGGGACCTGGACGACCGCAAGGCCGAGGCCTGGTTCGACCCCCAGGGCTTCTTCCTCGCCGAACGCGCCGGCGAACTCATCGGCTTCCACTGGACGAAGGTCCACGCGGAGGAACAGCGCGGCGAGGTCTACGTCGTCGGGGTCCTCCCCGGCGCCCAGGGCGGCGGCCTCGGCAAGGCCCTGACGACGATCGGCCTGCGGCACCTGGCCGCGCAGGGCCTGCCGACCGCGATGCTGTACGTCGACGCGGACAACAAGGCGGCGGTGTCGGTGTACGAGCGGCTGGGGTTCACGACGTACGAGACGGACTTGATGTACCGCTCGGAGTCGTGAGGAGCCCGGTCAGGAAGGGATGAGCCGCAGCCGCCTGCGCCGCACCGGCTCCGGCCCGCACGCCGCCCACACCAGTGCCGCCCCCGCCAGGACGAACGCCCAGTGGTCGTGACCCACCGCCCACCACTTGTCCTTCGGGGCGGCGAACAGGCCCCAGTTCTCCGGGAACAGGAGGGCCGCCGCCATGGAGGTGGCGAGGAGGGCGATGGCCACCCGCTGGCCCGGTTCCGCCTCGTCGGTGAGGCGGACCGCCGTGGCCGACGCGGCCAGGGCGACGACCGCCGCGGCGGCCGCCTCCAGGGTGAGGGCGCCGACCGGGGGGCGTATCTCGGACGGGATCAGCAGAACCACCGCCGTCCACCACAGGGCCGCCAGGGGGACGACCAGTGCGGTGCGCAGGGCGGTCCGGAGCATGCGACGGGTCGGGACCGCCACCGTCACCTGGCGGGCCGGGTCGTCCAGGAGGAACGTCAGGCCCAGCGCGAGCGCGAGCGCCGCGCCGCGCAGCACGAGCAGCGCCGTCCACTGATCGGGGTCGTCGGAGAGCAGTCTCGGGAGCGCGGCCAGCAGCAGGCCCGCACCGGCACCCGCGCCGAGCGCCCGCCGGGGCAGGGCGCGCAGCACCGGGCGCACCAGCTGCCCCAACACTCCTGTCGTCACACGCACTTGTCCGCCCCCGCCGGTGCCTTGACGCCCAGCAGTTCGGCCACCTTCGCCGTGGTCACCTTGGGGGCCGTCAGCTCCGCCCAGTGCGCCTTCACCTTGGGGGCGACCGTGACCTTGCCGGCCGTGAGCAACTCCCGTACCACCGTGGTCTGTTCGGCCGTCATCGACATCGGGTTGGTCGGCGAGAGCACGATCGCGGAGCCGCTCACGCTGTCGTCGAGCCGGACCGCGCGCAGTTGGGTCAGCGGGTCGGACTGCCAGCCGAGTGCCAGCCACATGATGGTGACCATGCGGCCGTCGCAGAGCGATCCGGACGCCTTCTCGCTGCCCGTGACCAGCACGGAGGAGACCGCCGCGGCGAACTCCGGTACGCGGGGGCCGCCCCAGCGCGTGCCGACGGTCACCTGGTAGGGCGTGGTGGACGGTTCGATCGCGCCGTCGCCGTCCATGCCGTAGCGGGCGTCGACGCGCTGCCGTACGAGCAGCTTCTCCTGGGCCGCGGTGCCGCCGGCCAGGGACTGGACGTGGTCGGCGACCTCGGCCCAGGTGCCGGTGCGGGGCATCCACTCCGGGAACGCGCAGTACGTGGAGTTGCCGTGCCGGGCGCAGGACTGGACCTTCGCCGGGTTGAGGGTGGCCAGCACGCGGGCGTCGGTCGTCGACTTGGACACCTTGGCCGCCTGGCCCACCGCACCCCAGGTGCCCAGGCCGACCGCCACGACCAGCGCGGCGGCGACGGTCTTCGTACGGCCGCCGTTGACCAGGACCGCCGCCAGCGCCAGGGTCAGCGCGAGGCCGAACAGGTAGAGGGCGTGCCAGACGGCCGGGCGGCCCAGCAGGTCGGAGGGGAGGGTCTTGCTGCTCGCGTCGCCGATGACCGGGACCAGCCACCGGGTCGCGCTGCCGTCGGAGCCGGTCGAGATCGCCCCGAGGAAGAGCGTCGAGAAGAACGCCAGCACCAGAAGCATCGGTGCCGCGAACGGCGACCGCACCACCCGGGCCAGCAGTACTCCGGCCGTTCCGGCGAGCAGCACCGTGAGCGGTCCGACGAGGAGCTCGCCCACCGAACCGTGACCGACCGAGCCGGGCGCGATCACACCCCAGGTGAACTGCGCGGCCACCAGCAGCGCGGTGAGCCCGGCGGCCGGTACGACGGACAGCGCGAACGCGACCGTACGGCGCCAGGGTTCGAGGACGAGCACGTCGAAGTGCCGGTCGGTGTCCTGGCGCCGGGAGCGCAGGACTGCCTGGTTGGCGCAGAGCAGGACGGCCAGGGCGGGCAGCAGCGGGCCGGTCTGGGTGGCGCGGTCGACGTCCTGGAGGGCCGGGAATGTGGTCCAGGCGTCGCGCATGGTCCAGCCGATCCACGCGACGTAGAGGACGAACATGGCCAACACCGGGAGGCGGAGCAGGAGTTTGCGCGCCTCGAAGAGGGCCAGCGCCAACACCGCCGACCGGGAACGTCGTTGCTCGTCGGCGCGTTCGGCCGGGGGTGCCTTCTCCAGTACGGCGCTCATGCCGCCACCTCCGCGGCCATGCCGTCGAGGGTGATCAAGTAGCCGTCCTCCAGGGTGGGTTCGACGAGTTCCGCGCCGGGGGGCGGGTCGCCGACGTTGCGGAAGGCGCCGAGTCCGGTGCGCCAGCCCGCCATCGCGGCGGGGTCGCGTTCCGTGCCGCTCCACACCCGGCCGGCGGCCCGTGCGGTGAGTTCGGCCGGGGTGCCGTCGAAGCGGACGGTGCCGCCGGCCATGACGACGACGCGGTGGCAGAGCATCGCGACGTCCTCGGTCTGGTGGGTGGAGAGGAGGACCGTACGGCCCTCGCCCGCCCTCGCGATCAACTCCCGGAAGCGCATGCGCTGTTCGGGGTCGAGTCCGACGGTCGGCTCGTCGAGGACGAGGAAACCGGGGTCGCCGACGAGGGCGGCGGCGAGCGCGACGCGCTGCCGCATCCCGCCGGACAGCTTCTTGATGCGCTTGCCGCGCACGTCCGACAGGTCGACCTCCTCCAGCACCCGCCGCACCTCGCGGTGGCGGCCCCCGCGGTCGGTGAGTTCCTTGAGGATCGCGACGTAGTCGACGAACTCGAAGGCGGTGAAGTCCGGGTGGAAGCCGGGCGTCTGCGGCAGATAGCCGAGGACGCGCCGCACCGCCTGTCGGCCGGCCGTGGTGCCGGGGTCGTGGCCGAGCACGGTGAAGGCGCCCGAGTCGGCGGGCAGCGCGGTGGCGAGCACCCTCAACAGGGTGGTTTTTCCAGCGCCGTTGGGGCCGAGCAGGCCGGTCACGCCCTCGCCGAGCCGCAGCGACACGTCGTCGAGGGCGTGCGTCGAGCCGTAGCGCAGGCTGAGCCCGGCCGCGGAGACGGTGGTGGTCATGTACGGAACTCCAGTCAGGGTTCGAGAGGTTCAGATGAGGGGCCCGAAGGGACGGGCGGGACATCGAGGCGGTCCCGGTCTCGCCGGAAGCCCCGGCGGCCGGCCGCGACGCTGCCGTCCGGCGGGCCAGGACGGCGAGTCGGGCAAGCCGGATGCGGAATTCAGGCGAGGTCGCCGAAGGCGGTCGGGCGGGAGTCGAAGCGGTCCCGCAGCAGGTACAGGAGTCCGGCCGCCAGGGCGGCCACCGCCGCGGCAACCCCCTGCCCGGCCGGGGTGAACGGCGCGAGCGTGCCGCCGTGCATGCTGTTGGCCACGACGAGGAACGCCACCCAGCCGCCGCCGACCAGGGACGGCGCGAGGACCGGGCCCAGCCGTGGGGTCAGGGCCAGGCCCGTCGTCGTCAGGGCGAGCGCGGGCAGCAGCCAGGCCAGGGCGCGCAGCCCGTACTCCGGCAGGGCCAGCGAGGCCAGGCCGTTGAGGCCGAGCCCGGCGACCAGCACCGCGACCGTACGGATCATCAGCAGCCGGAAGCCGTGCAGCGGGGCGACGACGGTCATCTCGTACGTCGGGTCGAACTTCGGGCCGTAGGACAGCGCCACCCCCGCGAGCGGAAGCAGCGGGGCCAGGCCCAGGAAGAGGGTCGGGGAGGCCGCGGCCTTCAGGGAGTTGGTGACGAGCACCGTCATCACCAGCAGCGCGACCACCGCGCCGAGCCACGAGCGGCGCAGCACCGGCGTCGCCGCCAGCAGCCGTGCCGTGTGGTCGGCGACACCGATCCGCACGAGCAGCGACTCCACCAACCCCCTTTTGGGGGCGTCGAGTTCGGCGTCGAGGCGCTCCCAGCCCGCGTCGAGCGCGACGGGGTCGGTGACGGAGGCCAACAGGTCCCGGCACTCGGCACACCGGGCGATGTGCGTGTCGGCGGACCAGAGCATGGGCGGTGCCAACTCGCCCCGCGCATAGGCGCGTACGTCGTCTTCGGCCACATGCCAGGTCATGCCAGCTCCTCCCGCAGTTGCTTACGGGCGCGCATGGCCCGTGTCTTGACCGTGCCGGCCGGGATGCCCAGCAGGACGGCCGCCTCCCGGGTGGTCAGCCCGTCGATCACGGTGGCCTGGAGGACCGCCCGCAGCTCCGGCGAGAGCCGGACGAGCGCGCCGGCGAGGTCCCCGTGCTCCACCCCCGCGAGCACGCGCTCCTCCGCCGACGCCTCGTCCCGGTGCCGCAGCCGCGCCAGCGCCTGCCGCATCCGGCCGCGCGCCCCGTCGCCGCGCAGCACGTCGATCAGCCGCCGCGACCCGATCCGCCACAGCCACCCGGCCACGTCGCCGTCCTCGCGGTAGCGGGCACTGCCCCGCCACACCGCGAGAAACGTCTCCTGTACGACGTCGTCGACCATCCCGGCGTCGGCGCACCGGCCGCGCAGCCGCGCGGTCAGCCATGGCGCGTACCGCCGGTACAGCTCTTCGAACGCGCGCCGGTCGCCGTCCGCCGCGATGGCCCGCAGCAGCTCCCCGTCGCTTCCCGTATCGCTCACATCTCCTCATCGCACGAGCCCCGCCGACCGGTTCACGGATCGGCGCACAGATCTCTCTTGACTTTCTCAGCCCTTCTGCACCACCCTTTCACTACTCAATTAGTGAAAGGGTGGTGGAACCCCAGTGGTCGAGTACCGCATCGACCGGCACAGCGGCGTGGCCACCTATGTCCAGATCGTCCAGCAGACCAAGCAGGCGCTGCGCCTGGGCATGCTGGAGCCCGGCGACAAGCTGCCGACGGCCCGCGAGGTCGTCGAGGCCACCGCCATCAACCCCAACACCGTCCTCAAGGCCTACCGCGAGCTGGAGCGCGAGGGACTGGTCGAGGCCCGCCGGGGCCTGGGCACCTTCGTCCGCAAGGGGTTGAGCACCACGCCCGCCGACTCGCCCCTGCGCTTGGAGCTGGACGACTGGGCCGAGCGGGCCCGGGAGGCCGGGCTCGGCCGGGACGACATCGCCGCGCTCTTCACCGCCGTACTCGAAAAGCACTTCCAAGGAGAACCTTCATGACAGGCACCGCCGCGATAGAGGCCGCCGCGCTCGGCAAGCGGTTCGGCCGGCGGGGAGGCTGGGCGCTGCGGGACTGCGCGTTCCGGCTGCCGGCCGGGCGCGTCTGCGCGGTCGTCGGACCGAACGGCGCGGGCAAGTCCACGCTCCTCGCCCTGGCCGCCGGACTGCTGGCCCCCAGCGAGGGCGAGATCACCGTCCTCGGCGGACGTCCGGGCGCGGCCCGCGAGCGGGTCTCCTACGTCGCCCAGGACAAGCCCCTCTATCCGCAGCTCACGGTCGCCGAGACGCTGCGGATGGGCGCCGACCTCAACACCGACCGCTGGGACGCCTCTGTCGCCGAGCGGGTCGTCGCGGACGGCGACCTCAACCCGAAGTCGAACATCCGGGCCCTCTCCGGCGGCCAGCGCACCCGGGTCGCGCTCGCCCTCGCGCTGGCCAAGCGGCCCGAACTGCTGCTCCTGGACGAGCCGATGGCCGACCTGGACCCGCTGGCCCGGCACCAGATGATGGGCCTCCTCATGGCGCAGGCCGCCGAGTCCGGCACCACGATCGTGATGTCCTCGCACGTGCTGGCCGAGCTGGAGGACTCCTGCGACCACCTGCTCCTGGTCGACGGCGGCCAGGTCCGGATCGCCGGTGAGATCGACGAGCTGCTGGCCGCGCACCGGCGTGTGTCCGCGCCCGCCGACACCGTCCTCGACGCGCACACGGTCGTCGAGTCCCGCACCACCGGCCGCCAACTCACCGCCCTGATCCGCCCCTTGGCCCCGCTCGCCGCCGACTGGCAGACCGGCACGCCCACGCTGGAGGAGCTGGTCCTCTCCTACCTCCGCAACCCCCAGGCCCCCACCACCAAGACCCCGGAGACCGTCGCGTGACCGCCCTCGCCACACGGGCGGCGGCCCTGGGCCCGGCCCCGAACCCTCTGGAGTGTGGGATCTTTTCTAACCATTCACCGGCCAGGACAGCGGTTAGATCCACCCACAGCCTCCAGCAGGTACCCACCCCCGACAGCCCGGAGACCGCCGCATGACCGCCCTCGCCCCATCTCCGGCGCTCACCTCGCGCCCGGCCCGGTCCCCGCATCTGCTGCGCTGGCTGATCCGGCTGCACCGGCCCGCCCTGCTCGCCTGGATCGCCTTCGTGCTCGTCGTCGGCGGCCTGCTGCTGTGGGTGGGCGGCCCGCTCACCGACGCGTCGGCCGAGGCCTGGAAGCAGTACAACGCCTGCGGGGCGGACGGCTGCTCCTACGACGTGAAAGCGATCGGCCGCTACAAGGACTGGTACAACTACACGACCATCGCGGTCATCGCCGCCCCGTTCCTGGTCACCGCCTGGTCCGGCGCCGCGCTGGTCAGCCGCGAACTGGAAAGCGGCACCGCGCAGTTGGCCTGGACCCAGGCGGTCTCCCCGGCCCGCTGGCTCGCCGCCAAGCTCGCCGTCCCGGCCGTGCTGATCGCCGTAGGGTCCGGACTCCTCGCGGGACTGCACCACTGGGCCTGGTCGACCGGACAGGGCCGCATCGACACCGTCAAGGGCTGGCACGACCTCGGCACCTACGCGGCCAACGGCACGGCGACCGCCGCGATGGCCCTGGCCGGGCTGGTGAGCGGCGTCTTCTGGGGGCTGTACAAGCGCGAGCCCTACAGCGCGCTGTTCGGTTCGCTGATGAGCACCGGCCTCCTGTGGAGCCTCGTCGCCATCGCGACACCCCACCTGTGGCCCTCGGTCAGCAAGGTCAGCAGCCTCACACACAGCGTCCCCGCCGGTTCCGGCATCGTCGTCGACCAGGGCCTGGTCACCTCCACCGGCAAGCACCTCTCCGGTCACCTGTGCGGCAGCACCACCTACGGGCACTGCAAGACCGTCTACGCAAAGCTCGACGCGGTCGGCTACTACAACGACTACCACCCCCAATCCCACTACTGGCCACTCCAGTTGACCTCGACCGCGATCATCCTCGCCGTCACGGCCGCCCTCACCGTGGCCTCCTTCTCCCTCCTCAAGCGCCGCACCGGTTCGGCGCCCGCACGCAAGGCAGCCGCCGTATGACCGCCCTGGCCATGAGCCCCACCACCGCCCGACCACGGCGCGCCGTACTGCGGCTGCACCGGCCGGCGCTGATCGTGTGGGGGGCGTTCGTGCTGCTCGCCGTGGGCGCCCTGCTGTGGGTGCATCTGTTCCGGGCGCCGTCCGCGCGCCGCCCCGTCGACCAGTACTTCGTCTTCACCGACGTCAACAACGTCATGAACTTCCTTGGTGAGGTGCTCAGTTACACCTCGGTGGCCGTCGCTGCCTGGGCGGGCGCCGCCCTCGTCGGCCGTGAACTGGAGAACGGCGCCGCACGCTTCGCCTGGACCCAGTCCCTCACTCCGGCCCGCTGGCTCACCGCCCAACTCGGCGCGGCGGCCCTGCCGTTGACCGCCGGCACCACCCTGCTGGGCCTGGTCTACGCCTGGGTCTGGACCGCCGACCAGGACGTCCTGGTCAGCGACTGGTCCTACGACCGCGTCCTCGTCCCGGCCGGTCCGATGGCCGTGGCCCTGCTCCTCCTCGCCCTGGCCGTCGGTGCTCTCGCCGGAGTCGCGACCGGCCGCGCGCTGCCCGCCCTCTCCGTGGCCGCCGCCGTCACTTGTACGGCCCGCTACTTCTTCGGCCGCGAGTGGGACACCGTCTGGCCCGTCCGCCGCTACTGGCCGGTCCAGCTCAGCGCGACCGTCGTGCTGCTCGTCCTCACCGCGCTCGCCCTCGTGGCCGCCTACGCGCTGCTCGGCCGCCGTACCAACATCAAGGGAGCCGCCGTATGACCACCCTGGCCACCGCTCCGACGGCGCGCCCGAGACCGGCCCGCGCCTGGCGTGCCGTCGTGCGGCTGCACCGGCCCGCCCTGGTCTTCTGGGCGCTCTTCGTCGCCTTGGTCTCGGCGGTGCTCCTGTGGGCGTACGGCCCGGGAGGGAACGCGGCCGCCGCCGCGTGGCGGCGGCCGTGCACCGTCGACCTCTGTGACGTGGGATACGCGGTCGACTTCTACCACCTCGCCTACCGGTTCTGCGAGGCCCTGATCACCTTCCTGCCGGTCCTCGTCGCCCTCTGGGCGGGCAGCATGCTGATCGGCCGCGAACTGGAGAACGGCACCGCGGAGCTCGCCTGGAGCCAGTCGGTCAGCCCGGCCCGCTGGCTGCTGGCCAAGCTCGCCGTCCCGGCCGCACTGCTCACCGCGGGCACCACCCTGCTCGTCCTGCTGCACCGCCTGCTCTTCGACGCGCACCAGGTGCCGAAGGGCTGGAACTGGTCCGACAGCGGCACCTTCGAGGCCAACGGGCCGATCGCCGTCGCGTACCCGCTGCTCGGCCTCGCCCTCGGCGCCCTCGCGGGCCTGATCGCGCACCGCGCCGTACGCGGCCTGATCGGCGGCCTGCTGGCCAACGCGACCGCGACCACCCTCATCGGCCTGGCGGGCCCGCACCTCGTGCCGTGGCGGATCGGCGTCGGCGACCTGAAGGAGGGCTACGCGGCACCGTCCGGCGTCGTCCACGGCGGCGAAGGGGCCGTCACCTCGGCCGGCGCCCACATCCCCGACCCGTGCACCGGCGCCGGAAAGGCCTGCCCGGCCGCCCACGACATCGTCGGCTACTACAGCGAGTACCACCCCTCCTCCCAGTTCTGGCCCCTCCAGCTCACCGAGACCGCCCTGATCCTCGCGGTCACCGCGCTGGCCACCGCCGCCGCCTTCACCCTGCTCCGCCGCCGCACCTCCTGACCGGATCCCGCCTCCCGGTGGCTCCCAGGCATCCGTTACGTTCGTTTCGGTGGCGTAGACGTCCGGGAGCCGCCCTGCGATATCCCGCACGCCATGTCGCCGTAACCATTGGTTCAGACGGGCTTGCGACGCTCGGCGAATGAAGCCCGCCGTGCCAGAGCCTTCGCCGCCTCCCGAGGTGAACGGGAGCAACAGGGCTGTTCTCCCCCTCCTTCCGGCGCTCTCCGACGCGCCCGTATCGCCGGTGGCGCGGAACAATGGGCACATGAGCAGCCAGCCCAACGCCCAGGCACAGGTCCAGCACGCGCAGCCCTCCGTGGGCTCCATAGCCGCCCACCGCCCGCACACCGTGTCGGCGGCGGTCTCCGATCTGGAACCCGACATCGACGCCGACCTCGACGAGTACGAGGAGTCGCCGTACGACGGGCCCCAGCTCCCGCAGGGCCGCTTCCTGGACCGGGAGCGGAGCTGGCTCGCGTTCAACGAGAGAGTCCTGGAGCTCGCCGAGGACCCGAACACCCCTCTTCTGGAGCGGGCGAACTTCCTCGCGATCTTCGCCAGCAACCTCGACGAGTTCTTCATGGTCCGGGTGGCGGGCCTGAAGCGCCGTATCGCCACTGGTGTCGCCACCCGCTCCGCGTCCGGCCTCCAGCCGCGCGAGGTGCTGGAGATGATCTGGGCCCGCTCGCGCGAGCTGATGGCCCGGCACGCCGCCTGCTACCACGAGGACATCGCCCCCGCGCTGGCGGAGGAGGGCATCCACCTGGTCCGCTGGAACGAGCTGACCGAGAAGGAACAGGCGCGCCTCTTCACCCTGTTCCGGCACCAGATCTTCCCCGTGCTGACCCCGCTGGCCGTCGACCCCGCGCACCCCTTCCCGTACATCTCGGGACTCTCGCTGAACCTCGCCGTCGTCGTCCGCAACCCGGTCACCGGCCACCGCCACTTCGCGCGCGTCAAGGTGCCGCCGCTGCTCTCCCGCTTCCTGGAGTCCTCGCCGGGCCGGTACGTCCCCCTGGAGGACGTCATCGCCGCCCATCTGGAGGAACTCTTCCCGGGCATGGAGATCCTGGAGCACCACGCGTTCCGGCTGACCCGCAACGAGGACCTCGAGGTCGAGGAGGACGACGCCGAGAACCTGCTCCAGGCCCTGGAGAAGGAACTCATGCGCCGCCGCTTCGGACCGCCGGTGCGCCTGGAGGTCGAGGAGTCCATCGACCGCGAGGTGCTCGACCTGCTGGTGCGCGAACTGAAGATCAGCGAGGCCGAGGTCTACCCGCTGCCCGGCCCGCTCGACCTCACCGGCCTGTTCCGCATCGGCTCCCTCGACCGGCCCGAGCTGAAGTACCCCAAGTTCATCGCGGGCACCCAGCGCGACCTCGCCGAGGTCGAGACCGCGTCCGCGCCCGACATCTTCGGCGCCCTGCGCAACCGGGACGTGCTGCTGCACCACCCGTACGACTCCTTCTCCACCTCCGTGCAGCGGTTCCTGGAGCAGGCGGCCAACGACGACGACGTCCTCGCCATCAAGCAGACCCTGTACCGCACCTCGGGCGACTCCCCGATCGTGGACGCGCTCATAGAGGCCGCCGAGGCCGGCAAGCAGGTCCTCGTCCTGGTCGAGATCAAGGCCCGCTTCGACGAGCACGCCAACATCAAGTGGGCGCGCAAGCTGGAGGAGGCGGGCTGCCATGTCGTCTACGGCCTGGTCGGCCTGAAGACCCACTGCAAGCTGTCGCTCGTGGTCCGCCAGGAGGGCGACACGCTCCGCCGCTACAGCCATGTCGGCACCGGCAACTACCACCCGAAGACGGCCCGCCTCTACGAGGACCTCGGCCTGCTGACCGCGGACCCCCAGGTCGGCGCCGACCTCTCGGACCTCTTCAACCGGCTGTCCGGATACTCGCGCCGCGAGACCTACCGCCGGCTGCTGGTCGCCCCCAAGTCCCTGCGCGACGGCCTGATCGCCCGGATCAACAAGGAGGTCCAGCACCACCGTGCCGGACGCCCCGCGTTCATCCGCATCAAGGTCAACTCGATGGTGGACGAGGCGATCATCGACTCGCTCTACCGCGCGTCCCAGGCGGGCGTCCCGGTCGACGTGTGGGTGCGCGGCATCTGCGCGGTGCGGCCCGGTGTCCCCGGCCTGTCCGAGAACATCCGCGTACGGTCCATCCTCGGCCGCTTCCTCGAACACTCCCGTGTCTTCGTCTTCGGCAACGGAGGCGAGCCCGAGGTGTGGATCGGCAGCGCCGACATGATGCACCGCAACCTCGACCGACGGATCGAGGCCCTCGTCAGGGTCACCGACCCGGCCCACCGCGCCACGATCAGCCGGCTCCTGGAGACCGGTATGTCGGACACCACCTCCTCCTGGCACCTGGGCCCGGACGGCGAATGGACCCGGCACGCGACCGACGCGGAAGGCCAACCCCTGCGCAACGTCCAGGAGATGCTCATAGACGCCCGGAGGCGCCGGCGTGGCACAGCAACACCTTGACCCGACGGATCCCACGGCCAGGTCCGTGACAGGTGACGCCCTCGCGGGCTACCTGCGCGGCCAGGCCACGGAGTTCCTCCGGGCACTGCGACTGCACCGGGAGACCGGAGGCGGCCAGAACGGCACGGAGGAGTCCGTCGACGCGGCGCGCGCCCTGCGCCACTCGGCCCGCCGGATCAGCGGCAGCCTGCACACCTTCCGGCCGCTCCTGGACGCCGACTGGTCCGAGGAGATGCGCCCCGAACTGGCGTGGCTTTCGGGCACGTTGGCGCTGGAGCACGCGTGCGCGGCCCGGCTCGAACGGCTGCTGCTCGCCCTGCACCGGCTCTCGGGCTCGGCCGCGTTCCCCGCGCAGTCGGCGGCCTCGGCCGTGGGCGGCCGGGTCACCGGCGCGGGCCGGGGCGTGCCCGCACCCGCGAACGGCCGCGGCACCGGCCCGGCCGCGCCCCCCACCGCCACCGCCGAGCGCGGCAACCTCACCGTGGGCGCGGCCAAGGCGGGCGCCCTCCTGGAGCGCCAGCTCACCCTGGCCCGGACCCGGGCCCACTCCACCGCGCTGCAGGCCCTCGGCTCCTCCCGCTTCCACGCGGTCGCCGACAAGGTCGCCGTACTGGCCAGCGAGGTCCCGCTCACCCCGACCGCCGCCTCCGCCGACCTGCGCCCGCTGGCCGCCGCCGCCGGGGAGCGCCTGAACGACGCGGTCGCCGCGCTGCCCCTGGTCACCGCCGGGCACCCGTACAACGCGGAGGCCCTCATCCACGGCCTCTCCCCCGACCCGGCCCCGCACCCCCAGGACGGCCCCTGGCACCAGGTCCGCCTGCTGCTGCGCCTGCACCGCTACGCCGGCGAGGTCCTGCACGGCGACGACCCGCCCCTGGACGTACGCCTGCTCGCGGCCGGCCAGGCCCTGAATCTGCACCGGGACGCCTCGGAGGCCGCCGCCGCGGCGGCCTCGGCGGCCCGCACCCCGCGTATCGCCCCGGCGACCGCGTACGCGCTCGGGGTGCTCCACGCCGACCAGCGCCACGAGGTGGAGGCGGCCCGTTTCGCCTTCCAGCAGTCGTGGCAGAAACGGGCGGTGGGCACCGCCTGACGCCCTGCACCAACCCGCGCGGAGGAGACGGTGAGCCTTCAGTGACTTCCTCGACGAACGACACCATCGTGCAGGCGGCCGGCTGCGTCCTGTGGCGGCACCGGTCCGCCGGGGACCTCGAACTGGCGCTGGTCCACCGGCCCAAGTGGGACGACTGGTCCTGGCCCAAGGGCAAGCTCAAGCGCGGCGAGACGTTCGAGGAGGCGGCCCGCCGCGAAGTCCTGGAGGAGACCGGCCACACCTGCCGGCTGGGCACAAGGCTCCCCCCGGCCCGCTACACCGACCACCACGGGCGCCCCAAGGAGGTCCGCTACTGGGCGGCGGAGACGACCGGCGGGACCTTCGCGCCCAACGACGAGGTCGACGCGCTCGTCTGGCTCAGGCCGGCCGAGGCCCACGAGCGCCTCACCTACGAGCGGGACCGGGACCTGATCTCCCTCGCGCTGATGGCCGTCGGCACGGACGAGGACCCGCCCGGCTGACCCCGTCCCCTGGGCTGCCGCGCCGCTCACCTCGCGTTACGTTGCGAGAAGACGCCCGCAGCAGGGCCGTCGCCCAACCGAGGGAACGCCCGCTCGTGGACGCGCTTTCGGGCCCGCCGTACGTGGCATAGTCCGGAATCGGGTCGTGTCCTCGACGTGAGCGTTCCGTGACCTAACCGCACCGCCCACAGGGGTTCACCCTCCGTTCACTTATGCCCATAGGCGCCTTCACCTGTTCTGCCTAATTTCGGCCTTACGCGATGCGAGCCGCGACCTGGGGGTCGCTACCCGCGTCACCCACGTCTTCGCACGCCGCCGGAATTCAGGACGGCGGCTCTCGGAAGGAATTCTTTCAAGTGAAGCTTCAGCGCATGAACCGGCGGGCCCTCACCCTCGGTGCTCTCGCGGTCTCCGGCGCCCTGGCCCTCACGGCGTGCGGCTCGGACGACAACGGCGGCAGCTCGAACAGCAGCTCCTCGTCGACGACCAACGCCAGCTCGGCCATCTGCGGCGACGCGAAGAAGGGCCAGCAGCTGCTCGCCGACGGCTCGTCCGCGCAGAAGAACGCGATCGACGCGTGGGTCAAGACGTTCAGCCAGACCTGTGGCGTCCAGATCAACTACAAGGGCGGCGGCTCCGGCGCCGGCGTCACCTCCTTCAACCAGGGTCAGCTGGCGTTCGCCGGTTCCGACTCGGCGCTGAAGCCCGAAGAGGTCACCGCCTCCAAGCAGGTCTGCTCCGGCGGCCAGGGCATCGACCTCCCGATGGTCGGCGGCCCGATCGCGCTCGGCTACAACGTCCCGGGTGTCGACAACCTGGTCCTGGACGCCCCGACGCTCGCCAAGATCTTCGACAGCAAGATCACCAAGTGGAACGACGCGGCGATCAAGAAGCTGAACCCGTCCGCCACGCTGCCCGACCTCAAGATCCAGGCGTTCCACCGCTCGGACGAGTCCGGCACCACGGACAACTTCACCAAGTACCTGATCGCCACCACCCCGGACAACTGGAAGTACTCCGGCGGCAAGGCCTGGCAGGCCAAGGGCGGCCAGTCGGCGGCCGGCTCCGCGGGTGTGGCCGCGGGCGTCAAGCAGACCTCCGGCGCCATCGGTTACTTCGAGCTCTCCTACGTCGCGGACGGCGTCAAGCCCGTCAGCATCAACACCGGCGCCTCGGCCCCGGTCGCGCCCAGCACCGACAGCGCCACCAAGGACATCGCCGCCGCCAAGATCGTCGGCACCGGCAACGACCTGAAGCTGCAGCTGGACTACAACACCAAGGCCGAGGGCGCGTACCCGATCACCCTGGTGACGTACGAGATCGTCTGCGACAAGGGCAACAAGTCCGACACCCTGGCCGCCACGAAGGCGTTCCTCACCTACATCGCCAGCGAGGACGGCCAGAAGGTCCTCTCCGGCATCGACTACGCGCCGATCCCCGACGCGATCATCGCCAAGGTTCGCACCACCATCGCGAGCATCAGCTAGTCCGAGTGTGCGGCCGGGTCCCGTCCCAGGGGCCCGGCCGCACCGTCCGGTGCACCGCCGCCACGGACCGCACACCGCACGTGTGGACCCGCAGACCGGAGAATCCCGATGGATATATCGACAAAGAACCCTGAAGAAGCACCCCCTCCCACCCCTGAGCCCTCCACCGCGGAGCGGAAGCGCACCGCCCGCGGCGCCACCCGACCCGGTGACCGGATCTTCCTCGGTATCTCCCGCGGGTCGGGCATCCTGCTGCTGGTGATCATGGCCGCCATCGCGGTCTTCCTCACCTACCGCGCCTCGCTCGCGATCAGCAAGGACCACGCGAACTTCCTCACCACCTTCGAGTGGAACACCGGCCTGGTCCCGCCGAAGTTCGGCATCGCCGTCCTGGCGTTCGGCACGGTGGTGTCCTCGATCATCGCCATGGTCATCGCGGTCCCGATCGCGGTCGCCATCGCCCTGTTCACCACGCACTACGCCCCGCGCAGGCTCCGCGGCCCGGTCTCCTACGTGATCGACCTGCTGGCCGCCGTACCGTCCATCGTGTACGGCCTCTGGGGCGCCCTGATCCTCGTACCGCACATGATCGGCCTCTTCGGCTGGCTGAACGACTACTTCGGCTGGACCGGGATCTTCTCCTGGGAAGAGGGCGCGCCCCGCTCGATGCTCACCGTCGGCATCCTGCTCGCGATCATGATCCTGCCGATCATCACCAACGTCAGCCGCGAGGTCTTCCGCCAGGCCCCGCAGATGATCGAAGAAGCGGCTCTCGCCCTCGGCGCCACCCGCTGGGAGGTCATCCGCATGGCGGTGATCCCCTTCGGCCGCTCCGGCGTGATCTCCGCCTCGATGCTCGGCCTCGGCCGCGCGCTCGGCGAGACGATGGCCGTCGCCACCGTGCTCTCCCCGGACTTCATCATCCACGCCAGCCTGCTCAACCCGGGCGGCGGAACCTTCGCCCAGAACATCGCCAGCAAGTTCAGCGAGGCGACACCGTTCGGCCGTGACGCGCTGATCGCGTCCGGTCTCGTCCTGTTCGTCATCACCTTGCTGGTCAACGGTGCGGCCCGGCTCATCATCGCCCGCCGTGCGGAGTACTCGGGGGCCAACGCATGAGCAACGCAGCCGTAGCCGACAAGCCCGTGAGCACCCTGCAGGGCGCGACCCTCCCCAAGTGGTCGCCGTACGCCATCGCCGGCGGCTCCATCGTGGTGGCCGTCCTCATCGGACTGCTCGGCAGCCTGGACAGCAAGATCCAGTGGGGCCTGATCGCGGCGATCCTCTTCGTCGTCGGCACGTACGTCATCGCCGCGCGCGTCGAGGGCTCCCGCCAGGCCAAGGACCGCATCGCGACCAGCCTCGTCTGGGTCGCCTTCCTCCTCGCCGTCGTACCGCTCGTCTCCCTGCTCTGGACGACGATCGCACGCGGCGTGAAGGTCCTCGACATCTACTTCCTGACCCACTCGATGGGTGTGGTCGGCGACACCGAGCCCGGCGGCGGTATCTACCACGCCATCATCGGCAGCCTGGAGCAGGTCGGCCTCGCCACCCTGATCGGCGCCCCGATCGGTGTGCTCACCGCGATCTACCTCGTCGAGTACGGACAGGGCAAGCTCTCCAAGGCGATCACGTTCTTCGTCGACGTCATGACGGGCATCCCGTCGATCGTCGCGGGTCTGTTCATCCTGTCCCTCATGCTCATGTGGGACATGCAGCCCTTCGGCTTCGCCGGTTCCTGCGCCCTGGCCATCCTGATGATGCCGGTCGTGGTCCGCTCCACCGAGGAGATGCTGAAGCTCGTCCCGAACGAGCTGCGTGAAGCGTCCCTCGCCCTGGGCATCCCGAAGTGGCGCACGATCCTGAAGGTGGTCCTTCCGACGGCTATCGGTGGTATCACCACGGGCATCATGCTGTCGGTGGCACGCATCGCCGGTGAGACCGCGCCCGTCCTGCTGCTGGTGTTCGGCAACCCGTTCATCAACAACGACCCGTTCCACGGGGCGCAGGCGTCGCTGCCGCTGTACATCTACCAGCAGTTCGCGCAGAGCGCGGGTTCCGGTGCGGCCTACGACCGTGCCTGGGCCGCGTCCCTCACGCTGATCGCCTTCGTGATGATCCTCAACCTGGTGGCCCGCGGCATCGCCCGCTGGAAGGCCCCCAAGACCGGTCGCTGACCGCGACCTCCTCAGCGACCGTTCTGAACCCCCTGGAAGTGAAGCAGTCATGGCCAAGCGAATCGACGTCAGTGGGCTCACCGCCTACTACGGCTCCCACAAGGCAATCGAAGACATCTCGATGACGGTCGAGCCCCGCACGGTGACGGCCTTCATCGGCCCCTCCGGCTGCGGCAAGTCGACCTTCCTGCGCACGCTCAACCGTATGCACGAGGTCACGCCCGGCGGCCGGGTCGAGGGCAAGGTGCTCCTGGACGACGAGGACCTCTACGGCCACGCCATCGACCCGGTGTCCGTGCGCCGCGAGATCGGCATGGTCTTCCAGCGCCCGAACCCCTTCCCCACGATGTCGATCTTCGACAATGTGGCGGCGGGTCTGCGGCTCGCCGGCTCGTACAAGAAGAGCGAGCTGACGGACGTCGTGGAGAAGTCCCTCAAGGGCGCGAACCTCTGGAACGAGGTCAAGGACCGCCTGAACAAGCCCGGTTCGGGCCTGTCGGGTGGTCAGCAGCAGCGTCTGTGCATCGCGCGGGCGATCGCGGTGGAACCGAAGGTGCTGCTCATGGACGAGCCCTGCTCGGCCCTGGACCCCATCTCCACCCTCGCGATCGAGGACCTGATCGGCGAGCTGAAGGAGCGCTTCACGATCGTCATCGTGACGCACAACATGCAGCAGGCGGCCCGTGTCTCGGACCGTACGGCCTTCTTCAACCTCGCGGCGGTCGGCCAGCCCGGCAAGCTCATCGAGATCGACGACACGGAGCGCATCTTCTCCAACCCGTCGGTCCAGGCCACGGAGGACTACATCTCGGGCCGCTTCGGCTAAACCCGGGCACTCCTCTTCAAGAACCCCTCGCGGTGCTGCATGGCGGTGCCACCGCGAGGACGAAAAGGGCCCGCCCCTGGCTCCCGGGGGCGGGCCCGTTCGTTTTGTTTTCTTTCCCACCCACCCACCCGACTCGGTCGGTCGAGAAGTCAACGATCACGTGACTCGCGTGTCTTGAATCGTTCACCCCTCGACCGACCGTAAACGGGTGGGTGGGTGGGAAACGGGGGTCCAGGGGGCGGAGCCCCTTGGTACGGCGCCCTACAGGAACGCGAGGTTCACGACCCAGAACGAGCACGCGGCGACCACCGCAGCCGCCGGCATCGTGATGAACCACCCCAGCACGATGTTCTTGGCAACCCCCCACCGCACCGCGTTCACCCGCTTCGTCGCCCCCACACCCATGATCGCCGAGGTGATGACATGCGTAGTGGAAACCGGCGCCTTGAAGAGATACGCCGTGGTGAACATGATCGCCGCACCCGTCGTCTCGGCGGCAAATCCCTGCGGCGGATCCAGCTCGATGATCTTCCGCCCCAGCGTCCGCATGATCCGCCACCCACCCGCGTACGTCCCCAGCGACAGCATCAACGCGCAGACGATCTTCACCCACACCGGAATCGGATCGCCGTAGGTCGAATGCCCGGAGATCACCAGGGCCATCACCACGACACCCATGGTCTTCTGCGCGTCCTGGAGACCGTGCCCGAGTGCCATGCCCGCCGCGGAGACGGTCTGCGCGATCCGGAACCCGCGCTTGGCCTTGTGCGGATTGGCCTTGCGGAAGATCCACATGATGGCCGTCATCACCAGATAACCGGCGACGAGCCCGACGACCGGCGACACGAACATCGGCACGATGACCTTGTCGACGACCCCGTGCCAGATGACATCGGTGCCGCCGGCCAGCGCGGCCCCCACCATCCCGCCGAACAACGCGTGCGAGGACGAGGACGGCAGCCCGAAGTACCAGGTGACCAGGTTCCAGGTGATCGCACCGATCAGCGCGGCGAAGAGGATCCCCATCCCCTTCGACCCCTCGGGCGTCTCGATCAGCCCCTCGCTGACGGTCTTGGCGACCCCGGAACCGAGAAACGCACCCGCGAGATTCATGACCGCGGCCATCGCCAGCGCCGCACGCGGAGTCAGCGCCCGCGTCGAGACGGACGTGGCGATCGCGTTCGCGGAGTCGTGAAAACCGTTCGTGTACGTGAAAAAGAGCGCGACCAGAATGGTCACGACCAGAGCGAAGGTGTCCATGAAGAGGTCAGGACTCCTTGACGGCGATGGTCTCCACCGTGTTCGCCACGTGCTCGAACGCGTCCGCCGCCTCCTCCAGCACATCCACGATCTGCTTGAGCTTGAGCACCTCGATGGCCTCGTACTTGCCGTTGAAGAGCATGGCCAGCAGCTTGCGGTGGATCTGGTCGGCCTGGTTCTCCAGCCGGTTGACCTCGATCCAGTACTCGGTGAGGTTGTCCATCGTGCGCAGGTTGGGCATGGCCTCGGCAGTGAGTTCCGCCGCCCGGGCCAGTACCTCGATCTGCTGCTCGACGCCCTTGGGCAGTTCCTCCACGTTGTAGAGGACGACCAGGTCGACGGCCTCCTCCATGAAGTCCATGATGTCGTCGAGGCAGGAAGCGAGGTTGTAGATGTCCTCGCGGTCGAAGGGCGTGATGAAGGAGGAGTTCAACTGGTGGAAGATCGCGTGCGTGGCATCGTCACCGGCATGTTCAGCGGCCCGCATACGCTCTGCGATCTCGGCCCGGCCGGCGGTGTCCGCCCCGAGCAGTTCCATGAGGAGTTTCGAGCCCGTGACGATGTTGTCCGCGGACGCGGCGAACATGTCGTAGAAGCTCGTCTCCCTGGGGGTCAGACGAAAGCGCACAAGGGGTCCTCGGGATGCATCGGTTTCGGTCAGGCTGATGCTAAGTGCATCATCCGGCCACGGCTAATGGGCCGTCCCCCAGTGTCGCCCATCAGGCACAGTGATCCGCACGGGGGCGTACCAAGGGCCCTATACCCAGCAAAGTTCGTTACGATATACCCACTAGGGGTATATGTCTGGAGGACGTGATGGACGCGACGGACGCGATGACGACCAGCGAGGCCGACGCGACGGCAGCGCCCTCCGAACCGGCCCTCGAAGCGGCCCCGGGCCCGGTCACGCACGGTTACCACAAGCAGAAGGACGAGCACCTCAAGCGGCTGCGCCGGATCGAGGGCCAGATCCGCGGACTGCAGCGCATGGTCGACGAGGACGTCTACTGCATCGACATACTCACCCAGGTGTCCGCCTCCACGAAGGCCCTGCAGTCGTTCGCGCTGCAGCTCCTGGAGGAGCACCTGCGGCACTGCGTCGCCGACGCCGCGGTCAAGGGCGGCGCGGAGATCGACGCGAAGGTCGAAGAGGCGACGAAGGCGATCGCCCGACTCCTGCGTACCTAGGCCCTGTTGGAGGCGTCCCGCTCCTCGGCCACTTTCAGCACCTCGTCGATGCTCTCCAGGCTGAGCCGGTCCTGGGCGGCCGAGGCCGCGATGATCAGGTCTCCGCACAGCTCGATCTCGGCGAGTGCCACGTGGTCCTGAACTGCCGTACCGCCGACCGGAGCCACGTGCGTCACCTCTTCTCTGCCGTCACCGACTTCCTAGAGTAGGGAGCGGTCTACACACCGCGCATGGCACGGACGGGCTAGTTCTCACACCGACTCGTCACCGATCGGTTCAGGTCACTTCTCGGCGATCTTCCCGGCGTAGATGTCCTTCGACGCCGGAAGCCGTACGTCCACGGAGGCCCCGAAGTCGTACAGCAGCGTGGTCGAGGCGACCGCCACGGTGCTGCGGCGCTGCCCGTTGACGAAGCTGAACCGCTGCCGCACCTTGCGGACGCGCCCCTGCTCGTCGAGGTAGACGTCGAAGGGCACCCGGGAAGTGGCGAACCCTTTCGCCGCCGACCTCAGAGCGGCCTCGTTCCCCGCCGAAGCACTCCTCGCGGCGACGGAGAGATCGGCGACCCCCCGATAGTGACGCACGGAAGCTCCGGCCACCTCCGTCTTCCCCAGATACGTCGCCGCAGTCGTCCCGCGCAGCACCTCGGCGGCGGCGTACGGGTCGGTGGCCCCGCCGGTCACGAGGTTGCCGTCGGACAGTGTCCCGGTGTCGACCCGCACCCACTTGTCGGCGGGCACCCCGGCGCCCCGGTTCTTCATGAACAGGGCGCCCGGCGCGAGGAGTTCGGTGATCGGCCGGTGCTCACTGGCACCGGCGGGATCCTGCGGCAACTGCACTGTCAGCCGGCCGAGCTGTCGCCGGAAGTCGTAGCCGCCCGCGCCGCGGATGGTCACGCGGGTGCCTCCGGTGGCCATCTCCATGGACGTACGGGCCTGTGAACTCCCCGCCGCGACAAGGGTGTCGGCCGCGCGCCGCACCACCGCGACCGCGTCCCCGCCACCACGCGCGTCCGCCGTCGCCGCCCTGTCGCCACCGCCGCACCCACCGGCCCCGGCACAGACCCCGACCACGAGCCCCGCCGCGACGACCGCCCCACCGGCTCGCCTGCGCTGCCGCTCCTCCATCGCTGCCGTACCCCCGGTACGTCGTCACGGGCCCCCTGTCGCAGCGCCTAACGAGCGGGCGGGTGGCCCCGTCACGCGTATCCGGGCCGGGTACAAGGACATACGGCCGCCATACGAACCCTTTACGGAACCTCGGTAACGTTGTCGGGGTGGCGCAGCAGGACGGCCGAGAGGCTCCCCCCGTACATCCGGAACATCGCACGACGCTGATCGAGCAGGGACCTTTCTGCTTCGGCCGGTGCATATGCGGCTGGCGCGGACCGGCGAGACGGGCGAGAAGCCAGGCCAGAACGGACTCCGCAGGGCATCTGTCTGTTCCTAACCCGTGACATGAGCGCGAGAACTTGTGGGGCGCCGGACGTATCTCACCTCATGGAATCCCCACAGGAGGCGAAATGGAACGGCGTACGTTCATAGGCGGCGGCGCGGCCGCGATAGCGGCGGTGGCCACGGCCGGGTGCAGCGGCAAGAGCCTGGGCATCGGCAGTGGTGACACGTCCACCGTCGCCAACACCTCCAAGACCACCGGCACCGGCATCGGCAGGCTGCCCGCCGCCGCGGCCAACTGGGCCGCCCTCGCCCGGGACCTGGACGGCACCCTGGTCCGCCCCGGTGACGCCTCCTGGAAGACGGCCCACCAGCTCTACAACACCCGCTTCGACAACCTGAAGCCGGCCGCGGTGGCCTATGTCGCGAACGCCGACGACATCCGCTCCGTCCTCTCCTACGCCCGCGCCCACAGCATCAAGGTCGCGATCCGCAACGGCGGCCACTCCTACGCCGGCTGGTCCTCCGGCGACAACCGGCTGATCGTCGACGTGTCGAAGCTGAACAAGATCCGGGCGAGCGGTTCCACCGCGGTCGTCGGCGCCGGCTCGAAGCTCATCGACGTCTACCGGGGCCTCGCCGCGAAGGGCGTGACCATACCCGCCGGCTCCTGCCCCACGGTCGGCGTCTCCGGCCTCACCCTCGGCGGCGGCCACGGCGTGGTCTCCCGGGCCTACGGCCTGACCTGCGACAGCCTCACCCAGGCCACCCTGATCACCGCCGACGGCAAGCAGCTGATCGCCAACGCGAGCGAGAACAAGGACCTGTTCTGGGCGCTGCGCGGCGCGGGCAACGGCAACTTCGGCGTCGTCACCGAGCTGCAGTTCAAGACGCACCCCGCGCCCCAGGCCGTATCGGGCTATCTGACCTGGCCGTCGTCGATGGCAGCGGCCGTGGTCAAGGCCTGGCAGGAGTGGGGCCCCGACCAGCCCGACGAGATCTGGTCGTCCTGCCACCTCTCGAACACCCCCGGCGGCACCCCCAGGGTCTCCGTCGCCGCCTTCTCCCTGGGCACCTACAACGAACTCCAGAACGCGGTCGACAAACTGGCCCACCTCGTCGGCGGCAACGCGTCGAGCGTCTCGCTCAGGCGGCACACGTACAAGGAGTCGATGGAGGCCTACGCGGGCTGCTCGTCGTTCTCCACGGACGCCCAGTGCCATCTGCCGGGCACGACCCCGGGCCGCAACCCGCAGGGCGCGCTGTCCAGGGAGACCTACACCGGCCGCTCCGACTTCTTCGACCGCTCGATCTCCGACGCCGGCATCCAGACGATGCTCGCGCAGATGCGGTCGGTCAGCGGCAACGGCGACATCGCGCTGACGGCCCTCGGCGGCGCGGTCAACCGCGTCTCCCCCACGGCGACGGCCTTCGTGCACCGCCGCTCCCGCATGCTGGCCCAGTACCTCGTCTCCTGGCCGGCCGGCACGGCAGGCGCAGCCGCGCAGTCCTGGCTGACGAGGTTCCACACCGCCATGAAGCCGTACGCCTCCGGCGCGGCCTACCAGAACTACACGGACCCGACCCTCACGGACTGGCGCAAGGCGTATTACGGGGACGCGGCAACCCGCCTGACGACATTGAAGAAGCAGTACGACCCGAATCACTTCTTCAGCTACCCACAGGGCTTGTAAGCAGGCAGTTCTGCAGGGCGCCCCTCAGGGGCGCGGGGCT
>NZ_BARG01000082.1 GCF_000376565.1 Streptomyces hokutonensis | reverse complement strand
AAAGTGCGCCACCACCCCGCTATCAGGCAACTTGCCCGCCGACAGGCTTTTCAGACGCCCTCTAACCGAACCCATTGGGCGCCAGCTCGATAGGCACGCTCCCCCCGCCCAATCGAGGAGCCGGCCCCCTAGGTTCTGCCACCGCGCGTTCAAGCGACGGGCAGCTTGTTGATGAACATAGAAGGCTCTCGCAGCTAATGTTCCGTCCACGCGAGGCGCCGAAGGAGCACATCAACCGGTTCCCGCTGGGGAAGATCAAGCTCCCCTGGATGCGAGTTCCTGAGGTTCCAGAGAGGTTCCAGCGCACGAAAATGCCCCCGATCCGCGCCGTTTGCGCAGGTCGGGGGCATGATCACAAACCCTACTTCTTCTTGCCCTGGTTCTTGACCGCCTCGATCGCCGCCGCGGCCGCGTCCGGGTCGAGGTAGGTGCCGCCGGGGTTGAGCGGCTTGAAGGAGGCGTCGAGTTCGTAGGACAGGGGGATGCCCGTCGGGATGTTCAGGCCCGCGATGTCGGCGTCGGAGATGCCGTCGAGGTGCTTGACGAGGGCGCGGAGGGAGTTGCCGTGGGCGGCGACGAGGACCGTGCGGCCGGCCAGGAGGTCGGGGACGATGCCGTCGTACCAGTACGGGAGCATGCGGACGACGACGTCCTTCAGGCACTCCGTGCGGGGGCGCAGCTCCGGGGGGATCGACGCGTAGCGCGGGTCCGCGGACTGGGAGAACTCCGTGCCGTCCTCGAGGGGCGGGGGCGGGGTGTCGTAGGAGCGGCGCCACAGCATGAACTGCTCCTCGCCGAACTCCGCGAGGGTCTGCGCCTTGTCCTTGCCCTGGAGGGCGCCGTAGTGGCGCTCGTTCAGGCGCCAGCTGCGGTGGACCGGGATCCAGTGGCGGTCCGCGGACTCGAGCGCGAGCTGCGCCGTGCGGATCGCGCGCTTCTGGAGGGACGTGTGGACCACGTCGGGCAGCAGGCCGGCGTCCTTGAGCAGCTCACCGCCGCGGACCGCCTCCTTCTCGCCCTTCTCGTTCAGGTTCACGTCCACCCAGCCGGTGAACAGGTTCTTCGCGTTCCACTCGCTCTCGCCGTGGCGGAGGAGGATCAGCTTGTACGGTGCGTCGGCCATGCCTCAGAGCGTAATCCACGCATTCGGGCCACGGTCGGGTGCCTGCCTCCCGGCCCGACAGTTGACGGCTTCTGTTAATTGAGTGGTCCGCCGACCCTCCCCCTTCGTAAGTTGTGATCGCCGCCCTGGCCACTTACACATGCTCGACCGTGGGGGATCCGCCATGTCACTCGCCGCCCTGAGACGCGCCGCCCGGGAAACCGTCTCCGGTCTGCCCCGCGAGTTCTGGTGGCTGTGGACCAGCACGCTCGTCAACCGGCTCGGGGCGTTCGTCTCGACCTTCATGGCGCTGTATCTGACGCTCGACCGCGGTTACTCCGCCACCTACGCCGGTCTCGTCGCCTCGCTGCACGGGCTCGGCGGGGTCGTCTCGTCGATCGGCGCGGGCGTGATGACCGACCGGCTCGGACGGCGGCCCACCCTCCTCATCGCGCAGTCCTCGACCGCGGCGGCCGTGGCGCTGCTCGGCTTCATGCACGACCCGCTCGCCATCGCCGGTGTCGCCTTCCTCGTCGGGGCAGCGAGCAACGCGTCCCGCCCGGCGGTGCAGGCGATGATGGCCGACATCGTGCGGCCCGAGGACCGCGTCCGGGCGTTCTCCCTCAACTACTGGGCGATCAACCTCGGCTTCGCCGTCTCCTCCATGGCCGCCGGGTTCATCGCCGAGGTCAGCTACCGCGCCGGGTTCCTGCTGGAGGCGGGGATGACGGCGGCCTGCGCGGTCGTCGTGTTCCTGCGACTGCCCGAGTCCCGACCCACTGTCGCGGCCGACGACGGCGGCAAGAAGGCCGTGGACGCGGTCGGGCTCGGGACCGTACTGCGCGACGGGCGGTTCATGAGCGTCGTAGGACTGTCCTTCCTCGTCGCGCTCGTCTTCCAGCAGGGTTCGGTCGGACTGCCGGTCGCGATGGGCGAGGCCGGCTTCACGCCCGCCGACTACGGCACCGCGATCGCCGTCAACGGCTTCCTCATCGTCGCCCTCCAGATCCCGGTCACCCGGCTCATCGAACACCGGGACGCCAAGCGGCTGTTGGTGGTCTCCTCGCTCCTCGCGGGCTACGGCTTCGGGCTCACCGCGTTCGCCGGCTCGGTCGGTGTCTTCGCCCTCACGGTGTGCGTGTGGACCCTGGGCGAGATGATCAACGCCCCGACGCAGACGGGCCTCGTGGTCCGTCTCTCCCCGGTGCAGGGGCGCGGGCGCTACCAGGGCATGTACACGCTGTCGTGGGCCGTCGCCGCGCTCGTCGCCCCGCTGATGTCGGGCTTCGTCATCGACCGGTTCGGGGCGGAGTGGCTGTGGGGGCTGTGCGCGGTCGTGGGGACGGGGGCGGCGGTGGGGTACGGCCTGCTGATGCGGCGGCTGCCGGCCGCCGTACCGTCCGCCGTCGAAACCCCGGTGGCGGCGGAGCCGGAGGTCAGCGCGGCCTGACGGCCCTGCGACGACACGGCCACGCCGTCACCTTCCCGACGACGACGAGCCCCCTGCCCGCGCGCCTTCCGCGGGCAGGGGGCTCGTCGTCGTGATCGGCGATGGCCGCCGACGGGCACCGGTCAGTAGCCGACGTGCACGCCGACGCTGTGGGGGAGCGCGCCGAGGGTGCCGCCGACGGTGCCCAGGACAGTCGTCTTGACCGAGTCGACCTCGGCGAGGAGGTCCGCACTGCTGAGGGTCGTCGAGCCGACGCTGAGGCTGACCTGCGGGCTCACGCCGCCGGAGACGGTGTCGAGCTCGGTGTCGGAGATCTCGAGGGTCTGAACCTGGGGAGCGGAGTTCATGGGGAAACTGCCCTTCGCGTGGTGGTCCACCTGGGGATGCGGTCCCGCCGGGGGACAGGCTGCGGGCCGCGATGCGCAGGATCAAACCACGCGACGTGCGGGGCATCCAGTCCGAACCCGCTCCCCGCAGGGCAGTTGAACCCGGCGGCGACCGAACCGTGTGCGTGTGCACACGAGTTGGGTCCGGGTTCTCTACACGCGGCGGCGCACAGCGGGCTGACAGGCGGTACGGCGGCCGGTTCGAACCGGACAACTCGGCCCCAACGGGCCCCGCCCGCCCCGAGGTTGCGCACGCCCTGTGCAGATTCGGTCATGGCCGGCGTCACGGATGACGTCAGGGATGCATCCGCGCCCCTTTCACCACCTTGTCCACCCCGTTCCGCGGCCCGTACACCGCCAGCCCCACCACATCCAGCTCGGCCGTGGCGACGGCCCGGACCGCCGCCCGGTTGTCGCGGTCGTTGCCGGTGGCGAACAGGTCGGACGTGAAGACCGCGCGCGGCAGGGCGCGGGAGAGGACCCGGGCGTGGGCCGCCACCAGGACCTCCTTCGTGGCCTCGAAGACCATCACCGGCTGCCGGAACATCGGCAGATAGCCGACCCCGTCGGCGTCCTCGTACGGCTCCCCGATCACCTCGGGAATCTGGGTGCCCAGGCCGCTGACCAGGAAGGACGTGACGTTCAGCCGCTGCCAGGGCTCCAGGTCGTCGCGGAGCAGTACGGCGATCTTCGTGTCGAAGCGGATCGGTTCACCAGCGATGTCAGTGCTCATGCACCGAGACTGCCGACCGCTCCGCTCCCGCGTCTTGTACGTTCTTTGCATGGCCCCGCACCACGGCCCTGCCCGCCCCGAGCAGGAAGTCTCCGCGTGGCGGCCCCGCATCCCCGGTGTCGTCGAGGTCTTCCACGCCCACTTCACCGAGTACGCGTACCCGATGCACGTACACGACGCGTGGACGCTGCTGATCGTGGACGACGGCGCCGTACGGTACGACCTCGACCGGCACGAGCACGGCACCCCGCACGACACGGTGTCCCTGCTCCCGCCGCACGTCCCGCACAACGGCTCCCCCGCCACCCCGCACGGCTTCCGCAAACGCGTCCTCTATCTCGACGGGACTTATCTGGCGGACGACCTGATCGGTTCCGCCGTCGACCGTCCCGACCTCCGCGACCCCCAACTCCGGCTGCGGGTGGGTCAGTTGCACACCGCGCTCGATCACCCCGGTGACGAACTGGAGGCCGCGAGCCGTCTGACGCTCATCGCCGAACGCCTGCACGCGCATCTACGGCCGTCCGCCCTCGCCCCCACCTCGGACCCCGCCCTCGCCCGCACCCTCCGCGAACTCCTCGACGCACGCGTCACCGAGGGCATCGCACTCGACGAGGCCGCGCGGCTCGTGCACGCCCATCCCGCCCATCTGGTACGGGCGTTCAGCGGCGCCTACGGCATCGCACCGCACCAGTACCTGATGTCCCGCCGCGTCGACCGCGCCCGCCGGCTCCTCCTCGACGGGCGCCCGCCGGGCGAGGTCGCGGCGGCCACCGGCTTCTACGACCAGTCCCATCTCACCCGCCATTTCCGGAAGTTGGTGGGCGTCACGCCGGGGCGTTATTCACGCGACAGGGATCAGCACCGCGGTTAGGTTCCGGGCATGGACTGGCACGAGTGGCACGACGCCTACGACTCCCCCGACTCCTACCTCAGCGAGCGCCTCACCCGCGTCCAGGAACGCGTCCGGTACGCCCTCGACACCGCCCCGGCGGGCCCGCTCACCGCGATCAGCCTCTGCGCCGGACAGGGCCGCGACCTGATCGGCGTACTGGCGGACCATCCCCGCCGGGCCGAAGTCCGCGCCCGGCTGGTCGAGTTGGACGAACGCAACGTCGCCCACGCGACTGAGGCCGCCCGGGCCGCGGGCCTCCCCGGGGTCGAAGTCGTCGCCGGGGACGCCTCGTCGACCGACCAGTACGCCGACCTCGCGCCCGCCGACCTCGTCCTCCTCTGCGGTGTCCTCGGCAACATCACCGACCCGGACGTCGAACGCCTCCTGGACCACTGCACCGCGCTGTGCCGGACCGGGGGCACGGTGATCTGGACCCGTAACCGCAAGGCCCCGGACCTCGTCCCGCAGATCTGCGCCTGGCTGGAGGAGCGCGGCTTCGAGCGGGTGTGGGTCTCCGATCCCGCGCTCACCGCGTCCGTCGGCGCCCACCGCTTCACCGGCGAGAACCGCCGACTCCCGCCCGGACAGCGCATGTTCGACTTCATCGGCTACGACACCCTGTGGCGCACCTGAGTCACAGCTTCCGCTGCGCCTCGTACAGGTTCCGCGGCCGTACGGCGTCCGTCGTGCCGTAGAGCTCCAGGCGGGAGTGCAGGTCGCCGGTGAAGTCCGGGACGTCGGTCTGGTCGAACTCGGTGACCGTGTTCAGGCCCACCGTGGCGCTGTACGGGGCGAGTTGGTCGATCTTCATCAGGCCCGCGCGGCCGTTGGTGACGCGGATGTTCCAGTGGGTGAAGCGGGCGCCGAAGAGCGGGCCGGCGTTCGCGTCACCGCCGTGGCGGCCGTTGTTGTTGACCGTGATGTCGGTGCGCACGTCGGCGAAGGGCAGGCCGCGGTGGCTGTCGAAGGTGCCCATGCGCATGTCGCCGCGCGACCAGACGTTGTAGGAGGACAGGCCCTCGACATTGATGCCGTGGAGCTGGGTGTTGGGCGGGGCCGGGACGGTGCGGTCCTCGATCGTGAAGTCCTCGATGAGGTTGTCGTGCGAGCCCTCGCGGCAGAAGTAGGGGTGGTGCGAGCCGCGGCCCGCCACGGTCGTACCGCGCAGGGTGCAGGCCGAGGCCGCCACCAGGCCGAAGCCGTTGTCCACATGACGGACCGTCACATCGTCCACCCGGCAGTCGTAGGCGCATTGGAGGACGACCCCGTTGTAGCCCTTGTCGAGGAGGTGCGGCTGCTGCGGGGTCTCGACCGCCTCCAGGGTGAGGCCTTCGACGCCCGAGCCCGTCAACTCCTGCACGTGGGTGGTGAATTGGGGGTTCCACTCGGGGCGGAGGTCGAGGGGCAGCGGGCGTTCGAGCGTCACCCTGCGGCCGTGGACGTGGGCGATCCGGACGGGCCATTCGTAGGGGACGTAGGACAGAAGCTTCGTCTTGTCGTCCCAGTAGTACGCCTCGGGGCCGGGGCCGCCGCCCGCCATGTGCTGGAGGAGGGTGTGGGCGGTGTCGTCGGAGAGGCGGAGCAACACCAGTTCACCCGGGTTCAGTTGCGAGGCGTCCGCGACCCGCACCGTCCACTCGCCCTGCCGGGCCGGTTCGACGGCCGTCAACTGCCGCCATTCGTCACGCCTGTTGCCGGTCCAGCCCTCGAAGGGCCAGGCCTTCGCCCTGATCGCGGCGACCAGTGAGTCCCAACGCGCCGTCGGAGCAAGCCAGATGAGGCCGCCCGCCCAGGACCAGGACGACTTGTCGCCGCCGTAGCGGGAGCCGTAGACGCCGATCAGCTCGGTGAGGTTCTTTGTCGCGTAGAGCTTCGTACGGTCGCTGCCCGCGCCCTTGACCACGACGTTCGAGTAGCCCACGCGGATCACGTCGTCGATGCGGAAGGTGCCGGGCGGGATGTGGACCGTGCCACCGCCGGCCCGGCCGGCAGCGGCGATGGCACGGTTGATCGCGGGGGCGGAGTCGGTGACGCCGTCCGCGACAGCGCCGTAGCGGAGGACGTCGAACGCCCGGGCGGGGCGGGGGTGGCGCCGGGCGCCCGCCCTGCCGATGTAGGGGATCTGCGGGTGGGTGAAGGGGGTGCGGGTGAACTCCCGCCAGAGGGAGGGGACTTCACCCCGGGGGCTCGTGGGTCCCGGTTTCGGGAGGGGGACCGCCAGGGCCAGCGTGCTTCCGAGCAGGGTTCGTCTGGTGAGGCGGGTGTGACGGGTGTGGCTCATGTACGTACGTCCTCCCACGCGGCTCTTCATGGATGTGAACGACGTTCAGAAATGTGCTGGCGGCGAGCATGCCACGAAGCCCCGTTGGCGGGGAAGAGGTCGGACTGAGGTCAGTCGGTCGGCCGCTGAGTCAGATGTGTGAACGCATCCAGGTTCCGCGTGGACTCGCCGCGCGACACCCGCCACGCGTACTCCTTGCGGATCGCGGAGGAGAAGCCCAGCTCCAGCAGGGTGTTGAAGCTGCCGTCGGCGGCCTCCAGGACCTGGCCGAGGAGGCGGTCGATCTCGGCCTCGGTGACGGCGGAGAGGGGGAGGCGGCCGGTGACGTACACGTCACCGAGCTGGTCGACGGCGTAACTCACGCCGTACAGCTTGAGGTTGCGCTCCAGGAGCCAGCGGTGGACGCCGGTCTCGTTCTCGTCCGGGTGGCGGATGACGAAGGCGTTGAGCGAGAGGGAGTGGCGGCCGACGAGGAGGGAGACGGTCGTCGACAGCTTGCGGGTGCCCGGGAGTTGGACCACGAAGGTGCCCGACTCCGGGCTCTCCCAGTCGAGTTCGGCGCCCTTGAGGAAACCCTCGACGACCTGCGCCGCCCGGTCCTGGTCCGCTTTCTCACCCATGGTGCGAGCGTACGTGACGGCGGTGGGCCTGGGCCGCGGCCGCGTAGACGTCGGCCGTGGCGGCGGCGGCCGTGTCCCAGCCGAAGCACTCCGCGTGCCGGGCGGCGGCCTCGCCCATGCGGGGAGCGAGGTGGGGGTCGTCGGCGAGGGTGCGCAGGACGCGCGCGTAGGCCGCGGGATCGTGCCCCTGGACGAGGAAGCCGGTCTCGCCGTCGCGCACGGCCACCGGGAGGCCGCCGACCGCGGCCGCGAGCACCGGCGTACCGGCCGCCTGCGCCTCTATGGCGACCAGCCCGAAGGACTCGCTGTACGAGGGCATGACCAGCACGGACGCGGCCCGGAACCAGTCCGCGAGCTGCTCCTGCCCGACCGGCGGCCGGAACTGTACGACATCCGCGATGCCCAGCCGCGCGGCCAGCTTCTGCAAGCCCTCCGGCTTGGCGAGACCGCTGCCGCTGGGGCCGCCGACGACGGGGACGACGATGTTCGAGCGCAGCTCGGGCCGCTCGTCCAGCAGGACCGCGACCGCGCGCAGCAGCACGTCCGGGGCCTTCAGGGGCTGGATGCGCCCGGCGAAGAGCGGGATGAGGGCGTCCTGCGGGAGGCCGAGGCGGGCGCGGGCCGCCGCTCGGCCGTCCGCCGGCCGGAAGCGTTCGAGGTTCACGCCCGGGTGGACCACGGCGACCTTGGCGGGGTCGGCGGCGTAGTGCCGTACGAGTTCGTCGGCCTCCTCCGCCGTGTTGGCGATGAGGCGGTCGGCGGCGGCGACGATCTGGGTCTCGCCGATGACGCGGGCGGCGGGTTCGGGGGTGTCGCCGTCGGCCAGGTTGGCGTTCTTGACCTTGGCCATGGTGTGCATCGCGTGCACGAGGGGGACGCCCCAGCGCTGCGCGGCGAGCCAGCCGACGTGACCGGAGAGCCAGTAGTGCGAGTGCACGAGGTCGTAGTAGCCCGGGCGGTGGCCGGCCCACGCCTGCATCACTCCGTGCGTGAACGCGCAGAGCTGGGCGGGGAGTTCCTCCTTGGCGAGACCTTCGTACGGCCCTGCGTCGACGTGCCGGACGAGGACGCCCGGGGCCAGTTCGACGGTCGGGGGCAGGACGGCGGTGGTCGCGCGCGTGAAGATCTCCACCTCGATGTTGATCGCGGCGAGGCGCTGCGCGAGCTCCACGATGTAGACGTTCATGCCGCCCGCGTCGCCCGTGCCGGGCTGGTGCAGCGGCGAGGTGTGCACGGAGAGCATGGCGACCCGGCGGGGTTTCCGGTGCAGCCGCAGCCGGGCCGACGGCGCCTGGGAACGCCGCCCGAGCCTGCTGACGTACTGGCTCACGTGGCGTTCCTCCTCGCTGCGGGCATGCCTCAGGGAGGGCGTGCGGTTCCCTCCAAGGGGGTGCAACGCCGGGGGGCGGGATTCTCATTCCGGCGCATGGGGATTTTGCCTGGGTATTACCAGAGGTCGCTCAACCGTTCGAGCCGTTACTGCGTGGGCGGCTGGCGCGCCGAGCTGCGGTCGACCATGTCCATGACCATCGCTTGACCGGTCGCAGAGCTGTCGCCGACCACCCTTTCGCCACCTCTTGACCTGCGCCGATACAACCTTTGACAGCGGGGCCACAGGGCTTGTAGACGTGTCGGGCGCTCGGACTCTACGACGTGGTCCCGGGCCCTTCGACCTAAGGACAAGCGTGTCCCTCTCCCCCCGTGCCGCCAGGGCGGCCCGCGCCATAGGCACCTCGACCGCCGCGGCCGCGCTCTCCCTCGCCGCCGCCCACACCGCGCTCGCCTGCAGCATCGGCGACTTCACCGCGGTCCCGCTCTGCGACGCCCAGGACAACGGCGTCATCCGCGTCACGGACAAGGACGCGAGCGGGACTCCGGCCACGATCGGGCTGTACCTCCAACTGACCATGGCCGATTCGCATGAGGAGCGGCTGGTCGACACCGAGACCATCGCCCACCCGACCGCCGAGGGCGTCAGCGTCGACCTCAAGCCGCTGGACTGGTACGCCGGTGAGACCTTCCGGGTCCACGTCAAGGCGGGAGACAAGGTCGACGACGACATCACGCCGATGGTGGTCGTCCCGGACGTGACGTGCGGCGCGTCGGCGTCCGCCTCGGCGTCCGCTTCTGCGTCCGCACAGCCCTCGACCTCGCCGGAACCGTCCTCCAGCCCCTCCGCGTCGTCCCCCTCCTCCACGGAGAGCAGCAGCCCCGTGCCCGCGGTGAGCAGCGCTCCGTCGCCCGCGGGCGGTGGCACACACCTCGCCGAGACCGGCGCCGGCAACGGGACCGTCGCGTTCGCGGGCACCGCGGCCGCCCTGGTCGCGGCGGGCGGCGGCATCGTCGTGGCCCTGCGCCGCAGGGCGGGCCGCGGCTCGCGCTGATCTCGGCGAGCGGCCGGGCCGGAGGGTGCGGGTGCCGTCGTACGGCAGTCGCCGGCGCCGCGCACGGATGCCGCCGGCAGCGGCACCGCGATCCGTCGGCCGTCGGCGTCGTGGCCGCCCCGTCCCTCGTCTCCCGTACCGGCACCGCGGCTCGCCATGACCGCACCCGCCTACCCTCGTACCCATGACAGCCCGCGCAACCGCCCTCCCCCACTCTCGACTTCGCTCGAGCGGGGGGACCCCCATCGTAGGCACAGTCACCCGCGGGACGACCAACCCCAACCGGCTGCGCCGCATGGACCGCTGGATCGTGGCGACGCACGGGGCGGAGCTGCGGCGGGCCGACGAGCCCCTCGCCGTCGATCTCGGGTACGGTGCCGCGCCCTGGACGGCCGTGGAGCTGCTGGAGCGGCTCCGTTCCGTCGCCCCGCACGCGCGTGTGGTCGGGGTCGAGATCGAACCGGCGCGGGTCGCGGCGGCCCTGCCGTACGAGCGGGAGGGGCTGGTGTTCCGGCACGGCGGGTTCGAGATCCCCGTACCGCAGCGGCCGTCGCTGATCCGCGCGGCGAACGTGCTGCGGCAGTACGACGAGGCGCAGGTCGCCGAGGTGTGGGCGCGGCTGTGCGGGCGGCTCGCGCCGGCGGGCGGGGGCTCCCGGGGCGGGCTGTTGGTCGAGGGGACCTGCGACGAGATCGGGCGGCGGCACGTGTGGGTCGCGCTCGGGCCCGAGGGGCCGCGGACGGTCACCTTCGCGGCGCGGCTCGGTTCCCTGGAGCGGCCGTCCGACCTCGCCGAACGGCTCCCCAAGGCCCTCATCCACCGCAACGTGCCCGGCGAACCGGTGCACTCCTTCCTCCGCGACTTCGACCGCGCCTGGGCCGCCGCCGCGCCCTACGCCTCCTACGGCGCCCGTCAGCGCTGGATCCGCGCGGTGCGGGACCTCACCGCCGACTGGCCGGTGGTGGACGGTCCGGCGCGGTGGCGGCAGGGCGAAGTGACCGTGGAGTGGGGGGCCTTGGCCCCGCTGGGGTGAACGGGCGGCCTGCGGGGAACGATCTCCGTCGGCCGTTCGTCACACGGGCGGGGAAATCGCCGTGACAGGTCATGACCTGGAAGGAAAGGGAAGAAGTACGGGCAGTACAGCCCCTGTCGTTTTCTGTGTGGACATGGCACGATCCCCCAGGCGTCCGTAAGTTACTGACGGTCAATCAGATACGGGATGTGGGGGCAGGGGTATGGGAGCGGGCAGGCGAGCCCTGATCACGACGGCAATCACGGTCGTCTGCGCGGTCACCGTGCTGGCGGCACCCGGCATCGCCTTCGCGAGTCCGTCGCCCACACCGACCCCCTCGACGACCGCGTCCTCAACCCCGGTGACCAACAAGGACCTTGAGGCCGTACGCACGAAGCTCGACGACCTCTATCACGACGCCGCCGTCGCCACCGACGCCTACAACGCGGCCGAGGAGCAGGCGCGGAAGCAGTCCGCGCAGATCGTCGAACTGGCCAAGAAGATCGTCAAGGGCCAGGAGAAACTGGACGAGTTGAAGGACCGCGCCGGTGCCGCGGCCCGCTCCCAGTACCGCACGGGCGGGCTCCCGGACGAGGCGCAGCTGATCCTGAGCGACAACCCGCAGGCCTTCCTCGACGGCGCCGG
This sequence comes from Streptomyces hokutonensis, assembly GCF_000376565.1. Classification (GTDB taxonomy): domain Bacteria; phylum Actinomycetota; class Actinomycetes; order Streptomycetales; family Streptomycetaceae; genus Streptomyces; species Streptomyces hokutonensis. The sequence goes on along the minus strand of NZ_BARG01000082.1, from coordinate 23,273 downwards.
CCGGATACTCCAGGGCCAGCGCGCCACCAAGGGCCTGATCGCCGAACTGACCCGCGCCCAGGACGACTTGAAGCAGTACACCGCCGACGCCTCCACCCAGTGGCAGCTGCTGGAGAAGAACCGCCAGGCCAAGGCCGCGGCCAAGAAGACGGTCACCACCCAGATCGCGGCGGCCGAGAAGCTGGAATCCCAGCTGGAGAAGAAGGAGAAGGAACGTCTGGCCGCGCTGGAGCAGCAGGCCGCGCTGAAGGCGCAGACCGACTGGCTCGACTCCGGTGTCCTCAAGGACATCAGCGGCAAGGCGTCCGCCGAGGGCAAGGCGGCGGTGGCGTACGCGACGGCCCAGCTCGGCAAGCCGTACGAGTGGGGCGCCGAGGGCCCGAAGTCGTACGACTGCTCGGGGCTCACCTCACAGGCCTGGGCGAGCGCCGGCGACCCGATCCCGCGCACCTCGCAGGAGCAGTGGAAGCAGCTGCCGCACGTGGACGTCAAGGACATGCGCCCCGGCGACCTGATCATCTACTTCGACGACGCCAGCCATGTCGCGATGTACATCGGCGACGGCGCGATCATCCACGCCCCGCGCCCCGGGCGTACGGTGACGATCGCGGGGGCTGGCTCGATGCCGATATTGGGTGTTGTGCGACCGGATGCGTGATTTGCCCGTCCGACAGGCGCGGTTGCGACCGGTGACCCCCGCCACGTGACCCAGCACACGCACCATCCGCCCCAAACCCCGGCCCGGCGTGACCTTCGTCATCCCGGCCCCACCACCGTCCTGCCCAACTGCGGTACGGAACACGGCATATGACTGTGGCCGCCTGCCGGGCGACCTGCCTCACACCATTCCTTTCCGGCGCCCACTACCGCTATGGTCCCGGTCGGTGGGTCGAGGTCCCTCGCCCCGCCGCGCCCTCGGGGGGAGGGAAGGAAACAGGACGATGCCCGCACCCATACCGCGGCAGAGAGCGATCCCGGCCGCGGAAAGTGGTCAGGCGCCGGCCGCACCCACGATCGGCGACACCTCGGGAGACACCTCCGGGGCCACCACCGGCGAGCTGCCGGGGAGCGCTTCCCAAGGCACGGAAGCCCCGCGCACGGAGACCCCGCGCACGCAGGACACGGTGAACGACAGCACGGTCACCGGCGCCGGTCCCGCCGGTCACCTCACCCTGCTGATGATCGAGGACGACCCCGGCGGCTCGCCGATCGTGCCCGAGCTGCTCGACCCCACCGGCAAGCCGATCCGGGTCCGCACCGCCCGCAACCTCACCGAGGCCGAGCGGCTGCTCACCGACGACGTCCACTGCATCCTGCTCGACCTCGCGCTGCCCGCCCCCGGCCGGGCCGCGGACGGCGCCGACGACGAGCTGGCCGTGCTCAGGCACGTGCTGAGGATCGCGCCCCGCCACGCCGTCCTCGCCCTCACCGCGTCCGGCGACACCGAGCGCGGCGCCGAGGCGGTCCGGGTGGGCGCGCAGGACTATCTCTTCCGCGACGAGCTGGACGGCCGGCTACTGAGCCGCGCGATCCGCTACGCGGTGGAGCGGAAACGTTCCGACAGGGCCGAGCGCAAGCTCACCGAGTCCAAACTGCGGGCCCAGGAGAACGCCCGCCTCGAACGCGGCCTGCTGCCCACGCCCCTCCTCGAAGGCTCCCCCCTGCACTTCGCCGCCCGCTACCGCCCCGGCCGCTCCCGCGCGCTGCTCGGCGGCGACTTCTACGACACCGTGCGCACCCCCGACGGCACCGTGCACGCGATGATCGGCGACGTCTGCGGCCACGGCCCCGACGAGGCCGCGCTCGGCGTGGAGCTGCGCATCGCCTGGCGGGCGCTGACGCTGGCCGGGCTGTGCGGCGACGAGCTGCTCGGCACGCTCCAGCAGGTCCTGGAGCACGAGCGCTCCGACGACGAGATCTTCGCGACGCTCTGCACGGTCGACATCGCCCCCGACGGCCGCCGCGCGGGCCTCTGCCTGGCCGGCCACCCGTCCCCGCTGCTGGCCCGCCCCGGCCGCCCGGTCGAACTCCTCCCCTACGACAACAACGGCCCCGCCCTCGGCCTGCTCCCCGGTGCCCGCTGGCCGCGGATGCAGGTGGAGCTGGGCGCGGAGTGGAGCCTGATGCTCTACACCGACGGTCTGATCGAGGGCCGGATCGGCGAGGGACGGCGCGAACGGCTCGGCCAGGACGGCATGGTGGCGATGGTCCGCCGTCAGCTCGCGGAGGGCCTGCGGGGCGAGGAACTGCTCCGGGCCGCGGTGAACGAGGTCCGCGACCTCAACGGCGGCGAGCTGACGGACGACGTGGCGGTGGTACTGCTCGACCGGGCGCCGTGACCCCGGCTGTCCGGCCGTAGGGGCTGGTCGGGCCGTAGGGGCTGGTCGGGCCGTAGGACGTCAGCGTCCGCCGTTGTACGGGCCGTAGGGGCCGTCGCTGCTGGAGCCGCCTCTGCGGCTGCGGCCGCCCCCGGGGAGGCCGCGGAGGGCCGGGCGGACGTCGACCATGTACACGATCGTCGCGACGAGGCCGATGATCGGCAGGAACGACAGGATGTTGAAGATCAGGTTCACCACGAAGGCGAGCCCGAGGATGATCAGCCAGAACGGCTTGGTCTTCTTGTCCGCCGCGCGGTAGGCGTCCTCGCGGCGCGTCGCGGCGTCGACGAGCGCGAAGCCGCTGAACACGATCAGGGCGGTGCTCAACAGCCACATGAACCCTGTGAAGCCCTGCATCAGCACTACGTCCACCACCAGACTCGGCTAGTCATTACGCGGTCACCGTACCCGCAACCGGATTGCCGCTGAAGACAGAACGGGCCGGGCACCCTTCGAGTGCCCGACCCGTCACCGATCACCCGTTCGTGTCACTTCGCGGGCGGCGTGGTCTTCTTCGCGGTGGTCTTGCGCGCCGGAGCCTTCTTGGCGGCGGGCTTCTTCGCCGGGGCGGCTGCGGTCGGGGCCGGGGCCGGAGCCGGCTCCTCGGCCTTGACGACGACCGGCTCGGGGTCGGGCTCGACCGCGACGGCCAGCTCCTCGATCTCGTCGGCGGCCTCGCCGCGCCAGGTCTTCACGGCCTGCTCGCCGTGCTCGGCGACCTTCTCGTACGCCTCGCGGGCCTTGACGGCGTACTCGGCGGCGACGCCGACTCCGCGCAGCGCGAAGTCCTGGGCGGACTCGCCGAACTTCTTCAGGTCGGCGTCGAGCGTGCTGCCGAGCTTCTTGAGGTCGCCGTCGAGGCTGGTGAGGAACTCGTTGACCTTGGTCTGGAGGGTCTCCTGCGCCTCCTTGGCCTTGGCACTGGCCTCCTTGGCGCGGGCGGCGGCCTTCTCCTGCACGGCCTTCGGGTCGGTGCCGCGCACGGCGTCGATCCGGGCCGGGGCCTCGGCACGCAGCTGCTCGACCAGGCCGGGAACCTTCTTGGCCTGCTGGAGGGCGAGGTCGGCGGTGCCGGCGGCGAAGTAGAGGGGGGTGGGGTCGCTCAGGGTCTTGCGCAGGTCATCGGTGATGGCCATGGTGATGGTCCTTCCCGGTTGCTATCAGCTGAGGGTTTTGTGTTGCTTCCGCGCTCGGCGGACGGGCCGTGTCGTCAACAGGATGTGTGTCGTCGTCACCCGGCCGTCTGCTCCCGCGGGTCGGCGTCGCTGCCGTCGGCACCGTCGCTCACGCCGGGACCGCTCTCCGCGCCTTCGTCCCCGTCGGCGATCTCGAACCCGTTCTCCTTGCGGAAGGACTCGTAGATCTGAAGCAGCACCTGCTTCTGCCGTTCGGTGAGCGTGGGATCGGCGAGGATGACCGCACGTGTCTCGACCTCGTCCCGGTCCCGCTCGGCGTCGAGGATGCCGGCCCGCACGTACAGCGTCTCGGCGGAGATCCGCAGCGCCTTGGCGACCTGCTGCAACACCTCCGCGCTCGGCTTGCGCAGCCCGCGCTCGATCTGGCTCAGATACGGATTGGACACCCCGGCGGCATCGGCGAGCTGCCGCAGGGACAGCTGCGCGGTGCGCCGCTGTTCCCGCAGATACTCACCAAGATTGCCGACGTTGAGCGATGCCATGCCTTCACCTTGCACCACCCCTGCTAACTTTTGCAAGCACCCGCTTGCAAAAGTGCGCCACGCCACTCGCCCACCCGTGCCAGGATGCGCCGATGGAGATCACCGACGTCACGCGTGCGATCGCGGCCGCGACTTCGATCGCCGTGTCGCTCGACCTGCCGGCCGACGGCGGGGTCGTCCTGCACAACTCGAACAAGCTGGCCCTGCGGCTGACGCCGTGCGACGTCTTTGCCCGGGTCGCCCATGTGGGGGAAGAGGTCGCGCAGTTCGAGGTCGAGCTCGCTCGGCGGCTCGTCGAGGTGGGAAGTCCGGTGTGTCCCCTGGAGCCTCGGGTGGAACCGCGGGTGTACACGCGGGACGGCTTCGCGGTGACGTTGTGGACGTACTGCGAGCCCGTGTCGCCCCACACCGCACCGGTCGACTACGCGAAGGCGCTGGAGCAGTTGCACGTCGGCATGCGCGAGGTCGATGTGCCGAGCCCGAGGTTCACGGACCGGATCGCGGAGGCGGAGGCGGTCGTCGCCGACCCGGTTCGCTCGCCCGAACTCGCCGACGCGGAACGCGTGTTCCTCGGCGGCAGGCTGGCGGACCTGAGGCGGGCGATCGACGAGCGCGGGGCCGTGGAGCAGCTGCTCCACGGCGAGCCGCATCCGGGCAATGTGATCGGCACGGCGAACGGCCCGTTGTTCATCGACCTCGAGACGTGCTGCCGGGGACCCGTGGAGTTCGACCTCGCCCATGTTCCCGAGGCGGTCCCGGAGCACTACCCGAACGTCGACCAGGGGCTGTTGGACAAGTGCCGGCAGGTCGTCCTCGCGATGGTCGCCGCGTGGCGCTGGGAGCTCGGCGACCAGTTCCCGAACGGGAGGCTGTTCGGAGAGGGACTCCTGCGCGCCCTGCACGAGGGTCCGCCCTGGCCGACACTCGACGCGCTGCACGAGCGACTGGGCGACTGAGCGGCCCGTAGAAACCCTTGGGGTCGCTACGACTGCACCTCGTCGAAGACCGCGATCGCCTCGGCGGGGTCCGGGCTCACCAGGCGTTCCAGGCCGGCCGTCGTGATCCGCGCCCACTTGCCGGCCCGGGCACACATCCGTTCCTCGAAGGCGCGGACCGTCGGGTCCAGGTCTCCGGGGGCGGTGGCGATGGACTCGGCGAGTTCGGCGCCGTCCAGCATCGCGAGGTTCGCGCCGACGCCGAGTGGGGGCATCAGGTGGGCGGCGTCGCCCAGGAGTGTCACCCCGGGGGTGCGGGGCCAGGTGTGGGAGACGGGGAGGACGTGGAAGGGGCGGTGGGCGAAGGCGGTGCCGCGGCGGAGGAGGTCGAGGACGGGGGCGGACCAGCCGTCGAACAGGGTCAGCAGGCTCGATCGCACCGCCTCGGGGTCGGCCAGGTCCACGTCCAGGTCCTTGTGCCAGTCCAGCGGTGCGCGGAACTTGGAGTACACCTTCACGTGGCCACCGCTGTTGCGCTGCGCGACGAGGCTCCGGTTCGCGCCGTACACCGCCACGGAACCGTCGCCGATCAGCCGGGCGAGGTCGGGGTGACGGGTGTCGACGTCGTCGAGGGAGGTCTCGAGCGAGGTGACTCCGGTGTAGTGCGGTGCCACCGGTGAGACCGCCGGGCGGACCCGGGACCATGCGCCGTCCGCGCCGACGACGAGGTCGTACGTCTCCTGCCGCCCGTCGGCCGACTGGACGAGTACGCCGTCCCGGCCGCCCGGCACCACCCGCGTCACGCCCCACCCCCATCGCACGTCGAGCGGGCCGATCAGCAGGTCACGGAGTTGGCCGCGGTCGATCTCGGGATTGGCCAGGTCGTCCGGACCGGGCCGCCAGTCGCGCAGGACGGTGCCGTCCGGGGCCAGGATGCGCATGGCCTGGCCCTCGGGGCGCGACAGCGACAGGAACTCCGCCAGTAACCCCGCCTTTTCCAGGGCGAGTTGACCCAGCTTCTCGTGCAGGTCCAGCGTGCCGCCGGGAGGGCGGGCGTCGGGGGCGGGGTCTCGTTCGAGGACGGTGACGGGGTGGCCGTAGCGGTGCAGGACCCGGGCGAAGGTGAGGCCGGCGGGGCCGCCGCCGACCACGGCGATGCGATGTCTCATGTCGATACACTGTATTGATGCGAGTCGGTGTATCACAAGAGTACGACGCATCAGTACGATGCATCCATGACTGTGTGGGACCGCCCGGAGCCGCCGACCCGGCCCGTGCCGCTGGACCGGGAGCGGATCGTCGCCGCCGCCGTCGCGCTGGCCGACGAGGGCGGGCTGGAGGCGGTGTCGTTGCGCAAGGTCGCCGCCCGGCTGAACGCCGGTCCGATGCGGCTGTACGGCTTCATCTCCACCAAGGAGGAGCTGTTCGACCTCATGGTGGACGAGGTCCAGGCCGAGATCCTCCCCGAGGAGCGGCCCGGTGACTGGCGGGAGGCGCTGCGCGTCCTCGCCCACCGCACCCGGCGGGCCGCCCTCCGCCACGAATGGCTGGCCGACCTGCTCGGCGGCCGCCCGAGCCTGGGCCCGAACGGCCTCGCCGTGACCGAGGCCACGCTCGCCGCCCTCGACGGTCTCGCCGACATCGACACCGTCATGCGCGCGGTGGAGACCGTCAGCGCGTACTTCACCGGCGCGATCAGACGCGAGATCGCGAACGTGCGGGCGGAGCGCGCCACGGGCCTCTCCAAGCTCGACTGGCAGCGCGCCCATGGCCCGCACGTGACGAGAATGCTGGCGACGGGCCGCTTCCCGACGCTGACCAAAGCCGTCCACGACGGCACGGACGTGGACCCCGAGACGTCCTTCGCGACCGGCCTGGACTGGGTCCTCGACGCGGTCGCCGCCAGACTCGACGAGCCGTCGGCGTAACCGAGCGGACCGGATCCTCTACGGCGGACCGGATCCTCTACGAACGGGAGCCAACAGCCCTGCGCAGCCACGACCGTTCGGGGCAAGGAGCGTCCCGCTCCCCGCTGACGTCGAGCCCATGATCGTATGGCTCAACGGCACCCATGGCGCGGGCAGGACGACGAGTCCGCTCGTCGTGGAGAGCGCCCGGCGCGTACTCGACCACACGGGCGGCACCCTGGTCGTTCCGATGACCGTCCTGGTCGAGCAGTACTGGCGTGAGATCAGCGCGGGTCTGGCCCAACACGCCATTCCGGTACGGCACTTCGTCCTCCACGCGGATCAGGAAACCCTTCGCGGACGCATCGCGCGCGACACCACCCACCTCACGCCCGCCCAAGCCGCCCTGCGGATCGCGGAGTCCGTCACGGCGTGAGGCCCGGCTGGCAGTCCGACCAGGCGGGTTGGCTGAGGAGTGGCTTGAACCGGGTGAAGAGGGCGAGGAGTTGAGGGCCCGAGCGCTCGCGGAAGGCGAAGTCGTGGCGGGCCAGGTCGAGTTCGTTGGCGACGGTGAGTTCGGCGAGGTCCTGGCGGAGCCCCAGCTCGGGAGTGTGAGTACGGCCGGTGAAACGGTCCCGGAAGACCCCGTCGGCCGCCGCGAGCCCCGGATACGTGGCCTTCCTGTCGCACGCCCCGTAGAGATACACGATCCCCTCCGCCTCCGCGCCGATCACCTCGGCGAGTTCGGCGCGGCCCGTGTCCACCGGCAACAGGGCGGTGGGGAAACCGTCGGTGCCGTAGCAGGCGTGGCACAGGCCCGCGAGTTGGAGGGCCGGGCGGGCGCCCCATGCGGCGAGGCGGTCCCGGACGCGTTGGAGGTGGGCGAGGAGAGTGCCGCCGGGGTGCGGAATGTCGGCGGCGCCGAGTCGGAGGAGCAGCGCAACGGCCGTATCAACAGCACGGGGAGAGTGACCAGTTGACGTAGGAGAGTCAGACACGAACCGCTGTCCTTCCGTCGCGCGCCGGAGGTAGGAGCCAGGAGGTGGGAGGTCGGCACCCGTCCGTGTCTTCGCCTTGGTCCGGACCCGGCGAAGGCGCCGGACGGGTTGCCGCCTGGGCCCTGCACTGAGCATGGTCGAGTCCGTGACCCCGGTCAATCCTATGGATTTCCGTCAATACCCAAGCTGTAGCTTGGAGTTGTGACTCTGGAGGATCTGCGTGTCTTCGTGGCCGTGTGCCGGGCGGGAAGTCTCAGCGCCGTCGCCCGCGAACTGGGCCGTACCCAGTCGGCGGTGAGCCAGCATGTGAAGCGGCTGGAGCGGGAGGCCGGCATGAGCCTGCTGGAGCGCCGGCCGCGAGGTGTCGTACCGACGGACGCGGGGCGGGTGTTGTGCGAGGCCGCCTCGGAGAGTGTGGCCGGACTGGAGCTGGCCATGCGGCGGCTCGGGGACCTCGTCAACGGCGACGGCGGCTCGGTGCGGGTCACGACGGGCGGGACCACCGTGCGGCACTTCATGGCGGAGGCGGTCGTCGCCTTTCGGCAGCAATATCCGAGGGTGGGACTGGAGTTCCGGACCGAGACCTCCAGCCGCGCCTGCTTCGACGCCCTCGCCGCGGGCCACCTGGACCTCGCCTGGGTCACGATCGACGGACCGGTGCGCGGGATCGAGCAGCGTCCCGTCGTGGACCTGCCGTGGGTACTGGCCGTCCGCGCCGACGATCCGCTCGCGGCCCGGTCCCGCGTCGACCCCGCCGAACTCGACGGCATCAGCCTCATCCGCCTGCCCCCGAACTCCACGTCGGGCGCCCGTCTCGACGCCGCGTTCGCCGAACTCGGCGTCCACAGCAGCTCCGACACCGGCGTCGCCGACTGGGACACCGCCCTCCTGCTGGCCGAACTCGGCCTCGGTCACGCCGTCGTACCCCTCCTGCCCGGCCGGCGGACACCCGGCACCGGCCCGCTCCGCCTCGTCCCCCTCCCCGGCCTGCCCCCGCTCCCGGTCGGCTGGGCCGTCCGCCGCTGGGACGCCCTCACCCCGCTCGCCCGCACCTTCGCCGACACGGTCGCCAGGAGTTGTACGGAGAGGGCCGCGCGCGCCCTGCAGTCCGAGTAGGGCTTGCCCGGCGGATCAGCTGCAAGGCGGAGGGAGTCGACGTGGAGTGACGGGCGGGCCTCTCGGCGTCCGGTGCGGCGAGAATGCGCGCGGGGCGGTCGGGGCGGGCGGGACTCTTCGAACACGGCCTAACGGCAAACCCGTTGTCAGTGGCGCCGCGTACCGTCGGAGCCATGGTTGATCAAAGCCTCTCCCCGTCGCCGATACGGGACTTCGCGACCTGGGCACCCCTGCTGCGGGTGCTGCGCGCCGACCGCGAGAAGCGGGACGCCGATGAGGCCGGCGCGTCCCGAAGGGCCGCCGGATCCGTCCGCGTGGCGGGCAGCATAGGTCGGCACGGCTGGAGTCTGGACCTGCGGCGCCCGCGGCCGGCACCGGGCCGGGCCATGCAGCTCGAGGACGTGCAGGAGGAGCACGACGCGGCGGAGCGGGTGCAGGGCGCGCTCGCGGACACTGGAATCGACGAAGTCGCCTTTGCCGCGGAGATCCACCGGACCGGACACGTCGTCCTGCGCCTGTTCGAGGCCGGCCCGGCGGTCGAAGCGGGCGTCGGCACCCCGCACCCCGGCGCGCTCGTCCTGGTCGAAGGTGCCGTTCCGGAACCCTGGCGCCGGCTCCCCGACCCGGTGACCGGGGCGGCGCCCGCGCCCTCGGCGGACCCGGAGGCGCTGGCGAGAGCGCTGCGCGAGCGGCTGCCCGACGCCATCGGTGCGACGGAGGAGGAGATCGCCGCCGCCGAGACCCGCCTCGGGTTCGCGCTGCCCGCCGAACTCAAGGCGCTCTACCGCGTGACCCGGGCCCGTTGGGAGGACCACGGCGACGACTACGAAGCGGCGGACCGCGAAGCCGAGGCGATCGGCTGCGAGCCCTTCGACCTGGACGGCCTGCGCGTCGCCGACGCGTCGTACCGCCGCACCACCTGGGGACTCGGGGCGATGGAAGCCGTCGACACCCCGCCCGACGCGGCGGTGCAGGGTCTCGTCGGCTCACCGGGCTGGATCGTCTTCGGCATCGGCGAGGGCGGCGACCCACTGGCCGTGGACCTGACACCCGGTCCTCGGGGGCACACGGGACAGGTCATCCTGCTCGCCCGCGAGGAGGACACCGGCGCCGAACTGATCGCCGACTCGCTCACGGACCTGGTGCTGGGCCGGACCGCCGAAGAAGCAGAACCCGCCACCCGCGAGGCGCGGCGACCACCCGCCGTGGCCCGGGTCAACATCCGCGACTTCCAGAGCGTCGAGGCCGCCGCGCACCCCGATCTCGAAGTGCTGTCCATCGGGGTGTGGGAGGGTGCGCCGTTCAGCCTCGCCCCGGTCCTCGGGCTGCCCCGCCTGCGGACCCTGACCGCCTACCCGGGCACGCTGGCCGACCCGTTGGAGATCGCCGGGCTCACCGGACTGGAGTTCCTGGAACTCGGCCCGGAGGACTGGCGGGTTCTGCTCGACGCCGACGCCGTGCCCCGCAGCTTGTCGGCCGCCGAGATCATCGCCCACGGGAAATGGGACCCGCTGCCGTACGTGACCCTCGCCAACGAGATCCTCGCCCTCCGGGACCGCCCCCAGATCGTCCAGACCGTCCTGGAGGGAGAGCTACCGGCTAACTGAAACCACCCGCACCGCCATCGCCCTCGTGCCCCGTCCAGGCCCGCAGCTTGTCCGGGTTGACCACCAGCCACAGGTCGGTGATCAGCCCGTCGCGGACCTGCGCCGCGAGCACGGCGAAGGTCGTACCGGCGATGCGGACCGCGACGCCGGGCATGCCGTTGACGTCCTCCTCGACGAGTTCCATCTCGGGAGCCCGGCGCATGAGGCCGAGGAAGAGGCGGGCCACCTTGTCCCGGCCGACGACCGGACGCAGCGCGGCCCGCACCTTGCCGCCGCCGTCGCTGCGCGACTCGACGTCGGGGTCGAGCAGGGCGACGAGCGCGTCGAAGTCCCCGGTCTCGCACGCCTCGCGGAACGCGGAGACGACCCGCCCGTGCTCCTCGGCCGTGCCGGCGCCGGGCGGCTTGCGGGCGAGCCGGTGGCGTGCGGACGAGGCGAGCTGGCGACAGGCCGCCGGGGTGCGGCCCACCGTCTCGGCGATCTCGGTGAACGGCAGGCCGAAGACGTCGTGCAGGACGAAGGCGACGCGCTCCGCCGGAGTCATCGAGTCCAGCAGCACGAGCATGCCCATGCTGACGGACTCGTCGAGCGTGATGCGGTCGGCGGGATCGTCCGCGCCCGCGCCGCCCGTGCTCGACCAGGTGCCGCTGTGCCGGACCGGCTCGGGCAGCCACTCACCGGTGTAGCGCTCGCGCCGGGCCCGCGCCGACCCGAGCTGGTCGAGGCAGATCCGCGAGGCGACCCGGGTCAGCCACGCGAGCGGCGCCTCGATCTCCCGCTGCGCCTCCTCCGACAGGGCGTACCAACGGGCGTACGTCTCCTGTACGACATCCTCGGCGTCCTGCACCGAACCGAGCATCCGGTACCCGAGATTGAGCAGTCGGCGGCGCTCGGCCATGAGGGAACCGAGGGTCGGATCCTGACCCGAGTTGGACACGGCGTGATCACCCTCCCTGGACAGTGGGCGGCTGCACGTGCTGCACGAGCCATTCGTCGAACGTCTGGCTGCCCCGCGGCCCCAACGGCCCGCCGGAGAGCGGAAGTTGCCCGTTCCCCGTCATCGCCGCCCCGGTCGCGCCCGGCATCCGCACCGGCAGCAGCAGCCGGCGCTCGTGCCGAGCCCGCAGCAACCGGCGCACCATGTCGACGAGTTGCTCGACGCGCGGCCCGGCGAGATCGGGGGCCATGCCCCGGGCGGGGGCGAGGGCGAGTTCCACCAGGTGCCGGGCCACTTCACGGGCCGCGACCGGCTGGGTCCGCATCCGGGGCACCACGGCGACGGGCCCCGGAACCCGGTCGAGGGTCTGCGCGGCGAACTCGTGGAACTGGGTGGCGCGCAGCACCGTCCACGGCAGCGGGCCGTTCTCCACGACGGCCTCCTGCCGGAGTTTGCCCCGGTAGTAGCCGAGGCCGACCCGGTCGATGCCGACGATCGACAGCACCACGTGATGCCGTACGCCGGCCCGTGCGCCCGCGTCGAGCAGGTGGTGCCCGGCGGTGTCGAAGAACGCGACGGCCCTCTTCGCGCTGGTCGTCGTCACATTGCTGACGTCGATGACCGCGTCCACCCCCTCCAGGGCGGCATCGAGCCCGGCGCCGCCCGCGAGGAGGTCCACGCCCCGCGAGCGGCTCAGCACCACCGGTTCCTGTCCGGCCGCGGCCAGCTCTTCGACCACGTACCGCCCGACCAGCCCCGTCCCGCCCGCCACCGCGATCCGCATACCGTCCCGCTCCTTCACCTGGTGTCACCCCGTCGCGCCGAGAGGGCGGTCACCGGCACCAGCAGCAGCGCCGCCGGCAGGACGAGCGCGGCCAGGAAGACCACGTTCAGGACCTGGTCCCGCGTCCCGTACATGTCGAGGTGCTGTACGTGATAGCTGAAGTGCAGCACGTTGAAGACCAGCCACACCGCACCCGTCGTCTGCACCAGCCTGGTGTTGTGCACCTGGCGCAGCGCGACGAGCGTCAGACAGGCCAGCGCGAGGAACATCGCGCCCGCGTCCTTGGCGAGGTGCTCGTTGTAGGGCCCCAGCTGGGGCAGCCAGCTCAGTCCGAGCCCCGGGAAGTTCGCGTACCACCCCGTCGGCGAGAAATAGGCCCAGGTCCCTGTGTACAGGCTGACCACGGCCAACAGGCCGAGGCTGACGTACCGGATTCTGTTCATACGCCTACGACGACGCAGCCCCCGGGAATGTCAGGGCCGACGACGGGTGGGCGCCTCCCGCACCATGAACACGTCCACCGGATCCTCGCTCTCCACGGCGAACCCGTGCCGCGCGTACAGCCGCCGGGCCGGACTCCCCCGCAGCACGTTCAGCCGCACGACGGGGACACCGTCACGGTCGCACCGGTCCAGCAACTCGCCCAGCACACCGGACCCGATCCCGGCGCCCTGGAACTCCGGCGCGAGGTAGAAGTGCTCCAGCCAGTGGCAGCGGGCGTCCGCGTCGGGTCGTAGCGCCACGCATCCGGCGAACAGGCCGTCCACCTCAATGACCCAGGTGTGCCCCGGCTCGAACCCGTCCCGGAGCCGCTGCCGCACGCGGTGCGCGTCGTAGCGCCCGAGCCGTTCGAGATCGTCCCGCAGCACGACGGCACGCAGCTCGGCGACCGCCTCGACGTCCGCCGCCGACGCGGGGCGTATCTCCCAGTCCGCCATGATCACCACGGTAGCGCGGGCCGGTAAATCGATGGATCACCCATCGGCCCGGATGCTGGAATGACGCGATGCACGACGACGAAACATCGCAGGTCATCGACCGCGGACAGCACGAGGACGCCAAAACGCCCTGGGATCAGGAGACTTGGCGGAACGCGGCCCTCGGCTGGGCCCGGCGCGAACTCGCGGCGCGGGGCCTGCGCGAGACGGGCCGGCTGAGTGTGCGGTTGCGCCCCTGGTCGGTCCTGGTCCGGATCCCCGTCGAGGGGTTGGCCGAAGGTCCCGCCACCGTCTGGCTGAAGGCCAATCCGCCGGCCGGAGCCTTCGAGGCACCGCTCACCGCCGCGCTCGCCCGCCGGGTCCCGGAGTACGTCCTGGAACCCCTCGCCGTCGACGCCGACCGCGGCTGGTCCCTGCTCCCCCACGGCGGCGAACTCTTCCGCCAGTTCCTCGACCGCACCCCGGCCGACCCCCGCGCCTGGGAAGAACCCCTGCGCCAGTACGCGACGATGCAACGCGCCCTGATCCCCTTCGCCAAGGACCTCGAACAACTCGGCGTCCCCAGCGCCCGGACCACGTCCCTCCCCGAAGTCTTCGACGAGGTGGTCCAGTTCATCGAGGCCACCACCGAACCGGCCGTCGATCCGGCCGAGTTGCATGCTCTACGGCCCCTGCTGCGCGAACTCTGCGCCGAACTCGCCGAGTTGGGCATTCCCGACTCGCTCGACCACTCCGACCTGCACGACGGCCAGTTCTTCCACCCGGCCCCCGGCCGCTACACCTTCTTCGACTGGGGCGACGCGGCCGTCTCGCACCCCTTCTGCAGTTTCCTGGTCCCGGCCGGACGGGTCCGCGAACGGTACGGCCCCGAGGTACTGCCCCGCCTGCGGGACGCCTACCTGGAACCCTGGACGGGAAACGGCCACACCCCCACGGAACTCCGCCGCGCCCTGACCCTCGCGACCCGCCTCGGTGTCCTCGGCCGCGCGGCAGCCTGGAACCGGCACTTCCCCGGCGCCTCCGCCGCGACCCGCGCGGCGGGCGCGACGGAGAGCGCCAAGACACTGCTGCAACTGTCGTCCGAGGAGCCCCTGTTGTAGGGAACCCCGTCACCGATTGGCCGCCACCCACGCCTCCACCGCCGCGAGATCGGCATCCGTGATCCCGTACCGATGGTCGACGCGCCGCAGCAGGGCCCGTCCTGGGTGATGGGCGCTCACCCAGTCGCGGTCGGCGTCCCCGATCTCGTCGTCCACCCAGACGAAGGGCCGCCCGGCGGCCCAGGCGACCAACGGCCGGGTCTTCCAGTGCAGCCGCCCGCCCGCACCGTCCCCGACCCCGTCCTCGGCCGGGTCGGGCCAGTCCACCAGGGGGAGTTGGGGCAGACCGAGCCAGGGCGAGACGCACGTGTTCGCGTCGTCCATCCAGGTCGTCGCCCACACCAGTTCGCACCGCAGGGCCGCGAGTCGTGGTCCGAGCGAGGGGTCGATGCGGGTCAGCAGCGGCGGGGCGTCGGCTGCGGGCGGCGCGAAGCCGGAGTCGTAGACCGGGTACGGCCGGGACGCGCCGAAGGGCAGCAGCGTCCCGTCCACATCGAGGAAGAGAAGCATCGGAAGACCTCTCTCACATCACTCCTCGAAGCCGCCCGCGCGCAACAGCTCGTCGACCCGCGCCCGATGCGCCTTCTCCCAGTCGTCGAGGGTCTCGGCGGACTCCTTCTCCAGCCGGGCCCGTGCCCCGGCGAGGATCTCCGCCCGACGGTCGCCCGGTACGACGACGATCCCCTCCTCGTCGGCCACCACGATGTCCCCGGCGTGGACGGTGGCTCCCCCGCAGCTCACGCGCTCGTTCAACGGCAGTACGGCCTTCTTGCCGCCCGGGATCGGGATGACACCGCGCGCGAAGACGGGGAAGCCCGCGGCCCGCACCTCTCCCAGGTCGCGGATCACGCCGTCGAGGACGAAGCCGGCGATGCCCCGCCGTTGGGCGATGGCGCAGACGTTCCCGCCGGCGAGGGCGTGGTCCAGGTCCCCCGACTCCACCACGACGATCGAGTCCGGCGCGGCGCGATAGATGGCGGCGTGCAGCATGAGGTTGTCGCCGGGCGGGCACCGGACGGTGAACGCCGGCCCGGCGAGACGCGGCAGCGGACCCCACAGGGGCCGGATGCCGATGTCCATGACCCGCTCGCGGCCGAGCAGTTCGGCGAGCGTGGTGGTGGGGATGTCCTCGAAGTCGGTGAAGTCGGTGGCATCAGTCATGCCCCGGACGCTACCGCTCCGTCCATGACTGCCGGGTCGGCCGTGTTGACCCAGCGCGCGAGTGCCGCGGCGATCCGGGGCCTGCTCGGAACCTCGGCCAGGCCCAGGGGGCCCGCGGCGGCCGTCATGATCGTCTGGAGTTTCCGGACCGCCGACGGGAAGCGGGCCCATTTCACGGTCGATCCGTCGCGCAGGGACAGCGACAGCCGGATGACGTCGGTGAACACCGACTGCGCTCGCTTGAAGGCGAGGATGCGGTTCAGGTCCTCCGCCCAGCCACGCGCGCTGCTGGGACGTACTCCACGGACGGCTCTCGCCCAGTCCTCGGCCATCCGGCGTTCCTGGTCCTCCGGATAGGACATCAGGTAGAGGTGGGTGGCGAGGTCGTAGAGCGGGTCGCCCAGCATCGCCAACTCCCAGTCGATGGACCAGAGTTGGTTGAGCGGGTCGAGGACGAAGTTCTCCCGGTGCAGGTCCGCGTGGAGCAGGCAGAAGTCGCGTCGCGTCAGCCCGGAAACGTTCTTTCTGAGCTGGACGAACGCGTCCGGGTGAAGGCCGAGTTCCGTGAAGAGCCGCCCGAAGTCCGGGGAGTTCTTCGCGTAGACCTGTTCTTCCACGAAGACGATGAGGCGCTCGAGGAAGCCGTCGCAGTCCCCGTCGTCCGGGCGGTCCTTGGCATCGCAACTGCGGTCCACCTCAAGGGTGTCGGGCGTGACCTGCGCCAACTCCCCGAACAGGTCGACGATCTGGCTGTGGACCCCCTCCGGGATCCGCCGGTCGCCCCACGGGCGGGACTTGAGGGTGCGGCCCTCGATGAAGACCTGCAGTGCCATGCCCTCCACGTCGTGGATGACGGGGATACGGCTGATCCGGCCGTGCAGCTCGCGGAGCAGGGCCTCTTCGGACCGAAAGCACCTGCGGTCGAACCACAGGATTCGTTCGCGCGGTTCGCGGAGCTTCACGATCCGCGTCTCGCCCGGCATGGCCAGCACATACGTCTCGTGGTGGTAGCCCTTGAGGGGCCCGGTCACCACGCCGCGTTCGCCGACCAGTTCGTCGGCGCGCTGCCGAACACCGGTGAGTTGGGGTGTCATTCGCTGGGTTCAGCCCGTTCCGGTTGAGCCGATGAGTAAGGGATGAGGCACGTTACTCCAGAGGCGTCAAGCAACGCCGGAGAACCCGCCCATTGAACCGCCGCGAGCGACGAGACGCACGTCCGACCGGCATCCGGACCGGCCGAACGGACCCGGACGGACCCGGACGGGCGCGCACCCCGGGCCGGACTCCGGTCGTTGGAGAGCACAAGCCCCTGCGGGACGGACTGTCGCGACGACTAGGAGCCCCATGCCCGACGCGACCGACGGCCGGGACGCCTTGCCGCGCCTGCTCGCCGGCAGCCGTGCCGTGCTGTTCGACTTCGACGGACCCGTCTGCGATCTGTTCGGCGGTGTGTCCACGCGGGACGTGGCGGAGCGGGTCAAGGAGGTGGCACGGCAGTACTGGGACCGGCTCGACCCGGACATCGAGTCCTGCTACGACTCGCACGGCATCCTCCGCCGGCTCAGGGACATGTACGAGCGGCGGGCCGCGGAGAGGCTCTCGCCGCAGCCGCTGGAACTCGCCGAGAAGATTGTCACCGAGCAGGAGACCGAGGCGGTCCGGACCGCCACGCCCGCTCCGCATCTCGTCACTCTCGTCGGCCTACTGCGCGAACTCCCGCTGCGGCTGGCGGTCGTGAGCAACAACGCCGAGGATCCGATCCGTTCCTATCTCGAACAGCCGGGTTTCCGGGGGAGGTTCGAGGGTGTCTTCGGCAGAGACCCGTACGACGCACGGCATATGAAGCCCCATCCGCACTGCGTGCACCGGGCGCTCGCGCACCTCGGCCTTCCCGCTTCCTCCTGTGTGGTGATCGGGGATCAGCTCACCGATCTGGAGGCGGCCCGGGCGGCCGGCACCGGCTTCGTCGGATACACCGGGGACGAGCGGCGGGCCGGGGAGCTGCGGCGGGCCGGGGCGGACGCCGTGGTCTCCACGCATCGTCCGCTCATCGCGGCGGCCGCGAGACTCAGGCTCCCGGCTCGAAGGTGAGCGGCCCCGTCCAGACGGAGTCGAACCATTCCCGCATCTCCCGCACGAACACCGTTCCCTGCGCATTGGCATTGGCGTCCATCACATGGTGGGTGAGTCCGGCACCCAGGCCCTCGACATCGGTGACGCCGTTGATGACCTGGCCGTCGTCCAGCGTGATGGTCCGTTCGTAGGCCCGGTAGTTGCCGAACACCGCCTCTGTCGCGTTGAGGAGATAGAGCTTGGTGTACGGCAGCAGCTTTCCGTGCCGCATCTTGAACTCCACGGAGGGCACGCGTCCCTCCGTCCGCAGACCGTCCAGCACATCGCGCACCGCCGCGGTGCTGCGGTTCGTGATGCCCATGAACCGGGCCTTCAGCCGGTCGTTGTGCAGGCCGTCCGCCGTTCGCCAGTACGGGAGGTCGAGCGAGGGGTCGGGCAGCACCATCCGCAGGGCGATCCGCTCCGGGGCGATCTCCCCGGCCCTGATCCGTTCCGCCTGGATGAGGATGTGCGCGCTGAGCGACTCGGACGTCAACGTGAAGACGTCCAGGGTCACTTCGGGTTCCCCGAAGGCGTGGTCGAGGAGCGGGCGCAGCGTGACCATGCCCTTGCTCGTCGGTGACTGTATCCGCTGCCCCTTGACGACCCTGGTGCCGCTGCCCTGGCGGGTCTCGATCCAGCCCTCGCTTCGCAGGTCGCCGAGGACCCGCTGCACGGTGTCGCGGGAGACCTTGAAGTCCTCGGCAAGCTGCCGCTGCGAGGGGAGGAACGAGCCCACGGGATAAGTACTGCCGTCGTTGATCTGCGCCCGCAGCTCACGGGCGACGCGCTCGAACTCCCTGCCGCCGCCGTCCTCGCCACCACCCTCACTCACACGGCGACCGTACCGCTCCGTCCGGCCGGGCAAACCACTTTCAGTCAAATCACCCACCAACTCGACGGCCGGTTAAGGGATCAGCAGTCCAGGGAACAACCACATCACGTCAACCAGTCCAATTGGACTGGAAGTTGATCGCTTCACTGGAAGCGGTGGCTTGGGGGAGTCATGATCGCCACTGAACTGCTGTACCGCGTCTCCGCCATGGCTGTCGGCCAGCTGATCCAGACCCGCTACGGAGCACCGGGCGCCCTTGCCCTCATCCTCATCGGGGTCGGCGTGAAGGCACGCAGTGCGTCCTGTGCCTCCGTCGGCGCCGTGATCCTCGTCCTGCTGATGACCCAGGCCTGACCGGACGCTACAACTGCCGTACCAGGTCGAGCAGCGGCCGCAGCGAATGCACCACGGAGTCCGCGCCCGCCCGGCGCAGCAACGTTTCCTTGAATTCGTTACGCGCGTAGCCGAGGAACGGGATGCCCGCCCGGCGGGCCGCTTCGAAGTCCGAGGGGGTGTCGCCGATCATCAGGGCGTCGGCGGGGTGGGCGCCCATCGCGCGCAGGGCGCGGTTGAGGCAGTGGGGGTTCGGCTTGAGGAGGTCGAGGTCGTTGGTGCGGCCGTAGACGTGCGGGGTGAAGCACTCCAGGAGGCCCCGGCCGTGGAGGTACTCCGTGACCGTGCGCGGGGAGTTGTTGGTGGCGACGGCGAGATGGATGCCGACGGCGTTCCAGGTGCGTATCAGCGGGTCCGCCCACGGGGTGGGGTACGCCGAGTCGACGGCCTTGAGCTCGTGCTGGGTGAGCAGCTCCTCCAGTTCGTCGACCAGATCGCTGCGGGGATGCCGCTTGTTGACCGCGTGCAGGACGACGTGCGGATCGGGGTGCACCCGCTCGCTCTGCGTCAGCAGCTCCTTCAGCCCCTGCCGCTCCAGCCAGGACACCAGGTCCTTCGCGACGCCCTCCGCCGAGAGCCCCGCGAACAGCCGGCAGACCGGGCCGTCGAAGTCGAAAAGGACGAAGCGAGCGCCGGTGATCAATTCGCGTACGTTGCCTGTCTCTTCTGTCACCGGAACAGTCTGCGCCGTATCAGGAGTCACTAGGAGAGTGTCAGGTCCGTCGTGATGGTTTCCCAGAGGGCGTCGAACCACTTCTGCGATTCCTCCACGAAGGCGGTGTCGCGCTGACCCGCCTGCCGCTGGAAGGAGAAGAGGAGGGACTGGCTGCCGACGGCGTCGTACATGTCGAGGGTCTGGCTGCCGTACTCCTCCTCGCGTCTCGTGAGCATGTAGTAACCGAGCAGCGCCTCCTCGCCGTTGAGCAGATACAGCTTGACGGGCGGGGTGAAGGGCAGCGCCCGGAAGGTGACCTTGACGTCCATGCCGTGGGTGGCGCGCAGGGCCAGCAGGTTGTGCTGGAGCACCTGCCCCTGGGCATTGCGCAGATCCAGCCAGCGCTTGTGGACCGAGTCGTCCTCGCCGGTGTCGTCGACCGGGACCGGGAAGGCGAGGGCGATCTCCCTGGACGGGACCAGGATGCGGACCTCGATCGACTGGGGGCTGAGGCGGCCCTCGTGGATCTGGCGGAGGGTTTCGCCGATGGCCACCATCAGGGTCTCGGCCGTGTGGCACACGACGTCGATGCGGACGTCCGTCCCCGAGAACGCCTCCGCCAGCCGCGGCGCCAACCCCACCATCGTCGGCTGGGGCCGGTCCGGCCCGGGCGCGTGTTCCGCGATCGTGGGCGGACTCCCCTTGCTGACGTTGGTGAGCAACCCGGCCTCCTGGAGAACCCGCAGCGCTTGTCGTACGGCTCCCCGCTCCACGCCGAACTCCTCGGCCAGGGCGGTCTGGGTGGGCAGGCGGTCTCCCGCCTTGAGGTCGCCGGCGCGGATACGGTCGCGTAGGGCGTCGGCGATCTCCTGGGGCGAGAAGCTTCTGCTGCCGTTCACTGCCACGTTCTCCTGGGTCACGACCAAACGGTATAACTCTGCCCCATCTAAGGGGAGTTGTTTGGAACTTGATTGCGAGTAGGTGTGAGTAGGTACCAAACGGGAACAACTTAAGCAGAGTTGGCTGCCAACTTATCCAAGTTGGTGGAAGTTTTGCTTCCGCAGCCCGAAGGGGGAAACACCGTGCCTGCCATCGCCCTCCTGTCCGCCGTCTTCGTCGTCGGCTTCGAACAGATCGTCCAGTGGAAGTTCGGCGCCACCGGCATCATCGGCCTGCTCCTGCTCTCCATCGGCATCAAGGCCAAGAGCCCGGCCATCAGCTCCATCGGGGCCGTCGTCCTGGCCCTGCTGTTCACCGGACCCGCCCTGTGATCCGTAAACCGCCCTCCGGATCAGCCACCGCGGGAGGCGATCAGCTCGTCAGCCTCAGCTCCGAACTGATCGTCTCCCACAGTGCGTTGAACCACAGCTGGGACTGTTCCACGAACGTCGTGTCCCGCAGCCCCGCGCCCTGCTCGAACGCGAAGAGCATCGACTGGGTGCCCTCCGCGTCGTACATCTCCACCTGCTCCTGACCGAGCTCCTCCTCGCGCTGGCTCACCGTGTAGTACGCGAATAACGCCTCCGAGCCGTTGAGCAGGTACAGCTTCACCGGAGGCGTGAACGGCAGCGCGCGGAACGTGATGTTCACATCTATGCCGTGCGTCGCGCGCAGGGCCAGCAGGTTGTGGCTCAACACCTGGCCCTGCGCGTTGCGTTGGGCCAGCCAGCGGCGCTGCGGCCGGCTGTCCTCCGGGGAGTCCACCAGGGACGGGAACGCGAGTTCGATGTCACTGCTCGGCAGCAGCACCCGCACATCGATCTTGGCCGGATTCAGCTCCCCGGCGTGGATCTGACGCAGCGGCTCGCCGATGGCCAGCGTGAGCGAGATCGCCGTCAGACACAGCGCCTCGATCTCCACGTGCGGCTGCGCGAAGGCATCCTTGATGCGCGAGGAGAGGCCCACCATCGTGGGCTGCGGCGGGGCTCCGGGGCCGGTCAGGGCCAGTCCGAGGTCGGGGGCGACGGTCGCCGGGCTCCCCTTGGACACATTGGTGAGCAGTCGCTCGGACTGCAGGATGCGCAGCGCCTGCCGTACGGCCCCGCGCTCGACGCCGAACTCGTCCGCCAGCTTGGCCTGGGTGGGCATGCGCTGGCCGGGCCGCAGGACACCGGACTTGATCCTGGTGCGCAGCTCGTCGGCCAGTTCGCGGTGTGACCGCTGTGGCCGTGGTGACCTCGACCGTCCATTGACGGTGGCGTGTTCGGGCTCCACGACCAAACCCTACAACTTCTCGCCATCTTTGGGCAGTTCATGGAAAGGTGGTTATGAGACGCATCCAAGAGGAGATAACTAGAGAAGAGTTGGTTACCAACTTAGGTAACTTGGCCGACCGGACCTCTCTCCTGGAGGGGAGCCGAGAGCCCGGTCGGTCAGCTCCACCGCACGACGACAACCACAACTGAACAGCTACGGATGAGTCCACCCACCCGCCGCCAACCGGCCGCACAGCGAGGAGCGTTCAGAAGATGTCCGGGCACCAAGGCCGCCTGGACGTACGCAGCAGGGCGTCGGCCACTCGGGCGGCGCCCGCTCGTTCTTCCCGCACCCGGCCCAGCGCCGCGAGCCGGACGGCCGACTCGTCTCCCAGCCACAGCGTCCCCAACTCCCGCACGTCTAGGGTGAGTTCGGCGCTCTCCGCGGTCGGCGCGCAGGACGCGCCCCGCGCCGAAGCGTCCAGCCGGTAGCGCCCGCCCGCCAGTCCGGCCCCGTCGGTCACCTCGAGGACCAGCGTGCCCTCCCCCTCGTACGACCGCGCCTCCATGGCCCGTACGACATCCAGGATCCGCACCCACAGCCAGTCCGCCTGTGTCGTGATGGTGGCCGCGCGCGGGTCCGGCAGGAGGTGGGGCAGCAGGTCGTCGGGGGAACGCCAGCCCGACTTCACCTTCGTCACCCAGTCGATCGAGCAGAGGTAGTGCCAGAGGGCGCGTTCGGCGGCCGGGGTCGTGGCGATGAACCCCTTCACGGTGGCCGTGTCCAACGGCTGCTTGGCGTCGGTCCAGGTGTCGTCGCAGACGTACGCGGCCAGTCCCTCCACCTCACCGCCGGGCGCGCGGTAGACGGCGTAGAAGGGCTCGGTCCAGGGCGCGCGCGTCAGGCTGAGGACCCCCGTGTGGACCTGCCACCAGCGGTCGTCGCGGGTGATCGCACCGGGCTGGCTGCGGCGCAGCCGCTCGTACAGTTCGGGACCCAGCTTGCGTACGTCCTCGCCGTCCACCAGGTCGATACGGCCGCCGTTCTCCGGGGCCGACCAGCGGGGGTCCAGGCCGGCGCGCTGGGCGTCGATCTCCCACTGGGTCGCGGTGGTGGCGGGGCCGAAGCCGTAGCGGCCGTAGATGCGGTACTCGGCGGCGATGAGGGTCGCTACGACGTCGCCGCGCTCCTTCGCCGCGGCGAGATCCTGGGTCATCATCCGGGTCAGCAGGCCGCGGCGGCGGTGGGTGGCCGTGACGGTGACGCTCGTGATGGCGTCGGCGGGGACGGGCGTGCCGCCCACCGCCGTGACCTCCTGGGGGAAGGAGCGGAAGGTCGCTACGCAGCGGCCGTTGTCGAAGGCGGCGAGGGTGCGGGACGGGTCCAAGTAGCTGCTGCGGTCGGCGAGTTCCGTCTCGTCGACGGTGGGGGTGCGCAGGAAACCGGTGTTCAGGGCGCGGATCCAGTCGGGGATCTCGGGCTCTGTGATGGGGCGGACGGGGAGGGCGGGTGCGGGGCTGGTCATGGGGTCACGGTAGGTCGG
>NZ_BARG01000083.1 GCF_000376565.1 Streptomyces hokutonensis | reverse complement strand
GTGCGTCCGCGGCGGCGGGCGGCAGTTCGTCGGGCGGGGCCGGTGCCGGGGGCGCGGCGGCCTCCGAGGGGCTCGGGGCGCCGGTGAAGGCGGGTATCGCGGCCGGTGTGGTCGCGGTGGGCGTGGTCGCGGCGGTGGCGTTCGCGCTGGCCAACCACGGGGATTCGACGAAGCCGCCCGAGGCCAAGCCGGCCCCGTCCTCCTCCCCCGTCGTCAAGCCCGAGTCGCCAACGCCCACGCCCCCGAAGAAGCAACCCGCCCCGGAACCGGCGGTGTTGGCCCCCGAGCCGACCCCCACTCCGAGCCCGACGCCTACGCCCAAGCCGACGCCGCCCCCCAAGGCCACCCCCACTCCGACTCCGACACCGACTCCCCGGCCCACGCCCACGCCTACACCGACGCCCACCCCGACACCGACCCCGACGCCCCCACCCGCGCCGACGATCTTCCAGGTGAGCGAGCTCTCCTACAACGTCAACGGCGACGGCACCGCCCCGGAGATCCGGCTCGGCGACAGCAGTTGGGTGTGGCAGCGCTACGGCGTCGCGATCGGCGGCACGCGCTACACCCACGGCGTCACCGTGCACGGCCGCTCCTCCGTCACGATCGACCTCAACCGCCAGTGCGTCTCCTACGACGCGCGGGTCGGCGTCGACGACATGACGCTCGGGCTCGGCAGGGTCTACTTCTCGGTGTACGCCGACGGGGCCCGGCTGTGGAGCTCCGGGGAGATCGACGGCGGGGACCCTGCGGTGCCGGTCCATGTGGACCTCGCCGGGCGCAAGACCGTACGGCTGGTGGTCGAGCCGCGCAGTTCCTTCGACGACCTGGCCCTTGCGGACTGGGCGGAGTCGAAGTTCACTTGCCAGTAGGGCCCGGCTCCGGTTCCGGATACGGCAGTTCGGTCAGCACCTGGTCCACGGTGAGGGACTCGCCCCGGGTGCGCTCGGCGGCGTAGCGCTCGGCGCCCAGTGCGGTGCGGGCGGTCTCCTGGATGTGCTCGGTCCGGGCGCGCTCGGGCATGGGGCGCGGATGGCCGCCGCGCAAGCGGTCGGACGCCGCGAACAGCCTTACGGCGCGCGGGAGTTCACCGAGTTCGGCGAACAGTGTCGCCGCGTGGTCGACCAGGGCCGCGGTGACCACCTCGGCGCAGCGCAGCTCCACCGCCTCGCGCAGGGCGGCCGCCATCGCCACCAGCCCGCGCGCGGGGCCGGACTCGGCGGCCGTGACCAGGGCGTCGACCGCGCCCAGCGCCGCCCGGAACTGGGGCGGCGGTGTGCCGCGTTCGCTCTCCTCACGGGCCTGTTCGCAGAGCGCGCGGGCGTGGGCCACGTCCCCGTCCTCCAGGGAGATGTGCGCGCGCAGCAGTTGGATGAACGCGTGGGCGTCCGCGACTCCGTGCCGGTCGGAGGCCTCGGTCGCCTCGTCCAGGCCCGCGATCGCGGCCTCGCGGTCACCCGCGCGGTAGGCCAGTTCGGCGAGCCGGGCGATGAGGAACGGCGTCTCGGTGTGGGCGCCGACCTCGTAGGCGAGCGCGAGTGCCTCCTCGTAGGCGCCCTTGGCCTCCTCGAACCGGCCGCGGCTCATGGCGGCCTCGCCGACCGCGCTGGACACCTGGGCCCGCACCCAGCGGTCGCCGACGCGGCGGCAGAGCTCGCGCAGTTCCGCCAGGTCGTCGTCGACGCCCGCCATGCCGCCCGGGGAGTCGACGACCATGTGCGTGCGGAACATCAGGATGACGGCGACCTCCCAATCCCCGCCGTACGCACGGGCGTTGGCGACCGCCACGTCCATGACGTCCCGGATGTCCATCGTGTCGCGCAGGAAGTACGCGGTGAACGGCCACGCGAGCCCCGGCATCCGCGCCGCGTCCGGGCCGCCACCGGCAAAGAAGCCCTGCACCAACGAGACGTACCGACGCAGCCGCTCGTCCCGCAGCCCGTTCGGCAGGTGATCCAGCGCTCCGGATTCGGCACCCAGGAAGAGGTGCAGCATCCGGAGGTTCATGCGCTGGGTGTAGAGGGGGTGGTCGGTCCCGGCGTCCGGGGCGGTGAGGTAGGCCTCGAACGGGTCCTGAGCGGTCCCGGTGGTGATCAGGGCAAGGATGCGCTCGGTCCAGTCGACGCCCTCGCGGCGGTAGTTGCGGAGCCACCAGAACCAGCCGACGGCGAGGGCCAGGGTGCCCGCCTCGGCCTCGTCGCCTGCGGTGATGGTTCGGTCGAGGGCCGCGCGGATGTTGTCGAGTTCGGTCTCCAGGCGGGCGATCCACGGGAGTTGCTCCCAGGAGCGGAGCAGGGGTTCGGCCTCCTCGGTGAGGGCGCGTACCCAGGATCGGTGTCGGCGCTCGGCCGCTGTCCGCAGGGCCGGGGTCTCGGCGGCGCGCTCGACGGCGTACTCGTGGATGGTCTCCAGCATGCGGTAGCGCATGCCGTCGGGTGCCTCCCCCGGGGTGGCCACGATCAGGGACTTGTCGACGAGGGCGCCGATCAGGTCCGCCGCGGGACCGGTGCACACGCTCTCCGCCGCCGCGAGGTCCCAGCCGCCGGCGAACACGGAGGCCTCGCGCAGCAGGGTCCGCTCGTGCTCGTCGAGCAGGTCCCAGGACCAGTCGACGACGGCCCGCAGGGTCTGCTGGCGGGGCAGGACCGTACGGCTGCCGGAGGTGAGGAGGCGGAAGCGGTCGTCGAGGCGGTCGGCGATCTGGCGCGGGGTGAGCAACCGCAGCCGGGCGGCGGCGAGTTCGATGGCCAGGGGCAGGCCGTCGAGGCGCCGGCAGATCTCCGTGACCGCTTCGGTGTCCTGGAGCACGGTCTGCGCGTCGGGGCGGACGGCGGCGGCGCGCTCCGCGAAGAGGCGGTGGGCCTGGTCGGGGACGAGGGGTTCGACCGGGCGCACCGACTCGCCGGGGACGCCCAGGGGTTCACGGCTGGTGGCGAGGATCGTGAGCCCCGGGCAGCGGGTCAGGAGGGTCTCGGCGAGGTCGGCCGCCGCACCGATGACGTGTTCGCAGTTGTCAAGGATCAGGAGTCGGCTGCGCGCCGCGCAGTACTCGATCAGCAGGGCGACGGGGTCGTCCTGCGGGACCGCCAGCTCGGTGGTCATCAGCACGGTCTCGCGCAGACCGAGGGCACTGACCACCGCGCCCGGCACCGCCTCCGGCCGGTCGAGCCGGGCGAGCTCGACCAGCCACGCCTGCGGGAGCCCGGCGGCGGCCTCCTCGGCGAGACGGGTCTTTCCGGAGCCGCCCGGTCCGGTGAGCGTGACGAGGCGGGCCCTGTGCACTTCGGAACGGATGGCGGCGATCTCGGGTTCCCTGCCCACGAACGAGGTAAGCCGTGGACGCAGGTTGCCGTCGCGTTCGGACTGCCGGACGGGATGGCCGCCGTTCCGGGCCGGACGGTCCGCGGACGGCGACTCGAGCAACTCGCCGTGCAGGGCGCGGAGTTCCGGCCCCGGGTCGGTGCCGAGCCCGTCGGCGAGCGCGCGCCGGGCGGTCTCGTAGGCGGCGAGCGCGTCGGCCCCCCGGCCCGAGTCGCGCAGGGCGCGGATGAGGAGCGCGTGCAGCGGTTCGTCGTACGGGTGCGCCGCGGT
Source organism: Streptomyces hokutonensis (assembly GCF_000376565.1). Lineage (GTDB taxonomy): Bacteria > Actinomycetota > Actinomycetes > Streptomycetales > Streptomycetaceae > Streptomyces > Streptomyces hokutonensis. The sequence continues at coordinate 106,720 of NZ_BARG01000083.1, read as the reverse complement.
CAGTTCCTTCAACTCCGGTACGGCGTCTGCGGCGCGGCCGAGCAGCAGGTCGGCCTCGACCCGCGCGCGGGTGGCCTCCTCGCGCAGCGCGTCCGCGCGGGCGGCGGCGGACCGGTCGGGGAGGTCGGCGAGGGCGGGCCCGCGCCACAGGGCGAGCGCCTCGCCGAGGTCGCGGGCGGCGGCGGTCGCCTCGCCCCGCTCCAGGGCGGCCGTGCCCTGCCGCACCAGCCGTTCGAAGACGTACAGGTCCACGTCGTCCCGGGTCGCCGCGAGCCGGTAGCCGCCGGGCTCGGAGACGATCGCGTCCTTGCCGACGGTACGACGCAGTCGGCCGACGAGGGCCTGGAGGGCGGCCGGGGCGTCCTGGGGAGGCTCGTCGGCCCACACCTCGTCGATCAGGGTCCCGAAGGGGACGATCCGGCCCGGGTGCAGCGCGAGTGCGGCGAGCAGCGCGCGCAGCCGCGCACCGCCGAGCGCCACGACAGCGCCCCGCTCGTCCTCCGCCCGGGTACTGCCCAGGATTCCGTACCGCACCGGCCCATTGTCGCCGGGCACGAGGGCCGAGGTCACGGCGTTTGCGGGCGGGGCCCTCGGTTGGGGCGGTTTGTGCGGGTGCGCTGCCCGAGGTCGTCGTGGCGGGACGCTGAAGCCGCTCCCGCCGGCGGGAGGCTCAGGCCACTCGGGCGGCATTGCACGCGCGCGTGCCGGTGTCCCCGGCGGGCCGCCAGCCGACCGACCCACAGCCCCGGTTGTACCGGTGCGCGCCGCCCAGGCCACCGCGTCAGGACACTCCCGCCGCTCCCTCCGACATCGCACGCGCACGTGCCGGTGCCCCCGCGAGCCGACAACCGGCCGGCCCAGAGCCCCGGTTGTACCGGTGCGCGCCGCCCAGGCCGCCACGTCAGGACACTCAAGCCACTGCCGTCGGCGGCTCCCTCAGGCCACTCCCGCTCCCCCACCCGAAGCCAACGCCCCCCGCTGCGGCCTGATCCCCGCCGGTACCGCACGCGCGCGTGCCGGTGTTCCCGTCCAGCAGGTGCCTCGGCGGGCCAGCAGGCGGCCGAGCCACAGTTCCAGGGAGACCAGGTCCGCGAGGCCGTCCAGGGGGAGGGGTTCGCCCTGGGCCGCCGCGCGGAGCGCCTTGCGGACGACGCGGGCCTCGACCAGGCCGGCCTGTGCCAGCAGGGGTGTGTCGAAGAGGGCCATCAGGGAGTCCGCGGCCACCCGGAGTCCCGTGCGGGACGCGGCCGCCGCCGAGGCGTGGGACGGGGCGCCCCAGCCGGGCGGGAGGTCGCCGACGCCGGCGCCCTCCAGGACCGTGCGGAGGATGGCCGCGCGGGCCCCTGGCTGGACGCGTAGCGCCTCGGGAAGGGTCCGGCAGGCCCGGACGACCTGGTTGTCGAGGAAGGGCATGTGCAGGCGCTGGGAGCGGATCTCGGCGGCCTGTTCCAGGACGCGCAGGTCCCCCGCGTGTCTGGCGAGCGCGGCCCGCGCGCGGAAGTCGCCCGGGCGCTGTCCCGGGCCGACCCCCTGGCCCTGACGGCTGGGCGCCCCTTGTAGGCGAACCGATACTTCAGCCAGGGCCTCACCGGTCAGCCAACGCGCCGCGGGCCCCGGTCTGGCCCACGTGAGCGCCGCGAGAGAGGCCCCTACGGCACCCCCCGGCTCGTCGAAACGCTTCTGGAGGAGCCGGTCGGCGAGGACCTCGAGACCCGCGCCGTAGGGCGTACGGGCCAGCCGCCGGGCCGCGCCGTACACGCGCCCGGGGACCATCACCGAACCGTCCGCCTTCGCCAACGCGGCCACCGGGCGCACCAGATGACGCCGTTTGCGGTCCATCAGCAGATCCGCGAGTCGGGCCGGGTGTGCGTCGAGGACCTGGCGGGCGCCGTACCCGGTGAAGTGGTCGGCGCTGCCCGCCGCGAGCCGGGCGCGGTGGCGGGCGGCGGTGATCAGGGAGGGGCCGGGTTCGTCGGTGAGGGGGCCGTCGAGTTCGGCGTACGGGAGGACGTCCTCGCCGCCGGTGACCACTACGTGGTGCAGGCGGGGGTTGGCCGCGAGGGTGCCCGCGCGCTCCACCTCGGACTCGCGGCCGCGAACGGCGAGATCGTTGAACGTGACGGCGAGGAGCCGCTCGCCCGCGCCGGTGCCGTGTCCGAGGACCGTGCCGGGCGCTCCCGGCAGCCCGGCGGCGAGCAGGGCCAGCGTCCCGGAGGCGGGCCCCCCGGAGAGGTCGGCGCCGATGCCGGGGACGGGCATCCCGCGCGCGGCACGCCGTTCGGCGGGTCCCATGCCGGGCACCGGGCCCGGGTCGATGTCGGGAACGTGCCGGGGCGCGGACAGGCGCGCACGCACGGCGTCGACCAGTGCGTCGCGTACGGCGTCCACCGCACTGTCGGGGTCAACAGGCGCGGCGGCGACGGCGAGGGAGGCGACCGGCTCGTACCCGGCGATCTCGCGCGCCCCGGCGCGCAGGATCAGCGCATGCCCCGGCGGAATGCGACGTACGCCGTCGTACGGCGTGGAGTCGTGCAGCGCGGCGGGGACATCGGGGGCCGCGAGCAGGGCCGCCAGGTGCCCGAAGTCGAGGTTGGCCTCGATGAGATCGGCCAGCGGGAGCGCGGCGGTCGAGTAGGCCGTACCGCCGGCCCAGGGGGTGTAGAACACCGGCTTGGCGCCCGCGAGATCGCCGCAGACCATGGTGCGGCGGCCGACCTTGACGACCGCCGTGTAACTCCCCGACCAGGCCGTCAGATGCCGAAGTGCCCCTCCGCGCGCAGAGAACAGGCTGAGGCGCAGCTCCTCGTCGGAGGCGCCGCACGTGCCGAGGACCGCGATCCGGGTCTCCGCGTCGACCTTGACGACGCGCACCTCGTCGGGCCGCCAGTCGCCGACCGCCCACAGCGGATCCGGGTCTCCCCACAGGAGTTGGGACCCCACCGGGTGGACCGTCTCACCGTCGAGTCCGGTCGCTCCCGCCGAACCGATCGCGGCGGCTCCAGCGGCGGTACTGCTCCATCCCACCAACCACCGCATCGACGCCTCCACAGGCTGTGGACAACCAGTGCACCGCACGAACTGGGCACCATGCTGCCATGAAGGACGCCTTCCGGAGGGCCGGAGAAGCCGCTCGAGATCGCGTGAGGACGCCCTGGACGAGGGACAACCGGACAAGGACGACCCTACGTCCGCGACGCGAATGCGCCCCCGATACGCTCCCCCAAAACCCCTAACGCGCCCTCAACTCCCGTGGTAGGAGCGGTATTCGGCACCGAGAGGCGGGGGCGATTTTCGGCCAAATCGGTGTTACGAGCACAGGCTCGCGCACGCTCCGTACATGCCGTGCGCACCGCTTCGTACCGCGCACAGTCCGGGAGGCGGAGTACGCCTCCCGGACCGGTCCGCCGCCCGCGGGGATGTAGGCGGCGGTGTCCCCCAGCCCACTGGATCCAGTACAGCGGGCCGACCCACGCACGATCCATCGAAGCGCTCCCGCGATGGCCGGAGAAGAGCGCACGGACGGGCGCACGGCCACACGGCGGGGGCACGTCGCAACCCTCCGTGCAAACCCCGCACTCGCGTACGGACCACAATCCCGCCATCCGGAACAATGCCCCTTAACGCTTGGGATGCGGCGAACTACGCTGGGTTTACGAATGCCGCATGGTTATGCCAGCGCGGCAGCCGTCTGTGTCGAGGGGTGGCGCATGTCCAGGGAGCAACGCGGGCCGAACGAAAAACTCGGCACCGTTCTCGCCCTCGCGGGAATCAGCAACGCAGGACTCGCGCGTCGCGTCAACGATCTTGGCGCTCAACGCGGGTTGACACTTCGCTACGACAAGACGTCGGTGGCGCGCTGGGTGTCGAAGGGAATGGTGCCCCAGGGCGCCGCCCCGCACCTCATCGCGGCCGCCATCGGCCAGAAGCTCGGCCGCCCGGTGCCGCTCCACGAGATCGGCCTGGCGGACGCGGATCCCGCGCCGGAAGTGGGCCTCGCATTCCCCCGGGACGTCGGTCAAGCCGTGCGTTCCGCAACGGAGTTGTACCGCCTCGACCTCGCCGGCCGCCGGGCCGGCTCCGGCGGCATCTGGCAGTCCCTCGCCGGGTCGTTCGCAGTCAGCGCATACGCAACGCCCGCCTCACGGTGGCTGATAACCCCGGCCGACAGTTCGGTGGCGCGCGAGGCCAACTCCGCGGAGGGCTCCGGGGCACCGCTGAAAGTCGGCCACAGCGATGTGCAGAAGCTGCGGGAGGCCGCGGAGGACGCCAGGCGCTGGGACTCCAAGTACGGGGGCGGCGACTGGCGTTCGTCCATGGTGCCCGAATGTCTGCGGGTGGAGGCGGCACCGCTGCTGCTCGGCTCGTACTCCGACGAGGTCGGCAGAGCGCTCTTCGGCGCGAGCGCCGAACTCACCCGGCTCGCCGGGTGGATGGCCTTCGACACCGGGCAGCAGGAGGCGGCGCAGCGGTACTACATCCAGGCGCTGCGGCTCGCCCGCGCGGCGGCGGACGTGCCGCTGGGGGGCTATGTCCTGGCCTCGATGTCCTTGCAGGCGACCTACCGGGGATTCGGCGACGAGGGCGTCGATCTCGCGCAGGCCGCGCTCGAGCGCAACCGGGGGCTTGCGACCGCCCGCACCATGAGCTTCTTCCGGCTTGTCGAGGCGCGGTCCCACGCGAAGGCGGGGGACGCGCAGGCCGCCGGGGCGGCGCTGAAGGCGGCCGAGGGATGGCTCGAGCGGTCCCGGGAGGGCGACAACGACCCGTCCTGGCTCGGCTTCTACTCCTACGACCGCTTCGCCGCGGACGCGGCCGAGTGCTACCGGGATCTGAAGGCGCCCCGGCAAGTACGGCGGTTCACCGAGCAGGCCCTGTCCAAGCCGACCGAGGAGTTCGTGCGGTCGCACGGGCTGCGGCTGGTGGTTTCCGCGGTGGCCGAGCTGGAGTCGGGGAATCTTGATGCGGCGTGCGAGCAAGGGGTGCGGGCGGTGGAGGTCGCCGGGCGGATCTCGTCGGCTCGGACTACCGAGTATGTGAAGGATCTTCTGCATCGGCTGGAGCCGTATGGGGATGAGCCTCGGGTTGTCGAGCTGCGGGAGCGGGCTCGGCCGTTGTTGATGGCGCCCGCCTAGGGATTTGCCTGGCTTGTGTGGTCTTGCGGGTGCGGGTCTGCTGTGGCTGGTCGCGCAGTTCCCCGCGCCCCTGGGTGGGCTGCCCTTCCCCGGGTTTGAAGGCACTGTCAGTGGTGCAGTGCACTATCGAAGCCGGGAGGTGGTGCGCGGTGGTCGGGTACGACTGTGATGTGCTCGTGGTCGGGGGTGGGATCGTCGGGCTGTCGGTCGCGTATGCGATCGGGCGGGCCGCACCGGGCACGCGGGTGACCGTGCTGGAGAAGGAGGCGGGGCCCGCCCGGCATCAGACGGGGCGGAACAGCGGGGTGATCCACAGCGGGATCTACTACCGGCCCGGCTCGCTCAAGGCGCGGTACGCCGTGGGCGGCGCCGCCGAGATGGTCAAGTTCTGCGCGGAGTACGGCATTCCGCACGCCGTCACCGGCAAGCTGATCGTCGCCACGGAGCGCGCCGAACTCCCCCGCCTGCACGCGCTCGTACAGCGCGGCCGGGAGAACGGCATTCCGGTGCGCGAGCTCGGCGGGTCCCAGATCGCCGAGTACGAGCCTGAGGTGCGCGGCCTCGCCGCCATAGAGGTCGCGACGACCGGGATCTGTGACTACGTCGCGGTCGCCCGGCACCTGGCCGAGGCCTCCGGCGCCGAGATCCGCTACGGCGCGCGCGTCGCCCATGTCGACCGGCGCCCGGAGCGCGGGGTCGCCGTGCGGACGACGGACGGTGCCGGGGGCGGAGACATCGTCCGCGCGCGCGTGCTGGTGAACTGCGCCGGCCTGCAGTGCGACGAGGTGGCCCGGCTGACCGGTGACGACCCCGGGATGCGGATCGTGCCGTTCCGCGGCGAGTACTACACGCTGACACGGCCCGAGCTGGTGCGGGGCCTGGTGTATCCGGTGCCCGACCCGGCGTTCCCGTTCCTCGGTGTGCACCTCACGCGCGGCATCGACGGCAGCGTGCACGTGGGGCCGAACGCGGTGCCGGCGCTGGCCCGCGAGGGCTACGGCTGGGGTGTCGTACGCCCCCGTGAGATCGCGACCACGGCCGCCTGGCCCGGGGTGTGGCGGATGGCGCGCCAGCACTGGAGGTACGGGGCGGGGGAGCTGCGCCGGTCACTCTCCAAGAGCGCGTTCACCAATGCCGTACAGCGGCTGCTCCCCGCAGTGACACCCGACGACCTCACGCCCTCGTCAGCCGGGGTGCGGGCCCAGGCCGTCCTCCGGGACGGCACCCTCGTAGACGACTTCCTGATCAAGGAGGGCCCGCGCGCGGTCCACGTCCTCAACGCCCCGAGCCCGGCGGCGACGGCGTCCCTGCCGATCGGGAGGGAGGTGGCGAGGCGGGCTCTGGCCGTATTGGGCCAGGAGAAACGCCTCCCCCTTGAAACCCCGGGCAGGGCAACCCCCTAAGGGGCGCGGGGAACTGCGCGACCAGCCACGGCGGACCCGCACCCGCAAGACGGCACAAGCCACGCAGACGCCTATGCGCACGCCCCGTAAAATCACCGCACCATGTCTGACTCCCCCAACACCCCCGACGCCCCCGCCCAGCCCGCGCAGCGAACCCGCAGGGACGAGCCCCGCTTCCCCGACGGCCCCAAGCCCGACCCCGCCGGCTCCCACTTCGAGCGCCGCATCCGGAGTTTCCAGCCGCGCAGAAGCCGCGTCACAACGGCCCAGGCCGACGCCCTGGAACGCCTGTGGCCCAAGTGGGGCCTGGACATCGACGGGCAGCGGAACCTCGACCTGACCGAGCTGTTCGGGAACGACAACCCCGTCGTGCTGGAGATCGGCTTCGGGATGGGTGAGGCGACCGCGCAGATGGCCGCTGCGGACCCGGCGACGAACATCCTCGCCGCCGATGTGCACACCCCGGGCCAGGGCAATCTGCTGGGCCTCGCCGACCACCACGGGCTCTCCAACATCCGGGTCGCCAACGGGGACGCGATCATCCTGCTGCGCGAGATGCTCACGCCGGACTCGCTCGACGGGCTGCGGGTCTACTTCCCGGACCCCTGGCCGAAGAAGCGGCACCACAAACGGCGGCTGATCCAGGAGGAGTTCCTGACGCTGGCCGCGTCCCGTCTCAAGCCCGGCGCGACCGTGCACTGCGCGACGGACTGGGAGCCGTACGCGGAGCAGATGCTCGAAGTGCTCGGCGCGCACCCGGACTTCGAGAACAGCCAACCCGACGGTGATTTCGCGCCTCGTCCGGACTTCCGGCCGCTGACCCGTTTCGAGGGGCAGGGACTGGACAAGGGACATGTCGTGAACGATCTGCTGTTCCGTCGCGTACCCCACGACGACCAGCGCTGAAGCCAGGCTCCCTCGCGGGCCGTGCCCTTACCTCGTTAGGGTCGATGCCGTGGCCACGTACTCGCCGTACCCCCCACACCCCGGCCACCCGGCCGGTGGTGTGCCCGGGCACGTGCCGCGCGGACGCTGGTGGCACCGGACGGGGGTCCGTTACGGCGCGCTGATCACCCTGCTCGCGCTCTCCGGGCTCGTCATCCTCGCCCTGGTGCGCCAACAGACCGGTACGGAAGGGTTCTTGGTGGGTCTCGGGCTCGCCGTGCTGCCCGTGCCGCTGCTCGTCGCCGCGTTCCGCTGGCTGGACCGGGTCGACCCCGGCCCCTGGCGGAACCTCCTCTTCTCCTTCGCCTGGGGCGCCTGCGCCGCCGCGCTGATAGCGATCGTCGCCAACAGCTTCGCCACCAGATGGATAGCGACCGCGACCGCCGACCCGACCAGCGCGGACACCCTGGGCGCGACGGTGATAGCCCCGATCGTGGAGGAGTCGGCGAAGGCGGCGGCCGTCCTGCTCGTCTTCCTGTTCCGCAGACGGGACTTCACCGGGATCGTCGACGGGGTGGTGATAGCCGGGGTCACCGCCACCGGCTTCGCGTTCACCGAGAACATCCTCTACCTCGGCACCGCCTTCGGCACCGACCAGCTCACCGGCGACCGCGGCTTCACCTCCGTGACCGCGGCGACCTTCTTCGTGCGCATCGTCATGTCCCCGTTCGCGCACCCCCTGTTCACCGTCCTCACCGGCATCGGCTTCGGCATCGCCGCGCTCACCCCCGACCGCCGGCACGTGCGGCGCGTCCTAGTCCCGCTGACCGGACTGCTCCTCGCGATGGGCATGCACGCCGTCTGGAACGGCTCCTCGACCTTCGGCCAGTACGGCTTCTTCGAGGTCTACGGCCTGTTCATGGTGCCCGCGTTCGGCCTGCTGACCTGGCTCGCGGTCTGGACCCGGCAGCGCGAACTGCGCGCCGTGCGCGAGGAGTTGCCCGTGTATGTCCTCGCGGGCTGGCTGACCCCCGTCGAACCGTTCGCGCTCGGCTCGATGAAGGCCCGCAGGCTGGCCCGCGACTACGCCGGCCACCACCTGGGCCGTCCCGGGGCCCGCTCGGTGGCCCGCTACGAGGCCTGCGCGACCTCCCTGGCGTTCCTGCGCCACCGGGCCGCGCGGGGCCGCGCCGGCGCCGACTTCGCCGTACGGGAAAGGGAGTTGCTGCACGAGCTGTGGCAGCGGCGGGAGGTGGCGCGGCCCGCGCTGGAGTACGCGGCGCGGCGGATCGCGCCACCGGTGCCGGTGGTGGTGCCGCCGTGGCCGGTGTACGGGTCGTACGGGACTCCCGTGTACAACCCGTACCGGTCCTGACGACACTCAGGCGGAGGCCTGGGTCAGCCGCTCGATCTCGGCGTCCGTGAGGGCCAGTTCGGCCACGGCGAGCAGGTCGGGCAGCTGGTCCACGGTCCGGGCGGAGGCGATCGGTGCGGCGACCGTGGGCTGGGCGGCGAGCCAGGCGAGGGCGACCGTCGCGACGGAGGCGTCGTGGGCCTGCGCCACCTCGTCCAGGGCGGTCAGGACCTTCTGGCCGCGCTCCGAGGCGAGGTACTGCTCGGCGCGTCCGGCGCGCGGGCTGTCCACGGTCGTACCGGGCCGGTACTTGCCGGTGAGGAAGCCGGCCGCGAGGGAGAAGTAGGGGAGCGCCGCGAGGCCGTTGCGCTCGGCCACGTCCCGGAGTTCGCCCTCGTAGGTGTCGCGGGAGACGAGGTTGTAGTGGGGCTGGATGGCGACATAGCGGGCCAGGCCCTCGCGGTCGGAGAAGTCGAGGGAGGCCTGGAGGCGCTCGGGCGTGATGTTGGAGGCGGCGATGTGCCGCACCTTGCCCGCCTTGACCAGGTCGTCGAGCGCGCCGACGATCTCCTCGACCGGCACTTCCTCCTTGTCGAAGTGCGGGTAGTACAGGTCGATGTAGTCGGTGCCGAGGCGGCCGAGGGAGGCGTCGGCCGCGGCCTTGATGTTGGCGGCGGACAGCCCCGGGTACTCGGGGTGCTGGCTGACCTTGGTGGCGATGACGACGTCGGAGCGGTTGCCGCGGGCCTTGAGCCACTTGCCGATGACGGTCTCGGACTCGCCGCCCTTGTTGCCCTCGACCCACGCGGTGTACGAGTCGGCGGTGTCGACGAAGTTGCCGCCCGCGGCGGTGTACGCGTCGAGCACGGCGAAGGAGGTCGCCTCGTCGGCGGTCCAGCCGAACACGTTGCCGCCGAGGTTCAGCGGGAAGATCTCCAGGTCGGACCGGCCCAGCTTGCGAAGTGAAGTCATACCTCAGTTCAACCGCCGGGCCGGAACCGGATATTCCAGCGGGTGGGTCAGGGGTTGAGGCCCTTGCTGCGCAGCCAGGGCGCCGGGTCGCTCGCGGTGGCCGCGCCGTTGATGTGGACCTCGAGGTGGAGGTGCGGCCCGGTCACGTTGCCGGTGGCGCCCACGCGGCCGATGACGTCACCGGTGGCGACCTTCTGGCCGACGCTGACGTTGATCGAGGACTGGTGGCAGAACCACAGCTCGGTGCCGTCGTCGAGGGTGAGGATCGTGCGGTAGCCGTAGGACCCGGCCCAGCCCGCCTCGGTGATCGTGCCGCTGTGGATGGCCTTGATCAGCGTGCCGGTGGGCGCGGCGAAGTCGAGTCCGGTGTGGTAGCCGGAGGACCACATGGAGCCGGCCTGGCCGAAGGTGCCGGTGATCGTGTACGAGGCGACCGGCAGCGTGTACTGCTTGGCGAGGGCGGCGAGCTTCGCGGCCTCGGCCTTCTTCTTGGCGGCGGCCTCGGCGGCCTTCTTGGCGTCGGCGGCCTTCTTCGCGGCGTCCTGCTCGGCCTTCGCGGCGGCGGCGTCGACCTGCTTGGCGACGGCGGCCTCGGCGGCGGCCTGGGACTTGCCGTCGACCTGGAGCTGCTGGAGCTCGGCCTGTTCCATGATCCGGTTGCGCAGCAGCTCACCGGCGTCCGAGGTGCCCTTGGCGGTCTCGGTGGTGGTCACGCCGACGCTGCTGAGCGCGGTCGCGGAGCCCTTGGGGGTGCTGGAGGAGTCGTCCAGCAGGTGGCCCACGTTGGGCAGGTCGGGCATGGAGATCGAGACGGGCGGCTTGCCGGTGTTGGCGCTGGCCATCCCGCCGGCGCTGACGGCGGCTATGACACCGACGCCCAGGACGGTGGAGCTGCGGGCGAATCCCCCGCCACCACGCTGCTTGGCGACACGGTGCTTGCCGCGGTTGGGAAGAACGGACTCCGCGCTGGGGTTCCACTCCTCCCAGGGGCCCTCGTCGGGGCGGTAACCGCCGTAGACGAACGGGGCTTCTGGGGCAGCCTGGTTGGACGCCACGTGGGCGTGCTCCTTTCCTTCCTTCTCGCCTACCGGGTTAGCTGACGGGTTCGGAGCAGGAAGGTCTCCTACGCGCGTAAACCGGTCGTGTTCCCACGACTGTCGACGTGCGATTCACCCCAAGTGGTGGTTCCCCGGTTCCCTTGCGGGATTCGGCGCGTGCGCACGGAGCTGTCTCTTGTGACGGCTGGGACGACCGTGCTGCGTTATCGAACGTTAATAGACACGGGCGCCCGTTTCCAAGCCCGTTCGCTTGATCATTAACCTTTCCTTGCTGGACGAAGGGCCCACGACCGGCGAAAAACGGGTGAGTTGACCGGTCGTCGACCGGTCATGGATGGCGTACGGCGATCAGCGCCATGTCGTCCGTCATCCCGCCCCCGGCATAGCGGCGCACCTCCTTGGCGAGGATGCCGAGCAGCGCCTCGGGGCTGCGGAAGGTCCGCCCGGTCAGCCGCTCCCCCGGGTCGTAGAACACGCCGTGGCCGTCGCGGGCCTCGGACAGGCCGTCGGTGTAGAGGAGCAGCGTGGCGCCGCCGGGGAACGCGAACTCCTCGGCCCGGTCGGGCCAGAACCCCAACTCCCCCATTCCCAGCGGCAGTGCGGGCTCCTTGACGAGCAGGGTGTCCACGGTGCCGTCCGCGTGCAGGAGCAGCGGCGGCGGGTGGCCGCGGTCGACGATCCGCAGGACGCCGTCGCCGTGCGGGAGTTCGGCGAGGACGGCCGTGGTGAACCCCTCGAACGCGTCGAGCCCGTCGCGCCGGGTGCCCTCGCGGGCCAGCGCCCGCTCCAGCCGCTGCGCGACCGCCTCCAGGGTGGTCTCCTGCTCGGCGGCCTCCCGGAACGCCCCGATCACCACGGCCACGGCGGCCACCGCGCCCATGCCCTTCCCGCGTACGTCGCCGACGACCAGCCGTACGCCGTGCGGGGTGTCCTGCACCGCGTACAGGTCGCCGCCGATGAACGCGCCCTCCTGCGCGGCCTCGTAGCGCGCCGCGATCTCGAACCCGCCGATCCGCTCGGCCGGTTCGGGCAGTACGGCGCGCTGGGCGGCCTCGGCGATCTCGCGTACGGAGGCGAGCTGTTCGCTGCTGCGGCGGACCAGGGTGTTGATGAGGACGGCCAGGACGGCGACCGTGGCCACGGTGGCCACCTCGGTGACCGCGTCGATGTGGAGGACGATGCCGAGCCTGATGTGGATCGCGAGGACGACGGCGAGCGAGGCCAGGCCGGTGAGGACGGTGCCGCGCCGGGAGTAGAGCGGGGCGGCGACGAGCGGGGCGGCGGTGAAGAAGGGGGCCGCCGTGAAGGCCTGCGGGGTGAGGTAGTCGTAGCAGGCTCCGACGATCAGCAGCAGCGCGGGCAGCCGGCGGACGAGGGCGAGGACACGGGCGGTCCGCCGTCCCTCGTCGGGGCCGAGGCCGGGGTCGGGCACGGGATCGCCTGGCAGACGCCCGCCGGCTCGCACGTACGGACCCTCCGCCTCCACACGTCCAGTTTTTCCTGGCCGGGAGAGCGCGGCGAGCGGGGTGGGCCGACCGGGCGGGGGAAACACCAAGGGCCGGAATCCGTTTTCCGGATTCCGGCCCTTGGCCTTAGTAGCGGGGACAGGATTTGAACCTGCGACCTCTGGGTTATGAGCCCAGCGAGCTACCGAGCTGCTCCACCCCGCGCCGTTGTGTTCCCAACTATACGCCATCCGCGGGGTCCGATGTCACACACGTTTCAGTCGGCGGGGTTACCGGCGTGCGTGAGGGTCTCCCAGGAGACGAAGAGGTCGTCGCTGCCGGCCGGCCTGGTGGTCTCGGCGAGCTTGTGCGCGGCGGGCACCTTCATGCCGAGCCGGTCCTCCAGGTGGTTGAGCGGAACCTCCAGGTCGGGCCCCATGTTCCGGTCGACCCTGCCGCCGCACAGCCAGGCCGGCGCGGCCTCGCCGAGCTGGTAGCGGGCGTGGAAGTCGAGGGCGGCGGCGAGCCGGTCCTTGACGTCCTTGTAGAGGTCGACGCCCTGGTGCCAGGCGGTCTCGGCGATGTGCCCGGTGGCGGCCAGCGAGTACCCGACGTGCTTGAAGTTGCGGCAGGTCTCCTGGGCGATGCCGTCCTTGAAGGTGGTCTGCTTGAACCAGTACGTCGTGAGTTTCTGCGGGGTGGTGACGGTGGAGCGGGCCGGGGTGAGCGGCACCTTGCCGTCCTTCTCCAGGTAGAAGTAGGCGGGCACCCGGTCGCGGAAGCGGGCGACGGCCGCGTCGAAGGCCTTGTGGTCGTCGAGGAAGACGGCGATGCCGATCGCCGCGTCGGTCATCGCGAGGTCCCAGTTGCCGTTGTAGTCCGGCAGGTCCTTCGTCACCTCGGGCTGGTACGCGGTGCGCAGCATGGTCGCGAACCGCTGCACCCGGTCCGCCGGCCATCCGGCCCCCGGCGCGTACCGCACGATCTCCGCCGCCCGCGCCCATGTCGATCCGGCCCACGCGGTCTGGAGTCCGGCGTCCTCGGAGGTGTGCTCCTTCATCTTCGCCGACCAGTCGTCCATGATCTCCCGCGCCTTGAGCGCGTGGTGCTCCTTGCCCGTGATGCTGAACAGCAGCGCCTGCGTGTACGCCGCGATCGCGTCCTCGCGCTCCTCGACACACCCGTGCGCGGCCTTGCCGTTCCAGGGGCAGTCGACGTCGGCGTAGGGCTTCGCCGTGTACTTGTACGACCCGTACTTGCTGTCCCGCATCCCGAAGTACGCCTTCAGCCACGGCTGCTTCCCGGCCGTCACGTTCTTCCGTACGGCGTCCAGCTGGGCCTTGCTGACCAGCACACCGGGGTGCGTGAACGCCGCGTCGGCGGGCAGCGCCCTCGCCATGGTCCGCGTACCGGTGTCCGCCGCCCCGCACGAGGCGAGAAGCCCTACGGCCACGGACGCGCCCAGCACCGCCACTGCCCTCATGTGTCCTACCTCCGCGTTGTCCGCACCGGTTCCCTGTGAGCGTGACCCGGTGGGCGGTGGGGCGCAGGATCTGATGGGCCGATCGGTCACCCGCGCGGGACGGATGTCTGACGGGTGCCTTTGGATTTGCTATTGACAACTCTCTGCATACTAGGTGAGTTACGATCGATCGGTAAGTAGGCACTTTTGAGTGCGTTACTCCCCTGCGGGAGGGACTGGAGCGACGATGACCACGAAGGCGTACGAGGAGTACCTGCGCGACTGCCCCGCGGTGGCCCTGCTCTCGACGATCAGCAACCGGTGGGTCAGCCTGGCGGTGTGCACCCTCGGGTCCCACGGCGAGGCGATGCGGTACAACCACATCAGCCGCGAAATCCCGGGCGTCAGCCAGAAGATGCTCACCCAGACCCTGCGCATGCTGGAGCGCGACGGCATGGTGCGGCGGACGGTCACACCGTCCGTCCCGGTGCGCGTGGACTACGAACTGACCCCGCTCGGGCAGGGCCTGTACGGCCTGGTGTCCCAGGTGCACGACTGGGCCGCCGAGAAGACCGGCGAGGTCGACGAGGCGCGGGCCCGCTACGACGCGGGGGTGTAACGCACTTGAAAGTGCCTCCTTACGCATCGGCCGCAACGCGCCTACCGTTTGATTGATTCTATTTCGCAAACGGAAGAGCGAATATCATGCGCGCAGCAGTCGTCAGGAAGACCGGGGGACCCGAGGTCGTCGAGGTGCTGGAGGTCCCGCTGCCGGAACCGGGTCCCCTGGAGGTCCGCGTCAAGGTCGCCGCCGCCGCGCTCAATCCCGCCGACTCCGCGGTGTGGGCCGGGTACTTCGGGCCGATGCCGGAGGTCGACCACACCGGTCTCGGGCTGGATGCCGCCGGGACCATCGAGGCCGTCGGCCCGGGTGTGCTCCTCGCGGTCGGCACTCCGGTGATCGTGTTCGACGCCCCCGTGCTGCGCCCCACGAAGGCCCAGGCCGAATACCTCGTGACCGACCTCAACTCCCTGGCCCCCGCCCCGGAGGGCATGGACCCGACGCTCGCGGCGACGATCCCGCTCAACGCGACGACCGCCTCGCTGGCCCTGGACCACCTCCCGCTCCGCCCCCGCGACACCTTGCTGATCACCGGCGCCGCGGGGGCCGTCGGCGGCTACGCCGTGGAGCTGGCCCGGACCCGGGGCGTGCGGATCGTCGCGCAGGGGCGGCCCGAGGACGAGGCGTATCTGCGCTCTCGCGGCGCCACCTGGTTCGTGCCCCGCGACGAGGAACCGGGCCCGGCGGTACGGCAGTTGGTGCCGGAGGGTGTGGACGGCGTGCTCGACGCGGCGGCGCTGGGCGCACCCGCGATGGCGGCCGTCCGGGACGGCGGGGTCTATGTGAGCGTGCGGCTGGACGTGCTGCCGGCGCCGGAACGGGGCGTGGTGGTGCGCCACACCGCCGCCGGCCCCGACGCGCCCCGGCTCGCACATCTCTCCGCACTCGCCGAGGTCGGCGTCCTGACACCCCGCGTCGCCCAGGTGTACCCCCTGGCACAGGCCGCCGAGGCCCACGCCCGCCTCGCCCGGGGCGGCCTGCGCGGCCGGATCGTACTGGTCCCGTGACCACCGTGACCGGCACGGAGTCCCGGCTCAGCCCTGCAGATGCCTGTTCGGCGCCTTCGCCCGGTCCTCGTACTCCGGGAGTACGACCACGGAGACCCCCTGCGCGGCCAGCGCCCCGCTGCCGTCGGCGGCCGTCACGAACGTGTCCGGCTCGCGCCAGGCCGTCACCACGCGTCGTACGCCCGCGTCGAGGATGAGGCGGGCGCAGGGCTTGGGGCGGGAGGCGCGGTGGGTGCAGGGCTCCAGGCTCGTATAGACCGTGGCGGTCACGAGGCGGGGGTCCGCCGCGTCCAGCTTGGCGAGGGCCGCCTCCTCCGCGTGGACCACCGGGTCGCCGGCCTCGCGGGAGTGGCCGCGGGCCAGCTCCGTGCCGTCCTCGGCCACGACCACCGCGCCGACGCTGAACGCCGTCTCCGAGGGCGGGCAGTCCCCGGCCAGGTCGCAGGCGAGGGCGAGCCAGTGATGGTCGGCGGCGGAGGGGAGGTCACCGGTGCCGGGGGCGGTGGGTTCGTAGCGCATGAGGACGACGTCCTCGACGGGGCGGGTCTCCAGCAGGCGCAGGCGGCCCGACTGGTAGGTGCCCGGGCCGAAGAGGCGGGGGGCGTCCGGGGTGCCCACGAAGAGGGGGGACAGGACGAGTTGGAGTTCGTCGGCCAGGCCCTGCTGGAGGAGCTGGGTGTGGATCGTGCCGCCGCCCTCGACCATCAGGCGGTCAACTCCCCTGACGGAGTGGAGGTGTTCGAGCAGCCGGCGCCAGTCGAGTTCGGGGCCGAGGGCGAACACGTCGGCGGCGAGGCCGAGTTGGCGTACCCGCTCCGCGCCCTTGTCGGTCGTAAGGACGAGTTTGTCGCCGCCCGTGTGCCAGAAGTTGGCGCCCGGGTCCAGGTCGCCGGAGCCGCTGACCGTGACCTTGAGGGGGTACTCCGGCTTGCCGGCGGCGATGCGGGCGGCGCGGCGCTCCGGGGAGTTCACGAGCAGGCGCGGGTTGTCCGCGCGGATGGTGCCGGCGCCGATGAGGATCGCGTCCACGGAGGCGCGGACCTCGTCGACGCGGTCGAAGTCGGCGGGGCTGGAGAGGAGCAGCCGGTCGGGGCCGGTGTCGTCGAGGTAGCCGTCGAGGGAGACGGCGGCGGACAGCAGGACGTACGGATGGGGCATCGACGCGCTCCCGGCTCGGTGGAATGACGGGGCTTGGTTCAAGTTTGAAACAAACCTACACTGGGGGCATGACGACTCGCTGGCTCACCGCCGAGGAGCAGCGCGCCTGGCGCGCCTACATCGCCGCGACGCACCTCCTGGAGGACGCGATCGACCGGCAGCTCCAGCAGGAGGCCGGCATGCCCCACCTGTACTACTCCATCCTGGCCAACCTGTCCGACGTTCCGGACCACCGGCTGCGGATGACCGACCTCGCCGAGAAGTCGAAGATCACCCGGAGCCGGCTGACGTACGCCGTGACGCGGCTGGAGAAGGACGGGCTGGTGCGGCGGGAGGGGTGTCCGTCGGACAAGCGGGGCAGTACGGCGGTGCTGACCGACGAGGGGATGGCGGTGCTGGTGCGTACGGCGCCGGGGCATGTCGAGACCGTCCGGGCCGCGATCTTCGACCACCTCACTCCGGAGCAGGTGGGGCAGCTGGAGGAGATCAGCACGGGCATCGCGCGGGCGCTGGAGACACCGGAGGACGTGCCGTGGCGCCGCCGCTCCACGCCTCCGTGTTCGTGAGCCGTCTTTCGTGAGCCGTCTTTCGTGAGCCGTCACACAAATCTGTTGCTTCAAATTTCAAGCATGAGGTAGGGTCCGTGATCGTGGATGTGCTTCAGTTTTGAAACACATCGCTACGTCACCCTTCGGACTCGGAGACCCGCATGCCCGACTTCCCCGCCGCCACCCCGCGTGCCCGCGTCCGGGTACCGCTGCGCTTCCACGACGGCTACAGCGTCGACACCGAACTCGTCACCTTCCACGGCCTGACCGACGGCCTGGAACATCTCGCCGTCGTGCTCGGCGATCCGGCGCCCGGCACCACCCCGCTGGTCCGCCTGCACTCCGAGTGCCTGACCGGAGACGTCTTCGGCTCCGCCCGCTGCGACTGCGGCCCCCAGCTGCGCGAGGCCGTCGAGCGCATCGCCGAGCGCGGCGGCGTGCTGCTCTACCTGCGCCAGGAGGGCCGGGGCATCGGCCTCTACAACAAGCTCGACGCGTACGCCCTCCAGGACCAGGGCCTCGACACCTACGCCGCCAACACCGCGCTCGGCCTCCCCGAGGACGCCCGCGACTACACGGCCGCCGCCCAGATGCTCCAGGCCCTGGGGATCGACGAGCTGGACCTGCTCTCCAACAACCCGGACAAGGCCGACCAGTTGCGCGGCCTGGGCATCGACGTGCACGACCGGGTGCCGACCGGTGTGTTCACCACGCCCCACAACGTCCGGTATCTACGCGCGAAGGTCCTGCAGACCCACCACACGCTGCCGCTGGGCCGGCTGACCGAGCTGAACGTGGGCTGAGGGTCCGGCCGATGGTGTAGCGGGCTACACCATCCATTCGGGAGGGCACTCCCTCGTGACCGAGGGCCGTCGGCGGAAGGGTTGAGACCACGATCTCGACCGACCGCCGACGTGGAGGCCTTCCCCAGCCATGGCTACTCTCCTTTATCACTTGGGCCGCGTGGCCTTCCGGTGGCGCTGGTTCGTCACCTTCCTGTGGGTGGCGGTCCTCGGCGCCGTCGGATTCGCCGCCACCAAGGCCCCCGCCGCCCCCGACGACGGCTTCACGATGCCCGGCATCGAGTCGCAGAAGGCCTTCGACCTGCTGGAGCAGCGCTTCCCGGGCACGGCGGCGGACGGCGCGAGCGCGCGGATCGTCTTCGTCGCGCCGAACGGCGAGAAGGTCACCGCGACGGAGAACAAGGCGGCGATCGAGAAGCTGGTGACCGAGGCGGCCGACGGTTCCCAAGTCGCCTCCGCCGTCGACCCGTTCGCGGCGAAGGCGGTGAGCAAGGACGCTTCCACGGCGTACTCCACCGTCACCTTCAAGGTGAAGGCCGACGACCTCACCGGCGCCGCCAAGACCCATCTGGAGCGGGCCATCGACACGGCCCGGGACGCGGGCCTGACCGTCGAGGTCGGCGGCGACGCGCTCGCCACCCAGCCCGCGGCGGGCGGCAGCGCCGAGGCGATCGGTATCGCGATAGCCGCGATCGTCCTCCTCATCACGTTCGGTTCACTGGCCGCGGCCGGCCTGCCCCTCCTCACCGCGATCATCGGCGTCGCCATCAGCATGTCCGGGGTCCTTGCCCTGGGCAGCACCTTCGGCCTCTCCGAGACCACCGGCACCCTCGCGACGATGCTCGGCCTCGCCTGCGGCATCGACTACGCGCTCTTCGTCGTATCGCGCTACCGGGAGGAACGGGCCAAGGGCCACGCGCCTCGCGAAGCGGCCGGACTGGCGGCCGGGACGGCGGGTTCGGCAGTTGTGTTCGCCGGCCTAACCGTTGTCATCGCTCTAGCCGGTTTGTCCGTGGTCGGCATCCCGATGCTGACGAAGATGGGCCTGGCGGCGGCCGGCGCGGTCCTCCTCGCCGTCCTGATCTGCCTCACCCTGGTCCCGGCGGTCCTCGGCTTCTGGCCGAACGCCGTCCTCTCCCGCCGCGACCGCAAGAAGAAGGCCAAGGCGAAGGCCAAGCGCGGCAACGGCGAGAACGGCGGCAGCCGCTGGGCCCGGATCGTCGTACGGCACCCGATCCCCGTCCTGCTGCTCGGCGTCGTGGGCCTCGGCGCGATGGCCCTGCCCGCCCTCAACCTCCAGCTCGGCATGCCCGGCGACGAGGCCAAGTCCACCGCCACCACCGAACGCCGCGCCTACGACGACCTCGCCGAGGGCTTCGGCCCCGGCTTCAACGGCCCGCTGACCATCGTCGTGGACGCGCAGAAGGCGGGCGACGCGAAGACCGCCGTAGCGACGATCTCGAAGGAGATAGCCGCCACGGACGGAGTGGTCTCCGTCTCACCGGCGCGCTTCAACTCGGCGGGCGACACAGCGGTGTTCTCCGCGACCCCCGCCACCAGCCCCACCGACGAGAAGACCAAGCAGCTGGTCCAGACGATCCGCGACGAACGGCCGGACATCGCAGCTGATGCGGGTGCGAGCTTCGAGGTCACCGGTACGACCGCGCTGAACATCGACGTGGCGCAGAAGGTCCAGGACGCGCTGATCCCGTATCTGGCGCTGGTGGTGGGCCTGGCGATCGTGCTGCTGCTCCTGGTCTTCCGCTCGCTGCTCGTGCCGCTGAAGGCGGCCCTCGGCTTCCTCCTCTCGGTCCTCGCGGCGCTCGGCGCGGTGGTCGCGGTCTTCCAGGAAGGGCACCTGGCGTCCTGGCTCGGCGTCGACCAGACCGGCCCGATCATGAGCCTGATGCCGATCTTCCTGGTGGGCATCGTCTTCGGACTCGCCATGGACTACGAGGTGTTCCTCGTCTCCCGGATGCGCGAGGCGTACGTCCACGGGGACGGCCCCGGCCAGGCGATCGTCTCCGGGTTCCGGCACAGCGCCCGGGTGGTCGTGGCCGCCGCGCTGATCATGATGGCGGTGTTCTCGGGCTTCATCGGCGCGGGCGCCTCGATGATCAAGATGATCGGCTTCGGGCTGGCCATCGCGGTCCTGTTCGACGCGTTCGTGGTCCGGATGGCGATCGTGCCGGCGGTCCTGTCCCTGCTGGGCCACAAGGCCTGGTACCTGCCCCGCTGGCTCGACCGGATCCTCCCCCGCATGGACGTCGAGGGCGAGGCCCTGAGCCGCAAGGTCCCGGCGCCGGTCGTCTCCGAGACTCCGACCCCTCATCTCACCCCGGTCCCGTAGGGGACCCCACCGACCGGGGCCGCCGAGAGCGGAGGCGGCCCCGCGGCGCCCGGATCCCGTGGGGACGGGGACCCGGCGCCAGGGCCCGGCGACGGGGCACTCCCCCCGCCCGTCGCCGGGCCCGCGGACGTCCACAACTCACCAGCCAGATAGGGCACTTCGATGAAAACCTCAGTGCAGGCCGGGGTGGCCGGGCTCCTCGCCTGCGGCACGCTGCTCACGGTGGTCCTGGTCACCCGCGACGGCGACGACAACCACACCGGCGTCACCTACTCGACCACGTCGAAGGGCCCGTACGTGGCCCTGGGCGACTCCTACACCGCAGGCCCCGGCATCACCGACCCCACCGGCACCCCCGCCGGCTGCGACCGCTCCGCCGGCAACTACCCGGCCCTGGTGGCCGCCGAACTCGGCCTGAAGGGCGCCAAGTTCCGCGATGTGAGCTGCAGCGGCGCCACGACGTCCGACCTCACCGCATCCCAGCACACCGACAACGGCACCAACCCGCCCCAGCTCAGGGCACTTTCGTCGGACACCCGCCTGGTGACGATCGGCATCGGCGGCAACGACATCGGCTTCAGCTCGATGATCAAACGGTGCGTCGCCATGGGCGCCCTGTACCGACTCACCGGCAGCGGCAAGTACTTCACGGAGGACGCACCTTGCGCCCGCGAGGCCGACTCCGACTCCGGCTCCGCCGCCGACGCCGTAGAAAAGAAGATCGCCACGGCGGGCAACCGGCTCACCCGGATCCTCACCGAGGTAAAACGCCGCTCCCCCGAAGCCCGCGTCTACGTCGTCTCCTACCCGGCGCTCCTCCCGACCGACAGCGCCGACTGCGGCCGCGGAATGTCCCTCGCCCCGGGCGACGTGACCTACCTCCGCGAGAAGGAACAACAACTCAACACCGCACTGCGCCAACGGGCTTCGGAGGCAGGGGTCGGCTACGTCGACACGTACACCCCCTCCACCGACCACAACGCCTGCACGGCGAAGGCCACCCGCTGGATCGAACCGCTCGCACCGGAGAATCCGGCGGCACCGGTGCATCCGAATGCGCGGGGGGAACGGGGGATGGCGGATGCGGTGCTGCGGGCGGTCAAGTCGGCGCTGTAGAGGGGGCGTTCACGATCCGGTCCGCGGGGCTGGGCTGGGCTGGGCTGGGTGACTTGGCGCAGCGTGAGATCCGCCCGCCGCAACCCACCACCACCGGCCGCATATCCGAAGGCCAGACCTTCACCTTGCACCACATTCACCGGTTTCGCCCCCTGGTCATCCCAACTGGGCGTCGAACTGTATATGTTGCGGGAATATCCGGATGTGACTGAATCACGCCACCAGTCGGGTCCGAGGCGCCCGGACCCACGGGAACGAGACACCTCCCGACGCCACGAACCCGGTGTCCGTACGGGACCCCGAAGACCGGATTCAGCCACGCGGGAGACGGCCTGGTTCACACCTGAGAGGTAACGCGGGGCTCCGCCTACTCCCACCCGTACGGCGACACCTGCGGTTCGACGCCGTCCAGGTACTGCCGTAGGGCCTGCCCGTTTCCCCGTACGAACTCCTCGGGTACGGCGTCGACCTGGACCCATCGGACCTGGGCGTGCTTGCGGGGTTCGCGGTTCTCGGGGTCGCCGGACCACTTGTCGGCGGCGAAGACGACGGTGAGGAAGCCGTGGGGTGCGTCCACTCCGTGGGCGGCGTGGATGAGGTGGACGACCTTCAGGGACTCCGGTGCCACGACGAGCCCGGTCTCCTCGTACAGCTCGCGCACGGCGGTGTCGGTGACGGGCTCGCCGGGTTCGTTCTTGCCGACGGGGAGGTCCCACATGCCGCGGCCGAACTTGGCCCGCTCACCCCGCTGGATGAGGACGACCCTGCCCTCGGCCCGGTCGTGGACGATGACGGCGGCGACGAGAAGGGTCATACGGCGATTCCGAGTTCGGCCAGCAGACCGCGCACCCGGCGCTCGATCTCCTCGCGGATGGGCCGTACGGCCTCCACGCCCTGGCCCGCCGGATCGTCGAGCTGCCAGTCCAGGTACCGCTTGCCGGGGAAGACGGGGCAGGCGTCCCCGCAGCCCATCGTGATCACGACGTCCGAGGACCGTACGGCCTCGACGGTGAGCACCTTCGGCGTCTCGGCGGAGACGTCGATACCCACCTCCGCCATGGCCGCCACCACCGCCGGGTTGACGGCGTCGGCGGGCGCCGAGCCCGCCGACCGGACCTCGACCCGGTCACCGGCGAGGTGGGTGAGGAAGGCCGCGCCCATCTGCGAACGGCCGGCGTTGTGGACGCAGACGAACAGGACTGACGGCGGCGGGGCGGCGGAACTCGTGGTCATGGCGGTGTCCTTGCGGGCAGGGGCGGTCAGGAGGGGGCGAGTTCGGAGCTGGGTTCAGGTTCGGGTTCGCTGTGCGGGACTACCGCGTCCGCCGTAGGGACAGGACGCTCCCATACGACGGCCACGGCGGCCAACCCGACTACGGCTCCCAGCAGTTGGGCCCCGACGAACGGTGCGACCGAACCCGGCGCGATCCCGGCGAAGGTGTCGGTGAAGGCGCGGCCGACGGTGACGGCGGGGTTCGCGAAGGAGGTCGAGGAGGTGAACCAGTAGGCGGCCCCGATGTAGGAGGCCACGGCCGCCGGGGCCAGGGCGGCGCGGCCGACCCGTTCCAGTCCGAGGACGAGGAGGATCAGTCCGCCCGTGGCGACGACCTCCCCCAGCCACAGATGACCGGCGTACCGGTCGTGACCGGAGAACCGCACCAACGGCTCGGCGAACATGGCGTCCGCCAGCACCGCTCCCGCGATCGCCCCGCCGACCTGCGCCGTGACGTACACGGCGACCTCCCGCGGCCCCGGCCCGGTGCCGTCACGACGGCCGGCGAACCAAGTGGCCAGCGTGACAACGGGGTTGAAGTGCGCGCCGGAGACCGGCCCGAGCAGCGTGATGAGTACGCCCAGGCCGAAGACGGTGGCGAGGGAGTTGGCGAGCAGTTGTACGCCCACGTCGTGCGACAGTTCCGTCGCCTGGATGCCGGAGCCCACGACGACCGTCACCAGCAGTCCGGTCCCGATCGCCTCGGCGGCGGCACGGCGGGCGAGGGACGCGGTCATGCCTGCGTGGCTTCCGCGGTCCGGGTCGTCGTCAGGAACGCGGCGAGCCGGTCCAGGACGCCGGGCAGCGCCCAGTAGTACACCCACGTCCCACGGCGTTCGCAGTCGATCAGGCCGGCCTGGCGCAGGAGCTTGAGGTGGTGGGAGATCGTCGGCTGCGACAGGTCGAAGGCCGGTGTCATCTCGCACACGCAGACCTCGCCGCCCTCCCGCGAGGCGATCATCGACAGGAGCCGCAGGCGTACGGGATCGCCAAGTGCCTTGAAGACCCTGGCCAGTTCCGCGGCGCGCTCGTCGTCCAGCGGCGCGGTGGCCAGACCCGGGCAGCACGCGGCGTCCCGGCCGATCACCTCACCGGTCACTTCGAGGACCCCGAGCTCTTGTTTCGACATACCTCTATGTTGACGTCTTTCGATACAAGGCGCAAGCTTGCATCAACGAACGTCAATACAAGCTGGCCCACCCCACCCGACCCACCTCGCCCGGGAGCGACTCGATGAGCGACGCACACTCCACCGACCTGCGCGAAACCGTCCGCAAGCGCTACGCCGCCTCGGCCCTCAAGGTCGCCGAGGGCGGCACGGCCTGCTGCGGCCCCGCACCCGTCGAGATCGACGACAACTTCGGCTCCGCCCTCTACCCCACCGCCGACCGGGACGCCCTCCCCGCCGAAGCGGTCGCCGCCTCCCTCGGCTGCGGCAACCCCACCGCCGTAGCCGAACTCCGCGAGGGCGAACGCGTGTTGGACCTCGGTTCCGGCGGCGGCATCGACGTCCTGCTCTCCGCCCGCCGCGTCGGCCCGACCGGCAAGGCGTACGGGCTGGACATGACGGAGGAGATGCTCGCCCTCGCCATCGGCAACGCGGAGCGGACGGGCGCCACGAACGTGGAGTTCCTCAAGGGCACCATCGAGGCCGTCCCTCTGCCCGCGAACACGATCGACGTGGTCATCTCCAACTGCGTGATCAACCTGTCCGTCGACAAGCCCGCCGTCTTCGCCGAGACCTTCCGCGTCCTGCGCCCCGGCGGCCGTATCGGCGTCTCGGACGTCGTCGCCGACGACACCCTCACCCCCGCCCAGCGCGCGGAACGCGGCGACTACGTCGGCTGCATCGCGGGCGCGCTGTCCTTCACCGAGTACCGCACCGGCCTCGAAGCGGCCGGCTTCACCGACGTGGACATCACCCCGACCCACCCCGTCGCGGACGGCATGCACTCGGCGATCGTCCGCGCGACGAAGCCTGCGGCGAGCGGGTCGGGGGACGACCGCCGAAGCTGAGCCACAACGGGGTCGAGGCCGACGCGAACACCGTCGGCTTCCTCAAGCTCGCGCAGGTCAGGGAGCTCCCCCACGCTGTCGGGCAGCGCTCCGTCCGGCCCCGCCCGTCGCCAGTGCGGCCCGCGGCAGGCGCGGCGCGAGGGCCAGCATGCCCGGAACCGTCAGCAGGGCGAGCGCCGCCAGAGTCGCCCATGGAGCCGCGCTCGACAGGTCGAACAGCACCGAGAACAGCAGCGGCGCCACGACCGTGGCGATCGCGAACGAGTACTGGAACACGGCGATGTAGCGCCCGCGGACGTCGGCGGGCGCGGCATCGGCGGAGAGCGCGTTCGACACGGGCGAGTGCACGAGCTGAGCGGCCGAGTAGCAGAGCACGGCCACGGTGAGACAGGGGACCCACAAGGCCCGGGGCAGCCAGAGCGGGCCGGCGGTCAGGGCCGCCCATGACGCCCAGAGGACTCCGGCCAGGCACAGGGACACGGGCCGGGGCAGCGGCCGTATCAGACGGACGACCGAGGTCTGAAGCGCGGCCTGTACCACCGTGTTCATCGCCAGCAGCGGACCAACGACCCATGTCGCGGAGGGTAGTTGGCGGTCGACGAACGGCGGGAAGGCGATGCTGAGCATGACGTTGCAGAGCGCGAACACCGTGTTCAGTCCGACGAGCGCCAGATAGGGACGATCGGCCCACAGCACCCGGTAACCACGGCCGCCCGCCTCCTCGTTCGCCGGTTTCTCCTTCAGAGTCACGCTCCGCGGAACTCCCCGTTCGAGCAGCACGGCGGCCACCAGCAACAGACAGGCGCAGGCGCCGATCGCCCCTCGGTACACCGGGCCCGACTTCACCGACAGGGCGACTCCCGCGACCACGGCTCCCAGCCCGTACCCCATCGCACGCAACGAGCCGATGACGCCGAACCACCGCTCGCGGGAGTGCCCGCCGGGATCACGGTCGGACAGATCGCTGACGAGGGTGAACGCCGAGGACCAGAAGGCCCGTTGGCCCAGCGACGCGACGGTCGCGGCCAGGAGGATCCCAGCGCCGTCGCGCACCACGAGGTACCCGAGAAAGCCCGCCGCCTGGAGCAGCTGCGCCACCAGCACGACCGGCTTGGGCCCGTGCCGGTCGACGAGCCGCCCGACCCACAACGGCAACGGAAGCGACACCAGCCCGGCCAGGCTCAGCAGGAACCCCACCTCGACCAGCGACGCGCCCGAACGAGCCGACAGATAGAGCATGGACAACGGCACGAAGAGCCCGTTGACCACCGAGTCGATCATCAGGACGAGGAAGACCGCGGTCCCGGCAGCGTCCCGTCGAAGCCCCACCGACAGAGAATCCTCTCCTCGCCGCCGGAGCCGGCCTCACGCGTCCCGGTGTAGTCAGGTATCCACAACCAGGGACCACAACCACCCGCGGGCCGAATCTTTGGCAAGCCCTTACGGACCGTCAGCCCTCGGGGCGCAGCAGGCCGCGCTCGTACGCCTTGGCCAGTCGTTGGGGTACCAGGTACGGGACGCCGTCGATGGTGATCGGGACGAGTGCCGGGGTGGTCGCCTTCCACTGGGCGCGTCGGTGGCGGGTGTTGCTGCGGGACATCTTCCGTTTGGGAACGGCCATGGGAATCCTCCTGCTCGATGGGTCACGGGAGACATTACATGAAAATGAATGTCATTAATAAGTGGGGTGGGAGCGGCATCGCGGACAGAGCCCGGTGAGTTCGACGGTGTGCTCGACCTCCGCGAAACCGGAGGCTTCGGCCACCCGCTCCGCCCAGCTCTCGACCGCCTCGGAGTCGACCGGGGTGCTCAACCCGCAGACGCGGCACAGCAGATAGTGCTGGTGCTCGGGGAACGGGCGGTGGCGGAAGAGCCGTTCGCCGCCCCGGTCGCGTACGACGTCGGCGCGGCCCGCGCCCACCAGCGCGGCCAGGGTGCGGTAGACGGTGTTGAGGCCCACGCGCGCACCCTGGGACTCCAGGATGCCGTGCAGGGCGCGGGCGCCGACGAAGCCGCCGTGGTCGATCAACGCCCTGACGACGCAGGCGCGTTGGGCGGTGCGGCGGCCGATGAGGTCCA
The DNA here is from genome assembly GCF_000376565.1 of Streptomyces hokutonensis. Taxonomy (GTDB): domain Bacteria; phylum Actinomycetota; class Actinomycetes; order Streptomycetales; family Streptomycetaceae; genus Streptomyces; species Streptomyces hokutonensis. Next base: position 80,038 of record NZ_BARG01000083.1, on the reverse strand, counting down.
GGTCGTCGGTCGGGCCGACCATCACGCCGCCACGAGGCCGGCGCGGGCGCGGGGCCGCCGTACGACGGCGACGGCTGCCGCGTAGACGGCCGTGGCGACGGCCATGATGCAGAAGCTGGGCGGCAGTTGGGGGACGTAGTAGCTCAGGGCGAGGCCCGCCCACATCTCCGCGACCGCCAGTCCCGCGGACAGGGCGAGGGCGTGGTACGGCCGGTCGGTGAGCCGTTGGGCCGCGCCCGCGGGGGCGGCGAGCAGGCCCAGGAGCAGCAGCGAGCCGACCGCCTGGGTGGCCTCGGCCGCGCAGGCGCCGACCAGGACGAGGAAGGCGAGGCCGAGCAGTCGTACCGGTACCCGGCGGGCCGTGGCCACCGCCTCGTCGACGGAGGCGAAGAGCAGCGGGCGGGCGACCGCGAGGACGGCGAGGCAGATGGCGGCCGCGACGACGGCCGCCAACTGCGCCTGCCCGGTGGAGAGTCCGAAGATCGAGCCGAAGAGGACGTTGACGCCGGCGGTGCCGTTCCCGGTGTTGCGGGACGTGGTGTAGAGGGTGAGGAAGAAGACGCCCAGGCCCAGGATCCAGGAGAAGAGGCTGCCGATGACGATGTCGTCGGCGCGGCTGCGGCGGCCCAGCGCGCCCAGCACCACCGCGACCAGCACGGTCGCCGCGAACAGCCCCGACCGCAGGTCGTAGCCGAGCGCGAGGGCCGCGAGCGCCCCGGTGAACGCGACATGGCTGAGCGCGTCGCCGGTGAACACCTGGGCACGCAGCACCAGGAAGTACCCCACGAGCCCGGCCGCCAGGGCGATCGCCGTGCCGGCCAACAGGGCGTGCGTGAAGTACGGGTGTGTGAAGGCGCTCATGCCACAGCACCCGCTCCCACCGTCCGGTACCTGCCGAGGGTGCGGCCCGTGCGGGCCAGGACGTAGACCGCGAAGGCGAAGGTCGTCACGTAGAAACCGATCGGGTACGGCGAGTAGTAGGCGGCGATCAGCCCGGTCCAGGTCACCGCGATCGCGATCACCACCGAGAGCGCCAGGCTCGACGCGGGCCGCGCCGTGAGCTGTTGGGCGGCTGCCGCGGGCATCACCAGCAGGGCGAACACCAGCAGCGTGCCGGTGATCTGGCTCGCCTCCGCGGTCGCCGCCCCGAGCAGGACGAGGAAGGCCACGGACAGGGCGCGTACCGGCACCCCGCGTCCGGCGGCGACGTCCTCGTCGACGGACGCGAACAGCAGTGGCCGCCCGATGACCGCCAGCACGCCGAGCGCGAGGGCCGCCACGACCGTCAGCACGGCCACCTGGACGGTGGTGATGCCCAGAAAGCTGCCGAACAACAGGGAGTTGACCCCGCCGAGGAACCCTTTGTAGAGGGCGACGAAGAGGAATCCGCAGGCCAGCAGGAATGCCTGGACGGTGCCGGTCAGCGCCGACTCCTGCCCTCCGCCGCCCGCTCCGGCACGCGGGATCGCGGCGATCACCAGGGCGCCGCCGACACAGAACGCGAAGTAGCCGAAGCCCGCGCCGATGCCCAGCAGGGTCGCGCAGGCCGCGCCCGGAAAGCTGACCACGGCCAGGGTGTGTCCGGCGAAGCTCTGCCGGCGCAGCACCATGAACCAGCCCATCACGGCGGCCAGTACGGCCACGACCGTACCGGCCCGGAAGGCGTTCACCATGAAAGGGAACGCCCAGATCTGCTGGAGGTCGGTCACCGGATTCCACGACCAACCGCCGCCCGTGTCAGCCCAGTTCACGGCGGCCTCCCTCAGCGTGCCGGTCGGTGTGGCGGGCGGGCGCCTCGGGCTGGCCGACGACCACCAGCCGCCCGTCACTGGTGCGCAGCACCTCCACCGGCACGCCGTACAGCCGCGACAGCGTCCCCGTGGTGATCACGTCCTCCGGCCGTCCGGCGACCGCACCGCCCTCGGCGATGTACACGACCCGGTCCAGCCACGGCAGGATCGGGTTGACGTCGTGCGCGACCATGACGACGCCGACGCCCGCCTCCCGGCAGATCCGCCCGATCAGCGCGGCGACCGCGCCCTGGTGGGACAGGTCGAGACTGTCCAACGGCTCGTCCAGGAGCAGCAGTTCGGGATCGCGGACGAGTGCCTGGGCGATCAGCAGCCGCTGCTGCTCGCCGCCGGAGCACTCACCGATCGGCCGGTGCGCGTACGCGCTCGCCCCGACCAGCTCGACGACCTCGGCGACACGGTCCCGGGCCGCCCGCCGCCGGGCACCGAACCGGCCGGGCAACGGCAGCGGTACGCCCCAGCGGTCGCCGTCGAGGCCCAGCCGCACGATGTCGGTGCCACGGATGCGCAGGCTCGCGTCGAAGCTGCGCCGCTGCGGCAGATAGCCGACCCGGTGACCCGCCCTGCCGGGCGCCTCGCCCAGCACCCTGACCTCACCGGCGGCCGGAGGCAGGATGCCGAGCAGCATCTTGACCAGGGTCGACTTCCCGACCCCGTTGGGACCGAGGACGGCCACGAACTCCCCGGCGCCGACGTCCAGTTCGACACCGGACCACAGGGTCCGGCCGCCGACGCGCACGGCGGCGCCGCGCAACGACACGACGGGAGAAGGCGGTTCGGCGGCGGCCCGTTGCGCGGGGACGTGCCGAGAGGCGGCCGGATTCACCGTACTCACCGACCCGTCGCCTGCCCCAGGGCCTTCTCGATGCCCTCCAACTGCCGTACCTGCCACGCCTGGAAGGACGCCCCGGCCGGGGTGAGGGTCTCGGTCACGGTCGCGACCGGGATGCCCTTCGCCTCGGCGGCCTTGACCTGGGCCTGTACGTCCGGGGTGGCGTTCTGGCTGTTGTAGACGTACACCTTGATCAGCTTCTGGCTGATCTGCCGGTCGATCGTCTGCTTGTCCTTGGCCGTCGGGTCGGTGCCCTCACTGATGGCGTCCAGGAAGGACTCGGGCGTCAGCATCTTCAGGCCGAGCCCCTCGGCGAGCGGGGTCACGATGGACTCCGAGGCGCCGATGGGGGTGTTGGCGTACTTGGCCTTGATGTCGGCGATCAGCTTGTTGTACGGCGCGAGGGTCTTGGTCTCGAAGGTCGCCTTCCGCGCGTCGAAGTAGGCGGCGTCGGCCGGGTCCATCTTCTTGTAGTCGGCCGTGATCTTCTCGATCACCTGGTGGACGTTGTCCGGCGAGTACCAGCGGTGCGGGTTGCCGCCCGGCTTGATGCCGACCAGGTCACCGACCTTCAGATCGGTACGGCCGCTCTCGGGGTTCGCGGAGAGCAGCTTGTCCGCCCAGGCGTCGTAGCCGATGCCGTTGACGATCGTGTACTGCGCACCGGCCACGAGCCGGCCGTCCGCCGCGGTCGGCTCGTAGTCGTGCGGGTCGGCGTTCGGATTGTCGATGATGCTCTTGACCTGCACGTGGGTGCCGCCGAGCTGGGTGGCGATGCTGCCCCAGAAGTTCTCCGCCGCTACGACCTTGATGGTCTTGCCTGTCGTCGTCGAACCGGCGTCGGCGGTGTCGGAGGAGGCGGTGGAGCAGCCGCTGGTGACGGCCAGTACGACGCCGGTGGCCAGGGTGGCGGCGATCAGGCGGGGGGTGGTGCGCACGACTCGGTCTCCTTGAGGGGCTGGGGGCTCACAGGGGACTGGGTCCTGTGGAGCGGGGGCACCTCGACCGTAGATGGAAATGATTGTCACTACTAGAGAAGGAGTTATCTCTAATGAAAATCATTATGGAAACTTGACTCGGGCGATGGCCGCTGTGGGGCTTCGGAGCGTGAGGGAGGGGCCGTGGGCGAGGGCAAGCGGCCCTGGTGACCGCACCCGCTGCGGCTCACTACACTCCGGCGATGAACAACATACGGTGCACCCAATGCGGTGCGGTGGGGCTGGAGCCGGGCTTCGTCGAGGACTCCGGACAAGGCGCCCGCGGGTTCGCGCGGTGGATCGCGGGCCCCCTTCAGCGAGGCCCGTTCGGCAATGCCAAGAGGATGGGCCGGCCGCGTTGGCAGATCGACGCCTATCGCTGCCCCACCTGCGCGCACCTGGAACTGTTCGCCGCCCAGCCGGACTGACGAGGTGGGCCGGAGCGCCGAGGAGGTCCGGCCTCAGCCCATCCGGCTGGTGAACTGGTTCATGTCGAAATAGTCGCGCCAGGCGCCGATCCTGCCGTCCGTGACCTCGAAGACCCCCATGACCGGCAGTTCGAACGATCTGTCAGGGAGCTTGAAGACGTCCACCCGCTCGGTCATCACGACCGGCCCGTCGGCCGCGATGTTGAGGACGCGGAACTCGATGTGCTCGATGCCCGGCGGGCCGGGGCGGATGAACGAGCTGATGGTGTCGGCGATGGCCGTCCGGCCGGTGATCGGCGCCAGCGGGATGTTGTGGTAGACCGCGTCATCGGTGAAGAACGCCGCCAGTTCGGCGGCCCCGGCGTTGTCCGACCACGCCGCGCAGAACCTGCGCACCACCTCGATCGGGCTCTCCATCGGGCTCTCCCTGTGGTTGATCTCGACAGTGCGCTGCGACAGGCCGTCAGACGGTGAGGACGATCTTTTCGTGTGCCGTGCCCGCTTCGAGCAGGGCGTGCGCCCGCGCGGCGTCCCGCATCGGCAGCAACCGCCGGGCGCGCAGGCGGAGTTGCCCGGAAGCGAGGAGTGGCATGGTCTGCTCGACCGCGTCGGGGGCACGGTCCGGGGTGGGGGCGGAGAGGGCGACACCGAAGTCGGCCGCGTGCTCGTCGGCGAGGGTGATCACGCGCTCGGGGCCGCCCGCGAGTTCGACGGCGTCACGGAGGCCGCCCTTGCCGCCGGCGTCGAGGACGGCGTCCACCTTGCCGACGTGCGCGCGCATCTGCGCGAGGAGCGCCGATCCGTAGCGGACCGGGATCGCGCCGAGATCCTTGGCGAACTGCTCGTCACTCGGGCCGGTGGCGCTGAAGACGGTAAGGCCCTGGGCCAGGGCCAGTTGGGTGGCGATCACACCGACCGAGCCACCTCCCCCGAGTACGAGCAGGGTCTCGCCGGAGGTGACGCCGAGCTGACGCAGAACGCCGACGGCGGCCTCGGCCGAGGCGGACAGCGCCGCGGCGTCGGCCCAGCCGACGGTGGCCGGTTTGACGGTCCAGGCCGAGGCGAGGGCGTATTCGCCGTACCCGCCGAGCGCGGGCAGCAGGGCGGCGACCTCGTCACCCGGCGACACGCCGGTCACGCCCGGGCCGAGGGCGTCGACGGTACCGGCGGCCTCGAAGCCGAGCACGGCGGGGTCGGGCAGCGGGAAGACCGCGTGGAGGTCGCCGCGCCGGATCTTCAGGTCGGTCGGGCCGACTCCCGCCGCGTGGACGCGCATCCTGATCCGGCCGGGCCCGGGTACGGGCAGGGCGACTTCCGACCACACGAGCGTCTCGGGCGATCCGTATCCGGTGAGCACGGCTGCGTACGGCATCGGTACCTCCTGCTCCTGGCGGTCCGCGCGGGATGATGGGGGAGCGGCACGCCTCGACGGTGGTGCTGGACAGAAAGCATAGGTGACATGTCACGCAATGCCAACGGCAGCGCGCCGGCGCCCGAGGGCGGGTGGCTCGACGGCGAACAGCAGCGCGCCTGGCTGGCGTACATCCGGCTTCAGCTGCGGCTGACGTACGAGATGAATCGCCAGCTGCAGTCCGACAGCGATCTGTCCCTGCCGGACTACGACGTCCTGACGGCCCTCAGCGTCGCCGGCGGGGACCCGATGCCGATCACGGTGCTGGCCGCGCAGATCGGCTGGGAGCGCAGCCGGGTCTCGCACCACGTGCGGCGGATGACCCAGCGGGAACTGGTGAGGTGCAGCCCGTCCGCGAACGACCGGCGCGTGACCGAGGTGAGCCTGACCCGACACGGCCGCACGGTCCTGGAGGCCGCGGCTCTGGGACACGTGGAACTCGTGCGCCGCCTGTTCTTCGACGGCTTGCCGCGCGAGCTCGTCGGGCCGCTCAGCCAGGCGCTGGAGAGCGTCTACGCGAACACGATCGCGCGGGGGACGCTGCCACCGCCGGTGGACTGGCATCCGCCAGGGGGTGAGTGACGGGCAACCGCGCTGCCCGTCCCCAGAGGTCCTGGCGTGGGCAGCGCGGTTGTCACACAGACCTGCCGACCGTCAGGCGGCCGGGCGAACCGGGGGCTGTTCCGGGACGACCGCGGACACGCCGCCCTCGTACTCCCACACCTTCTGCGGATCCGGCGGTGCCTCGGTCGCGGCGACGCCGTGCGGGCCCCCGTCCGCGGCGATGAGCGCGCTCGCGGTCAGCGGCGGGCGGTCGGGGTCGGACGCGGCAGCCATCAGCCGGGCCGCCGCCCCGGTCCCGGTCTCCGGCGGGATGATCAGCAGGTCCCATCGTCCGATGCCGTAGGAGAGCAGCAGCACCTTGTGCGGGTCGATCTCGTCGGCGAACCAGCCGACCTTGACGATGTGACCGTCCACGGGAACCTTGCGGGGGACGGTCGGCCAGTACATCGGGTTGACGGCGATGCGGGTGATACGGCCCCACAACGGGTCCAACACGGCGGTCAGCGCGGGCAGTTCGCTCAGCAGGTCCCGGGAGCGGGGCCACCAGGCACCGTCCAGGAGGCCACGGGCGGCGCCGTCGCTCCTCAGTGCGAGACGGGCCGCCGGTACTGCGACGGGCTCGGGACGCGGCAGGGTGGGGTATGAGGTCGCCGACATGATGCGGACCCGTCTCCGGGCCACCTCTGCGGCGGCACGGGTTTCGTCCATCGCCGAGGACGACCCGGCGTGGCGGCCGGTGTGCGAAGTGCCCTCGGTACTGTTCACGGTACTCCGCGCCCTGTGACAGCGCGGATCGGTGACCGCATGCTCCGGACCGGCCCGTTCCGGAGCATGCGGGAGTACGGTGGAGAGACCGAGGGCTCTTGACGTGCCGGTGTCCGGTCCGGCGTCCTGTCCTCGCGTTTCCCTTTCCCAGGGGCAGCCCGTGACCCCGGCCGCGCCATCCGCAGCGAGGCCGAGGAGTCCCGGCATGTCCATCCTCTCCACCCCGTCCACGACAGAGATTCCGGCCGGCACCGACCCGCCGCCCCCGTCCTACGACGGCACCTCCCCCTTCCCGGCCGACGAGGGCCCCGCGCCCGCGCGGGACACCGGGCAGCGGATATACGTCGCCATCACGGCGATGATCGTCGTCCTGCCGTTCGTCGGCCTCGGCCTGGCGGGCTGGCTGCTGTGGGGGCGGCTCGTCCACCCCGTCGACATCGTGCTCGCGGCCGTCCTCTACACGGTCACCGGCCTCGGCGTCACGGTCGGCTTCCACCGCGGGCTCACCCACGGCTCGTACCGGGCGATCCGCCCCGTGCGCATCGCGCTCGCGGTGGCCGGGTCGATGAGCTTCCAGGGCGACGTCATCGGCTGGGTCGCCACCCACCGCCGCCACCACGCCTTCACCGACCGGCCGGGCGACCCGCACTCGCCGTACCGCTACGGCACCCATCTGCGCGGCCAGTTGCACGGACTGCTGGACGCCCACGTCGGCTGGCTGTTCCGCAACGAGGGGACACCGGCGGAGCGTTACGCCCCCGACCTCGTCGCCGACCCCGACATCCGGGCCGTCTCCCGCGCCTTCCCGTGGCTGTGCCTGCTCACGCTCGCGCTGCCGTTCGGTCTCGGCTGGGCGATCGGCGGCAGCTGGCTCTACGGCGTAACCGGCCTGCTGTGGGCGGGACTTGTGCGTATCGCGCTGCTCCACCACGTCACCTGGAGCGTCAACTCGCTGTGCCACATGATCGGTGAGCGTCCCTTCCGCACCCGGCGCCACGACCGCGCCACCAACCTGTGGCCGCTGGCCCTGCTCTCCTTCGGCGAGAGCTGGCACAACCTCCACCACGCCGACCCCACCTGCGCCCGGCACGGTGTCGACCGCGGCCAGATCGACCCGTCGGCCGCCGTCATCCGCCTCATGGAGCGCGCCGGCTGGGTCCACGACGTACGCTGGCCGACCCCCGACCGGGTCGCCGCCCGCCGCGCCTGACGTCAAACGCCCATCCACGTACGGCAGTTGGCAGGAGCCTCATGACCACCGTGCTGCAGCCCCCGCTTCCCTCCCATCCTGTCCTCCGCCTGCGCCTGGCGCCCCACGGGAACCTGCCCCGGGCCATCGACGGCGCGTGGTGGCCCCGTTCGTACGACCTGCCGGCCGAACTCCCGGGACTGCTGGCCGGGTTGCCGCGCAAGTGGGGCCGCATCACCAGTGCCACGGTCAACGGAGCGACGTGGTCGGCCATGCCCGGCCGGATCCTCGTCGCCGGCCAGGTCGTACGACTGCGCGGGACCCAGGGGGAATCCGCCCCGCACACCATCGTGCTGCTCTCCCCCGGCCGGGGGCGCTGGGATCTGCTGGTCGTGCCGCCGGACACGACCGAGCAGGCGGCCGAACCGCTCATGGCAGCCGCCACGGGCGGCCACGTCTGATCCGGCCCGGCACGGTCACGCACGGACCGGCCCGTCACCTCCCCGCCACCGCCTGACGGCGGGGATCCCTGGCTGCTCCGCACGACGGGGGCGTGCTGTGGGCCTGTTCCGCCGTCATGAGGCCGCTCGCGGCCGACCGCGGGGCGGTGCCCGCGCTCGCGGCGGCCATCAGCCGGGCGGCCGAGGGGCGGCGGTCTCCGGGGGAATCACCAGGAGGCCCCAGCCGCCCGGCACGACGGACATGACAGACATGCCGGACGGCAACAGGCCCCGTGCGGATCCGGCTCCGCGGTGGACCGACCGACCTTCATCACATGGCCGTTGACGAAGACACCGGGTGCTGCCGGTCAGCCGTGGTGGTCGCCGGGCCGGGCCGTCGCGGGGGCCGGAATGGCCGCGGTGTCGAAGTCGCCGGAGACGATCCGCGCGGCGAGGTCCGAGAGGCGCAGATGACGGGCGCGGGCGTAGGCCCGGAACACGGCGAAGGCGTCGTCGACGGAGGTGTTCCAGCGCTCCGCCAGGAAGCCCTTGACCTGTTCGATCAGGATGCGGCTCGTCAGCGCGTTCTCCAGCTGGCTGTTCTCGACATGGGACTGCTCCAGGGTGCGCTGCTGCAGGATCGCGATGGTGGCCACGTCGGCGAGTGCCTGGGCGAGCGCGATGTCGTCGTCGCCGAGGCGGTGCGGGGTGGTCTGGAAGAGGTTGAGGGCGCCGACGACCCGGTTGCGCAGCCGCAGCGGGATGGCGTGCGTGGTCACGTACCCGGTCTCGCGGGCCTGCCTGGCGAAGCGCGGCCAGGCGGCGGTCGTCTCCGCCCGCGTCAGGTCGATGTTGGTGCGGGCGGCGCCGGTGCGGTAGCACTCGACGCAGGGGCCCTGGTCCTGCTGGAGCGCGAAGAGTTCCAGCAGGCGGGTGTGCTCGTCGGAGGCGGCGATGATCTGCAGTTCGCCGTGCGCGTCCACGAGCAGGATCCCGGCCGCCGACACGTCGAGCAGTTCGACGCAGCGCGCGGAGAGCCGGTGCAGCAGGTCGATGACGTCGAAGTCCTCGACGAGCGAGTCGGCGACCTCCACGAAGATCTCTGCCAGGCGTCGTTCGCGGGCCATGGTCATCATCCCTTTCCGCCGTCGGGCGAGTACGGCCCGCTTACATCGTCGTCGAAGCCGTCGGTGAAACGCAGCCTGCGGGCGACCACATCCGCCGCGATCTCGCGGAGGGGCCGTTCACTGCTGTACGCGTGGGCGCGCAGGCGCAGCAGTGCTTCCTGCACGGACACGTCGAGCTGGGCGCTGACCATGCCCGTGGCCTGGTGCACGACCGCGCCGCGCAGCACCGAAGGAGGTTCCAGGGCCGTGCCGAACCCGGGCCGGTCCGCGTCGCGCCGGTCGCCGTTCAGCAGGGCGTCGGTCAGCACGGCGGTCAGGGCGGTGGCGTCCGTGTACTGCTGCCGGCTCAGCCGCCGCTCGGCGTCGCACAGCACGGTCAGGACGCCGATCCGGATGGCGCCGATGCCCAGCGGGAAGCAGCACACGCCGTTCACGCCCAGTTCGCGCGCGGCCGGCAGCAGCGCGGGCCAGCGCTCGGCGCGCACCCGCGCCAGGTCCGGCTCCAGCACGGGCGAACCGGCGCGGACCGCGTCCGGCCCCGGGCCCTCCCCCAGCGTGAACTGGAGTTCCTCGAACCGGGCGCTCAGGTCCGGATGGAACCACAGCGGCTCGGCCGTCCGATCGGCGCCGACCAGCAGCGACAGTGCGACGCCCGCGGCGCCCAGCGCCCGCGCACACGCCTGGGCCGGATCGCCGGCCTCGCCCAGGCGCAGCGACCGCAGGACCTCGGCCATGCCGTCACTGATCACCCGTCTCCGTCCCGCGCGGGCCGGGGCACTTCGGGGTGAGATGTCACCCGGCCTGCGCCGTACACTACGTGCCCCGGTCCGCCGTCGCACGGTCCGCGGGTACATCCCGCCAGGCGTCCTCGACGGTCGCGTAGCGCGGGAAACGGTCCCGCAGACCGGCGGCCCGGAACACGAGATCCGCGCCCGGCCGGTGCACGACCCGCAGCCGGCCGAGCCGCTCGTGGCAGTCCTCCCACGCCGCGCACAGCGGCCCCAGGACGCTGCCGTCCATGAACGTGACACCGCGCAGATCCACGACCAGAAGCAGCCTCCCGCTGCCGTGCCGGGCGTCCAGCAGGTCACGCGCGAAGGCCGGCGCGGTCGTCAGGTCCAGCTCGCCGCCGGCCGTGACCACACGCAACTCGTCGAACAGGTCGTGATGGGGGCCCATGCGACCCAACTCCTCTGTCACCAGGGGGCTTTCGCCTTGCGCAGGGCCTCTGTTGCGCGGAACGGGACGGCACGGAGAGGGCCGGGGTCACGGGCGGACCGTAGAACGAGCGTACTGGCGCGGAGGGACGGGCCGTCGCTCTCTCTCCAGGTCCGCGTGGGAGTGGTCGAAAGTGTCGTCCCCGGTCGGTTCCTGACGGAATCGGCGGCGAAGACGCAAGAGAGTGTTCAGGATCGAGGTCGGCCCGGGAGCCGGTCGTTTCGCGACCGACCGGGCAAGACGTGCGACGTCGCACCGTATCCGCAGCCTTCGGGCAGGACTACGCTGCGAGGAGAGGCCCCAGTCCCCGGTATCGACGCTGATTCCAGCTCCCGGGAGGCCCGTTGTGTTCGTCCTGCTCCTCATCCCCGTCCTGGTCCTGTTCGGCCTCGGATTCCTCAACCCCCTCTGGTGGATGGCCGCGGCGGTGCTGGTCTACGGCGTCACCCGCCTCGACCGTGACCGTGGCGGAGGCCGGAGCCGTGACGACGGTTCCGATCTCGGGAACTACCGGGACTACCAGGAGCGCCGGGATCGTCGGGAACGCTGGGACCGCCGGTACAACCGTCAGCACCGCGCGCGCCGACGACGCGAGGACCGTCAGGACCGCGAATACCGCGGGTGACCCGCGGAGTGGGCCCAGGAGGGTCGTCCACGCCACCACCGTACGGATCGGGCTGCCCACCCGGCACCGACGACGTCCTGCCCGCCGAGCGGGAGGAGGCCCCGCGGGGGCGGCGGTCGGCCGTCATCGCGTATCTCCCGAAAAGACGGACGCCGGCCGCACGGAGCGGTGCGCCGGGCCCGGAACAGGCGTGGCCCGGGTGTCCGCGCGAGGAGATGGTGGACGCCCGGACGAAGGGCCGAGGAGCAGGAACCCGTCGCCGACGAGGTCGAGAATCCGCAGCAGCACGGTCGGTGGATGGTGCAGTCGCAGGGTCCCGCCGAGCGCTTCGGACTGCTGTGCGGCGCGGAGGAACGTGTTGAGCCCGCTGCAGTCGCAGAAGGTGACGGACGCGAGGTCGACGTCGATGGCGCGCATACCGTCTCGCAGGCATCGCTCCAGGTACACAAGGACCAACGGCGCGGATTCGAGGTCGATCTCACCGGCCAGGGTGAGCAGCGCCCGTGTCCTTCGGTCATGGCGGTGGACGGTGAGCTGTGGCAGGGGCATGGCGCCTCGGTTCGGAAGACCATCCGGCAGCGGGTGCGGTGGTGCCGGAGTCCCGGCACCCTGGGCGCGCTCCCGGCCCGGGCGCACCCCCTGGGGACCGGCTGGAGGCGTTCGGCCGCACGCTGATCGAGCGCGTCGCCACCGACGCGGACCTCGGCGCCGCGCTCGGACGCCAGGTGCTCCACGACCGCCGCCACGCCTCGGACACCGGCCGCGCCTTCCACCACCACGTCTCAACTCTCCTACGTCAGGCAGGAGTTGATGGAGACCACGACATGCTCGCCCACGCCCTGCTCGCGTTCGTGACCTTCGAGACCATGGACTATCTGCACCTCGGATGCGAAGTCCCCGTGCCACGCCTCCAGGCCACCTGGGCGGACCTCGTACGGCGGACGATCCGCGCCGACGGCGGGTGAGCGGACACCGGAGCAACCGCGCCCGTGGCGAGCCGGTTCACGGTGTGCCGGACGCCAGTCCGACGCGGTAGGCGAGGACGACTGCCTGGACCCGGTCGCGCAGGGCGAGTTTGGCCAGGATCCGCGAGACGTAGGTCTTGACCGTCTCGGGGGTGATGTACAGCTCCGCCGCTATCTCCGCGTTCGACAAGCCCTCGGCCAGCTGCCGGAGCACCTCCAGTTCGCGGGGCGTCAGCGCGCGTACGACGTCCTCTCTGGCCGGCCGGGAGGACTCGGCCGGGCGCAGGTGCTCGGCGTAGTGGCCGATGAGGTGGCGGGTGACGGCGGGCGCCAGCAGGGCCTCGCCCCGGGCGACGGTCCGGATGCCGTTCACCAGCTCCGCGGGTGGCGCGTCCTTGAGGAGGAACCCGCTGGCTCCGGCGCGCAGCGCGTCGTAGACATGGGCGTCGACGTTGAACGTGGTGACGACCAGCACCTTCGGCGGCTCTCCGGCGCCGGGGCCGGCCAGTTGCCGGGTCGCCTGGATGCCGTCGAGGAGGGGCATCCGGATGTCCATCACGACGACGTCGGGGCGCAGCCGCCGTGCGGCTTCCACCGCCGCGTGCCCGTTCTCCGCCTCGCCGACGACCTCCATGTCGGGCTGGGCCGAGAAGATGGTGACGTAGCCGGTCCGCACCAGTTCCTGGTCGTCGCAGACGAGCACACGGATCGGTGGCGGCGCGTCGCTCACGGGGTCACTCCTGAACGGGCTCGGGATCGGGCCCGGGTTGGGGCTCGGGCTGCGGCTGCGGCTGCGGCTGGGACGGAATCGTGGCACGGACCTCGAACCCGCCCCCGGGCCGGGGTCCGGCCTCCAGTTCACCATCGAGCATCCGCACCCGGACCCGCAGCCCGGCCAGTCCTCGCCCGCCCTCGGGGCCCGGCTCTCGGGTGGCCGACACAGCCGCTGGTGCGAGGACGGGGCCGTCGGTGGTCACCCCGATCTCGACGCGCTCCTCGCCGTGCCGGACCAGGACCCGTGTCGGCTGCCCGGTCGCGTACTTCATCGCGTTGGTGAGCGCCTCCTGTACGACCCGGTACGCGGCCAGCTCCACGTCCACGCTCCGGGGCCGCCGCTCGCCCCGCTCGCCGAACTCCACCGGCTGACCCGACCTGCGGGCCTGCTCGACGAGGTCTCCCAGCCGGCCGAGGGCGGGTCCCCGATTCCCTTGCGAGGAGCCCTCATCGGCGCCGGTTCCGTCGGTCGTGGACTCGCCGGTCGCCTCCAACACCCCGAGCAGATACCGCAGTTCGGTCAGGGCCCGGCGGCCGGTGTCGCTGACCGAGGCCATCCCCGTAACGGCCCGTTCCGGCGCGGACGTGATCAGGAACTGTGCCGCGTCCGCCTGCACCACCATCGCCGTCACATGGTGGGTGACCACGTCGTGCAGCTCCCGGGCGATCCGCGCCCGCTCGGCGGCCGTGGCCAACTCGGCCGCCAGCCGCCGCCGTTCCGCCTCTTCACCGCGCCGCTTGCGCACACCGCTCCCCACCAGCCGGACCCCGGCCAGCACCAGATAGAAGGCGAGATAGTCCGTCGGGTCCTGCGGGGAACCGAGCCGGTGCAGGACGACGGCCAGCACCACGTACCCCGCACTCGCCGCGCCCGCCAGACCCAGGCGGAAGCGGGCCTGGTGGGCTCCGGCCGAATACAGCGCCAGATACAGCCCCATGCTGCCGAACGTCGTCGCGAAACCCAGCGCCTGGTGCGCGGCGAACGCGGCGGCTACGACCACCAGACAGCCCGCGGGCCGGCGGCGGCGGGCCGCGAGCGGCAGGGTCTGGGCAAGGACCAGTCCGAGGCCCAGCGCGTTCGCCGGCCGCTCGGGCAGATCACCGATCTGCGCCCCGATGGCCGACAGGGTCGGCACGAAGGCCAGCAGGGTGAGCACCAGGGCGAGAACACCGTCTTTGAGGAAGGCGTCCTGCTCCTTCCACCGTTCGAGCGGTACCCGCAACCACGGTGTCCGCAAAGGACCCTGACGGAACATCACTTGCGTCTTCCTCCGATCAGCCGGTGTCCCGTACGGCGGCCCGCCTCAGCGCCGGCCTGGACGCCGGGCCGGCCGCAGTCCACCGCTCCGGCCGGCGAGGACGACCATCCGGACGGTGAGCAGCACACCGATGAGGACGGGCACGATCGATGCCTCCAGACCGAAGGTGCCGCCGCTGAGCAGGGCGGAGCCGTGGGTGTCGACCGTGAACAGGCCCTGGGGAGTGTGTCCGGAGACCGGGATGCCCAGCAGCTGCTCGGCGGTGTTCCAGGCGAAGTGCAGGCCCGCGACGAACCAGATGCTACGCCGCCACAGGAACGCGACGCCGAGCATCACACCGGCCTCCAGGGCGATGGCGAGCGCGCTCCACGCACCGGCTCCCGGAGCCCCCAGGTGGGCGACGCCGAAGAACAGCCCGGTGATCACGATGGCGGCCCGGCTGCCCCACCGCTGTTCCAGAGCCTGGAGGGCGAGACCGCGGAACATGAGCTCCTCGGTGACCGCGGCGCCGGCCTGCACCATCGCGGCGGACCAGACGACGGAGAAGAAGCCGTTGCCCGCCCAGGAGAAGTCGTAGCCCCCGAACACCGTGATCAGGAGGGCGGAGACCAGGACGAAGCCCAGGCCGACCGCACCGCCGCGCAGCGCCTCCCGGCCGGCCCCCTGCCGGGCGATCTCCGGAGTGGAGCGTCCCGCGACCCGGCGCATCACCACCCAGTACACGGCGACCGCCACGACCGCGCCCAGCACCGGCACCGGACCGGGGCCGGTCGCGGTCAGCCCCGAGACCAGGCCGACACCCACGATGCCCGTCACCATCCAGCCGAGCGGAGCGCGGACGATCCGGCCGAGACGACCACCCCGGCCGCCACCGTCCTCGTCCGTGCGGGACCCTGCGTCGTCGTGTGCGGCGGACGGCGTGCTCATGGTGACCTCCCTGCGGCGACGGCCACTCCGACGGCGGCCGACCTGACGACCACGCTAGAAATCCACCGGAATCCGCGAATCACCCGCGCAGGGACGGTCCGGGTAGCTCTCACGGGGGATGCGCCACGCCTGCCGACGGGTCCGCCGCCTCCTGTTGGCGGCCCCCGCCGCCCGCAACGCCTGCTCCCACATCGTCGCTAAGGGACCCGGGCAAGAGCTCCGCCGGTACAACCGCTCACGCATGGGGCCGGACACACCGGTGCCCCGGCCGTCCGAAGACGATCGGGGCACCGTAAAACTGCAGGTCAAGCCTCTCCGAAGAGGAACGACCCCGTAGACCCTGTGGGACTCGAACCCACAACCAATGGATTAAAAGTCCTGGCTGGATCTTGCTGGGTGGTTGCGGACACTGACTCGATGTCCGGAACCACCAGGTCAGGACGGGTTTGTTGTGGGGCCCGGTCCACGTCAGGACGGCTCCTGCCGGATCGTCCGCTCACGCATCGCTCACGCAGGCCACACCACATGAACTGCACAGAACACTCTGAACGGGCCACGCTTGCGGATCCATTCAAGATCACAAAAAGTAGGCTCGACCCTACAGACGCCAGCCCGTTCGACGAGCAGCCTGGGTGCATCGGCTCAGCCCCGTTCCCGTGGCGCGGATCTTCAAGATCAGCAAATGCATCAAATCTGAGGCTGACCCGCGCCCTCACTGCGGCGAGTCTTGTACGCGGTGCTTCAAAGAGGCTCGGCTCGTTGGGTTCAGCCGCGCGTCCGTCTGATCGCGCGGGTGAAGCCGAGGGTGATCACGAAATGTGCCCAGCGGGGTACAGACTTCGCGGTGCGAGGCGGAGAGGCTGGTGCCCGAGGTGGGGAGCAGCCGATGAGCGGGCTCGCGGTGGAATTCGACGTCGTTACTGCCATTTGTGCTGCGCGGGTTCTGATTCGCCAACTCCGAGGGCTGTTGCTGGACATCGGTAACACAATCCGTGCCTGGCGCTCTATGCGCGACGCCTTGCGGGACGAGCAGGAGGAACAGCAGGGCTGACCGCTGCCCTCGCACCGACTGGGCGGCGGACGGTCGGCGCCAGGCCGAGGCTCTCGGCAGCCGAGACCGCTTCACCGCCGGACTGGATCACTTCGCCCGGCCTGGTCACGAATGGGCGCGGCGTTCCGTTTCAGAACAGCCGCAGGTGCTGGTCAGTTCTGAGCAGGCACCTCAGACTCATCCCAAGGGCCACCGGGACGCTGTAGAAAACGGGTGTCAGCGCCGCGCGGAGCAATCTACGATCGTTCGCCATGGGCGTGTACATAAGCCGACATCGGACCGATGCGGCACCGAAGCGAGCATCAGAGTCGAATGCCGAGTTCTTCGAACGGATCGCCGGCCCCTTCTGGGACCAAGTTCGGGATGTGATCAACGAGTGGTGGTCACACTTTCCCCCCGATGCTCAGCCCGGTCTGCTCAGTCGGCTACGGGATCGTAATTTCGATGCCAACGTCTTCTCCGCGTTGTGGGAGCTGTACGTGCACGAGATGCTGCTCGGCTCCGGTTGCACGGTGGGAATCGAGCAGCAAATAGGCACCGAGGGCAAGTATCCAGACTTCCTGGTCACCCGTGGCGACGAACAATTCATTGTCGAGGCAATCTGGACAGCCGAGAATCTGGACGCAACCGGGAGCAGCTCGCTCCCGCCTCAGGTCGCGGACGCGATCGATCGCGTTCCGAGTCCAAACTTCTACGTGTCATACAAGGTGGACAGTGTTGGCTCGACCACGCCGCCGCAAAAGCGATTGAAGAACGAGCTCACGCAATGGCTGGCAAGCTTGGACCCCGACCAGGTCATCGCCGAGTATGAACAGAAGGTGCCGCTGCCCAAGCGCACCTGGCAAGAGGCAGGTTGGCACCTCAGCTTCGAGGCGATCCCCCGCAGCTCCGGCAAGCGAGGCGATCCGACGAGCAGGACAATCGGAATCCATCCCTCGGTGTGGGTCGCCGATGACTCAGATCGCTTGCTCAAAGCTGTGAGAAAAAAGGGCAGGAAGTACGGAGACTTGGCGCTGCCATTCATCGTAGCGGTTGGTAATTCGGCCCTCTTTCCCGAAGATGAGGACATCGAGAGCGCGTTGTACGGGACCTCGGTCGAGTACGCCCACCGCACCGGATCGACCTTCGGTCGCAATCCCGACGGCTACTGGACTACTGCGCAAGATCAGCCCCACAGCCGGGTAAGCGGCGTACTGACCGTCGACAACCCGGCACCTTGGACCTGGACGAAGAAGGTCCCAGTCCTCTGGCAAAGCCCGGCACCAGGCTCGCTCCCGGCTCCCGTTCTCCCCACTTGGGAGACGGCACGGTTGGTCGATGTTCACGTCGAACGTCAACCAGCAACTCGCCCCATCCACACATCTCTTGATCTGCCGGAGCACTGGCCGATCGGGGACGCTTTTCCCCGGCGTCGGCCGAGCCCCGAAAACTGAGGGCACGACGCAAGCTGGTCGCTGAAGGCTACTTTCGATTCCAGCGGACACATGTCTGCAGTGGAATGCCAGCCGCTGCCGGTAAAGGAGCTAGAACCGAGCATGTGGCACGGTGGCGAATCTGGCAGCTATCGGAACCTCACCTCGACTGCAGGGCGGTTGTGGCTGCTGCGACCAGTCAGCCCCGCCGGCTAGTCCGCCGACTGCCAGCCCTCGTCAAGTTTCGAGCCCGGCTCACCAAATCATCAGCAAGTCTCTGACCAACAAGCGGCGGAAGACCATCCTCAGCGCTGCAGCAGGGTGGTTTCGCACGCTCACCCTGCGGCGGATGCTCCAAGCCAGCCAGCTCGTAGAGAAGCGTGTAGACGTTTATGTACGGATCATCGCTGTGTGGGCCGACGATAACGATGGTTGCTTCGCCCTTCGCAGTGAAGGCCACCACCACTCGCAAAGCTCGGACTAGGCGCTTTACGCACAAGTGTTCAACTATCTCCCCAGTAAGCCTGTAGCCGAGAGCTTTACAACCCTGACTCCTTAGCTCACTCAGGAACCGGAGTAGCAAGACTGACGCGAAATCACTCCGCTGCGGAACCACCTGAAGTTGGGGTTTCCTTCCAGGCGACGACGTCGGTCAGGCTGCTTCTCAGCCGAAGGCAAGTCCGCGGAAGGTGTTGCGGATCTCGGTGAGGGGCTGGCGGTCGCGGGTGTAGTAGAGCTTGTTGGTGAGCAGTACGGCCCACCGCTCCTGGTCGGGTGAGATCCACATGCCGGTTCCGGTGAAGCCGTAGTGCACCCAGACATCCTGGGTCGGCTCGGTACCAGGAGCTGGGTGCCAGAACAGGCCGCGTACGGGCTCCAGTTCACCGGTCTGGATCGTCAGCGACTCAGTCACCCAGGCCGGCCCGAAGCCGGCCTGCTCAGAAGTGGAAGTCTCGCCCAGCATGTAATGCAGGAAAGCGGCGAGATCGTCGACGACGGTGAATGCGCCGGCGATGCCGCACACACCGCCCAGCAGTCGAGCGGAGAAGTCGTGGGCGACGCCTTTGAGGTGAGTGCTGGTGTCCTCGTCGAGTTCGGTTGGTGCGCACCGCGCGGCGATCTCGGAGGGCAGCGGCCCGAACCGGGTGGTGTTCATGGCGAGCGGCTGCCAGATCCGCTCCGTGGCGAGTTGATCGAGGCGGTGTCCGGAGAGGTGTTCGGCGAGGTAACCGAGGATGAGGGCGGCCCGGTCGGTGTACTCGACGGCTTCTCCGGGCTGGCGGTGCAGTGCTTCTCTCAGCACGCCGTCGCGGATGTCCTGCGGGTCGGTGCCGTACAGGTTCTTGAGTTGAGCCCGCAGAGGGACGCCTGCCGTGTGGGTCAGCAACTGGCGGGCGGTCACCGATCCGAGCGCGTGGCCTTCGACCTCGGGCCAGAAGGTACCGAGGGGAGAGTCGAGGTCGAGCTTGCCTTCTTCCCAGAGGGAGCCGATGGAGGACCACACGGCGAGGATCTTGGTGAGGCTGGCGGCGTCGAAGACGGTGTCGGACCGCATCGGCGCGTCCGGCTGCTCGGGGTCGAGAACCCCTGTGTTGCCGTGGATGCGGGTTCCGGCGGCGTCTCCGACGGCCCATACAGCGCCTGGGTAGACCTTGTCTCGGACGCCTTCATTCAGGAGCTCTTCGATGCGGTCGGTGCGATACGTCATGGTCTCCCTGTTCGCAGTGGGCATCCCGTCGGTCAGCGTAGTGACGCGGGTGGGGTGAGTGGAGGAACGGCGTGCGGGGCTGCCCTCGCCCCGCCGGATGGCCCGGTTTCTGTACCTGCTCAGGAGAGTTGGTGGCCGAGGTCGATCAGAGCTTGTGCGGCAACCGACAGTGGGTAGCGAGCAGCGTTCGCGTAGCCCGACTGCCGCAGCGCGGAGAGTAGGCCCGGAGAAGTTCGCAGCCGATCCAGATCGCTGGCGAGAGCGGCCGAGTTGGTGAAATCTGTGGCCATTCCGGAGGCGGCGAGGGCCTCGTTGAGGCCGGGTACGGGTTGGTAGAGGACGGGCAGTCCACAGGCTTGCGCCTCCAGCGCGACCAGGCCCATGGCCTCCAGAGTGGTGGACGGCATGACCAGTACGTCGTGCTCGGCGAACGTCTTCCACAGTTGTGGACGGCGGAGCCAGCCGAGGTAGCGGGGCCGTAGGCCGGCCCGTTGCAACAGCGGTGCCAGGGCGTGGAATTGGGACCTAGGCGCAGCGATGCTCAGCTCGATACCTGGCACGGGCGCCAGGCTCTTGATCAGGGCGTCGCCTCCCTTCTCTGCGGTCAGCCGTCCCGCGTACAGCAGCCGTAGGTGGCTGGCAGAGGCGCGAGTTGGCCGGGGTGGTGGGTCGGTGAGCAGGTGGTCGGGGATGCCCCAGGGGATGTGGGTGATCTTCCTGCGGTCGATCTGCGGGGCGAGCTTGAGCAGGCGGTCGGCCATTGCCACCGTGGGCACGACGATCGCGTCTGCGGCTCTCGCGGTCTCGCGCAGGACTCGGAGTTGATCACGGTGGGTCTCGGCGAAGATCAGGTCGGTGCCGTGGACCAGGGCGATGCGGGGATGCAGAGGCAGGGCTCGGATCAGGGCTGGGGTGGCGCCGAATGTCAGGTGCTGAAGGTGCAGGACGCCGATCTGGTTTGGGTCGATCGCGGCTGTGAGGGCCCTGCGTAGGGCTGTGACGTAGCTGCCGAAGGCCGGGCCTTCCAGGCACTTGCCGGCCACGGACAGCAGGTCGAGCCCAGCGGGGAGAAGACGCTTCGGGTTGGACGGGCCGAGCATGAACGCCCGTGCGGGGATGAGGGGGCACTCGCCCGTGTAGAGGTCGAGGAAGAGTTCGACGCTGCCGCCCGGACTTCCGGCGGGCAGGTCCAGCAGGGTGGCGGCCAGCGGCCCGGCGGCTGGGCGGGGACTCACAGGACTCCTCCGGGGATCTCCTCGTAGAGGCGGGAGATGTCGATGCCGTCCGTCGTCGCGTACTTGGAAAGCTGCTGCTGGTAGCTGGCCGACGTGCCGAAGGCGGTGAGGAAGACGAGCTTGCCGAAGGTCATCCCCGGGTAGACCCGGACGGGCTTGGCGGCCCGGATCTCCAACGTCCAGCGAATGGCGTGACCTTGGTGGCCGAGCGGGGCGGAGACGTGGACCCAGATGCCGAGGGTGCCGATGGTCCGATCGCCGTTGAGCATCTGCGCGTACGTCTCCGAACCGGTCTTCTCCAGCGTGACACCGAGGTAGAGCACCTCCGGCTTGAGCACCAAGCCCGTTGCGGGGATGACCTGTTCGACGAACGCGGTGGGGGCGGCGGCGTCTAGTTCACCAGCGCAGACGCGAAGAGTGTCGCCGAGCCGCCAGTCGTAGGCGTTCGGGGAGAGACGGGCGGGATCGTACGGCTCGATCGTGATCTCGCCAGCCTGAAGGGCGGCTCTGATCGCGGGGCGGGTCAGGATCACGAGGCGACCGCCTTCACCGGAGCGACATCCCGCCAGTACCTCGACGGCTGCGGACCTGTGGCGGCCTGGTACTTGCCTTGGTAGGGGTCAATTTCACCGGTGGAGACGAAGAACATGATCTGCGCGATCTTCATGTCGGCGTACACCCGTAGCGGACGGACTGGCGAGAGCATCAGCGTCCACTGGCCGTGGAAGCCGATGTCGCCGATGGGTGCGGTGATTTCGACGAAGAGGCCGAGCCTGCCGACCGAGGAGCGGCCGAACAGCAGCGGCACGAAGGAGTTGGAGCCGACCTGTTCGAGGGTGTGCCCGAGGTACAACTCGCCGGGCTGGAGCACGTATCCGTCTGTCCCGATCTCCATCTCACGCGTGAGGTTGGGACGGTGGGAGTCGATCACGGTGTCGGCGTAGGTCAGCAGGGTGGGGCCGAGGCGGACGTTGTAGCTGTTGGGGTTGACCTGCTCCAGCTCGAAGGGGTCGATGGTCAGGCGACCGTCGCGGGCAGCGGCGGTGATCTCGGGGCCGGTGAGGATCACTGCTCGCCTCCCTCGGTGGCGCCGCCGGGCAAGGTGGTGGCCAGGACGCGGCGTACTGCTTGGCTGAGCCGGAGCCCGGCTTGATGTGTTCGGCCGCCCAGATGGCTGTCGGCGAGGTAGCCCGTCGTCAGCACGCTGCTTATCGCCGACGGAAGAGGCGTGGGAGCGATGACCAACGGGCCCACGCATTCAGCGAGTTGCGTGAGCAGCTTGTCGTGGTCCTGGGCGTGCTCGTCAGGAAGGACGGCGTGGACGAGGTGGTTGTCGAAGGGCTCGATGGCCAACAGGTCGCCGAGGGTGAGTACTTCGCCGAGCGGTACGGAACGGAGCGCGGTCTCGTTGAGGATCACCGCGTCTGCGCCGAGGCCGGAGTGGAGTCGACCGGCGATCTCTCGCAGCAGACGGCTGCGGTCCAACTCTCCATTGCGGTAGGGCTCGTTCACGGTTCCGAGCGGGCTCGCCAGCTTCCGGCTGAAGAGGGAGATCTTCTCCCGCACCGTAGCGAGGTCTTCGGGAACTGCGGTGGCGTTGGGAAAGGTGCATGTGCGGGCGGCCCAGCCGCTGCCGCCCGGTTCTGCGGTGGCGTAGCCGATGCAGAGTTCGCGTCCCTTGACGACCAAGGTGTCGCCGATGCGCACCGGGCCGTAGGTGTCGCTGTGGCAGTGGCCGGCGAAGATGACGTCCGCGAACGGGCAGGCGGCGGCCAGCTTCAGGTCCTCCTCGAAGCCGGAGTGGGACAACACGATCCAGGCGTCGGCTCGGTGGTGGTTCTCCAGCATCACCTCGCGCAGGGCATGGGCCGGGTTGGTGACGCGGTGGCCTTTGCGGTCGCGGGTGGGGATCGTGTTGAACGCCTGGGGACCGATCACCGCCGTGATGGCGACTCGCTGGCCGCCGATCCGCTTGATTCGCACGCGGTCGAAGAGCGGTTTGCCGTTGGTGTCGGAGGCGTTGGCGCACACGGTCATGTCGTGCAGCCCTGGTTCGAAGTAGTGCGGCCAGCCGTGATTCCCGGGCGCGAGCAGGTCGTACAGGCTGGTGAGGATCTCGCGCTCGATCTGGCCCTTGCCGAAGCGGTAGTAGCCGCTCCCTTCGAAGAAGTCGCCGCAGTCCACGATCAGGCTCTCGGCCCTGGCGGTGTGGAGGTGGGTGAGCATCGGCATGGCCGCGTCGAAGGCGGAGTGGACGTCGGTCGTAGCGACGATCTTCCGTAACCGTCGGCTCATGGGGTGACCTCACAGATGTCGGCGCCGAGGGCGTGGAGCTTGGTGGGCAAGTCGGCGTGTCCGCGACGGAGTTGGTCGAGGCCACCCAGCGTGGTGACACCGCGTGCAGTGAGGCCGGCGATGAGCAGGGCGGAGCCCGTGCGGATGTCGGTGGCCTCCACTCCGGTGCCGGTCAGTTGCTGCGGGCCGGTGAGACGGCACTTGGTGGGCGACAGGTCGTGGATCTCGGCGCCGAGGCGGGCGAGTTGAGGCAGGAGGTTGCCGTGGCGGCCGGGGTTGATGGTGTCGGAGAAGAGATGGGTGCCGGGGCGGGTGAGGGCCAAGGCCATCAGGGGCGGTTCGAAGTCGGCGTCCAGGCCGCCGGGGGCGAGGGAGGCGACGGCTCGTAGCGGCCGGCTGGTGGGGTGGGTGTCTTGGGCGTGGATGGTCAGTACGTCGTCCTCGGTGCTCGCGGGCACACCGAGCTGTCGTAGAGCGCTGACCAGGGGAACGACGTCATCGCCGCGTACGCCGCAGATACGCGCCTCGCCGCCCGTCACTGCGACGGCACAGGCCAGCGTGCCTGCCTCGATCTTGTCGCCGGGCACCTTCCAGGCGATGGACTCCGTGGGAGCGGACGGGGGCGGCGCGAGCGAAAGAAGAGACTCGCCGGCCCGGCACTGCCATCCAGCCATCCGCAACGCCTCTACGACACTGAGCACTTCCGGCGAGAGATTGGGCCCGCCCAGCCGCAGTGCGCGTCCGGCCACGACCGCGCGCAGGACGGCGGCGATGGTCGCACCTCGGGAGCGGAAGGGCAGCGTGATCGAGACCGTTCCGGTCTGTGCGGCGGCTGCTTCCACGAGGTAGCCCCGGTCGTCGACGGTCGTACGGTCGCCGAAGCGCTCGTAGACCGCGAAGTGCTGTTCCATGCCGCGCTCCCCGATCCGGCACCCGCCTGGCCAGGGGAGACGGGCCCGTCCGCAGGCGCCGAGCAGTGCTGGTACGAGGTAGTACGAGGCTCGGATGCGTGCAGCGGTCTCGGGGTCGGGCTCCGCTTGCGGCCTGTCGCTGGGCAGGATGACCGCGGTGTGGGGATCGGTGACGGGGTGGGCCGTGTGCCAGCCGGACTGCTGGAGCAGGGTGAGCATCGTTTCGACGTCGGTGTTCGCCGGGACGTTGCCCACATGTACTGGGCGGTGCAGGGCCGCGGCGGCTGCCAGGAGTGGCAGGGCTGCGTTCTTGGACCCGTCGACTGTCACGGAACCGGTGAGAGAGGTGCCTGGCCGGATAGCGACCACTTCGGCGGCGACCGGGGGAATCCTTACGGCTGTCAACCGTCAACTCCTTTGCAGGGGAAGGCATCGTGAGGGCTGGTCCGGGCCGCTGACCTTGAACTCGGCCCAGCACCGCTTGCCGGATGGCAGTGGCTCGATCCCGTGGCGGTCCGCGAGGGCGGCGACGATGAACAGGCCGCGCCCGCCTTCCTCTTCCACGTCAGGCAGTCCGATCTGCGGGGCCTTGGAGCTGGCATCGGTCACTTCGATCAGCAGGCGTTCGTCGTTCAGTCGGGCGCCGGCCGAGATGGGGCCGTGGCCCGCGTGCCGTACCGCGTTGGCGAGCAACTCGGCGGCGACCAACTCCGCTGTTTCCAGGAGTTCCTGATCGAGGGAGGCGTCCCAGGCCCGTATCCCGATGGCGAGTTGCCGGCGCGCGGAGCTGGCGGCAGCAGGTGTGCCGTGAACGGGGAAATGGATCTGATGCGCTTCCATGAGCGGCCTCCTGGATCGGTGTGGCAACTCCACGCAACCGCTTCGGAGGCAGGCGGGGCCACGCCGTGTGCTGGCGCCGCATGACTTATGCAGGAGCTGCATCGCGGTCAATTGCCGCTCGGTTACGCTCGGTTGAGCTGGCAGGATCGGCGACGGCAGAAGGGGCCGTGGCACAGATGGCCGAGGCACAGAGTGAAGCGAGACGGATCGGCGAAGTGATCCGTCAGGCCCGCGTGTTACAGCGGCGTTCGCAGACTGAGGTTGCCGCCGCCCTGGGGTACCACCAGTCGAAGGTGAGCCGTCTGGAGAGCGGCAGGGGCACCGAGGACGTGCGCACGCTGCGCGAGATCGCGCAGGTGCTGGACATTCCACTGGACCGTCTCGGTCTCGCCGCCTCCTCCGACACCAGCCCCGCCGACCCCGGAACAGAGGACATGCACCGCCGTACCTTCCTGGCCGCGAGCGTCGCAGCTCTCGCGGCTACGCCGTCGTCCACCGCAGCGCATTTCGACCTGGTACAGGTCCTGCTGCCAAGCACGATCCCTGCTGCCACCGGGCAAGCCCTGGACATCGACGAGCTACGGGACCGGACACGGGACGTACGCCGGATGTTCTGCACGTGCGACTACACGGATCTGGAGCGGACGCTGCCGGGTCTGATCACCGACCTGCGCCATGCCGCCAGCGGCTCATCCGGCTCGGCGGAGGCGTCCGGATTGCTCGCCACCGCGTACCAGACGTCGGTGAGTCTGCTGCTGAAGCGAGCCGATCAGGGCAACGCCTGGCTCGCGGCCGGTCGGGCCATGGCCGAGGCGGAACGGTCGGGGGATCCCATCGTCCTCGCCGCCAGTGTCCGCGTTCACGCCCACGTCCTCGTACGCGAGAAACACACAGCCCAGGCCGTGAACATGGTCCGCCACACTGCCGACCAGCTCACATGTTCCTACGACCAGCGCTCGCCCCGGTATCTGGCAGCGGTCGGCCTGTTGTTGCTGCGCGGGGTGACCGCCGCCAGTAGAAACGGCGATCGCGCCACCACCCAGGACTTCCTCACCGAGGCCAAGGAAGTGGCACGCTACGTCTCCTTCGACCGGCCCGACGCTTGGGCGAACTTCAGCCCCACCAACGTGGCTCTGCACGAGATCAGCGCGGCCGTCTCCTTCGGCGACGCCGGCATCGCGCTGGAAACCGCACGGCCCCTCATGCGACGCCACATTCCCGTCCCCGAGCGCCGGGCCGCGCTCTGGGTGGAGACCGCCCGCGCCTACAGTCAGCAGGGCAGACTCGCCGACGGCTACCAGGCCCTGCGCATCGCCGAGAGCTGTGCGGCCCAGGACATCCGCCGACCGGCCGTACGCGAACTGGTCGCCGACATGGCAGCCCGCGACCGCCGCCGGGCACTGCCCGAGCTGCACCACTTCAGCCGCCAACTGGGAGTGCCCGCGTGAGTGACCAGCCCGACAAGCCGTTCCTCCAGATCGTCGTCTGCGCGGCCGGAGTCGCCGCCGACGTCGGCAAGCTGATCACCGCAGCACAGGAACGGCACTGGGACGTCGGTGTCGTCGCCACCCCGCAAGGACTCGGCTTCCTCGACGTCGAGGCGGTCGAGGCACAGACCGGTCTCCCCATCCGCTCGGCCTGGCGAACACCGGACCAACCGCGCCCCACCCGCCCCGCGGACGCAATCGCGGTCGCCCCGGCCACCTTCAACACAGTCAACAAATGGGCCGCCGGAATCTCCGACAACCTCGCCCTGGGCATCCTGTGCGAAGCACCCGCGATGGGCGTACCGATCGCCCTGCTGCCGTACCTGAACTCCGCCCAGGCCGCCCACCCCGCGTACCGCCAGAGCCTGGAACGGCTACGCGAGATGGGCGTACTGATCGGGTCGTACGAGCCTCACCGGCCGAAGGCTGGCGGCGGGGCCGACCGGTATCGCTGGGAAGAAGTGCTGGAACTGCTTGCCCCGAGGATCTCCGCGAGATCGTGATCAGCGGCGCCTTGCTTGCGGTGGTTGTGAGATCGGGATGGCAGCGGATGTGTGGCCTGCGGCATCGGGGAGTTGTGGTGCGCTGCCGGTCCGTACTGTGCTGCGTGCCTGCGCAGCACGGGCTCGTGCGCTGGGCGCCGGTCGTGTGCTGAGGCGTTGGATACGCCAGGTCAGGACTCGTGCGGGAGAGTCTGCGTCGTCCAGGGCTCGCTGATCGGCGGCCTGCTGAAGGAGCTGCTCCGGATCATGGCCCGCTGCCTCGGCCTCGGCGAGGGTGGCGGTGAGGGCGGCGAAGGCCGGGTCATCGACGACCTTCTCGACATGGTGGGGCGCGGCCTGGCGCAGGTGTCGGATGTGTCGGTCGACCGTCGGCTGGGGCGGTCGGCGTTGCGCGAGAGCGGCTAGAGGTGCAGTTGCGGCTTGGCTGTAAGCGGCCTGGAGATGGATGAGCGTCTCGCGCGCGGCGGCGACTTGTTGGTCGTGATGGTGGAGTTGGTGCCAGCGGGCGGCGGCGATGACGACGAGGATCGCGGCGTCGAGGAACATCGCCAGGACGGCTCCGTCTTTGGGCGCGGGTTCGCGGAGCATTGCGCGTACGGCGCCGCGCAGGGCTCGGGCGTGGTGGTGTTCGGCGTGGATGCGGGAGCGGGTAGCGCGCTCGAACGCGGTTGCCGCCTCTCGGAGTTGGTGGTGTACGGCTTGAGGTGTGACGAGGGGAAGGGCGTCGAGAGCTTCGCCGAAGGCGGCCAGGTGTGCTTGGGAGGCTTCGTCGTCGGGTTGGTCGAAGTGGTGGGGTATGCGTTCGGCTGCGGCGGTGGCCTGGTGCCATGGGTTGGGCCTGCGCCTGCCCGGCTGTCCGGTGGGCTGCGGTCCCATGCTCGCCAGGCGTTCCTGGATTTTGGGGAGGGACAGGTCCGGGGCGAGTTTGGAGCCGGAGTACCAGATGGGGCCGTGGGCGTCGTCCGCGACGGCGACCTTGTATCCCCGTACGTCGCCTGAGGGGAAGTGCACGATCTCGACGAGTACGCCGTCGAGGTGGCTGAGCAGGTCGACGAACTCGTCGATGGTGGAGGCGGCGGCCACGGCGGTGCGGACAGTGGTGCGCAGGCGTTCGCGGGCGGTCGTATCGTGGCCGGCGCGGCGGGCCTTCTCCTGTTCGGCGCGGGTGGGGCGCTTGGCGGCGGTGCGGTCTCCGCGGACGATCTGGAAGAGGCCGTACTCCTTCTCGATCGCGGCGAGTTCGCGGTCGGCGGTGAGGTAGTCGTTCCAGTGACGTGCGGTGCGCAGGTCGGCGCGGACCTTGGTGGCGGCGATGTGGATGTGGTCCGGCGCGTGGCGGACGGCGACCCAACGGCAGCCGTCAGGGTCGCCGTCGGGTGCGATGCCGGTGGCCGCGACGACGCGGCGGGCGATGTCGGCCCACTCCTCGTCGCTGAGGTGTCGGTCGCTCTCGGCGGCCCGGATCGAGCAGTGCCACGTGTGCTTCTCGGGGGCGCGGCCCAGTCGCCGGGCCTGCTTGACGTGCAGGTCGAGGTCGGCCACGAGGAGCCTCTTCGTGGCTTCGAAGTCGTCGGTGCGGCCGGGGTCGGGGGCGAAGCCGTCCCAGGAGGCGACCAGGTGGGGGTCGGTGTGGTCCTTGGCCTTCTTCGTGTCGAACAGGTACCGGATCAGGCCCGCGGTGTCCGTGCCGCCGCTGATCTTCGCGATCATCGGGCGGACCTCTTGGCGACCGCTTGGTTCGCGGCGGACGCGATGTGGCCGACGGTGGCGCCTACTGCCTCCAAGGCGGGTTCGACCTGGGCCAGCATGGCGTTGTCCCCAGGGTGCGGATGGCCGCCGGAGTGGAGCTTCTTGGTGATCTGGTTAATGTTGTGGCCGATCCTGGCGACCTCGCGGCGCAGGGCGGTCAGTTCGTCGATGTAGTCGTCGAGTGGGGTGCGCTGGCCGGGGAGGGCGAGGTCGCCGTGGAGGTGGGCCATGACAACGGCGCCGACGTAGTGGGCGCCAGCGATGTTCAGGGACCGGGCCTTGGCGAGGATCGCGGTCTTCTCGTCGATGCTGTAGCGCACGTCGACGCGCTCTTTGCGCTGGACGGGTTCGCGCTGACGACGGCGGGCGACGCGGTGCAGCGCGGCGGCATCGGCAGCTCGCGGCAGCGGAACGGCGGGGATCTCGACGAGCTTGTCCTCCTCGGGCACCCCCTGGTGCCCGAGCCCCTCCGCCACCCCCGGGGCGGAGGCACCCTCGTTGGACCGGCCCTTGGACGGTCCAACGGGATACCTTGCTGCGCTGTTCAGGCCGGTGGCCATCTCCTGCTCGGAGATGGGGAGTTCCTGGAACGGGTCGTGCAATTGGGGTCTCCGGAGGTTGTTTGGGGTCGGATGCTTCGCTGTACGCCGCCCCTGTGCCCCCGTGCTCGGCTGCACTGGGACACAGGGCGAGCCCGGTAGGGCGGCGGGGCGATCGGCACCAGCGCAGAGGTCAGGCGGCGCTGGCGGAGGCCGTGTCGGGCTCCCTCCGTTGCGGGGAGGCGGCTTCGTCGAGTTCGGCCTGAAGGATGTCCTTGAGCTGGTCCGCCTCCTTCCTTCCAATGGTCAAGTCCCTGCTGCGGAAGGTGGCTTCGATGTGGCGGCGCGAGGCGCGGCCATGGCGTCCCAGTGGCGCGGTGCGCGCAAGGGCGAGCCGTTCGGGAGAGATTTCGCTGGGCTCGTGATCCTGCGGTTCGGCGGAGGATTGCGGTTCCTCAGCCACTTCGGTGGTGTCCGGAGCCACATCGACGGCAACCCGCGCCACATCGGCGGGTCCGTGAACAGTGGGCTGGCGGTGGACGACTATGGAGAGGTGAACCGCGCCGGCCAAGGCGAGCGGAGCAATGGCGGACAGGCCGCCGACGGTGAAGTCGTCGAGGCGGAGGCCATCGCCTTGGCGGGTCTGCTGGTTGAGGCGGACGGCGTGCAGGGCGTTGGCCCAGATGCTCGTCACGGTTGCAGCACCGACGAGTGTCCATACGTACACGCGAGACCATGTCGAGGCGGCGTGCAGCATCACGAGGGCTCCCACGCCGATGGCGATGAACCCGTCGATCACAAGCGGAAAGACATAGGTGAGAAGCCCGCGGATGTGGGTGGCGACGGCCATCTGCCGCAGGGCGTCGTAGGACAGAGCGAAGGCGAAAACGGCGAGCAGGGCGATGCCGACGCGAATCGCGGCGGTAGCGGTGATGCGGGCAGACAAGCGGGGTACTCCAGGTGGGCTTGGGGGCGGCGGCCGCGGAGCAGGGGAGGGCGAGGCGTTGCCGCCGTGCGGTGCGCTGACTCGTACCACTCGTCGCATGCCTGGTCAGAGCAGGTACGAGTGGGCTGGCGATGTCGAGACGACTCGTTGCGGGCCGTTCACTCGTCCCCGCGCTGACCTGCGCGGGGACGAGTGCGACGAGTCGGCGCGGGTCAGGCCGCGGAGCCGGGAAGGGGATTGGCCGACGGCTGTGCGGGCTCGGCCGCCGGAGCCGGATCAGGGCAGTAGCGGGCCCAGGTGTCGAGGAATTGGGTGCGCGCGAAACCCTTGGCCTGGGTGCCGTCGGGGAAGCGACGGTTGGCTGAGCTGATGCCGTAGGGCTTCAGCAGCAGCTGCAGGCCACGCGGGGTCAGCCCGTTGGGGCCGTACTCGGCCCACGGCGCCTCCTTGTCCGCGTTGAGGGCTTCCAGCAGGCGCTTCGTGCCCAGGACCGCCGGGTCGTTCTCGGCGGCGAAGGCCCGGCGGATGCCGACCAGGAGGCGGGTGCGCAGGCCGCCTTCCTCGTCCTGCCCGGCCTCGTAGTCGGTCATGACGCGGCAGGCGGTGCGGGCGAGTGCGGGCCACTCGCCCCCGGCGATGTCGGCGATGACCACCAAGGGTTCCCAGGTGTCGGCCGCGCGGTCCTCGACCGGCATGGGCGGCTCCGTCTCCAGCGCCTGGGCGTACAGCGGCTGGAGCCAGGCGGTGAGCCGGTCTCGGATCGTGTGCAGGGCAGGGGTGTCGCGGTGGGTGCGGAAGTGCGCCACCTCCTCGCCGTCCGCCCGGCGCCTCATCCGGATGACCACCGACCGGTCCATCACCGTGTCCGGCAGATCACCGATCCCGGCGAGCGCCGCCATGGCGAACGTGGGGAACGCGGTGGGCTTGTGCTCGGGCCCGGTCACCCGCAGCGTGGGCCGGTTGCGCTGATGCCCGGCGTTGATCAGGCCGCGTACCTCCTCGTTCTTCTCCGCCGCCTTGACGGTGTTGAAGAGGGTGTCGGCCTCGTCGACCAGGAGAGCTGGCGGGTCCTCGTCGTCGATCGAGCGGAAGATAGCCGCCGCACTGGCGTTGACCGTGATCAGCGGGTTGCGGACGGTCTCGGTCACCACATCCAGCAGCCGTGACTTGCCGCACCGCTTCTCCGGAGCCACGATCGCCAGACGCGGCGCGTGCTGCCACGCACGCTGCAGATGCGTAGCCGCGATCCACAGCGTGACCGCGGTGAGAGCCTCCTCACCCGGCATTGCCACGTACCGCTTGATCTGCGCCCGCAGGCCGACCAGGACCTACGCGCCCTCGGAGTCGTGCGATGCGGTCGGCGCCTCAACTGGGCTGGCAGGTACATCCGGTGAAGGCAATGCCGTGCCGTCAACCGGCTGGCCGGGGACAGCGACCGGCGGCCACGAAAGCGTGTTGGAGTCGGAATAGTGCTCGGCTCCCGCATGTTCCACGGGGCAGCTCCTCGTCTGGCGGCTGCGGGCTTGCACGCCCTTGCCGCCGGGTTGGTACTTCACGGGCCGTACGGGGTTGCTGGGGCCTCCGGCGTTGCACCGCCGGGGGCCCACCCCGTTCTCGCGAGCGTTCGGTGATCGCGAGGGAACACGGACCGTACGTCTGCGCCCGGCAACAGTCCAGCTTTTCTGTGTCAGCTCAGCGCAGAACGGCCTGCTACGGTCCCTCGCTCTCACGCGGCCAGGCCCAGCAGGGCCAACAGGTCCGCGGTCACCACCCGGTAGGCGTTGCCCAGCCGCAGCACCTTGCACGGGTACTGGCCGCGCTTCGCCAGCTCATACCCCTTGCTCCGCCCCAGCCCCAACGCCCGGTTGCCCGTCTCCAGGTCAACGGCAGCGGGAAGCTCCAGCAGCTCCTCGCGACTCATGCCCTTAACCCGGCCGACGGGCCCGTTCTCGCGCATACGCGCTCCATCCATGACTGAGCCCTCGGCGAACACGGCGATCGCGCTCGTCTCCAGGCCATGGAATCAACGGTAGGGAAGTTAATGTGTCTGCATGACACAACGCGGTTCGGATGCTGGAAGGGACAGGGACGAGGACGACGTCCCGGAGTGGGTGGACCAGGTGATGGCCACGGTGGCCGCCGAGGTCCGCAGACGAAGGAAGGAGCTGCGCATGAGCGCCCAGGACCTAGCTGACCGCTGCGAGGAGATCGGCCACCCGATCCCCCGCAACGTGATCGCCAACATGGAGTCCAGCCGCCGCGCCAACCTGCCCCTGGTCGACATCCTCGTCCTCGCCGAAGCCCTGGACACCTACCCGATCTGCCTGCTCTACCCCGTCGGCTACGTCGACCGAGTCCAGCGCCTCCCGTTGCAGCACTCCGAACGGACCTGGGATGCCATGCGCTGGTTCACCGGCGACAGTGAGGAGCTCGGCAGGGAAGACGCCATGCTCCGTTCCTTCCGCGCCCACATCCGCCACCAGCGTGCCGCCCTGGCCGCTCTGAAGGGCGAGAAGCACGAGCGCTGGAAAGCCGAGACAGCACCCAACCAGGCAGAACGCGAAGAAGCCGTACTCGCGCAAGCCGACTACGCAGAGAGGGCGTTGGAAGCCAAGTACCGGCTCCGCAGCGCCCGCGCCTTCATCCGCGAAGACGGCGGCAGGCCACCGACCCTGCCGCCGGAACTCTCCGATGTCGACCCACCCGAAACCGACCCCGACACCACCGAGGAAAACGATCTTTGAAGGGTTCCACCCACCGCCGCTGCTACTGCCGGGACCCCCACACCGGCAAGCCGCTCGGCAAGAAGTGCCCCAAGCTCTCCAGCCGCAAACACGGCTCGTACTCCATACGTCAGGAACTCCCGCCGCACGAAGACGGCACCCGCCGCTCCTTCAGCCGCGCCGGCTACGAGTCCCTGAAGACGGCTCAGGCCGACCTCGACCACGTCCGCGCTCTGCTCGCCCTGGCGGACAAGGACGACCCCGACAGCCTCCAGCGCCTCATCGCTCTGCTGGAGGAGGTCGCAGCCGAGAAGGCCCCGCTGCCCGCCATCGAGGAGACCCGGCGCCGCCTCAGGGCGGGCCTGGCTCTCCGTGGCAGCCTCACCGTTGGCGAGTGGCTCGATCAGTGGTTCGCAGCGAAGAAGCGCCGCAAGACCACGCTCAACGGCTACGCGTCCCACATACGCGTCCACCTGAAGCCGCGCATCGGCCAGGTACGCCTCGACCGCCTCAACGTCGGCCACCTGGTGGAGATGTTCGACGGGATAGCCGACGACAACGAGGTCATCGCGGCCGAGAACGAGGCCCGCCGCGAGCAGATCGCCCGCTGCAAGCCGAGTAAGCCCGGCCGCCCTGTAGGAGCCGAGCGGAAGCTGCTCGCGGTTGAACGGGCCAAACTGGCGGAGATGAAGCCGTTCCGGAAGATCACCGGTCCGGCATCCCGTCAGGCGATCCGCCGCACCCTGCGCGCGGCCCTGAACTCCGCGATCGCCCAACAACTCATCACCTTCAACCCGGCGTCCCACGTCGAGTTGGAGTCCGGCAAGCGCCCGAAGCCTCTCCTCTGGACCGATGAGCGGGA
This sequence comes from Streptomyces hokutonensis, assembly GCF_000376565.1. Classification (GTDB taxonomy): domain Bacteria; phylum Actinomycetota; class Actinomycetes; order Streptomycetales; family Streptomycetaceae; genus Streptomyces; species Streptomyces hokutonensis. Next base: position 46,465 of record NZ_BARG01000083.1, on the reverse strand, counting down.
CGGGCGAGATCCCCGGCCCCGTGATGGTGTGGACCCCGCAGCAGTTCGGCGCCTTCCTCGACGCGGCCGAGGGTGACCGCCTGTACGCGATCTTCCACCTCATGGGTACCCGCGGCCTCCGTCGCGGCGAGGCGGTCGGCCAGGACTGGCACGAGATCGACCTCGACGCCGGCCTCATCACGCCCGCCAAGGAAATCGTGGTGGACGGCTGGGACACGTATGAGTCCGAGCCGAAGACGGACGGCAGCGCCAGCACGATCGCCTTGGACAGCTTGAACATCGCAGCCCTGCGCGAGCACCGCGCCCACCAACTGAAGGAGCGGGAGAAGTGGGGTGACGCCTGGCAGGACACCGGCAAGGTGTTCACCCAGGAGAACGGCGCCTGGCTCCACCCCGAGACCGCGTCGGAGACGTTCCGGCAGATCCTGGCCCGCACCGGCCTACCGCCGATCACCCTTCGTGATCTACGTCATGTGTCGGCAACCCTCACCCACGGCGGTGGCGGTGACCTCCACACGATCAAGGAAACGCTTCGCCACTCCACAATCACGCTGACCTCGGACACGTACACGAGCTTGCTCCCCGAGGTCGACCTGGCAGCCGCTGAAGCAGCGGCCCGGCTAGTGCCACGCGTCCGCCTTGATAAGACCGCAGAATAAATCAGGCCACATCCTGAGAGAAACCGCGCAACATTGGTGTCGTGGAAAACGAGAGCAACCTGTCCATCACTCTGATCACGATGGACCGCGCGGCAGAGTGCACCATCTTCACCCGCTCGGACGGGAAGGAGGCCCGCTTTCCATTGGACCCGTCCCCGTTCGAAGACACGAGCGTCCTAGCCCGACTCGACTTCACTCCGGCTTACGGAGCGCTCCTCGCCACCACTCTGAGCGGCGATCAGGTCCTCTTTGAGATGCCGCTGCAGGAGGCCGGTGATCAGCTGGCAAGACGGCTCGTCGTGTACCTCGACCAGAACCAGTGGAGCATGCTGAGCAACGCCGATCGCGGCGCAGAGAAGAGCAGCGAGATGGACCGGGTCGCTGCCCGAAAGCTGAAGGAGTGGGTGAACCAACGTCAAATCGTTCTACCTGCCTCTGCCGGCCACTACTTCGAGACCGGCAAGACGTTCAGCACGGACAAGCGCTACGGCCTCGGACTGACGATCTTGCAGTACAGCCGCGGCTGGCAGATGCGTGATCCTTTGCAGGTCCGGCGGAACGAGCTTCACGATGCCTTCTGCCACCGAATGGACCGGCCCGACAGAGTACACTCCGCCCCGGTCTTCACCCTCGACGCGGACGCCCTATACGCCCCCACCCGGTGGACTGGTGTTGAGCGAATGCCAACGCCACAGAATCGCTTGGCTTTCCAAACCAAGGCGCTGCTCACTGCCTCCGTTTCCATCGACGCCATCCTCGACACCCAGCAAGTCGAGGACGGACCGGACACCGGGTGGATAGCAGCGAGCCAGCGCTTCAGTGACTGGCTGGACGAGCTGGATCAGGACTCACAGCAGAAGCGCAGGGCCATCGACATCCACCTCGTGAAGGACCTACAGCAGGAACTGGCAGAAGAGGCAGCTGCGGCAGACGTCCCGAAGGAACTGTTCCGCCAGTGGGGGTTCAAGGGATGGGTGCGGGCCATCGGAGAGGCTCCGGCCGTCGGCCTCTTCCGGGAAATGCTACAGAGCCGACACCTCAACAAGGGCACCACGTGGCGACGGAACGATCTCACGGACATGGTCTACCTGTCCTGTGCAGCCGGGTACGCGGACTTCGTCGTCTGCGAGAAGCACATGCGCGACCCATTGCAGCATGGCTTGAAGCGCATGGGACTCTCGGCACAGGTCTACCGTCGACTTAATGACGCTGTAGCGGCAATCGAGGAGCGTCTGGAAGCGCGTTCCTCCTCTGCCAGTTCCGCGCAATAGCTCTGGCGGGCCGATCTCTCTGACCTCTGCTGACGGGTGGCTTAAACAGTTCTGGTATGGGGCGGAAACGTCGGCCGCCGCGTCCAGGAAGCTGCCACCGATGCGGGACGGGTCCCCTAGTTCCGATTCGGCAGCCGGCTAAATCCGCTGCAGGGGTGAAGACACCGGTAGCAACAGATGTCTCTGCCTGTCGGGTCTTCTCCCAAGCCGAGCCGGAGTACCTCCTGGCTCAACTCAATCTTGGTGAAGCGGGCCAAGGGGTCTCTGGGCCGGGACACCCAACTCACTTCGTGGAGCTGCAGCTCGGACATGACGGATCGCGGAAAGGCGGAGACGGTCTCACCATCGGTGTGTGAACAGCTACGCAAGCCGCAGACGTTGCACGCTCCGTCAGCGTCATGCCGCACGGTGACGTCGTATCGGGTATCGAGCAGGTGCGGGCAGTAATCGATGTCCTGCCCGCACAAGGAGCAATTTCGAGTCGCGGTGAAGCCGGCAGACATGCCCCATCTTCTGTGCATAAGCGTGAGGCGGCAGACGTCCCAGTAGGTGTCCTCGGAGTACTCGATGTTGCAGTCGAAGAGCCCGCCTACGAGAGCTGCGACTTGATGAGCGTGTCGGTGGGCAACTTCGGAAAGCTCGCTGTCCTCCAGGAAGTTGTAGGCGTCGACGGCACGGCCCAGAGAGGTGCGTGCCGCCGCTTCCAGGTCCTGCCACGGATCGGTTGGCTGGCGCGTGTCGTGCGGTGTGTGCGGCAAACGCGCCATCGCCATGTACTGGCGGTGGCTCCACCGGTTGGAGGTGGATGCACCGATAGACCACTGAGACGGCGAGGTGAGTGCTGCGATGTTGGCTCGCAGTCGGCGTCGGGCCTGCGACCACACGCGGATAAGGAAGTCCCGTTGTGCGCTCATCGTCCACAGTCCGCGACGGTGAATTTCCTCTGTCGTCGATGTCCAGGACGGAAAGCGGGCCAGGGACAGGCCCCAGGTGAGGGAGATACTGCGACAGCACTGCCCGTACAGGCGCATGGATTCTCGCAGGGCCGTCACACCGTCCTGGTGCATCATGGCCAGACGTACAGGGCCTGACGCCGGGGGCAAAGGTACCCCGGTGCGGATGACAAGGCCGGAGACTCTCATCCGGTGGTGTCCTCCGGAGCGGCATCGTCCGGCTCTGCCGGGGGAAGCCCGACACGGGCCGGGTCGGACACGGCGGCTTGGATGAGGTTCTCGATGTCTGCCAGCCGGCTGGTGATCTCCAGACCTCGGATAGCCGTTTCGTTCTCGGTCCGGACGATCTCAGCGATCTTGACCGTCACACGCGCCTCGTCGACCTCCTCAGCAGGGCAGCCGGGCCCCAGTGAGGAGCGTGCCCGCTGCCAGGCAGTCAGAACGATGCTCTTGACCAGATCGGTGGTGAGCGTGGTGGCCACAGCGATAGCGATGGTGGCCACCACCTCGGTGGCCCCGTACTCACTGAGATAGCGGCGGTCTTCTCGCGCGCATGCGAAGTCGATGTCCACGCCACGATGTCGCAGTGTCTTGATCAAGCCGGCCACATCGTCCCGGTAGACGGCCATCTCGTCGATGCTTGAGTCGGGGAGCAGAAACACGCGGTCGCCCGTTGGGGCAGTGAGCACCGTCTCGGGCAGGTCTGCCGCTGAGATGTCCCAGCGTGTCACATCACCGGTGATCTCTTTGGCCATCAGCAGGAGCCCTCTCGTGATTAGCGTTGCGCGCGTGCCCAAGCCTAAAGCGGCATGGGATTGCGCTGTCCCGCACGCAGTAGTCCACTGAAGTTTGATGTTGAGTCAGCTGCCGTCAGTCATGGCAGATCAGGTGGCAGGGTGTGGGCTACTGCTCTGACATCGCAGGCTGAGAAAACGACAGATGAGCTAGTCAGCTTCGGCTGCGGCCGGTCCGTCGGCTCCCGCAGCACGGGGCGAGAGGCGCCGCGTCGCTGCGAAGCCTCTCCGACGCACCCGCGAGGAGTCTTGTCAGCATCACCAAACGCGCGGCCGTGATCGAACATCCGCTCACGCATCGCTCACGCAGAGACCTGAAAACGCCACAGCGCCCGACCCGACCGAAGCCGACCCGGACGCTGCACAGCAGGTCAGAGGGGGTACCCCCATCACCCGCACCGTAGACCCTGTGGGACTCGAACCCACAACCAATGGATTAAAAGTCCACTGCTCTGCCAATTGAGCTAAGGGTCCCCGCGATGTTGCCTCCCCGAGCATAGCGGGACGTGGCCGTGTCTCCGATCGGGTATCGGGGACACGGCCGTGCCGGATGAGGGGAAGGCGCCCGGGCGGGTCCGGAGTGTTACGGATCTACCGGTTCGGGCGCGCCCGCCCGCGCCGCCTCCCGTGCCTTCGTGCGCGCGTGCTCCGGGTTCAGGAACCAGTGCCGGGCCGAAGCCGCCCACCAAGCCGCCGCGAAGCCGAGCACCACCAGCACAGCGACCGGCGCGTAGTTGAAGGACTCCCAGGTGACCGGGGAGACCTGCGGGAGCATGAAGAGGATCGTGATCACGGCCACCCAGACCACCGACACGACCCCGATCGGCCGGGACCAGCGGCCCAGGTGCCACGGGCCGCGCTGGAAGTCGTCGCCCTTTGCCAGTCGTAGCAGTGTCGGGATGACGTACGCGATGTAGAGGCCGATGACGGCGACGGAGGTCACCGCCGCGTAGGCCGTGTAGTTGATCAAGTACGGCAGGCCCATGAGGAGTGCGCCCGTCGCCGCCAGCCAGACCGCCGCGACGGGAGTCCGGGTGCGCGGGCTCACCGTGTGCCAGACCCGCGAGAACGGCAGCGCGCCGTCGCGTGAGAAGGCGTAGATCATGCGGCTGTTGGCCGTCACCGAGGCCATCCCGCAGAAGAGCTGTGCCCCGATCACCACCAACAACAGCAACTTGCCCGACGTCGCTCCCAGCGCGTCGAGCAGGATCTGCGCCGGCGGCGCCCCCGTCGGCGACTTCAGCTCCGCGTTGTACGACTGGATCGCGTACGTGAAGCCCAGCAGCAGCACGAAGCCGGCTATCCACGACGTCCAGATCGAGCGGACGATGCCCTTCGGGCCGGCCGTCGACGCGTCGTGCGTTTCCTCCGTCATGTGGGCGGAGGCGTCGTAGCCGGTGAAGGTGTACTGCGCCATCAGGAGGCCCAGTAGCACCACGTACACACCGCTGCCCCAGCCCGTGTTGTTCACGAACTTCGTGAAGACGAAGGTCGTCGACTGGTGGTGATCGGGGACGAACGCCAGCGCGCCGACGATCACGCCGACTCCCACCACGTGCCACCACACACTCACGCTGTTGAGGAGAGCGACGATCCTCACCCCGAACGTGTTCAGCAGGCCGTGCAGGATCAGGATCGCCGCGAACAGGAGGACCGTGCGGCCCGGGGTGACCTTGAAGTCGAACTGGAGGTTCAGATACGCGCCCAGGAACGACGCGGCACCGAAGTCGATACCCGCGGTCACCGCGACCTGGCCGAGGACGTTGAACCAGCCCGTGAACCACGCCCAGGCCGCGGCCGAACGGGGCGGTGCCAGGCGGTGGGCCCAGAAGTACAGGCCCGCCGATGTCGGGTAGGCCGAACAGATCTCGGCCATCGACAGGCCGACGAACAGCGTCATCAGGCCTACGGCCACCCAGCCCCAGGTGATGACCGCCGGGCCGCCCGTGTTCATGCCGAAGAGGTAGAGGGTCAGGCAGCCGGACAGGACCGAGATGATCGTGAAGGAGACCGCGTAGTTGGAGAACGCCGACATGCGGCGGGCGAGAACCTGCGTATAGCCGAGCTGGGCAAGGCGTTCCTCGTCGGAGAGACCGGAGTCACCGGGAGCGTCTCCCTTTGACAGCCCACTCGCTATGGCGTCATCTGTCATGCCCCCAGCGATTCCCCCGCCGGGGACGTGACATGCGCCACTTAAGGAATCGATAAGGACTCGATGTGGCTAAAAAATGCCCCTGTACCCGCCCCAGCCGGTCGCGATCTTCACCCGCGCCCCGAACGACCCCTTCCCGTCACCGCCGTTGCGGTACAGCACCCCGGCCGAGTCCCGCTCCACCAGGTCCGCCTTCCCGTCCCCGGTGATGTCCCCGACCCCGACCACCGCGTTGTACGACCCGCCCCACGCGGTGAACAGCTTCACCCGCGCCCCGAACGTGCCGTGGCCGGTGCCGTAGTAGCGGTACAGGTTGTTCGACTTGTCCTGCGCCAGCAGGTCACCGATGCCGTCACCGTTCAGATCACCTACGCCGACGACCTTCTTGTACGTCTTCCAGTCGGCGTACAGCTTCACGCGCGCCGACAGCTTGCCCGCGCTCGTGCCCTTGTACAGGTACACCGTCCCCGTCGACGCGCTCCGCGCGATCAGGTCCGGGCGGCCGTCACCGCTGATGTCGCCGGGCGCGGTCAGCACGTCGTACTGGTTCCAGCCGCTCGTCCCCAAGGACGTGTACGCCGTCGACGGCTTGAGCGCCGCGTCGCAGGCCGGTCTGTACGCGCGCAGGGCGCCGCTGCTCAGGCGGACCAGGACGTCGTTGCAGTGGTCCCCGTTCAGGTCGCCGAAGGGGACCGCCTTGACGCTCGTCGCCCAGCCGGTGCCGGTGACCTTTCCGGCGAACCCGCCCTTGCCCGTGCCCAGTTGATACGTCAGCGCGCCGGACGGGTCAAGCGTCAGCAGATCACCTACGGCATCGCCGCCGACGTGGTCGTGGCGCGCCGGGGAACCGCCGCGCAGCGCGACCGTGCCGCTCGCCGTCACCGGGGCGCCGACCCCGTCGGCCGGTGCGACGGACAGCGTCCAGTCGTACGACCCTTTCGTCAGGAGCGTCGCCCCGAAGGACGCGGACCAGCCGACCTTCAGCTCGCCGCGCGCCGCGCCGCCGTCGCGCGTGTCCACGACCTTGCCGGTGGCCCGGTCGCGCACGGTCAGCCGCCAGCTCGCGGACGGCTTCGACAGCAGTACGGCGGCCAGGGTGTCCTCGGTCGTGTCGCGCTCGTGCGCCTGGACGGAGGGGGCCGCCTCGACCGGGGCCAGCAGGCGCAGCGGCTGCTGCTGGGTGACACCGGCCGGCACGAGGTGGACGCGCTCCTGGTCGTCGACGTAGGCCACGTTCCCGGTCGACTCGTCGACCGTCCAGCGCACCTCGCGCTGGGAGACGCCGGTGTCGGGCAGCGCGCCGATCACCCGGCTCGCGGGGGTGCCGTCGGCGACCGTGGTGAGGACCAGCTGCCCGGCCTGTCTGTCGTGCGTGACGACGAATCCGTCGCCCAACTCCGCCTCGCCGGACGGTACCTGGACGGACTTCTTCGCCGTACGGTCGTAGACGCCCGCCGTGCCGTCGGCGCAACTCCAGTACAGCCAGCGGCCGTTGGCCCGCAGTTCGGTGGGTGCGCAGCCGGTGTCGGTGGTGAGGGTCTCGGTCTTCCTGGTGGTGAGGTTGTAGGCCGTGAGGGTGCCGGGGGTGGTGCCCGGGGTCCACAGGGTGTCGCCGGAGAGGGCCGCGGCGCCGGGGGTGCGGGTGAGGGCCGGGTTGCCGTCGTTGCCGATCCGGTAGACGGTCTGCGCGGTCGCCGTGGTGTGGATCAGATAGCGGCCGGAGACGTCCGTGATGCGGCCGCCCGCGGGGACAGCGCGCTCCCAGAAGGTGTACGGGGCGGGCCCGTTGACGCGGATACGGTCGCTCGTCGTGGTGTCCTTCGTCAGCCAGGCGGCGCGGCCGTCGGCCGTGCCGTAGAGCTGGGAGCAGCCGAGTTCCGTCAACGTGCAGGTACCGAGGTTCAGTTGGGCGCCGTCGAACGACGAGCGGGCGCCGAACTCCGGCGTGCCGGTCACGGAGACCGTACGTATGTAGTCGTCGCGGTATCCGTTCGGGCCACCGGTGTCGGCGACGAGGAGCCGCCCCTGCTCCAGGGACAGCCCCTGGATCCTGACCGGCGGCTTGGGCAGCGCCCTGACCTGGGTGACGACCGGGACGCCCGCCGGGCCGGGCTGGATGCGCTGGATGCCCCAGTCGTCACTCCCGGTGCGGCCGATCTTCACGGCGGTGCCGTCGGGGCCGGCCGCGATCCCGAACGACGACGACGGCATGAGGGTCACCGAGGCGCCGCCGGCGATCGGCTGGGCCGTCACCGCACCGGTGCCGTTGACCAGCCAGTCCCCCACGAGAGCCAGGTCGTGCGTCGCGTTCGCGCCGTCGCTGACACCCTTGAGCACCACCTCGGCCGGGGTCGCCGACAGGTCGGCGCGCGGCAGCACGAGCACCTTGGCCTTGTCGTAGGCGGCGACGACCACGTGGTCCCGGGACGCGTACACATGCGTGTACTCGAGGGGCAGGGGACCGCTCGTGCTCTGCACCTGGCCGGTCTCCCGGTCCACGGCGATCAGCACCTGCTGTCCGTCCAGCGAGGAGCGGAAGAACACGCTCGTGGCGTCCGTGCCGGCCGGCAGGCCGACGATCAGGCCCGCCGGTCCGCCCGTGACGGTCACGTCCCGGGTGGTGCCGTCGGGGCCGGGAGTCAGCAGATGCATGATCCGGGTGCTGGTGCCGTCCTCGGCGGTGGAGTTCCGGAAGGCGAGGGTGAGGTCGTCGAAGGCGCTCAGGACGCCGAGGCCCGCCGGGACCTGGAGACTCCGGGTCGTACCGTCGGTCGGGTCCCAGAACTCGAACCGGCCGTCCGGGTACTGGTACGCGAGGACATCGGTACCGGTCGCCCGGATGCTCGCCCCGGTCCGCACCGGCACGGGCACCGCCACACCGTCCGAGTAGCGCGTCCACAGCGTCGGCGTGACGCCCTCCACCCGGTGGAAGACGCCCTGCGCCCCGGCGCTGTCGTGGCCGCCCTGGGTCGAGGACGCGAGCAGCGCGGCCGAGGTGTAGGTGCCGCGCAGGGTGGCCGGTACGACCGTCTCCTGTGCGTCCCCCACCGCGAACGCGGGCGCCGGCAGCAGCGGGCCGAGCCCGGCCGCGAGTACGGCAGAGACGGCGATGCCTGTGAAGACACGACGAGCCAAAGTTTCCCCCCGGAAACAGACCTGAACCCCATGGAAGTCGGCTGATCATACAGTCAACACACAGCCAAGAGTGCGCAAAAATGGCCCCCGCCCGAACCCGGGCGGGGGCCATCTCAGTGCTGCGCCACGTCACTTGGCGTCAGCCGTCGACGTCAGCCGTTGCGCTTCCAGCGCGGCTTGTCGTCGCGGCGGCCGAAGGTGCCGGTGCCGGTACCCGTGCCGGTCGTGCCGCGGTGGCCGGACGGACGGTCGTGGCCGCCGGCGCGGAAGCCCGGGCGGTCGCCCTGGCGGTCACGGTTGAACGGGCGGTCGCTGCCCCGGTGACCGGTCGCGGGACGGTCGTCGCGACGGAAGCCGCCACGGTCGCCGCCCGACGGACGGTCGTCCCGGCGGAAGCCACCGGACGGACGGTCGTCACGACGCTCGAAGGAACGGCCGCCACGGTCGCCGCCCGACGGACGGTCGTCCCGGCGGAAGCCACCCGAGGGACGCTCGTCACGACGGTCGAAGGAACGCCCACCGCGGTCGCCGCCCGAGGGACGGTCGTCGCGCCGGAAGCCACCCGAGGGACGCTCGTCACGACGATCGAAAGAACGGCCGCCACGGTCACCGTCACGTCGGTCGTCACGACGGTCGTCGCGGCGGAAGCCACCGGACGGACGGTCGTCACGACGCTCGAAGGAACGGCCACCGCGGTCGTTGCCGCCACGGTCGTCGCGGCGGAAGCCGCCCGACGGACGGTCGTCACGACGGTCACGGCGCTCGTAGTTGCCCCGGTCGTCGCGCTGCTGGCGCGGACGGTCGTACGACGACTCCTCGCGCACCGGCGCCTCGGCGACCGGCGCGGCGGCAGCCGCCTCGACGACGGCCGCTGCGGCCTCGGCCACCGCGACCTCCGGGTCCTCGCCCCGCTCGCGCGCGGCACGGGCGACCAGGCGGTCGGACTCCTCGCGGAGTTCGGCGGCGCGGCGCGTGGCCCGCTCCAGCTCCTTGGTGAGCTGAATGACCTCGCGCTCGGCCTGCTGCGCGGCGTCGCCCGCCGACTGGGCCTGGACCTCGGTCATCGAACGGGCGCCGGTGATCTCGGCGACCTCGGGCTCGAAGGCCGTACCGGAGTTGATGATGTGACGGCCGGCGTCGACGCCCGCGTCCTCCATCAGCCGGAAGATCTGACGGCGCTGGTGCGGCAGGGAGAGGGAGACGACGGTTCCGGTACGGCCGGCACGGGCCGTACGGCCGGCGCGGTGCAGGTAGTCCTTGTGGTCGCCGGCCGGGTCCACGTTCAGGACCAGGTCGATGCCGTCGACGTGGATGCCGCGGGCGGCGACGTCGGTCGCGACGAGCGCGTTGACGTAGCCCTCCTTGAAGTCCGCCAGCGTCCGCGTACGGGCGCCCTGCGTCATGCCGCCGTGCAGCGCGTCGGCCTTCACACCGGCGTCGCGCAGCTGCTCGGCGATGCGGTCGGCGCCCAGCTGGGTGCGGACGAAGATGATCGTGCGGCCCTTGCGGGAGGCGATCGCGGCGGTGACCGGCGCCTTGTCCTTGGGCTTCACGATGAGGATGTGGTGGGACATCGTCGTGACGTTGCCCTGCGCGCTGTCGACCTCGTGCGTGACCTCGTTCTTGAGGTAGCGCTTGACCAGCGTGGAGATCTCGTTCTCCATGGTCGCCGAGAACAGCATGCGCTGGCCGCCGGCCGGGATCTGGTCGAGCAGCTCGGTGACCTCGGGCAGGAAGCCCAGGTCGGACATCTGGTCGGCCTCGTCGAGGACCGCGATCTGCACGTCTTCGAGCGAGCAGGCGCCGCGGTTGATGATGTCGCGGAGGCGGCCCGGGGTGGCGACGAGTACATCCACACCCCGCTCAAGGGCGTAGATCTGGTTGCCCATCGACGTGCCGCCGCAGACGACCTTCATCTTCAGGCCGAGGACGTCGCCGTAGGGCTGGAGGGCGTCGGCGACCTGCATGGCCAGCTCGCGGGTCGGGGTGAGGATGATGCCGCGGGGGCGCTTCTTCTCGGTGCGGCCGCCGGACAGCGTCGCCAGCAGCGGCAGACCGAACGAGAGGGTCTTGCCGGAGCCGGTGCGGCCACGGCCGAGGATGTCCTTGCCGGCCAGGGCGTCCGGGATGGTCGCCGCCTGGATCGGGAAGGGGGTGGTCACGCCGTTCTGCGCGAGCTTGCGCACGACGCCCTCGGGGAGACCGAGGGACGCGAACGTCACCTCGGGGGCCTCCGCGGCGGTGTCTACGGCCGTCTCGGTGCCCTCGTTCTCGGGCATGACGACGTGATCAGTACTGGAAATGGACATGCGAATGCGAAACCTTCCGGAGTCTCCGTCGGCACGCGCCCGTCAACTCCGTGATTCGCTATCGACCGCCTCAATGCGGTCCGCCACGGCAAGGGAGAGTACGCGCCACACGGCGCGCTCTGCAGTGGCGCCGGGCAATGGGATCAAACGATCTACCACCATACGCACCCACCACCCCCCGAGGCAAACCGGCCTCGATTGACCTGCGTCACAACCGCTCCTACGCCGGTGATCCGGCCGCGGGTGCCGGCTCGCGGTCCACCAGCTGCGGGGCCGGGTCCTCGTGCGCCGAGGACGAGGGTTCGGCGACGGTCGGGTCCGGGGACGGCTGCTGCTGGCTCGGCGTCGGGTCCGGGGGCGGCGGGGTCCGCGACGGGGTCGGCTGCGGCGCGGCGGTGGTGGGCGCGCCGGGCTTGGCGCTCGTCCCCGGCCTGGGCGCCGTGGAGGCGGACGGACTGGCCGCGCCCCCCGCCGGCGACGGCGAGGCCGACCCCGACGCCGACTCACCGGGCTCGGGCTTCCCGTGCCCGTGCTTCCCGTCCCCCGCCGACCCGCCGTACCCGAGCCCGCCGCCCGGCGCCCCCGAACCGCCGTCCGGCACCTCACCGGCGTGCCGCCCGGCCGAGTGCGAGGGCTTGGCACCGCCGCCCGCGTCGTCGCCCACGCTCATACAGCCGGCGGCAGCGGCGACGACGGCGACCGCGGCGGCCAGACGGACGGGTACGTACATGGGGCGCACGGGGCCACCTCCGAGGGCGGAAAAAGGAGTCGCCCTCTCAACTCCCACCGCCCACCGGAAGACACGCGCCCAGCACCCCGGCACGCTTTTCCGGCCGGGACTTGTCCGGCGCCCGTCGCTCATTCCTGGCCGGGGCATGCGCCGCCTCAGTCGCCCAGTCCTGGCCGGGGGTTGCGCCGCGCGCGCCGCTCACTCCCGGCCAGGATGTGCCCCGCCCCCGTCGCCCACGCCTTCCCGGGACTTGCCCTACCCCAGTCGCCCGCTCCCGGCCGGGGCTTGCCCCGCGCCCGTCGCCCACTCCTCGCCGGAACTTGCCCCGCCTCAGTCACCCACCCCCGGCCAGGCCTGCCCCACCCCCGTCGCCCACTCCTTGCCGGGAATTGCCCCCAGCCCCCGCCCCCAGCACGATCGGCACCGCATCGACCGCAGCGCTCGAAGGAGTCACGGATGACCGGGACGACCGAACCCCAGGACCTTGCCGCCCGCTACATCGCGCAGTGGGCGGAACCGGACCCCGCCCGCCGCCGGGCGGCGATCGAGAGTCTCTGGGCCGAGGACGGCACCCACGTCCTCCAGCCGCCCGCCGAGATCCGTGAACTCGCGGCCGGCCTCGGCTTCGATCACCCGACCCTGCGGGCCCGGGGCTACGACGCCATCGAGACCCGCGTCACACGTAGCTACCAACGCTTCGTCGAGAAAGGCGAGTTCAGCTTCCGGGCCCGCGCCGACGCCGTACGGCTCGACGACCTGGTCCGGTTCCACTGGGACACGGTCACCGTCGCCGACGGCGAAGTGGTGGGCGGCGGGATGGAGTTGCTCGCGCTCGACAGCGACGGCCGCATCCGCACCGACTACATGTTCCCCGGTGCCTGATCCGCCGACGCGGCGGCCAACGCCTCGGCCGTCGCCGCGTCGGCCGGCAGGAACGCCTCCAACTTCAGCTCCGCCAAGGTCACATCCACCGCCGTCGCGAACGTCGTCACCGTCGTCATCAGCCGCAGCTCCCCGTACGACGACCGCAGCCGCAACGGCACCGCGAACCCCAACTGCCCCTCCGACGACCCCAGTTCCGGCACATAACCGGCCAACTCGGCCCGCAGCTCCGGCAACCCGCCCAGCCGCGCCACGATGTGCCGCGCCCACTCGGCGAGGTTGAGAATCCGCGGCGCCACCCCGTCCGGATGCAGTGCCAGCCGGTACACATTCGCCCCCGGCCCCAGCAACTCCGCCGCCGCACCCTCCGTGATCACCCCGAACGCGCTGTTGGCATCGACCAGTTGCCCCTTCCGATCCACCACCACCGCCGGATACGGCAGATGCCCGCGCAGGATGTGCCCGATCGCCGCCCGCACCGGCGCCAGCACCGGCCCCTCCAGCGAACTCTCCGCGTACACCGGCGCGAACCCGGCCGCCAGCAACAGCTCGTTCCGCTCCCGCAACGGCAGTTCGAGCGACTCGGCGAGCCGCACGACCATGTTCCGCCCCGGCACCGACCGCCCCGACTCGATGAAACTCAGATGCCGCTGAGTGGTCCCGGCCCGCGACGCCAACTCCAGCTGACTCAGCCGACGACCCGCACGACACTCACGCAGCACCTGGGAAAAGTCCACGGACCAGTTCTACGGCGCCTCGCCCCAACCGGCCATTCCGCGCAGGGAATTGAGGCCATACCCGCCGCCTACGACCATCGAGCCCATGAACACCGCCAACCCCGCCGACACCGGCGTACCACCCGCAGCCACTACTGGAACCGAGCCCGCGTCTCCCAGGGGCGCGGGGAACTGCGCGGGCAACCACGGACTACCCGCAGCCGCCCCCCAACGGAACTCCCGAACTACTAGGCGCACACCCCCACCCCCATCAGCCGACGGACCGCCAACCACCACCCCCATCAACCTCGGCGTCCTACTCCCCACCGGAACCGCCCAATGGGCCACCGACGACAACCCCCGCGACCTGATCACCCTCGGCCGCACCGCCGAACACCTCGGCTTCACCTCCCTCTTCGTCAACGACTCCCTCATCACCCCCCGCATCGAAGCCCTCACGATGCTCGCCGCCCTCGCCGTCACCACCGAGACGGCCACCCTCGGCACCGGCGCCCTGCTCCCCTTCCTGCGCCGCCCCGTCCAGACCGCCCAGGCCCTCGCCTCCATCGACCTGCTCTCCGACGGCCGCCTCACCCTCGCCGTCGGCGCCGGCTTCCCCGGCCGCTTCGGGCGGCCGTTCTACGACCTCTCCGAAGTCCCGTGGCCCCGCCGTTTCGCCCGCCTCGACGAGACGGTCCGGCTCTGGCGGGCCCTCTGGCAGGGCGCCGACAGTTTCGACGGCGAGTTCCACCACTTCACAGACCTCCCGCCCGCCCTACGGCCCACCCGCCCCACCGGCCCACCCGTCTGGCTCGCCGGCGCCACCCCCACCGCCCTGGCCCGCACCGGCCGCCTCTACGACGGCTGGCTCCCCTACCCGCCCGACCCCGCCGACTACACGACCGGCCTGCACGACATCCACGAGGCGGCGACAGCGGCGGGCCGAACCCCCGAGGCCATCACCCCGGCCCTCTTCATCACCGTACGAATCGACGACGACCCCCGGACCGCCCGAGCCGCACTCGACGACTACGCCCGGGCCACCTACGGCATGCCCCTCCCCGAACTGGAGAAGATCCAGGCCGTCGCCGCGGGCACCGCGGAGCAGGTGGCCCAACGCCTCAGCCAGTACGTCACCGCCGGCGCCCGCCACCTCGTCACCCGCCCCGCCGCCCTGAACCTGCGCGCCCAGCGCGAGCAGCTGGAACGCGTCGCCGCACTCATCCCCGACCTGCCGACCCCGTCACCGCCCCGAACCCGCGTTCGTCCCGGACAATAGGCATGTGCTGGAAATGACACGCGAGGCGTTCGAAGAGCTGGTGAGCGAGGCCCTGGACCGGATTCCGCCCGAACTGACGCGGGTCATGGACAACGTGGCCGTCTTCGTCGAGGACGAACCCGACCCGTCCGACCCCGAACTCCTCGGACTCTACGAAGGCACACCTCTCACCGAACGCGGCGAGTGGTACGCCGGCGTCCTCCCCGACCGGATCTCGATCTACATGGGCCCGACCCTCCGCTACTGCGCGACCACCGAGGACGTCGTCCACGAGGTCGCCGTCACCGTCGTCCACGAAGTAGCCCACCACTTCGGCATCGACGACGAACGCCTCCACGAACTCGGCTGGGGCTAGGGCCTGTCCGGCGGATCAGGTCGCAGGAAAGTGACAGTGCCTGATCAGCGGCTGCGCCGCAGGTAAGCGTGCCGGACCCCGCGTCTGCGACGGGATCCGCCGGCCAGGCCCTGACCCACTCCCACGCCCCGCCCCGCATACCCACCCCCACTCCTGGGCATACGGGACCAATGGCCAGCGTCCCCGTCGCAGCCCTGAACCGCCTCCGCCGGGCCCAGCGCGCCCTGACCCACCACTACCGCGCCCGCCGCCCCCGCCCCACGCTCGAACTCGTCCCCCAGCCCCACCCCTGGCCCCGCGCCCTCGGCCTGATCACGGTCGTCCTCGTCGGAGCCTGGCTCGGCCTGCTCATCGTCGGCAATGTCCGCGCCCAGGTCGGCCCCATGAACACCACCATGACCCTGCGCCCCTCCCTCACCGGCGGAACCAAGATCAACATCTCCCCGCTCGGCGCCCTCTCCCTCGACAGCCACCACGCCCCCGTACGCCTCGACGTCAACGTCGACCAGCTCGACCCCGAACGCTCCCAGGCTCTCGTCGACCACCCCGAACGCATCTCCGGCCTCCAGGACGAGGTCGCCCACGACGTCGAACACGGCACCCTCGACCTCGCCGTACGCTCCTGCACCGCCGTCGTCCTCGGCGCCACCGCCCTCGGCCTCGCCGTCTACCGCCGCCCCCGCCGCGCCCTCACCGCCGGCGGCCTGGCCCTCACCCTCCTCGCCGCGTCCGGCGCGACCGCCTACGCGACCTGGAACCCCAAGTCCATCCTGGAACCCAAGTTCTCCGGGCTGCTCTCCTCCGCCCCCTCCGTGGTCGGCAACGCGCGCAGCATCGTCACCGAATTCGACGTCTACCAGCAGGAGTTGGCCCGCCTGGTGACCAACGTGACCAAGCTGTACGACGTCACGTCCACTCTCCCCGCGTACCAGCCGGACCCGACGACGATCCGCGTGCTCCACGTCTCGGACATCCACCTGAACCCCGCGAGCTGGAAGATCATCGCGTCGCTGGTGGAGCAGTACAAGGTGAACGTCATCGTCGACACCGGCGACACCATGGACCACGGCACGGCGGCGGAGAACGGCTTCCTGGACCCCGTCGCCGACCTCGGCGTCCCCTACGTCTGGGTCAGGGGCAACCACGACTCCCTGGTCACCCAGCGCCATCTGGAGCGCATGAAGAACGTGCACGTCCTGGACGAGGGCCGGGCGGAGACGGTCGCGGGCGTGCGCTTCGCGGGCATCGGCGACCCCCAGTTCACTCCCGACCGCTCGGTCGCCCCCGGCGGCAACGCGGCCGAGGAGTTGGCCGGCGACCAGCTCGCCTCCTCCCTCCGCGACCAGCGGGCCGCCGGCACCCCCGTCGACATCGCCCTGGTCCACGAACCGTCGGCGGCACGCCAGACCGACGGCGAGGTCCCGCTCGTCCTGGCCGGCCACCTCCACCACGAGGGCACCGAGGTCATGAAGCACGGCACCCGCCTGCGCATCGAGGGCTCGACCGGCGGCAGCGGCCTGCGCGCGGTGGAGGGCAAGTACCCCGACCCCATCGAGGCGTCGATCCTCTACATCGACCGCGACACCCACCGCCTCCAGGCCTGGGACGAGATCAAACTGGGCGGCCTGGGCCTGACGACGGCCGAGGTCAGCCGCCACCTCCCGAAGGAGAACCTGCCGGGCGCACCGCAGTCCTCGAGCCCGTCCCCGAGCCCCTCTCCGAGTCCGGCGTCGGAGGCCCCGTCGAGGACCCCGTAAACCGTTTTGGCGATACCTCCCGCCATCCCATATGCTTCTCACGTCCCCGACGCGCTGAGAAGCGCCCAGGCGGGCCGATAGCCCTCATCGTCTAGCGGCCTAGGACGCCGCCCTTTCAAGGCGGTAGCACGGGTTCGAATCCCGTTGGGGGCACGCAACACCGTGTGCGACACTGGCTCAGCCAGTTCGCGCGCAACAGCTTGGTCCTGTGGAGCAGTTTGGAGTGCTCGCCACCCTGTCAAGGTGGAGGCCGCGGGTTCAAATCCCGTCAGGACCGCTGAGGTTTCCCCGGAAGCCTCGTGGCTGGGTAGCTCAGTTGGTACGAGCGATCGCCTGAAAAGCGATAGGTCGCCGGTTCGACCCCGGCCCCAGCCACCGGATCGAAAGCCCTGTCCCATCGGGACGGGGCTTTCGTCGTGGCCGGACGACACAGGGTGGGGCGCGATGGGCCAGGACATCGACCTGGAGAAGATACGGGCGCGGTACGGGCTGCTCGCGGTCGTGGGCAGCAACGTGGCGATCACCGCGGTGGCGATCTTCGGGGTGTGGCAGCTGGACGGCGACCGGGCGGTGATCGTGGGCGTCCTGACCTCGGCGTTCACCGCGATGGCGGGGCTGACGACGGCATACCTGGGCATCAAGGCCGTTTCGAACACGGCCCAGTCGATGTCCAAAGAAGCGGGCAGGCAGCAGGACGCCGAGCGCCAGCAGCAACAAGACGCCGACACCCGGTCGAGCACAGACCAGCAATAACCAGCGCCCCCAGCAGCAGCACCGGCCCCGGACAATTCATTCGCCAGGAATTTCGCCGAGGTGAGATCCTGGACGGCGTATGTCTACGCACCCCGCCTCCGCCCCCGGCACTCCCGCCGCCCCCGCCCTCGGCGATCTCGCCCCCCGCCTGACCGAGCTGACCCTGCGCGACGCGCACCGGCTCGGGCGCAGGCTCGAAGGCGCGCGCAGGATCCGGAAGCCGGAGGCCCGTGCCGCCGTGCTCGCCGAGATCGAGGCCGAGGTGGCCCGCGGCGAGGAGCGGATGGCCGAGCGGCGCCGCCGTA
This sequence comes from Streptomyces hokutonensis, assembly GCF_000376565.1. Taxonomy (GTDB): domain Bacteria; phylum Actinomycetota; class Actinomycetes; order Streptomycetales; family Streptomycetaceae; genus Streptomyces; species Streptomyces hokutonensis. Next base: position 28,415 of record NZ_BARG01000083.1, on the reverse strand, counting down.
TCCCCGCGATCTCGTATCCCGAGCAGTTGCCGGTCAGCCAGAAGAAGGCCGACATCGCGGCAGCCATCCGTGATCACCAAGTCGTGATCGTGGCCGGTGAGACCGGTTCCGGCAAGACGACCCAGATCCCGAAGATCTGTCTCGAACTCGGTCGCGGCGTCCGCGGCATGATCGGGCACACCCAGCCCCGTCGTATCGCCGCCCGGACCGTGGCGGAGCGTGTCGCGGAGGAGATGGACACCCCGCTCGGCGAGGCCGTCGGCTGGAAGGTCCGTTTCACCGACCAGGTGAACCAGGAGTCGACCTTCATCAAGCTGATGACGGACGGCATCCTGCTCGCCGAGATCCAGACCGACCGCGAACTGCGCGCCTACGACACGATCATCATCGACGAGGCCCACGAGCGGTCCCTCAACATCGACTTCCTGCTCGGCTATCTGGCCCAACTGCTGCCCAAGCGCCCGGACTTGAAGGTCGTCATCACCTCGGCGACGATCGACCCGGAGCGTTTCTCGCGGCACTTCGGCGAGGCCCCGATCATCGAGGTGAGCGGCCGGACGTATCCGGTGGAGGTGCGTTACCGCCCGCTCCTCGAGGACGACTCCGAGGACTCCGACCGTGACCAGATCACCGCGATCTGCGACGCCGTGGAGGAGCTCCAGGGCGAGGGCAAGGGCGACATCCTGGTCTTCCTCTCGGGGGAGCGGGAGATCCGCGACACGGCGGACGCGCTCACGAAGAAGAACTACCGGTTCACGGAGGTCCTCCCCCTCTACGCCCGGCTCTCGCACGCCGAGCAGCATCGTGTGTTCCAGCAGCACACGGGCCGAAGGATCGTTCTGGCGACGAACGTCGCCGAGACCTCCCTCACCGTCCCGGGCATCAAGTACGTCATCGACCCCGGCTTCGCCCGGATCAGCCGCTACAGCCACCGTACGAAGGTGCAGCGGCTGCCCATCGAGGCGGTCAGCCAGGCAAGTGCCAATCAGCGCAAGGGCCGTTGCGGCCGTACGTCGGACGGCATCTGCATCCGGCTCTACTCCGAGGACGACTTCCTCGCCCGCCCGGAGTTCACGGACGCCGAGATCCTCCGTACGAACCTCGCCTCCGTCATCCTCCAGATGACCGCGGCCGGCCTCGGCGAGATCGAGAAGTTCCCGTTCATCGACCCGCCGGACCACCGCAACATCCGTGACGGTGTCCAACTCCTCCAGGAACTGGGCGCGTTGGACCCGGCTGAGAAGGACCCCCGGAAGCGGCTCACGCAGACCGGCCGCAAGCTCGCCCAACTGCCCGTGGACCCGCGGCTGGCCCGCATGGTCCTGGAGGCCGACAAGAACGGCTGTGTCCGCGAGGTCATGGTGATCGCCGCCGCGCTCTCCATCCAGGACCCGCGCGAACGCCCCGCCGAGAAGCAGACGCAGGCCGATCAGCAGCACGCCCGTTTCCGGGACGAGACGAGCGACTTCCTGGCCTTCCTGAACATGTGGCGGTACATCCGCGAGCAGCAGAAGGAGCGGGGCTCCTCCGCCTTCCGCCGGATGTGCAAGCAGGAGTACCTGAACTTCCTCCGCATCCGCGAGTGGCAGGACATCTACAGCCAACTCCGTACGGTGGCCAAGCAGATGGGCATCCAGTTCAACGAGGAGGACGCGGCCGAGCAGAGCGTCCACGTCTCCCTCCTCGCGGGACTGCTCTCCCACATCGGCATGAAGGACGTGAAGGACGGCGCGAAGAACGAGTATCTCGGCGCCCGCAGCGCCAAGTTCGCGATCTTCCCGGGTTCGGCCCTCTTCAAGAAGACGCCGCGTTTCGTCATGTCGGCGGAACTGGTGGAGACTTCGCGCCTCTGGGCACGCGTCAACGCCAAGATCGAGCCCGAGTGGGTCGAGCCGCTCGCCGGCCATCTCCTCAAGCGGACGTACAGCGAACCGCATTGGGAGAAGGACCAGGCGGCCGTGATGGCCTTCGAGAAGGTCACGCTCTACGGCGTCCCGATCATCGCGCAGCGCAAGGTCAACTACGGCCGCATCGACCCGGAGGCGAGCCGCGAACTCTTCATCCGCAACGCACTCGTCGAGGGCGACTGGCGCACGCACCACAAGTTCTTCGCGGACAACCGCAAACTCCTCACCGAGGTGGAGGAGCTGGAGCATCGCGCCAGGCGCCGGGACATCCTGGTCGACGACGAGACGCTCTACGACTTCTACGACCAGCGGGTCCCCGCACACGTCGTTTCCGGCGCCCACTTCGACTCGTGGTGGAAGCACAAGCGCCATGAGGAGCCCGAACTCCTCGACTTCGAGCGCTCGATGCTCATCAACGAGCGCGCGGGCGACATCAGCAAGGACGACTATCCGGACTCGTGGCGGCAGGGGCCGCTCAAGTTCCGGGTGACGTACCAGTTCGAGCCGGGCGCGGACGCGGACGGTGTCACGGTCCACATCCCGCTGCACGTCCTCAACCAGGTCACCGACGAGGGCTTCGACTGGCAGATCCCGGGCCTGCGGGAGGAGGTCGTGACGGAGCTGATCCGCTCCCTCCCGAAGCCGATCCGCCGCAACTACGTACCGGCACCGAACTTCGCCCAACGCTTCCTCAGCCAAGCGGTCCCCCTCCAGGAGCCCCTGACCACCACCATGGCCCGCGAGCTGAAGCGGATGGTCGGAGTCCCCTTCACGGCCGACGACTTCGACTGGTCAAAGGTCCCGGACCACCTCCTCATCACCTTCCGGATCGTCGACGAGCGGCGCCGGAAGATCGCCGAGGACAAGAACCTGGAGGCGTTGAAGCTCCGGCTGAAGCCGAAGGCACGGCAGGCGATCTCGCAGGCGGCCGCGGCGACCGCGGAGCGCGAGGGCGGGGAGTCCCTGGAGCGGAAGGGCCTCACCGACTGGTCGATCGGCACGCTGTCGCGCGTCTTCGAGACCCGCCGGGCGGGCCAGCCGGTGAAGGCGTATCCAGCCCTGGTCGACGACGGCGACACCGTCTCCGTACGGCTCTTCGACACGGAGGCCGAGCAGGCCGAGGCGATGTGGAAGGGCACGCGGCGGCTGATCGTCCGCAACATCCCGGTCAATCCAGCGAAGTTCGCTTCCGAAAAGCTGACCAACGCGCAGAAGCTCGCGCTGTCCGCGAATCCGCACGGTTCGATCCAGGCGCTGTTCGACGACTGCGCGCTCGCGGCGGCCGACAAACTCATCGGTGACTTCGGCGGGCCGGCGTGGGACGAGGAGTCGTACCGGAAGCTGTACGAGCGGGTGCGCGCGGAGATCGTCGACACGACGGTCCGGGCCGTGAGCCAGGTCCAACAGGTGCTGGCCGCCTGGCAGGCCTGTGAGCGCCGTCTGAAGGCCGCGAACAGCCCGGCCCTCCTCCCGAACCTCGCGGACGTACGCGCGCAGCTGGACGCCCTCGTGAAGCCCGGGTTCGTGACGGCGGCCGGGATACGTCGCCTGCCTGACCTGATGCGCTACTTGGTGGCCGCGGACCGCCGTCTCCAGCAGATGCCGACAGGCGTCCAGCGGGACACCACACGCATGGAGAAGGTCCACGAGATGCAGGACGAGTACGCCTGGCTCCTGGAACAACTCCCGCAGGGCCGCCCGGTCCCCTCCTCCGTCCGTGACATCCGCTGGATGATCGAGGAGCTCCGGGTCAGCTATTTCGCCCACGCGCTGGGCACGGCGTACCCGGTCTCCGACAAGCGGATCGTGAAGGCCATCGACGCCGCCGCGCCGTAACAGCACCTGCACACAGGGTGAGTTCGACCAGGCGGGCCACCCTCCTGTACAGTCTCGTCTCGCAGCACAACGCACCATCAAGTGCCGCGAAACCAGGTCCTGTGGAGCAGCTTGGAGTGCTCGCCACCCTGTCAAGGTGGAGGCCGCGGGTTCAAATCCCGTCAGGACCGCAGTGAACGACCAGGGCCCGCACCTCTCCGGAGACGCGGGCCTCACTCGTACCCCCGCCGACACCAACCGCGCTCGCCGCCCTGTCGAGGTGGAAGCCGCGCCCGCGGCGCAGCCGCAATCGGGTACAGCAAATCCCGTCAGGACCGCAGTGAACGACCAGGGCCCGCACCTCTCCGGAGACGCGGGCCTTATTCGTGTCTCCGTCGCCAGTGAACGAGACCCACTTCCTTCGGGGGGTGGGTTTTTCGTGCACACGCGGCGGCGTATCGGCACCGGCCGGCTTCATCCAGCCCGTCCGGCGTTTGAGGACGAGGCCCCTTCAGGGCCGATGGGGGTCTGGGGGCGGAGCCCCCAGGGACGGCACCCCCAGCGACGGCGCCCGGCGCAGACGGCCCCCTTGACGCCGCCGCAGGCGCCCGGTACCCAGAAACCAGGCCCCGTTCCCGCAGGGCCACTGGAGGTGGCGTATGGCGGCTTCGGTCAGGCGTGAGACGCGGGCTCTGCTCCGTGCGCATCTGTCGGCCGCCAGTTCCTACCGCCATGTGACCCGGCACTGTCCGATCTGCCACCGACTGCTGCGGCTGGCCCTGGACTCCCCTCCGTCACCGGAGCCCCAGGACGATCCACCGGACCAACTCCCCTAGCGCACATAGACCATGGGCAACAAGTCCTCTGGCATGTGACGGGTGTCACCGCATAAGTTTTTGAAACGGTGGAACTTAAGACTCACCTACAACTGGTCAATTTAATATGTGCAATTGCACCCCTGTGAGCGATGGTCCACAGGAGATCCGACAGCCCTCCCCAGACTCCGACAAGGTCCCTCACAGGACCCCTCGTGAGGCGCGCACGGAGCCACGACCAGGCACAAAAAAGATCGCGCTGGACCCGGCGGAGTCCAGCGCGATCTACGACGCACCCTGTGTTCACATGTCTAAGAGCGTTGGGCGTGGGCCCTGTTGGGGCAGAACCCGCGTCGCTTGGAGCTGTGCTGTCGGGCGCTTGACCGGTTGGGGGACCAGCCGTTTCGCCCTTATTCAGTTGGTCAGGCTTCGCTGCGCTGCTGCGGAATGCCCGCGAGCAGTGCACGGACCTCCGCCTCGCGGTAACGGCGGTGTCCGCCGAGCGTGCGAATCGAAGTGAGCTTGCCGGCCTTCGCCCACCGCGTGACCGTCTTGGGGTCAACACGGAACATCGTGGCGACCTCAGCCGGGGTCAGCAGCGGCTCGGCATCAGGGGTGCGAGCGGTCATGAGCGGCCTCCTCGGGAGAACCGAACCTTCTCGGTTCTTTCCTCTAAATTCTGCACCTTGACCCGCGTTGCCCGAAATGGCGGACGCGAGTCGAGTCGGTTATAGGACGAACGGCATGTCCTCGGCACTACAACTACACCATCTGTCCAACCGCTACGGCCAAACCGACGGAATTGCCATCCCAGGTGTCCATCAGCGACGGAAGCCGATGGACCATGCCATAACGGACAGTCACACCACTGTGACGATCAGTCACAGGATGATCAGGAGTCATCGAGACCCCCCAAAGCACGCAATGCTGAGATTCCGCCCACAACGGGACGGACAGAGTCCTCCCCGGACTCCTTGTCCTATTTTGGCATGAGGGCGGGCAAGGGGCGCAAGGGATCTGCACGTGCGATCCGTCACCCTTGACATCAATCGTCCGGATCGGGACCTACGTCCCGTGTTGACGAACCGTAAGAATCCTATGCGCACTTGTTCGAAGGTGTCAGCCTCGTCGGCCCGGGCGTCAGTTCGCCGAACGCCGGTCCCGGACCGACCGCCACCGCTCCACGAGCCGCCCGTACGCCTCGCCCGCCGCCGCCCCGTCCCCGGTCCGCAGCGCCTCGATGCCCGCGGCCACGTCCGCCGCCGAGTGGTCGTCCTCCAGCTCGCCGGCCGGCAGGACGTGCACCAGCCCGCCGTAGTCCAGTTCCACCAGCGAACGCGGATGGAACTCCTCCAGCCAGCGCCCCACGTCCACCAGACCGTCGATCAGCGGCCCGTCGTCGATCGCGTCCTTCAGGGTCCGCAGCGCCCGCGCCGTGCGCCGCCGCGCCTGCACCATCGGCGTCCGATAGCGCAGCATCGGCGGATCGTCCCCGGACGCCTTGTCGTAGCGGCGCTCCTCGTCCCCGACGAGCACGAACCAGTTCAGCGGCACCTGCCAGGTCGCCGTCCGGATCCACGGCCGGGCGTCCGGGTTGCGGGCCAGCCAGCGCTCGTAGTCCTGGGTGGCCTGGTGCCGTACGAGCGGCGGCAGTACGGCGTCCAGGACCGACGGCGGAAGTTCCTCCGCGAGGTCTCCCAGGGCCTGCCAGCCGCGCAGCCGGGTGCGCCAGGGGCAGACGCAGACCACGCCGTCGACCTCCACCACGAAGGCGTCGGCGCTCTCGTGCACCGGCACCGCGACCGGCGGGAGGGGCAGCAAGTCGGCCAGCGCGCGGCGGAGTTCGTCCTGGTACGAGGGACGGTCGGGCCGGCGGGCGTAGCGCGCCCAGTGGCCGCGCTCCGGCTCCGGGAAAGCGGCCAGCGGCTCGTAGACCCGCAGATAGGTCGCGTACGGGACGATCACCGAGGACACCTTCTTGGGCACGCCTGCTCCCTCCCCCGCCGACCGTCAGGAAAACCTTCGGAACCCGCTCACAAACGGGCGGGAAAACTATGCAAATCGTCGCACGGCCACCCCCCTTCGGTAGGTGATCCTGAACACTGCACCGATGGCGGCCACACGCAGGCCCTACGCTCGTGCCACGGCACCCGCCACCCCTACGGGGGCCTGTCTCCAACCGCCGCCACTTACCCAGGAGTCACCACAGTGACCGACGTAGACAACGGCGTCCTGCACACCCTGTTCCACTCGGACCAGGGCGGTCATGAGCAAGTCGTGCTCTGCCAGGACCGGGCCAGCGGCCTCAAGGCCGTCATCGCCATCCACAACACCGCGCTGGGCCCCGCTCTGGGCGGCACGCGCTTCTACCCCTACGCGAGCGAGGCCGACGCCGTCGCCGACGCGCTCAACCTCGCCCGCGGGATGTCGTACAAGAACGCCATGGCCGGCCTGGACCACGGCGGCGGGAAGGCCGTGATCATCGGCGACCCGGAGCGCGACAAGACCGAGGAACTCCTGCTCGCCTACGGCCGGTTCGTGGCCTCGCTGGGCGGGCGCTATGTCACCGCGTGCGACGTCGGCACGTATGTCGCCGACATGGACGTCGTCGCGCGCGAGTGCCGCTGGACGACCGGGCGCTCGCCGGAGAACGGCGGCGCGGGCGACTCCTCCGTGCTGACCGCCTTCGGCGTCTTCCAGGGCATGCGGGCCAGCGCCCAGCACCTGTGGGGCGACCCGTCGCTGCGCGGCCGTACGGTCGGCATCGCGGGCGTCGGCAAAGTCGGGCACCACCTGGTGGAGCACCTGCGGGACGAGGGCGCCGAGGTCGTGATCACCGATGTGCGCGAGGAGTCCGTACGACGGATCCTCGACAAGCACCCGGCCGGGGTGCGGGCCGTCGCGGACACCGAGGCGCTGATCCGGGTCGAGGGGCTGGACATCTACGCCCCCTGCGCGCTCGGCGGTGCCCTGAACGACGAGACCGTGCCGGTGCTGACCGCCAGGGTCGTGTGCGGCGCGGCCAACAACCAGCTGGAGCACCCGGGCGTCGAGAAGGACCTCGCCGACCGCGGAATCCTCTACGCGCCGGACTACGTGGTGAACGCCGGCGGTGTGATCCAGGTCGCCGACGAGCTGCACGGGTTCGACTTCGAGCGGTGCAAGGCGAAGGCCGCGAAGATCTTCGACACCACGCTGGCCATATTCGCACGTGCGAAGGACGACGGTATTCCGCCGGCCGCTGCGGCCGACCGGATCGCCGAGCAGCGGATGCACGAGGCGGCCTCGCGGAACAGGTGAGCCGGTACCCGCCGGCGAAGACTTCGAGAGAACTCTCACGTTCGTCGGCGGGTCGCCTGCCAAGAAGTGGTTAAAATCGCGGTTGACCAGCGAGGACAGGGCACCTCGCGGGTCCTGTGGCCCGGCACGTGCTGCGGGCGACGTACCGTATGGGCGCGGGCTCAGGTACCGTGGAAGCCCTACGGACCGGTCTCTCCACGGAGAGTCCGTTCCAGATCATGAACGCGTGTCAAGACTCTGAGGCCACCGAGCCTCGTATCCGAGGGGGTCGAGCCATGGGGCGCGGCCGGGCAAAGGCCAAGCAGACGAAGGTCGCCCGCCAGCTGAAGTACAGCAGCGGCGGGACTGACCTCTCGCGTCTGGCCAATGAGCTGGGCGCTTCGACTTCGAGCCAGCCGCCGAATGGCGAGCCGTTCGAGGACGACGACGAGGAAGAAGACGACCCGTACGCTCAGTACGCGGATCTCTATAACGACGACGATGAGGACGAGGACGACGAGTCCGGTCCTCAGTCGCAACGTCGAGGCGCTTGACGCAACAGCGTCCCTCGCAGTTTCCGCATATCCGGAACAACTGCACCTCACCCGGTCCGGGGCAACACCGCCGGACCGGGTTTTGTGCTGCCGTTCGGCAGGCGGCCGCTGTGATCAGACCGCGGCGCTTTAGATCAAATACGTGCCGACCATGGCCGCGCCCGTCGCGTGGTCGCCGCGCTCGGTGATCTCGCCGGCGACCCATGCCTCGACCCCGCGGTCGGCCAGGGTCTCCAGGGCCACGTCCGCCGACTCCTCGGGCACGATCGCGATCATGCCGACGCCCATGTTCAGGGTCTTCTCCAGCTCCAGGCGCTCGACCCGGCCCGTCTTCCCGACGAGGTCGAAGATCGGCGCCGGGGTCCAGGTGGAGCGGTCCACGACGGCGTGCAGGCCGTCCGGGATCACCCGGGCGAGGTTCGCGGCCAGTCCGCCGCCGGTGACGTGCGAGAAGGCGTGCACGTCGGTCGTACGGGTCAGCGCGAGGCAGTCCAGCGAGTAGATCTTCGTGGGCACGAGGAGTTCCTCGCCGAGGGTGCGGCCGAGTTCGTCGATCCGCGCCTCCAGGTCCAGGCCGGCCCGGTCGAGCAGCACATGCCGGACGAGCGAGTACCCGTTCGAGTGAAGTCCGGAGGCGGCCATGGCGATGACCGCGTCACCCGTGCGGATGCGATCCGCGCCGAGCAGCCGGTCGGCCTCCACGACGCCCGTACCGGCGCCGGCGACGTCGAAGTCGTCCGGGCCGAGCAGACCGGGGTGTTCGGCGGTCTCGCCGCCCACCAGGGCGCAGCCCGCCAGCACACAGCCCTCGGCGATGCCCTTGACGATGGCCGCGACACGCTCGGGGTGCACCTTGCCGACGCAGATGTAGTCGGTCATGAAGAGCGGCTCCGCGCCGCACACCACGATGTCGTCCATGACCATCGCGACCAGGTCGTGGCCGATCGTGTCGTAGACGCCGAGGCGGCGGGCGATGTCGACCTTCGTGCCGACGCCGTCCGTGGCGGAGGCGAGCAGGGGGCGCTCGAACCGCTTGAGGGCGGAGGCGTCGAAGAGCCCGGCGAAGCCGCCGAGGCCGCCGAGGACCTCGGGGCGCTGGGTCTTCTTCACCCACTCCTTCATGAGTTCTACGGCGCGGTCGCCGGCGTCGATGTCGACACCGGCAGCCGCGTAGGAGGCACCGGAAGCGGGACTCTCAGACATTGCCTGGGATCTTTCGGGTTGGCGATACGGGGCTTACGGGCGACGGATCGCGTCGGCCGCGGCCGTGGCGGCCGGACCGGCCGCCAGCTCGGTCTCCAGGAGCTGCTTGCCGAGCAGCTCGGGGTCCGGGAGGTCCATCGGGTACTCGCCGTCGAAGCAGGCGCGGCACAGGTTCGGCTTGGCGATGGTGGTCGCCTCGATCATGCCGTCCAGGGAGATGTACGACAGGGAGTCGGCGCCGAGCGAGGTGCCGATCTCGTCGATGGTCATGCCGTTGGCGATGAGTTCCGCGCGGGTGGCGAAGTCGATGCCGAAGAAGCAGGGCCACTTCACGGGCGGCGAGGAGATCCGGATGTGGACCTCGGCTGCCCCGGCCTCGCGGAGCATGCGCACCAGCGCCCGCTGGGTGTTGCCGCGCACGATCGAGTCGTCGACGACGACCAGGCGCTTGCCCTTGATGACTTCCTTCAGCGGGTTCAGCTTCAGGCGGATGCCGAGCTGCCGAATGGTCTGCGAGGGCTGGATGAACGTACGGCCGACATAGGCGTTCTTCACCAGGCCGGCGCCGAACGGGATGCCGGAGGCCTCCGCGTAGCCGATCGCGGCCGGGGTGCCGGACTCCGGAGTCGCTATGACCAGATCGGCCTCTACGGGAGCTTCTTTGGCGAGTTTCCGGCCCATCTCCACACGGGAGAGGTACACGTTCCGCCCGGCGATGTCGGTGTCGGGGCGGGCCAGATAGACGTACTCGAAGACACAGCCCTTGGGCTTCGCTTCCGCGAATCGGGAGGTGCGCAGGCCGTTCTCGTCGATGGCGACGAACTCGCCCGGCTCGATCTCGCGGACGTAGGCGGCGCCGCAGATGTCGAGGGCGGCGGACTCGGAGGCGACGACCCAGCCGCGCTCCAGGCGGCCGAGGACCAGCGGGCGGATGCCCTGGGGGTCGCGGGCCGCGTAGAGGGTGTGCTCGTCCATGAAGACGAGCGAGAAGGCGCCCTGGACCTGCGGGAGGACCGCGTGGGCGGCCTCCTCGATGGTCAGCGGCTTGCCGTCGAGGTCCTCCTGGGCGGCGAGCAGGGCCGTCAGGAGGTCGGTGTCGTTGGTCGCGGCCACGCGCGGGGTGCGGCCGCCCTCCTTCTTGGGGAGGTCGGCGACCATCTCCGCGAGCTGGGCGGTGTTGACCAGGTTGCCGTTGTGGCCGAGCGCGATCGAACCGTGCGCGGTGGCGCGGAACGTCGGCTGGGCGTTCTCCCACACGGAGGCGCCGGTGGTCGAGTAGCGGGCGTGACCGACCGCGATATGACCCTGGAGCGAACCGAGCGAGGTCTCGTCGAAGACCTGCGAAACGAGGCCCATGTCCTTGAAGACGAGGATCTGGGAGCCGTTGCTGACCGCGATTCCCGCGGATTCCTGGCCTCGATGCTGGAGGGCGTAGAGCCCGAAGTAAGTGAGCTTGGCGACCTCTTCACCGGGAGCCCAGACTCCGAAGACGCCACAAGCGTCCTGGGGTCCTTTCTCGCCGGGGAGCAGATCATGACTGAGTCGACCGTCACCACGTGGCACGGCACCGAGTGTAGGCGAGATCGACCACTGGTCCGAATTCGGGATACACGCCTGCAATGGATCACTCGCCGACGCCACCGCCCTCACCAGCGAAAACGCGGAAAGCGACGCTACGACGGCCCCGCCGCCCGCTCTACGAGGTGAGCGGTCGCACATCCTGCCGCGCCCCGACCGCCCCCGAACCGCACTCAGGACATGATCGGCAACAGCCCCCCGAGGTCGGCCCGCTCCCCACTGGCCCTGACCTTCGCCTCTTCCACGGCGTCCTTCCACGACGTCCGCCCGGTCGCGAGCCGGATCCAGGTCAGCGGGTCGGTCTCCACGACGTTGGGCGGGGTGCCGCGGGTGTGCCGGGGCCCTTCGACGCACTGCACGACGGCGTACGGCGGGATCCGCACTTCCGTCGAACCCCCCGGCGCCTTCACCGCGAGCGCGTCGGCCAGCAGCCGGGTGCAGGCGGCGAGGGCCTGGCGGTCGTAGGGAATGTCGAGGCCGGGGGCGGCGGCGTTCAGGTCGTCGGTGTGGACGACGAGTTCTACGGTGCGGGTGACGAGGTAGTCGGCGAGGGGCATGGCGCCGACGTTGGTTTCGAGGAGCCGGGTGCCGGGGTGGGCGTCCAGGTGCCCGGTGAGGGTCTGCTCGATGTCGGCGAGGTAGGTGCCGAGGTCGGGGTTCCGCTCGGCGAGTCGGTGGGCCAGGTCGGCGAGGGCGTCGGAGCTGGCGGAGGTCGCGAACGGCCAGTCGAGTAGGGCGGCGTCCGGCGCGCCGGGCTCCGGCCGGTCGAGGAAGCGTCCGATCGCGGAGAGCGCGGCCCCGATGTGCGCGACGAGTTCCCGCACGGTCCACTCCCCGAGCCGGGTCGGCAACGCGAACTGCTCGGGGCCGAGGCCCGCCACCGCCTCCCGTACGTTCCCGAACTGGGCGAGCACCGCGGTGCGGGTCTTCGCCGGGTCATAGGTGCGGGCACGCTTCTTGGCCGTGGGCATGGCGGGGAGCCTAGTGGGTGTCGGGGGGCGGTCTCATCGCGGTTTTCGCGCGTGGTCGCCGAGTCCGTGCTCCACCGACGCGCAGGAGCGCCCGGTTCGTTCGGGGCTTCGGCCGTGACCGCGATGGTCGGTTCGCCGGCGTCGATACGACGGGAGTGCTCCTCGATCAGGGCGTTGCGCGCGGCGCTGATCACGGTGGCGGCGGTCGTGACGGGCATCAAATCGCGGGTCTCCTCCGCCAGGAGGACGCCGTATCGGCGTTCTGTCGGAGGTGTCGGCGGCGCGTCGGCGGGCTGTCGGTGCCGCGTTGAAACCTGACGGGGATCCCACCGGACAGCCGTCCGGCAGGCCCGTCGCACGCAAGGAATCGTCATGACCACGCACGTCACGATCATCGGCGCCGGACTCGGCGGACTGACCCTCGCCCGTGTCCTGCACGTCCACGGCATACCGGCCACGGTCTACGAGGCGGAGGCCTCGCCGATGGCCCGGATGCAGGGCGGCATGCTCGACATCCACGACTACAACGGCCAACTCGCCCTGGAGGAAGCCGACTTGCTGGAGGAGTTCCGCGCCATCGTCCTGCCGGGGCGGCAGGCGACCCGCGTCCTCGCCCCGGACGGCACCGTCCTGCTCGACAACCCGGACGACGGCACGGGCCGCCGCCCCGAGGTGCAGCGCGGCGAACTGCGGCAGATCCTGCTCGACTCGCTCCCGGCCGGCACCGTGCGGTGGGGACACAAGGTCACCGGGGTGCGCGGTCTCGGCGAGGGCCGACACGAGGTGGTCCTCGCGGACGGCGGGACCGTCGTCACCGGTCTGCTCGTCGGCGCGGACGGCGCCTGGTCCCGCGTACGGCCGCTGCTGTCCGACGCCACCCCGGAGTACTTCGGCCGCACCTTCGTCGAGACCTACCTCTACGACGCCGAGACCCGGCATCCCGCCGCCGCGAAGGCGGTCGGCGGCGGATCGCTGTTCGTGTTCGACAAGGGCACGAGCAGGCAGTGGATCGCGGCCCACCGCGAGAGCGGCGAGACGCTGCACGCCTATATGACGCTGGCCAGGCCGCTGGAGTGGTTCGACGGCATCGACTTCACCGACGCCGCCGCGGCCACCGCGCGCATCGCCGCGGAGTTCGAGGGCTGGGCCCCCGAGATCACCGCCCTGATCACCGACAGCGACACCGCTCCGGTCCTGCGCCCCCTCAACTCCCTGCCGATCGGCCACCGTTGGGAACGGCTCCCGGGAGTGACCCTGGTCGGTGACGCCGCCCACCTCGCGCCGCCGGACGGCGAGGGCGCCAACCTCGCCATGCAGGACGGCGCCGAACTCGCCCTGGCCATCGCCGCGTACCCGGACGACATCGAGCGGGCGCTCACCGCATACGAGGAGGCACTGTTCCCCCGTAGCGCCACAGCCGCCGCCGAGGCCGTGGCCACCAACGAGGCCATCGGTACGGACCCGTTCGCCTTCTTCGACCAGGAGGGCTGACAGACGAAAGCGTCCGTGGAGCGGTCATCACCGTGACCGCGTCCACGGACGCTTTCCCCACCCGTGCGCTACGCCAGCAGCGCCGGGATCGTCCCCTCGTGGGCCTCGCGCAGTTCCGCCAGGGAGAGCGCGAACTCGCCCTGGACGTCCACCGAGTCGCCGTCGACGACACCGATGCGCGTGACCGGGAGGCCCCGGGCGCCGCACATGTCGTTGAAGCGGAGTTCCTCCGAGCGCGGGACGGCGACGACCGCGCGGCCCGCCGACTCCGAGAAGAGGAAGGTGAACGCGTCCAGGCCGTCCGGGACGATCAGGCGTGCGCCCTTCTCGCCCAACAGGGCCGATTCCACGACCGCTTGGATCAGACCGCCGTCGGACAGGTCGTGCGCCGAGTCGATCATGCCGTCGCGGGAGGCGGAGATCAGGATCTCGGCGAGGAGGCGTTCGCGCTCCAGGTCGACCTTCGGGGGCAGGCCGCCGAGGTGGTCGTGGACGACCTGGGACCAGGCCGAGCCGCCGAACTCCTCGCGGGTGTCGCCGAGGAGGTACAGGAGCTGGCCCTCCTCCTGGAACGCCACCGGCGTGCGGCGCGCCACATCGTCGATCACGCCCAACACCGCGACCACCGGGGTCGGGTGGATGGCGACGTCGCCCGTCTGGTTGTAGAGCGAGACGTTGCCGCCCGTCACCGGGGTGCCCAACTGCTGGCAGGCGTCGGCGAGTCCACGGATGGCCTCCGCGAACTGCCACATGACCGCCGGGTCTTCGGGCGAACCGAAGTTCAGGCAGTCGGAGACCGCGAGGGGCTTCGCGCCCGTGGTCGCCACGTTGCGGTAGGCCTCCGAGAGTGCCAACTGCGCGCCCGCGTAAGGGTCGAGCTTCGCGTACCGGCCGTTGCCGTCCGTCGCGATGGCCACCCCGAGGCCGGTCTCCTCGTCGATGCGGATCATGCCCGAGTCCTCGGGCTGCGCCAGCACCGTGTTGCCCTGCACGAAGTGGTCGTACTGCGAGGTGATCCACTTCTTCGACGCCTGGTTCGGGGACGACACCAGGGCCAGGACCTGGGACTTGAGTTCCTCCGAAGTCCCGGGCCGGGCAAGCTTGTTGGCGTCGTCCGCCTGGAGCGCGTCCTGCCAGGACGGGCGGGCGTACGGGCGCTCGTAGACCGGGCCGTCGTGCGCGACCGTGCGCGGGTCGACGTCCACGATCTTGCCGCCGTGCCAGAAGATCTCCAGCCGGTCGCCGTCGGTCACCTCGCCGATGACCGTGGCGATGACGTCCCACTTCTCGCAGATCTCCAGGAAGCGGTCGACCTTCGACGGCTCGACCACCGCGCACATGCGTTCCTGCGACTCGCTCATGAGGATTTCCTCGGGCGAGAGCGTGGAGTCACGGAGGGGTACGTCGTCCAGGGTCACCGTCATGCCGCCGGAGCCGTTGGACGCCAACTCGCTTGTGGCGCAGGAGAGTCCGGCCGCGCCGAGGTCCTGGATGCCCACGACCAGCTTCTCGGCGAACGCCTCGAGCGTGCACTCGATCAGCAGCTTCTCCTGGAAGGGGTCGCCCACCTGGACCGCCGGGCGCTTCGACGGCTTCGCGTCGTCGAAGGTCTCGCTCGCCAGGATCGACGCGCCGCCGATGCCGTCGCCGCCCGTGCGGGCGCCGTAGAGGATGACCTTGTTGCCCGCGCCGGAGGCCTTCGCGAGGTGGATGTCCTCGTGCCGCATGACGCCGATGGCACCGGCGTTGACCAGCGGGTTGCCCTGGTAGCAGGCGTCGAAGACGACCTCGCCGCCGATGTTCGGCAGGCCCAGGCAGTTGCCGTAGCCGCCGATGCCCGCGACCACGCCCGGGAGGACGCGCTTGGTGTCGGGGTGGTCGGCCGCGCCGAAGCGCAGGGGGTCCACCACGGCGACCGGGCGGGCGCCCATGGCGATGATGTCGCGCACGATGCCGCCGACGCCCGTGGCCGCGCCCTGGTAGGGCTCGACGTAGGACGGGTGGTTGTGCGACTCCACCTTGAAGGTGACCGCGTAGCCCTGGCCGACGTCGACCACGCCCGCGTTCTCGCCGATGCCGACGAGCAGGGCGTCGGACTGGGGGGCCTTCTCGCCGAACTGGCGGAGGTGGACCTTGGAGGACTTGTAGCTGCAGTGCTCGGACCACATGACCGAGTACATGGCGAGCTCGGCGCCGGTCGGGCGGCGGCCGAGGATCTCGACCACGCGCTCGTACTCGTCCTTCTTCAGGCCGAGTTCGGCCCAGGGCAGCTCGACGTCGGGGGTCTCGGCCGCGTGCTCGACCGTGTCCAGAGGCGTCCGGCTCATGCGTTGACCAGCTTCTTGAGGATCGAGGTGAAGAAGGGAAGGCCGTCCGTGCGGCCGGACCCGATCAGCGGCTCGACCGCGTGCTCGGGGTGCGGCATGAGGCCTACGACGTTCCCGGCGGCGTTCGTGATGCCGGCGATGTCGCGCAGCGAGCCGTTCGGGTTCACGTCCAGGTAGCGGAAGACGACACGGCCCTCCGCCTCCAGCTCGTCGAGCGTGTGCTCGTCGGCGACGTAGCGGCCGTCCATGTTCTTCAGCGGGATGTGGATCTCCTGGCCGGCGGTGTAGTCACCGGTCCAGGACGTGTCCGCGTTCTCCACCCGCAGTTTCTGGTCACGGCAGATGAAGTGCAGGTGGTTGTTGCCGAGCATCGCGCCGGGGAGGAGGTGCGCCTCGGTGAGGATCTGGAAGCCGTTGCAGATACCGAGGACGGGGAGTCCCGACTTCGCCTGCTCGATGACCGTCTCCATCACCGGCGAGAAGCGGGAGATGGCACCCGCGCGCAGATAGTCGCCGTAGGAAAAACCGCCCGGGAGGACTACCGCGTCGACCTGGTGGAGGTTCTTGTCCTTGTGCCAGAGGGCGACCGGTTCGGCGCCGGCGAGGCGGATCGCGCGCTGGGTGTCCCGGTCGTCGAGGCTGCCCGGGAAAGTGACGACGCCAATACGAGCGGTCACTTCGCGGCCTCCGCGACTTCCTCCACCTTGACGGTGAAGTCCTCGATCACGGTGTTGGCGAGGAAGGATTCCGCAAGATCGTGGATGCGGGCGAGCGCGGCCTCGTCGACCGGGCCGTCAACTTCCAGTTCGAATCGCTTTCCCTGACGTACGTCGGAGATGCCTTCGAAACCCAGGCGCGGCAGCGCACGCTGGACCGCCTGGCCCTGGGGGTCGAGGATCTCCGGCTTGAGCATGACGTCGACTACGACGCGTGCCACTGGCACTCCCGGTGTTGTGGTGCTGAGCGTGTTCCTGCGGGTCTTCGACAGGTGTCTTCAGACTACCCGCACAAAATTTCTACGCGGGTAGAGTTGTAGGAATCTACGTGAGGACCGTCACGATCCGGCATCGGGTGGGGGTCTTCACGAAAAGTTCAGGGAAAGATCCCGGATCGATCCCGGTTCACTATTGCGCGGAGACACGCGGGAAGATTTAGTCGGGCTTCACATTGCATTGCCGGGCACTGTACAAATGAATTGGCAATAGCCGATACTTTGCCCATTAACAGGCGGACAGTCGACATCTCCGCACCTCCGTGGCGTCTCCGTGCGCCCTCGCGGATAGTGCGGTTTCAGGTGTCGCACGAAGGGACCGATATTCGTGGCGCAGAAGGTCGTGGTCACTCTCTTTGACGACATCGACGGCTCGGAAGCGGCGGAGACGATCGCCTTCGGACTCGACGGCAAGTCGTACGAGATCGACCTGAATCAAGCCAATGCCAAGAAACTGCGTAAGGCGCTCGCGCCGTACGTGGACGCAGGTCGCAAGCGGTCGAGGTCGGGCAAGGCCTACCGCCAGACCGAGGTGGCCCCCGACCCGGCGGCCGTCCGCGCCTGGGCACAGGCGAACAAGATGGACGTACCGGCCCGCGGACGCATCCCCAAGAAGGTCTACGAGGCGTTCGCCGCCGCGCAGTAGCCGGACCGCGCGGTTCCCCCGACGACCGGTCACCGGGCCCTCGGGGGAACCGACTTGCGCAGCACCCCTCCTGGTCAGCTAGAGTTCGGAGCACGCCGAGGGGCGAGGCCGAAAGGCCCAGCTCACGGAGTACATGCGGGTGTAGTTCAGTAGCAGAACATCCCCCTTCCAGGGGGAAGGCGCAGTGTGCAATTCCTGTCACCCGCTCTGCATCGCCGTCCGGACCACTCTGGTGGATCGGGTAGGCTGGTGCTCGCGCCGATCGGTGAGAGCCGGTCGGAGGCAATGCGGACGTAGCTCAGTTGGTAGAGCGCAACCTTGCCAAGGTTGAGGTCGCCAGTTCGAACCTGGTCGTCCGCTCCAGAGAAAGCCCCGGTCCACTGGACCGGGGCTTTTGCCGTACCTGGCGTCCGTCTGACATTTGTCATGCCGAGTGATGACACCGGACACTGCCGCCGCGCCTCCGCCGCCGGGACGCTGGAGCCATGGACACCAACGAACACGAACACGTGATTGAGGTCACCGACCTACGCCGTGTGTACGGGGGCGGGTTCGAGGCTGTGCGGGGGATCACATTCTCCGTGCGGCGCGGAGAGGTCTTCGCTCTGCTCGGCACCAACGGCGCCGGCAAGACCTCGACCGTCGAGGTGCTGGAGGGGCTCGCGGCGCCGTCCGGCGGCCGGGTGCGGGTCCTCGGCCACGATCCCCACACCGAGCGGGCCGCCGTACGGCCGCGGACCGGGGTGATGCTCCAGGAGGGCGGCTTTCCGTCCGAGCTGACCGTCGCCGAGACCGCGCGGATGTGGGCCGGCTGCACGAGCGGGGCGCGGCCGGTGGCGGAGGCGCTCGCGCTGGTCGGGCTTGAGCGGCGGGCCGCCGTACGGGTGAAGCAGTTGTCCGGGGGTGAGCGGCGGCGGCTCGATCTCGCGCTCGCGCTGCTCGGGGAGCCCGAGGTGCTGTTCCTCGACGAGCCGACGACCGGTCTGGACGCCGAAGGGCGCCGGGACACCTGGGAGTTGGTGCGGGCGCTGCGCGACGGCGGGACGACCGTGCTGCTGACCACGCACTACCTGGAGGAGGCCGAGGGGCTCGCCGACCGGCTCGCGATCATGAGCGAGGGGCGGATCGCGGTCACCGGCACTCCGGCCGAGGTGACGGCGGGGCGGCCCTCGCGGATCTCCTTCGAACTGCCCGCCGGGTACTTCGTGGGGGACCTGCCGCCGCTCGGCGAACTGGGGGTCGTCGGGCACGAGGTGGACGGGAGGGTCGTACGGCTGCGGACGCACGAGTTGCAGCGGGCGGCCACCGGTGTGTTGGTGTGGGCCGAGCGGGCGGGGATCGAGCTGCGGCGGCTGGAGATGCGGTCGGCCTCGCTGGAGGAGGCGTTCCTGGGGATCGCGCGGGAGCAGGAGGTGGCCGTATGAACGCCGTGGCGACCACTCCGGCGGGGCGGATGCGGGCGCTCGGGCGGGCCGAGCTGAGCCTGCTCGGGCGGAACCGGAACGCGGTGGTCACGGCGCTGTTCGTGCCGCTGGCGCTGCCGTTCAGTGTGCGGCCCGCGATCGACCAGATGGATCTGAAGGGGGAGGGACTGTCGGTCGGCTCCGTCATGCTGACCGCCGCGATCGGTTTCTCGCTGCTCTTCGCCGTCTACTCGTCCCTCGTCAGCGCCTTCGTCGCGCGCCGGGAGGAACTCGTCCTCAAGCGGCTGCGCACCGGGGAGCTCGGCGACTCCGAGATCCTCGCCGGGACCGCGCTCCCGGCGGTTTGCCTCGGGTTCGTGCAGTCCGTGCTGCTGGCCGCGGCCTGTGTGCTGCTGCTGGACGCCGGGGCGCCCGCGATACCCCAACTCGCCTTCCTGGGGCTGCTGTTCGGCCTCGTCCTGTGCGCCGCGCTGGCGGCTCTCACGGCGAGTGTGACCAGGACGGCGGAGAGCGCGCAGGTGACCGCGCTGCCGGTGGTGCTGGTGTCCATGATGGGCTCCGGGATCATCGTCCCGCTCCAGCTCCTGTCCGACCGGGTCGCCGACGTCTGCCGGTTCCTCCCCCTCTCCCCCGCGATCCGGCTGATCGGCGGCGGCTGGACCGGCGACCTGTCCGCCTACGACGCGCTGACCGCCGTCCTGACCGCTCTGGCCTGGACCGTCCTCGCGGTGTTTGCTGTACGGCGGTGGTTCCGCTGGGAACCGCGGCGCTGACGTACGGAGAGCACCGGATCATGCGGACATCTGGCAGCACGCGCGGCTCCGGCGGCTGGTGGGGGCGGAAGACCACGCCCGCGAAGGTCGAGACGTACACCCGGTGGTCGTTCCACTTCTTCGCGCTGATCGAGGTCGCGGCGGTCGGGCTGCCGCTGTTCGCACAGGTCGGGACGGATGCCGCGAGCTGGATGGCGGTGCTCGTGACCGTGCACGCGCTGCTCTGTTCCGCCACCGCCTCCCGGGCGCTCGACTGGACGCGCGACCTGCGGGCACAGCCCGTACGGCTGCTGTGGTTCCTCGGGGCGGTGACCGCGCTGATCGCCCTCGTCGCGGTCGTCCTGGGGGAGCGGGGTCACGACGACGACCAGGCGCAGGCCGCCGCGACCACGCTCCTGGTGGGCGTGCTGAGCTTCGGCACCGGCACGCTGACGCTCGGGGTGCGTGGTCTGCGGCAGGTCCTCGCGGTGGTGGCGGGCGTGGTCGGCGGAACGCTGGTCCTGCAGCTCGCGCTCGGTGTGGCCGCCGCGACCGCGCTCGTCACCGCGTTCATCGTCCTCATCGCGGGCGGTGGTCTCGCCTTCACCGCTGTCTTCTCCGTCTGGCTCCTCGACGCCGTCTACGAACTCGACGAGGCCCGCGAGACCCGGGCCCGGCTCGCCGTCGCCGAGGAACGGCTCCGGTTCGGGCGCGACCTGCACGACGTCATGGGCCGCAACCTGTCGGTGATCGCGCTGAAGAGCGAACTCGCGGTACAGCTCGCACGGCGCGGGCGGGCCGAGGCCGTGGACCAGATGATCGAGGTGCAGCGGATCGCCCGCGAGTCGCAACGGGAGGTACGCGATGTCGTACGGGGCTATCGCGAGGCCGCGCTCGACGTCGAACTCGCCGGTGCGCAGGGCGTGTTGACCGCCGCGGGCATCGAGTGCGAGGTGACCGGGCAGGCGGCGGGGCTACCGTCCGAGGTCCAGTCGGCCCTCGGCTGGGTGGTCCGCGAGGCGACCACCAACGTCCTGCGCCACGGCAACGCGGGACGCTGCGCGGTCGCGGTCCGGGTGGCGGAGGGGAACGTGGTGCTGACGGTGGAGAACGACGGGGCGACGGCGGTCGGCGGGGGTGTCGGGGACAGTGGCGGGAGTACCGGTTCCGTCGGTGGGGGTATCGGTTCCGGCGGCGGTGGGGCGGGGCTGGTCGGGCTGCGGGAGAGGCTGAGCGCGGTCGGCGGGGAGCTGGAGGCGGGGACTGTGGACGACGACCGGTTCCGGGTGAGGGCGACTGTGCCGCTGCCGGCGGTGGCGGGGGGTGTCGGGTCGTGACCGGGATCGCCGGGCGGCCGGCGGTGTGCGCGAGCGGAGTCATGGTGGGCTCGCTGTCCGCCGCAGGCCGGGGCGACGTTCGCCCGCCGTCGGCCGCGCGCGGAGTCACCACCCGCCCGGCGCCCGCAGCTCGCCGGTTCACCGCCCGCCCGCTGCCCGCCACCACCCCCGTCACCGGAGTCGCGTCATGACCGCCGACGTCGTACGGCTGCTGCTCGCCGATGATGAGCATCTGATTCGGGGGGCGCTGGCCGCGTTGCTCGGGCTTGAGGACGATTTGTTGGTGGTCGCGGAGGCGGCGACCGGGCCCGAGGCGTTGGCCATGGCGCGGGCGCATCGGCCCGATGTGGCCGTACTGGATCTGGAGATGCCGGGGGCGGACGGTGTGAAGGTCGCCACATCGCTGCGGGCCGAACTGCCTGACTGCCAGGTGTTGATCGTGACCGGGCACGGGCGGCCCGGGCATCTGAAGCGGGCGCTCGCGGCGGGGGTGCGGGGGTTCGTGCCGAAGACGGTGAGCGCGCAGCGGCTCGCGGAGATCATCCGTACGGTGCATGCCGGACAGCGGTACGTCGACCCGGAGTTGGCCGCCGACGCCATCTCCGCCGGGGACTCCCCGCTGACCGCGCGCGAGGCCGAGGTCCTGGAACTGGCCGCCGACGGGGCGCCGGTCGCGGAGATCGCCGATCGGGCCGCGCTGTCCCAGGGGACCGTACGGAACTATCTCTCCTCGGCCGCCTCGAAACTCGGTGCCGAGAACCGTCATACGGCAGTGCGTCTCGCACGCGAGCGAGGTTGGGTATAGTTGCTCTCGCGCCACGGCGCAGCGCGGACGTAGCTCAGTTGGTAGAGCGCAACCTTGCCAAGGTTGAGGTCGCCAGTTCGAACCTGGTCGTCCGCTCCAAGTAAGAACCCCGGTCCGGGTGGACCGGGGTTTTTTCGTGCCCCGTTTTTTGGCGGCTAGCTCCAGCTCTGGCCCGTCAGGCGCTCGTACGCCTCGATGTACTTCGCGCGGGTCGCGTCCACGACCTGCTGCGGCAGCGGCGGCGGAGGCTGCTCGCTCTTGCGGTCCCAGCCGGACTCCGGCCCGGTCAGCCAGTCGCGCACGAACTGCTTGTCGTACGACGGCTGCGCGTGCCCCGGCTCCCACTCCTCGGCCGGCCAGAACCGGGAGGAGTCCGGGGTGAGGACCTCGTCGGCGGCGATCAGGGTCTCGCCGTCGAAGCCGAACTCGAACTTGGTGTCCGTGAGGATGATGCCCCGCTCGCGGGCGATGTCCCGGGCGCGGGAGTAGATCGCGAGGGTCGCCTGGCGCAGCTGGGCGGCGGTGTCCGCGCCGACCTGGCGGGCGACCTCCTCGTACGACACGTTCTCGTCGTGCTCCCCTACGGCGGCCTTGGTGGCCGGGGTGAAGATCGGGGCGGGGAGTTCGCTGCCGTCGACCAGGCCCTCGGGGAGGGCGAGGCCGCAGACCGTGCGGGAGGCGTTGTACTCCAGCAGGCCGGAGCCGGTGAGGTAGCCGCGGGCCACACACTCCACCGGGACCATGCGGAGGGACTTGCAGATGAGGGTGCGGCCGGCCCAGTCGGCGGGGGCGCCGGGCGGGAGTTCGGTGCCGAGGACGTGGTTGGGGATCAGGTCGGCGAGCTGGTCGAACCACCAGAGGGAGAGCTGGGTGAGGACACGGCCCTTGTCCGGGATCTCGGTCGGCAGCACCCAGTCGTAGGCGGACAGGCGGTCGCTGGCGACCATCACGAGTTCGCCCGCCTCGTTCTGGTACAGCTCGCGCACCTTGCCGGTGTGGAGGTGCGTCAGGCCCGGGACCTGGAGCGGCTCGGGCTTTTCTACGAATCCGGACACGGGTTCCTCCAGTGGGTCTGTCCAACTGGCTCGATTGTCCCGTATGCGCGGCCGGCCTCCGGTCACGGGGTCAGTCGTGCTTGCAGATGCGGTCCAGGAGGTTGGCGGTGGCGCGCTGGACGCGGGCGTCGACGTGGCCGGGGCGGTCCAGGGCCGGTGACCAGGCGAAGGTGCCGGAGGCGAAGACGAGGGAGCCGGACGGCGCGCGGTAGAGGGAGGTCTCCTGGTGGCGGAGGGCGCCCTCGTTGTCCGTGTACGGGGAGTGGGCGAGCAGGATGCGCTCGTCGTGCGGGGGGAGCTGGGTGCGCGGGAAGTACCGGTCGGCCTCGCCCGCGACCAGGCCCTCGATGCCCTCGCCCTCGGCGGTGCCGGTCGCCTCCCACAGCCAGTGGTCGGCGTTGCGGACGATCAGGGGATGCGGCTCCGGGACCCGGCCGGCGTACTGGATGCCCACCAACTGCTGTTCGGGGCGGTCGACTTCGCGCCACAGCACCGGGCGGCCCGGGCCCCGGCGCTTGCGGCAGGTGAGCAGCCGGTCGGGGACACCGGACGGGGAAGGGGCCAACTCCACTTGCCAGTACATGGTGTTGGCGGAGAGGAAGACGAGGGACGTGCCGTGCTCGCGGGCCAGCTCGACGGTACGGCGCATGGAGGTCGACCAGTACTCGTCGTGGCCCGGGAAGACCAGCCCCCGGTAACGGGTGGGGTCGACATGGCCCGCGTGCAGATCGCGGTGGTCGGCGTAGGCGAGGTCGTAGCCGTAGCGCTCGGCCCAGCGGATGAAGTCGTAGGCGTGGCCCACGTGCAGGGGCAGGCCCGCGCCCGCGTACGGGCGGTCGAAGGAGACCGTGGTCGCGGCCTCGGACTCGCCGAGCAGCCGGCCGTCGGCGTCCCAGGCGTGGTAGAGACTCGCGCCGGTGTGGCCGTCCTCCGGGTAGAGGTTGTAGGCCTGCCAGGTGATGTCCGGCAGGAGGAGCAGCAGGTCGGCGGGGTGGTTGTCGCGGACCGTGAAGGGGATGTGGGAGCGGTAGCCGTCGGCGGTGGTGAGGACGGCTACGTAGGCGCCGATGCTCCAGTAGCTCGGGATCTGCAGCCGCCAGGACAGCCACCAGTGGTGGCAGGAGACCGTGCGGTCGGCGGTGAGCGGCGGGGGCTGGACGATGCCCGAGAGACGGGGGCTGGTGGTGATCTTGGCGGCGCCGTCACCGCCGTAGTGGCCGATTCGGTAGATGTCGACGCCGAACTCCTGGGGCGGGTCGACCGTGACATGGAAGTCGAGGGCCTCGCCGGGTGCGACCGCGCTCGCGTTGGTGAACCCCTTGATCTGGCGGCGCACGTCGTCGGCCGAGCGCGGGCCGCCTCCGGACGCGGAGGCGCGCGGGGCGGGGACCTTGGGGGTGTTCCTGCCGGGGGCGTGCGCCGGGGTCCGGGCGGGGGTCGGGTCCACGTACCAGGGGACCACGTGACCGGTGTCGTCGAAGTAGGTCTCGCTGCCCCGGAGCCACGGGACCGGGCCCTGTCCGAAGGGGTCCGTCACGGCGTGCGCCAGCGCTCCCGACTCCCAGCGGCGGATCTGCTCCGACCCCATGTCGCTCCCCTCCCTCGTGCCCCCGTGCCGGTTCTTCGCCCAACTGTCGTATGCCGCATGCCTTTGCCCGATACCGGACGGCGCACGGGATCGGCCCCAGCACATCACATTAAGCACTCACTCTGTCACTGGTCGTTGCGAATTGACCAAAAGTGGAGCTCTGGGTTCCGATACGCGTGAGGGGTGGTGGGGCGGGACCTCAGACGAGGCGTACCGGCTTCTCCGGGCGTATGCCCAGGTCGATCAGCCAGGCCCGCAGCGGGGCCGGGTCGCCGTCCTCCACGAGGCTGAGGACCCTCGGGGCGAGGTCGGCCGCTCTCGTGCCGTTGACGAGCAGGGTGGGGCCGTCGAGCCAGTCGAGGCCGGGAGTCGCGCCGGCCGTGTCCATCGCGGCGCAGCACACCATCGCCGTGACGTGATCGGCGAGCAACTCCCGTCCGCTGCGCGGCGGTTGGAGCGGGAAGAGGGGCAGCGAGCCGTCGTCCCAGAGCGCGGCGTCGGGCCCCTGCCCGGGCGGGGCCGAACCGGTCGCCGGGGTCGCCGCCTCCTCGCGCGCCAGCTCCGCGGTGAGCCCGGCGGCGAGGGCCGCGCTGTGCGGCGAGCAGCTTTCGCCGAGCTCTTCGTCGTCGTCGGCGGCCATTGCCTTGTAGGGCTCTGGGGAGCGGGGGGCGGTGTCCGGCTCCGTGGGGGGAGTGGTGACGGTCGGGCCGGTCGCGTAGCGCTCGTCGTCCGCGTCCGACTCCGCGTACCGGCCGGAGGCGTCCGCCGCCGGGTCCGTCAGGTGGTCCACCACCCGGGCCAGGGTCGGGGCGTCGTGGTGCGGGGTGACGGGGTCGGGCGACCGGCGGACGCCGAGGGTGTCCAGGACGCGGTGGAGGCGGGCCGCGTCGGTGCGCCAGGTGCGGTCGACGACCTCCTCCGGGTACTCCTGCCAGTCCACCGGCGCCCAGTCGGGACCGGCCTCGGCCGGGCCGCCGTGGAAGAGGCGGGCGGCCAGCAGCGAGGTCGCCTCGTCGATCGTGCCGGGCTCCTCGAGCAGGTCGCAGGCGGGGCGCTCGCCGAGCCGGGAGGCGAAGCCCTCGGCCAGCCGGTCCCGGCGGGACAGCTCCGTGAGCGCCGCGACGACGCCCGCGTCCAGCCGGGACGGCCAGCGGCCCATCCGCCACGCGGGCAGCGCGACCCGGGTCAGCAGCCGGTCCCAGCCCGCGTACGCCAGTCCCACCTGCTCCTGGGCGACGATCCGCAGTCCGTAATCCACAGCCTGTGCACGCTCGGCGGCGGCTGCGGCCACCCCCCGCTCCATCTCGGCCGCGTGCACCCGGCAACTGCGCAGCAGCAGCCGCGCCACCCAGCCGACACCGGCGAGCACCGAGCGGAACACGGGACCACGGGGCGCCGAGGCCACGGCCACCGCCGCGTCCAGGCCCCGTACGAAACGGCGGGCCGCGGCTATGTCCGGGTGCGCGGAGGGTCCCGTACCAGCGACGACCGGGGCCAGCACCGCGCGCAGCTCACCGACCCGCATCCACCAGAGGAACGGGGAGCCGATGACAAGGACGGGCGAGGCCGCCGTACGACGGGAGCGCGCCGGGGTGAGGCCGCGTACGCCCGTGATCTCGTCGCGGTCCTCCTGCGGGAGCGGGCCGTGGGCCGGGTGGGTGCGGTCCTCCAGCCAGCTGTCGCAGTCCGGGGTGAGGGCTATCGCGGAGGGCGCGGGGACGTCGAGGCGGTCGGCCAGGTCGCGCACCATGCGGTACAGGTCGGGGGCCGACTCCTCGGCGATCGCGACCGTAGGGCTCACGGCTGGGCGGGAGCGCGCCACGACCAGCGCGATCGCGCCGGCCGCGAGCAGCACGAGGACCGCGGTCACGCCCATGATCCAGCGGGCGAGGTCCCAGCCCCGGCCCACGAGATGGCCGGTGGAACCGCCGGCGAGCAGGATCACCGCGACGGCGGCGGGCAACAGGGCGACGGCCAGCGCGCGGCTGCGGATGCGCAGCACGGCCAAGGCCCGGGAACGCGCCGCCTGCGCGCCCGCCTCCACACCCATACCGGTCACGACCGGACCTCACCCCCTCCGTGCTGTCCCGCTCTGCTGGCGTTGCTCACTCCCCCACTGTGGCACCCGCCACTGACATCGCAATGCCGGTGGGCCAAGTGCCGGAACGCTTGCGCCGCACCATAGTTGGGGCCCCGGCCCCCGTCAGCCGGATGGGGCATCGGTCACTCGATGGAATGGCTCAGGGGAAAGGTGGATGACGGAGGGCAAGGGTGAGGGCAAGGATCAGGCCCCGAATCCTGAGACGGGATCGGGGCCTGTGGGGTTCATCGGTGCGCGGGAGCGCTTGGGGTTACTCGCCCGTCGCCGCCTTCGCCGCGATGTCCGTGCGGTGCTGGGAGCCGTCCAGGCGGACGCGGGCCACGGCCGCGTACGCACGCTGGCGGGCCTGCGTGAGGTCCGTGCCGGTGGCCGTGACGGACAGGACCCGGCCGCCCGCGCTGACGACCGCGTCACCGTCGTGCCTGGTCCCGGCGTGCAGCACGTACGCGTACGGGGCGTCCTGCGCGGCCACCTCGTCGAGGCCGGTGATCGGGTCGCCGGTGCGCGGGGTGTCGGGGTAGTTGTGCGAGGCGATGACGACGGTGACCGCCGCGTCCTCGCTCCAGCGCAGCGGGGCCAGGTCTTCGAGGGTGCCGTTCGCCGCGGCGAGCAGGACGCCGGCCAGCGGGGTCTTCAGGCGGGCCAGGACCACCTGGGTCTCCGGGTCGCCGAAGCGGGCGTTGAACTCGATGACCCGCACACCGCGCGACGTGATCGCGAGACCGGCGTAGAGGAGGCCGGAGAAGGGGGTGCCGCGGCGCCGCAGTTCGTCGACGGTCGGCTGGAGGACAGACTGGAGTACTTCCTCCACCAGCTTGGGGTCGGCCCACGGCAGCGGGGAGTAGGCGCCCATGCCGCCCGTGTTCGGGCCCTCGTCGCCGTCGAGCGCGCGCTTGAAGTCCTGCGCGGGCTGGAGCGGGACGACGGTCACGCCGTCGGTGATCGCGAAGAGCGACACCTCGGGGCCGTCGAGGAACTCCTCGATGACCACGCGCTCGCAGGCGGCCGCGTGCGCCTTCGCCGCTTCGAGGTCGTCGGTGACGACGACTCCCTTGCCTGCGGCCAGTCCGTCGTCCTTCACGACGTACGGCGCACCGAAGGCGTCGAGAGCCTCCGCGACCTCTTCCGGGGTCGTACAGACATAGGAGCGGGAGGTCGGGACACCGGCCGCCGCCATCACTTCCTTGGCGAAGGCCTTGGAGCCCTCCAGCTGCGCGGCCTCCCCGGAGGGGCCGAAGACCGGGATGCCGACCTCGCGCACGGCGTCGGCGACCCCCGCGACAAGGGGTGCCTCCGGACCGACGACGACCAGCTCGGCACCGAGCTCCGTGGCCAGCGCGGCGACGGCGGCGCCGTCGAGGGCGTCGACCGGGTGCAGCTCGGCGACCTCGGCGATGCCGGCGTTGCCGGGGGCGCAGTGCAGCGCGGTGACGTCGGGGTCGAGGGACAGAGAACGGCACAGGGCGTGTTCGCGGGCGCCGGTACCGATGACAAGGACGTTCACGGGGGTCAGCCTAGGACACGGGGAGGGCGGGGTGGTCCGGGGCGGTGCCGGGGTAGTCGTACGGGGTGGTGTCGGGTGATCGTGCGGGGCGGTGTCGGAGTGCCGACAAGGGCCCCTGCCCGATCGCTCCCTACTCGTTGGTGAACTCCTCCATCACCGTTGCTCCCAGCTCCCGCACGATCAGTTCGTGGCCGGAGAGGGCCGACTCGTCGAGGTCGGGGTCGTCGTCCTCGGGGGTGTCGTCCTCGGCGGAGACCGTGTGGTGAACGGGG
>NZ_BARG01000084.1 GCF_000376565.1 Streptomyces hokutonensis | reverse complement strand
AGCCCCGCGCCCCCAAAAGCCACAAGACAAGGCAGCTACGCCAGGCTTGCCACCAGGTCGGCGATGTCCTTGCGGCGGCCCGTGTAGAAGGGGACCTCTTCCCGGACGTGCATGCGGGCCTCCGACGCGCGCAGGTGGCGCATGAGGTCGACGATGCGGTAGAGCTCGTCGGCCTCGAAGGCGAGGAGCCACTCGTAGTCGCCGAGGGAGAAGGAGGCGACCGTGTTGGCGCGGACGTCCGGGTAGCCGCGGGCCATCTTGCCGTGGTCGGCGAGCATGCGGCGGCGGTCCTCGTCGGGGAGCAGGTACCAGTCGTAGGAGCGCACGAACGGGTACACGCTGACGTAGTTGCGCGGGGTCTCGTCGGCCAGGAACGCCGGGATGTGCGAGCGGTTGAACTCGGCGGGGCGGTGCAGCGCCATGTTCGACCAGACCGGCTCCAGGGCGCGGCCGAGCTTCGTGCGGCGGAAGAGGTTGTACGCCTCCTGGAGCTGGTCGGCGGTCTCGGCGTGCCACCAGATCATGAGGTCGGCGTCGGCACGCAGGCCCGACACGTCGTACGTGCCGCGGACCGTGACGTCCTTCGCGGCGAGCTGGTCGAACAGCTCCTGGACCTCGTCGGCGTATCCGGCGCGGTCCTCGGGCAGTACGTCCTTCAGCTTGAAGACGGACCACAGGGTGTAGCGGATGACCTCGTTGAGGTCCTTGGCCAGCTTGCCCTTGTTCGGGACACGGCCGGACTCGGTGGTGGGGGCGTCGTCGCTCATGGGGCTATTCTCCCGCTCCGCCGGACGCGCTCGGCACCGGGTCGCCGGTCAGCCGCTCGACGGCCGCGTAGGCGCTCGCGATGGTGGCCGGGATGCCGACTCCGTCGTAGGCCGCGCCGCACACGGCGAGGCCGGGCAGCTTGGCGACGTGTTCGCGGACGCGGGCCACGCGCGCGTGGTGGCCGACCGGGTACTGCGGCAGACCGTCGGTCCAGCGGGTGACGCGGGTCTCCAGGGGTGTGGCGTCGAGGCCGGTGGCCTCGCGCAGGTCGTGGCGTGAGACGTCGACCAGGCCGGTGTCCTCGCGCTCCAGGATCGCCGTCTCGCCGTAGCGGCCGACGGAGGTGCGCAGGACCAGTACGTCCGGGTTCTCGTCGGCGATCCAGCCCCATTTCTGGGAGGCGAAGGTGGACGCCTTGATGGTGCGGCCGTCGACGGGGGGCACCAGGAAGCCGCTGCCTTCGGGGAGTTCGACGTCCGCGCGGCGGTAGGCGAGGGTGACCAGGGCCATCGAGGCGTACTCGACGGCGGCCAACTCGGCGGCGGCGCCTGGCACTTCGGCCCGCAGCAGCTGTGCGGCGACCGGTGCGGGTACGGCGACGATCACGCCGTCGGCGTCGAGGACGCGGTCTCCGGCGACGACCCGCCAGCCGGCCGCTCCGCTCCGGCGGAGTTCCGTGACCGGTGTCCCGGTGAGGATCTCGGCGCCCCGCGCGCGGGCCGACTCCGCGACGGCGAGCGGGAGTCGGCCCACTCCGCCCTCGATGCCCATGAAGACCGGGCCGGTCTGCTGTGCGGCGGCCGCGCGCTCCTGGATGCCCCGGACGGCCTCGGTGAGGGAGTCGTGGGTCTTCGCGGCCTGGAAGAGCTGGGGGACGGCGGAGCGCATCGAGATGCGGTACGCGTCGCCCGCGTAGACCCCGCCCAGGAGGGGTTCGACGAGGCGGTCGACGACCTCGCGGCCGAGGCGGGCCGCCACGTACTCACCGACCGCCACGTCGTCGCCGACCTCCGTGCGGGGCAGGTCGGCGTCGCGCTCGATGCGGTGCAGGCCCTCGTCCGAGAGGACCCCGGAGAGGGCGGAGGCCGTGCCGGGGACGCCCATGACGTGGCCCTTGGGCATCGGGCGCAGGGCACCCCGGGTCCAGAGCGAGGCGGTGGCGGTGGCGGGCGCCTGGAGGCGGTCGGTGAGCCCTGCTTCGCGGGCGAGTGCGACGGCCTCGGGTCGGCGGGCCAGCATCGACTCGGCGCCGAGGTCCACGCGGGCGCCCGCGATCTCGCCGGGCAGCAGCTTGCCGCCGACCCGGTCCGAGGCCTCGACGACCGTCACGCGCACGCCTGCGTCCAGCAGCCGGTGTGCGGCGGCCAGGCCACCGATCCCGGCGCCGATGACGACGACATGCCCTGTACCCGTACGAGTCTCCACTTCGCGCATGCCCCCAGCCTCTCAGACCCCGCTGACAGTCCGACCCCGGCCCGGTGTCCGGCACGAGTTCCGACCGTGACCTCATCGGAACCGTTTTCGGCCAACGTCCCGCCCGGTCCCGGCGTCGAAGGTGCGTCAGTCGTCACGACGAACCCCGGGGGTACCGACCCATGCGCACACGACACTCCGTCCGGCCCGTCCAGGCCCTGGCCGGGCTTCTGCTGGCCTCGGCGCTCGCGCTGACCGGGTGCAGCGGCAGCTCGGACAAGGCGACCTCCGCCAGCGACGCCGGCGCGGGCGCCAAGGCCGCGGTTCCCGGCACCGCTCAGCAGGAGGGCGCCTCGGGCAGCGGCAACGCCCGGGACACCAAGTCCGTGCCGAAGCTCACCGCGAGCAGCATCATCCGTACGGCCTCGCTGTCCGTGCGGGTCAAGGACGTACCGAAGGCGCTCGACGAGGCCCGCACCACGACCGAGAACGCGGGCGGGTTCGTCGGCAACGAGACGACCACCCGCGACGGTCAGGGGCATGAGCGCACCCGGGTGGTCCTCCGGGTGCCCAGCGACAAGTACGACGAGGTCCTCGCCGACCTGGAGGGTGCGGGCAAGCTGCTCGACCGGACCGCGAAGGCGCAGGACGTCACCGACCAGGTCGTGGACGTGGAGAGCCGCATCGCCTCGCAGCGGGCCAGCGTGGCACGCGTGCGTGAACTGATGGACCGGGCCACCAAGTTGAGCGACGTGGTGGAGCTGGAGGGCGAGCTGAGCACCCGCGAGTCCGACCTGGAGGCGCTGCTCGCCCAGCAGTCCTCCCTGAAGGACCGCACCAGCCTGGCCACCATCACCCTGTCCCTGTCGCAGACCCCGGTGGCGAAGGCCGCCGCCAAGGACGACTCCCCCGGCTTCGTGGACGCGGTGGCGGGCGGCTGGCACGTCTTCGTCACGATGCTGCGCTGGATCGCCCTGGCCCTGGGCGCGGTGCTGCCGTTCGCCGCGGTGGCGGCGCTGCTGGTCGTCCTGTGGCTGCGTCTCGTACGGCCGCGCCGGGCGGCGACCGTGCCCGCGGCCACCGCGGTGGGACCGCTGCCGGCGGCCCCGCCGGCGCGCGAGGAGGAGCAGGGCGGACAGGACTGAAATCATCGGTCCCCGTAGCGTGTTCGCATGGACATGAGCCGTGCGAGGGGTACCCGGGAACGACTGGTCGTCATCGGAGGCGACGCCGCGGGCATGTCCGCGGCGTCGCAGGCACGCCGCCTCAAGGGGCCGGACGAGCTGGAGATCGTGGCCTTCGAGCGGGGCCACTTCACCTCGTACTCGGCGTGCGGCATCCCCTACTGGGTGGGCGGTGACGTCTCCACTCCGGAGGAGCTGATCGCCCGTACCCCGGAGGAACACCGGGCGCGCGACATCGACCTGCGGATGCGCACCGAGGTCGTGGAGCTCGACGTCGCGGGCGGGCGGGTACGCGCGCGGGACGTCGATTCCGGGGCCCAGTCCTGGACGCCGTACGACAAGCTCGTGATCGGGACCGGGGCGCGGCCGATCCGGCCGGACATGCCCGGGGTCGACGCGCCCGGAGTCCACGGGGTGCAGACGCTCGACGACGGGCAGGCGCTGCTCGACTCGCTGGCACGCACGCGTGGCCGTCGCGCGGTGGTGGTCGGGGCGGGGTACATCGGGGTCGAGATGGCGGAGGCGTTCGTCAACCGCGGGTATGACGTCACCGTCGTCAACAGGGGCAAGGAGCCGATGTCGACGCTCGACCCGGACATGGGTCGTCTGGTGCACAAGGCGATGGAGGGCCTGGGCATCACCATGGTCAACGACGCCCATGTCACCGAGCTGCGCACCGGGGACGACGGGCGGGTGCGGGCCGTGGTCACGGAGGACGCGGAGTTTCCGGCGGACGTGGTGGTGCTGGGGATCGGGGTGCGGCCCGAGACGACCCTCGCCGAGGCTGCCGGGCTGCCCCTGGGCCAGCACCACGGGCTGCTCACCGACATGGCGATGCGGGTGCGCGGGCACGAGAACATCTGGGCCGGGGGCGACTGCGTCGAGGTGCTCGACCTGGTCTCCGGCCAGGAGCGGCACATCGCCCTGGGGACGCACGCCAACAAGCACGGGCAGGTCATCGGGACGAATGTGGGCGGCGGTTATGCGACCTTCCCGGGGGTGGTCGGTACGGCCGTGAGCAAGGTGTGCGATCTGGAGATCGCGCGCACCGGGCTGCGGGAGAAGGACGCCCACCGCGCGGGACTGCGTTTCGAGGCGGTCACCATCGAGTCGACCAGCCGCGCGGGCTACTACCCCGAGGCCTCCCTCATGACGGTGAAGATGCTCGCCGAACGCCGTACCGGGCGTCTCCTGGGTGTGCAGATCGTCGGCCGGGAGGGCGCCGCGAAGCGTGTCGACATCGCGGCGGTCGCCCTCACGGCACGTATGACGGTGGAACAGATGACGGCCCTGGACCTGGGTTACGCGCCGCCGTTCTCCCCCGTGTGGGACCCGGTCCTGGTGGCGGCCCGAAAGGCGACCGCCAAGGTCCAGGCCGGTCCTCGTTGAACGATCCTTGGTCAGTCTTGTTCAACGATCCCGGACCGGCCTCGATGAACAATCCTGACCAGCCTTCGTCGAACGTTCCTACGCCGTTCCGTTGATGCGGTCTATGGCCTGCCGTGCCTGCTCGGCCGGCGGCCGGGCAGGCAGCGAGGACACCGACGCGCTCGGCGGCATCATCGCGGCGGGCTGTGCCGCCGCCGCGGGCTTGGCGTGGGCGCCGAGCGCGTTGGTCCGCAGCCGGTTGCTCACCGCTTCGTCCAGGGTCACCGGCCGCTGCATCTGCGCGGCGAGGCGTCCCGCTTCCTGGCCGAGCCTGGCGACGTCCTCCCAGGGGAGGCGCACCACCAGGGAGATCTCGGCCTCGCCGTCGGGCGTGGCGGTCATCTGAGGGGAAATCCGGTCGTTCATCGCCTGTTCCTCACGTCGTCCCCGCGACACGCCTTCCCCGCACCGCGGGCGGTTGAGGAGTCATACGCACAGGCGGACGGCGGTGTTCACCGGTTCGCCGCGCGGATCGGGGGCACTAATCCCTTGTGGTGATCCCCGTCCATGACGTGAACCCGGTGCGCCGCACCCCCTGGGTGACGTATGCGCTCATCGCCGCGAACGTGCTCGTCTTCCTGGCCACGCCCGGAATGGCGGGTTCCGTGGCGGGTGGCAGCGACCTCTCGCAGCTGTGCCATCTCCAGGCGTTCCTGGACCACTACGCGGCCGTGCCAAGGGAGTTGATCCACCATCAGATGCCGCAGCTGGTCCCGACCGGTGCCGTCCAGAACGGCCCCGGAGGCGCCGGCTGCGCGGTCGCGCCGCCGGGCTACGACAAGTCGGCGCCCCTGAGTGTCTTCACCGCGATGTTCCTGCACGGCAGCTGGATCCATCTGCTGGGCAACATGCTGTTCCTGATGATCTTCGGCAACAACGTCGAGGACCGCATGGGCCACATCCGCTTCACGCTGTTCTACGTGGTGTGCGGATACGCGGCGGGCTACGGCTTCGCGCTGCTCAACGCGGATTCCACCGACCCGCTGATCGGTGCCTCCGGGGCGATCGCCGGTGTCCTGGGCGCCTATCTGGTGCTGTACACGAGGGCCAGGGTGTGGGTCCTGGTGCCGTTCCTGTTCTTCCTGCCGCTGCGCCTGCCGGCCTGGCTGGTGCTGGGCTTCTGGTTCGTGCTCCAGGCGTTCTACTCGGCCGGGGAGGGCGTCTCGGAGGCCGGCACCGTGGCGTACGCCGCGCATGTCGTCGGCTTCATCGCGGGCATGCTGCTGGCCTGGCCGCTCAAGGCGGGCACTCCCCCGCCGCCGGAACCGCGCGGCCTGCTGTTCGGCAGGCGGGCGCGGCCCCGGCACACGTGGTGAGCGCGTCTAGCGGGCCGTCCTGGTGTGGACGTACTCGGTGAGCCGGGTGAGCGAGTCCGGGTCGGTGGTCGGCATCACGCCGTGCCCGAGGTTGAAGATGTGACCCTCAAGGTCCTTCGCCGCTTCGAGGACCTCGTCGGTCTTCGCCTCGACGGCCTCCGTGGGGGCGAACAGGACGGTCGGGTCGAGGTTGCCCTGGAGGGCCTTGCCGGGGCCGACCCGGCGGGCGGCCTCGTCCAGCGCGACGCGGTAGTCGACGCCGACGACGTCCGCTCCGGCCTCGCCCATGAGCTGGAGCAGCTCGCCGGTGCCGACGCCGAAGTGGATGCGGGGGACGCCGTAGCCCTCGACGGCCTTGAGGACCTTCGAGGAGGCGGGGAGGACCGAGCGGCGGTAGTCGGCGGGGGCGAGGGCGCCGGCCCAGGAGTCGAAGAGCTGGACGGCGCTGGCGCCCGCCTCGATCTGGACCTTGAGGAAGGCGGTCGTGATCTCGGCGAGGCGGTCGAGGAGGTCGGCCCACAGCTCGGGGTCGCCGTACATGATCGCCTTGGCGTTCTCGTACGTGCGGGACGGGCCGCCCTCGACGAGGTAGCTCGCGAGGGTGAACGGCGCGCCGGCGAAGCCGATGAGGGGCGTGGAGCCGAGCTCGGCGGTCAGCAGGCCGACGGCCTCCGTGACGTAGGAGACGTCGTCGGGGGTGAGGTCGCGGAGCCGGGCCAGGTCGGCGCGGGTGCGGATCGGCTTCTCGACGACCGGGCCGACGCCGGGCTTGATGTCGAGGTCGATGCCGATGGCCTTGAGCGGGACGACGATGTCGCTGAAGTAGACCGCCGCGTCCACGCCGTGCCGACGCACGGGCTGGAGGGTGATCTCGGTGATCAGGTCGGGGCGCGTGCAGGAGTCGAGCATCGCGATGCCCTCGCGCACCTTGCGGTACTCGGGCAGCGAGCGCCCGGCCTGCCGCATGAACCACACGGGTGTGTGCGGTACGGGCTCGCGCCTGCACGCCTTCATGAAGGCGGAGTCGTAAGTGGCGGTCGGCTGCTGGCCCGTGGGGCTCTGGTTGACACTCACGGGGCAAGTCTCGCACGGCGCCGGAAGGCGATTGCACGGTGTGCTGAACGCAAGAGCGGGTGTCTAGTCCCGCACGATGCCTCCGTTCCCCTTAATCTTCCCGCATGGCTGCGGCTCAGGGACGACTGTCGGACGGCGCTGACGGAATGGACGACTCCAAGGAGGGGGACCGGGATGGGGGCGGTACGGCACCGCCGGCTTTCCAGGCCGCGGTCCAGGCCCTGCGGAACAGTCGGCTGCGACCGCAGATCGAGATCGACCCGACACCGGCGCCACAGCGCCTCGCCCCCTTCGCGTACGCGCTGGAGGCCGCGGTCGTCGACGGCGACCAGGACCTGGCCGACGGCCGGCTGGTGCTGCTGCACGACCCGGCCGGGCACGACGCCTGGCACGGCACGTTCCGGCTGGTGACGCTGGTGCGCGCGGAGCTGGAGCCGGAGATGGCGGCGGATCCGCTGCTCCCCGACGTGTGCTGGTCATGGCTGACCGGCGCGCTGCAGACCCGCGGACTGACCTACGGCGAGCCGAGCGGCACCGTCACCCGGGCCAGCTCCCACTACTTCGGCGGGCTGTCCGAGCGCCCGTCGGCCTCCCAGATCGAGATCCGCGCCTCGTGGACGCCCCGCGAGGGGCTCGGCGGTGTCCCGGACGCGGCCGCGCATCTGGCCTCCTGGTGCGATCTGCTGGCCCAGGTCGCGGGCCTGCCGCCGGCGGGTCCGGGCGACGCGTCCATCGTCACGCTGCCGCAGCGCCGGGGTCCGCAGTCACGCTGAGCCTTACCTCCGTCACACCGAGGACTTACCGAGCACTTGCGGTGTCTTTGTCGATACGGCCACTTTCAATCAGGAGTGACCCCTCGAACGAACCGTTTCGTTCACCGAACGATCGACAGCGTGTCCGAATTGCACTGATTGCTACTCACTAAATCGTGATCTTTCTCTAAAGGACCGCGGGTTTGCTGCCGAAGACGACTGTGACCTTGAAAGTCGTCCCACACCCCAGGAGGCCTGGTGTCCGTTCTCCTCGAGCAGCCCGCAAGCCTGGTCGCCTACCGCCCGAACAAGCCGACCGCCATGGTGGTCGTGGCCGACCCGCGCGTCCGCTCCACCGTCACCCGCCACCTGTGGGCGCTCGGTGTGCGCGACGTCATCGAGGCCTCGTCCGTCGCGGAGGCTCGTCCCCGCATCGGCAACCCCCGCGACATCTGTGTGGCAGACGTCCACCTTCCCGACGGCTCCGGACTCACCCTGCTCTCCGAGACCAGAGCCGCAGGCTGGCCCAACGGCCTGGCCCTGTCCGCCGCCGACGACATCGGTGCCGTGCGCAACGCCCTCGCGGGCGGCGTCAAGGGCTACGTCGTCACCGGCACCCGCACCAACGTCGGGCTCCCCACCCGACCCGGCGCCGCTCCCATCGGCTCCGCCGCCGCCCGTATGCACCGCCGCCCCCCGGGTGCCCCGAGCCACCCGGGCGGCTACCGCGAACTGTCCGGCCGTGAGGTCGAGGTGCTCCGTCTGGTCGCGGAGGGCCAGTCGAACAAGGCGATCGGCGTCTCCATGGGCCTGTCCGCACTGACCGTCAAGAGCCACCTCGCCCGCATCGCCCGCAAGCTCGGCACGGGCGACCGCGCCGGCATGGTCGCGGTGGCCCTGCGCACCGGAATCATCCACTGACCCTGCCCCGGAACCACGTCCTCCACTCCCCCGCCGAGCCGTGAACCGGATCTTTCACTTACCTGACTGGTTTACGACCCCCAGACGCCCGTCGACGGAACGTTCCGTCGGCGGGCGTTGTCCATACACGGATACCCTTGACACGTGACCGACGCCCAAGAAACCGCAGCAGACAGCTCACTGCGAACCACCGGAGGCGCCCCTCCGGACGACGTCGAAACGGCGCCGATCCCCTTGCTCGAGCCCCGGGAGGGCATTCCGCCCGTGATCGCCGACGAGGACGCCCTCGCCGAGGCGATCGCGGCCTTCGCCGCCGGCACGGGCCCCCTCGCCGTCGACGCCGAGCGCGCGTCCGGCTACCGCTACGGACAGCGCGCCTATCTGGTGCAGCTGCGCCGCGAGGGCGCGGGCACCGCGCTGATCGACCCCGTCGCCTGCCCCGACCTGTCGGGCCTCGGCGAGGCCGTCTCCGGCGTCGAGTGGGTGCTGCACGCCGCCACCCAGGACCTGCCGTGTCTGCGGGAGATAGGCATGGTGCCGACGCGGCTCTTCGACACCGAGCTGGCGGGTCGGCTCGCCGGATTCCCGCGGGTCGGCCTGGGTGCGATGGTCGAGAACGTCCTCGGTTTCGTCCTGGAGAAGGGACACTCCGCCGTTGACTGGTCCACCCGCCCGCTGCCCGAACCGTGGCTGCGGTACGCGGCCCTGGACGTGGAACTCCTCGTCGACCTGCGGGACGCCCTGGAGAAGGAGCTCGACAGACAGGGCAAGCTGGAGTGGGCCCGCCAGGAGTTCGACGCGATCGCGGCCGCGCCGCCCGCCGAACCCCGCAAGGACCCGTGGCGCCGCACGTCCGGGATGCACAAGGTACGGCGGCGCCGGCAGCTCGGAGTCGTCCGCGAGCTGTGGCAGACGCGGGACCGGATCGCGCAGCGGCGGGACGTGTCGCCGGGGAAGGTGCTGTCCGACGCGGCGATCGTGGAGGCCGCGCTGTCGCTTCCCGCGGATGTGCAGGCGCTGGCCGCGTTGAACGGGTTCGGGCATCGGATGGGGCGGCGGCAGCTGGAGCAGTGGCAGGCGGCCGTCGATCGGGCCAAGGCCCTGCCCGACTCGGCGCTGCCGCAGCCCGGGCAGCCGGTCACCGGGCCGCCACCGCCCCGGGCCTGGGCGGACAAGGATCCCGAGGCCGCGGCTCGGTTGTCGGCGGCGCGCGCTGCGGTTTCTGCGGTTGCCGAGGGGCTCAACATGCCTCAGGAGAATCTGATTACTCCGGACACGGTTCGGCGGGTTTGCTGGGAGCCGCCGAAGAGTGTGGATGTGGAGTCTGTGGGCGCGGCTCTTGCCGGGTATGGGGCTCGGCCGTGGCAGGTGGAGCAGGTGGCGCCTGTTTTGGCGGGGGCTTTGTCCGCGAAAGCACCGTAGCGGCTGCTGTTGTGCGGCGGGTGCGGGTCGGCTGTGGCTGGTCGCGCCCGCGCGGCGGAGCCGCAAATCGATACAGCCCCGTGCCCCTAAAAGCCTCAAGCTGAAGCGGCTAGATCGCGCCAAGATCCTTGAAGTCGGCGAACGGGTCACAAGGCGCCGGAGGTGCTGCGAGACTCCCCCTCGATGAGCACAACTCGCGTCACCATCAAGGACGTTGCCGCCCTCGCCGGTGTGTCCAAGGGGGCGGTGTCGCTCGCCTTCAATCACAAGCCGGGGTTGTCGGAGGCGACGCGGGAGCGGATCTTCGGGGCCGCGCGGGAGTTGGGGTGGGCGCCTCATCCCACCGCGCGGTCGCTGGCCGGGGCGCGGGTGGATGTCGTAGGGCTGGCGGTGTGCCGGCCGGGGCGGCTGCTCGGGCTCGAGCCGTTCTACATGGAGTTCGTGTCCGGGGTGGAGAGCGTGCTGGTCGAGCATTCCTGTGCGCTGCTGTTGCGGCTGGTGCGGAGTGCGGAGGACGAGGTCGGGCTGCAGGAGTCGTGGTGGCGGGCTCGGCAGGTCGGCGGGGCGATACTCGTGGATTTTCGGGCCGACGATCCTCGGGTCGCGGTGGTACGGCGGCTGGGGCTGCCGGTGGTGGCCGTGGGGCATCCGTCGTTGACCGGAGGGCTCACCTCGGTGTGGAGCGACGAGGCCGGCGCCGTCACGGAGGCGGTGCGGTATCTGGCCGGGCTCGGGCATCGGCGGATCGCGCGGGTGGGTGGGGTGGCCGCGCTCACCGCGCTGCGGACCGACGCCTTCGACGCGGCGGTGCGTGCGCTGGGGCTGGCTGGCGCCCGGCAGCTGGCCACCGATCAGTCGGGGGAGGCGGGGGCTCGGGCCACGCGGTCGCTGCTGACGGATGCGGTGGCGGACCGGCCTACGGCCATCGTCTACGACAACGACGTCATGGCGGTGGCGGGGCTCGCCGTCGCCGCCGAGCTGGGGCTCGCCGTGCCTGCCGATGTGTCGGTGCTGGCCTGGGACGACTCCGAGTTGTGCCGGATCACGTACCCGACGCTCTCCGCGATGAGCCATGATGTGCACGGATTCGGCGCGGACGCGGCACGGACGCTGTTCGGGGTGATCACCGGGGAGGGTTCCGGTTCGCATCCCGTGCCCGCTCCGGTGCTGACCGCGCGGGGGTCGACCGGACCGCCCGGAGCATGATCGCGAGGGTTCCGGGGTGTGACGTTCGCCGCTTGGAGCCCCGGGACTGGGCAGCCTGGTTACTCACAAGTAGCATGGTTCCTGAGCGCGCGCTCAGCGCATCGCAGCAGTGCAGATCCCGCACCCTGGAGGAGAGCCAATCGTGCCTCGTACCGTCAGGGACGTCGTCTTCGTAGACGGCGTCCGTACCCCGTTCGGCAAGGCGGGCCCGAAGGGCATCTACCACGAGACCCGGGCCGACGACCTCGTCGTGAAGGCGATCCGGGAGCTGCTGCGCCGCAACCCCGGTCTGGACCCCGCGAAGATCGACGAGGTCGCGATCGCCGCGACCACGCAGATCGGTGACCAGGGGCTGACCCTGGGGCGGACCGCGGGCATTCTCGCCGGGCTGCCGCAGTCGGTGCCCGGTTACTCCATCGACCGCATGTGCGCGGGCGCGCTGACCGCCGTCACGACCACCGCCGGCTCCATCGCCTTCGGTGCCTACGACGCCGTCATCGCCGGTGGTGTCGAGCACATGGGCCGCCACCCGATGGGCGAGGGCGTGGACCCGAACCCGCGGTTCGTGAGCGAGAAGCTGGTCGACGACTCCGCACTGTTCATGGGCATGACGGCGGAGAACCTGCACGACCGCTACCCGCACATCACCAAGCTGCGCGCCGACGAGTACGCGGTGCGCTCGCAGGAGAAGGCCGCCAAGGCGTACGCCAACGGCAAGATCCAGCAGGACCTGGTGCCGATCTCGGTGCGCAACACCAACGAGCAGGTGGGCGAGACCGGTTGGGGTCTGGTCACCGCCGACGAGCCGATGCGTCCGGGGACCACCCTGGAGAACCTCGCCGGGCTCAAGACGCCGTTCCGGGTGCACGGGCGGGTCACCGCGGGCAACGCGGCCGGTCTCAACGACGGTGCCACCGCGTCGATCATCGCCAGCGAGGACTTCGCCCGCGAGAACAACCTGCCGGTGAAGATGCGCCTCGTCTCGTACGCCTTCGCGGGCGTCGAGCCGGAGGTCATGGGCTACGGCCCGATCCCGGCGACCGAGAAGGCGCTCGCCAAGGCGGGCCTCGGCATCGGTGACATCGGCCTCTTCGAAGTCAACGAGGCTTTCGCCGTACAGGTGCTGGCCTTCCTGGACCACTACGGCATCGCGGACGACGACGAGCGCGTCAACCAGTACGGCGGCGCGATCGCCTTCGGTCACCCGCTGGCCTCGTCGGGCGTCCGCCTGATGACGCAGCTGGCCCGCCAGTTCGAGGAGCAGCCGAACGTCCGCTACGGCCTGACGACGATGTGCGTCGGCTTCGGCATGGGCGCCACGGTCATCTGGGAGAACCCGCACTTCGAGGGGGACAAGTGAGCACCACCACCGAGCTTCTGAAGGGTGCGGCCGAGCTGTTCCCGGACGAGGTCGTGACGTCCGCGCACGTCCGCCACCTCGAACTGCCGTACGGCGCCGGGCGGTTCGCGCTCATCACGCTGGACAACGGCTTCGACCACACCAAGCCGACCACCTTCGGTCCGGCCTCGCTGGCGAACCTGAACACCGCCATCGACCAGGTCGAGAAGGAGGCGGCGGCCGGCGAGATCGTCGGTGTCGGCATCACCGGCAAGCCGTTCGTCTTCGCCGTCGGCGCGGACCTGAAGGGCGTCGAGCTCCTCAAGAACCACGACGACGCGCTCGCCATCGGCAAGGGCGGCCACGAGGTCTTCAAGCGCCTCGCGGACATCGCGGTACCGACCTTCACGTACTACAACGGCGCGGCCATGGGCGGTGGCGTCGAGGTCGGTCTGCACTGCGAGTACCGCACGGTCTCCAAGCACATCGCGGCCTTCTCCCTCCCCGAGGTCTTCCTCGGCCTCGTCCCCGGCTGGGGCGGCTGCACGCTGCTGCCGAACCTGATCGGCGCCGAGAAGGCCGTCTCGGTGATCATCGAGAACAGCCTCAACCAGAACAAGCAGCTCAAGGGCCAGCAGGTCTTCGACCTCGGGATCGCGGACGCGCTCTTCGAGGGCGCGGACTTCCTGGAGCAGTCGCTGATCTGGACGGCGAACGTCCTCAAGGGCGAGATCAAGGTCGAGCGTCCGGCGATCGACCGCGGCGAGGCCTGGGACCAGGCCGTCGCCAAGGGCCGTTTCGTCGCGGACTCCAAGGTGCACGGCGCGGCCCCGGCCGCCTACCGTGCGCTCGACATCATCGAGGCCTCGAAGAACGGCGACCTCCAACAGGGTTACGATGCCGAGGACTTGGCCCTTGCCGACCTGATCATGGGTGGCGAACTCCGCGCCGGTATCTACGCGTTCAACCTCGTGCAGAAGCGCGGCAAGCGGCCGGCGGGCGCGCCCGACAAGTCGCTCGCGCGTCCGGTCACCAAGGTGGGTGTGGTCGGCGCCGGTCTGATGGCCTCGCAGCTCGCCCTGCTCTTCCTGCGCCGCCTCGAAGTACCGGTCGTCCTCACGGACATCGACCAGGAGCGCGTCGACAAGGGTGTGGGCTACGTCCACGCCGAGATCGACAAGCTGCTGTCGAAGTCCCGTATCAACCAGGACAAGGCCAACCGCCTCAAGGCCCTGGTCACCGGCGTGCTGGACAAGGCCGAGGGCTTCGCGGACGCCGACTTCATCATCGAGGCCGTCTTCGAGGAGATCGGCGTCAAGCAGCAGGTGTTCGCGGAGGTCGAGGCGGTCGCCCCGGCGCACGCGATCCTCGCCACCAACACCTCCTCGCTGTCCGTCTCCGAGATGGCGTCGAAGCTGAAGAACCCCGAGCGGGTCGTCGGCTTCCACTTCTTCAACCCCGTCGCGATCCTTCCCCTGTTGGAGATCGTGCGCGGCGAGCAGACGGACGACGCCTCGCTCGCGACCGCGTTCGCGGTGGCCAAGAAGCTGAAGAAGACAGCGGTGTTGGTGAAGGACGCCCCGGCGTTCGTCGTCAACCGCATCCTCACCCGCTTCATGGGCGAGATCCAGAACGTCATCGACGAGGGCACCCCGGTCGCGGTCGCCGAGAAGGCCGTAGAGCCGCTCGGTCTGCCCATGTCCCCGCTGGTTCTGCTGGAGTTGGTCGGTCCGGCCATCGGTCTGCACGTCTCGGAGACCCTCAACCGGGCCTTCCCCGACCGCTTCACGGTCTCCCCGAACCTCGCGGCCGTCGTCAAGGCGGGCAAGCGCGGCTTCTACGTCTACGACAGCGGGAAGCCCGAACTCGACCCCGAGGTCGCCGCGTTGCTGAAGCAGGGTGACTCCGTGCTGACCGAGGAGCAGGTGCGGGACCGGGTCCTGGACGCGGTGGCGCAGGAGATCGGGCTCATGCTCGACGAGGGTGTCGTCGCCGAGGCGCAGGACATCGACCTGTGCCTGATCACGGGCGCCGGCTGGCCCTTCCACCTGGGCGGCATCACGCCGTACCTGGACCGCGAGGGCGTCTCGGCGCGGGTGAACGGCAAGCCGTTCCTGGCGCCGGGTGTGGCGAGCGTTCCGGCGTAACTCCGGTCGTACGGTGCCCGGTACATCGGCCGATGTACCGGGCACCGGCATGTCAGGGGACGTCCTCGACGTGGACGACGCGCAGTTCGGTGCCGTCCTGGTCGCGCTTGGACCGCCCGTGGATGCCGACGGCCAGATGCGAGGGGTCGTCGGGCTCGTCCGTCCCGACGAAGGTGACGACGTCCCGGTGATGGCTCGTCACCAACCAGCCCTCGCCGTTCTTGAGTTCGAGTACGCGGAAGTCGCCCGCCGACGTCGCCACCTGTACGGGGCCGAACTCGCGCAGGATCCCGGTGGCCTGTTCGGCGGGGTCGCCGTCGGGCTCCTCGAGCAACACGCAGGTGCCGTGCTCGAACAGGACCCACGGCTTTTCGGAGCCGTCGAGGATACGCCGCCACACGGCGATGAGTGATTCGGTGTCCACGGTGGTCATCATGGCGCATTCACACCTCCCGCCAGGCCTCCAGGGCCAGGCCCGGCTCGTCCTTCCGCCGGGTGAGAAGGAGTTGACCGGTGGACGGGGACAATGTCGCGGCGGCGACCCGGTCGTTCTCGTCCAGGGTGAGCGAAACCTCGGCGTCCGCCGGGAGTTGGGGGCCCGACTCGGTCCACCAGGCGCCCGCCGACTCCTGCTCGGTGGGGTACGCGGCGAACGCGACCCGGCCGCTGGCCGAGCGCTGGGCTAGCAACGTGCAGTCGTAGCCGTCGAGTTCGCAGCGGACGGCGGAG
This sequence comes from Streptomyces hokutonensis, assembly GCF_000376565.1. Taxonomy (GTDB): domain Bacteria; phylum Actinomycetota; class Actinomycetes; order Streptomycetales; family Streptomycetaceae; genus Streptomyces; species Streptomyces hokutonensis. The sequence goes on along the minus strand of NZ_BARG01000084.1, from coordinate 65,875 downwards.
ACCGGACCGGGGCCCGCGGAGGCCAGCAGGGTGAGCGGCTTGCCGCCGGGGCGCCAGGCGCAGAGGTCGCCGGAGTCGTCCGTGTAGTAGAGGGTGGTCGTCTCCGGGGAGGTGGCCAGCGCGCGGAGCGTGCCCGGTCTGATCCTGGCCTCCATCGCCTCCTCCAGGACCGGCTGCGCGCCCGGCTCGAGCTGGCGCCAGTGCAGGATCGCGCCGGGCACCGCCGCGTACAGCTCGACCGTGCCGGACTCCCCCGTCACCGCGGCCAGGTCCTCGTGGACGTCGGTGCCCTTGAGGTCGCGCCAGGGATCCCAGCCGCCCTTCTCCCGCTGGGCCAGCATGCTCACCCCGCCCGCCTTGTTGCGCACGAAGAGATGGGCCCGCCCCTCCGCGTCGACCGCGACCGCCGGGACGCCGGTGCGGTCGCCCGTCCGGTCCGGGTGGCCGACCGGGGTCCAGTCGAGGGCGGTGAGCCGGGGCCGGAAGTGCGTGGAGTGGACCAGGCCGGATTCGCCGGGCACCGTGGGACGCCAGGCCGCCAGATGGGCGTAGCCGTCCGCGCCCTGCCCGATGCCGAGCAGCCCCGGGTGCAGCTTCTGGTCGCCGCCCACCGTGCGCGGGGCGCCCCAGAGGCCGTCGGGGCCGCGTTCCGCACGGCACAGGACGGCGTCGCCCGAGGGCAGATAGACACTGAGCCGGCCGTCACGGCCGCGTATGAGCCAGTCGCCGTTCACCGGTTCACTGTAATTGGGGCGGGTTCTTTCCGGCGGAGCGGGTCCTTTTCACGGGGGCGAGCGCTCCCCGCCCCCGTGGGACCCTGGCCCCATGGAAGAGGACACTCCCCTGCTCGTGATCGTCGACGGTGCGAACGTCGTCGGGTCGGTGCCCGACGGCTGGTGGCGGGACCGGCGGGGCGCCGCGGAGCGACTCCGGGACCGGCTGGCGGCGGACGGGGTGCCGGGGCGCCCGGACCCCGTGGAGATCGTCCTGGTCGTGGAGGGCGCGGCCCGTGGTGTGGAGTCCGTCCCGGGTGTACGGGTGGACTCGGCGCCCGGCAGCGGGGACGACCGTATGGTCGAACTGGTCGCCGGGGCGGGCGGCCGGGCCTGTCTGGTGGTCACGGCGGACCGTGAACTGCGGCACAGGGTGACGGAGTTGGGCGCGGAGGTCACCGGGCCGCGTGCGGTGCACGGTCCGAGCGCCTCACGGTAAGTCCCGCTTGCACCGAATTGGAGGCCTTCACACCGGGGGCCGGTCAGGCGAAACAGGCATAAGCTGGCCTTCTTCGGTCAGGTTTTCGACATTCCCGTCGTTTTCCAGTGACGGGATGACGCCGACACGAGAAGCTGAGTCCAAGGTGTCCAAGGTGCCCGTCGTTCTGAGAGGATTCCGGCAGTCGTGACGGCCGGTGGACGGGAGGCAGGAGTGGCGCGTGCCGCTCACAGCAAAGACGGGAAACGCAGGCTCGATTTCGATTCCTGGGGAGATCCCCAGGGGCACCCCGTCTTTCTGCTGCACGGAACCCCCGGCAGCCATCAGGGACCGCGTCCGCGGTCGATGGTGCTCTATCAGCTGGGCATCCATCTGATCGCCTACGACCGTCCCGGGTACGGCGGTTCGACGCGCGTGCCGGGCCGGCAGGTCGTCGACGCCGCCGCGGACGTGGAACTCATCGCCGATTTCCTGAAGTTGAAGGAGTTCTCCGTCGTCGGCCGGTCCGGAGGCGGTCCGCATGCGCTCGCGTGTGCCGCGAAGCTGTCCGACCGGGTGAGCAGCGCCGCCGTACTGGTGAGCCTGGCGCCGCCGGACGCCGAGGACATGGACGACTGGTTCGAGGGGATGACCGAGTCCAACGTCCGCGAGTACCGCAACGCCCGCGAGAACCTCTCCCTGCTGCAGAGCACCCTGGTGCAGAACGCGGACGCCATGCGGACCAACCCCATGGCGCTGTTGTCGGATCTGGACGGCGAGATGCCCGACGTGGACCGGCAGGTGGTGGCGGACGCCGGCATCCGGCGGATGCTCCACGAGAACTTCAAGACGGGGATCGAGCGGAACGCGGACGGCTGGATCGACGACGCCATCGCGTTCAGCACGCCGTGGGGCTTCGACCCGAAGGAGATCACCGTGCCCACCCTGCTGTGGCACGGCGAGCACGACGTGTTCTCCCCCGTCGAGCACTTCAAGTGGCTGGCCGGGCGGATCGAGCACGCCACCGTCGTACTGCAGCCGTCGGCGGCGCACTTCGCGGCCGTCCCGGTGCTGCCCGAGGTGCTGGGCTGGCTCCGGGAGCGGGCGCGGGCCGGCGCCACCACGGCCCCCACGGCCTGACCCCCGCCGCCGGGCCGGGCGCGGGCCGCGTCAGATCGGGTGCGGGTCGAGCTCCAGGCCCACCCGCTGACCGGCGCGCAGCCGGACCACCTTGGAGTGCTCCCCGCCGAGCTTGTCGCTCAGCCCGTCGAGGCTCTCCCGGGCCAGTTGCTCGGCCTCGGTGGTACGGCCGATCTCCCGGAGCAGGATCGAGAGGTTGCCCCGGCAGGTGAGGGGCGTGGGGTGGTCCGGGCCGAGCCGCACGCACAACTCCTCATACGCCTGGCGGTAGTTGCGCTCGGCCTTCGCGACCTCGCCGAGGGCGGCCTCGGTGTTCGCCAGGTTCATCTGGCAGTTCATGCTGAACGGGTGCTCCGGTCCCATGGTGGTCTGCAGCGCCGTACGGGCCTGTTCGCACACCTCGCGGGCCTCGACCGGCCGGCCGGTCGACAGCAGGTTGATGCTGTGATTGACCGCGCAGGCAAGCGTGTTGGGGTGGCCCTCGCCGAGCGCGGCCCGGAACCGGCCGAGCAGTTCGGCGGTCTCCTCGCAGGCCTCTTCGTGCCGGTCCGCCGCCGCGAGATGGCCCGCGTGGCCGAGGCGCACCACCAGCGTCTCGGGCGAGGTGTCGCCCAGGCGCCGCCGGAAGATGTCCAGGACGCCCTGGCTGAGCTCGATGGCGTCGTCCAGCATGTCGAGCCGGCGCAGTGTGATGGCGAGCGCCTTCGCCGCCTCCATCGCGGGCGGTGACTCCGGCCCGAGTTCCACGGCCGTCTCGTGGACGGCGCGCAGGGTCTCGTGCGAGGCCTCGTACTCGCCGCAGGAGCGCTGGTCACGGCCGAGGTTGATCAGGGAGAACAGCGTGTAGGGGTGCTTGGGGCCGAGCGTCTGCGCGCGCAGGTCCCAGGTGTCCTTGTCGATGGTCTGCGCCTCGAAGCAGTCCCCCGCCGTGCGCATCGACACGGCCAGGTTGTTCGCCGCGAACAGCGTCCGGGGATGGTCGTCTCCGAGGAGGTCCACGGAACGCCCGTAGGTGTCGCGGTCGATCTCCAGCGCCCTACCCACCCGGCCGACCGCCCGCAGGTCCGCCGTCAGGCTGCCCGCCGTCATCAGCGTGTGGTTGTCGTCGTCGCCGAGGGCCGCGCGCTGTCGCTCGTAGACGTCCTCGTCGATCTCCAGCGCCCTGCTGTACCAGCCCTGGAAACGCAGCACGTTGGCCATCTCGAAGCGCAGGTGCAGGGTCCAGCGGTCGTCAGGGCCCGCCTCCTTCTCCCACTTGATCAGTAGCTCCTCGGCGAGCGACACGGCGTCCGCGTACTCGCCGCGCGCCCTCAGGTAGCGCAGCCACTCGGTCATCAGCAGCCGGATCCGGTCGTCGAGCGAGTCCTTGGTCCACGGTGTCTTCAGGTGGGGCCAGATGGTGTTGTAGCGCGACCAGTTGTCCGGGTGTTCCACGTCGCTCTCGGAGGGGCGCGCACCGCTGAGGACGTTGCGCACGACGCGCAGCGCCTCTTCCTGTTCCTCCTCGGACATCGACGAGCGCACGGCCGCCTGCACGAGCCGGTGCACCTGGATGCTCTTGCTCTTGCGGTCGACCTTGGCGAGGGCGTAGCGGTGCAGTTGCTGGATGGCCCGGGACACCAGTGCGGTGCCGGCGCTGCCCGGCTGGAGTTCGTTGAGGGCGTCGCTCATCTCCCTGCCGTGCACCAGGTTGAAGGAGATGGGGTCGGCGCCGAAGTGCGAGCACAGCTGCAACAGCCGTAGCGCGAAGGGGGAGTTGAGCTGCTGGATGGAGATGTTCCAGGTCGCGCCGACCTGCAGCGGGTAGTTGCGGGAGTCCTCGACGGCTTCCAGGGACGCCAGTTGGGGCTCCAGGAGTTCGAGGTACTCGGCGGCGTCCTGGCCGGTCTCGTTCAGCCAGGCGGCGGCCTGGTCGACGGCGAGCGGCAGGTCGCCGAGGGCCTCCGCGACCCGGTCCGCGTCCTCGGCGCTGATGGCGGACACCCGGTGCAGCAGGTGCTCGACGCTCTCCGTGCGGGAGAAGACGTCGACCTCGACCCGCTCGCCGATCTGGGCCCAGCCCTCGTTGCGGGTGGTGATCAGCACATGGCCGGCCGGGCTGTTGACGAGCAGTCGCTCGATGGACTCGGGGGTCGTCGCGTTGTCGAAGATCAGCAGCCAGCGGTCGTACTTCGCGCCCCTGCGCAGTTCGTCGCGGACCGCGTCGGCGGTGGCGCTGATGCTTTCGCGTTCGTCGACGCCGAGGTGGGAGGCGAGTTCGGAGTACTGGCGCAGCGCGAGGTCGCCGAACTCCGCCTCGATCCACCAGACGACGTCGTAGTTTCCGCGGTAGCGGTGCGCGTACTCGGTGGCCAGCTGGGTCTTGCCGACGCCTCCCATGCCGTGCAGGAGGGTGGCGGTGCCGGTGTCCGAGAGCCGCAGTCTCAGGTCCTCCAGGAGCTCGGTGCGTCCGGTGAAGGCCGCGTTGCGCACGGGCACGGACCACACGGGCGGCTCCGCGCCGGGGAACCGGGGGCCGCTGCCCGAGCCGTCGGCGGGGTGCTCGCCCTGCACGACCTGGGCGTCGAGGGCCCGCAGGAGGGCCTTCCTGGCCTGCGCCTCGGTCATGTTGCTCAGATGGATCGGCATCCGGTCGGAGAAGGGGTGTTCCAGCCGGGCGTCGCTCACCCGGACCGGCACCAGGGTGCGGCGCGAGCCCATCGGGTCGGCGGTGGCCACGGCCTCCCAGACCGCCCTGGCCTGCGGGGACTTCTGGTAGGCGGCGGACAGTACGGCCAGGGTGCGCGAGGCGCCGCGCACCTTGCTGTCGGTGTCGTCGCGCAGCGGGACACCGGCGGCGAAGCCGTCCTCGGAGCGGGCGTCGCCCACGGTGAAGCCCGCGTCGGAGAGGACCCGCCTGATCCAGTCCGCCCACATCTGGTCCTCGGGCACATGGCTGAGGAAGACATGGGTGGGGTCCGGCGGCCGGCGGCGCACCACGGTCTTGAGGTAGTTCTGCCGTTCCTCGTCGGTCATCGGGACCAGCGAGGTCACCTCGCCCTCCGTGATGACCGCGGTCAGCCGCTCGCAGGCGGCCAACAGCGAGGCGTGCGTGCCGGGTTCGTCGCGGAAGGTCGCGAGGATCTCCTCGTAGGCGTACGTGGGTTTGTACGGCACCTCGACGTTGCCCCAGTAGCTGCGCGGTTCGACGTGCGGGGTGCGGACCAGCAGCTGGTCGAAGGTGAGCCGGACCTTGGCCCGCGCGGCCTCCAGCCGGTCCGCCTCGGAGTCCTCCACGCGCATCGGCACCGGCAGGATCCGGATGCGCCGCTCGCGGTAGGTGTCCTCCACCCTGCGGGCGACTGCGGCGGCGCCCTCGATGCTCTGGTTGTTGTGGGTGAAGCAGTTGACCAGCACATCGGGGAAATGGATGGTGCAGATGTCGGAGACGTCGCTGAGACCGGTACGGCTGTCGACGAGGACGTAGTCGTAGCCCTGCCGGAACTGGGCGCACAGGGCGTCCAGGAACTGGCCGCCGTACTGGTCCTCGTAGAAGCGGTTCCAGTTGAACTGGGAGAAGATCGAGGAGTAGTTGCGGTTCTGGCGGCCCGCCGAGAGGTAGTCGAGCCGGCCGCCGCCCGGGAAGCTCCACAGCAGCGGGGAGACCGCGTTGCCGATGTCTGCCTGCTCGGCGATCCACGCGTCGTCGATCTCGGCGCCGTGCATGGCCTCGAACTTGAGCACGTAGTCGTTGATGATCTCGAGCACGCCTCGGCGGTCGTGCGCCGCGTTCGGTTCCAGGAACGGGTCCAGGAAGCGGCTCAGTCCCGGCGCCTCCAGGTCCCAGTCGACGACCAGGACCCGTTTGCCCCGCGAGGCCGTGATCCAGGCGGAGTTGGCGAGTGCCATGGTGCGACCGGTGCCGCCCTTGTAGCTGTAGAACGTGACGATCTTGCCGCCGTCGGGGCGGGGGAGCACGCCGGTCACGGTTGGGCCTCCTGGTCACCCTGGGGATCGGCCTCGTCCGGGGCGGGAGCGACCGGTCCGCCGGGAGCGGCGTGGGGGCGCTTCACCGACGCCGGGGGCCTGGGTGAGGATCGTAGTGGACGGTTGAGGTATTGCTGGGCCGCGCTGTCGGCGAGTTCGGTGAAGCGGGAGTTGAACGCCTCCGAGCTCTCGATGCCGGCGGCGGCGCCGCGCTGGATGGCCCGGCCGCTGCTCAGCCGCCGGGGCAGCGCGGACCGCAGGAGCGCGGCGAGTTCCTCGCGGGCGTTCCTGGTCTGCGGGTCGTCCGCCAGCGGGGTCAGCACGGTCACCCAGGGCAGGTCGCGGGCGTCGAAGGCGCGCAGCCGGTCCAGGGCCGTGCGGTCGTGCAGGATCCAGGGGTCGAGGATGAGCACCCACGGGCTCCTGGCCTCGCGCTCTCCGAGGAAGACGGGTTCGGCCTCGTCGTAGGTGTGGATCTCGGTGGCGAAGCCGAGATTGCGGGCGAGTTCGGCGGTGCGTTCGGCGAGCGGGGTGGCGTAGCCGTCGCTGAAGGGCTGCCAGTCCCGTGGCTCGCGGCCGTACTTGGTGTCACTGCGGTCGGGTGGCAGATGGTGGACGTCCGGGGCGAGCACGGCGATGCCGAGCGGGTGCCAGGACGAGGCGGCGAACGCGTCGGGGACGGTGTCCAGATCGGTGAACTCCGTTTCGTCCGGGGTGGGTTCGGGTGCCCGGCGGACGGCCTGCACGACGCACTGGGCGATCCTGCGGACGCACTGGTCGTAGTACTCCGGGTGGTCGTAGTACTGCCGCAGCCCGTACAGGCCGCCCTTCGCGTAGCGGACCTGCGCGTCCTCGGCCACGCGCACAGGTGTCACCGGCCGCTCGGGCACGGGCAGTCCCAGGTCGACGGGGACCGGGCGGGCGGTGGTCGGCACCGGCGTCCACAGCGCCGGGATGAGGGCGCCTCGCGGGGCGCGGTGGGTGTAGGCGTACCACTGGCGGCCGCAGTACACGTCGGTGAAGTAGCGGCGGGTGATCAGGGGCACGAAGCTGCGGCAGCGGTGCAGGGCGCGTGCCGTCTCGGGTCCGGCGCGGTCGGCGGCGCCGAGATAGCCGAGGGAGGACGAGGGGAAGGGCCCGCTCGCGCCCGCGACCGCCCGGCTCAGGTCGGCGTAGAACTCCCGCACGTCCTTGTCGGCCTCGGGTCGGGCCGCGTCCACGTCGCCGACGGGCGAGGGCACGGGGGCGTAACTCAGGAAGAAGTGGGGCGCCCTGTCGCGCACGCCTTCGGTGGAACGGCCGCCGTGCATCAGTGTTCCTCCCCCGCCGAGCCGTTCGGTGAGTTGACGAGCTCGTCGAAGAGGTCGTCGAAGAGGCTGGGGTCGCACGGTTCCAGTCCGGCGGTGACCGCCACTTCGACGATTTCCAGGGCGAGTTGGTAGACCACCTTGCGGTGGGTCGGATGCCGTCCGTGGTTGCGCAGGCCGAGCAGCCCCAGGTTCGTGTAGTCGGGTCCGAGGTCCTGGTGGTCGTACTCGACGGCCGAGTAGGGAAGGGGGATCTCGTCGGGGCGCAGCCCGTTCCACAGCACCGGGACGATGGCGTTGCGGGTGAACTTCCCCTGTTCGCGCTGGAGTTGCTGGCGCAGCTCGAAGCACTTCCATTCCAGGGCACACCACTTGCTGCTGAACAGGCGCCGGGAGAGCACCGGCACCAGGACCTGGCAGTGGGCGAGGCGGAGCTTCAACTCGTCCTCCCAGCCGATGCCGAGCTGGATCCGGGTGTCCAGGTAGACCGCGGGGGTCTTGGCGTCCAGGTCCGTGATCTGCAGCAGATGGTCGGTCAACTCCGCGTGGAAGTCCCGCAGTTGTTTGTCCGGCGGTCTGTGGCTCTCCGGTACGTGGGGCGTACGGCCGTAACTGAGGAAGCCGTACGACCGCTGGACGCCGCGGTGTGCCCGGTACTTGCCGCCGCCGACCTCAGGCATGGTCGGCCCCCGCGGAGCGGTCCCGGGGCGCGGTGCGGCCGGCGGCCATCCAGTCGGCGGCGGTGTCGACGGCCCAGCGCAGCGGGAACAGCCGGCTGTCGGCGGCGCCGATCCGGCCGCGGGCGATCCGCTCGCGCCCGCCGGGGGCCCGGGTCTCCAGCCAGTGGCCGAGCTGCCCGAAGTCGCTGTCGTCGAGGTCGACGTCGACGAAGTGGGTCCAGCGCGGACCGTCGTCGGTCAGCACCCGGCAGTCGTAGCGGCGGCGGACCGCGCCGGGCTGCCGGTACTCCGCGAGATGGAAGGCCGAGCAGGGCTCGTACCCGACGCCCAGCAGCAGGACGTACGCCTCCTCCTCGTACAGCCGGCCGAGGGGGGAGCGCTCGCCGAGCAGGCAGTCCGGGGCGTGCCCGGAGGTGATCCGGGCGGCCCCGGGGCCGAGCGCGGCGAAGGACGTCTGCGGGTGGGTGCTGCGCACGGCGGACGGGTCGCCCCGTACCACCTCCGCCAGCCGTCCCATGCCGTAGGAGGGGGTGGAAGCCGCGCTGAAGGGCTCCATGTTTTCACGGTAGGCCAGGAGTTGATGTCGTGTCAGGCCTTGCGTCAAGTGGAGGTACGTCCGTGATGTCAGCGAATTTCCCTCGGTGAACGTGGGTACCACCAAGGTGCCCTCGGGGCCGAGCGCGCCCCGCAGCGCGCGCAGTGTCGCGGGGCCGCCGCCGCGGACCCGGCCGAGGGACCGCGAGGACGCGTGCATCAGCAGCGTCATGCCCTTCTCGACGCCGAGTTCGCGCAGATCGGCGGTGAGGGAGACCGCTGTGTGCATCCCCCGTCAGCCTCGCAGCCTGACGGCCATCCGGCGTCCGTAGTCGGTGAGGCCGTCGAGGGAAACGGCCTGCGCCGGGGGGCGGTTGAGGTACGCGGACCGGAGGTCTTCCCTGGACTCGTCGCTGCCGGCCAGGTCGAAGAGGTCCAACAGGGCGTTGAACTTGATCTGTTGGACTCCTTCCACGAGCAGTCCGGCCAACTCCTCGGCGGTGTACGGGAGGACGATGCCGAGGGCGCCGAAGGCGTGCGGGTCGACCGCCACGCCGCCCGGGCCGTCCGCCGCGCGCAGCGGGGTGCAGGTGGCGAGCAGGGCGCGGATCCCTGGCGCGCGGTGCGGGTACCGGGTGCGCAGGTGTGCGCCTGCCTCGGCGAACAGGCGGGCCCAGCGGGCGTATTCGGCCTCGTCAGGCCGGGGTGCGGGCTCGGCGGGGAACCCGTCGCGGTGGGGGTCGCCGTCCTCCAGGAGGACAGTGGCCTCGCCCGTGGCGAGACGGCGTACCGGTTCCCAGCCGACGCCGGTGTCCGGTCCCGCCGCCCGGGCGAGCGGGAGCGGGTCGCGGGCGGGCCGGAGCGCGATCAGCAAGTCGCCCTCGCGCGCGATCAGTTCGGCCGGTCCGTGGCCGGGTGGCAGGGTCAGCCGTCCGATCCCGGGCAGGTGCGCCTGGTCGGCGTCCTCCGGCAGCGCGAGCCGGTAGCCGGAGCCCGCCCGCAGTGCCGTCGCGGCGGCGATCTCGCCGAGTCGCCGGCGGACGGCGGGGGCCGGCAGCCGTCCTTCGAGGGCGCGCACCGCCCAGGTGCCGAGGTGGGGATGGCGCACGGTCCCGGCGGTCTCCCGGGGCCGGTGCCGGTCCAGCCGGGTCACCGCGCTCGCCTCGGGGCCGGGGTAGCGGGCGCACACGGCACCGAGCAGCATCCGGCGGACGCTGGCCTCGGCGGCGGCCAGGGCACGCAGCGCGTCGGCGTCCCCGTCGCCGGAGGCGAGCGAGTCGAAGCCGTGCGCGGTCAGCGTGTGCGGGCGGCTCACCGGCTGCGGGCGGGGAGTTCGCAGGACGTGTCCGATCAGCCGGAAGAGGTCCTCGCAGTAGACGGAGGGGTTGTCGAAGCCGTTGTCGGCCCGGTGGCGATGGCCGTAGAGGCCGCCCCCGCAGATCCGCACCACGGGGCACGCGCGGCACTGCGGGCTCAGCGCCTCCACTCCCCCGTGCTGGGCCAGGAAGCCGGGGTGGGCGGCCGCCTCGTCGAAGCTGTGCCGCAGGACGTGGAAACCGGTGCCGGGCGCGCCTTCCTGGACCGTCTTGAGCCAGTCGGCCTGCTCGATCTCCCCGTCGGTCTCGACGACGACCAGGTCGGGGCTGCCGAGGCCGAGCGCCTCGGTGAAGGACTCCTGACCGTCCCGCCCGGCCTCGATCGAGTCGAAGACACGGACCGGGAAGGGTCTGCCGTCGGCGCGCCAGCGGTCGTGGACGGCGATCAGCCAGCGCGCGTGGGCGGCGCCGCCGCGCGGCGGATGGTCCCAAGTGGCGTGCGGCAGAAGGAAGTCCACGCGCGGCGGGTCGAGCGCGGCCAGTGCCTCGTACACGTCGAGGGGGTCGTTCGCCGTGTCGATGGTGCACAGCAGGCCCGCGAAGGCGCTGCGGTAGGGGGCCGAGCCGAGGAGCCGTACCGCGCGGACGACGGCGTCGTACGAACCGGTGCCGTCGGCCCGCTTGCGGTGGCGGTCGTTCGAGGCGCGGTCGCCGTCGAGGGAGACGCCGGTGCTGATCCCTTCGCGGACCAGCATGCGGCACGACTCCTCGTCCAGGCGGAGGCCGTTGGTCTGCATGCGGAGGTCGAGTTCGCACACGCCGTCCAGTGCGGTGCGCAGGTCCCGGGCGATCCGGGCGAGCCGCTCGCGGCCGGCGAGCAGGGGTTCACCGCCGTGCAGAATGACGTGCACGCGCGGGAGTTCGGGGTGGGCCCTGGCATGTTCGGCGATGCGGGCCACGACCGCCCGCGCCACCTCGTCCGACATCACCCGCGGCCGGCGGCGCCAACTCTGGTCGGCGTGCTCATAGATGTAGCAGTGGTCGCAGGCGAGGTCGCATCTGCTGTGCACCTTGAGGACGAACTGGCGGAACGCTCTTGTCCCGGCGGTCATCGGTCCATGGTGTCCGGGGTGTCAGACGCTGGAGTTGAAGCCGGAGCCCCGTGGCCGCCCGGTCGACAGCAGCCTGTTCAGCGTGTGCTGGTCGATCGACCCCAGGTCGGCCAGCGAGCTGGTGCCGCAGTCGGGGATGTGCGTGGTCAGCTGCGGCGGCTGCGGGGTCGCGGCCCGTAACGCGCGCTGGACCACACCGGATGCCTCTCCGGAATTCGTCATCGCGGTCTCCTTCGCCGGTTCGTGGAATCGCGTGTCGAACGGATTCCCACCGAGTGGAATCGCACTGAGCGGTCGGGAGGTGGCATGTCGTCACCACTCCACCCATCATCGTGGTCGTTTCCGGTCGATACAAGGGCGGCAGAGGCAGCTTACGGGTCGGCCCCGGTACGGCGACAGCCAATTCCGGTCAGGGTGGGCACGCGGTCCGGCCCCGCGGATTCCGCCGGAGCGGGGCCCACGGGGCCGGTGGGGCAAGGCGGTTGGCGACTGTCGTCAGCGGCCCGCCTCCGCCGCCTGCTGCTGTCCGAGCCGGCTGTGGGTGCGGCCGTAGAAGAAGTAGACGACGAAGCCGATCGCCATCCAGATGGCGAAACGGAGCCAGGTCTCGGCGGGGAGGTTGAGCATCAGCCAGAGGGAGGCGAGGACCGAGAGGATGGGGAGGGCCGGGACCAGGGGGGTGCGGAAGGAGCGGGGCAGGTCGGGGCGCTTGTTCCGGAGGATGATCACGCCGATCGCGACCACGATGAAGGCGAACAGGGTGCCGATGTTGACCAGTTCGGCGAGTTCACTGAGGCTCGTGAAGCCCGAGACGATCGCGATGACCACGCCCAGGAGGATGGTCGGGCGGTACGGGGTACGGAAGCGCGGGTGGACGTGCGAGAAGAAACGGGGCAGGAGACCGTCTCGGCTCATCGCGAAGAAGACCCGGGCCTGGCCCAGGAGAAGGATCATGCACACCGTCGTCAGGCCGATCGCGGCGCCGAAGCTGATCAGGCCCGCGAACCACGGGTGTCCGGTGGCCTTGAACGCGTCCGCGAGGGGTGCGTCGATCGACAGGGAGCTGTACTTCTGCATGCCGGTGACGACGATCGACACGGCGACGTACAGCGTGGTGCAGATGATCAGTGAGCCGAGGATGCCGCGCGGTACGTCCCGCTGCGGGTTGCGGGTCTCCTCGGCCGCGGTGGCGACGACGTCGAAGCCGATGAAGGCGAAGAAGACCACGGAGGCGGCGGTGAAGATGCCCATGACGCCGAAGTTGGAGGGCGCCCAGCCGAACATCAGCTGGATGAGCGGGGCCTTGAGGTTGCCGCCCGCCTCCACGGCCTGCGACTTGGGGATGAACGGCTTGTAGTTGTCGCCCTTGATGAAGAAGGCGCCCGCGACGATCACCACGAGGACGACGGCCACCTTGATGGCGACGACGACGGAGGTCACCCGCGCGGAGAGCTTCATGCCGAGCACGAGGATCGCGGTGAGGACCAGGACGAGCGCGGCGGCGAGGATGTCGAAGCCGAAGCCGTGGGCGCCGTCCCGGCCGCTGAGCGCCTCGGGCAGATGCCAGCCCGCGTTGTCCAGCAGCGAGTGGATGTAACCGGACCAGCCGACCGCCACCACCGCCGTGCCGAGCGCGAGTTCGAGGACCAGGTCCCAGCCGATGGTCCAGGCGGGGAGTTCGCCGAGGGAGGCGTACGAGAAGGTGTACGCGGAGCCCGCGACCGGGACCGTGGACGCGAACTCGGCGTAGCAGAGCGCCGCGAGGGCACAGACGACGCCGGCCACGACGAAGGACAGGGAGACCGCCGGACCGGCGTTGTTCTTTGCGGCGGTGCCGGTGAGGACGAAGATGCCGGTGCCGATGACCACTCCGACGCCGAACACCGTCAGATCCAGGGCCGAGAGGGACTTTCTGAGCGCGTGCTCCGGTTCCTCGGTGTCCTGGATGGACTGTTCGACTCTCTTCGTCCGGAAGAGGGTGCTGCTCACGGGTGTACCTCCCACGCTTGGCGTCCTCGACATGATCGAGAGGGGGCGATGTGCGTATGCCCCGACGCGGGCGGGTTCACGCGAATGGGCTGCTTTCACCACTGCAACGAGTGGTGGAAGCAGCCCATTCGGCCGTGTCAGTCCCGGGCCGACTCCACCGAGTCGACCTCCGCCGTGGGCCGGTCGAAGCGGCCGTCGAGCTTCGAGACCAGGCCGGTCACCTGGCGGGCGATGTCCGGTGCGGTGAGGCCGATCTCCGTCATCACCTCGGCGCGCGAGGCGTGGTCGAGGAAGCGCGGCGGGATGCCGAAGTCGCGGAGCGGAACATCCACGCCCGCGTCGCGCAGGGCCTGGGCGATCGACGAACCGACGCCGCCGACACGGGAGTTGTCCTCTACGGTGACGACCACGCGGTGCTGCTCGGCGAGCGGCGCCATGGCCTCGTCGACGGGCTTGACCCAGCGCGGGTCGACGACGGTGGTGGTGATGCCCTGCTTGTCGAGGAGGCCGGCGATCTCCAGGCACATCGGCGCAAGCGCGCCGACGGAGACGAGCAGGACGTCCGGGGCGTCGGTGCCGGGCGCGCGCAGCACGTCCATGCCGCCGATGCGGCCCACGGCGGGCACCGCGGGGCCGACCGCGCCCTTGGAGAAGCGGACCACGGTCGGCGCGTCCTTGACCTGGACGGCCTCGCGGAGCTGGGCGCGGACCTGGTCGGCGTCGCGCGGGGCGGCGAGCCGGAGGCCGGGGACGACCTGGAGGATCGACATGTCCCACATGCCGTTGTGGGAGGCGCCGTCGGTGCCGGTGACGCCGGCCCGGTCCAGTACGAAGGTCACACCGCACTTGTGGAGGGCGACATCCATGAGGACCTGGTCGAAGGCACGGTTCAGGAATGTGGCGTACACCGCGAACACCGGATGCAGACCGCCCGTGGCGAGGCCCGCCGCGGAGACGGCGCCGTGCTGCTCGGCGATGCCGACGTCGTAGATCCGGTTCGGGAAGGCGTCGGCGAACTTCTTGAGGCCGACCGGCTGGAGCATCGCGGCGGTGATCGCGACGACGTCCTCGCGCTCCTGGCCGAGCGCGACCATCTCGTCGCCGAAGACGGAGGTCCAGTCGGCGCCGGAGGCCTTGATGGGAAGGCCGGTGTCGGGGTGGATGGGGCCGATGCCGTGGAAGCGGTCGGCCTCGTCCTGGAGGGCGGGCTGGTAGCCGCGGCCCTTCTCGGTGAGGACGTGCACGATCACCGGGCCGCCGAAGCGCTTGGCGCGGGCCAGCGCGGACTCCATCGCCTCGATGTCGTGGCCGTCGATGGGGCCGACGTACTTGAGGCCGAGGTCCTCGAACATGCCCTGCGGGGCGATGAAGTCCTTCAGCCCCTTCTTCGCGCCGTGCAGCGTCTCGTAGAGGGGCTTGCCGACGACCGGGGTGCGCCCGAGGAGGTCCTTGCCGCGGGCCAGGAAGCGCTCGTAGCCGTCGGTGGTCCGCAGGGTCGCCAGGTGGTTCGCGAGGCCGCCGATGGTCGGTGCGTAGGACCGCTCGTTGTCGTTGACGACGATGACGAGGGGGCGGTCCTTGGCGTCGGCGATGTTGTTCAGCGCCTCCCAGGCCATACCGCCGGTCAGCGCGCCGTCACCGATCACGGCGACCACGTGGTCCTCGCGTTTCAGCACCTGGTTGGCCTTGGCGAGGCCGTCGGCCCAGCCGAGGACCGTGGAGGCGTGCGAGTTCTCGATGACGTCGTGCTCGGACTCGGCCTGCGAGGGGTAGCCGGAGAGGCCGCCCTTCTGCTTCAGCTTCGAGAAGTCCTGGCGGCCGGTGAGCAGCTTGTGCACGTAGGACTGGTGGCCGGTGTCCCACAGCACGCGGTCCTTCGGGGACTCGAAGACGCGGTGCAGGGCGATGGTCAGCTCGACCACACCGAGGTTCGGGCCGAGGTGGCCGCCGGTCTTGGAGACGGCGTCGACGAGGAAGGTCCGGATCTCCTCGGCCAGCTGGTCCAGCTGCTCCAGGCTGAGCCGGTCCAGATCGCGCGGTCCCCTGATGCGGGTCAGCAGCGGCACCCGTGCCTCCTTGCGAGTAGAGCTGATCGAGCTGTTGCCGGGCTTGTCGAGTCTAATGTTCCGCCTTCGCGGACCGCGCCCGGGCTGTGCGTCGTACGTCACGCGATCGGCTGTACCCAAGAACAGCCTGTCCTACGACCTTTCCTGTGACATGACTGTGCCCGGTACCGCGATCGGTACCGGGCACTGGTCCGAAAGGACGCAGGTCAGCCGCGACCTGCCGCCTTCTGGCTCTTGCGGGACACGGAGTCGATGACGACCGCGCCGAGGAGAACGCCACCCGTGATCATGTACTGGATCGACGTGTTCATGTTGAGCAGGTCGAGACCGGTCTGGATCGACTGGATGACGAGCATGCCCAGCAGCGCGGACCAGACGGTGCCGCGGCCGCCGAAGAGGCTCGTACCGCCGATGACGGCCGCCGCGATGGCCAGCATCAGGGTGTTGCCGCCGCCGGCGTTCAGCGTGGCGCTCTGGGTCTGACCGGCGAAGAACATACCGCCGACCGCCGCGAAGCCGCCGGAGATGGCGAACACGGTGATGCGGATCATGGAGACGTTGATACCGGCACGGCGCGCGGCCTCGATGCCGCCGCCGACCGCGAAGACCTTGCGGCCGTACGGGGTACGGCGGAGCACGAAGTCCACGATCACCAGGGAGGCGAGGAAGATCACCAGCGAGTTGGAGACACCGGAGGACGAGTTCAGCACCGCGGCGGTGACGAACGCGGCCACGGCGAGCAGCACGACCCGCAGCAGGATCTCGCTGGTGGGCCGGAAGGGCACCCCGGCGGCCTTGCGGCGGCGCTGGTCGGTGAGCGAGCCGAAGAGCAGGGACGCGGTGCCGAGGGCGGCCAGGATGTAGGCGCCGGCGATCGACTGGTCCATGAAGAACGAGCTCTGGCCGAGCAGGTGCACCGGGCCCTCGTCCGGGATGTTGATGGTGCCGCTCGAACCGAGCAGCCACAGCATCAGACCGTTCCAGCCGAGGAAGCCGGCCAGTGTCACGACGAAGGCCGGTACGCCGATCCTCGCGAAGAAGAAGCCGTGCAGCGCGCCGATGCCGACACCCGTGACGATGGTCAGGAACAGCGCCAGCCAGCCGTTCATCCCGTGGTTGACCACGAAGACGGCGAACAGGGTGGACGCCAGACCGCTGACCGAGCCGACGGACAGGTCGATCTCGCCGAGCAGCAGCACGAAGACCAGGCCGATGGAGAGCATGCCGGTGGCCGACAGGTAGTAGCTGATGTTGGACAGGTTGTCCGCGCTCAGGAACCGGCTGTTCTGGGCCTGGAAGATGATGCCGATGACGATCAGGCCGACGATGACCGGCAGCGAGCCGAGTTCACCGCCCTTGACCCTGCGCCTGAACTCGGTGATGTAGCCCTTGAAGCCCTCATCGCGGACCAGCAGACGAGGGTCGACGACGGTGGCGGCAGCGGTCGCCGCCGTGGGGTCGTCGGCCGGAGCCGGGGCGGTCGGTTCGACCGCGTCCTTCTTCACGGTGCCTGACGTGTCGCTCACTTTGCCGCCTCCGTGCTGCGCACCGCACGACGGGTCACGGCGTTGTCCGTGGCACCGGTGATCGCGGCGATGATCGTTTCCTGACTGGTGTCCTTCACCGGGAAGGAGCCGTTGTTCTTGCCCAGGCGCAGCACGTTGACGGTGTCGGCGACCGCCTTGACGTCGGCCATGTTGTGGCTGATGAGGATGACGCCGAGGTTGCGCTCGCGCAGCCGCTCGACCAGGTCGAGGACCTGAGCGGTCTGCTCGACGCCGAGGGCGGCGGTGGGCTCGTCGAGGATGACGACCTTGGGGTCACCGATCAGCGCGCGGGCGATGGCGACGACCTGCCGCTGGCCACCGGAGAGGCTGGCGATCGGGATCCGCACGCTCGGGATGCGGATGGAGAGAGTGCTCAGCAGTTCGCGGGAGTTCTTCTCCATCGTGACCTCGTCGATGATGCCACGGCGAAGCAGCTCACGCCCGAGGTACAGATTGCCGACGACGTCGAGGTTGTCGCACAGCGCGAGGTCCTGGTAGACCGTCGCGACGCCGAGTCCCTGGGCGTCGTGCGGCTTGTTGATGCTGACCGGGTTGCCCTCCCATTCGATGACTCCTTCATCGATGGGGTGCACACCGGCGATCGTCTTCACCAGGGTGGACTTTCCTGCGCCGTTGTCGCCGACCAGTGCGACCACTTCTCCGGCGTGAACCTCCAGCTCTACGTCGGTGAGGGCCTGCACCGCACCGAATCGCTTGGAGACTCCGCGCAACGCCAGCACGGGCGTAGCGGACACGTGAACCATCTCCTTCGCCGCCTGACCGGCGGGGATGCCGCGCTTGTCAAAAGGCGCGGAGGGTTGTGCCTAGGCACAGATTTACAAGATGAACATGCGCGCGGCCGGTGCCAGTTGGCAACGGCTGCGTTCGCACAGGTTCCGATCGGCGCCCGCCCCACAGCGGGGTTGGAAGGTGGGGCGGACGCCGAAGGGGCTTTGTCACCGCTGGGCGGTGGTTACGACAGACCGGCCGCCTTGCACGCCGCGGCGTACTCCGAGGTGCAGATCTGCGCGACGGTGTAGAGACCGTCCTTGATGACCGTGTCCTTGATGTTGGCCTTGGTGACCGACACCGGGGTCAGCAGCTGCGAGGGCACCTTGTCGCCGGAGCCACTGGTCTGGGTGGTGGTGGCGAGCGAGGTGATGCTCTTGCCCTGCGCCAGGTCCACGGCGAGCGTCGCGGCGGCCTCGGCCTCCGGCTTGAAGGCCTTGTAGACGGTGGAGGACTGGGTACCGGCGACGATGCGCTGGATACCGGCGAGCTCCGCGTCCTGGCCCGTCAGCGGGATGCCGCTGATCTTGGCGCCCTTGAGGACGGTGGCGATGCCACCGGCCATGCCGTCGTTGGCGGAGTAGACGCCCGCGATCTTGCTGGCACCGATCTGCGTGATGGCCGCGGACATCTTCTGCCCGGCGACGGTGTCCTTCCACAGACCCGACTGCTCGTAGGCGATCTTGACCTTGCCGTCGAGGGCCTCGTGGGCGCCCTTCTTGAACTGCGCGGCGTTCGGGTCGGCGTCGTCACCGTTGATCATGACGACGTTCGCCGAGGGGGTGGCCTTCGAGCCCAGCGCGGCGAGGAGGGCCTCACCCTGGAGCTTGCCGACCTGGACGTTGTCGAAGGAGACGTAGGCCGAGACCGGGCCCTGGGCCAGACGGTCGTACGCGACGACCTTGATGCCCTTGTCGACCGCCTGCTGGATCGAGGACTTGATCGCGGCGGAGTCCTGGGCGCTGATCACGATGACCTTGACGCCCTTGGTGATCATGCTGCTGACCTGCTGGGCCTGGGTGGCCGCGCTGGCGTTGGCGTTGTTGTACTCGACGGTGCAGCCGGAGCAGAGCTCCTTGACCTTGGCCTCGAAGTACGGCTTGTCGAACTTCTCGTACCGCGTGGTGACGCTGTCGGGCAGGAGCAGACCGATCTTGGCGTTGGTACCGCCCGAGGAGCTCGAGGAGCTGCTGTCGGACTTCTTGTCGTCGCCGGCCTTGCCACAGGCGGCCAGCGAAACGGCCATCGTGGTGGCGATGACAGCAACGGCGGCACGACGCATACGCGTGTTCACTTCAGAAACCTCCCTGACGAGGCCGCGTCGTTGCGGCCGAGGTGGCTGGAAGTCAACTCGGCCACGCGTGCGACGTCAAGAAGTAAATACTTAACGAGATGGCAACGGCGTCGTGCGTTCTCTAAGTGAAGACAGGTGTCGCTGCGGTCAGCGACCCGTCCAAAAGTGTCGAATCGCCCATCTCGCTGAGCGCGAGAGCGAGTGCTCCGAGCACCTCCGCACGGCCTCCAAGTGCCCCCGGGAGAACGGACAGTTGACGCGCCGCACTGGGGATCGCATAGCGGCCGACAGACTCCCTGATCGGCCCGAGCACCAGCTCACCGGCCTCGGCGAGATCGCCACCGAGGACCACTCGGCTCGGGTTCAGCAAATTGCAGAGATTGGCGACTCCACTGCCGATGTGTCGGCCGACGTCGGCGATCACCCGACGACAGCCCGGGTCTCCGTCCCGCGCCAGCCGTACGACTCCCTCCATGGTCAGGTCGGTGCCGTGGCTGGACTGGAGGAGCGGCAGCACATAGCGCGCGGCCGTGAAGGTCTCCAGGCAGCCCCGGTTTCCGCAACGGCAGACAGGGCCGGACTCATCAAGAGTAATATGCCCGATTTCTCCCGCTGTGCCACCCGGGCCCCGGTAGATCTTGCCGTTGATGACCAGCCCCGCGCCGACCCCGCTCGCGACCTTGATGTACGCCAGGTCCCTGACGCCCCGCCCACTGCCCCAGACCAGCTCACCGAGGGCGCCGAGGTTGGCGTCGTTGTCCACGTGCACCGGTACGCCCAGACGGCTGCCGAGCTCCTCGGCGGGTCTGGTGCCGGTCCAGCCCGGGAGGATGGCGGTGGAGCCCAGGGTGCCCGATTCCACGTCGATCGGACCGGGCACGCCGAGGCCCACCCCGGCGATCTTGGAACGGTCCACTCCGGTTGCCGCGATCAGGCGGTTGACCAGCTCTTCCGCCCGGTCGAAGCCCTGTGTGGAGGAGGCGTCCACATCGACGGGTTCAGACTCCTCGGCCAGCACCTGATGGGCGAGATTTCCGACCGCGACGCGCAAATGCGTGTGCCCGAAGTCGACGCCGATGACAATGCCGGCGTCCCCGCTCAGCGACACGCTGCGGGCCCGGCGGCCACCCGCCGAGGTCGGTGTGACCTCGACCGTTCCGCCGTCCTTGAGCTCGCGCACGATGTTGGAGACCGTCGCAGCGGACAGACCCGTCGTCCTCGCGATCTCCGCCTGCGTGAGCGACCCGGCCAGCCGCACCGCTCGCACGACCCGCTCTAGATTCGCTCGGTGCAGCGACGACTGCGACCCCGGAGTCTCCACGACGACCTCCTGCGCGCGGGACCGCATCGATGAGGCCCCGTCTATGTCCAACTAGTGAACTCTAAGCTGAGCCGTTAGGGTCGCCTCCCGTCAAGAGGTTGAACCGCATCGAGGGTCCAGGACACATACGTGGACACCGCTCCCGGCCTGCCGGAAGCGGTGGCGGAACGATCTCTTCCTGTCGCGTCGCCCAGGCGGGTTACTTCAGCGTCGCCGAAGTCAGACCGGACTGCACCTGGCGCTGGAACGACAGGTAGACGACCAGCATCGGGATCATGGCGATCGTGACGCCCGCGAAGAGAACGGGCAGGTCGGAGGCGTAGCCCTGCTGCTGCTGGAGCTGGATGAGCCCCTGGGTGAGGACATAGCGCTCCGGGTCCGAGCCGCTCTGCGGCTGCATCAGGACCGTCGGCAGGATGAACTGGTTCCACTGGCCGAGGGTGTTGAAGATGCCGACGCTGATCAGCCCGGCCTTGGCCATCGGCAACATCACTTGGAAGAACGTCCGGGTGTGCGAAGCGCCGTCGAGGATCGCCGCCTCGAAGACGGCCGTGGGCAGCGTCCGGAAGAACGCGTGCATGAAGAACACCGTGAACGGCATCGAGTAGGCGATGTAGACCAGGATCAGCCCCTGGTACGTGTTCAGCATGTCGAGGCGCTTGACCATGAAGAACAGCGGGACCAGCGCCAGGAACACCGGGAACATCGCGCCGGCGACGAAGAAGTAGTACAGCAGCCGGTTGCCCCAGAACTGGTAGCGGGCCAGCACGTACGCGGCCATCGAGCCGAACAGCATCGTCAGCGGCACCGAGAACACCAGCACGATCAGGGTGTTCAGGAAGTAGTCGCCGATGCCCTTGTTCCAGGCCCGCCGGAACACGTCGAACGACCAATTGTGCGGCCAGCCGAAGGCCGAGTTGCCGATCTGCACGTCCGTCTTGAACGAACTGAACACCAGCCACAGCAGCGGCAGCACGATCAACAGGGCCCACAGGGCCAGGAAGCCGTGCGAGAAGACGTTCAGAACCACGCCCTCACCGCGTGGTTCACCGGGCCGGGCGCCGGCCTTCCGGACCGACGGCTGCGGCGGGACGGTGCCGCCCGTGGGGGCGGTCTCCTTCAGGGGTGCGCTCATCGTCGTATGTCTCCCGCTCAGAACTCGATGCGCTCACGGCGGGTGGCGCGCAGCGTGACCACGGACAGGACCAGGGTGAGCAGCAGCATGACGACGCCCATCGCGCAGGCGTAGCCGCTCTTCCCGAAGTAGAGGAAGTTGCGCATCATCACGGTCGACATGACGTCGCTGCCGTGGTCGGGACCGCCTCCGTAGGCGCCCATGTTCGAGGTCATGGAGGAGACCAGGACGAACATGTCCATCGCGATGATGCCGAGATACACCCAGGCCGTCTGGACGGTCTCCCAGAGCAGCGGCAGGGTGATCCGGAAGAAGGACTGGGAGCGGTTCGCGCCGTCGATCAGAGCGGCCTCGTAGATGTCCCTGGGAATGGACTGCATGGCGGCGGAGAACAGCACCAGATAGAAACCGACGCCGTGCCACACCACGACCGCCATCAGTGCCCACAGCACCATGTTGGGCTCGTTGAGCCACTCCACCGGATTGTTGACGTCGACCAGGTGGAGTTTGATCAGAAAACCGTTGAGCAGACCGCCGCCGTCACTCCGGTACACGGCGTTGAACAGCACCGCGAGAATCGCCAGCGACAGGACCTGTGGGAAGAAGTAGACGATTTTGTAGAACCCGCTGCCGGCGACTCCCGTTACACCGCCGGCCTTGCTGCGCCCTCCCGCGTTCACCATGAAGGCGAAGAAGAGGGCGAGCAGAATGGTGATCACCGGGATGAACACCAGGAACAGGAGGTTGTGCCAGATGGCCTCCTTGAAGACGTCGTCGTGGAGCAGTGCTCGATAGTTGTCCAGTCCGACGAACTTGAAGGTCTGTGACTCACCCTTCCAGTCGGTCAGCGAATAGCCGAACGTCTGGATGTACGGCCAGATCACGAAGATCAGATAGAGCGCCACGGGAACGAAGAGAAATCCCGCGACGAACCTGTACTGCCCTTTGCGCATTGGCGTTTCCTGCCCCTGGTGTCCCGAGCGTGATCAGGTGGTGCGATCAGGCGTTGTGATCAGGAGTGCACGTTCTTCTTGGACGCCGGGTCCTTGGCCTGCTTGTCGACCGCGGCCTGACAGCGCTTCAGCCACTCCTTGGGCTGGATGCGCTTGGCCATCAGCTCGTTGGACGCGTTCTGGATGGAGGTGTCCATCTCGCTGTACCAGTCGGGGTAGAGGTAGCGGAAGGTGTTGGCGCCGGCCGCCTTGGACGCGTCGACCGTGGACTGGGTGCCCGGGCGCAGGGTGACGCTGGAGTCGACACCGTCCTTGAGGATGGTGAGCGAGTTGGCCTCCTTGGCGAAGAGCGTCGACCACTCCTTGGAGAGCATGTGCCGCATGAACTCCTTGGCGCCGGGGAGGTTCTTGGCCTTCGCCGGGATGATGAAGGGTTCGCCGGAGCCGGCCCGGATCGCCTCGAACGGCATCTTGCTGTCGGCCAGCAGCGGCATCGGCAGGAACTTCATGTCGAAGTCCGTCGGCGTCAGCTTGAGCTGCTCGTTCTCCAGCCAGGAACCGCAGGTGATGAAGGCCGCCTTGTACTGGTTCCAGCGGGTCTGCGACTCGGTGTGGGTCAGGCCGTTGGTGCCGGGCATCAACAGGCCCTTCTCCACCACCTCGTAGATCGCCTCGACGCCGGCCTGCGCGGCGGCCGAGCCGACGAACGCCTTCGGGTCGAGGTTGTCGATCGCCTTGACGGCGTCGATCCCGCCCTTCTTGGCGATGAGGTCCATGATCGCCACGTTGATGTAGTACGGGTACTTGCCCTGGTGGGCGAGACCGCCGATACCGGCCGCCTTCGCCTTCTGGCACACGGCGATGAACTCGTCCCAGGTCTTCGGCGGGGTCCAGCCCTTCTCCTTGAAGAGCTTGCCGGAGTACCACAGCCCCCAGACCGTGTAGATGTAGTTGAGGGCGACGACCTTGCCCTCCTGGACACCCGGGTCGAGAGTGCCGGGGATCAGCAGATCGCGGACCTTCTTGGTCGGGTCGTCGATCGCGGGCGCGTCCAGGACCGGTGAGAGGTCGAGCAACTGGCCGTTCTTGTACAGGACGTCGATCTTGATCTGCTGGGCGCCGGAGTCGTCGACGATGTCCGGCGGGTTGCCCGCGTTGAAGCGGGGCTGGAGCTTGCCGGTGATCTCCTGCGTTCCGGTGTGGGTGGAACTGACGCCGATCTTCGTCTTGAAGTTGGCTTCCCACGCCTTCGCGTAGTCGTCTCCGTAACCGCCCTTGAAGACGACGACGTCGAGCGTGCTGCCCTTCTTCACACCGAAGGGATTCGACTTCGACGTGGTGCCCTTGGTGCTGTCGTCACTGCTGCTGTCGTCCCCGCCACCGCTGGCACAGGCGGACAGGAAACTCATCGTGGGTACGGCGATCAGGCCGAGTGCGGCCGACCGCTTGATCAGATCACGGCGGCCGACGCCATTGGAACCGTTGTTCTCGGCTGAAGTGGATCCCATGCTCAAGTCCTCGCCTTCAACAGGACTCAGGCGGTGAACCGGATCCTCCCCGGCACCGCGGTCAGGTCGAGCTTGGTCGTGCAGAGGTACTTCGTGCGTGCTGCTGTGAGAGCGGTGTCGAACGCGACAGGTATAGTCCACTTCCGGTCGACAGAGCAAGATCGAATGCAGGGTAGGTTGTCGGTCTTTTCCGAAGTGAGACCTCGCGGAAATATGAAGGCCCTGTGCGTTCGATGCCGGAGAAATCCCCGCTATTGCGCTCGAATGCCGCACTCAACACCCTTGACATCCCTGGCCACTTGACTCCCTACTGTTGCCTGCGCGTCGAAATTGACAACGTTGTCCCACGTGCAGGGAGGATGCCCTCGTATGCATCACAGATGGTGGAGTTCGGCGGCCGTCTCGGTGGCCGCCGTCGCTCTGGTGGCGGGCTCGCAGGGGGCGGCCGTCGCGCTGCCCGTCAAGGCTCCCGCTCCGGCCGGGGAGTTCGCCTCCTCCTTCGAGACGGGCGATCCGGCGCCGGACTGGCTGAACACCGTGGACACCGGGCCCGACGGCGCCAAGCGGGCCTCCGGTGTCGACGGGGGATACACCAGCGGTATCCCGGGCAATGTGGACGATCACGTCACGGACCTGCGTGCCAGCGGCGAGAACACCGGTGCGGGCGAGGTGAAGGAGAACCTCGTCGACGGCGAGTCCGGCACCAAGTGGCTCACCTTCGCACCGACGGGCTGGGTCGAGTTCGATCTCGACAAACCGCTCAAAATAGTGACGTACGCGCTGACTTCGGCCAACGACCACGACGAGCGCGACCCGCAGGACTGGACCCTCCAGGGGTCGACCGACGGCAAGGACTGGAAGACCGTCGACACCCGCTCCGGCGAGTCGTTCTCCGCCCGGTTCCAGACCAAGTCGTACGACCTCGCCGAGCCCGCCGAGTACCAGCACTTCCGGCTGGACGTGAGCAAGAACAACGGCGGCGACATCCTGCAGCTCGCCGACGTCCAGTTCTCCACCGGCGGCTCCACCGCCCCGGTCCCCGAGGACATGCTCTCGCTGGTCGACCGCGGCCCCAGCGGCTCCCCCACCGCCAAGGCGGGCGCCGGCTTCACCGGGACGCGCGCGCTGCGGTACGCGGGCCGTCATACGGCGACGGGGCGGGCGTACTCGTACAACAAGGTCTTCGACGTGGACGTGGCCGTCGGCCGGGACAGCGAGCTGTCGTACAAGATCTTCCCGCAGATGGCCGACGGCGACCTCGACTACGACGCCACGAACGTCTCCGTCGACCTCGCCTTCACCGACGGCACCTATCTCAGCGGCCTCGGCGCGACCGACTCGCACGGCTTCGCGCTCACCCCGCAGGGGCAGGGCGCGGCCAAGATCCTCTACGTCAACCAGTGGAACAACGTCCTCTCGCGGATCGGTTCGGTCGCGGCCGGCAAGACCGTCGACCGGATCCTGCTGGCCTACGACTCCCCCAGCGGGCCGGCGAGGTTCCGGGGCTGGCTGGACGACGTGAGCATCAAGAGCGTCGCGCCCGAGAAGCCGAAGGCGCATCTGTCCGACTACGCGCTCACCACCCGGGGCACCAACTCCAGCGGCAGCTTCTCGCGCGGCAACAACTTCCCCGCGACCGCGCTGCCGCACGGCTTCAACTTCTGGACCCCGGTGACGAATTCGGCGTCGCTGAGCTGGCTCTACGACTACGCACGCGCGAACAACGACGCCAACCTGCCGACGCTCCAGGCGCTCAGCCTGAGCCATGAGCCGAGCCCCTGGATGGGCGACCGGCAGACCTTCCAGGTGATGCCCTCGGCGGCCTCGGGAACGCCCAACACCGACCCGAACGCACGGGAGTTGGCGTTCAGGCACGAGAACGAGACGGCGCGCCCGTACTACTACGGCGTCACGTTCGAGAACGGTCTCAAGGCCGAGATGGCCCCGACCGACCACGCGGCCTCGCTGCGCTTCACCTACCCCGGCGACGACGCGAGCGTCATCTTCGACAACGTCACCGAGCAGGCGGGCCTGACCCTCGACAAGACCGACGGGACCGTCACCGGCTACTCGGACGTCAAGTCCGGTCTGTCCACGGGCGCGACCCGGCTCTTCGTCTACGGCGTGTTCGACGCGCCGGTGACGGACGGCTCCTCCAGCGGCGTCAAGGGCTATCTGCGGTTCAAGGCGGGCGCCGACCACACGGTCACCCTGCGGCTGGCCACCTCGCTGATCAGTGTCGACCAGGCGAAGGCCAACCTGAGCCAGGAGATCCCGGACGGCACCTCCTTCGACACGGTCAAGGACCAGGCCCAGAAGGTGTGGGACAAGCTGCTCGGCAAGGTCGAGGTGGAGGGCGCGACCCCCGACCAGCTGACCACGCTCTACTCCAGCATGTACCGGCTGTACCTGTACCCCAACTCCGGCTTCGAGAAGGTGGGTTCGACCTACCAGTACGCCTCGCCGTTCTCCCCGATGCCGAGCCAGGACACCCCGACGCACACCGGCGCGAAGATCGTCGACGGCAAGGTGTACGTCAACAACGGCTTCTGGGACACCTATCGGACCACCTGGCCGGCGTACTCACTTCTGACGCCCGGTCAGGCAGGTGAGATGGTCGACGGGTTCGTGCAGCAGTACAAGGACGGCGGCTGGACCTCCCGCTGGTCCTCCCCCGGCTACGCGGACCTGATGACCGGCACCTCCTCGGACGTCGCGTTCGCGGACGCGTACGTCAAGGGCGTGCAGTTCGACGCCAGGTCGGCCTACGACGCGGCCGTGAAGAACGCCACCGTCGTCCCGCCCTCCTCGGGCGTCGGCCGCAAGGGCATGACCACCTCGCCCTTCCTCGGCTACACGAGCACCGACACCGGCGAGGGCTTCTCCTGGGCGATGGAGGGCTACAACAACGACTACGGCATCGCCCAGATGGGCCTGGCCCTCTACAAGAAGACCGGCGAGAAGCGCTACAAGGAGGAGTCGGAGTACTTCCTCAACCGCGCCCAGGACTACGTGAACCTCTTCGACAAGCAGGCCGGGTTCTTCCAGGGCAAGGACGCCAAGGGCAACTGGCGCGTGGCGTCGGCGAGTTACGACCCGAAGATCTGGGGTTACGACTACACGGAGACCGACGGCTGGGGCTACGCCTTCACCGCCCCGCAGGACAGCCGAGGCCTCGCCAACCTCTACGGCGGCCAGAAGGCCCTCGGCGACAAGCTCGACGAGTACTTCGCCACCCCGGAGAAGGCCTCCTCCGCCACCGTCGGCTCCTACGGCGGTGTCATCCACGAGATGACGGAGGCGCGGGACGTCCGGATGGGTCAGTACGGACACTCCAACCAGGTCGCCCACCACGTCACGTACATGTACGACGCGGCCGGCGAGCCCTGGAAGGCGCAGAAGGACGTGCGCGAGGTGCTGTCGCGGCTCTACACCGGCAGCGAGATCGGGCAGGGCTACCACGGCGACGAGGACAACGGCGAGCAGTCGGCCTGGTACCTCTTCTCCGCGCTCGGCTTCTACCCGCTGGTGATGGGCAGCGGCGAATACACCATCGGCTCCCCGCTGTTCACCAAGGCGACCGTCCACCTGGAGAACGGCAAGGACCTGGTCGTCAAGGCGCCGAAGAACAGCACGAAGAACGTCTACGTCCAGAGCCTGAAGGTCAACGGCAAGCCCTGGACGTCGACTTCGCTCCCGCACTCGCTGCTGGAGAAGGGCGGAGTGCTGGACTTCTCCATGGGCTCCAAGCCCTCGTCGTGGGGCAGCGGCAAGAACGCGGCGCCGGT
Source organism: Streptomyces hokutonensis (assembly GCF_000376565.1). GTDB lineage: Bacteria > Actinomycetota > Actinomycetes > Streptomycetales > Streptomycetaceae > Streptomyces > Streptomyces hokutonensis. Next base: position 38,239 of record NZ_BARG01000084.1, on the reverse strand, counting down.
GTCGATCACCAAGAACGACCAGGTGCCGACGCCCCGCAGCGACCAACTCGCCGGTGACGGCGCCCTGTTCGACAACACGTCGGCCACGGCCGCGACGGTGACCTCGGTGGACCTGCCGGTCGCCAAGGCCGTCAAGGGCATCCAGTACACGCTGACCTCGTCCGCGGACCACACGACGGCGCCGACCGGCTGGACCCTTCAGGGCTCGACCGACGGCACCAAGTGGAAGACGCTCGACAAGCGCTCCGGCGAGTCCTTCACCTGGGACAAGCAGACGCGCGCGTTCTCGGTCAAGTCGCCCGGCTCGTACGCCCATTACCGCCTGGTCCTGGACGGTTCCTCGACCCTCGCGGAGGTGGAGCTGCTGGCCTGAGGCACGGTCACGGCACGGGGAGGCGGGGCAGCAGTCGGCGCAACGCCTCCGCGTGCTGGTGGACCCGTCTGAGCACGCCTCTCCTGGTCGACGCGAAGACGGGGACGTCCTGGGCCGGGCCGCAGGCGGCGGCCTTGTACAGGTCGTCCAGCCAAGCCCCTTTCCCCCTGGTGCCGTCCGGCGCCAGGGGGATCAGTCGTGTCAGGACCTCCGACTCGGCGCCGCCCAGGAACCAGACGCGCACCATGAGGTCGGCGCGCACATAACGCAGGCCGCCGTCTATGTCCTCCGGCGGCGCGAAGCCCTCGCCCTCGACCAGGAAAGCGAAGGCCGAACGCGCCTCGGCCCGGAACTCCTCGGGCAGCTGCGGCCGTTTAACCATCTGCGGATGCTCGCACGCGACGGTGTGCCCCCGCCACCGGAACGGACGAGGGCACACATTGTGGACGTCAGTTCACCGCAAGGGTGAACACATGGAGATCCGGGTCGTCCGGAAGTGTCACGCTCTTGATGGTCTTGCCCGTGGGTGCCGCGAAGGGCTTGGTGGCGAACACATAGGTGACGACCGGGTCCTTGTCCGCACCCGCGACATTGCGGTACGCGGTCCGAGCGACGATCTCGTTCCCGTACTGCACGGTGCCGCCGCCCCCGCCGACCGTCCAGTCCGTGAAGGACAGATCGATCACGTCGGTGCTGCCGTCGGTGTAGGTGACGGTCGCCTTGGTCTGCTGGTTGCCGTTGACCGCGCTGCCGACGAAGGACAAGTTGGCCGCGGGCTGCGGGAGTTGGAGGGTCTGACCGGCCGCCGAGACGTTGTCCGGGCGCCCGTTCGGCGAGTTCGGCCAGGTGAAGCCGAGCCCGTCCACCGTGCCGGTGCCGCCCGGCGTCAGCCCGGCCGCCGAGAGCGCCTGGAGGGAGTAGCTCCAGCCGCCCCCGTCGTAGTCCGCCTCGTCGTGCTCGCCGGTGTCGTCGGAGACGCCGGTGTTGTTGTAGGCGGCGAGCAGGGTGCCGGGCGCGGCGACCGTGAGGGACACCGGCTGCTCGTACGACGTGTCGCCCGAGGTGACGGTGACCTTCACGTCGTAGAAGCCCTGCTTGACGTCCGTGGCGGCCGTGAGGGTGATGTCCTGGGAGCCGTCGACGACCGTTCCCTGCGCGGGAGTTGCCGTCACTCCGGCGGGCGTCTCGACGCTGTAGCGGACCTCGGGGCCGGTGCCGCCGCTCAGGGACAGGGCCTTGATGTTGACCTTGGTGGTGTCGCCGGGGGCGAGGGTCGCGGCGGTCGGGCCGACGCCGATCTGGTACGGCTGTTCGCCGGTGCGGAAGGACGGCGGGGCGTCGGCGGGGTCGCTGCCCCAGGTGCGGTTCGGGGTGGTGGAGAGGGTGTAGTCGAGGGTGCCGCCGTTCCTGACGATCGATGAGGAGAGCCAAGGGCGGTCGCTGCTACGGCCGTTGACCTTCAGGGACTGGATGTACGGGGCGTCGGTCGCCGCGCCCTGCGCGTGGATGGAGATGTCGTTGCCGTGCGGGCGCTTGATCTCGATGCGCTCGAACAACGGGGAGGCGAGGGTGAGTTCGGCGCGGGAGGGGACCTGGGGGTACATGCCGAGCGCGGAGAAGACGTACCAGGACGACATCTCGCCGAGGTCGTCGTTGCCGGGGATGCCGGCCGGGTCGGTCGTCCAGAGCTGCTTCATGGCCGCCCTGACCGTCTCCTGGGTCTTGTACGGCGCGCCCGCGTAGTCGTAGAGGTAGGGGACGTTGACGGACGGCTCGTTGTCCAGCTCGGACTTGTCGCCACCGCTACCCGTGAAGGCCCAACTCCCGTCCGCCTCATGGAAGAAGGAGTCGAGGCGGGCGAGGGCCTTGTCCGTGCCGCCCATGGCCGCGAAGAGGCCCGCCGGGTTGTGCTGGACCATCCAGGTGTACTGGGCGGCCGTGCCCTCCACGAAGCCGTTGCCGGTGCCCGGGGTGAAGCCGGTGACCCAACTGCCGTCCGCCTTGCGGTTGGCGATGTAGCCGCCGGTGGGATCGGCGGCGATGTTGAAGTTGTTCTGCCACCACTGGGCGCGCTTGGCGAAGTCGGCCGCCGTGCTCTTCTTCCCTGCTGCCGTGGCGAGTTGGGAGAGTGCGAAGTCCGCCGTGGACATCTCCAGCGTCTCGGCGGCACCGCCCCAGGCGTTGGAGACGGACGGCATGTAGTGCAGGTTCAAGTACTTGTCGAGAGACGGGCGTTGGCCGACCGAGAGCACCGGCTTGCCCGAGGAGGACAGGTCCTGGGCCGTCGGTACGGTCGCCGCCTGCACAAGGGAGGCGAGGGCTCCCTTCAGGTCGAAGTCCGTGCCGCCGAAGGCGCGGATGCCGGCCAGGGCGGTGGGCGAGGGGTCGCCGTTCATGACGTGGGTGCCGCTCGCGCCATGTAGCCAGCGGTCCCAGATCCCGCCGTTCTGCTGGGCGAGTTCGTAGAGGGACTGGGCGATGTCGGAGCCCGTTCGGGGGTTGAGGAGGGTGAGGAGCTGGACCTGGGAGCGGTAGATGTCCCAGCCGGAGAAGGTGCCGTACTGCGCCTCGTGCCCCTTGCCGACCTTGTGCACCTTGCCGTCGCTGCCGGTGTATCTGCGGTCGGCGTCGCTGATGACGTTCGGGTGCAGGAGGGAGTGGTAGAGCGCGGTGTAGAAGGTGGTGCGCTCGGCGTCGGTGCCACCGCCGACCTTGATCGCGCCGAGCTGGTCGCGCCAGGCGCGGTGGGCCGCGTCCTCGACCGCGTCGAAGGAGCGCTTCGGCGGGTTCTCCGCCGCGAGGTTGGCCGCGGCGCCGGCCTGACTGACGTACGAGATACCGACCTTGACGCCGACCGGGCCGGTGCCGGGCTCGAACTCGACGTAGCCGCCCGCGCCCTTGCCCGCGACGGGACGGCCGCCGTTGGTGAAGCCGCCCGTGCCGCCGGTCGCGGAGGTCGACCCGGGGGTGAGCTTGTCGTCCTGCCAGGTGCCGGTGGTCTTGAAGGCGCGGTCGAAGGTAGCGGTGAAGTACAGGGTGTAGTAGGCGCGTTGGCCCTCGGGGTCGAGGTAGCCGCAGAAGTTGCCGGAGGTGACCGAGCCGGAGACCGTGCGGGTCGCCGGGTCGATGGTGACCGACGAATCGGTGGAGCCCACCTCGGAGTTGGCGGTGCGGATCAGGAGTGAGGCGGGCTTGTCGGCCGGGTAGGTGAAGCGGCCGGAGCCGGTGCGGGCCGTGGCCGTGAGGTCGGCGGTGACGCCGGAGGCGAGGCCGACCTTGTAGTGGCCGGGTTCGGCGGTCTCGGCGGTGTGGCTGAAGTCGGAGGCGTAGACGGCGTCCTTGGTGTCGCTGGCCGGGGAGGAGGTGACCTCGCCGGCATACGGGAAGAACGGGATGTCGCCGCTGCCGCCCGCGCAGCCCGTGCCGGACATGTGAGTGAGGCTGAAGCCGCGGATACGGGTGGCGTCGTACTGGTAACCGCCCGGCGCGGCCGTACTTGTTGCGCTGCCTCTGGTGTTCTCCGGGCTCCAGGAGAGCATGCCGAAGGGCACGACGGCGCCCGGGAAGACATTGCCGCCGTTCTTGGTGCCGATCAGCGGATCGACGTAGGCGCTGGGGTCTTTGACGAGTTGCGGTGGGGCGGCGGTGGCCGCCAGGGCGGGGGTGGCGCCGCCGACCGCGAGCGCGGTGGCGAGCAGCAGGGACATGGGACGGAAACGCATGACGCGGCCCCTCCTCCTTCGGACGGGTCGCGCACCACAGGTCGCACAAGCCGCAGGGACAGTAACGTGCGCCACCCGTACCACGGAAGAGCGCATGGGCCGGCGAGGGCACGCTGGGCGGCCACTCGGACGGCGTCCGCAGGCCAACTGGGTTGACATCGTTGTCCGTTGGCGCGGTAGAGTCGTATGCAGACCATTTGACAACGTTGTCGCATCGCAGTGTCGCTCCAAGCCATGCACCACCCGGGTGGGCTCACCCCCATCGCCCATCCGGCTCGCGGACCCGGTGGCCCCCCGTCCACCGGGTCCGCCCCGAGCGCAGGCTCAACCGACCTGGCAGGGAAGGGCAGTTGCCGGGTCACCTCCGTCGCCGTTCACGACGTAGCCGAAGGTGGTGCTCTGTCCCGGACTCAGTGAGCCGTTCCAGTCGGCGTTGTGGACCATCACGTCCTGGCCGGCGTAGGTCGCGTTGCCGTTCCAGAGGCTGGCGACCGACTGGCCGCCGGGAAGCGTCCAGTCGACCATCCAGCCGAGCATCGGGACGTCACCGGAGTTGGTGACGGTCACCTCGGACTGGTAGCCGCCGGGCCAGCTGCCCGTCGTGCGGCGGGTGGCCGAACAGACCCCGGGTACCGGGTCGGTGGGGTTGCCCGGGTCGTGAATACCCGTCACTTCGCCGTTGCCGCCGTCGAATACGACGTCCGAGCAGGAGTAGAAGGTCTCGGTGCTGTCCGAGCGCTGCCACACCATGTAGATGATGTGCCGCCCCGACTTGTTCGCCGGAAGCTGCCCGGTCCAGGAGTAGTTGGCCTCGACGGTGCCCGGGGTGCCGTTGAGCGGCGGGTGGTCGACCGTGAGGAACGGGGTGTCCTCCATGTCGTCCCAGGTGAGTGTCTTCGTCGGGTCGAAGCCGTCCTTGGTGATGTAGACGTAGAACCAACCCGGGTGCGCCGCCCAGGCGTTGTACGAGAAGTCGACCGTCGCGCCCGAGGTGAGATGTGTGAGCGGCCAGTCGTCGCGCGGGAGGTCGAAGCCGGTGAAGTTGGGGTTGCCGCCGCTGCACAGCCGACCGTCCGGCACGAAGCCGCGGGTGCGGCCGGCGCCGTCGGAGCGCAGCACGGAGAACCAGTTGTAGAACGGCGTTGTGCCGCTGACCTGTTGGGCCGCTTTGCAGGCCGGGTTGATCGGTTTGATCTCGCCGGTGGTGGTCAGCGCGTCCTGCCAGCAGAGGAAGGTGCGGCTGGCGGGTTTCATGGGGGTGCCGTGGGCCTGCGCGGTGCCGCCGGTGGCGAGGATCAGGGCCAGCGCGGGGACGGTGGTGAGCAGGGCCAACAGGACGAGGAACAGGGCTCGTCGAGGGGTGGGGCGCGGTAATCGTGGTTCGGTTCTCAAGATTGTCATAGGCATGACAGATTTACCTTCGCTCGGCGGTCGTGCGGAACGTGCGGAGGTGAAGGCGTGGGGTGGGGCGACCCGGCCGCACCCGGCGGGTTCCGGACCGCCGGGCGGGTGGGAGCGCTCCCACCCCACTGCCCGTGAAGTTAGCGCGGACTGGGGAGGCTGTAAACGGCGGGGCACGGGTGGACCGTTTCCGGGGCGGCGCCGGGGTCCGGCCCGCGGCTTCGTCGGCACCGGCTTCCGCGGAGACGCCGGAACGCGGGAGCGGCATCCCAGCGACGTCCCAGCGACTTCGCGACGACGCAGGTCAGAGGGGCATCGCCATCCCGTCCTCCCAAGGCACCCCGAGCCCCTTGGCGCCGGCCCGGCCGCGGCGACAGCCTGTTGCCGCCAAGCCGTCGGCGAGTGACCACGCCGTCGGTCCGCACAACCGATGACTCGGCACCACATCGCGGCGGGAGAAGACAACTCGCCCCGAACTCACGGGAGGAATCATGAAGAAGCGCGGTATCGCCGCCCTCGTTGGCGGCCTCGCGGCCGTGGCCCTGGGGCTCACGCCCGGCACGGCCAACGCCTCGGACAACCAACCGCTCAGCGCCAGCACCACGGGCGCCTCCGTCTCGCTCACCGTCGACTGGACCGGATCGGAGTCCTTCACCCTGCGCAACGTGAAGCTCAGCGACACCTCCTGCGACGCCCACCCGGTGTTCTTCTACGTCACCGTGCCGGGCTTCCAGTTCCCGAACCACTGGAACACCAGCGGGTGCGGCACCACGACCACCTGGAGCGCCCTGCCGGGCAGTCTGGACGGCGGCATCCACAGCCTCGGGGTGACGGTCTGCCGCGACACGACCTTCGACAACTGCAGCACGTCCGGCGCGTCGCTCAACCCCTACGACTGATCGTCCGACGGCAGGCGCCGTCGACGGCCTGCACCGGCGGCCCGGACGGCTTCCGGGCCGCCGGGTCCAGAGGTCGACCGGAGTGCGGGACGGACGGGGTGCGGGACGGACAGAAGTCCGGCGCCGCGGCGAGGTTGTCCCTGGACGGCGGTCAACTCCCGTTCTGCGCAACGTGATCCCGGCGAAGTGAACACTCCCGACCTCGTTTGACCAGCGAAGGTGCTGGAGGCGGGCGGACCGGGCAGCCTGGCCGTGTTCCTGCTCCTGCTCCTGCTTCTGCTGGGCGCCGGGCGGTCGGGTGAAGGACGGTCAGGTGAAGGACGGTCAAGCGAAGGACGGCCGGCGAGCGGCGGCCCACGCGGGCCAATCCGGCCGGCCCGGCGGCGGACAGCCGATGTCACGACCGGCGATTTCCGCGGCGTCGGGCTCCTCGAAGCGCGCCCGCCGGCGCGCGCGAGGTCCGACTCGCTCATCGGGAAGGTGTGTTCGGGGGCCGAGGCCTGGCGGTGAGCGATCCGGGCGCGCCGGGTCGCCCGCTCCACCGGCAGGTACACGAGGCGGCAGGACGCGTCCGCGGGCTCCGTGAGCCGGCGGATCGCGGATCTCTCGTCACGGGACCAGCAGCCGAAATCCAGAATCACATCGGCTCCGATCCGCAGCGCCTCCAGAGCGAGCGAGAGCAGCCGCCCTTCCAGGATGTGGCGTTTCCCGCCCTCCCCCGACTCCCCGAACAGCGGGAGCGTTCACCGAATCCACCGGGACGGCAACTGCTTTCAGGTCGGCCCGCTGCGGCGGCATGCTCCTACGATCAGTGGATGCTCGCAGTCGCCGTCACGGTCGCCCTGGCCTTCGCCGGGTTCGCCGCCACCTATCTCAACAGTCTGCGGCTGGCGCAGCGACAGGAGCGGCTCGCCCGGGTCAACCGGCAACTCAGCGATTTCTACGGGCCGTTGTTCGCACTGACGGAGGTCAACGCCCGTACCTTCGCCGCGTTCGTGGAACGGCACGCCCGGCCCGGGGGTGTCTCGCCCTTCAGCGACGGGGCGGCCCCGCCGACCGACGAGGAACTGGCCGATTGGCGGCTGTGGGTGACCACCGTGTTCCTGCCCGTCCTGCGGGAGATGCGGGAACTCGTCGTCGGCCGGGCGGATCTGCTCCGAGAGCCGGAGATGCCGTCGCTGCTGCTGGAACTGTGTGCACACGCGGCGGGGTACGAGATCACGGTGGAGCGCTGGGCACGGGGTGACTTCTCGGACCATCTGTCGCTGGTCTGGTTCCCGGGCCCGGAGTTGGCCGCGTACGCGCGGCAGGGCTTCGGCGAACTGAAGCGGGAACAGGCGCGGTTGCTGGGTGACCGCCCGGCCGGCGGCGGCTGAGCGCCTCGACCGATCCGGCCGACCTGCCCAAGTGGGACCTTCCCTCCGATGTCGCCACAGCTGCCCCACAGACTTGACCCAGTTTTGGCCAAGCGCGCTATGTGGTGACTGGCGTTCGGTCATGTTCACTTGTCGCGTTCACTGGGTTTGTTCTTGACGTTTTCTGAGTCATGTGGGCGTTGCGATGGAGGAACAGCTCATGAGAAGACAGATCCGCGGTGCGCTGGCCGCGTTGACCGGAGCGCTGCTGCTCACCATGGGGGTCACCGCGACGGGCGGGCAGTCCGCGCGGGCCGATGACAACGCTGTCGGCAACGCTGTCGGGGTCAAACCCGCGCTGGGGTGGAGCAGTTGGAGTTTCGTCCGGCGCAATCCGACCGCGCAGACAATTGAGGCACAGGCCGAGGCGCTCAAGACCAGCGGACTGGCCGAAAACGGGTTCGTGTACGCCAACGTCGACGACTTCTGGTACCAGTGCCCGGGCAGCCAGGGGCCGGACGTCGACCAGTACGGGCGCTGGGTGACCGACCCCGTCAAGTTCCCGCCCAAGGGCGGTGAGAACGGCATCCAGGTGGTGGCCGACTACGTCCACTCCCTGGGGCTGAAGTTCGGGCTGTACGTCACGCCCGGGATCTCCCAGCAGGCGGTCGCCAAGAACACGGCGATCGAGGGAACGCCGTACCACGCACGGGACATCGCGACCACGACGACGGAGAGCAACTACAACTGCGGCGGCATGGTGGGCATCGACTACACCAAGCCCGGCGCGCAGACGTTCATCGACTCCTGGGCCGGGCAGTTCGCCGGCTGGGGCATCGACTACCTCAAGATCGACGGCGTCGGCACCTCGGACCAGCAGGACGTCCAGGCCTGGTCGGACGCGCTACGGCACACCGGCCGGCCGATCCACCTGGAGCTGTCGAACAACCTCGACATCAACAACGCGGCCACCTGGAAGAAGCTCTCCAACGGCTGGCGCACCGGCGGCGACATCGAGTGCTACTGCGGTCCGGACGGCAGCAGTTACCCCCTGACCACCTGGGCCTCCGTCGCCTCGCGCTTCGACCAGGTCGCCGCCTGGGCGCCGTACGGCGGACCCGGCGGGTACAACGACTACGACTCCCTGGAGATCGGGAACGGGGACAACAATGGTCTGACCCCGGACGAGCGCAGGACGCAGATGAGTCTGTGGTCGCTCGCCGCCTCGCCGCTCTTCCTCGGCACCGATCTCACGCATCTCGACCCGGCCGACCTCGCGTTGCTGAAGAACACCGATGTCCTCGCGGTCGACCAGGACGGCATCGACGCCAAGCGGGTCTCCTCGGACGCGAATGCGCAGGTGTTCGCCAAGACCGAGCCCAACGGGGATGTCGTGGTGGGCCTGTTCAACACCGGATCGGCGCCCCGGGAGGTCGCCACGACCGCGTCCGCGCTGGGGCTGGCCAAGGCGGGCGACTACTCCCTGCGGGATCTGTGGAGCAAGCGGCTGACCGAGTCCGCGGGCCGGATCGCCGCCAATGTGCCGGCGCACGGCGTGGTCCTGTACCGGGTGCACGGCAGCCGGCACGTGGTGAGCGGCGCGGCTCCGGTCGTGTCGTTCGGGCTCGACTGGGCGCCCGCGTCGAGCGACAGCACCACGCGTACGGTGACGGCCGTCCTGTCCGACAACGGGTCGCGGCCGATCACCGATGCCGCGCTGACCCTCACCGGGCCGGCCGGCACGAAGATCACCACGCACTCGGCGACCCGGGCCAGGACGATCCGCGGCGGGCACGCGCTGAAGGTCACCTACTCCGTCTCCATCCCGTCCTCGCCGAAGCTCTTCGACTCCAGCGACTTCAAGGGGAGCGCCACTTACCGCTTCAAGTCGGCGGGGCAGACCCGGCTGGCCGCCGGTGACACGATCACCGTCAACCACCAAGTGACCGCCCCCTACAAGACGTTCGCCTCCACCACGGCGAGCTTCAGCCAGTCCGGGACCCAACTCGGCATCCGGGCCCAGGGCGCGGACCTGTACAACGGCACGAACGAGTACGGCACGGTCTATCTGCCGGGTGCCGAGCACGACGGTTCGGTGACGACCGTGAAGCTCAACTCGCAGTCGGACACGGATGTCTGGGCCAAGGCCGGGATCATGGTCCGCAACGACATCACCCAACCCGACACGTCCCCGGGCTACTTGGCCCTGGTCGCGACCCCGGGCAACGGCTACCTCCTCGACTGGGACAGCGACGGCGACGGAAAGCTGGACTCGCAGGACTCCACCGGCACCGCCGTCTACCCGTCGTGGCTGAAGCTGGTGCGCAACGGCACGACCTACAGCGGCTATTACTCCACCGACGACGTCACCTGGAACCTGGTCGGCACGATCGACGTCCCGACCGCCGCGGCCACCCAGGACGTCGGCCTGACCCAGACCTCGCACGCCTCGGGCACCACGGGCGAGGCCGACTTCGACTCGTTCACGACCACTCCGTAGCAGCGAGTCAGTAGCGGATACGCGCCCGTACGGCGGCTAGACCGGTGCCGTACGGGCGCGTATCTGTGTTTCTGCGGGCGGGAGTTCGGCCGCCGGGAGTTCGATGGTGAACTCGGTGCGGCCGGGGACGCTGGTGACGTCGATACGGCCGCCGTGGGCACCGGTGATCGCCGTCGCGATGGCCAGGCCGAGGCCGGAGCCGCCCTCCTTGCCGCCGGAGCGGGCGCGGGAGGCGTCGGCGCGGGTGAAGCGTTCGAAGACCGTGGGGAGGAGGGCCGGGGGGATGCCGGGGCCGTCGTCGCGTACCCGGATGACGACGGTGCGGTCGGCGGTGGCCTCGACGCTCGCCGTGACCGTGGTGCCGGCAGGGGTGTGCATACGCGCGTTGGCCAGCAGGTTGGCCAGCACCTGGTGGAGGCGGGCCTCGTCGCCGATCACCAGGGCGGGGGCGTCCACGGACAGGTGGAGCTGCCACTCGTGGCCGGTGCCCGCCGCGCGCGCGTCCCACACCGCCTCGGCGAGGACGGCCGCGAGGTCCACCTCGGCGGACTGCAGCGGCCGGCCCTCGTCGAGCCGGGCGAGCAGCAGCAGGTCCTCCACCAGGCCCGTCATCCGTGCCGACTCGGCGGTGACCCGGCGCCAGGCGAGCCCGGGTTCGATGCGGTCGGTGCCGCGGTTCATCAGCTCGGCGTAGCCCGCGATGGAGGCGAGCGGGGTGCGGAGTTCGTGGCTGGCGTCGGCGAGGAAGCGGCGCATGCGTTCCTCGCTGCGGCGCACCTGCTCCTCGCTGCGCTGGCGTTCGGCGAGCGAGGACTCGACGTGGTCGATCATGCGGTTGAGCGCGGCGCCGACCTGTCCTGCCTCGCTGCCCGGGTCGGTGTCCCGCTCGGGCACCCGGGTCAGCGCGGTGACCTCGCCGTGGCCGAGCGGTGAGCGGGAGACCTCGACGGCGGTGGCGGCGACCCGGCCGAGCGGCCGCAGCTGCCGTCGTATGACGACCGCGCACAGGAAGCCCGCCACGGTCAGTCCGGTGAGGGCGACGGCCGCCTCGACCACGACCAGGCCGCTGATCATGTCCTGTACGTCGTCCATCGGAAGGCCGGCGAGGACCCGGACGCCGTTGTCGTCGTCGAGCACGGTGATCCGGTAGGTGCCGAGGCCGGGCACGGTGCGGGTGTGCTTCGCGCCGTCGGCTTCGATGCCCTTGAGGGCCGTGCGCTGGGCGGTGGTGAGGTTCTGGGGCGGAGCGTCCTGGCTGACGACGGCCGCGGCGATGATCGCGCCTTTGCCGTCCAGCCGCGCGGCGAGTGTCCCGGCCGCGTGACCGTTCTCCGAGAGGAACCCGAGGTCGTCGTCGAAGCCCGAACGCAGTTCGGCCCCGCCGAGGCTGCGCTGGGCGACGTCGCCGACCCGGTCGTCCAAGTTGCCCAGCAGATAGGCGCGTTGGACGAAGACCGTGGTGAGGGCCATCGTGGCGCACACGGCGATCAGGGTGGCGCTGATGAAGAGCAGCAGGCGGGTACGGAGTGAACGGCCGTGCAGGCGGCCTCGGTTGCGGGTCAGGAGGTTCATCTGCCGTCCTCCACGGGCCGTATGGCGTATCCCATCCCCCGTACGGTGTGGATCATCGGCGCGCGGCCCCGGTCTATCTTCCGGCGGAGGCTGGAGATGTAGACCTCGACGAGGTTGCCGCCGCCGTCGAAGGAGGTGCTCCACACGTGGTCGAGGATCTGGGCCTTGCTCAGCACCTGGCGGGGATGGTCGAGGAGCAGGGTGAGCAGGTCGAACTCCTTGGCGGTGAGCTGGATCGGCTCACCGGCGCGGCGCAGTTCACGGGTCTCGCCGGAGAGTACGAGATCGCCGAGGACCCGTACGGAGTCGTCGGTCGGGGTCCGTTCGCTGCCCGCCCGGCGCAGCAGTCCGCGCAGCCGCAGGACGACCTCCTCCAGGGAGAAGGGCTTGGTGACGTAGTCGTCGGCGCCCGCCTCCAGGCCGTCGAGGCGGTGCTCGATCGCGTCGCGCGCGGTGAGCATGAGGACGGGCAGCCGCGGGTTCTCGTAGCGCAGCCGGCGCAGCACCTGTACGCCGTCCAGGTCGGGCAGCATGCCGTCGAGGACGACGGCGTGCGGGGCGCAGCCGCGGGCGATCCGCAGCGCGCTGTGCCCGTCCGGCGCGGGGTAGGGCCGCCAGCCGGCCTCGGTGACCGCGACGGAGAGCAGCTCGGTGAGCGCGGGCTCGTCGTCGACGATGAGCACACGGACGCGGCTGCTGCGGGACCCAGTGGTGCCAGTCATGTCCGGATTCTGTCCCGGTCCGCTGAGGGAATCCTGTGTTCCACCTGAGGCGCAGCCGTGCGAGCGGGCGGGTGTCCGGGGCGCGGGCAGCGGCGGGCGAGGCGGGAAGTCCCTGGTCCGTCGACCGGTGTCTTCTCCAACTGCCTTGACCGAAGGGGGCGTTGGCACTCTCCGGCCACGTGATTCCCTTGAGCCGCCGGCGCCCCGGCACTCACTCTGATGGCTGGCTTCCGCTCACCGGGCGGAAGCGTTTCCGCGTTCAGGGGAGGACGTCCACCCATGCGAAGACTCCACGCCCTGTGGGCCGTGGCCTCGGCGGCCGGACTGCTCGCGGGGGCCATCACGCCCGCGACAGCCACCGCCGGTTCCACGGACTCCACCCACCTCACGGGCCCGAGCACCGCCCCACCGCAGACCGTCACCCTCATCACCGGCGACACCGTGACCCTCACCGTCGGACCGGACGGCAGGAACGCCGTCGACGTCCGGCGCGGCCAGGGCCGCGAGGCCGCCACCTTCCTGTCCAGCGAGAAGAACGGCGAGATCAGCGTCCTGCCGGCGGACGCCGTCCCGCTCATCAAGGCGGGCCGCCTCGACCCCGCCCTCTTCAACATCACCCAGCTCGTCAAGCAGGGCTACACCGACGCGAAGACCGGCACCACCCCCGTCATCGCGACGTACAGCAAGGGCACCGAGACCCCCGAGGGCACGCGCCGGACGCTGGCGCTGCCCGGGATCGACGGCGCCGCGCTCAGCGCGAAGAAGTCCACGGCCTTCTGGTCGGACATCGCCCCGGCACTCGGCACCGCACCCACCGCGAAGGCCGCGAAGCAGCTCGGCGACGGCATCGACAAGATCTGGCTGGACGCCAAGGTGCAGGCGTCCCTCGACGTCAGCGTGCCGCAGATCGGCGCCCCCGAGGTGTGGAAGGCGGGCTACGACGGTACGGGCGTCGAGGTCGCGGTCCTGGACACCGGCGTGGACACCGGGCACCCGGACCTGGCCGGGAAGATCGCCGGCTCGGAGAGCTTCGTACCGGACGAGACCGTTCAAGACGGCTTCGGCCACGGCACCCATGTGGCGTCCACGATCGTCGGCTCGGGCGCGGCCTCGGGCGGCCGGTACAAGGGCGTGGCACCGGGCGCGAAGCTGCTGGTCGGCAAGGTGCTGGACAACACGGGCAGCGGTCAGGCCTCCTGGATCATCGCGGGCATGGAGTGGGCGGCGCACTCCGGCGCGAAGATCGTCTCGATGTCCTTGGGCGGTACGGCCTCCGGCCCCTCGGACGTGCTCAGTGAGACCGTCGACGAACTGTCGGCGTCCACCGGCGCGTTGTTCGTGATCGCGGCCGGCAACGCGGGGCCGGGCGAGCAGACCGTGGGCACCCCGGGCATCGCCGACTCGGCGCTGACGGTGGGCGCGGTCGACAAGTCGGACCAGCTGGCCTCGTTCTCCAGCCGGGGTCCGCGCCTCGGCGACTACGCGGTCAAGCCGGAGATCACCGCTCCGGGCGTGAGCATCACGGCGGCCCGTGCCGCCGGCACCACCATGCCCGGTGGTACACCGGTCGACGACTACTACACGACGGCAAGCGGCACTTCGATGGCCACCCCGCATGTCGCGGGCGCGGCGGCGCTGGTCGTGCAGGCCCATCCGGACTGGACCGGCGAGCAGATCAAGGAGGCGCTGGCCAGCACCGCGAAGACGAACACCGTCAACTCCGTGTTCGAGCAGGGCGACGGCCGGGTCGACGCCGTACGGGCGGTCGAGCAGGACGTCTTCGCGACCTCGGCGCTGAGCTTCGGCAAGTTCGTGGACGGCGACACCGGTGTCGTCAGCAAGGACATCACGTACACCAACACCACTGACAACCCGGTGGAGTTGAAGCTCTCGTCATCGCTGGCCGACCTCGCTCTGGGTGCGGACACCCTGACCGTGCCCGCGCGGGGTACCGCGACCGTCTCCATCGGCGTCGACCCGGCGCAGGAGGCCGGGGGCCGGTACACGGGCCGTGTCACGGCGACCGCCGACGGCGGAATCCAGGTCACCACCAGTGTCGGCTTCGAGAAGGCGCCGAAGACGTACAACCTCAAGGTCTCGCTCGTGGACCGCGAGGGCAGACCGTCCACCGGGGCGTCGCTCTTCGCACTCCAGGAGCTGAACGGCGCCTACGACGACCAGTACGGCTTCCTCGGCACCGGCGCGACCTGGCAGGTGCCGGCCGGCACCTACTCCATCGCGGCCTGGATCCCGGACCGGGACGGGGCCGGCCTGGCCGTGGGCACGTCGGTCGTCGGCAATCCCGAGATCAAGGTCGACGGCAACACGGCGGTCGTCCTCGACGCCCGCAAGGCCGTGGAGATCAAACCGAAGACCAAGCAGGACTCCGAGTTCCAGGGATTCAGCACCAGTTGGCACCGGGAGGGGCCGGGCACTGCCTGGGGGATCACCTACAGCCAGGGCTTCTGGACCGACCACATCTATGTGGCGCCGACCCAGCCGGTCACCGTGGGCACCTTGAGCTTCTACGCCAAGTTCCGGCTGTACGCCAAGGAGTTGACGGCGAGCGTCACCAGTCCGGAGAAGACCTCGCTGTCCTCGCTCTACTACTCCCAGACGTACAACGACTTCCCGTTGAAGATCAGCGGTGACCACAAGGTGCAGGCGGTGGACGCGGGCGGCGGTACCGCGGCCGACTTCGCGGGGCTCGACGTCAAGGGCAAAGTCGCGGTGGTCGGACTCGGCGCCACCGAGCGGGCGCAGAGCGCGCTGGACAACGCGACCAAGGCCGGGGCGGGTTACCTCATCGCCTACCGCAAGACACCCGGTTTCTGGATCGAGGCCGTGGACCGGGCGACCACCGTCCCCCTGATGATCGCCACCGGCGAGCAGGGCGCCGGACTCGCCGCCCTGCTGAAGACCGGCAAGAAGGTCACGCTGAAGCTGAGCGGCACACCGGTCAGCCCGTACGTCTACAACCTGCTCGCCGCGCAGAGCGGCACCATCACCGCGAACCAGACCTACAGCCTCGACAAGTCCAACACCGTGAAGCGGAAGGCCCGTTACTACGGTGCCACGGCCGGCGAGATGGGCGCGGACACCCTGTACACCTTCCGCCCCTGGCAGCGCTTCGGCGTCGACGGCAGCGTGCCCACGCAGTTGGGCACGGAACGCGACGAGTACTACTACGTCGACCCGGACACCCGCACCTGGCACCTCGTCTATCCCAACTCGAAGGCCTACAAGGGCGAGTGGAGCCCGCTGCGCACCTTCACCAAGGCGGGCACCGAGCCCACCGAGAACTGGCTGCGCCAGGTCGTCCGGCCGGGCAGCAGCGACGAGTACGGCCTCTCGACCCGCACCGGCGACAAACTCGCCTTCTCCGTAACGGAGTTGAACGACTCCACACCGGGCCACTACGGAAACATCGACGGCGTCGACAACACCGCGCAGGGCAGGCTCTACGCGGACGGGCAGCTCGTCGGCGACTCGACGCGCGGCGGCTACGGCGTCTTCGACGTCCCGGCGGCCAAGGCCTCGTACCGCTTCGACCTGGACGTACAGCGCAAGGCGGCCTGGGCGAAGTACTCCACGAGCACGCACACCGAGTGGACCTTCGCCTCGGCGCACACCGACACCGCGACGGCACTGCCGCTGCTCACCGTCGGCATCGCCCCGAAGGACCTCGACCTCCTCAACCGGGCCGACGCCAAACGGGAGTTGACGGTCGGGCTGCCGGTCGCGAACCCGTCGGGGAGCGTCCGGGCGAGCAGTCTGAAGGCGTGGGTCTCCTACGACGACGGCGTGTCCTGGAAGTCGGTGCGCGTCGAGAAGGGCGAGGCACGGTTCAGGCCCGCGAAGGGCGCCGGGTCGGTGTCGCTGCGCGTGCGGGCCACCGACCGCGACGGCAACGCGATCGACCAGACCGTACTGCGGGCGTTCGGCCTGAAGTGAGCCCGGAATAGCCCGAAGTGAACGGACCATCCGAGCCACGGTAAGGATTCTTAACAAAGAGCCCCTACCGTGGCGGGTCATGGTGAACACGGCACAGGATCCTGTACGGCAGGCCCCTGCCGCGAGCCCTTGGGCAGCGGTGGGGGTCTCCGCCTTCGAAGAGCTGGTGTACCGGGCGATTCTCCAGCAGCCCGACGCGGGCGCGGGCGGCTGGGCGCTGCTGACCGGTACGACACCGGCCGAGTTGCGCGAGGCCTGCAACCGGCTGCTCTCGCTGGGACTGCTCCAACCGCCGGACTCCATGGGCGGGTTACGGGCGGTCGACCCGCGGGTGGCGATCCGCGCGCTGATCCGGCGCCGCGAGACGGAGTCCGAACTGCTCGCCTCCACCGCCGAGGAGATGGCCACCGCGTACGAAGCGGGGCTGCTGCGTGAGGAGCCGTCCCGGCTGATCGAGGTCGCCTCCGGCGAGGGCGCCATCGCGGCCCGCCTGGAGGAGATGTACGCCCGCGCGGAACACGAGGTGTGTCTCTTCGACACCCCGCCCTACCTCGCCCCGCCGGCGCCGCAGGTGGACCTCCAGGCCGATCTGCTCAAGCGCGGGATCGTCTCGCGCGGCATCTACGCGGCGAGCGCCCTGGAGGATCCGAACACCCTGTCCCGCGCCTGGAACATGGTCGAACTCGGCGAGCAGGCCCGGGTGTTGCCGTCCGTGCCGCTCAAACTGCTGGTGGTCGACGGACGTCGGGCCCTGCTCCCGCTGACCTCGTCCGAGGCGGGCGGCTACTGCGCCGTCGTCGTATGGCACTCGGCGGTGACCGAGGCCCTGCAGAAGCTCTTCGAGCTGGCCTGGCAGCAGGCGACCCCGCTCGGCCGGCCCGCCGGGAACGGCGAACTCTCCGAGGACGAGCAGGCGTTGACACGGCTGCTGGCGGCCGGGCTGAAGGACGAGGCGGTGGCCCGTCATCTGGGGATCAGTCTGCGCACGCTGCGGCGGCGGGTGAGCGACCTCCAGGAACGACTCGGGGCGGCGAGCCGCTTCCAGCTCGGGCTGCGGGCCGCTCAGCGCGGTTGGCTGTAGCGGAACGACGGAGGGCCGCACCCCCGTCACCGGGGATGCGGCCCTCAACTGCCTTACCGGATCTGCTAGTTGCGGATCAGGTTGCGCAGCACGTACTGCAGGATGCCGCCGTTGCGGTAGTAGTCGGCCTCGCCGGGGGTGTCGATGCGGACGACCGCGTCGAACTCCACACCGGTGTCGGTGGTGACCTTGACCGTGCTCGGGGTGGTGCCGTCGTTCAGCTCGGTGATGCCGGCGACGGAGAAGGACTCCTCGCCGGTCAGACCGAGGGACTCGGCGGACTGGCCCGCCGGGTACTGGAGCGGGATGACGCCCATGCCGATGAGGTTCGAGCGGTGGATGCGCTCGTAGGACTCGGCGATGACGGCCTTGACGCCGAGGAGTGCGGTGCCCTTGGCGGCCCAGTCGCGGGACGAGCCGGAGCCGTACTCCTTGCCGGCCAGGATGACCAGCGGGATGCCCTGCTCGATGTAGTTGCGCGAGGCGTCGTAGATGAAGGAGACGGGGGCGTCGGCCTGCGTGAAGTCACGCGTGAAGCCGCCCTCGGTGCCCGGCGCGACCTGGTTGCGCAGGCGGATGTTGGCGAAGGTGCCGCGGATCATGACCTCGTGGTTGCCCCGGCGCGAGCCGTAGGAGTTGAAGTCACGCCGCTCGATGCCGTGCTCGGTGAGGTACTTGCCGGCCGGGGTGTCGGCCTTGATGGCACCGGCGGGCGAGATGTGGTCGGTGGTGACCGAGTCGCCGAGCTTGGCGAGGACGCGGGCGCCGGCGATGTCCGAGACCGGGGTGGTCTCCATCGTCATGCCCTCGAAGTACGGGGGCTTGCGGACGTAGGTGGACTGGGCGTCCCACTCAAAGGTGTTGCCCTCGGGGATGGGGAGCGCCTGCCACTGGGCGTCGCCCGCGAAGACGTCGGAGTAGGACTTGTTGAACATGTCCTCGCCGATGGAGTTCGCGACGACGTCGTTGACCTCGGCCTCGGTCGGCCAGATGTCCTCGAGGTAGACCGGCTTGCCGTCCTGGTCGACGCCGAGCGCGTCCTTGGTGATGTCCACCTTCATGGAGCCCGCGAGGGCGTACGCGACGACCAGCGGCGGGGACGCCAGGTAGTTCATCTTGACGTCCGGGTTGATCCGGCCCTCGAAGTTGCGGTTGCCGGAGAGCACCGAAGTCACGGCCAGGTCATGGTCGTTGACGGCCTTGGAGACCTCCTCCGGCAGCGGGCCGGAGTTGCCGATGCAGGTGGTGCAGCCGTAGCCGACGAGGTTGAAGCCGACCTTGTCGAGGTAGGGGGTGAGCCCCGCCTTGTCGAAGTAGTCGGTGACGACCTTGGAGCCCGGGGCGAGGGTGGTCTTGACCCACGGCTTGCGGGTCAGGCCCTTCTCCACGGCCTTCTTCGCGACGAGCGCGGCGGCGACCATGACGTACGGGTTCGAGGTGTTGGTGCAGGAGGTGATGGCCGCGACGGTGACGGCGCCGTGGTCCAGCTCGTACGTCGAGCCGTCGGGGGCCGTGACGGTGACCGGGTTGCTCGGCACGCCGTTGGTGGCGGCCGGGGAGTCGGAGGCCGGGAAGGACTCCTTGCCCGCCTCGTCGTCGTCGGCGACGTAGTTGCGGACGTCGCTCTTGAACTGCTCGGCGGCGTTCGCGAGGACGATGCGGTCCTGCGGGCGCTTCGGACCGGCGATCGAGGGGACGACCGTGGCGAGGTCGAGCTCCAGCTTCTCGGAGAAGTCGGGCTCGGCGGCCGGGTCCAGCCAGAGGCCCTGCTCCTTGGCGTACGCCTCGACGAGCGCGACCTGCTGCTCGTCACGGCCGGTCAGGCGCAGGTACTTCAGGGTCTCGTCGTCGATCGGGAAGATCGCGGCGGTGGAGCCGAACTCCGGCGACATGTTGCCGATGGTGGCGCGGTTCGCCAGGGAGGTGGCGGCGACGCCCTCGCCGTAGAACTCGACGAACTTGCCGACGACACCGTGCTTGCGGAGCATCTCGGTGATGGTCAGCACGAGGTCCGTGGCGGTGGTGCCCGGGGTCAGCTCGCCCGTGAGCTTGAAGCCGACGACGCGCGGGATGAGCATCGAGACCGGCTGGCCGAGCATCGCGGCCTCGGCCTCGATGCCGCCGACGCCCCAGCCCAGCACACCGAGGCCGTTGACCATGGTGGTGTGCGAGTCGGTGCCGACGAGGGTGTCGGGGTACGCCTGCCCGTTGCGGACCATGACGGTCCGGGCCAGGTGCTCGATGTTGACCTGGTGGACGATGCCGGTGCCCGGCGGGACGACCTTGAACTCGTCGAACGCGGTCTGGCCCCAGCGCAGGAACTGGTAGCGCTCGCGGTTGCGGCCGTACTCCAGCTCGACGTTCTGCGCGAAGGCCTCGTGGGTGCCGAACTTGTCGGCGATGACGGAGTGGTCGATGACCAGCTCGGCCGGCGCGAGGGGGTTGATCTTCGCCGGGTCGCCGCCCAGCTCCTTGACGGCCTCACGCATGGTGGCGAGGTCGACGACGCAGGGCACGCCGGTGAAGTCCTGCATGATCACACGGGCCGGCGTGAACTGGATCTCCTGCGACGGCTGGGCCTGCGAGTCCCAGGTGCCGAGGGCGCGGATGTGGTCGGCGGTGATGTTCGCGCCGTCCTCGGTGCGGAGCAGATTCTCCAGCAGGACCTTAAGGCTGTAGGGGAGCCGGGCCGAGCCCTCCACCTTGTCCAGGCGGAAGATCTCGTACGACTCGTCGCCCACCTGCAGTGTGCTGCGGGCGTCGAAGCTGTTCGCCGACACGACAGTCTCCTTCATTGATGTGCGCGTTCCCACCGCATCCTGCCGTCACGACGTCTTGGCCAATCCGCTAAGGTAAGGCTAAGTTAGGCAAGCCTTACTACTGGATCGGCGGAGTGTGCGACTGCGGTGCACCTCGGCAGATATCTCGATGTCGAGATAACTCTAGTACATGGGGGCGGGCTGGTCATGCCCGGACCTCTCTCAGCCTTCCGCGGGCGGCCGTGAACGGGTGACGGTGACCAAGCGGCTCAGGACGGGAAGCACGGCTCGCAGGTCGCCGCCGTCCACCGTGGCGGTTGCCGCCGCCCGTGCTCCCGGCGAGGCGTTGAACGCCACGCTCAGCCCGACGGACGCGAACAGCGGCAGGTCGGAGCGGCTGTCCCCGACGGCTCCGCAGGAGCGGGGGGCCAGCCCCAGCTCTCGCGCCTGAGCGAGAGCGACGTCTCGTTTGTCGTACTCGTCGAAGTGCCCGGCGACGCGGCCCGTGAAGCGGCCGTCCGCGGTCTCCAGCCGCGGTCCGCCGAACGCGTGGAAGCCGAAGCGGTCGGTCAGGTAGCTGCCGACCGGCGACCAGGCGAGGGTCGCCAGCACGGGCACCAATCCGTTCCGCCGGCACCAGGCCACGGTCTCCGTGATGCCCGAGACCAGGGGAAGCCCGTCGAGCCAGCCGGAGACCTGCTCTTCGGCCACGCCCGCCCAACCCGCGGCGTCCAGCTCGGAGACCCGCCGATTGTCCAGGGCGCCGGAGGCATAGGCGTCCTCGGCCTCGGCCAACTCGTCGCGATGACCGAGGTGGCCGGCCAGGAACACCGACGAACTCGTACCGGGAACGAGGGTGCCGTCGACGTCGAAGAACACGGCACCCACGGGGTCGGAGGAGGACACCGGCCAAGGATGCCGGCAGCGTCCGCTGGGGGCCCGGCGGGGTCAGGACACCGATCGAGGTGCCGTTCGCCGCCGCTCGGTCTCAGCCGCCGTCCTTGCGGTGACGTTGGAACAGCGCCAGCGCCGCCACCGACGGGGCGTCCTTGAATCGGCCCTCGGCGATCAGTTGCCACACCTCCGCCTCGGAGAACCAGCGGCTGACCAAGCCGGCCTCCTCGTCGTCCAGGTGGGGTTCGCCATGGGTGAGATCCGTGGCGAGAACGACGTGGAACCCCTGGTCGCAGTATCCGTAGGCCTCGAAGAGGTGCCCCAGGGGCGTCATCGTCCGGGCGACCAGGCCGGTCTCCTCCGCGAGTTCACCGCCCGCCAGGTCCAGCGGGTCCGCGTCCGGCCGGTCCTCCCAGGCGCCCTGGGGGAACTCCCAGTAACGGGCCTTCACCGGATAGCGGTACTGCTCGACAAGGTGGAAGCCCCCGTCCTCGTACGGCACGATCAACGCGAAGCCGGGTTTGTGCACCACGCCGTACAGGCCCTCCGTGCCGTCGTGGCGCAGCGTCCGGTCCTCGCTGACGGTCATCCAGCGGTTCCGGTAGACCACGGTCGAGCCGGTGGCCGTGAGCTCGTGCTCGGGCAACGACGCGTCGGAGATCATGCCGCGACGCTAACTCACCGCTCCCGCCGCCATATCCACGGGACTTCGGGGTACCCGGTGCGGGACGAAAGGGGGCGGGTATGCCGCTCACGTTCCGTAAGAGTTTCCGGATCCTTCCCTGGCTCCGGCTGAACATCAACAAGGGGTCCATGTCGTTCACGACAGGGGGCAAGCGGGGTCCGCGGTACACGCGGAGCACTTCAGGACGTCGTACGACATCGATGGATTTGCCCGGACCTTTCGGGTGGCGCAAGACTCGTACCAAGAAGGACGACTGACCGGGCGTCACCCGAACGGCCCCCTCGAGAGGCGCCATCTCATATCTGAGATAACCTCGGCCCCATGGCAGACGACTACCTCGTACGTATCGGCAAGCTCATCCGTGACGCCCGCCAGCACCGGGGCTGGACACAGACGCAGCTTGCCGAGGCACTCGGCACCAGTCAGAGCGCCGTCAACCGCATCGAGCGCGGCAACCAAAACATCAGCCTTGAGATGATCGCTCGAATCGGTGAAGCGCTGGACAGCGAAATCGTCTCACTGGGCTATGCCGGCCCGATGCATCTGCGGGTCGTCGGCGGTCGTCGGCTCTCCGGTGCCATCGACGTGAAGACCAGCAAGAACGCGTGCGTGGCACTGCTGTGCGCCTCGCTCCTCAACAAGGGGCGCACAGTGCTGCGCCGGGTCGCGCGGATCGAGGAGGTGTACCGCCTTCTGGAGGTACTCGGCTCGATCGGCGTCCGCACCCGCTGGATCAACGACGGCGTCGACCTGGAGATCGTGCCGCCGGCCGAGCTGGAGATGGCGTCGATCGACGCCGAGGCGGCCCGCCGCACCCGCTCGATCATCATGTTCCTCGGCCCGCTGCTGCACCGCATGGACAGCTTCAAGCTGCCGTACGCCGGTGGCTGCGACCTCGGTACGCGCACCATCGAGCCGCACATGATCGCGCTGCGCCGCTTCGGCCTCGACATCGCGGCGACCGAGGGCCTGTACCACGCGCAGGTCGACCGGTCCGTCACCCTCGACCGGCCGATCGTACTGACCGAGCGCGGCGACACCGTGACCGAGAACGCGCTGCTCGCCGCCGCCCGCCACGAGGGCACCACGGTCATCCGCAACGCGTCCTCCAACTACATGGTCCAGGACCTCTGCTTCTTCCTGGAGGCGCTGGGCGTACGGGTCGAGGGCATCGGCACCACGACCCTCACCGTGCACGGCGTGCCGACCATCGACGTGGACGTCGACTACTCCCCCTCCGAGGACCCGGTCGAGGCGATGAGCCTGCTCGCCGCCGCCGTGGTGACGGAGTCGGAACTGACGGTACGACGCGTCCCCATCGAGTTCCTGGAGATCGAGCTCGCGGTCCTGGAGGAGATGGGCCTCGACCACGACCGCACGCCCGAGTACGCCGCGGACAACGGCCGTACACGCCTGGTGGACCTCACGGTCCGGCCCTCCAAGCTGGAGGCGCCGATCGACAAGATCCACCCCATGCCGTTCCCCGGCCTGAACATCGACAACGTCCCGTTCTTCGCGGCGATCGCGGCGGTCGCGCAGGGCCAGACCCTCATCCACGACTGGGTCTACGACAACCGCGCGATCTACCTCACCGACCTCAACCGCCTCGGCGGCCGCCTCCAACTCCTCGACCCGCACCGCGTGTTGGTAGAGGGCCCGACCCGCTGGCGCGCCGCCGAGATGATGTGCCCGCCGGCCCTGCGCCCGGCCGTGGTCGTCCTGCTGGCGATGATGGCGGCGGAGGGCACGTCCGTACTGCGGAACGTGTATGTCATCAACCGGGGTTACGAGGACCTGGCGGAGCGGCTCAACTCGATCGGGGCGCAGATCGAGATCTTCCGGGACATCTGATCGGCGGAGTGTCGTGCCCCTGGGAGATGAGGGGCACGACACTCCTAAATGCCTGCTGACCTGCCGTTACACACGTGCTCGCCAAAGGGGCCTCGCAATGTCCGCACCGACACCGAGGCGCCCGCCGACAGGATCCGCGACGACCCTGCCCGGGAGCGCGTCGAGACGAGCAGTGAAATGCGTGCTGCCGTCGTCGGGCCCGACCATGAAGGACACCTGCACGGACATGTCCGTGAAGTACAAGGAGACGGCTCGGGGCGGGCTTGCGGTGAACATCATCGAGTGTTGACGGTATAGGTCCTGACCAGCGCGTTCTTATCTTTCAGCGCTACCGGGGCCTTCCCTGCTTACGCGGCGGAAAGTCCCTGGAATCTCCCTGGGACAGGCGTGAAAGTCCCTGAAAAGTCCCTGGGATGTCTCCCAGGACAGGCGGCTGGCCTGGGGAATCGCAACACCCGGCTCTCGCACAACTGCTGGGCCCACTGGTCTCAGGCGGTTGATCACCGACGAGCCGACAGGCGATGAATTCTGTGCCCTGATCGTGGCGAACCTGCTGCGCAGCCACACCGCCAGGCCGACCTCGTGAGGCTGGACCGGCACCAGGCCGGTGGATCACCGCCAGGGTCGACGGCAAGGAGCGCCGCACGGTGGAGTGCGCGATCAGCTGCCTGAAACGCCGGCGGAGTACTCCTCCTCGGTCACGTGGCGCCCCCAGATGGTGTCGATGCCGGCTTCGTCGGCGACCTGGTAGGCGATCTGTGTGTGGAAGCACGCCGAGGTGGCCCCGTGCCAGTGGTTCTCGCCAGGCTCGATGGAGACGCGGTCACCCGGTCGCACCTCCTCGACCGGTCCTCCCTCGCGCTGGATCAGGCCGACCCCCTCGGTGACGAAGACGTTCTGTCCGTTCGGGTGGCTGTGCCAGGCCGTGCGCGATCCCGGCGTGAAGCGGATGACTCCGCCCAACACCCGTGCGGGCGTTGCCGACCTGCTGACGACGTCGATGTACACGTCGCCTGCGAACCAGTCGCCGGGGGCGACCATCGTGGCCAGTCCGTTCTTGGTGATCTGCATGTCTGTCCTCCTCTGTCGACGGCCGTCCTCGGACGGGGGGACGGACCGTTCCGGCGGTGCACGGGGTGGGTCGGGGGGCTGTCAGCCCTGGGCGAGCTCGGAGACCGGCTGCCACTCACGCCAGACCTCAAGGCGACCGGCGTACTCGCTCTCGGCGACACCGAGCGGCACGGCGCCGAAGAACACCCGCAGCGGCGGAGCCTCGGCGTCGACGACCTTGAGCACCGCCGCGGCGGAGGCCCCCGGGTCTCCGGGCCTGTTGGCCGACAGGCGGCTCCGCGTCGCCTCGCGCACCGGCCCGTAGGCGTCGATCGCGGCGGCCCGCTTGGCCGAGGACCCTCCCCAGTCCGTCGCATAGCTGGCCGGCTCGATCAGCGTCAGGCGCACCCCGAACTGCTTGACCTCGAACGCGAGACTCTGGCTCAGCCCTTCGAGTGCCCACTTGGAGGCGTGGTAGATCCCGATGCCGGGGAATGCGGTGATCCCACCGATCGAGGAGACCTGGAGGATGTGGCCCTTGCGGGCCTCGCGCAGGTAGGGCAGCACGGCCTGGGTGACCCACAGCGCGCCGAACAGGTTCGTCTCGATCTGGTCGCGGGCCTCCTGCTCGGACAGTTCCTCGATCATCCCGAACTGGCCGTAGCCGGCGTTGTTGACGATGATGTCGAGCTCGCCGAAGTGGGCGTGGGCGGTCTTGACCGCGGCGAACACCGCCGAGCGGTCGGTGACGTCCAGCGGCAGCCCGAGGAAGGTGTCGGGGTATTGCCGGGCGAGGTCGCTCACCGTGCCGAGGTCGCGGGCGGTGCCGACCACGCGGTCGCCGCGCTCGAGCGCCGCGACCGCCCAGATGCGGCCGAAGCCGCGGGAGACGCCGGTGATGAACCAGGTGCGTCGTGACATGTGATCAAGCTCCGATCGGGATGGTCTGGTTGGAGGGTCCGCTACTGCGGCAGGGGCGGCGCGAAACCGGCCGCGCGCATGGTCGCCGTGTCGTGCACCTGGCGTATGAAGGTGATCTTGCCCTCGGCGACCGTGAACTGCTCGGCGATCCGCAGGGCACCTATCCCGTCCAGCACCAGGTCGTAGACCATCACCGCCTCACCCGCGCCGGCGCAGACGGACAGGACCCGGAGGCTCGACACAGCCGAGCCGAAACCGCGGATCGCCGCCACGAACTCCCGCTTGTCCGCATACGTGTTGACGGGAAGATCCGTCTCAAGGTCCTCCGCGAGCAGCTCCGCCGCAGTATCGAAGTCCTTGGTCGTGGTCCAGGCCTCGTGGTAGCGCCGCACCAGGTCCTGCGTCTGTTCGTCAGTCATCTCGTTCCTCAAAGCCTTGCAGGGGCTGATCCCCGGACTGCACTTTTACGCTACATACCAGTCGTTCAGTATGTCAACAGCATACCGAACGTTTAGTACTCTGGTTCCATGACCCCACAGCAGCGCCGCGACATGCGGGCGGACATCCTCGATGCAGCACGGAAGCTGTTCGGGACCAAGGGCTACACCGTCACCTCGATCGCCGACCTGGCCGAAGCCCTGGGCGTCACCAAGGGCGCGCTCTACTACCACTTCAAATCGAAGGAGGCGATCCTCTCCGCCCTGGTCGCGGAGCCGGCCGCCGAGATCGCGGTGATCGCCAGCGACGCCGCCGAACGGACCCCGCAGGAACTGCTCACCGCGCTGATCGACCTCCAGGCCAAGCACCCGGCCGCCTACATGGCACTGCAGTCCGGGGACGCCTCGGTGCTGCAGGAGCACTCCCAGCGCCACGACTTCACCGGCAAGACCGAGCTGATCATCCTGGCCATCGCCGGGCAGAACCCCTCGCCCATGCGCCTCATCCGGGCCCGGATGGCCGTCGCCGCCGTCAAGGAAGGCACCATGGCCTCGCTCGTGGCCGGCCAGGGCACACTCACCGACGGAACACGGCAGGAGCTGCTCGAAGCCGCACTGGCAACCCTCGACCCGGGCAGCCGGTCCGCCGCCTAGAACCGACGGGAACCCGGACACCCAACGACCGACGGCCCCGACGCCTCACTCGCGATCGGGGCCGGGCCGGGACGGTTCAGGGCCGACTACGGCTGGACGAGGGTGATCCGGATGCCGACGCTCCCCTCCGTTCCGCGCCGCAGTCGGCTGCCGAGCACCGTCAACCAGCCGGTCAAGCCGTACTTGCGGCGCACCAGGCCGCGATAGCGCTGGGTCTGTGCGGCATCGAGGAGGACGGCCCGACCCGGGACCTGCTCACTCAAGGGGTTTCCGCGCAGGTCGCACTCGCCGACCAGCACGTCGGCCCGGTTGCGGGTCCGCTTGACCTTGCCGGAGTCGGTGACGGTCCAGATGCCGAGTGCATCCCCGTCGCGGACCACCCATACCGGGGTCGGCACTTCCCTGCCGTCCCGACGGAAGGTGGTGACCAGGAGGTACTTGCCCGACGCAAGCCGTTCCAGGGTCGCCTGATCGACAGTCATTGTGTGTTCACCATGGTCCTCGGGGGTGTCCCGGTCGTGGGGTCAGCTTTCGATCGTCTCGGCCATGCGCTGGGTGAGCCAGGCCGGGTCGACCAGCGATCCGTCCCAGATCGAGCTGAGCCGGGTGATCTTTCCAGCGGCGTCGAGCTGGAGTGCGCTGACTCCGCGCGGGACGGGCCCGCGGCTGTTCGTCCACTCGAAGGCACCCCCCGTGTCGCCTCCCACGGTGTGCCGCACCCGTGCTCCCCGGCCGTAGGGCAGACTGCCCACCGCTTGCTTGAGGTAGGCCGCGATCGACTGCGGGCCGGCCACCGCGGTGTGCAGGGTCAGGTCCTCCAGGACGCCGTTCTCCTCGAAGAGCCCCGCCGCGCGCTGAAAGTCGCCGCCGCCCAGGCTCCGGGCCAGGTCGGCCACCGTTCGCTTCAGCCCTGACGAGGCGTTCTCCCCCGGCAGCGCCCACCCGAAGTCGCTCGGAAACGCCGCGAGGGGTGCGCGAAAGCCGTTCAGGGCCTCGAGTCCGTAGTGGCGACCGTCCCAGTAGTCGATCCAGCGGACGAACTTCCCGTCCCGGATGTCCACGACCGAGATGCCACGGATCTCGTGCCCGAACTCCTCCGGAGTGTTGGTGAAGAACAGCGCCGCGCCCGTGTCGCCGCCGAGGAGGTTGGTCGCGTAGGAGTGCGCGGCCGGGCCCCAGGTCGGCATGTAGGCCCCGAACACCGCCTTCAGAGCGGCCCAGTCCGGGAAGTCGAATCCGGCGGTCGCGTCCCAGTAGGTGGTGTCGCTTCGGCTGAAGAACGCCATGGTCCGGTCGACATCGGCCGCGCTCTTCGCCGTCAGGAAGGACGCGAAGAGGCGCTGGATTCTGGCCGGGGCCGTGGCGGAGACGTCGGAGGACGCCTCGGCGAAGCCCGGGAAGGCCCACGTGCCCGCGAGCGCCGCACCGCCGACCACGGCCCCGGCCAGCGCCGAGCGCCGGGAGATGAACCTGGTGTCGTCATTCTTCATAGCCCTGACCGTCCTTCGACTGGATGACCCAGGGCTGCCGCCAGGATGCCTGAACGAAGCCCGTTACATACTGGTCGTTTAGTAGGATGGAGCATACCAGTCGTTCAGTATGTCCAGCAATCCAGGGGTGCGGGGTCCGAGGACGCCTTCGACCCGGTCGAGTTCGATGTCGCTGGTGGCAGAGGGTCCCGAGATCCAGGACTGCGGACGCGCCGGGTCCAACCGGAGCATCGCCTACGGCAGGGAGGCGACGGCCTGCTCCGGAACGTGGACCACGCATATGTGGTGGTCGGACCGCCAGGGTCAGGACGCGTCGGCCCTGGCCCGGTCCGGGGTCCAGGACAATGGTGCCGGTCTCGGCGATCGCCGACGCGCACCCGGTGACCACACTGTCCGCGGCGTTGAGGTGACGCACCGTCACCTGCGGTTCTTCGAGGACCTGTTCGGCCCGCGCCTCAGCCGGCCAGTCCTGCGGCAGCCCGACCGGGACAGCCACCGTGCGCGAGCCGTCTCTCGGCCGGCAGCCGGGCAAGAGTACCCGGCAGACCGGCGCCGGTACGGCGGTGGACCCGGGCGTGTAGTCGGCCCAGGCTCTCGTGGAGCAGGTCGAGCAGGACGGCGTGGTCGTCCGCGGTGTGGGTGGCACGGTCGCCGAGCAGATCGGCGACATCTGAGCCGTTGTCGTAGGGGTGCCGCCGTGCCTTTCACGGGTGCGGCGGCATCCGCGACGGCTCAGTCTCCGAACATTCCGGCATACGGGTCCGGTTCACCGGTCCACGGAGAGATTCCGGCCTTCCGGAGCCGCTGTTCCTCCTCCCCGGGCAGGAAGCGGGCGGAACCGACTCCCCAGAGCGATACAGCACCGAGCGGGCACTCGTCGAACTCCGCGCGGAACAGGCGGCACAGGAACTCCACCATTCCGCACGGGTATTCGGTGCCTCGTGCGTCGCCCCGGCCCCACACCACCACGGGCCACTTGTCCGGATCGCTGTCCGTGGCCGGCCAGCACAGAATGTCCGCGCTGGAATCCGCTCCCCAGGCGATGAGACGCGGAGTCTCCGCCGCCCCCCGCCCGGCGGCTCGCCACACGTCCTCGGCGTTCGCCGATTCCTGCTGCATGCCCATGCAGGGGGACTCGCCACCAGGACCGACGTGGATCTCAGGTGCCATCAGCGACAGGTAGTCGTCGATGGCACCTTCGCCGTACTCGGCCATGAACTCCTTGTAGTCGCCGGGGAAGCGCGTTCCCCAACTGGCCTCGACAGCATCCCGGTCCACGGAGTCACCGGCTCCCGGAGGGGAGGGCATGATGCGCCGGACTTCTTCGAGCCAGGACACGGATCCATCATCTCTCAGCGCGTACTCCACTTCTGGTTGTCCTGGCCGTTGCAGTCCCAGAGTTGGAGCCGGGTGCCGTTGGCGGTGCCCTGGTCCTTGACGTCCACGCACTTGTTGGCCTGCGGGTTGACCAGGTCGTTGCTGGAGTTGAGGCGGAACTGCTGGGCCGGGTTGCCGCTGCACACCGCGATCTGGATCACCGCGCCGTTCGCCGACGAGCCCCAGGCGACGTCCATGCACAGGCCCATCGAGCGGATCGTGCCGTCCGAACGGAAGTCCCACTTCTGCCAGTTCTTGCCGGTGCAGCTGTTGATCTGCAGCGGCGAACCGTCGGCGCCCTTGTGGCCCACCATCTCGATGCACTTGTTGGAGGCGTGGCTGTAGATCGTGGTGCCGGGCGCGGTGGTCACCGTCTTGGTGGCCGTGACCTTGGTCGTGGACTTCTTCTTCGAACTCCCGCCTGAGGACGCCTTCTTGGGGGCCTCGGCGGAGCTGCCCGCGATCACTCCGGCGCCCGAACCGGCACCGGCGGCCACGGCTCCCCCGCCCTTCTTCACCGTGTTGTTCTTGCCGCCGCCCACCGAGTTCGAGGCGCTCGGCTTCGGCGAGGCCGGGTCCGGGCTGGCCGAACCGTAGGCGCCGGCACCGATGTTCGCCGACGCGCTGTTCAACACGGTTCCGGCGTCGGCCACTTGCTCCGACGGCTTCCCGTCCGAACTCGACTTGCCGAGCATCCCGGACACCAGGAACGGCACCCCGACCAGCAGCGCGCCGGCTATCGCGGCGCCGGCGAGGAGTCCCCGGGAGGGGCGGCCGAAGGCGGGGGCCGCGGCGGCAACGTCCTCGCCGGTTCCGGAGCCTGCCCCGGATTCCGACGGGGCTCCGGTCGAGGTGGCGGTGGCCGTGGCGGCCTCGGGGTCGGGGTCCGCGTGGGTGTCGGGGTCCGCTGCCGGGAGTGCGGCTTCGTCGGTGCCGACGGCGGCTTCCGGAGTCGCTTCCCCGGCGGGGGACGGGAGTTGAGCCGGGGCCGTGAGTGCCGCCTCCGCCTGCGCCGCGGTCGCCGAAGCGGCGGCCGTCGTCTCGCCGCTCGTCGGCGGGAGCGTCGTCGCGGTCTCGGGGGCACCGCCCGTGGTGGTGTCCGGGGCCGGGGCGGGCTCCGTCCCGCCCGTAGCCGCCTGGTGCTGCGGGTTGTTCTTGCCGGACATGGTGTTCCTTCCAGGAAATTGGTGGGGGGACGACCGGTCAGTCGTCGCCCGGGGCGGGCGGGGTGACCGAGAACCGGTTGCCGTCGAAGTACAGGGTCAGCGGGGTGCCGTCGGCCGGGCCGAACCGGTCGGTACGGCCGTCGGGGCCGAGCACCTGGACCGGCCGGCCGGTGTTCCGTGCGACCAGGGCCGCCAGGGTGGACGTGTAGCCGAGGGTGTCGTCGGGGCGGGCCAGCACCAGGGCGAGGCGCGCGGGGTCGTCCAGTCCGGCGTCGGCCACGGTCACCGTGCCGTTCTGGAGGATCGACTGGGCGTTCAACTCCGGGGTGAGGGCGCCGATCTCCGCCAGCGCCTCGGTGGGCACCGAGGTCTCCGGGGCCGGGAGCGCCGCGTCGTCGGGGGCACCGTGGGCCGCTACGTCGGCCTGGGCCCAGGTGAGGAGGGCTGCGTGGGGGTCTCGGGCGCTGGGCCAGGTGGGGGCGGCGGTATCGGATGCGGTGGTGCCGGGGGCGGGGGTCGCGAGCAACTGGGCCAGGGAGCGGGCGAACGTCTCGGGGCCCTGCGCCCGGGATACGGCGACACGACGACGGCCCTCTTCGGGTTCCTCGTCGGCCTCCGTCCCGGCTCCGTCCGGCCTCAACTCCGGTTCCTGAGGCGCTGCTTCAGGCTCCGCCTCGGGCTCGACCTCCGGTTCGTTCTCCGGTTGCTCCGTCAGCCGGGGCATACGGGCCGGTGCCGGGCGGGGGGTGCGGCGGGGCCAGGCGGCCGGGGTGGCGGACAGGGAACCGGTCGTCAGGACTGCCGAGCCGTCGCCCGCCGCAACTCGCCGTGCCTCCAGGACGGCCACGACATCGCCGAGGTCCCGTTCCGCGTGGCGCTGCCGGGCCGCCTGCCGGGTCTGCTCGGCGAGCGCGTCGATGATGCGGAGGCCGAGGGCGTCCAACTCCTCCTGGGCCGCGTTCCGCGCGGCGACCGTCCGGTCGTGGTGCGCGGTGGCCGCGGCGAGCGCGTCCCGGGCCGTACGGTCCGTCTCGGCCGCCGTCACGGCGAGGTTCCGGGCCCGGTCCAGGACGTCGGCCGCGGTGCGGGCGGCGTCCTGGGCCAGGCCGAGCCGGACCCTGGTGTCGTCGGCGGCGTGCCGGGCCGTCTCCACGGCGCGGTCGGCCGCCTCGGCCGCCGTTCGCGCCCGGTCCAGCGCGCGCTGTGCCCGGTTCCGGCGCGACTCACTCCGGGCGGGGGAACCGGGGCCGTCCGAGCCGGAGTTGCCGTCGTCGCGTTGCGAACCACCGGCCCGAGTCGGCGAGTTGGCAGCCCGCGCTGCCGCCAGTTCGTCCTCCGCCGTCCTGACCGCCTCGTGGAACTCCCCCGCCGCCCGGGTCGCGTCCGCCACCCGCTGGGTCCGGTCCCTGAGGTCGGCGGTCAACTGCCTTACGTGGGCCTGCCGTTCGTGGTCGTCCTCGGCGGCGTCCGTCACAGCCCGGTCGGCGACGGAGAGTTCGCCGGCCGCGGTGTCCGCGGCGGCGCGGGCGTCGGTGACGTCCCGTTCCGCCCGGGCCACCGGCCGCAGCGCCTCCTCCAGCGCGCGCCGGGCCCCCGGCATCCCCTCCTGGAGCCCGGCCTCCCGCACCCGCGCCTCGTCCTCCGCCTGCCCGGCCGCCTCCAACGTCCGTATCTGATCGCGTACGGCCCTCCAGCCGGCGTCGTGCGCGGTGTCGTCCTGAACCTCGCCGCCCCGGCCCCGGTCGTCCCGCTCCTCCTCGCCGTACTCCTCCGTGCCCGGCGTCCCCTCCGGATCGCCGTTCACGTCGAACCGCCGGAAGCGCACGCCCTCCCCGTCCCGCAGCGCGAGTTCGACAGGGCGCCGTAGCAGCGCGGCCGTACCGGAAGCGGCGTACAGGGCGCGGGCCGTCTGGGACGGGCCGCCGTCCGTGGCCAGCCAGAGTTGGAGCATGGGGGTGGTGTCGGGCGCGGGGGCCTGGGCCGTCTCGATGCCGCGGGACAGCAGGGTCGGAAGGTCGCGGAGCGGCACCGTGCGCCAGTCGCGCAGCACGTCGGGCGCGCGGCCTTCCTGAGCCTGTGCGTCGGCCGCGCGGCCTTCCCGGGCCTGGGCGTCGGCCGCCGCGCGGGTCAGGGACGCACCGTCGTAGACGCCCGGGTCGGTGCGCGGAGCGGTGACGCCGTGGCCGAGGAGGTCGCGCTCCAGGGGGCGCAGCCGGACCGTGCCCGTCACGTACCGGGTGCCGTTCGGGCCGTGGAGGGTGAGCAGCGCGTCGGCGACGATCTCGTGGCTGCGGGTGCCGCGTGCGCCCTCCGGGGTGCTGGTGTTGCCGTGTTTGAACCACTCGCGGCGAGTGCCGGCGACCGTGGCGCCCGTGCCGGGGTCCTGCGCCTGGCGGGCCAGTACCGGCACGGTGAAGCCGAGCAGTTGGCGGTTGGAGTCGTCGGCGCTGAAGCCGCCCTGGGCAGAGAGGCCGCCGGTGAGGCCCGCGTGGGAGGAGGAGCCCGCGCCGACGGTGATGAGCCGCACCCGGTCCACCGTCACGTCGCCGGTGTCGGTCACCGGGCGCGGCCGGTACAGCTCCACGGTGAGCCGGGGCGGGGTGCCGGGGGCGCTCTGGAACGGGTAGGCGCCCGGCATCGAGGTGGTGAGGCCGGCGGGACCCCGAGGGTGGTCCAGCGAGATCGTGCCCGCCTGGAGGAGTTCGCCGATCCGTACGGCGGTGGTGTCCGCGGAGTCGGAGGCGGCGAGCGAGCGCCAGGAGCGGGTCAGGGCCGGGGCCACCTCGCCGAGCGCGGCGGCGAGTTCGGTGCCCGCGTCGAAGCCGAAGACCGGTGCGGGGCCGCCCGGTGTGAAGCGGTGGCCGGGTGCCGGCGGCCGGCGGTCGGACCGGCCCGGCGTCAACTGCCGCTCGGCCGGGGCGGGTTCGTCGGTCTCGCTTCCGGTGAAGCGCAGCGCGGCGGTGGCGTGCACGGTCGCGGTGCGCGCCGGGCGGCCGAGGAAGAGGTGGGCGATGCGGTCGGCGAGCGGGGTGTTCGCGTCGGTCAGGCTGAGCACGCCGTGCTGGATCACGCTGCCCGGCAGGTCCACCAGCCAGTCGGCGGTGAGGGTGGACCGTACCGTGGCGGTGATCCGGTACGGGACGCCGTCGAAGTCGGCGGCGTTGTCGGTGCGCAGCCAGTGGCGGTCCTCGGCGGCGCGGCTGACCCGTGCGGAGTTGCCGCGCACGGTGTCGGCGCTGAGCAGTGCGCTCGCCCGGTCGGTGCGGGGGCCGCCGGTGGGCCTCGGGAGCCGGGTCTGGAGCTGGACGAACCCGGAGTGCCGGGTGCTGTCGGCGGTCCGGTCGGTCACCGAGGACGGCGTGTGGCCGTGGTACTGCTCGATGCCGGAGCCCGCTGCCGCCGGGTGTCCGCGCAGCAGTCGCAGCGCGTGTTCGTCGGCGTCCGGCCGGGCGGTGAGGGTGACCTCGACGAGGCGGGCACCGCCGTAGCCGACGTGCCGGAAGCGGAAGCGCTGGAGGTGGCCGGGGCCGCGGCCGGGCAGGGTGCGCAGGCCCGCCGTGGAGGCCAGGTCGGCGATGCGGGTGGCCACGCCCGGGAGGTACGACGCGTGGCCGGGCCGGGTCGTGCCGTATGCCTCTTCCTCGATCAGGGTGAGGAGTTCCTGGCGCAGTGCGTCGCGGCGCGGCACCGTCCGTGTGGCGTCGGTGAACTGGTCCATTCCGTTGACGCTGCCGAGGCCCACCTCGCCCGAGGCGGTGAACCGGCGCGGCAGCGGCACGGAGCCCACCGTCGCCCCGGGCACCGTGAGACCGGCCACCGGTGTGAACCAGGCGGCGTGGCGCCGGAGTTGTGCCGGGGTGGCCAGGAACCGTACGGCGTCCGGCAGTTCGACCGCCACCGTCACGGTACGGCCCTCGCCCTGCCCGAACGCGTTGCCGACGACGTTGCGGCGGCCCCGGCGGAACGTCACCAGCAGGAGTGCGTCGGCGGTGACGCGGTGCTGGGCGCCGGACTCGGTGGCCGTACGGTTCACGACCGTCGAGGAGGCCAGCGCGCGTGCCTTGTCGCCCCGGGTGGTACGGGTGTACCGGGCCGAGGGGTTGAGGCTCGGATGCCGGGGCGCGGTGCTCGTCGTGGCGGCGCCCTGTTGCTGCTCCGGTTCGTCGGCGCGGGTGTGCAGCGTGCCGCCGCCGTCCATGCCGCCGATGTCGCCGTCGTTGCCCGCGGCCTGGTCGGAGCCCGGCGTCTGGACCGACGCACCGTTGCGGACGGCGGTGAAGCCGGCCGCCCACTGAGCCGCGTGGGACACCCCGCGCTGCTGCCCGGCCCCGTCGCCCGCGGCCAGCCCGGACTCGAAGTACTGCGTGAACTCGCCCGACGCCCGCGGCCGGCGCAGGACACCCTGGATCTCCACCGACAGCACCTCGTCCGCGGCGAGCCCCGGCAGGGTGAGTCCCTCGACGACGTAGGCGCCCTTGAACACCTGGTGGCCACGGGCCAGCAGGGCCGCGGGGCTGCGGGCGGCGGTCAGCATCTCCGCCGCCACCGTGGTCGGATCGGTGGCGGCGGCGCCGGCCAGCGACCCGCCCACGGCCCGGCCGACGCGTGCCACCGGTGCGGGCGTACGGTCCGCCACCGCGTCCCGGGCCCCGTCCAGCAGGCCGCGCTCCGGGTGCCCCGCGTATGTGTTGCCGAGCACCGCGCGGAACGCCTCGTCCAGGGCGGCCGATGCCTGGAAGACCTCCACCATCGAGTCGTCCGGCAGCGGTATCGAGTCGGGGCGCGGGGTGCCGTGCTCGTCGGTCAGTTCGAGCAGGGCGCGGTCGGCGTCGGTGGCGGCCCGCACGGTGGGCGCGGCGGGCGCCGCCGGGGCGGGCTCGTCGGCGGGCAGCGTGCGGAGCGTCGGCACCGAAAGCCGCAGCGTCCCCGGCACCCGGTCGGGCGGCGGGTCCTGCGGGTCGGCGACCGGCGCGCCGTGCGGTTCGTACGGCCGTACCACCGTCTCGTGGGCGAACCGCACCTGCGGCTCCTCCCCCGGCCCCTCGTACAGGTCGAGCGCCAGCTCGGCCGGGACCTCGAACACCTCGCTGCGCTGTCCCGCGCCGCTGCCGATGAACTGCTGGTCGTGTCCGAGGGACAGCTGCGCACTGTTGTCGTGCTGCGCCTGGTGGGAGCGCACATGGTCGCCGGTCCCGCCCAGGGTCCACGCGCCGCCGCGCACCGGCAGCCCGAAGGAACCGCCGGCGCCGTACGACGCCCCGTACTGCGAGCCGTTCGAGTCGCCGGCGACCGTCGACAGCGAGGCCAGGCCGATGCCCTGCACATCGGGCAGCACCGTGGTGTGCGTGCTCTCGCCCTCGCCGCGCACCGCGCTGAGCACAAGCCTCACCCGACGGGTGCCGCCCGCGGTCGGGATCTCCAGGAACAGCGGGTGGCCGCCGTCCACCATGGCGTCCGTCGCCGCCCGCAGTCCGATCCCCGACCGGGTCTGCTCGAACCGGCGCAGATTGTTCAACTGGGCCTGCACCAGCGCCTCGTCGGGCAGCACCCGGTTGCGGGCGTTGGTGTCGCCGGGCAGGAAGCCCTCGCGGCGCAGCCAGTTGTAGGCGTGCACGAAGAGGGGTTCGCCGCCCGTCACGGCCAGCGGTGTCGCGGTGGTGCCGATCGACCGCAGATGCTCCAACTCGGCGGGAAGGCGCCGCAGTTCGTCATCGGCCGGGGCATGTCCCCGGGCGTCCTCGGCGGTCAGCAGCCGCAGATGCATCCCGCGCGGCCAGTCGCCGGGCTCGAAGCGCTCCTGCCCGCCGCCCGGCAGATGCAGCACCAGGGTGTGCCGTACCGTCGTCGGCGCCAGCAGATGGCTGCGGTTGGTGCGCACCGCGTGCATCAGTGCCGCGCCGGCGCTCTGGGTCAGCGCGTCGTTCGTCCCCGCCTGGACGGCGACCCGCCCCAGCACACCGCCGCCGACCCGCCGCGAGGCGTCCGGGTGGCCCTCGGCGTGGTCACCGGTGAGCGCCGGGCCGACGCTCCCGGAGAGGGAAACACCGCTGGTGAACCTCGACTGGGCCTCGATCCTCACCACCTGCGTCAGATGGCTCTCCAGATTGATCTTCCCGGGGACGCTCTGCCGCACCGGCTCCCCCACCTCCACCTCGGTCAGCAGCTGGAACATGCCGACCGCGCGCCCCGACCGGTCGAGCAGCACCGGCGAGAAGACCCCGCCCTCCCGCTGCATCGGCAGGGTGCCCCGCAGCAACGGCTCCGACAGGAACGTCTCCAGTTCCGCGAGGGAGTCCTCGTGCAGCGTCCGCAGCCGCGCGTCGAAGCGCGTCAGCGTCTCCGCGAGCAGCCGCCCCGGCTCCGCCACCGTGTCCACGCCCCACACCGGAAGGTCGCCCAGACCCGCCGCCGCGGGCAACTCCCCTTCCTCGTCCCGCGCCAGATGCTGCGGGAACCAGAAGGTCACCGGCCCGTGCGACTGCGGCGCGCCCCAGGTGACGGGCGCGGCCAGCGCCGGAGTGTCCAGCCGTACGTCCCACAGGGCGGTGAAGTCGTACGGCTCGGAGGGCTCGTTGCTGCGCTGGGCCGTCGTCGACTGCACCACCGTGGTCACCGACGCGGAGGACGAGAGCTGGTTCAAGGTCAGCGCAAGCGTCAGCGCCACGTCGACCCCGCGCACCGGGATCGCCCGGGTCACGGGGAACAGCGCGGTCCAGGGCAGCAACAGGGTACGGATGTTGCCGGACACCTCCGACGACACCGACTCCTGGCTGCCGATGCCGCGCCGCTCCACCCGTACGTCCCGCTCGGCACCCTCGGCCTGCCCGTACCGGGCCGACGCGACCGGGTTCGCGAGCCGCATCCGCAGGTCCACGTCCCGGTCCCGGCCCTCCACGCGCAACGTGATCCGGAAGCCCAGACTGCCGCGCAGATACGGCAGGTTGATCACCAGCGTCTCGGCGCTCGCCACCGTCCGCAACTGCTCCCGCACCGGATGCGTGTCCGCCGCGCGTCCCAGCCCGAGCGCCGTCATCACCTGCTGGTGCAGCCCGTCCACGACAGCCGCCGACAGCGGTTCGAGGTGCACCAGGCCTACGTTGCCGTCCAGTTGGGAGCCGTAGCCGAGGACGAACGTCGAGGAGGGCGGCGCGACGGGGG
Source organism: Streptomyces hokutonensis (assembly GCF_000376565.1). GTDB lineage: Bacteria > Actinomycetota > Actinomycetes > Streptomycetales > Streptomycetaceae > Streptomyces > Streptomyces hokutonensis. The sequence continues at coordinate 218 of NZ_BARG01000084.1, read as the reverse complement.
CGTTGGAGGTGGGCCAGGTGGGGGTGGTGTCGGTGGGGATGGGGGTGGTGTCGGGGTCCTGGGTCGGGCCGTTCGTCAACTGGCCGGTGTGGTCGTGGAGTTGAGGACCGGCCGCCGTGACGTTTTCGATGATGCGGAGGTAGCGGCCGGGGATGTGGACCGGTCCATGAGCGGTGTCGGCCATGAGACCGGTGGTGCGGACGGCCGTGCTGTTGGGG